>JBAZTK010000003.1:0-358534 GCA_041661985.1 Sulfuricurvum sp. | reverse complement strand
GCGAAAAAACTTTCCCGACTTACCTTGAGGCAAGAAGGAGTATCCGGTATTAATCACCGTTTCCAGTGGCTATCCCGAACTAAGGGGTACATTATCTATGGTATACTCACCCGTGCGCCACTAATCAGAAGAGCAAGCTCTTCTTCATCGTTCGACTTGCATGTGTTAGGCACGCCGCCAGCGTTCACTCTGAGCCAGGATCAAACTCTCCATAATTGGTGTTCAATCCTATGACCCAAGATGTTAAAATCATTGGCTTCATAAATTGTTATCTATTTTACTTTTTGGTGGTTAGTTCCCTAACCAAAGTAAATAGACGGTTGTTGTATTGTGTTGACATTTAAGTCAACGTTTTGAGATTGTCTCAAACCGTTTGACCTACTTAGTTTTCAATGATCGCAAACTCAAACTCTAAACCTTAACTCAAGGCCTATCCAGCGTTTGTGGAGGAGAATTATAGGGAAAAGTTCCTTTATTGTCAAGAGCTTTTACAGGGAATTTGCGAAAAAGTGGAGAAAGATTTCTAGTCTTTGCTCATATGTAATTATTTGTAACATTTTTACCCATTTTTGCCTCTTTAACCTCACCATTTATTTTTATTTACAAATACACGGTTAATAAAAGTGGTGTATAATTCCTGATATCAAAATTTACCTCTATAAGGAAAAAGACATGGGTTTATATGATCGTGATTATGCACAACAAGGTGCATACGGTTACGAGAGTGCTTCTAAGAGTGAAGCGCAGATCGTATCCTTTGTTAAAGAGACGTACAAATTGTTCGCGGCATCAATGCTTGCTGGCGGTGTGGGTGCGTATGTAGGAATGCCTTTTGCCGGTATCGTTGCGGCGAACTACTGGTGGATTGCTATTCCATGGATGCTGTTTGGTATGTTTGGTCTTCAAATGATCAAAAACAAACCGGGCGTTAATATGATCGGCCTATTTGGGTTTACGTTTGCGAGCGGTGTTATCATCACTCCGTTATTGAGCCATATCCTTGGTATGTCGGGGGGAGCTACTATTGTAGGGAATGCCTTCTTTATGACAGCTGCATTGTTTGGGGGGTTAAGTTTCTTTGCTATTAAAAGTGCAAAAGACTTTACAACCTGGACAAAGCCTCTTATGATTGCTTTTCTTATTATTATGGTTGTCTCTCTTGTGAATGTGTTTATTTTCAAAAGTCCATTACTCTATGTAGCGATTCAGGGTGTTTTCTTGATCGTTATTAGTATTATGGTTTTGGTCGATACGCAAAACGTTATCCGTGGTGCCTATGAAACTCCGATGGATGGCGCAATTGCCCTTTATTTGGATTTCTTTAATCTTTTCATTACCCTCCTTCAAATTTTCGGAATTTTTGGTGGCCGTGACGAATAACACTCTACCCTCGGAACTCTTCCGAGTGGTGGATGCCAATCTCAACCGTCTCAAAGAGGGAATACGTGTGATTGAGGACATAGCGCGCTATGTTCACAATGACAAGTCTCTCTCCGCTGCGCTCAAAACACTCCGTCATCAATGCCGTATTGAACCTCTCGAAGCACTCCTCGCCTCACGCGACAGTGTCAATGATGTTTTACGCCCCACAATGCAAAGTGAAATGAATCGAACGGATGTGAGAAGTATATTGATAGCCAATTATAAAAGAGGGCAAGAGTCAGCGCGTGTCTTGGAAGAGCTCTATAAGATCGTAGAACCTGTTTTAAGTGAGCAATTCAAGCAGATCCGCTACGAACTCTATACATTAGAAAAAGAAAACCTTTTAAATCCCAATAACGAGAGTCATTGAAATCTAAGCGTGTTGCCATTGTCGGAGCAGGTCCGGCAGGATTAATGGCAGCGGATGTTTTATCAACATACGGCTTAAGCGTAGATGTTTATGAAGCAAAGCCATCTATAGGGAGAAAATTCCTCATGGCGGGCAAGGGGGGATTAAATATTACCCACAGCGAGCCGCTCTCCGATTTTATCCATCGCTACGATCAAAGCGATTGGCTCGAACCCATGATAGATGAATTTGATGCCCAGAAAATCGTGGCATGGATGGAAAGCTTGGGCGTCTCTTCGTTCATCGGAACGTCAGGACGAATATTTCCCACCGAAATGAAAGCTGCCCCTTTGCTGCGCCGTTGGCTCTCTGATCTGAAAAAACGTGGCGTCAAAGTACATTGCAACCATTACTGGGAAGGGTTTACGCAACAGGGAAGTTTGCGTTTTGCAACGGCTGCGGGTAAACAGGATATAGCACCCGATGCGACTATTTTGGCCCTAGGCGGTGCCAGTTGGCCAAGTCTGGGTTCAGATGGGGGATGGGTGAAGATTTTAGAACACAAGGGTATCGCCGTTAGTCCCTTATTGCCCTCAAACTGTGGTTTCAAAACCATCTGGTCCGACCACATGGATTCCCATTTGGGCAAGCCGCTCAAAAATGTGTTGGGCTGGGTTAAAAGTGACTCCGGCGAAATGCATAAGAGCTCTTCGGAAGCCATTTTGACAACCTACGGCATTGAGGGAGGGTTAGTTTATGCATTATCCCGCCCTCTACGGGAGGCAATCATTTCTCATGGGGAGACTACTCTCTATTTGGATTTACTTCCTTATGTAACAAACACCAAATTAACCGCTCTTCTAGCACCATCAGGAAAACAATCCATCAATAATATCTGGCGCAAAGCAGGGCTTGATGGCGTTAAAATTGCCCTCATTCGTGAGCGATTGCTCAAAGAAAAATGGTCAGATGCGCATAGTGTTGCAGCATTCATAAAAAACTATCCGATTAGACTCACAGGAATGCAGCCAATAGAAGAAGCAATTAGTACAGCGGGAGGGGTAAAACGTGAGGCACTCACCCAAGAGCTAATGATACGTAACCTACCCAATGTATTTTGTGCAGGAGAAATGCTCGATTGGGACGCCCCGACAGGGGGTTATTTACTAACCGCTTCTTTTGCGAGCGGACGATTTGCGGCTAATGGACTTTTGAAGAAGCTTAATGGCGGCATTCATCCGAATCGCAATGCGATTGTTCTTCGATAAATTCATCCGAAACATGTAAATTTGAACAAGAGCCCAACAATCCATAAAGTTCCATCTCACGCCCGGTGACGTGACGGACAATTCCACCCTGCGCATCAATAAAGACAAAAATTTCGTTTTTATGTTCATTTTTTTTGATGTGCTGCGAAAAAATAACGTACTCGGCATTTTTTAGTTCAGGGATTTGATGACAGGATGCGATGTATTTTTCACACTCTTTATTGATTTTTTTGATCTCTAAAAATTCAGATTGGATCGCTTCGACGAGAACAGGCTGCAGTTTTGGCATAACGTCTTTTAAATTGTCATATTTTTCAATGTTTTGCATTATACATCTCCCATTTTTATTGCATATAGTATAACGCATATGAAGTGAATTTAGTAAAAGAGTGCTGATAAAAAATAGTTCAAAGAATATTATGCAATTTTAAAGTTACCGGCCAGTCCACTCAATTGCCGCGAGAGCTCTTCTAATCTATTGGCAGAAGATGCTGTCTGAAGTGCCGAGACATTATTTTCCTCGGCTCCTTGAGCAATCTGATCCACTGTACGGGAAATATTTCGTGCCGCAGAGACCTGCTCTTTAAGGGCAAAGGTAATTTCATCCACAGCACGGCTTACGTGATCGCTACCGGTACGAATCACCGTCATCGAATCTCCGGCCATATCAGCTTGCTTCACCCCTTCGTTTACCCGATACACTCCCGCCTCCATTTCTTCTACAGCGGATTTGGTAGTATGTTGTATTTTTGCTATCATAACGGTGATCTCTTGCGTAGATTTGGCAGTACGTTCGGCAAGAATTCTAACCTCATCTGCCACTACGGCAAACCCACGTCCATGCTCGCCCGCACGAGCTGCCTCGATCGCAGCATTAAGAGCAAGGAGGTTGGTCTGATCGGCGATCTCTTTAATAACGTTAATGATACTGGAAATTTGGCCAGAAAAGTTTTCAAGCTCCCGCAGCGTATCTGCAGTGCCGTTTACGGTATCCGATATCAAGCGCATTTCATTCGCGGTGCCGTGAATAATATCGCTACTCTTTTCGGATTGCACACCAGAAGTCAGCGTTACGTCGCGTGCTTCACGGGAATGCTCTTCCACTTGACCGATCGAAACTGACAGTTCCTCCATCGCTACGGCCATACTAGCAGCAGCCTCAGACTGAATTACACTCGAGTGGGCGCCCATAGTAGCGGAAGCAGAGAGTTCGCCGGCAGCTTGCGTAACCGATTCAACATTTCGGTGAACGGCAGAAACAAGTTCACGTAAATTATCACGCATGATAGAAATTTTGTTCACTAGCTCACCCACTTCATCTTTACCAGCGGGTGGCATGGTATACATGAGATCTCCCGCAGCGATCGCTGCCGCAGCTTCCCCCACTTCACGCAAACTACGATAGATACGATTTATGGTCGGTACTGCCATCAAAAGAATCAATGCGAGTCCAAGACCAGCAACCAACCCCAGCAGTAGATAGCCCTGATTGGCAGTCGATGCCAGTGTCTCAAGCTTATCCCCTGCATACTTGTTGGCCAGACTAACCGTCGAATCCACTCCCTTACGATGATCTTCATAGTATTTACGAAGGTTTTGTGCAGAAATACGGGCGGTCTCCATATCATTTGACTCAATGGCCGGTAGGAAATGTTGCAACGCTTCTTTCCAAAATATGTCAGCGTACTTACGCTGCTCCCCCATCAAACTGGATTTCACACCCTGATCGAGGTCACTTGCTTCCCAATATTGGTTGCGGGTGTCATAATCCTTCTTAAGCGTATGCAGTTTATCTATCAGAGGCTGGCGATTACTTGCATCAACTTGAATCAAGTCATTGCTGACGAGTTGAGCTTCGATTAAATACAGCGGCGGAGGCAGAATATCGGCTACGACATCCTTACCTTGTCCCATCTGATCCGCTGATTTTTTCATGCTTTGAAGAGCGAAAAACCCAGTGGCACACAATACCAACAAAACAACGACAACAACACCTTGATTAATGATCAATGATTTACCACGTAACCCTTTAAACATGCTCATTCTCCCTATATTTTAGAATTAAACTATACTGATAGTACTTTTTATGCTAATTAAGCGAATAGTAAAATTTTTATATAATAGCATATATTAATAATATTGAATATTTATTCATTAGATATATACATTAAAGTAATAAATGTAACCACAAATTCTAAATAGCACAAGCTCCAATTGGGTAAAATTTCAAAAAAAGGGCATTATGCAAACGTTGGCACAATTACGTTCTGGAGAACTCAAAGGGATTACACGGCTAACCATTTCTGAAAATTTAACTATTTTTCCCGAGGAGATCTTTGAATTGGCGGATACTCTTGAGATTTTAGACTTAAGCCACAATGCACTCACCTCTATCCCTGAAGATATCAGCAGACTCACAAACTTGCGAATCGCATTCTTTTCCTATAACCGCTTTGTCAAACTTCCCTCATTTAGAGGATGTGAAAATCTTACTATGTTGGGATTTAAAGGCAACGTGATAGAAAACTTTAACGAAGATATCCTACCACATAGTATTAGTTGGCTGATTTTGACCGATAATAAACTCAAAAGTCTTCCCCGCTCCATCGGCAAACTTCACAAGCTCCAAAAATTCCCCCTTGCCGGCAATCAGATCAAAAGACTCCCCGACGAGATGGCTGCGTGCCAAAATTTGGAACTGTTGCGCCTATCGGCCAACCAACTGACAGAGATTCCCTCGTGGCTCTTAACCCTTCCGAAACTCTCTTGGCTCGCTTTTTCAGGTAATCCCTGTAGTGGGAGTCAGCAGTTTGAGCTACAAGAAGTCGCGTATGAATCGCTGGAGGTAAAAGAGCTATTGGGTTCAGGGGCTTCGGGAGAAATTTTCAAGGCCTACTCGAGCGTACATGAAGAAGAGGTGGCACTGAAACTTTTCAAAGGGGCGATAACGAGCGACGGCTATGCCCACGATGAGATGAATGCCTGCATGAGTGTAGGGGAACATCCACATCTCATCAAAGTGTTGGCGAAGATTCAAGGAGATGAGCGACTTGGACTGCTGTTGGAATACATCCCCTCCGTCTATCAAAACCTCGGGTTACCGCCCGATTTTGAGACCTGTACACGCGATACCTTTCATGAAGAAAGAGTATTTAGCCTCGAAACCATCCAAGCAGTAGCAAAAGCGATCATCTCCGCTGCTGCTCATTTACATGCACGAGGATTAATGCATGGCGACCTTTATGCCCATAATATCCTCATCAATGACGATGACCACTGCTATCTCGGAGATTTCGGAGCGGCAAGTTTTTACGAACCTCATCAAAAAGAGTTTGAAAAGATCGAGGTACGGGCGTTCGGATGTCTGTTGGAAGATATGCTCTCATTGTGCCCCCTCAAAGAGGGGAAAGGGTATGAGAGGCTGGAAGATCTGAGAAAACAATGTATGAATGAAAAGGTAAAGGAAAGACCGCTTTTTAGTGAGATGAGACTTTAATCTTCTGAATTAATACAATGGGCTTTATACCATTTGCGTGATTTCAGTCCAGTCTTATGTGTCCAATTTGATAAAATTTCGTATTTATCTTCATCAATAACTTTATCAAGTTCATTTACCCCCCAATAATCACCTTGTAGCTGAATAAGCCTATATACCTCAATAAATTCATGGTTAACAAGTGAAATCAGCTGTTTAGCATCTTTCTCTTTAATTTTTTTAGCAGGTATAGAAACTCTGCTATCAGTATCAATTGTCCCCTTGACTCGTTCAAGCCCCACATATACAGATTGTTGTTTTTTAAGCTCTAATTTACGCTTCTTTATGAATTTTACAAATTTTGGTGAATATTCAAAAAGTTCTTTGCCAATAAATGCAAATTGTTTTTCAGGATGATAATAGAGTAATTTTAACCATTCTTGCTCAAAGTCTGCATCAGGGAATCCATCATTTGTTACAGATGTATAATAGTAATGATCAACCCACTTTGCTTTTGCAAACTCTTCCAACGCAAGAACAGACATTTGAAATGCTGATGGAAAAGAACTATGATTAAATAAAAGAATAGAATCTTCATGGAGACGAAGAGCATTTATCAGTGATTCTTTTGCTATTTTTTTAAATTTATATTTACTCAATCCTGATTTCATTACAATACCTATACAATTAACTATTAATCTCTTACGTCGTAATAAACACAACCTCAAACTCCAAATAATTCAACGGATAGCTTTCCATAAGTCGTTTTGTCTGTGTAAAATCAAGAACTCTGCGCCCTCCGCTTACACCGCTTCGCTTGATATAGCGAAACATCTCCCGCACCGTATCAAACTCTAGCACATATCGGATGATTTCAAACTCAGCGTTAAAATGACGGCTTGCGCTCTCGATCACCTCATCGGAGGATTTTAGAATCGGAGAGAGTCCTGCCGTTTCATAGAGGGTTTTAAAAGTTCCCGAGGTAAAAATAGCGAGGGACACCGAACTGTTTAATGCACAAATCGATTTGAAAACACTGTCCAGATCATCTGCCCATTGCAATGCCGAAGCGGAATAGATGCGGTCAAATGTCATCAGGGAGAGTTTCTCAAAGAGAGTGTAATCGTTGAAATCCCCTAACATCAAGCTCACATTTGAGGCGTGTGGATGGTGAGAGAGCATCGATTCGGAAAAATCGACTCCCGTAAAAGCATCGATCTTCCAATCAATACACGAGAAGAGAGTACCGTTTCCGCATCCTAGATCAAGTATCCGCTTGGGAGCGTATTGGGTATCGGCTATCAGTTTATGTGCTACTTTGGCCTGGATAACGTTGTGCGTTGCGTATTGGGCTGCATAGCGGGAAAACTCCTGATGTATTCTCATGGGAGATTAATCACCAGCGCAGCAATGAAAAAGAGCAAGAGACACATCACGATTGCCGCACCGCTGGGGAGTGAGAAGAAAAAAGAAGCACTAAGGCCGATAATGACACTGACCAGCGCAATCGCGATCGAAAGAAGTATCGTTTTGAAAAAGCCCAATCCAAAACGTATCGCCGCAACAGGGGGAATAACCATCAATGCCCCAATGAGAAGTGTCCCCACAACCCGTATCGAGAGGGCGATGATAACCGCGATAACGCTGACGAGCATAAAGTTGAGCAGTGCCACACGAATACCGCTGGCACGAGCGACCTCTTCATCAAACGCAATAAAATAGAGTTCTTTGAAAAAGAGGAGCAACAGTGCCATCCCTGCTGTCCCTACAATGGCCATAATGACTAAATCTTCATTCGTTACCGAGAGAATCGAACCGAAGAGGTAACTAAACAGCGATGCGTTAAAAGAGCCTGCCAGTGAAACGATAATAATCGCCAGCGCCAAAGAACCAGACAAAAAGATCGCCAAGATTGAGTCCGAGTAGAGATGATGGACGCTTCGCAAATATTCGATCATCCATGATGCGATCAATGAAGCAATAATTGCCATCCACAAAGGATTACTTCCAACCAAGAGTCCTACCGAGACACCTACTAATGAAACGTGAGCAAGCGTTTCGCTCAAAAGAGAATAACGGCGTAATACAATAAATGAACCGCTGATAGCGGCTAAAATCGCAATAATAAGTCCTGCGACAAAAGCACGCTGCATGAAAGGATAATTCAACATTTCAATCATAATATGAACCTAGTGGTTGTGCGTGAGCACATGGGAGGGATTACCGTAAAGACGGCTGATTGATTCACATCCAACCATTTCTTGGGGCGTTTGAGAAACTAAGAGTGTTTGGTTCACGAAAAAAAGTTTTGAGATATCCTCGGCGATGACACCAATATCATGGGTAATAAACAGGATACTGATCCCTCTGGTTTTGTGTAATGAACGTAATAATTCATAAAAACGATGTTGAGATTCTACATCAACTCCTGTATTGGGTTCATCGACAATTAATACTTCTGGATGAGAGGCCAATGCACGTGCAATCATGACCCGCTGACGCTGCCCTCCTGAGAGATGACCGATCAGTCGATCACATAGCTCACTTACCCCCATTTGTTCCATGGACTCTTCAATGATACGACGATCCTCTGCGGATTCAAAACTAAATATCCCCCGAAGTGCATAACGTCCCATAGCAACTACTTCTCTCACGGTTGCGGGGAAGTTAGCATCTACAAGAGCTGAGCGCTGAGGGACATAGCCGATTTTATGCCATGCTTTAAATTTATTCTGTTCTACGCCAAACAGCTTGATTGTTCCTGCCGTCGGCTTATCGAGTCCCATCAACAATCGTATAAGCGTTGTTTTCCCGCCGCCATTTGGTCCGATTATGGCGCAGTATTCTCCCTTCAACACCGTACAATTAACTGATTTCAAAATTTCATTGCCTCTTACGGAAAAGCTGACATTGTGAAAGTCAAAAAGGCTCGGGGAAAATTTCAATGACACTCCATCGCTTCGGTCAATTTTGCTAAATTAGCACGCATTATAGACTCGTATGTTTGATGCGATTTTAACTCATCTTCGCTAATATTCTCAAGAGGCTGAAGAGGCTGTGCGTTTGCACCTGTCTCACGAGCAATAGTTTGAGCGACATTGTCATTGATCATCTCTTCAAAAAAGATTGTTTTGATCCCATGCTCTTTGACGCGTGCGATAACCTCTGAAATCGTTTTTGCACTTGGCTGCTCATCTGAGGAAAGGCCGATAATAGAAATATTTTGAAGATTATTCGCATGAGCAAGATACCCAAAAGCATCATGATTTGAAATCAGGGTACGATTTTTACACTCTCTTAAGCCCTCTTGATAGTCGGCTTTGAGCTTGCGTAGCGTCTTTATGTAAAGAACCGCATTTTGATGATAAATTGCGCTGTTTTTTGGGAAGCGTTGGGAAAATTCTCCTTCCAACGTTTGCGTCATTTTAATCATATTATCAATATCCAGCCAATAGTGAGGGTCATACGCTCCATGGGCTTTCTCTTTTAATAATGCTACATGTGTGCTCATATCAATCACTTTTACCGCTGTTGGAAGAGAGCTTTCAAGTGACTCGGCCCACGTTTCAAATCCTGCACCGTTATAAATAAAGAATGCCGCATTTGAAATCTTAGCAACTTGTGCCGGGGCGGGAGAAAACATATGAGCATCACTTCCCAAGGGGACAATAGGAAAAATTTCCAATGTCTCCCCTGCAATAACGCTGGATACTTCATAGAGAGTAAAAGTGCTTACGGCAACCATCGGTTTGTCGTTTTTGCTTACACTATGGGTAGATGATTCTGGAGCGAAAAATCTCAAGCTCACACCAACAATGACAAGTATGATTCCAATAAAGATTAAACGCTTTTTGTCCATGTCCTCATCCCTGTGTTCTTTTAGTTGTACCATTGTATTCAAAAGAGGATTAAGGATCACTCTTTCTCGTTTCATAAGCTCTTCATCTGCACTGTGTTATAATCGCGAACTTTTACACTATATAAGGACTCATAATGACAGGCATTCTGCTCATCGTGCAAATCGTACTCGTGGTGATGATCGTCATCGCCGTACTCTTACAAAAAAGCTCCAGCATCGGCTTGGGTGCATACAGCGGTTCAAACGAATCGGTATTTGGTGCGAAAGGACCTGCCAGCTTTTTAGCTAAGGTCACTTTTTTTCTCGGGTTTGCCTTTGTGGTTAACACTGTTGCTTTGGGCTATTTTTACGCTCAACAAAAAAACGCCTCTGTTGTTGACTCTATGTTGGACAAAACAGACATTAGCGCTCCGACGATCAATGTCGTCAATGACGCGAATACTACCAAATAAGCGAAAGGGCCATTTATGCTAAACGAAATCTATCAATTTTGTGAAGAACAGATGCAAGGGGGTGCGGATCACTTACTCAGTGATTTCCGTACACTTCGTACCGGACGAGTCACCACTAAAATGCTCGACAATATTCGTGTTGAAAGCTACGGCTCAATGATCCCAATCGAGCAAGCAGGAAGCGTCTTGGCAACCGATGCCACGACAATCACGATTTCCCCATGGGAAAAATCAATGCTCTCTGTCATCGAAAAAGCGATTATGAAAGCGGATATTGGGGTTAACCCAAATAATAATGGCACAGAAATCAAACTGTTTTTCCCTCCGATGACCGTAGATCAGCGTCAAGATACGGCTAAAAAAGCAAAAACGATGGCGGAAAATGCCAAAGTTGCGGTAAGAAATGACCGTAAAAAAGCGAATGATAAAATCAAAGTACTTGAAAAAGACAAAGTAATCACCGCCGATGAATCCAAAGCCGCTCAAGAAAAGGTGCAAAAAATTACCGATAAATACATCGTAAAGATGGATGAATTGCTCAGAAACAAAGAGCAAGAAATCTTAACGGTATAGGTCATGGACGTTAAAGCTATCTATATGAATGCCAATGCTCTTTTAGAGGGGCATTTTAAACTCAGTTCCGGCAATCACTCCCAATATTATCTCCAATCGGCAAAAGTGCTTGAAGACCCTAAAACAGCGAAGCTGTTGGCAGATGCACTTGCCGTGCAAATTAACGCAAGCGGCTTGCAAATTGATACCGTATGTGCTCCTGCCCTGGGCGGTCTTATCGCCGGTTTTGCGCTCGCAACGGCACTGAACAAGCGCTCAATTTTCGCCGAGCGGGTCAATGGTGAAATGCAAATACGTCGCGGATTTGAAATCAAGCCAGGCGAACGTGTCCTCATTTGTGAAGACATCATCACAACAGGCGGCTCAGCGCTGGAAGCCGCACGTGCTATCGAAGCGCTTGGCGGAGAAGTCGTGGCATTTGCCGCACTTGCCAATCGCGGATTTTGCAAACGTGAGCGAAGCGCTCTAGAGCGCAGAGAAAACTGTTCATTACCTGAGAATAAACCGCTTTTCGCGTTGGCTGATTTTGATTTTGAAATGTATGCACCGGACAACTGTCCGTTGTGTCAAGGCGGATCTGAAGCTATCAAACCAGGGTCAAGAGGGAACTGACTTGGTCTATCGACTATCTCCGGTCACTCGTAATGAACGAGGGTCCAGAATTATAAATCACAATGCAGTGCTTCACAAACAAGCCTGCTTGCGACCTCTTTTTTCCCATCTACGGTAACCGAAATGGGAAGCCCTCTAAGTTCTCTTTTTTCCTCGAGACTAACCACTTTTACAACCACTTTAACTTGAGGTGCATAACTCAAAATACTCTCACACACTAACCGTTTTTTTGCCAAGTTATCAAGCGTCACAATAACACTGATCGCTTCATGAATGTGCAGTTTGTCTAATATCGCTGTCTTTGACATATCTCCATAATACGCTTTTTCCCCATCAGCAAGGGCTTCTTGAACATGCTTATAACTGTTATCCACAATAATATATTTAACCTCTTCCATTCGAAGGGCTTTGACCACAAATTTTCCCACAATCCCGTATCCGCATACGATAACATGATTGCTGTATACCGCGAGAGAATCAAAGTCTTCCGTCATACTCGTCTCTTTAAAAAAGAATCCCGCGATCACACTGACTTTTGAGAGAATAAACGGTGTCGCTACAATAGACAGCACAGCGATCAAAACAAGCATCTGAACCAGCTGTGGCTCTAAAATCTTATTATTACCGGCAAGGGCAAAGATAGCAAACGAAAATTCCCCCACCTGAGAAAGGGCGATGGCGGTCTTAAATGCCGTTTTTGCTTTGGAATACATACGAACGATGCCAAAAATAATGACCGCTTTAATCACTAAAATAATGATTAAGAGCCCAAGAATTTCTCCGATATGCGCCGTGAAAAAAGCAACATCTATTTTCATCCCTACCGTAACAAAAAAGGTTCCTAACAGCAAATCTTTAAAGGGGGCAATGTCTGATTCTACCTTGTGGTGATACTGTGTCTCGGCAATAATCATCCCTGCAATAAAGGCTCCCAGAGAATAGGTAAATCCAAAATAATGGGCACTCAGGGATGCACCGACCACAATTAACAAAACAGAACCCATAAACAGCTCTTCGACGTTGCTGGTCGAAGAAAAATGAAGCAGCCACGTCATCACCTTTTTTCCAACAACAAACAGCAAACTGACAACCACTATCGCACTGAGGATTGTTTGTAGCAAGACCTGCCCAATGTTATCGGTTCCTGTGCTCAAAAACCCGATCAAAATCAAGATAGGGATAACCGCTAGATCCTGATAAATTAAAATTCCCATAGAACGCTGTCCATACGGGCGTGATATCTCCTTGCTTGCTTTTAGATAACTGAGTACCACTGCCGTGGAAGACAGTGATAGCGACATCGAAACGATCATCGATGTCGCAAAATCAAAATGGAACAGACCGTAACACACTCCAAAAATAACGATTGCAGTCAGAGTTGTCTGTAAAAATCCATTGAAAAATACATCAATTTTCATGGTGGCAAGACGGCGAAGTGAAACTTCCAGACCAATGGTAAACATCAAAAATACCACCCCAAACTCAGCAATTGCAGCAAGAGTGTCTGAATCTGCCATATGACGTAAATCAAAAGCATACGCAACCACGGTACCCGTCATAATGTAGCCGATAATTTGGGAAATTCCTAAGCGTTTTAGAATCAGATTGACAACAATCGAAATCCCCAACGCAATCGTAAGATAATAAAGAGCCGATTCCATTAAAATTTTCCTTTTTATAAGCCTTAACAGTATATAATGGCCTACTTAAAATACGGCTTCGAAAAGTCGTCGCATGTGGCTGTTTAGCCTGTTTTCACCCAAAATTTTGATCGATAACCTGAAGGAATGACTCATGACCAAGTATATTTTTGTAACCGGCGGCGTATTGAGTTCACTTGGAAAAGGGATCACTGCAGCCAGTATCGGAGCGTTGCTCAACCACTCTGGCAAAAATGTAGGGATGCTCAAAATCGACCCTTATATCAACGTCGATCCGGGAACCATGAGTCCCCTAGAGCATGGTGAAGTTTTTGTCACCAAAGACGGAGCTGAGACTGATTTGGATGTTGGAAACTATGAGCGATTTCTGGACGCCTCTTTTTTACGTACAAGCAATTTCACAACCGGTCAAGTCTACAGCAGTGTTATCGAACGTGAACGTGCCGGCGGCTATCTAGGACAAACGATCCAAGTCGTACCGCACATCGTCGGCGAAATCGTTGACCGTATTAAAAAGGCGGGAGAGGGGCATGAGATTCTCGTCGTAGAGCTTGGCGGTACCGTAGGAGACATCGAGGGATTGCCGTTTATGGAAGCGATCCGTATGATGAAGCATGATGACGAAGTAGAGGGGACTTTTTTCATCCACGTGACCCTCATACCGTTTATCAAAGCAGCCGGTGAGCACAAAAGCAAACCGACACAGCACTCCGTTCAAGAGCTTCGCCGTATCGGTATCACCCCGCAGATGATTATCGCCCGTAGTGAAGAACAGCTCCCTAAAACGTTCAAGAAAAAATTGGCGCTTAGCTGTGATGTCACTGCTGACAGTATCATCGAAGCGATGGATGAACAAACGATTTACGCCGTTCCATTGAGCTTCTTACAGCAAAATATCCTTGCTCCTATTGCCAAAGAACTGGGATTGGGTGAACTCAAACCTGACATGGAAAAATGGGATTCTTTGGTTAAAAAGATCGTTTCTCCCAAGCATCGTATCACCATCGGTTTGGTCGGAAAGTATCTGGAACTCAAAGAATCGTACAAGTCTCTCATAGAAGCGCTTATCCATTCGGGTGCGCACCTCGATACACGTGTGAAAATCAACTGGATTGACAGTGAGAAGATTGAAGAGCAAGGGGCGGATGTTTTCTTGCGCGATTGTGATTCGGTTCTCGTTGCCGGTGGATTTGGAAACCGCGGGGTTGAGGGAAAAATTCAGGCCATCCGTTACGCGAGAGAAAACCGCGTACCCTATCTGGGAATTTGTTTGGGAATGCAGCTCTCACTTGTGGAATATGCCCGTAATGTTTTAGGATTTGAAGATGCCAACTCCATCGAATTCAACCCTCAAACGACCCATCCAATGATCTATTTGATCGATAATTTTATCGATCAGTCGGGTCAAAAACAGCTTCGTACCCACCGTTCGCCTATGGGTGGAACCATGCGCTTGGGTGAATATCCGTGTGCAACCAAAGAAGGATCCCATTTACGCGCTGCGTATAACGGTGCCCAGATGATTTTTGAACGTCATCGTCACCGCTATGAAGCTAATCCTACCTTCCGCGATGATCTAGAGCGCGCAGGGATGATTGTGACCGGTGAATCTGACGGCCTGATCGAAGCGGTTGAGATACCGGGACATCCATGGTTTTTGGGTGTACAGTTCCACCCAGAGTTCACCTCACGTTTGCAAACACCCAATGCTACTATACTGGCATTTGTGAAGGCTACCTTTGAGCAAACCAATCCTGCTTGAGGTACCGCAACTCAGCCATGAGACATTAAGTACCCTTCTATCAGAGCGTTTCAGCGCTCAAAGCGAAAAACTCTCCGATATCCCCCACCCAAGTAAACTCAAAGACGCTCAAAAAGCCGCCAAACGCATTGCTGATGCAATCCGTAACGGAGAAAAAATTGCCCTTGTCGGGGATTATGACGTGGACGGAGTTACCTCCACTGCCATCGTCAAGCGCTTTTTTGACCTCATCCCTTACCCTCTAATCGCTACAATCCCCAACCGTTTTACTGATGGATATGGGGTCTCAAAGGGGGTGTTGGAGCGTATTGACGCCGATGTAGTATTTACGGTGGACAATGGGATCAATGCGATTGAAGCAGCTCAAGTATGTAAATCCAGAGGTATCGATCTTATCATCACCGATCACCACACTCCATCAGACACGCTCCCCGATGTCTATGCCATCGTCAATCCAAAACAACATGATTGTCCCTATCCGTTTAAAGATATTTGCGGGGCTCAGGTTGGTTGGCTGCTGATGGGTCTGATCAAGCAAGAGCTTGGTCTTAATATTGATATGCGCCAATTTTTTCCTTTTCTTGCACTGGCGGTCATTGCCGATGTAATGCCTTTGGTTGGAATTAATCGCGCCATTGTCAAAACGGGTTTAGAGATGATGAATACCTCTTCTCTCCCTCCCTTTATTATCATACGGGATATTCTCAATCGTTCTTCTATTTCCTCAGAAGATATCGGATTTCAAATCGCACCGCGTATAAACTCAGCGGGGCGTCTCGAAGATGCTTCTATCGCACTGGATTTTTTAACCGCTAAAACAACCGAAAAAGCGTACCACCAATTTGAGCTTCTAACTTCGCTTAACGCACTTCGTAAAGAGATCGAAGCTCATACAACAACCTCTGCTATGTGCGAAGTAAACTCCAGCGATAAAGTGATCGTTGTTGCGGGAGAAAATTGGAATGAAGGGGTTGTCGGGATTGTTGCCTCTAGACTCGTAAACCATTTTCAAAAACCCGCAATCGTATTGAGTATTCACAACGGCATTGCCAAGGGATCAGGGCGAAGCATCGGGAATGTTGACCTCTATACTCTGATTAAATCTCAAGAGCACCTTTTGACAAAATTCGGTGGGCATAAGATGGCGGCAGGGCTCTCTATGGATTTGATGAACGTCGACCAATTTCGTACTCGGATAAACGAAGCCGCCCAAGAGATTCATCCCGATGAGTTTATCCCTCAAAGCGATATTTTGGGAGAGCTTGAGTCCCAATCTATCAATTTCGAGCTCTTGGAACTGCTTCAAAAATTTGAGCCTTATGGTGAGGGAAATCCGCGTCCACGGTTTTTACTGCGCGATGCCCACGTTGTCCAGATCAAACTTTTTGGAAGCGATAAATCTCATAGCCGGCTCGAGCTTCGACCCGTACCTACAATCACTAAAACCATCGAACTCATTGCTTTTCGCCGTGTTCTTGAATGTCCCCAGAACAAACAGCTCAGCTGTAGCTATACTGTTAATAAAAATGAATTTAATGGTAAAGTTTCCATGCAGTTAATGCTTGAGAGGTTATTTTAATGGATACTTTTTACATAGAATTTCGGGATCCTCTTTTTGGGATCATCCTATTTTTTCTTCTGCTGTTTGTTATATCCTTTTTGAGCTATTGGGGAGGGCGCTATAAAGCTTCCAGGGCACACAGGAGCCTCGAATCTTTTTTAGGGAAATTTGACGAGACCACTGACTCCACAGCCATCGCCTCACAAATTCAAAACAACACTCTAAGTAATGAGTCCTGGCTTTTACTGGCTCACAGCTTCGAGATTCAGGGAAACACCGAAAAAAGTGTTGAGATCTACCTCGCAGTACTCTCAAAATACAGCGAGCCCTTATTTCAAAAAGAGGTATTGCTGCTCTTGGGGAAAACCTATTTTAAAGCAGGATTTTTGGAAAGAGCACGCGTGAGTTTTATTCAGGTACTCGATAACCATCCACGGACTCCAGTCGCTTTGCATTATCTTGTTTTGGTCTATGAACAGCTTCAACAATTTGATCAGGCCCTTGAAGTCAGTGAATCCTTACTGGAACTTCAGCCTCAGTCATATCCCATACAAACCTATCTTAAATGCCGTCTTATCCTTGTAAATCCAAAACTTTCCATTGATGAACGATGCGAACAACTGGCCTCTATTTATAGAGAAACACTCAGCTTGGGCTATTTGATTTTTGATTACCTTTTTACCCACCGAGCTGTATTGGCGTGGGAAATATTTGATCATGGCTTGGCCCATCGACTCAGTGATATCTTGTGGAGATTGAGTGAAGACAAACTTGATTTAGCTATAATTTCACGAAATGCGTACTTGTGTGAATTGTTTACAGCCCGCGGTGGTGTTGAGCTTGCTCAAAACAGTTCTGTATTCGAGCTTGATACTCTTATTGCTTTACGCAAATGCGGCGTGAGCAAAGCAACGTTGCAATTTGAATACGCATGCGGCGAGTGTAAACAGATCTCTTTTATTGGGTTCCACCGATGTCCGCATTGTCATACGATTGATACGGTCAGTCCGATTTTAACCCTCTCCAAGGAACATTTTGAAGAAAATAACTCTTTTCAGTGATGTGACGAAATTCTCCGAGAAGCAGCAGAAAAATTTAAACAAGGATTAATTACCAATGGATGATTTACAAGCCCTGCAACAACAATTAGGGTATCAATTTCAAAAAAAAGAGCTCCTTATTGAAGCGCTGACGCATAAAAGCTACAAACAGCCCTACAATAATGAGCGACTTGAATTTTTAGGGGATGCGGTTCTCGACCTTATCGTCGGGGAATATCTTTATAAAAAATTTACCCACTTTGAGGAGGGAAATCTCTCCAAAATGCGTGCCTCTTTGGTCAATGAGGGAGGGTTTACCCGCCTTGCCATTTATCTGAATTTGGGCAACTATATTTATTTGTCCAATGCCGAAGAGAACAACAGCGGTCGTACAAAAAGCTCCCTGCTCTCCAATGCATTTGAAGCACTGATGGGCGCCATCTATCTCGAAACAGGCTTGGATACCGTACGTACGATCACCATCGATCTTCTCGAAAAAGTTCACCCAGACATCTCTTTGGATTCGCTCTTTAAAGATTACAAAACATCGCTTCAAGAACTCACGCAAGCACACTATGGGATCACTCCTGATTATCAGCTCGTAGCAGCTCACGGACCGGATCATAAAAAAGAGTTTGAGATCGCTGCTTTCATCGATGGAAAACGGTATGCAAGTGCCGTAGGTAAAAGCAAAAAACAAGCCCAGCAAGAAGCTGCAAAAATCGCATTGGATATTTTGACAAAGGAGCTCAAATGAACCGTTTCGGCGAACGTTTCACCATGACCACTTACGGTGAATCCCACGGCAAAGCAATCGGGTGCGTGCTCGATGGTGTCCCCGCAGGATTAGAGATCGATGAAGCCTATATCCAAAGCGAACTCGACCGTCGCCGTCCGGGACAAAATGAATTTGCAACCGCACGTAAAGAGTCCGATACTGTTGAGATTTTAAGCGGTGTATTTGAAGGTCTTAGCACAGGAACCCCCATTATGATGGTCATTTACAACACAGACCAAAAGAGCGGTGATTATGCTAATGTCAAAGATATTTTTCGCCCAGGTCATGCCGATTTTACCTATTTTCACAAATTTGGTCTGCGAGACTATCGCGGGGGCGGACGCTCAAGCGCACGTGAGACAGCAGCCCGCGTTGCCGGAGGTGCGGTTGCAAAACTCATGCTCTCTAAACTCGGTATCACTTTTTACAGTGGAATAAGTGCTATTCACGGGATTGAGGGGAAAGATTTCGATTTTAATTACCCATCAAAAAGCCCAATTTATGCATTGGATCCTAACGTCGAAGAAGCCCAAAAAACAGCTATTTTAGCGGCTAAAAATCGCCATGACTCTGTTGGCGGGGTAGCTACCTTAAAAATCACCGGTCTTCCAATAGGACTAGGAGAGGGGCTCTACTATAAGCTCGATGCAGTTCTCGCAAGCGCTATGATGGGGATCAATGCCGTCAAAGCCGTCGAAATCGGTGATGGTATTCACAGTGCCGAAGTTCTAGCGTCCCAAAACAATGATCCCATCACTGCGAATGGATTTAAAACAAACCATTCTGGCGGAATTCTAGGAGGGATGAGTAACGGTGATGACATCATCTGTAAAGTTCATTTTAAACCTACCCCTTCCATCTTCATCGACCAAGAGAGCATTAATACGTCAGGGGAGAACATTCATGTCTCTCTCAAAGGGCGTCATGACCCCTGCGTAGCCATACGCGGTTCTGTTGTGGTTGAATCGATGGCAGCCTTGGTCATCGCTGATATGACATTGTTGAATATGGGACGTACCATGAAAGGTATTCAGGGCTACTATAACTGATACCTAATCGGCTTTCTGCCGAGGGAAACATAGTGTTAACGTAGTAATTGGGACGTGTTCCGATTACGTATAAAATAAATAATTAAGAATTATTTCACTACTATTGATAATCTTTATTCCACTAAGGTTTCAACGTGAGCGAAAAAGAAAAAGCGTATCTTCTAGACACTTCGGTCATCTTGGATGACCATACCAATATCTTGCGCATCAGCCAAGAAAATCAAAATGCCGTCATCATCACCAACATCGTTTTATCTGAACTCAACAGTAAAAAAGACGATATGCGCTCGGAAGCGGGCTTTCAAGCACGAGAGTTCTTCCGTCTCGCAGATGTAGCTGTCGGTGAACCTATCGCAGCTGTTGAACTCCCGGCCATTGTGCTGGAGAGAATAGACTCTACACAGTGTGTCAACGACCGCTATTATCGGCTTTCCCTGAACTTTGACCGTTCATTGCACGGCGGTGAAGATGTATTAATAGACTTTTACATCATTCATCGAGAACACTATCGCATTGCAACCTCATTCTCAGAACCAAAAGGGATGAATGATGCCAAAATAGGAGAGATCGCAGATGATTATGATCTAACGCTCGTCACGAACGATATGTCATTTCGTATTGCGGCAGAAATTCGAGGAATACCCACCCAAAATATTCGTAACAGCAGCGTTGAGGCTCCCGAAGATATTGATTTTTCGTCAACCTATACGTATACAGGAACTCCAGAATTTCCAACCGATGGAGAGCATAATGATTTTGAACAATTTACCTTTACGGAACAAGCCATAAGCAGCACCTCGGAAACCTACACAACAGGGGTACAGCGCTACGCGCTGAGCTTTAACAACCAATTAGAATGGTGTGATTTTGATCGCCGTTTCGGTGAACATTTCGATGAAAATCTGGTTCGTCCTATGAATGTTGAACAAAAATTTTATTTTTCAATGATGACCCATCCTCAAAACTTTGTTACTGTGGTCGCGGGTTCAACCGGATCAGGAAAAACGCTTGTTGCACTTCAAGCAGGTCTTGAACTCGTAGAAGAAGGGATTGTAGAGGGAATCATCTATGCACGAAATACCGTTACGTCCAACGACCCTCAATCTGAATTAGGCTTTAGAAAAGGGGATGAGGAACAAAAGCTTGGCTATTTTATGTACCCATTGTATGCCGCTGTTAACTTTACCATTGAACATCAAAACAAACAATCCATTGATGCGCGAGTCGAATTCACAGGAACAACGAATTCCGCAAAACGGGAAAATGCCACCGAGCTGTTTATGAAAAAATACAACATCGAAGCTATGGACATCGCCCATATGCGTGGAACAACCATCTCGCGTAAATTTGTCATCATCGATGAAGCACAAAACATGACCAATGCCACGCTCAAGCTTATCGGTACGCGCATGGGAGAAGAAACCCGCCTGGTCATCATGGGAGATCCTGGACAGATTGATCATCCGTTTCTCTCTAAACGACGCAATGCGCTTGTGAGTTTGCTCAATAAAGCACAGCACTGTAATTTTGTCGCAGGAATACAATTGCGTCATACCATACGCAGTAACGTTGCTAATTGGTTTGACAATAATTTTTAAAATGCAGAAATTGGGGCAGAAGCCCCGATGATAGATTAAATAGGCAGTACGCGGATTTTAGAAGAGAGTTTTTCTTTGAGTGTTGATTCAATCGCGTACAGCGTACCCGTAGTTGAACTCGCACACCCCGAACATGAACCCAAATAACGAATATAAACATCGATATAGTCCGGTGAATCTTTGATATCGATAACTTCCATGTTACCGCCGTCCATAATGAGAAACTGACGGACACTCTCGTCGATAACCGCATCGATCGCTTTAATCTTTTGAACCAAAGTCATATCGGCGAAATCTCCCTGACTTCCTGCATCAGCCGCCGCTTGCATTTTTTCAACATCCATCTCACGGCGAACATCTGCCAAAATATCCACAAGGTAATATTCTCTCGCCTCATGACCACCTGGCTTGATACACGATTTACAAAAACCACCCGCTTTGGTGTAATCCGTGATTTGCTCGATACTCTTGAGGTCGTTAAGCTTGATCACTTCACGTAGCGTTCCCAGACTCACACGCGCACATTCACACACGATAATCTCATCTTCAAAGCTTGACTCATCTACGCCTAAATACAATCCAGCCGCTTTTTTGATAACGTCATATGCCATAACTGAGCAGTGCATTTTTTGCGGTGGGACTGCCGGTGTTTCCGGATCATCACGTAGTGACATTTCCACATCAATATTGGTAATCTTGACCGCTTGTTGAACCGTTTTACCGATACAAAGCTCTGCCATCATATCTGAAGAGGCAATTGCCGTACCGCATCCAAAACTTTTAAATTTTGAATTAACGATGGTGTCATTAGTAGGATCAACTTCCCAGTACAAACGGACCGCATCTCCACAGCTCTCTGCACCAAAATCTGCAACGATCAGCTTATGTCCCGCAGTATCACACTCTTCTTGCGTAATTTCACCCTGATTGGTAGGGTTGTTCATCAACGTTGTTACTTTATTTGAGTACTGATCCCAAAGAGATCCGCCCAGTAAATCATTTTTTGCCATAATAGAATCCTTTAGTGATGTGGATGATGCTCGCCAGCTTCGCCGCCGGGAGTAGGTTGTACGATTGCGTACGAACTAGAAATTGCACGTAAACGCTTAACTGCCGATTCAAAACGCTCGATGACGTAATCGATCTCTGCATCGGTGGTAAAACGGCTCAAACTCAAACGGATACCCGTATGTGCCAGCTCATTGTCAGCACCGATCGCCAACATAACTGAGTTTGCTTCCAAATCTTCAGAGGCACAGGCCGATCCTGTTGATGCACCGATAAGGGCATTGTTAAGATCCCATAACATCCCCTCACCTTCAACCCCGCGAATCGAGATCAAGATGGTGTTTGGAGTACGGTTAGTTCTATCACCTACCGTGAAAACATCTGTCAACCCTGACAATAGCGCATCTTCTAAACGGTCACGTTTAGCCGCGATAGATGCCATCTTCTCTTGAATATTTTCAGTAGCAAGTTCAAGCGCTTTACCCATTCCTACAATGTACGGAACATTGAGCGTACCTGAACGGCGACCACCCATGTGCTCTCCCCCGTGCAACAACGGAGTCAAGTGCTGTGAATTACGGATATACAGCGCCCCGACCCCTTTTGGACCATGAAATTTATGTGCTGACATCGACATAAAGTCAACATGAACATCCTGCATATCAACGGGAATCTTGCCAACAGCCTGAACGCCATCCGTATGAAACAGAACCCCTTTTTCTTTACAAATTTCGCCAATCTCTTTGATCGGAAAAATCATACCGGTTTCATTGTTTGCCCACATGATCGAAACAAGGGCTGTTTTTTCCGTAATAAAACTGCGAACCGTATGCGCTTCAACAATTCCCTGATCATTGACAGGCAAATAGGTAACTTTTACCCCTTGATCTTCAAGAAATTTGCACGTAGAGAGAACCGATGGATGTTCGATCTCGGTGGTTACGATGTGGTTCTTCTCACCGTGCATGATTTTATCGACCCATACCGACTTCAAAACCCAGTTATTGGCTTCCGTCGCACAGGAGGTAAAAATAATATCGTCTTTGTCCGACGCATTGATCCCTTTATACATCTGATTGATCGATTTAGTGATCGCTGGATGCGATGCAGTGCCATAACGGTGAAGCGAGCTAGGGTTACCATAGATCTCGCTAAAAAACGGCATCATCGCCTCTACAACGGCAGGGTCAACCATTGTGGTGGCGTTATTGTCTAGATAGACATTCATGAGACTCTCCTTAGGTGAGGTACTTTTTAATATAAGACAATTTTTATCTTGTTTAACTTTTGGGATGATAGTGCAACCCTTGTTATACTAACCTTAAGGGTTTTTTATATTTAGCATGGTTTAAGAATTCATTATTAAATGGCCATCAGAGCAATCATCGAATCGATGCTCTCCTGAAAGTCTGTGATGACTGTGGCTTCTTGCGATAAAAAGGCTTCCATCTGCTCTTTTTTAGCAATCGCTTCATCCAGCTCTTTGTCAGAACCCTTTATATACGCACCGATACGGATGAGCATCTCATTCTCTTTTAACAGGGTATAGAGGCGGCGAAAACGGCGTGCCGCAGCCAGATGTTCAGGAGTGATAATATCGTTCATAACGCGTGATGCAGAGTTAAGGATGTGAATTGGGGGATAGATGCCAAAATCGGTCAGTTCTCGCGAGAGAACAATATGACCGTCCAAAATAGAGCGTGACTGATCGGCAATCGGATCGCTCATGTCATCTCCCTCAACAAGAACCGTGAAAAATGCGGTGATCGAGCCATGCCCCTCTTCTTTACCTGCACGCTCCATGAGTTGTGGCAAAAGAGTGAGAGAGGAGGGAGGATATCCTTTTGAGGTAGGAGGCTCCCCGAGGGCCAGACCGATCTCACGCTGCGCCATCGCAAAACGAGTAACCGAATCCATCATAAAAAGGACATCATGTCCCTGCGATTTAAAATACTCCGCCACACTCATTGCGCTGAATGCTCCGTATTTACGCATAAGAGGAGAATCATCACTCGTAGCGACTACCAATACCGTATTCTCTAAATTGCCCCCGAGTGATTTTTCGATAAACTCCGGAACCTCACGTCCGCGCTCACCGATGAGAGCAACCACTTTAATAGGTGCCTGGCTTCCTCGAACGATCATCCCCATAAGCGTCGATTTTCCAACACCGCTGCCGGCAAAAATACCAAGTTTTTGCCCTTTACCGCAGGTGAGGAGTCCATCAATGGTTTTTACCCCGACCATAAAGGGTTCATCAATCATCCCCCTCTTCATTGCTGCGATCGGTGCTTTGATAATGGGTTCTATATGACTGCCCCAAACAGGACCTTTCCCATCGATAGGTTTCATAAAAGGATCAACAACCCGTCCCAGTAACCCATCGCCAACTTCTATGGCCATCCCTGTTTGATTGGAGAAAACCTTATCCCCGGCTCGAAATCCCTCAACAAACCGAAATGGGGTGATAAAAAAGCGGTTTCGCTCTACTTCACTCACCATTCCCATTGTGTCTGCACCGCTCACATCGGAAACAATCGTAACGGTATCACCGATACTCACATGCAATCCTTCTGCCACTATGACCGTTGGACTGATTTTAATAATGGTTCCAAAAATAGTATGAAGCTTCTCTTTGCCAAGACGCTCACGAAGGGCTTTTAAAGGCATGATTCCACTAGTAGCGGTTGCCCGTATGAGAGTTAATAAGACTAAAAAACTCCATTCGGGTTTTTTCATCCCGCTTAAAAAGACCACGAAGTGCACTGGACGTCGTCGTTGAGCTAATCTTTTGCACGCCGCGCATTTCCATACACATATGGCGCGCTTGTATCACCACGGCAACCCCTTTTGGATTGATAGAGCGCATCAACGCATCGGCAATTTGCTCCGTTAACTGCTCTTGTATCTGCATACGCCGTGCAAAAACATCAACAACTCTGGGAATTTTTGAAAGACCGACGACTTTTCCATCAGGAATATAAGCGATATGCGCTCGACCGATAATGGGGAGAAGGTGGTGCTCGCATGTGGAGTAAAACTCAATGTCTTTGATCAGTACCATTTCGTCATTGCTTGTCGTAAACATGGCTGAATTTAAAATTTCCTGCGGGTCTTCTTGGTATCCGCCAAACATGAATTCATAGGCTTTAAAAACACGTTCAGGGGTCTTGATAAGCCCTTCTCGGGTCACATCTTCACCCACTGCCCCAATCATTGTTCGTACAGCTTGTTCAAAATATTCTTGGTTACTTGAGGCCATACGCACCTCCTCTTAATAAAGATAATTTCGTGACTCTAACACTGATTTGCTTTTGTTTTGATTTTGTTCAGCCATAGTTTAACCCTTTTTAGATATTATTTTCGCCATTCAGTCATCAAATTACAGACGACAAACAGCCATAAAGGGATTCAATGCAAATCACAACAAATAAGATCAATTCTGCTAACGCAAAAATAAACGCAGCCATCACGCGTAACACACTCGATAGCAACATCGAGAAAATTGCCAAACAACTCAGCAAAGACGCGAAAGTCCCTGGTTTCCGCAAAGGAAAAGTTCCTATGGACGCCGTCAAAAAACAATACGGTGAGCGTTTGGTACAAGATGCTGAAGCACAAGCGCTTCGCGATTTGCTAAACCTTGGGCTAAAAGAGATGGGCATTGCGCCTGACACACTTATCGGCGAGCCTCAGATTACTAAATTTGAAAAAAACGATAACGGTATTGAAGTAGAAGTAACCATTGCAACACGTCCTGCAATCGAGTTGGGTGACTATGTTGCTATGATTCCTGACTTTGCAAAACCTGCAGTGTCTGATGAAGCAGTAATCGCACGTATCGAAGAATTGGCAAGTGCTCAGGCACCATTGGTAAACATTGATGAAAACCGTCCTCTAATTGCTGGTGATACTGTATTAATGGATTTTGAAGGCTTTGTTGATGGCGTTGCATTCGAAGGCGGCAAAGCTGAAAATTTTTCACTGCATCTTGGCAGCGGGCAGTTTATCCCAGGCTTTGAAGAGCAAATGATTGGACTTAGCAAAGGCGACGAAAAAACAATCGACGTCACTTTCCCTGAAAACTACGGCGGAGAAAAACTAGCAGGCAAACCTGCAAGCTTCAAAGTAAAAGTTCACGCTATCCAAGCCAAAGAACCTGTTGTCCTTGATGACGAATTAGCGAAAAAGATGCTCCCAGGATTTGAGGATGCAAATCTTGATATGTTAAAAGAAAAAGTAAAAGAGCAGCTTGAAAATGAAGAGATGAGTAAGTTGTACAATGACGAACTCAAACCAAAGCTTATGGAGCACTTTGTGGCAACTTTCACAATCGATCTTCCAGAGTTCATCGTTGAACAAGAGATCGATATGGCTCTCAATAAAAAAGCCCGTGAAATGACGGAAACAGAAGTTGCTGAGCTACGCGACGATGCTGACAAGCTAAAAGCGATACGTGAAACATTCCGTGATGATGCATCCCGCGCAGTCAAAGCAACCTTTATCGTAGACGCGTTAGCAAAAGCAGAAAATATCGCGGTAAACGAGCAAGAGCTTATGCAAACCATCTATTACGAAGCGATGCAAATGGGTCAAGATCCTGCGGCTGTTTACAAAAATTACCAAGAGTCTGGCTATCTACCGGCTATTCAAATGGCAATGATCGAAGATCGCGTTCTTAGCAAATTGCTTAACGATAAAATCAAGTAAACGCTATGAGCTACATTCCTTACGTCATTGAAAAAACGGGGCGCGGTGAGCGCTCGTACGACATTTATTCACGCCTCTTAAAAGATCGTATTATCATGCTCAGCGGCGAAGTAAACGATCCCGTAGCCTCGTCTATCGTAGCGCAGCTGCTTTTTTTAGAAGCGGAAGATCCACAAAAAGACATCTATTTTTACATTAACTCTCCGGGCGGTGTGATCACGTCGGGTATGGCGATTTACGATACGATGAATTACATCCGTCCGGATGTTTGTACGATATGTATCGGTCAAGCTGCCTCTATGGGTGCTTTTTTGCTCAGTTCCGGTGCCAAGGGCAAGCGTTATGCTCTTCCGCATGCCCGCATTATGATCCACCAGCCTCTAGGCGGTGCGCAAGGCCAAGCAACCGATATTGAGATTCAAGCCAAAGAGATTTTACGCATGAAAGCCGAACTCAATGAGATCTTAGCAAAGAATTGTGGCCAAACCGTTAAAAAACTCGAGAAAGATACTGACCGTGACAACTTTATGTCTGCCGCAGAAGGCGTAGAATATGGTATCATTGACGAAGTACTTGTTCAAAAAGAAAAAGAAGATAAATAATTTAAAGTAGAGACATGGAAGCGAACTTAGACGAATTACCTTCTCACGGCGGCGCAGCTTCGCGGCTTCAAAGTGGTCAGTCTATCCAAGAGGGCGTTCTTCACGTAGGATCGCTAAGCGATCCTACGAGTGATTTGGAAATTTTTTCCAAAGAAGTTCTTAATGCTCTCATCTCTGACAATCTTCCTCCAACCCCTAATAATTTTTCCCTTTATTTTGATCGTATTTTAGAAAACAAAAGTGAAAGCCTTCGGCGTCAGATAGGTGCTATATTAGAACTTGAAGATGACAACGAAGACGAAAAAAATATTGAGCTCGAAAAAACGCTTAAACAAGGTTTTTCATCTATTAAAAGTATCCTGCAACTCAGCGCTACACTTTATAAAAACATGATGCTCATGGAAAAAATTCTCGAAAAAAGAAGGGAAGAGATCAAAGACATCCCTTCTCTGGGAGAAGCAAACCACATCTTAGCATCCCTGACAACTGACATAAGCAAGTTAAGCGGTATACTCAATAAACAAGTCTCTCACATGAAAAATTTGTATGGTGAAACCGCGACGATTGTAAAACAAGTGGAAAGTGAAACTATCTTTGACAATCAATATGGAGTTTATAATAAACGCTATCTTTTAACTAAATTAACACAGGAATCCAACCTTATTGAAGAATTCAATCATAAAAGTTCTTTGATAATGGTCCAGCTTTCAAACGCGACAATCGCTCTAATCAATAGCGAAAAGGCAAAAAGCTTGATGGTTCGGACCGTAGCACGGCTACTGCTTAAAACCTCACGCAGAAGTGATATTGTTGCGCACTATGGTGAAGGTATCTTTTCCATGCTGCTCAAGCATACTGACACAGAGAACGCTCAAAGAGCTGCTGAGCGTCTTTATGAATTGGTTTCTTCCACTAACTTTTTTCTTGGAGATCAAGAGATACAGCTCCAAATTGCTATTGGAATCTCAGAATTAAAATCATCACGTTCCATCGAAGAGATTCTTGTGGGGACGCTGGATGCCATGTATGCTTCTAACGATGAAAAAATAGCGCACTACGTTGTCAATAACGACTAATAAGAGTTCACATGCTTCTGCCCATTATCACATACCCCAATAAACTTTTAAAAACCGTTTCCAGTGACGTTGCTATGTTTGATGAGCAATTGCATACCTTTTTGGATAATATGTATGAAACCATGATGAGCAGTAATGGTATAGGATTGGCTGCGATCCAAGTTGCCATGCCCATTAGAGCGCTCATTCTCTGTATTCCTGATGAAGAGGGGAATCAAGAGCCCACCAATATTTTAGAAATCATCAATCCTGTCATCGAAAACACAAGCGGAAGAATGACCTACCAAGAAGGGTGCTTGAGTGTCCCTGGATTTTATGAAGATATTGAGCGCTATGAATCGCTTACCTTGCGCTACCATAACCGTCATGGTGCTGAATGTACACTAGAAGCGAATGATCTGCTCTCGATTGCCATACAGCATGAGATGGACCATTTGGAAGGTAAACTTTTTATTGATCGCCTCTCCTACAGTCGCCGTAAAAAATTCGAAAAAGAACACAAAAAAGCACTCAAAGAAAAAAAATAACCCTTCAAAAGTATTGCAAAATGCAATACTTTCTTCTCTAAAATCCCTTTAAGTTACAATTATCCTAAAAAAACGGGGTAACACAAAATGAAACAATTGCTTTGTGCAACGCTCGAGGGGTTAGAAGCTAAAACGGTCGAAGTACAATTTACCGCAACCAAAGGGCTTCCCGCATTTACCATCGTAGGGATGGTGAATACCGCCATTACCGAATCCAAAGAACGGGTTAAGTCAGCACTTTTAAGCAATGACTTTACGTTTCCTCCAAAACGCCTAACCGTCAATCTGGCTCCAAGTGACCTTCGTAAAGAAGGGTCCCATTTTGATCTTGCGATAGCCGTTCTCATCGCATTGGGAAATAATGATATTACCTTAGAGCAATGGCATGTTTTCGGGGAATTAGGGTTGGATGGCACTGTGACAGAAAATACTTTGCTGTATCCTATCATCCTATCTCTGGCTAACAAAGGGGTCATTACCAAAGCAATTGTCCCAAAAAAAAGCCTCGATAAGCTTTCCAAAATTCCAAATATCTCTTTTTATGGTGTCACTACACTCAGAGAGAGCCTAGAGCTGCTGACATCCAAGGAACTTATCCCTCATGCTCAATCATCATCATTTGCTTTTCCTTCAACACAACACAACGAACAGCCCTATTACCATCACGAGCATTACCCATTAGATTTCAAAGATATCAAAGGGCAAGAGCATGCTAAACGCGCCGCGCTTATCAGTGCCGCTGGAATGCATAACATTCTATTGGAAGGTTCGCCTGGATCAGGCAAATCAATGATTGCCAAACGCTTACAGCATATACTTCCTCCATTAAACAATAACGAAATGCTCGATTGCGCCAAACTTGAAATCTTAGAGGGGAAAGAACCGTCTTTTACCCCTCTGCGTCCCTTTCGCTCACCACACCATACCAGTACTGGAGCCAGTATCTTTGGAGGCGGTTGTCATTTCCATTGTTCACAGCTACTTTCCACTATACAATGCTACACTAATAATACAATCTTTAGAATCTTTGATGTAAAATCTTTTGGGGCGATGGAGTAATGGAAACTCAGTTTACTGAAAAGTAAAAAGTCTAGCAAGGTTCGATTCCTTGCCGTCAAAGAGCATTATTGAGTGCTTTTTGACGGTCAGGAGCATAGATGAAAGATCCCAAAATGTACAAATACCATGTAGCCAATATGCATTCTATAGAAATTGCTATAGATCAAACAGCCTTGTCAGCAAGACAATCAATTGCGGATGAAAACAATAAAGCTATACGTTCATTTGTAAGTCTATATGCTTTTTTAATTGGTGCATGGGCGGAAAATCGCTTAAAAAAATTGTTGTATGAGAAAGATGCTTTTAGCCCTACTGAAAGAAAAACAATTCTAGTTCAGAACACTCAATTAGATCAATGGAACAAGATACTAGAAGTCTCTTATCGAAAACATTATAAATTACCAAAAGCACAAATAACAGGTATGACCATTCCATTAACAGCATTTGCTCGATATCAAATTCTACTTGATACATTGAATACCGATCTGCAAGATGTTATTGAAATAAGAAATAAACTTGCACATGGTCAATGGATTTATCCTTTTACTAATGACGGACTAAAAGTTGAAACGAATAAATATAACACCCTCCAAAATGCTAATTTACTTGCTCTTCAGTTTCAATGGTCACTCATAAAAAACTTATCTAATGTTATTCACGATCTTGTCGTTTCACTTCAAACATTCGACCGAGATTTTGACAAGAATTTTAAATTAATTACAAATACCCGTATAAATCTTAAAAAACGATCTTATCAGCAGTATGCATCCCAATTGATTGCCAAACGAAGAAATGGAATATTAAAACGTAAAACAGCAGTACAACCTTAATCTTTCATTTATACAAGTGTCATTTCTAACATATTTTTATCAAGGATATCCTATGACTGAATGGCTTCATGCTTATATCAACAAAAGAAATCAAGCCGGTGCCATCCTCAAACCTATTACTGGTAATATCTACGACATTAAGTTCGAACTGGAAGATCTCGGAGAACTTTTCTTATTTTTAACAGAAGCCTCAATATCTCAATCTAACATCTATCGCGGAATTTCTCATAACAATTATGGTATTGTCTCGTCCCAGCGTCTATTTCGCCCAAGCATCTGCTATGAAGATTGGAACGTTCATGAAAATATAAACGACACCCTTGAAAATTTTCGAGATGCCCTTAACCATCTTCGCACTGACCCAGTGCAATTTAGCAATCTAGAATTACTTGAATATGCCAGACATATGGGTGTACCTACTCCAATTATTGATTTTTCACGATCACCATTTGTCGCCTTATTTTTTGCATTCTGTGATCCAAGAAAAGATGAAATATACTCATATAATGATGCAGAACAAAAAAAAGAGCCCTATGCGCTTTTGAATATTATTGACCATATGCAACTAGCTCAGGGATATTTACAAAAGTGCAATAAAGATATGTCTTTAGGTTCTGAAGACAGAAAGCGATTTGACGGGTTTGATACCGAATTTTGTCGCGACAGATTCGAGGCGAATACCTTGCAAATTATTAAAGAGCCGAGCGCATTCAACACCAGGATGAAAAATCAACAGGGATTATTCCTCTATGATACGCTGAATTACGGTAAGAAATATACCTGGGGTGACAATTTTGAAGATATGATTTCAAAGTTGCCAAATCCTCCGACAGTTTACCCTATTGAAATGGGCGCTGAAACAGAGTCTTTCGAATTTATGTCGCCAATTATGATTCGTCTACATATTAATATCAAGATGACTCAATACATTCTCACCATCCTTGATCGAATGAATATTAATGCATTTACGATATACCCTGATGACAGTGGTGCGGCGATGCATGCAAAATTGACTCATTTCTATCATAGTTCAAGACAAGTCAAGGCATAGAATCCAGCTCACCATAAGATTTTGATAAATTGGCTTTTAATGAAATACAGCTATTTTGCTCCTCTAGCACTTTAGATAATATATATTTTGGAGAAACCCATGACACTAAAAACTGCTTTATGTTTATCTTACATGTTTTCTATAGCACTTCTAGCCGCCCCCACGCAGTGCGGTAATATCTATTACGGCAACAACGCGCCTGATATTCTAAACTCCAAGCTTACCCTTAAGACTAAAGAGCTCTGCTATTCAGAATTCACAGTAATGCACTCAGGGATATCACGAACACCTTTGTGGAGTGCTGAGCATCTAACACGCGAACAGCTGCGATCGAAATCAGAACGTACTAATGACTTTCACCCGGAAGAGCGGATCCCTAGCGGTGATCGTGCCGAACTGGATGATTATTCCCGCTCTGGATACGATAGAGGTCATATGGCTCCATCAGCTGATATGCCTAATGAGCAAGCACAGCACGAAAGCTTCTCGTTGGCAAATATGATTCCTCAAGTGCCAGAAAACAATCGAGGAATTTGGAGCAGTATCGAAGCGACAACCAGACATCTTACAAATCAGAAAGGGCAACTATATATAATCACCGGTCCTCTTTTTGTAGGCAATGACCTGAAACGTATCGGCGGGAGAGTTTTAGTCCCTACAAAGATCTATAAAGCTATCTATGACCCTGCATCAGATAAAGGAGCCGCTTATCTTGTAGATAATGCTGAAGGAGACAGCTATAGGGTTATCAGCATCTCAGAACTAGAGAAAATAAGCGGTATCCGTCACTTCCCAAAAATGTCCACTTCCGCAAAACAAACCCCCATGGCTCTGCCTGAGCCAAGATCAAGAAACAGTGCGAATAGCAACAGATCTTCATCTTATGCCCCACCCAAATCAGCTTCTGCTCCAGTCGCGCAAGCAAGCCAGCAATGCGAAGGTAAAAAAACCTGTAAAGAAATGTCAAGCTGTGCGGAAGCCCGATTTTATCTGACCCAATGCGGAGTGAGCCGGCTTGATGGAGACGGGGATGGGATGCCGTGTGAGAAACTATGCCGATAATGGAGAGATAATATGACAACTGTACCTTTTATGCCATTCCAGAACGAAAGTGACACGTTCACCATGGATAAGCTTACTGTTGAAAACCGAATGGACAGGATCAGTATCTATGGCTCTTTGGATATTACCAAAGACAAAGCAGGACTTGAGCATGCGATGCTTCTCAAGCGTCTTATTGATGGCACAATAGATGAACTGAAACGGGATAAACAACTTCCTAATCATATTTCATTGAAGGAAGAGGATATCGTCGACAATCCATTTTTATAATCTCTCCACTGTATTAGCGTGATGAACATATTTTATGATGATAACTATTATTTCCAATTAACCACACAACAAATACAAGTCATAACTGTGATAAACAACTAAACTTTGTATAATGTTTACAAAATTAAATCTTACTAAAATGGTGTCTCTATGGAAATAAGTAAATTAGAGTTAAACAAGTTTAAAAAGATAAACTCGGCTAGTATCAATTTAGATCCTATTAATATTTTAATTGGTGGCAACAACGCTGGAAAAAGTAGTGTATTGCAAGGGATCCATTTTTCTATTGGCACTGCTATAGCCGCTAGAAAAGTCAACAATAAAACATTTATTCAAAATGAACTTTTATATTGTCCAACAAAAAACTTTGTTAGATTGCGTCATGGTGGGGATTACCAGAACCAATCTAATTTCGGAAGCCTTAAAATATACGCTAAAAATGATGAAAATATTGAACACACTTATGATATAAGAGTGTATCGAGGAAGAAACGAAGGAAACGTAGGTTGTGATCGTAAAGGTGATTCCACATTAGGAACAATTATAACCAATCCCAAATTACCATTTTCAGTATATGTACCAGGATTGGCAGGAATTCCACAGGTTGAAGAATACCGATCTGAAGGCACAGTTAGAAGAGGTGTTGCAAGTGGAGATGCAAATCTATATCTTCGCAATGTAATATATTTAATTCTTCAAAAAAAATTACTACCAGAACTAAGAAGAATGATGTTGCTCATTTTTGATGAATTTGCAATAGATGTAAAATTTGATCCGTCTCATGACACGAATATTGATGTGTATGTCGATCTAACAAGTAGCGGAGCAAGAACACCTATCGAGCTTATTGGTACTGGTGTTCTACAAGCTCTACAAATTTTTTCATATGTCACATTATTTAAACCAAAGCTCCTTTTACTAGATGAACCCGACTCTCATCTACATCCAAATAATCAGTCTCTATTAGCAGAAGCATTATTAACAATTTCTACAGAAACAAAAACGAAAATATTAGTTTCCACACACAGTCGCCATATTGTTGATTCGCTCTACGATGATGCTAACTTTATATGGTTAAAAAATGGAACTGTATATCAACAGGGCTACGACCTTCCAAGAGTATCTATGCTCATGGATATAGGAGCTTTGGATAGCTATGAAAGATTAAGAGAAGGCCAAATTAAATACGCAGTCCTAACGGAAGACAGTAAAACAGATATGCTCAAAAAGTTACTTCAATATTCTGGTTATAACTTAAGTGAAATATTGATTTACAGCTATAAAACTTCTTCAAATATCAACTCTGCAAAAGCACTAACAGAGTTTATTCAGGAAATTGCTACAAATACAACTGTTATTGTCCATATGGATAATGACTTTTACATAGAAGATGAAGCAAATAAGCTAATCAGACAAATTGAGGAAGTTGGTGGAAAGCCATTTCTTACGGAAGGCTCAGATATTGAAAGCTATTTTATTAATCCTCTACACCTATCAGCACTACTTGATGAACCTGAAGAACTAATAATTGACTGGCTTAATGAGCTTGCGACTGAAAATCATAATGAGCTAACTCTTAAATTTATTCGCAAAAGAGATCATGCAAAAAATTTATTTTCGCGTGACAGCAGTATTACTCAACCGGAAACAGCTTTATTGTTAGGGACAAATGTACCATTGTCTGCAGACAAACGGATCGGTAAATTCATGATGAAGAAAGTTAATGACAAAATGCATTCAAAATTTGGCAAACGCGTTGACTTAAAAACACAAACAGAGCATTTAAAATCAGACTTACTAAGAAATTTCATTGTTGCATAAATGATAAAGCCGATGAAAGCATCGAGATATCGGAAAGAAGAAAAAGTATTTTTATAATCCCTCCAAGATACTGTGCTACAATGACAGGAACGACTTCATAAAGGTGTGTTCCCTTCCAAATGAGCAAATACCCAAAAATAGCAGCCTTTCCTAATGACAAAAAAACAAGAGTTATCTGGTGGTATGGTTCCGTCATAACAAACAACTCAGATTCCAGCGTTCCCCAGGTTCGGGTTCTGACTAGAATGCTAGATGAAAATGGTACTCTCGCTGAACTAAACCAGCATTGGAAAATAAATGTCACCGAACTGGAGCTTGTTCGAATAGGTTCAATCTGGAAAGGCCAGAAGCGACAGAATAATTTATATACTTTTTCTAAAAATTATCGACATAATCTCGAATTCACATTCGATTTTACCGTTTCCGAACCGGCATCTATCCCTTTTAATTTCAAAGTCGAGAAAGCTAAATGGCTGATACCGCCATTTGGCTACGGCCTGGGTGATTTCAAAAATGACCCAGGCTCAAAAAACTGGTTCTATAAAGCATTTCTCGCAAAACTTGTATCTACTACAAATGATATCACCGTTCTTGTTCCCTCGCTTGAACTGTTAACCAGTGCCACTGCACCGGAACACAAACTTCTGCGTGCAGATTTGCTTTATAAAACAATTGATGATATCTGTGCGCACTATATGAATGGCGGTTCTGAAAAGGATGGAGCCTATGTCGTTGAATCAAGAAACGGCTATTTCAGATCAAATCTGACTTTGCTGGCCTATATGAGGAATAATCAAAAATCCCGTTCCCGACTTAGCATGATAAGGGCTTCCATGCTGGCCGGCTCATCAGAATATCCCGAACGGTATCCTGAGATTCTCCCCTATCATCCAACCGGACTAACACTCAAAGGTGATGGTGTCAAGATCAATGAAAACACCTTCCTTATGCTCCGCATTAACGGTTTCTCTTTGCCAACTGACTATCCTGTTCATAATATCATTAATGAGCCGGTGCAGGATCCTGAACAGTATATGTCCAATGAATCACAAAGAAATGCTCCCCGTCCTCAGAATCCACGGCACAAAGATGATTTGCCGATCACAGGAAACAATGACCCCCACTGCGAAGCGGGTGAACTCTATATTCGTACCGAAGTCCGTATCATAGGACCCGAGCCAAAAATTGAACTTTTCAAGAAACAACAAACCAATAACGAACCGCCTAAAATCATACCGCTCGAAAAACAGGAAGTTAAAGCCCTGTCGTCAGGCGAAAAGAATTATCGAAAGGGTTCAAAAGGAATAGCTTCCGCCAAACAAGCTCCAATAAAACAAGGAGAAGGACTAAGTAATATCGAATGGTCCATCAAGGAACTGAATGATCTTGCAAATGATCCAAAATCGGAAGTACCCGGATTTACCTATATCGGTAATGATGGAGTAGAGTGGACCATACCTGAGTTCTGCTATATAACTGAATCAGAAATGCCGCAAGACCATAAACGCAAGTGGTATCTCTATGATAAATCGAGGAAAAAAAACAACGAGGAAAGCACCAAAACCAATCTCCGCTACCGGAAATTTCTGATCGCAAAAATTGCTCTGCAAGATAAACAGGCAATCTATCTTCTTGAGATTGAGCAGAAAGGTACGGAAGCATTTTCTGGACTGTTATTTAGCGTAAGCAGTGATCTATCACAACAAAGCATCAAAGACCTACTAGTAGCCATCGCTAATAACGAGGGGCGGTTCAGGAAAAGAGAAAAGGGCAAACTGGTTCCAATTGATATACCGGTGAAGGAGAGTTTTGTATTTGAACATCATACATCTACTAAAATAACAAAGCATATTGACAAAATATCTTCAATTTAGATCTTTGACTTTCACTGTCCAGTTAAAGGCATACTATGGCAATATTCCCACCAAAATATAAATAAAGAGAACATATGGCACCACCAAAAAAGAAACCAAATTGGTTGTTTGATTTTGTCAAACATCCAGCAGTAATCATTATTGCTTTTTTTATCCAATCAATAATCACAGGTATAGCAATTTACATATCCTGGAAAGGCTTTCCGGAACAAATAGAACAAGTTATCTTAAAAATTGAAAAAACTCATGATCTTGTTACAGAGCTATCTAGCAATCTTAAAGATGATATTAATGGGGGAAGAGACATTGTCGTTGGTATCAGTAAAGAAGCACCAAAAGGTCAGGCTGTCTTGGTAACAAATGGTAAATTTCCCTATGTACAAGGGCAAAAAGTTGTACTTTTTGATCAAGGAAGTTTATATCAAACTAGAATTGTACTAATGGTTGCCGAAGTACGATTAAGTGAAATTGAACATGTTGGTAACGCAGAAATATTCATTAATAAAGAAGCTGCTGAAAAATTGGATTTACTTCCTGCTGTCGGAGTAAAAAAATTTAAAATCATGAGCTTTGAAGAAAGTGAAAAATGTTATCCTAAAAAATCAAAATAATTCTATAGAAAAACAACGTTAAAATGGCTTATACGGTCTTTGTGTCTGTATAATATGTCCTGCTCTACTATGCACAAGACTGGAGTAAAATTATTATTGAGATTTGCTACTTTATTTATGCCCAAAAACTTGACCACCAACCCCAAAAAACATTTCTTCCAATCCCAGTACTTCATTTAATAGCGAATGGAATGTCAATCCAAGTGCACATGAGTTAAGTTGCAATGATTCACACGTCAAATTAGCTAAAGCATAAATTGCGCCAACATCGCGCCATAACAAGCTTTCTGCATTTTGATATTTTAAAAAGAGATTTTCTGTATCTGAAGCATATACAAACAATGTAGCTTTACTAGCATCCATAAGATTATTAGCTGTATTCACAAGATTTTGTACGTTATCTTGAGAAATATCCAATTCTTCAAGGGTATGATCATAAGGATTGTAATAATATATACTATCTTTATGTCCAGCTATATTAACAATAAAAGTTTCAATTGAAGACAATCCACCAGCCGAGGGGGCGCCTCTATGGTTCCAGATCACTGTTCCATTTACATCTACGTCAATTTTTTTAATTTTTAATACATCCCATAGCAATGTTGATAATTCTGTTAGTTCCAAGGGTGCTGTAAATGTTCGATTACTTTGTCTCGAAGAAATAACTTGTGTATAAGCAATATCGCGTTCAATAGGACTTGGAAGAAATATCTTATTGGTATACTGTAATTTGAACTTCTCCTTAAGCTGATAATGACTATTCGGACAAGGGCTATTTAATAGCTTCAGAGAGTGGCCAGCCAAGTTCTTCCAATGTATTTTGATGTTTATAGCAACCTCGACATTCCCCGCATGCAAAATTTGATTTATGGCATGAATGCCCCCAACTGAGCTGTTCAAGAGCAACCCCTGAACGACGTATGAGTTCTATAGCATTTATATCAATAGCAGGCGTTTCAATTTTTAATTCACCCTCTTGATATTCCAGAAGTTTATTGAATGCATCAAAAAAATCTTTGGTCCCATCTTTGTGATAAGAATCATTGTTGACGGTTCCAAACAGAAGCTTTTTCACCGGAATGTCATGACTTAAAATATAAGTACAAACTGCTGTTAAAAGCATCTGATTTCTGTAAGGCCACCAATCAGATTTTGGAGCCGACTGACAGGATGGAGTATTTAATAAATCCCCAGATCCTATCTGCGAGACATCTATTGTAATAACTTCATGCTGCATGTTAAGGTCTTTAGCTATTTTGGCTGCTGCTCGAATTTCCGCTTGATTGGCTTTTTGTCCATAATCTAATGTAAAAGCAATATCCGGCCTTTTCCAATAAGCTAAAGCTAGAGAGTCCAAACCTCCGGAAAGTAATATTCCTGTCATTTAGCTTTCCATAGCAAGCCATTTGACTTTATAAATTGCCGTAACAAAATCGTTTTCGATTTCACATCCGGTTCCAGAAAGCATCTTCAAGTTTTCTTCTGTTTCATTTTCAACATAAACGACTACATCTTTTCCTATGGCTCGGGCATAACCAATCTCAAAAATTGTTCCGGAATCTAATCCATCAACTATTGCAAAAAGTACATCTGACTGTTCTATTCCTTCAATATCAGCAGGCACGACATCATCTGCAATACCTTTTCCTACATCATGAATAGGTGAAAATACATCAATGCCTTGGCTCTTTAAATTATCTCTTGCTTCTTCGATCAACCATCTTTGCTGCATAGTAAAGAAGGGGCCTGCTAAATAGATTTTTTTACTTCTATGAGGTTCTCTTTCAATTACATCAACAAATGGCTTGATAAGAAAATTTGGCTTTATTGGCAATGTCTGTGATTCACAATACGTAGCTACAGCTTTTGATGCACATATAGCAGCTTCGCCTATTTCGCAACCTTCTCGCCCCCAAAAATATGCGATAAAAGCAGCAAATACATCCCCGGATCCAATTGGAAATACCGATTTTGTTTTATAGACATTATATGAAGTGGTTTGATTTTTTGTAATAACTTTTCCGCCCTGAGGACCTAATTTTAAAACCAATGCAATCGTATTATTTTGGAGAAGTTTACTTTTGATCTCTTCGAGATCGGCAGAATCACACAATAATGCAGCTTCTCTAAAATTTAGGACCATAACCAACTCTTCGGCAGTCGATCCATTTTCATAAAAGTCTTTAGGATTGGTTGCTGACTGAGGGTCATATACAACTTTTTTTCCTTTCACTTTTGCATCACCTTCAATAAATCCATAACGCAAAATGACATCATCTGAAACTTCAATTATCTTATTTTGTTGTATTGAGTACGGATTTGGAAATATTTTGGGCTGCGTCAAGCCATGGAAATACTCAAAACTAAGCGTTTGTTCAATGGAGTGGAAATTGAAAGATTTTATTTTCTGCGATACAGGATTTAATTCAAAAAGGTCATTATCTCTTGGAGCTAAATAAGAATAAAAATTAATGTCATCAGCGTGTTCAGATAAAGCACATGCGGCACGCCAGCCGGACCCATATAATTCTTTCCAATATGGAAACATACAAAATTCAAAATAAGTACTTCCTACAATAGTCATCACTACTCACTTAATTGCTGAAATACTTATGACACACTTACCATCATCTTTTTCGACAACAATTCCTACGTATTGATGCCCACTATCAATACATTTCTTTAACTTAATTACATCCGCCGAAGCAATTGCCCCAACAATTTTTCCGTTTTTAATGGCAACGATTGATGCCTCATTTTTTTGTATCTCTAAATGATCATTGACATTGACTGAAATTAGAACAAGTTCATCAACAGAACTCAATCTTACTTGAATTCTAATATCATCACAGTCATCTTCTTGGGCAATAGCACCACCCCATCCGCCTGTACTATCCCCACCTGACATTATCACACCTCAATAAATAAATTATATTAAGATATGTTACTTGTGTATAAGTTATAATCTACTTAATGCATATGTATTAAGTTCTTTCATTGTCCGCCAAATCACTGCATCAAGCTTTGAAGCTTTTACGTCTAATTCTTGGCAAAAAGTTAAAAATTTATCTTCCATATTGAGATAGTTTTTCTCTACTTGATCATTTTTCCCAAAAAATCCTGCTATCAAGCCTGCTCTATATAAATGGATATCTAAAATTGCCACGTTATCACTATTTCGATAATTACGAACAATCCATGATGCCGTTTTAGGACCAATTCCATTAACGGTAAGTAAAAAGTCTCTCAACGCTCGATCATCCATGACACTTTCATCGACACCTTCGATCTTATGTAAAGCATCAAATATATATTTCGCCTTTTGTGTTGCAAATCGATACTTTTTTTCTTTTCCATTGTTCATAATCGGAAAATGCATCATAGCTTCAATTTCATCATATAAAATATTTTTCTTAGATAATAACTTTGACTGCTGAAACTGGTGGAATTTTGCACTGCCAATTTCAGATGGAATACCATGGCCGCCAAGCAAACAAGCAACAACCTCTTCTTTAAATGTTTGACCAAGCTTATATTGTAATGACGGCGCGTTACTTAACTCAAAAAACCATGTTTGAGCGTACCAATATGCAGGTGTGAAAAATTCTTCAAATTTTCCCCATTTTACACTACCCATAATTTTTTCATTCGCATCTGGAAGATTAATTGAATATTCACGGTCATCTTTGAAACAATACGCTATCTGCATGTTTATTACCTACCTTATTCATTATTTCTTGCCTAACCATAAGCAATATAGCTCTCGACAAATAATCTCATCTAGTTGTCATATAATGCCGAATTTACATCTAAATTATAGTATATATATTATACTACTTAAAATATACAAATAGCTTAATTAAAGGAATAAGCTAGTAATATGATAGTATAATTTTTATACCAAAAAAAATGATAAAAATATGTCAGAAATTACTTCGATAACTAACAATAAAGAATTAACAAAACGTCTGAAAGCTTTAGGTCTAACCAATAAACAGTTTGGTGATCTTATTGGGTATTCAACACATGCATTTAAGAAATGGCAGGATGAAACGCCTAAATGGGTAGCATTAGTTGTTGCTTATCTTGAAGCAATTAAAAAAGATGAGAAAATTGTTTCTGAATTAGGAATTGCTTCATGTTTAAAATCTAATCAGATGATTAAAAAAATAAATTTGAATTGAGAAAGGAGAAAACACCCATGGGATTATCAGCACACCAAATCAATGAAATTGTAAAAAAACTTCAAAGCGGAGAAGCACTACCGGATTTTTTTCAAAAAATCCTTTTCCCCACACAAAATGCAGAATACGAATTATCCTATTCTGCAAAGATGAGAAAGGAAGATATTCTTGCCAATAATGACGGGGTTTCGCCTGTACCTCTTCAGCTTGAAAAAGTCTTCAATGGAGAAAAGCATCCAACAAGTGAAGATGGGTGGAGAAACATCATCGCATTCGGCGACAATCTACAATTCTTAAAAACGATTTATGAGAACAAGGATCCTCTAATAAAAGACAAAATCAAGGGCAAAGTAAAACTGATATATATAGACCCACCATTTGCTACGCAAGGTGACTTTAAAGCATCCAAAGGTGAAAAAGCATATTCAGACAAAAAGAAAGGCTCAGAATTTTTAGAATTCATTCGTCGGAGATTAATCTTAGCAAAAGAAATCTTGGCACCAGATGGAAGTATCTTTGTACATTTAGATCAAAAAATGTGCCATCATGTTCGAATAATTATGGATGAAATTTTTGGAGTAAATGCTTTCCAAAATCAAATAATTTGGCAAGGAACATCAGCACATAATGATGCTAAAAATAAATATGGAAACGTTCATCAAGTTATATATTGGTATGGGAATATTTTGCAACCTACATATTATTATAATGAAGTTAGAGACGGTATATCAGAAGCAAATCTAAAAGAATATAGCAGAATAGAACTTGCAGATGGAAAGATAGTCTCATATAAAGGAAATGAACATCTTGAAGGTAATGGAAACCGACGATTTCGAACGGTGGATGCTACTTGGAAAGGAAACAACAAGCAATTTACATGGAGAGGCGCTAAACCAAATTCGAAACGTGAATGGATGTATACTCATGCTGAAATGGAAGCCGCATTTGAAAGAGGAGAATTATTCCTCACAAATTCGGACAAAGGTGCGATTAGATGTTTAAAAAGGTATCTTGACCAGAATCAAGGACAAATTCTCCAAGACATCTGGGCTAATGCAGGAAGAATGTCAGGCGGAAAAGGAACATATCCAACAGAAAAACCAGAAGTTTTACTAGAACGTATTATTAAATCGGTTACAACGCCAGGCGATTTAGTAATGGACTTTTTTGGTGGATCAGGAACAACTGCTGCTGTTGCTGAAAAACTGGAGAGACGATGGGTAACTTGCGATATTGGAAAATTATCATTTTATACAATTCAAAAAAGAATCCTAACTATCCAGAAGTCAAAAAACTTAAATAATCCAAATAAAAAATACGGCAAACAAGCAAATAGCTTTATGACGTTAACAACTGGGATGTATGATCTAGAAAAAGTTTTTAATTTGGATAAAGATAAATATAACCAATTTGTCATGGATCTTTTTGAGATTGAAAATGTTAATAAAACTATTAATGGCATCAAAATTGATGGTGAAAGAAAAGATGGCTATTACGCAATTTCATTCCCTTATTGGGACTATGACAATATTCACATCGACGAAGAGTATCTTGAAGATTTGCATCAGTATATTGGTGACAAAGTGGGCCGCAGATTATATATCATTGCTCCCGCAAATTATGTTGACTTCCTAGAAGATTACTACGAGATTGAAAACACCCGATATTACTTTTTGAAAGTCCCTTATCAGGTCATCAAAGAACTGCATAGTACGAACTTTAAGAAGATCAAACAACCACAAAGTAAAACTCAAGTTAATGATCTAGAAAATGCGATTGGATTTCACTTCATGAAGCAACCGGAGGTGGTTTCTGAAATAGCAAATATAAATGGTCAGAACTGTCTGGTTATCAAAAAATTCAAATCATCTTTTGATAATGAAGAAACTTTCACAGAAATGGAAAATTTTGAGGCATTGTCCCTTGTTTTACTCGACAAAGCGTACAATGACGAAGAATTTATAATGGATATGTTTCATTTTGCAGATGAATTTGTTTCAAAACCAGATTTAGACATAACAGATGAAAGCCAAATCAAATCAGCATTAAAAACAAATTGCGAAATCATTGTCCCGCTTGATAACCACGGTGAGTCAACTAAAATAATGGCCATATATGTAGACATCTATGGCAATGAATTCCGTGAAACCTTCATTTTAGGAGAATAATTCCATGTCAACAGAAAAAGTCACTTACCTAAATTCAGATATGATATTAAATGCTGGGACAAAAATCAATCCCGCTATTATTAATATGGATGAGTGGGAAGAGTTCTTGGATATTCTTTGTCGAGATCGAGCTTACCAGATTGTGGCTATAAAAACAGCTATCAGCTACTTCTTTTCTGGCCAATATCGTGATATTGAGGATTTGATAGAGAAAAATTGGGTTCGAAATCAAGAATTGCATAAACGCTATGTCAATATAGAAGACTACTATAAAGATGTGCAACTACCTCACAAACTCTCTGGCGTTATCGATTTAGTGACAGGTTCAGGCAAAAGCTATGTGATCTATGGAATTGCCCAGATTGCACTTTCATCCGGAATGGTAGATAAAGTTTTAGTCTTGTGCCCATCCCTCACTATAGAAGATGGCTTGAAAGAGAAGTTTATATCATTGAGTGGCAATGAAAAGCTGAAAAATGCAATACCAGAACATGCTAAATGGCGGAATCCAAGAATAATCGACGCGAACAGCACTATAAGAAATGGTGACATCGCCGTGGAAAACATTCATGCCGTATATGACAGAACGGGTTCTTCCATTGATGATAGCTTCAAAGGAAATGGGGAAAGAACTTTGGTACTAAGTGATGAAATCCACCATGCATATAACAAAACAGCTGGATCCAATGATATAAAAAGATGGAAATCTTTCTTGCTAGACGATGTCTACGGCTTTAAATATATGCTTGGATTTACAGGAACTGCCTACATTGACAATGAATACTTTAATGATGTTCTCTATAGATATTCATTCAAGCAAGCGGCTGAAGATAGAGTTATTAAACTTGTTAACTATGTGTATGAAGATGAAGGCACAAATAACTATGATGCTGGAGAAAATGAAGCCTTTCAAAAAATTTACAAAAACCATATTGATAATAAAAAAAAATATCATGAGCTAAAACCTCTTACTATTTTTGTCACAAAAGATATCAAAACAGCTAAGCAGCTACTTTTTTCTCTAGAAGAATTTTTGATGTCACACGAATGTACTGATCAAGATTTATCATATATCAATGCGATCAAAGAAAAAGTATTAGTTGTTACATCCGATCCAGAGCACAAGCAAAACATTGCACAGCTTAAATTCGTGGATGACAGCAATAACCCGATTGAATGGATTATATCTGTATCAATGCTAACTGAAGGATGGGATGTTAAAAACGTTTTTCAAATTATTCCACATGAAGAACGTGCTTTTAATTCAAAATTACTAATATCACAAGTTCTTGGAAGAGGACTAAGAATTCCTGAGATATATAGGGATGGACAGCCCATCATAACAGTATTCAACCATGATTCTTGGAATAATAGAATTAGAGCCTTGGTGAATGAAGTTATGGAGATTGAAAAAAGAATCACAGCTTCAATTATGCAATCGGGGGCCCGCTCAAAACATAACTTTGATCTTTATAACATTAACTATCAAAAGCATATCACTTCAAAAGAATCAGAAAAAAAAGGACAACAATTCGATTTTTCTAAAGGTTATATCAACCTTGTTTCCCAAACAAAAGAGGCGAATAAAGAAACTACGTATGCTGGTATTCTAAGTGGCAGTGCAGACTTGAAAAAAACGACTACTATAAAATACCAGATGCATTCAGTTGAAGAAGCTGTTAGTAAGATTTCAGAATCATTTTCCAATCTTGAATGGGAGGGCAAAGTTTTAAAACTAGATGATGGAGCCTACAATAAGGATAAGATGCCTGCTAGAGCTGTTATCAAAAAAATAATTCTTACCTCGTTGGAAAAAATTGGAGAAGACGAAGAAATTCTGTCTGAAAGCAATTATCAAAAAGTACTTTCTGCTTTTGGTACACTAAAAAGAAAAAGTAACAAAACTGCTGTACACACAAAAATTGCAGATATTCCGATGCTAGTTCCAACAAGCGGCATGCAAAACGAATCACTATCTATGAGTAATTTAAAAAGTGATTCTTCAATCTTTTATTCTGATAATTATGAGAATGAAATTGTCGATGACAATCTAAAAATGCTTCAAGACATCATAGAGGATGACTCATTACCAAAATCAGCAGAAACACAAATTGTTGATTATCTTTTTCTTACACCACATGAAATGGTTTTTACCAAAGGTATACCAGAACGAAAATTCATTCAAGGTTTGTGCAAAAAAGATATTAGTTCAAATATCTGTGCCTGGATAAAATCTAGAGATACTGGGTTTTATGGTATTGAATATTTCCTACCAGCCAAAAAAAGTAGAAACAAAAAACAAAAAATGTTCAATCCAGACTTCTTCATCAAACAAATAATTAATGAAGTTGAATATATTTGTGTCGTTGAAATAAAAGCAGATGGCGATCTTTCTATTGAAAACAAAGCGAAGCTGAAATATGCAAGGGATCACTTCCATGCACTCAATAAAGAACTTTCAAAAGAGGGCATAAATCAGGTTTACGTTTTTAATATGATAAGCCCTGCGGATTACGATATATTTTTTGAGCATTTGAAAAATGCTACTGTAGCAAAAGGGCTTTATAGAAGCACGCTTGAGGCTGATCTGGAAGAAGATTTTGAGGATTAATTTTTCAGGGTTAAAATCAATGTTTTTCTTTTTTCGAAACAAAAGCAAAATCTATCGGATATGTGTGTACACCTTTATTTGATGATACGAGCACAGAACCCATTTTTTCAATATGTGCCCCAGCGAAAGATATGTATCAAATGTATTTGGAAGAACGCATAATCGAATCATCGACGCTGCAAACAAATTATATTGACAAAATGGAAAAAGGCTGTGGTGTCTTATTAAAAAATCCATTTGACATATTTCATCGTCACAGAAACGAATAACATCATACTGGAAACGTTCCTATTCTTCGAGTATTTCCCTAAGTTTCTCACACTTCTCAATATAGGAGGCTGAGAGAGCCGATACCTCTTCCTCAAATTTCTTGAGCAATGGCATACTCCCGTATTCTGCAATAAACTTGTATGTTTCTTTAAACTGTTCTGCAAATGCTAAAGCTTCTTTTTCTATAACGCTATCGATCGCAGACTTGGTTAATCGCGGTATTGATGAGCCAGAAGCGTAACGGTCAGCATTCTCTTTGATGTTGTCGGCAAACAGCTCATTAAGATCAAGCCCCCGACTTACTACAAACTCAATCATCGGCTCCTTTGGCACTGAATTACGTGCGAGCCATTTAGTGAGTGTACCGTATTTGACTCCCATTGCCTCAGCTAACTCTTTGTCAGTTTTAATATCTGTTTCGTTTTTAATCCGGTTCAAAAAGAGTCTGATATCCACACCGTGTCCTTATTTAGCACTCAAATCAATAAATTATGACATTATGTATCACTAATATTGACATATAGACTTAACAATAGTACAATTTGTACCATTAAATGACAAAAGAGGTCTATATGTGTCAAATCTATGACAAATTATACAGCAAGTATAACAAATCAGTCATTTCCAAGTCAGAGCTAGCCGAAGAATTTGGTGTTTCTGTTAGAACTATCGATCGCAGAATCAAAGAGAAAAATATTGTTCAACCGCTTGATCTCAGCGATGATAAACGATTGGAATGGTCACTAAGAGATATCGCTATCTATCTTGGCGATAACAAAGAGTAAAAATGAAAACATTAACTATATCAATTTTATCAGATCTGCATTTTGATTCGCATTTTTCAACTTCAGCAATTGGAATTACTGAAAGTATGGTTCGCAATGTTTTTGACCCAATTTTTAAAACCCAAGCTGATGTTCTCATTATTGCGGGTGATTTGGGTCACTACAACAATCAAATCAGACAAACTATTAAATGGTTCCGAAAGTTCTATTTTAAACACATCATCTGCGTTCTTGGAAATCATGATTACTATCTAGTAAATCGCATAATGATCGATGATTACGAAACCTCATTTAATCGTGTCACAGAGCTGCGTAAACAGCTCAGCGAAATCGATGGGGTTCACTGCCTTGATGGGAACGTCGTCGAGATTGAGGGGGTACGGTTTGGGGGTTGTGACAGTTGGTACGACGGTCAATATCTATTACACAATCTTAATCCTCATTATGAGCATGATCTCGATTATGTAAATAAGAGTTGGCCTTATTGGATTAACGATAAGGCCAATATTTATGGTGTAAATCGTTTTGATGATATTTGGGAGATTGAAAGACCGAAGATTGAAGCAGTTTATCAACAATGCGATGTGATGATTACTCACATTATGCCGTCAATCAATCCTGCCCATGTTGCCGAATATTTCAGGGATAGCCGTGGTACGGCATATTTTTGTTTTGATGGTGAGAAATATGTAAAAGATACAACAGCGAAAATATGGGTGTATGGCCATACTCACACACCGAATGAATTTGAGCTTCATGGTGTTCGAGTAATTGCTAATCAACTTGGATATAGAGGTGAGGCCAGAAAATCACAGGTTGAGGAAAAAATCATTGAGATTGAGGTAAAAAATGAACGCGATGATTAAGCTTCTCTATGGAACTAAAGAGATTATTGCCGAGAAAGAAAAAGCCTATGAAATTCTCTCAAACAAACGATCCCTTGATGAGATTAAAGATATTGATGTGTTCACTCAATCTTATTGTAAAAAGATCAAATCATTCCGTGATACGGTCAAACAGCACAACTATGCTTACGCGGTACGGTTGATTATTGAGAACTTCAAAAAGGGGTTGTATATGGATGATCAACAACTTGAAATTTTCTTTTCCTTGATTGATGGAAAAAGACAATTATTAAAATAAAGGAAAACCAATGAAAGACAATAAACGCACAAAGCACCTCACAAAAGAGGTACTAAGACTAAGAGTTGAGCTTCGCAGTGCGAAGCTTAGAATTAAACTTCTTAACTCCAAATGGGACAAATGGGAAGAACGAGCACGAACGCTATACCGAGAAAAACACGGAAAAGATTGTCCGCAATGAAAATAGCCATTATGGGTGATACCCATTTTGATTTTTGGTTTAGTTCATCAGGTACCATAAGCAAACAAAAGTTTGATTCAAAATTCAAAGCATTATTCGAATCAGCTCCAGCAGATGTATTGGTTATTGCAGGCGATCTTGGGCATTATAATGCTCAAAATATTGCTTGTCTAAAACACCTTCGCCGCTATTACGAGCGCATTCTTGTTACGTTTGGAAATCATGACTATTACCTTGTTACCAAGTCGATAGTATCAAAATATCAATACAAATCAGGACGCCTTGGCGGAAGCCGTGAGCGGGTAGCGGAAATGAAAGCTATGATTGAGAACGAAGATGGTATTGATTATGTTGATGGGAACGTCATTGAAATCGATGGTATATCTTTTGGTGGTGCTACTGGATGGTATGACGGTTCATTGCTTGATAAAAACAATCACGACGAAATAAATTCAAAGTGGCAGCTTATTATGAATGATGCTAAGACAATCTACCCAACTGGTGATAAAGGGGCAAAGTTCGACGATTTATTTCATGAGCAAAAGTATCGCCTTGATGCGGTGTACCAACAGTGCGACGTAATGATAAGTCACGTTTCTCCGTTATCAGAATGGAAGCAGTTTTTAGAGATGTATACCTTCGATTCTGATCAAGCATCAAGAGATCCAAATTATTCAATGAATCATGCATCACTTCAAGACTATCAAGCGTTCTATTGCTTTGATGGAAAAGAGTATCTTGAAAACGGCTCAATGACTCATTGGATTTTCGGGCATACACACCAGAATTTTAGCCGTACCTACAAACGAGAGAATGGAAAAGAGATTGAAATTGTTTGTAACTCGATAGGTGCTCCGAAAAAAAACAAAGAGTCAGATTTCAGTATAAAGGTGATTGAGGTTTGACATGCAGATCGACATTCTATCGGACCTCCACATTAACCCGATGAATCAAACAGAAAAAGAATTGCTCAGCAAAAAAAGGACAATCATGATAACCAAAGAATTTGATGATCTCTACTTACTCCATCCAATATATCCTTCTCTATTTGAGCAACATATTTATGGTGTAGCTGAAGCTTTAAGCCAGCACGACGAGAACCCCTATGACGGCGGATACTGGAAAAGTAAACCTATCGGAAGCGGATGGTTCTTTGAGCTTCAGTATGAGCGTTCCTGGCATATCATCAATGAGAACAACTTCGCTGACGAGGTCCTATCCAGCAAAGCATTCTCCTTGGCTGTCTTTCTTATATCGCTATCGGGCTTCCTCTTCTTTTTACATGAAAAATCAGAAAAAGCTGAAAACGTCTCAGAGCTCATGAAAGAACTCACAGATCTGCACAGTAATATCCGCGCATCGATCGAAGATATGATCACTGATATGGCAGAAGAAGGGATGTTTTGGAGAGTGGTAGATTGAACTATTCTCTCGACTAATTTAAAACAACTTTGGTAAATAAAATTCCCTTCCAGCAAGCCTGATAAACCTATCTCCTTTTCCAGTCTGTTTGATATCTTCATCCTTCAAACAGATGTTTTCCGGAATATCCGCGCTATGCAAATATGCGATAGCAATCCTGATCAACCTGTTCTTATATCCCTTGCTCCTATCAGGGGTTCGAAGCAAATCAATCAGTATCTGTTTCAGCTGCATACGCCCCTTGCTTGGAGACGACAGTTCCGGATGCTTCCACTTTGGCATTTCAAGATTCAGACTATGATATTTATTAAGGTAGTTTACAAATCCGGTAATTGAGCTTTTCTGCCCAGGATATTTCCAAAGATATCCGTACAGCCCTTTGGTGCTGATTCTGACTTCTTCCATATCCTCGGAATAACTGAGTAAATTGGCCGCCGTCCCAATCGCAAGTCTTACCGATCGGATTGAAGTCTTGTTAAGCGGCTTTCTTTCAAGCTGCTCATAATATCCATCAATAACCTTCTGAGCCCACGTCCCCGCTTCAAACCGTTCACGGTATCGAGCAATCATATCGAGATTAGCGTACTCTTCCTGTACCTGGCGGTCAAGTACAATGATTCCTTCTTCATTCAGAAAAAACGTCACAAGCAGATTAGCCCTTGTCATAGCGACTGTCAATTCTGCCACTGCTTCAGCATATACAGGTATTCGACCGAGTCTTTCAGACAGATCATCCAACTTTAAAAAATAGGGAAGATACCGATTCAGATGAATAGCCGCGAATAATACCCCTCTTCGCTGTTTCAGCCATTCCCCAAACCGCACATACAGCTCAGACATATAAGGCGACAGTGCTTCGCTTCCAAACCGTACTTTCCTGTGAAGTGTATTTTCATACGTACAATCACGGCATATCTTCCCTTGTCCAGCTGGAAATGGTTTGCAGCACTGAACGCATTCCCTCTCTCCTTCGGTTGCACATATCTCACAGATCGGATGAGCATTTTCATCATGAGTGTATGCTTTGCGCTGTTTCCCGCAGCTATAACAGATGGGGAGTGTTTTGTTATAGCACAAACCGCATACCAATTTGGCTGTCCCATTGGAAAAGTTTCGGTTAGAGACTGTAATAGATACAGTTCCGCATGATATACAAGTTTTAGGTGCCCTGAAATATTTTGAACAGGAATTACACACCGGACCATCACCAGTAATTTTCCCTGGGGTATATTCGGTTTTTCCGCATCGGATACAGGGCTTTCCTTTTACCTGGCATGTTTTACAAACCGGTATTTTAAGATCGATTGCTATCTTCCTCTGACGTTCGCATACGCTGCATACCTGAAGCTTGAAATTGATGTCGTAGCATTTGCGGCAATAGCGCTTGCCTCGATACCGGTAATCCCAGTTAGTGAGTAATTCACCACAGGAATCGCAATTCACAGGTATCTCCTGATCTCATCCATCAATTTCTCAACCTCTTCCTTGCTTCGGGGCTCAATCTTCTTTTTCCCGGCATGAACCCCCTCCCTGTCTCGTCCGTTTTCAGGGAGGGTTTCGAGCAAAAAACTGATCACCGGCGAATCTTCATGTTTTGCTTCATCTATCATCTGCCGCGTGATACCCGATTTATGGAAAAGCTTAGTGATATCATCGATGTTCATACGAAATATTCCCGCACACATTATCATCAGATAATGGCGCTCCGTCACATCAGCAGTTTCAAGAGCATTTCCCGTGTAAGTAACAACCGGAAATTCATCAGTACCTGTAAGTTCGCTAACTGCTCTCTGAACAGCCTGACACCTCGATACACCGTGAAACAGAAACATCATCATGCGCAGTGTTGCAAACATATCTCTAATGCTCTGATCAGGATAAATTGGATAATTGGCGTCACCTGTCAGTGCGGAACTGTTCAGTACCTCTTGGAAATATATTGTCCGATCATCTGCTTTTTCTGCATCCATCTGTCGAAGATCAAACCCGCATTTTTGGCATTTGCCTATATCTATCTCAAGATAGTTCACAAGATGCGGAGAAAAAACCGTATGGCACTGCGGACACCGAAGATGTAGAATAGTTTTGTGTTTAGCACAGGCGGTATTCCATGACAGCCTCCACTGCTTTTTGCAGTAAGGTTCCGCTTCTTTTAGACACTCCGGACAGAAATGAAGTCCGTTAAACTTGCTTCTGTTACGGATGCCGGTTGGTATCACCCACGGCCACGCGGTATTTAGATTGAGAGATTCAGTGTTGGTAATGCGGAGAATAAGCGGTTCGAGCGTCATAGAAGTAATTTCAGAGCAGGTCATGCCGACAGCCCTGCAAAGCGGGGCGGCTTTTGGTTTTGGGAGAGAACGGTCAAAATCCCGTGTCCATATCCGGTACTCATCCCAGATACCGCCTCCCCATCCTTCCGGATCGCTCCCGTTGGCGACCGCACAGCGTATCAGCCAGGAGCTGAGGATTTCATCCTCTTTTGGTTTGGGTCTAATCGGTATCAAATACAATCTCCCGTGCTGTACGGGTATCAGTTGGTTTTACCCACTTGTGCCGATTGATAATATCAACAGTAATCTCTTCTGCACCATGACGTATAGCATAGGTTGTACACTCAATCAAAAGACGATGCAGATCACCAAGATTTCCTCTGGATATACTAAACAGCAGAGTTGCCTTTTCTTTTGTATCTAAATGGGAAGGGTTTTTAAGAGGAAGCCGTTTTTCGAACGCTACCAACAATGCCCGAAAGTTTTTATCCAGCTCCCACTTTGGAAGCTTGACGATATCGAAACGGCTGGTATGTTGCGGATCGGTAGCAAGAACCATCGCCGCTTCTTTTGTACCAACACCGATCACCGGTATCATCAGTTCAACGCTGAGATTCTTGATCGCATCCATCATAATCCGCTGTTTCACTGCCGTACCTCGGAGAAGATTATGAATCTCATCGAGAATTAGGATTTTTACATTGCATTCACGCATCAGAGCAATTGCCTGATGGCGAAGTTTTGCCTGCGGATCGGTTGGACGAAACGGAGTCCAAAAGCGCTCCAAAATAGCGGCATAGAGATCCTTTTCATCAGACCCCCTCATCAGTGCATGAATAACCGGTTTTTGTACTCGTGACATCTCCATGTCGTCTTCGTAGACAATATCCGGATGAAGATCCGCAAAGCGGTGAATAATCGATGTCTTTCCGATATTGGATTCTCCAATGATCAGCAGTCCCGGCATCCTCGGTTTCTTCGGACGGTTCATCATCTGTCCGAGAAGCTGGACGATTTCGTCACTGCGCGGATAGTTAATCCATATGTTCTCATGGAGACTTTCAATGCGTTTTTCGTCATCCAATTGTATTAAGTACCTAAAATCTTCATGCAAATGCATATAGGATTCACTCATATTCCGCTCCTAGTCGAATGACGGGATGTCATCATCCCAAAGATCATCTTCCGTTTCCGGAATTTCTGCTTGGACAGCTGGACGGTAAGCGGCCGGAGCCGTACCTGTCTGTTTGACGTTGATTTTCTTCTGCAGCAGGCGTCGTGCCTTTTTGGTCTTACTCGCCGATTCAAGCACCTGGCGGTGAAGCTCCTCGTGCGCCTCGATCAGCTCGTGATCAGAAATCTCATCCGAGCTTTGTTTCCCGATGATCTTGCGAATTTCACGATATTCCCATAGGCTCATGCTCGGAATTTCGGTATTGGCCAGCCTTACCTTGAAATACTGCTGCGAAGCTTCGTCATAGAACCAGACATAGCTGATATCTCGGATATCCCGCTTGAAGATAAACTGTCTTTTCTTTCTTGTATCCGGATCAATTTCATTAATGAATGGGCGAAGAACATGATCATAATAGTTCAGCCCCTCAATATTCACTCCGTTCTTCTGAATGGTACGCTGAAACATCGGAAGAAAATCAATCAGAATACTCAATGGATCTGATGGTTTTGGAAGATATCCAATCCCTTCCTGTAAAGCGCTTCCAAAGATCCCCTCGCGCCATTTGGCTTCGGGGGACATTCCAATGGTTGAGTGCTTACGCTTGTGATAGACCTTTGTAATGAAAGTGACCAGCCACTTTTCGAACTCTGAAAACGTCATTGTCGCATTCCCGTCCGAATCATACGACTGCCGCTCGCGTATGTTGGAGAAAGTGGTTCCGGGGAGAGAATGGACCTCTTTCATTACGGTCCCGATTACCCTCTCAATATGACCTCCGTACTGTTTCTTGGCAACGGGACGGAATTCAATATTAGTACCGTATGCCTGACAAGCACGCTTGAGGGTATCGGTTCTAAAATCGGCTCCATTATCGGCATGAATTGTCTGCATAAAGCCCCACACATTCCACTCCGCATCGATGTCGTACTTGAGCAGCATCTCATCTTTTGGAAGGACCGAATTGGTGATACACATCGCAACCGATGTCGCGCTCGGTTCATCGAGTGATAGAAAGTATCCCGTGATCATTCGGCTGTAGATATCGATCATCAGCGTCACCCATGGACGGCCGATCGGCAGACGGGTCTCATCATCGACAAGGATAATATCCGCCTTGGTGTGGTCAATCTGTACGATTTGCAGCGGATATTCCGCTTCGAAGCTTCCGGGTGCTGGAGCGTAGCGGTCATTGGCGATCGAAGCGTTCCCCTGCTTTTTAAGCCGTTCATACTCAGTAATCTTCGATATCCGATTACGGATGGTGTTTTTGCCAGGAGGGGTGATCTTCTCCTTCGCACACTCCGCAAACACTTTATTAATTACAAACTGAATAGATGGGCGCTGACGGGTAAGATAGTATCTGTCTATCATTTCATGGATGATTGCTTCGGCACGCATATCAATCCGAATTTCACCAGGTTTGCGTCCCTCTTTTCTCGGAAGCAATCCGGTCACTGTCCCGGTCGATTTATACCCTCTGAGCCAGCGGTACAAAGTAGTAAAGTGGACCCCGATATTCTTTGCATGTTCTTCAATCTCAGTTCTGGTCGCACCGCTTAGTAACGGAGAGATGGCATCGAATCGCCGCTCCAGTTCTTGCCAGTCTGAATCAGCTATCTCCGATAGTTCCCTGTGAATAAATCCGTTGTCCTGGATCTTCTCGGCGCTTACCGGTTTTAAATCTTTGACCAGCAGACGCTGAACATTTCGGGTTTCAACATCCACACCAATTACCTCATTAAAATCAATTAGCTGGGTAATTTTATAGATAGTACCGCCGTATTCAACATAATCATCAGCCATGATTTTCAGCATGCGGCGGTCAAGCTTATGTCCTTCTATATTAATAGACATTCTATTCTCCTTCTTCGCAGGATTCATCTGTATTTAGCCAGATTATTGTCTGCTGTCCAAGCGGCAGACTCATATCGCATGCAATCTTTTTATTCGCGAGCAGGTTCCATACCTGTCCGAGAGCAATTCCTCTTTGAGTATCGGTAACATATAAGTATGCCAGCAAATGATCCACTGCCGTATGACCAACAGCTTTGAGATGCGAGAGAATACGTTCTTCTTCATCGGAATCGTATTGCAGGTATTTGTGTCGCGATATGAAAGTAATATTCTTCAGATCCTGCCCACGGATCCGTTTTTCATCGTATATTTTGAAGACAAAGCCATTTTCCATCGCGTACTTCATGCCAATTTTAAACTTCGAACGCAGGTCACAAAACTTCTTATCAAGTATTTCAGACGGTTTCACCTCTATGAGCATCGGTTTGGCAAAAGGACCAGATATATTATTGGTCGCAGGTGATCTGAAATGGACGAGGAAATCAGGAGTATAGGTCACGGCTCTTCCATTCTGATTCACATATTCAATAGTAACAGGCTGCTCGATCACATCCAAAACCATGTCATTAAATTCAAGCAGTGTCAGGAGATCACGTTCGAGAGTTGATTCAAAAGCGATGCTTTTTTCCCTTCGGAAAGAGAAATGTCCTGACACACTGCCATAGGTATAGCCGATCTTTCTGCTTTTCATGGAGATCTTCATACGAACGCTCCGGAAATGTTGTAGAGTGATTTATTGGCATTCGGGAAGGTTGTAGTATAGTTAAATGTCATTTGTAGTGGCTTTAATTGGAATAACATTGTTTTAACTCCGAAAGATTGTTTTGATTGTAGCAGAGTTTGATGAATCTGTCAGCGGTAGCCATAAAGCACAAATAGGCGAAGTGGGATTGGCGCACAACGGGATTTTATTCTTCGATGAGCTTCCCCATTTTTCAAAGAATGTTCTGGAAGCATTGCGTGAACCCATGGAAGACAGACGTATACGCATATCACGCGTTAATGCAAAAGTCACCTACGATGCTAATTTTCTCTTCGTAGCTGCGATGAATCCGTGCCCTTGCGGTAATCTATTCAGCAAAAGTATCACCTGCCGATGTACCGATTTAGAAATGAACCGTTACCGATCACGCCTCTCTGATCCTTTTTTAGATCGTATTGATTTATATATACAAATGCATCCTACGGCTGCTGAAGATAAAAGTTCCTATTCATCTCATGAATTTCATAACAAAGTACTGAAAGCCTTTGGACATCAAAAGAAACGTGGACAAATAACCCTCAATGGCTCTTTAAGTGATACGGATTTGGAAAAATATTGTGCATTAGATGAAGAGGGACAAAAAATAATTGATCAGGCAATTGGACGATTCAGCCTCTCATTTCGAGCAGTTTCAAGAGTTATAAAAGTTGCGCGCACCGTTGCTGATATTGAGGGGGCAGAAAACATACAAAAAGAGCACCTCCTAGAGGCACTCAGCTATCGAAAACGGTAATCTAAAAAGTAGCTACCACCCACTGTGTGATAACAAAACCGCCCACTACCAGCCAAATAAACATGGAACCAGCCGTATAAATAGGTGCCAAGCCTAGCCCTTTGAACTTCGCGAATCGAGTACCCATACCCAGTGCCGTCATCGCCATAGTCAATAAGAAAGTATCAATAAGATTGATATTACCGATCACTTCTTTAATCCTTGTTGCCATATCGACCGTTGCTGTTAATGTATAATCATGAATGAGCGAATTCACACCTGCCATACCGATAAAATAAACGGCAAACCAAGGGATGACCAACTTGACTTTTGAGCCTTCACCCCCTGAGTTTTTTGCCAGTGCACTTAAAACAAGCCCCAAAACAATCAGCATTGGGGCAATCATAATAACGCGGGTCATCTTAACGATAACTGCTGTATTTGCCATAACCTCACCAGCACCTGGTACCGATGCGGGAACCGCAACTACTTGAGCTACTTCATGAATCGTACCGCCTACATACATTCCAAACGTTGAGGGGCTCATGTGTAAAAATCCCGTTGCTGGTTCAATGATGGTTGCGTAAAGCACCGGATATAAAAACATCGAAATCGTTCCAAATAAAACAACCATTGAAACCGCAACAGCCGTTTTGTACTCTTCCGCTTTCAAAACAGGTTCAGTCGCTAGTACCGCAGCAGCACCACACACAGATGCGCCAGAAGCCGTCAGAATCGAAGTATCCCGATCCATTTTAAATACTTTAGTACCCAACCAAATACCGATAATCATTGTTGAAGAGAGTACTAAAAGGGAAACCATAAATCCTTGCATTCCCACCTCAGCGATTTGCTGAAACGTGATACGAAAACCGTAAAATACAATCGCAAAACGTAAAATCTTTTTCCCTGAAAAGGTAATACCGCTCTCCCAAGCTGAAGGAAACTTATTGTGCAGTGTATTGGCATAAAAAATACCCAGCACAATCCCCACAACCAATGGTGAGATTCCTAGATTTTTGATGACTGCTAAATCAGCAATCATCGTTGCCGCAGCAGCAAAAATAGCGACAAACAGGATCCCATTTAAGGTTCCCGCACGCTTTTGAGGTGAAAATGGCATACTAACCCTTCTTATAATGAATTAAAATTGCATTATAGTGAAAATTAATTAACAGTCTATTGCACCATAATTTCCAAGCGAGAAGGAACATTTTCTTTTGAATCCGCACGTGCTTTTTCACTTTGCGATACACTGACCCGATTATGCAAGGCAGGATTTTTTCGCAAGTACTCAACCACTGCATTGGCACGGGCACTGGCCAAAGCGCCAAGTTCAGGAGAAGCGATTACCTGCAAGGCTATGAGACGATCTATAAGTGCTGCGGTATAGTGCCGAACAAATTGGGCTTCCTCTGAATATTTTTCTTCCATTGCAGCGCGTATACTATTAACCTCAGATGAATCCATAGATTTTTTTGCTGTTTTTTCAAGCATTTCCAAACTCATGGTATCCGTTGAGTCAATTTTGTCTTTTGTATCTTCCCCAACAACCAAACGTATGAGCTTTTTCATTCTTAACGCTCGATCATCCTCTTTTGCCGCCCATGTACCATGCACCTTCAAGGTAAGCTTTGGACGCTTCACCATAACAGTCGCCAATTTATCCAATTGTTCTTGCATTGGTGGAGATAAATCATCTTCGCCCGGTTCAAATAAAACACTCGAAAGAGAATCGTCATCCGATGATATCCCCATCAAAGAGCCCAAAAGTCTGAACGGTGCTGTTACCGCTTTCGTCAGTAAGTTTCCAATCACCTGCCATACCACTTTTCCGTATTTAAAATCAGGGCTGTTCACGTCCCCTTGCACCGGTAAATCAATATCAATGATTCCCTCACCGTCTTCAAGCAATGCCACTACAAGCCGCATCGGCCACGGTGATCCGCCCGCTTTCTCTTCACCCAGCTCGATTTGCTTGATCACGACTTGATTTTTTCCATCCAATTTACCGCCATTGATCTTGTAACCCAAATCCAAAAAGAGCTTTCCATTGGCTATTTTGTATCCTAAAAACTGAAGCGAATAAGGAGTGTATTGTTTCAATTCCAGATTCTCAAAAACCACCCTCATATCCGTAAATGATTTGGGCGCGTTGGTGTTAAGCGAGCCATCGATTTTGGCCAAGCCGTACTGATCCACTCCCCCCTTTAAGCGGACAAATGTCGTAACATCCTTGGTAGTTGATATCCCTAACACTTCTCCTTTCAGATCATGGATATACGTTTTAAACGGCAGAGGTAAAGAGAGATCACTAAACGTCGCGCTGCTGTTTGCAATAGCGAGCTTGACCACATCGATACCAAAAGGATGCGGATTGCCTTTAGTAGCATTTACATCCCTCTTTTGCACTTTGGTCAATGTCGAATAATTTAATATTTTATTGCAATCGATCAGTGCATTCGTGTAGAGCCCGTTCACGCTCAGCTGATTGATCTTGAGCCGATTATCAGGATAGGCATACACAAACGGGGTTACTCCGATACGACTCCATCCCAATAACACCGAACCGTCTCTTCGATCTTCGACGACCCAATCGCTCAGTCCAATTTTTCCTGCTACTACGCTTTTTTGTGGGGTATAGGAATAATTTCCTATGAGGGTTAAGTCACCTCGTCGCAATGCCGCATAAGTGCTCGACTCAATATACGGATCAATGAGGGGCAAAGAGAAATGACTCAACTCAAAGCTTCCTTTGCTTTGGGGCGATTCGCGTCGTAATTCTAAGTGGATTTTTAAACCTGATTTTTGATTAATCCGTGCTGTACTTTCAATAGTTATGATTTTTTGTTGGTCACTTGAAAATCCATTTACGTGCAGCCAAAGATCATCAATCTCTGCCTGCACCCTATGCTCTGGTACTTCATCAATAAAATCTGCTTTGGTTTTACTCAATTCAATCTGATCAATTGCATATGACCAAGGTACATTTTGTGTTTCTTCAGCTTTTTTCCCAGAAGCATACAACAGTTGCCCAACATCGATCGTCCCATTTTTTAGCCGTTTAAGAGAAGCGTTCATTCCGGCAAGGGCCAGCGTCTGAATATTGGCACGTTTTGCCTCGCGTTCCAGCGTGATCCCATTCACATCAAAACTTTCAAACCCACCGATTAGTCTGCTCTCTCCCAATCGTTTAATTTCTAAAGTTCCGCAATGCAGTGCAGCGTTTATAAGCTTTTTAGGGTCACTGCTTAGATTTTTGCTATAGACGCTTATCCCGCCAACTGTGGCCGTATAGGGCACAATCGGAGCATAATCAGTCCATCCCATTGCCATATTTTCCAGTCCAACCTCTTTGATCGCCACTGTCCACGGAATTTTTGTTTCGTTCTCGTCTTCAGGAAAGGCTTTCTTGATTTGATCAAGATAATCACTCCAGTCAATCAATCCCTCTTTGCTGCGTGAGGCATTAACAGTAAGCCCGTCAAGTTTCACTGCATTTGCTTCTAATACTTTACGCATCGGCCACACAGTGGCGTTAGAAAGTTTAAAATTTTCAACGTCCAATAATTTCTGCTGCTGACCTTTTGGGATAATACGTAAACGATTCAACTGCGCATGTACCTGTGAAAGTTTGGTTGCATTGATATCATCTGTATTCAATTCATAATTAAATCCGAAACTCGCCGTACCATCCGCGACTTCAATCGGTAATTTATCTTTAAAGTAACGCCATGGGGTATAAAGTTTTCCTGAATTAAACGCCACGCTTCCCTTGATCTCAAATGGTTTTAAATGGTCAATTTTGCCTCGCAGATCGACAAATCCTCCCTCGTTAATGGTTGCGTACAAGCGCATCATCCCTTTTGTGTTCGAGACATCCCTCAAATCAATATTTTCCAGATGAAATCCAATCGAATCAATGGCTTGATGAAAATGTTTCCCCTCGCTCTCATCCGTGAAATCAATCCCTCCTTCTTTGAGGGTAAAGTTACTCAGATAAAGAGCCAACGGTTTGGACTCTTCGGCTGTTTTGTTCTCATCTTCGCCCAGAGCACTCAACCATCCAAAGTTCATCTCGCCATCACTACCTTTATGCAGTGTAATCTGAGGTTTTTCAATACGAATATCCTTGATCACCCATGTGAATTTCCAAAGATAATCTACCGGATTAAGATTAATCGCCAAATAATCAATCCGAATAAGATCCCTCTTTTGAGGTGTTTTAAACACAGTGTCATGAAGCTGAAGATAAAAAGTAAAAGGGTTGAAAGAGACTGATTCAATAGAGAGAATTCCTCCTTTTGTTACGTCAAATACTTTTTGGGGGACAATATTTTTAAGTACGTAAGGGACTCCAAAAAAGCCAATAAATCCATATGTTACAAATATTCCTGCAACTACTTTGAGTAGCCATAATTTTTTCATAATCCCTCTTTTTAGTGCGATGTATTAATTATATCTATTGTAGAATAACTTAATATTAAAAGAGCTTCTGGAGCCCCTATGCAACGCAAGAAAATTTACAATCCGTCATCAACTGAACATGTCAATGATCGGCGTATTTTCGGCGGCAATCCTACCGGTATCTTCGAGCTCAACAACATCAAGTATCAATGGGCGTATAATCTTTGGGAGATGATGCTTAACAACACGTGGTTCCCCAAAGAGGTCGATATGACCCGTGATGCGGTCGACTACAAATACCTCACCGAGATGGAAAAAACAGCGTACGACAAAGCACTGTCTCAGCTGATTTTCATGGATTCCCTCCAAACAAACAACCTGATGGACAACATCAACCCGTATGTCACCGCTCCTGAGATCAACCTTATCTTGGTGCGTCAAAGTTTCGAAGAAGCGCTGCATTCTCAAAGCTACGCCGTTATGGTCGATTCAATCAGCCAAAACAGTGAAGAGATCTATCAGCTTTGGCGTACAGACATGATGCTCAAAACCAAAAATGATTCAATTGCTGCACGCTACGATGAGCTGGCACACGATCCAAGCGAGAGCGCATTTCTCAAAGCCTGTTTTGCCAACCAAATCTTAGAGGGAATCTATTTTTACAGCGGATTTACCTATCTCTATACTTTGGCACGTTCAGGAAAAATGTTAGGCTCTGCACAGATGATCCGCTTCATCCAGCGCGATGAAGTAACCCATCTTGTCTTGTTCCAAAACATTATCAATACACTTCGCCGTGAACGCCCAGATCTCTTTACCGAAGCGCTTACTGAAGAGGTTTATGATATGTTCCGCAAAGCCGTGGAGCTTGAAAGTGCGTGGGGTAAATACATTACGCAGGGCCAAATTTTGGGTCTTACCAATGAAATCGTAGAACAATACATCCAATACCTAGCTGATGTACGCCTTCATGCAGTAGGACTTAAGCCTCTTTATAATGTCTCTAACCCTATTAAATGGGTTGATGACTTCAGTAAATTCAATGACCAAAAAACCAACTTTTTTGAAGGTACCGTCACCAATTATTCCAAAGGAAGCCTCAGCTTTGACGACTTCTAAAACACGCCCTCTCAGCGTCCTTTGCTTTCCAACAGACCCTCTTTTTGAAGAAAACCTGTCCCATCTCATGGGACTTATAGGCAACACACCTCATGACGCTGTAGTAGTCGCACCCGAAGTGTGTTTGAGCGGTTTTGCCTATGATCGGTTTGATGAAGCGGCGGCATTTACCCCTATCGCATTAGAACAGCTCCTCCTGTGCCTAATGGATCGGCTCCTTATTTTTACAGCTATTACCCAAGAAGAGGGTAAATTTTACAACACCGCTTACGCGCTACATAATGGTGCCATTCTCCATACCCAAACCAAAGCAAAGCTTTTTGCTTTAGGGGGAGAGACAGACTATTTCACAGAAGGTGCTGAGAGTGACATCAAGCCCTTTGACTTTCAGGGAATTAAAATCGGAATATTGATTTGCTTTGAACTGCGATTTAAAACACTATGGCAGGTTCTTGAGGGATGCGACATTATTGCCGTTCCTTCTCAATGGGGGAAACTGCGAAGTGATCATTTTGTCGCTCTCACCAATGCCTTGGGCATCATAAATCAGTGTTACGTAGCAGCTTCCGATGCTTTAAACGAAGACACCAGCGGTATGAGTGGAATCATCACCCCATTTGGAGCAGAAATACGCAACAATGGCGAAGAGATCCTCACATCTGCCTATGAAGAACGCACCGTTACCTCTATGCGCCGTTATTTGAATGTAGGAATCTCCTGTGATCGATAAAGTAACCATCATCAAAACCACCCGTATGGCTGAAGAGATCGCCAAGAAGTTTCCCCTTCAAGAGAGCATCAAAAACGCAATTATACAAACCAATCGTGAAGCTTTTGTTCCCTTGTCAATGCGTCACAATGCCTACCGCCTCGATGCTCTTCCTATCGGTGCACAGCAATACATCTCATCGCCTCTAACCGTCGCCAAAATGACACAGTACCTCAGTCCGGAAGGATGTGACAGCGTTTTGGAAATCGGTTGCGGAAGCGGCTATCAGGCAGCCATTCTCTCTCGTGTTTTTCGCCGTGTCTTTACCATTGAGAGGATCGAATCGCTTCTGCTAGAGGCCAAAGAGCGTTTTCGCCACCTTAAACACGGTAACATTCACACCCGCACCGATGATGGGCAAAATGGCTGGGAGCAATATGCCCCATATGATCGTATTTTGTTCTCAGCATCCGCACGCGCAATTCCACAAAAATTGTTCGATCAACTCAAAGATGGTGGAATCCTGATCGCTCCCATGGAACGTGGACGTGAGCAGATCATCACCCGCTTTACCAAGCAAGGAAATAAAGTTATAGAAGATGCGCTTGAAGTATGTGATTTTGTCCCTATTTGTAATGGAGTCGTAAGATGAACGATCAACGAGAATTTTGGAACGAGCGCTTCGGCCGTGAAGGATACTTTTACGGTACCAATCCCAACCGTTACCTTGCTTCCCATATTGATGCACTGCCACATCAGCAGAGCATTTTATTTCTAGGCGAGGGAGAGGGGAGAAATGCCGTTTATGCGTGTGAATGCGGCCATACCGTTACAGCACTCGACGCGGCAGAGATCGGGCTTGCCAAAACTGCCTTGCTTGCTAAAAATAAAGGATTTGAAATCTCCTTAGTCCATACAAACTTAGAGCAATGGAATCCTACCCAGCAGTACGACGCGATTATGTGTTCTTTCCTTCACCTGACCGAACCTCTGCGCAGTGAAGTTTTTTCTAAATCACTAACACATCTCAATGCGGGAGGGGTATTCGTCGGAGAGTTTTTCTCAATTCATCAACTCCCGAAAAATACTGGCGGCCCAAAAGATCTCGATTTGCTCTACACCGCCGACCAGCTCTCCTCTATATTAAAAACCTTACCGTGTAAGATCCTGGAACTGCATGAAACCAATACGGAATTGCACGAGGGAACAGGGCACAACGGAGAAGCTTCCGTTGTGCGAATGAAAGTTCAAAAACGATGAGCCTTCCCGAAGCTTTTATCCAACGCCTGCGCCAAATTGTTCCGAGTGAACATATCGAAGCCATTCTCAAAACATTTGATGCACCAAAACAGGTCACCTTTCGGGTCAATACCCTCAAATGCTCTCCCAAAGAGCTTGAAATAGAATTGGAAGCTGCCAATATTCCCTATACGCGTATCCAATGGCTAGAGGGAGCCTATCGAATCTCACCAGAGGATAAAATGCGCCTCACCCAAATCGATGCTTTTTATCAAGGGAGACTCTACATCCAGAACCTCGCTTCCATGGTAGCCCCAATTATACTAGCACCGCTGCCTGAGGAGACGGTGCTCGACCTTGCCGCGGCCCCAGGGGGTAAAACACTGATGCTGGCTGGTATGATGCAAAATACAGGCTGGCTTTCTGCTGTGGAACCCTCCCGAGAGCGCTTTTTCCGTCTCAGAGCCAATCTGGAGACACAGGGGGTCACCAACGCCCACACCTACATGACCGATGGGCGCAGTGTCGGAAAAAAATGCCCCGAGATGTTTGATCGTATCATGCTCGATGCCCCCTGCTCCTCTGAAGCCCGTTTCAAAACGCACGAGCCAAAATCGATGTCGTTTTGGAGCATTCACAAAGCAAAAGAGACCTCAAAACTGCAAAAACGACTTCTCCTCTCAGCCTATGATGCGCTCAAACCGGGAGGAAAGCTCCTCTACTGCACCTGTTCCTTTTCTCCAGAGGAAAATGAATCCCCGCTTCAGCATCTTTTGGAACGGCATGGAGAGTCTTTGACGACCTTACCCCTCACCTTGCCTTTTGAAAACATTCAAAAACCTTTAGAGAGATGGGGAAAAGAGATTTATGACACGCGTATCCAAAATGCGGTACGCATACTTCCTACCGACACAATCGATGGATTCTTTTTATGCTTATTAGAAAAAAGAATGTGCTAAAATACCACTAATACTTTCTAACCAATTGAGGAATATGATGTTGACTAAAAAGCTGAGAATGGTTCTAGTGACAATTGCCTTTATGCTTAACATCCTTCATGCAGATTCTAACACTACAGAAGCAGTGCAGAACGGTACTATCTCTTTTTATCATGAAAATTATTTAGAGGCACAAAAGCTTCTCTCCAAAGGCTCCGAAGCAGGGGACCCTAGCGCACACTACTATTTGGGCATTATGTATCTTAATGGCTACGGAGTCCCTGCAAATTATCAAGAAGCCGCTCGCCTCTTTACTCTCGGAGCTCAGAAAAATCACGCCGGTGCACAAATCGCAATGGGAGTCCTTCTCATTGAGGGGATCGGCGTTCCTCAGAACTTTAAACGCGCTGCTGTTATGTTTACACTCGCGGCGAAACAGGACAATCACGATGCCCAAGCGATTTTGGGATGGATTTACAAATACGGCGTTGGTGTCACTGAAAATAAAATAATCGCGTACGCATTGTGGAATTATGTGGCAGCGACAGGAAATGAATGGGCACGCATCAACCGCAACTATCTCCTCTGCGAAATGACCGAAGAGGAACTTTACAAAGCACAGGATCTTTCGATGAATCTTGCCTCTCTTTGGAATATTTTAGAGCACAAACAAACTAAGATATCCAAAAGTATCAAAAAGAAAAAGCGTAAACACTAAAAACTCTTTAGCCTCTCCAGCTTCTCTCTTTCCACGTGTCCACATGGACAAAGCCTGAGTAAATACCGATTCCGGCACCACCGCTCAATCGCATTAAGCGCGCCAAATAATCAATCGGAATCCCCTGCATGTGAATATCTGCCGCTTTTCCGTATAAATGCATTGAGTTAACCGCAGATCCTTCTGTCATATTGTTAGTATGCTGTGTGCGATAACCCGAGGTGAGAATAATCGGTCGATTAATTTGATTGCTTGCAAGCCACTGCTGTGCTTTTGCTAAGACTGAAAATAAATTAGGATCCATTTGTACTGCAACTTGATCATGCGTATCCGCAAAAATCTTGCACAGATCATAGTAGCCGTTCTCTTCTATCTTCCCATTACGGATAAAAGGTATTTTATAAGTTGTTCCGTTACGAATAATATGCAACAGTGTCTCATCATTTTTATAGCCGCTTGCACCTAACCCAACAGAAGCCGTAAGAAGCAAGCTCTTCTTCAAAAATAATCTTCGGCCATTCTTAGAAAAAAAAGATTCTTTATTATTATTCATATATCCATTCAAGCAAATAACAGTCCACAATAAAATAAAACTTGGCACGCATATTGCTTTAGATCGCTATCTAAACCTAAAGAAAGCGGAGTCATGAACTATTTTTGGTCATTTCTTTTCATTACACTCTCGGTAAATGCGGCCTATAACCCATTTTTTCACCCGCTTGTAAAACCGAAAAAAGCTCCGGAATTGGCTCCGGCTTCACACCCTATGCCTCTGCCTCCGCTTTTAAAACCGGCATTTGAGCCCACGTTAGCTGCGCCAAAAGCACCTTTTGATCTTGCACAATTAACCTATAACTGTTTTCTGGAAACAGCAAAAGGAAAGTTCATCTTGCTAAAAATCGGAGAGAACAAGGTTGTGTTAAAAGAAGGTGATCCTTTTTATGTCAACAACGGCAAATACTTTATTCGCAACATCACCAGTAACTTTATCACCGTGGATGATTCAGGAAGAACACAAACCGTATACTTTACAGCGGGAGGAGGTCAATAATGCGTTCGATTATCCTTGCCATCGCTTTGCTTGGCCTTACCGGATGCAGTGTCGTTACTAAAAAAGAGATGCTAAAACCCGAAATGTCTTTAAAAGAATTAGAGAACAATGCAACGCAGATCCAACGAAGCGAACCTGCAATGCAGATTGTCGAAGTCAACGCCGATAACTTTCACATTGAAACGCAAACCATACCGGACAAAGAGATCATCAAGCGTGCCAAAATCATGGGAGCTAATTTAAATGATGTTATTGCCCTTTTGACGGAAGCCACCAATGAAAATATTGTCTTTCAGCTGCAATCCGAATCCATAACCCCTAGCAATGGACAAATAATAAGTGGGGTGCAAACACTTTCAACCAATCTTCCTGTGGCCCCAGGAGCAGCAGGCACAGCTACCGGTCAATATAATAATAGTAATAATGATTATTTGCTCACAGATACTAAGATAAATCTCTCCGCATCCAACATCGCATTTGGCAGTTTGCTCCAAAAAACCATGGGCGATAAACTGGGAATTCAGTATTATGATGACACCTTTTATTTAGGGCATGTCCATACAACCACACTGAAGATCCCGTCCGTCAAGGGCCTTTCCGAAGCAATGAGCACCAGTTTAAGCTCAATGGGCGCTACGAACATCGCGTTTGACACCATTACCTCATCAATCAGCTTCTCTGCAAAAGAAAAAGAGTACGGCGACATTATGAATTATCTTCAAATACTCCGTAACAATCTGTACGTCATCGAGTATGAAATCTCGATTTATAACGTTGAGCTCAAAGACAACTATGCCCTAGGGATCAACTGGAGTATGATTCCCACATTGGCCCAGAATGGAATTGGCTTTGTGGCTACTACTGCAGCTTCACTTGGCGCTGCTGGGACAACAGCAGCGCCTCTGACATTTGGAATGCTGATGAAAAATGACAAATACAACGGAGAAGCGCTTGTAAATGCTCTGGAAAACTTTGGCAAGGTAGAGAGTGTCCAGCGTCCAAAATTGCTCGGCCTTGCGGGAACCACAGTCAAACTCACCGATGGAATTCAGACTCCTTACATCAGCGGTATTCAAAGCACCTCCGTTGCTAACGGTACAGCACAGCTTTCAACGACCAGCGCAACTGCACTCAGCGGTCTTGAGATCAATCTCAAATCCAATATGCTCGATGGTACCGTCATTACGGACATCGGGCTCACCATTAACGACGTTGTAGGATTTACAAACTTTGAAGTAGGAACCACCAAATTTTCCCAACCCCAAACCGTTACGAAAGCCATCAATAACACAATGCGCGTACAGCCCGGTGTCCCTATTGTCATCTCGGGTCTGTTCCGTAACAAAAGCGACAAAGGATGGAATGGGATACCAGGCTTGGGTGATACTGCTGCGGCCGTCGTTGGTGGCGCACGCAGCTCTGCGAACACAAAAAGCGAGATGGTCATTATTGTTACCCCTCGCGTCATCAAGTACGTGATGAAGTAACCATGGCAATATTTACAGCAGGGTGCCTCAATCTTACCAGCGACATCGACAAGATACGTGCGCAAGTATACCGATACGCGCGCTCAGATCTTGATTCGACCGCCATCAAGATTTCCTTACGTAAACATTCCGAGGGGATCAATTACATCGCATTCTTGCCAAAGGAGAAACTGGTCTATGAGAACATTCTTTTACTTGCCTCCAAGAACACAGGCAAAAGCATCATCATTTTCGAACTCGATTACAAACAAGTGGGCGTCGTACTCGAAGATCAAAAGATCGTTGATTACATCCTCGACAAGCCCGAGGAATTTGCGAAAGAGCGTGGCTATGAAACCATTTATGCCGACAATACCAAAGGAGACAAACTCGTATCGCTCAATCTCGATAAGGACCGTAAAGACACCTGGACAGGAAGCTTTTTGTTGGGATGCACCGTTATTATCACTGCTGTACTCTTTTACGCGGGCTACGATTATTTGAACTCTACGCAGCTCAATCTCACCAATCGTGACACCCTCGTAACAGAGTACAAACAGTTGGTAACCAAGAACTGTAAAGTCTCTCTCGCCATGACCAAAAAAGTGGACATAGTGGGTGAATTGGAAAAACTCGAAAAAATCACGCAATCGACGGGGTCCACCCTTCAGCAGATAAGCTATCAAAACGATAGCTTATGTGCTGAGGTGGTGACACCAAACCTCAACGCTTTAATCGGGCTGTTACCACCGGAAGCGAAAATAAAAAAGGAAGATGCTGCTTTAGGCATCGTGCAGTTTTGTAATGAAAAAGTATAGTTTAGTAGCACTTTTCATTGTTATTTTAATGACAATCTTGGTTTCTACCTACTTTTACTTTCTCGACATCGTGTACGAAGACAAAACGGTAGCCGAAGAGGTGAAGACCTTTAGTGCTTTAAAAACTGCCGTGGAGCAGCCAGTTGCTGTATACGCAGAGGATCAAATCCTCCGCGCCAAGAACGATCAATACGATGCGCTCATCCAGGAATTGGAAATGGACGCAAAAGTATCGATTGAGAACCAAAAATTAATTATCCAAGGAGGCATTCATGAAACCTATTCATACTTACTACTGAAGCGGCTCTTGGATGTTGTCAAAAATGACAATGTTGAACTGGTAAGCAGCTGCATCGGGAAAGGGTGCACTGCGGATGAATTTGGATTTAACATCACGATTCATCCCTATGTATTAAATATACCCCAATAAAAAAAACAAATCTTGCAAAGTCAAGATAAAAAAAAGGACATACAATGACACAGAATTACACAGGAATGAGAAAAGGTATCTCTCTAGTAGAGATGATTATTGCGATTATTTTATTCGCTACGTTGGCTGTTATTAGCCTTAAATACACAAAACAGTATTTAAATACGGACATACAAGCTAAAAAAGCACGTATCGCCGCAGTAACAAATCAGGCAACCCAGTTGACACAAGCATACGATATCTATGTTGCAGAAAAAGGTATAGCTCCAGCTGCAATCGGTGATTTAAATGGCTCATCAGCGATTATGAGCGCCATTCCTACTGTACCTACAGAAGTCGGTGCAGCATGGACATTGAATACCGCTACAGGTATTACTGCATACCCTAATGCGTTTGAATTACTAATTACTACAAGCACTACAAATTCAGATGAACAGTACTGCGCACTTTTCAACCGCGAATTCAATTCAAGTGTTGATCTCAATGTTACAGAGGGAAATTTAATATATGATGCAGCTACTACAGCTTTAGCTTACACTGCCTCTGGAAACAAGAAAGCATTTTGTCACTCCAATGCTACTAACATCTTCAAGATTGTTGTACTCGTTCCATAACACGAACTTTCAACAATCTTCTCCAAATCTTTCGCATCCCCTTGCATTAGGGGATCGAGACTGATCTTCCACACCTTTCCCTCTTTTTAACACTTTCTATTAAAGTATTTTTTTTAATTGTCGATTTTGGATGACTTATGTGTTACAAAAGGAGTTTTAACATGGTTCACCCTTACAATGGAAAAAGAAAAGGTATCTCTTTGGTTGAGATGACGATCGCCGTTATCTTGTTTGGCGTATTATCAACGATTGCAATGTTGTATTACAAAAGCTTGTTCAACATAGATTTAACGGCTAAAAAAGCACGTATTGCCGCATTGATGGATCAGGCCCATCAGCTGTCAGGTGCTTATGATGTCTATACGGCACAGTTTGGTGTTGCCCCAACCGCACTTGCTGATTTAAATTCAACCAACGCAATGATCCTTACAGAATTGCCGATACGTATTCGTGAGATGAGCACTCTAGGGTGGGAACTCAATATATCAACTGGTATAGTAGGCACTTCTGACAAAGCATTCCAATTTACCATTGATCTCAATGGCACCACTTCACCTGGAACAGATGATGAGCTGTACTGTGCTATTTTCAACCATGAAATTAACACAAGCGCAAGCTATGTTGTTACAAATAATCAAAGTTTTAATACGGCCCAACAGCAATACGATGCGCTTGGAAGAGCTTTTTGTTACAGCGATGCCAGCAATATCAAGCATATTATGATTGTAAAATAGGGTTTATGTGAAAAAATCGGCTTTTACCCTTATCGAAGTTCTCCTTACCATTTTTTTGGTAGGGGTGATAAGTGCTCTTATGTATTTTTATATCAATACCACGACACTAAGAAAATCTGGGTACAAAACAACCCTGCAGTCACAATTCAACCTGATCGAGTCCATGGTTTTTCAATGCAAAAGCCTCTCCGAGCAAATGCCAAACCAAATAGGCGGAGCAGATGCGTTAAACACCAATCTTAGTTTATTGGAATGCAATACCTCTACTCCGTATGCTTTTGATGGAGGGCGTAACGGGTTTGTCCCTGTCCCGCCCACTGGATTCACAGCATACACGGCGACTGAGGCAGGAACACTGTTTTACATAACCACAACGGCCGACAACAATACGACTCAAGATGAAGCACTTAAAAGTCTCGCATTGAACTATACATCAACTCAAGCCGATCTCAATCATAGTGCCACCACGGCTACTTTTAATTTTTATCTATCCCGTTAATTTTATGTTATAATAGTGCCAAAAAGCACTCATGAACATAAAGAAAATATTAACACCAAAGCAGTTAGAAGTATGCCAAAAAGAGCAGTACTACTATCAACAGCTCGGTATTAAAAAACATCTTCTTCAAATTGCCCTTGCTCATCATTTCGTCCAAAAAAAAGAACCCTCAGTCATTTACAATCTTGAACTTATGAAAGAGTATGAGATTGTTATTGCCGAAGAGAGCGAGAGCGTTCTAAAAATTGAACGCAAAGAGCTCTTAGGCGATAAACGCCTCGCCGAACTAAGTTTAAAAGTTCACAAAAGCGTTGAACAAAAAAATATCCCCGTCCGAGAATTTCAACAAAAATACACCGCACTTCTACGTGTTGACCCAGAAACCATTGAACGCAAGATCAAACAGTTCAATGCCAACGATTACGAAGAAGATGAAGTCATCGATATTTTTGAGATGCTGTTGGAATACGGGATACAGCGCATGGCGAGTGATATACATGTCAATGCGTATGAATCTTTTTATTGGCTGCGCTATCGCATCGATGGGCATATTCATGCCAAATTCTTACTCAATCATGAACTGGCGGGACGACTTGCGTTGATTATCAAGGAGCGCTGTAACATTGATATGATCAATGTCTTTGCTCCGCAAGGCGGCGGTTTTTCCAGAGATTATCAGGATCGTCACATCGATTTTCGTATCGAAATAGCTCCTTCCCAATACGGTGAAAACATCGTCATGCGTATTTTGGATAAATCCCAAAACATCAAATCGCTTACGTCTCTTTTTCCAAAGCATCACCCCATGAGTGAACATATCCACCATTTCGTCAATCAATCCAGCGGCTTCTTTCTCGTGGTAGGTCCTACGGGTAGCGGTAAAACAACAACTCTCAACGCTATTTTAAATCAGCGTGACCGATTGCACGAAATCATTTACAGTATCGAAGATCCAATTGAATACAAAATTGATTTTGTCACCCAATATCAGGTCAATGAAGGCAGTGGTTTCACCTTTGTCGAGGGGATGAAATCCATCATGCGTCAAGACCCCGATGTCATCGTCATCGGAGAAATGCGTGACAAAGAATCTATTCTAACCGGACTCAAAGCCGCACACAGTGGGCACATGGTATTTTCAACTTTGCATACCCCCAACAGTTTCATGGCGATGGAGAGAATCCGTGATGAAGGGGGTGATTTGTTCATTCTCGCCTATTCACTCAGCGGTGTAATCGCCCAACGTCTTGTTTCAAAACTCTGTACCTGTAAAAAACCTTCATTGTCTGATGAGGGAAAAACTTTTTTCAGCAGTGCAACCACCGGATTTGACAAAGCCGGGTGCATTAGATGCAATTTTACCGGTTATTATGGACGAGCTCTCTTGTTGGATATGGTATTCATCCCAGGTAATATGAAAGTTCGTTATCAATTTTATCTCGCGCTCAAAAACAGTACCGTCTTTAAAGCATGGGAGCATTTTATTACCTTTAGCTATTTTCAATCAGCCCAATACCTCTTCGATAATGGACTTTGTGATCATACAACGCTGTCCAGCGAGCTGTTGTCCCTCGGATACGTTCATGAAACCTGATGTGCTCACCCTCTTAAAAACCCTTCACCTCTCTTTGGAAAATGGTAAGAGTCTTACCAGCGCTCTAGCAATGTTGCAAAAAATCACGAAAGACAAATCCGAAAGACACGTCTATTCCCAAATGACGCAAGCCATCCAAGAGGGAACCAACTTTTCAAAAGCTCTGGAAAAACATGTCTCTCCCGCTCCAGATATTGTCCAATTTGTTTCCATGGCTGAGAAAGGCGGATCGTTTGTTAAAACTCTAAAATCTGTCGTGAACTATTTGGAGATAAAAAATAAATTTTATCAAGAATCCGAGGATAAATTTGGCCTTCCTGTGATTTATTTTACTTTGGTAACCATTGTCGTTATTTATATTCGTTTTTTTGCCATCCCCTTTCATCTAGAAGAAGCATCGACCTATGACCCAGCGATCCAAACGGTTATAGCTGATCATCTACACACAGCGCAGAACTTAAGTGACATTCTTTTTACTTTACTCATACTGTTTGCTCTGTACTTTTTTACGGTCATGATCGCTCTTTTCAACTCAACGGGATTTTTAGAGGGTATTGCCAAGCGTAGCGCTGCTTTGTTCCCTCTTTCCTCACGTATTATTGGGTATTTCGAAAAATTTATTTTGCTCAGCTTACTCAGTGAAATGATCAAAAATGGTGTTTCACTCAAAACCGCTTTCAAAGTCGCCTCTACAAGCACTCTCGTTCCTGGAATTGCAAAACAATTTTCAACGATTTTGGAGCGCCTCTCAAGAGGAGAGAAAAACTTTTGGGAAATTTCATTTTTTGATGACATTGAACAACACTTACTTGCAGGTGCAGGCAATGTGGCTCAGCTAGGTGAGATCATGAGCCAATTTTCGGATCGGGCACGACTTAACGCCCTGTCAGCCGCCACTAAATTTTTCCGTCTTATAACGATCTTAGCTATTTTATTACTTGCGTTCGCTGTTTTTGTTGAGTTCTTCACCATCGTACTCACACAAGTCTTGATCCAACAAGAGTTTATTAATGCAGCTGGTCAGGCATAAGGACATGAAAATGAAGAAAGGCTTTATGCTCGTAGAAGTGATGATCGCCATTATTATGGCTGGTGTCATTGCTGCAGTTCTTGCAACCATGGGATATTACATCATGATTCAGAGTAATACCCTAAAGCAGCAAAACACAAAAACCATGCTGGAAGTCATTCGTAGCCGTTTGGTTAATTTAGCTGGGAACCCGGACAATGATGCATACTTTGAACTTCTCAAAGAAGATACCAACTCTACCGTCCCCGTTAAAGTCGGCCTAGGCAAAGATGCATGGGGACACAATATCTTTTATTCAACCTACGATTTTGGTACCTTAAACATCGTTGATCTGAACTACACTGACAATCAGGTTGCAATTGCCCCAGTAGGTAATATAAATATTATGGGTCGTCTTATCAGCTCAGGCGAAGATGGGATTTTGCAAACAAATGCAACTCATGCTACCGCACAAGGCGATGATCTGATGATCGAAATCGGGATCGGTGAAACCAATCATCTTAAACTCTATGGCGGATCCGAAATCACGACACAAACGCGTGGATATAACAGTGCCATTGTTTCACCTGCAGCCACCCCTCCAACTTCACCCATTAATGGGACGTTATGGTTTCAGCGTGACACTAATATGACTATGGTTTATGATAGTAATACCTCAACTTGGGTTCGCGTTTTTTAATTATCCCCAAACGCACGTTCTTCATAGCCAATCGTAGAACCCACAATATACAGCGGTGCATCTTCTAAACGTCCTTTATAATCCCCAATTGCCAATCCCGCCTTGCTATTGTCCATTTCAACCGTTATCCCATCGTCCAAAGACAGCATGCACAGAACATTGTCACTGACTAATCTAGCATCCGTAACGCCTTCAATCACAAAAGAAACATCAATCCAGTCAAATCCTCTGGCGTGATCTTGGACACTAAAGCGTATTTCAATAGAGGTTGCCGAGAGAGCGGTAAGAGAGTGAATTTCGCCGTTACGGGCGAAATCAATACGCTCAAGCAAACTATTAAGCGATTTAACTGTTAATGGAATCATTAAAATATCCCATTTATAAAAAAACAAATATACAAAATGACTCTCTTAATATTCAATTAACTATGATACATGTAGAATAGTGATCTGTTTTTATGCTTAAAAACTATTGTTCTGCAAGTATCCGACCACTTGCTGAACAACTTCATGAATATCAATACTTATATAAATAATCCAAATCTTCATTAATTGCCTCCTTTTTTGTTGAAATACTGTCAACTTTTATAAGAGTCATTAAATAGTTCAGAGAGCCATTTTCTACATTTATTAGAGATTATTCTATCAAAAAAGCCATTAAGACCTCGTATGAAAAGTGCTTTATTGGCACCCATCACACTCCATCGATCGGTCTTGCGTCTGAGCAACAGCTTCAGGCGATTGTGATCGTAGATAGTAGGTTGATTTGAGACCCAGCTTCCACGCCATCATGTAGATGTCATTGAGATACTTACCGCTTGCTTTATCGAGTGTGATAAAGATATTGAGGCTCTGACCCTGGTCAATCCACTTTTGACGTATTGCGGCAGCTTTGACCAAAATTGTCTGATCCAAATCATAGGCAGGGGTGTAATATCCCCACGTATCAGGATTGAGGTTAGGGGCAACGACCGGGATAAGACCTGAGAGATTTTCCTCGAACCATTTACGTTTGTAAATAGGCTCTATCGTCTGAGTGGTCCCTGTTAGGATCGAAATAGAGCTTGTAGGTGCGATCGCCATTAGATAACCATTACGCATCCCCTGTTTCTTGATTGTTTCACGTAGAACGTCCCACTCATAGTTAGGAGCAAACAATCCGCCTCTGTCAATGAGATTCTGCACTTCAGCGGTTGCATGATCCATTGGAAGGATCCCGCGATGCCATTTAGAACCAACAAATTCAGGATAAGAACCTTTTTCAGTCGCTAAATCGGATGATGCTTTGATGGCGTTATAACTAACGGCCTCCATTATCTCATCTATCTTATCAAAATGTTCTTGGCTTCCCCAAACGATTTTGAGTCCTGCAAGCATCTCCGCTTCACCCATAACGCCCAAACCGATTGAGCGGCTGCGCATGTTGGTACGTTTTACTTTTTCTAGAGGATAAAAGTTCAAGTCAATAACGTTATCGAGTGCGCGAATAGCAACAGGGACGATGCGATCAATGTCTTCTTTAGTGTGGATACGCGACAAGTTCACAGAACCCAAGTTACAAACTGCCGTTGCACCATCCACTTTTTCTTTTTCCACGATGTAAACAGGACGTCCGCCCAAAGAATCCAATGCCGTAACTTTGTTTGCCGGTTTCTCTATCCCGCTGTCAACTTTGACAATTTCATCTTCTTCGTAAGTGACAAACGTTCCGTCTTCGTATTTGATCTTGATCAGATAATGGTTCGGCTGGGTGTTTTGGAAAATCTCCGTACACAAGTTAGAGCTACGGATGATTCCATAATGGTCATTTGGATTGGCACGGTTAGCGCTGTCTTTGAAACACAAAAAGGGGCTTCCTGATTCAAAATAACTGGTTAAGATTTTTTTCCAAAGATCTTTTGCTTTTGTGTGCTCTTTGACGATAGTTGGATCTTGCTCCAGTTCTACGTAACGCTTCTCAAACGCATCACCATATAGCTCTGTCAATTCTTGCACGTCAAAAGGATCAAACATGGTCCAAATACCGTCATCAACTACCCGCTTCATAAACATATCGTTGATCCACAATGCCGGGAACAAATCATGTGCACGACGGCGTTCTTCACCCGAGTTTTTCTTGATATCCAAGAAATCTTTGATATCCATGTGCCATGGCTCAAGATAAACCGCAATGGCTCCCTTGCGCGTTCCAAGCTGATCAACAGCGATCGCGATATCATTAGTTATTTTCAAAAATGGTACTGTTCCGCCCGCCGCGTTCTTGTGACCATCGATGAACGATCCCATTGCCCGTACTCTCGTCCAGTCCCAGCCGATTCCTCCGCCAAATTTTGAGAGCAATGCCATCTCTTTGTAGCCATCAAAGATTCCTTCGATGTTGTCGGGGCTTGAACCGATATAGCATGAACTGAGTTGATGACGCGTTGTACGTGCATTAGAAAGCGTAGGAGTTGCCAACATCACTTCAAACTTGGAGAGCATGTCATAAAACTTTTTCGTCCACCCCATCGCATCCGGCTCATTTTGTGCCAGGAACATAGCGATAGCCATGAACATATGCTGTGGAAGTTCGATCGGATCACCGTTACGATCTTTGATTAAATAACGGTCGTACAATGTTTTAACACCGAGGTAATTAAATTCCAAATCGCGATCGGCAACGATGTACGCATCCAACTCTGCCAAGTTGTACTTTTCTCTTAATCCTAAAAGGATTCTCCCCTCACCCTCACATCGCTCAAAATATTGCTGCAAAGTGCCATATCCGGTAAATCCGTTAACACGGTGATACAAATCATAAAGAAAAAGACGTGATGCTACAAATGTCCAATTCGGACTGTCAATATCGATTTTATCTACCGCTGTTTTAATCAACGTATGCTGAATCTCATTGCTCGTAATACCGTCTCGAAATTGGATTTGTGCATCTACTTCGAGTTCACTCTGCGATACATTTATCAAACCTTTTACGGCCGCAGAGGTATATTTTTGAATTTTAGTAATATCCAACGGCTCTCGTCGGCCATTTCGTTTTAGTATTGTTAACATATGTATATATCCTTGGCTCTAAAGAGGTATATTATAATCATTTATCATTTTAGTTTTTCTTATAGCAATTCGATTTCTTTTAGTGTCTATTATTTAAACACTCGATTGAAAATATTGTCCACATTTTTTGTATAGTAATCAAAATTGAAACATTCACGTATCGCTTCTTCACTCAAGCTTTTTCTTAATTCTTCATCATCCAATAGATATTGTAGATAAAGGCTTTCCCCTTTTTCATTGGTAGCGCTTTTACCATGCTGTAATCCTTCCCACACCTTCATCGCATTGCGCTGAACGATACGGTAAGCATCTTCACGGCTCACACCTTTAAGCGGTAGTTCCAACAACACACGTTGAGAAAAAATCAAACCGCCTGTTAGATTGAGATTACGCATCATATTTTCAGGATAAACAACGAGCTTGGCTATAACACCATTAAAACGATTGAGCATAAAGTCCGAAGTTATAAAAGAATCCGGAAGCCAGAAACGTTCCGTTGAACTGTGCGATATATCACGTTCATGCCATAACGCGACGTTTTCCATCGCAGGTATAACATACGATCGTACCATACGCGCTAACCCTGTTATATTTTCCGTCAAAATTGGGTTGCGTTTATGCGGCATAGCTGACGAACCCTTTTGGCCTACAGAGAAATATTCTTCACACTCATACACTTCAGTGCGCTGCCAATGACGTATCTGCACAGCAAACTTCTCGATTGAACTTGCCATAAGCGCTAGTGCACTTGCAAGCTGTGCATAACGGTCACGCTGTATAACTTGATTGGATGCAGGAGCTGCCCTTAGTCCTAACGCTTCACACGTGTACTCTTCTAGTTCTAATGGCGCGTGAGCAAAATTTCCCATCGCTCCTGATACTTGACCCACAGCAATCACGTCCATTGTTTGCTCTAGGTTTGTAAGATGACGTGCCATCTCATCATACCATACCGCTAACACCAAACCAAACGTAATCGGCTCACCATGAATGCCGTGAGAACGTCCAACCATCAGTGTCATCTTGTGTTCTATCGCTCTGGTTTTGATTGACGCCATAACCATTTTCACATCTTCAATGATAAGCTCCAGCGAATCACGCATCTGTAGGGCAACCGCTGTATCAACTGTATCGGAGGATGTCATACCATAATGAAACCATCGGCTCTCGTCACCTAACGATTCTGATACCGAAGTCGTAAAGGCAATAAGATCATGTTTTGTTACCGCTTCGATCTCATCGATCCGCTCAATGTTAAAACTTGCATTTTTTACAATTTTATTAGCATCTTCACTTGGAATGAGTCCCAAACGATTCCATGCTTTTACTACTGCAACTTCTACATCCAACCATGCTTGGTACTTTGCCTGCATTGTCCATTTTGATTTCATCTCTTCTCGTGAGTAACGTTCAACCATGTTTATTCCTTGAATGTGCTAAAATGCGCGTACTATTTGCGCTGGATACTATGGTATTTAGTTTATCCAACCCTCCCTTATAAAGGAATATATTTTGCCCTTCGTTACCAAAAAACTCCACGCTCCCGTTCGTGAAAAAGCTTTTATTTTTTTAATCCGAGAGCTGGGTCTTTCTCAAGCTGAATCTCAACGCCTTCTTGCTAAAGGCAGGCTAACACAAAATGGAATAGTTATGAGTAATCAAGCGGGCTACATTGAAGGGGACTTTGATTTTCTTATTTTTGAGCCGCATTCTAAAGGGTTAACTGCCGTGTTTGTAGAATCTGATTTCGCCGTTTACGACAAACCAAGCGGCGTACTGGTTCATCCACAGAGTCGTAAAACTCCGTATTCTCTCAGCGATGAAATAAAACACGAGTTTGGTGCAAACGCCAATGTTGCTCATAGAATCGACCAAGAGACAAGTGGCCTTGTTTTGGCTTCTCGTAACAAAGAGAGTGAAACGGTTTTAAAGTTATTATTTGAAAACCGTCAAATAACCAAACGTTACTTGGCAATGGTGCATGGTCATCTAAAAGAAGATATGGATATACAAGAACCTCTTTTGCGTCGCGAAGATACAGATACACTTGTACGCATGGTGGTCAAAGTTCATTGCGATGGTAAAGCGTCTCGAACGTTTATCAAACCTTTGGAATACTTTCCTGAACTTGATATGACGCTTATTGAGGCATCCCCTTTTACCGGTCGGACACATCAAATCCGTGTCCATTTGTTTCACGTGAAACATCCCATTGTTGGCGATCCTATTTATGGACAAGAAGAAAGCGATATTCGAAGATTTTTAGATAAAGTTTTAACTCCGAAAGAGAGACTGGAAATGGGAGGAGCAACACGCTTATTGCTTCATGCCCACTCTCTAGAATTTAACTATGCGGGAAAAGATTATTATATTACTTCAAAAGAAGATTTTGTTTCAACGTGTTTCAAAGCGATGGATAAAGAGACTATAACGACGCTGCCTCTTTGATATAGCGATTTCGTTTAGCCTCTTTGATCCGGTTAATCTCTACCATAATGTACCCATCCACACAGTTGTTGAAATCCACATCGATACCAAAATCTATAAATTGTGCCCCGCCTGCCTCACACAGTTCGCTGTATTGTTTATACAGCGTAGGCACCGCAACATCAAAGGTTTTGAGATAATCCTTCAATATCCTAAAATCTTGTTCATAATTAACTCCCAGAAAGATTTCTGCAAACTCCGCATTAACATGATCCGACAAACGATAAGGTGACTTTGCTCTTAGGTATTGATGATCCGAACCAAAATACAGCGTGTAGAAGTAAACAAGGGCTTCTTGTGCATGCTTCGGATATGTCCCAGATATGCTGACAGGCCCGATCATGTATTTGATGTGAGGGTTATGGGCAAGATAGGCTCCAATGCCTTGCCAAAGATAATCAAGCGCCCTACTTCCCCAATATTTTGGCTGAACAAAACTGCGCCCAAGCTCTATAGCATCCTCCAAGATAGAATCAAAGGAATTACTCATTGTGCATAATTCATTGAGGTACAGTCCCTCACGGCCTAGCCAGGACAGTATCCATCCACACTCACCGATACGATACGCACCTACCACCTCAAGCGCGTCATCATCCCATAAAACGAGATGGTGGTAATAGCGATCGTAATCGTCAATGTCTCTGGAATAGCCGCTTCCCTCGCCAACTTTACGAAATGAATATTCCCGTAATCTTCCGATTTCATTGATCAAATTTGGGGCATTGTCGTGTTCTATTAAATATATTTGTTTATTATCACTGGTGTTACCAAGGCGTTCACCGCGCTTTAATTCTTGACGAATCTCTTGGCGTGATACAGGGTGCGCGATAGAACACTCAGTAGGGTAAATCCCTTTTTTGCCTTTTGCTAGGCGTAAGAGATGTTTACGAAAGAGTCGTGCATGATGTTTCTCATTCATCGTGGTATCATTGAGAACTTTTGAATTGATCAATTGCCCCACTCTAAAATCAAATATTTGATTACGGGCTGCAAATATCTCATGCCCTAACAAGAGCGTTCCCAATGGTTTATAAACCCATGATGCTGCATAAAAAAGAGAGCTGTTTTTGGCTTTGATGAAAATTGGGACAATTGGGGCACTGTTTCGTTTGGCAAATTTTACAAATCCCCCTTTCCAGCTTGCCTCTTTTTGCCCCAATACACCAACACGCGACACTTCACCGCTTGGAAAGAAGATAACAACCTCTTCGCTTTGCAATGCTTTATCAATTTGACGCAGAGAATCTCTGGAGAGTTTATCATTGAAGTTATCCACCCCAATAATAAATTCTTTCAGTTGCAAAATTGTGCCAAGCATTTTATTCGCAACAATCTTAACTTTTTTATCTTGGCGTACACTGCAAACCATTTGTATCAGAGACAAAGCATCTAATGCACCCAAGGGATGATTCGCGACTATGATCACTTTTCCTATTGCCGGTATGTTTTCAACTTCTCTATGAACAACCTTATACGAGACATTCAAATGCTGTAAAACTGCATCAATAAAATCCAAACCGCTTTTATTTTTATGAAGTTCCATAAAGTGGTTAATAGAATTTTCATGCGTTAATAAGCGCGTAAATCCAACCACTACTTTAGAAATCAAATCGGGATACGTAAACAAACCAGGATATTCATTTTTTAAAATAGTTTCAACACTTACCATTGTATTCACCTTTAGTAGGATTAAGATATGGCATGGTAGATTATGTTTATTTCAGTGTTGTTACACCATTATTACATGTTTATTACACGTGCCGAGCTTGAAAAATGTGAATAACTTTTTATAACAAGCACTTAAAGATAACTGAAGTGCAATTATTTATTTAAGCTACCCCACAAAGCCCTATTTCATGGGATTTGTATAAATAATAAACAATCTCGTTTTAGGCAGGATTTATATAAAAAATTTCTGAAATAGGCAAAGATTATGATAGATATAAGAAGATTTTTGAAACATTTATTCACATTCCCATCACAGTGTGAATACTACACATTTTGTAAAAAATAAACATTTTTTTTTGTCTTTAATGTTTTTTTTAGGTGTAATTTCTAAATTGCTTAAAAAAAATATTATGAGAAAATAGAGGATAAATTATAAGGAGAGTCCCGATACACTTCTGATCTGGCGGCTCTCCTGGTGTGTTAGCCGCTTATAAAATTTTACTGCACTTACTTTTCTGTAATTTAACTCTTTGTGCGTGTGTTATTGCAACCGCCATAGCATCGGTAATATCCAACGGTTTGATCTCTTTTGTTATTCCCAATATTTGTTTCACCATATATGCTACCTGCTCTTTCGCAGCTTTTCCCTTTCCTGTAAGCGCTTTTTTGACCTGTAGCGCTGTATATTCTGAAAATTCACCATGCTCTTGTAAAAGTTTTAACATGATAGCTCCACGAAATTGTGCTAATTTTAAAACGGTTTTAGGATTGTGTGCGTAAAAAATATCTTCCATCGCCACTTCTTCAATTACATGAATACTAAATAATTGTTCAATTGCCTCAGCTACTTGCGGAATTTGATATTGAAGTCCTTCACTTTTAATTTTTATCAGCCCTGCTTCGACCAGCTTTAATTTTTGCCCTTCTAATGAAATAAGGGCATATCCACAATTTCGCGTACCTGGGTCAATTCCTAAAATTATCATTATTTCTCCATTCACATGTGCAACAATAATTATTCACATAAATATATCCCCAATTATAGGGGAAAAAGTGTATTATTACCATTACTATTCACATGGTTGGAGATTAAAGAATGAATAACATCGGAAGCATGGTCATCCAAATGCTCAAAAATGAAATAAATGAAATTGATTACACACGCTACATTAAACAGCTGACATTTAATGAAGAAGAATCAAAAAGCAATCTCGCCGTTTACAATGCTCCTAATCTATTGATCGCCAATTGGATACGAACTAAATATGCTGATAAAATTTCTCATCTCTTTGAAATAAAAACCGGGGTTAAGCCTTCCGTATCCATTCTCGTCAAATCTCAAAATACAGCTTCTACCCAGCAATCAGCTTCGGCTATCCAAACACACAGCGACAAAACCCCCGTTGCTCTGCTGAATCCTTCTTACACCTTTCAAAATTTTGTCGTGGGCGGTTCTAACAATTTTGCCTATGTCGCGGCAAAAAGTGTGAGTGAAAAACCGGGCATCGTCTACAATCCGCTCTTTATCTACGGCGGAGTCGGTTTAGGTAAAACTCATTTGATGCAAGCCGTAGGAAATGTAATGCTCGCGCAAGGCAAAACAGTCATATATACCTCAGTTGAACAATTTTTAAACGATTTTAGCCGACATCTCAGCAACCGTACCATGGACCGATTCAAAGACAAATACCGTAAATGCGATTTGCTCCTTATCGACGATATACAGTTTTTGAGCAATAAAAATCAGATACAAGAAGAATTTTTTCACACGTTCGAAGCCCTTCGTAATGAAAACAAGCAGATTATTATTACCTCCGATAAACACCCTAAAAAAATTGCAGGATTGGAAGAACGTCTAAAAAGCCGTTTTGAGTGGGGTTTGGTTGCCGATATACAACCCCCTGAACTTGAAACAAAAATTGAGATCATCAAAAAGAAATGTGAGATCAATCGTGTAAAACTTGATAAAGAGGTCATCAATTATGTAGCGACCATTATTGAAAACAATACACGAGAAATTGAGGGAATACTCTCAAAACTCAATGCTTACTCGCAACTTATGGGCGTGGATGTCAATATCGAGTTTGCACGTAACGTTTTAAAAGAACAGATGGCAGAGAAACGTAACAATATAACCACTGATCTCATTATGGACATTGTTTCCAAAGAACTCAATGTAAAATCCAGTGAAATTCGTTCAAAAAGCCGTAACAGCAATATTGTTTATGCTCGCCGTATCGCTATTTACCTTTCTCGCAATCTAACACCCAATTCAATGCCTCAGCTTGCTCAATATTTTGGAATGAAAGATCATACTGCTGTGAGTCATACCATGAAAAAAATTAATGAGTTGATTAAAAATGATGAAGATTTTAAAGTAAAAATAGATGAACTCTCCAATAAAATTTCTTCTATAACCTCAGAATAACATTCTGATTGTAAAGGTGATTCAAAAAAGATATAATTCTAGAGTTACGTGAATAGATGTGAATGAAATTAAACCTTTTGATCACACCTGTTCATACCAGCTGTAAGGGGAAGTGAGTGCTTATTCACACATTCACACCCCCTTATTACTAACTACTAACTATTTAAGATATAAAATAAAAAGGAAATTCGTTATGAAAATAACCATTGATAAGTCCATTTTAGAAAACATTTTACTTCATCTTCAACCCTTTCTAGAAAAAAAAGATACTTCTCAAATTACCTCACATATTTTATTGAGTACCGATGGCAGAACACTCAGTGCAAAAGCAACTGATTATGAAATTGGATTAACCATACAAACCAATACATTAACAGTAATTGAACCAGGTTCAGTAACAGCCAATGGTAAAAAACTGTTAGACATCATTCGTATATTAAAAGATGAAGAACTTGAAATAGAACTTATTAAAGAAAATCTTCATATTCGACAAAAACGCTCTAATTTTAAATTACCAACTTATAAAAGTTCTGAGTTCCCACAATTTCCGATAACCGAGGAAAAACCAAAAATAGAGATAAATTCTCAAATTTTAATTGAATCATTGAAAAAAATAACTCCGGCAACGGATACCAATAACCCAAAATTTGAACTTAACGGTGCATTGATCGATATTAAAAGCAACCAAATCAATTTTGTTTCCACCGATACAAGACGTTTAGCTTTGGTTCATATTGAAAGTCAAAATGACCACGAACTTTCCATCATAGTTCCTAAAAAAGCGATTATTGAAATACAAAAATTGTTTTCTAACAATATTGAGATTTACTATGACAATACCCATCTCATAATAAAATCGGAAGATTCCCTCTTTTTTACGAAACTAATCAATGGAAAATTCCCTGATTACACCCGAATAATTCCAAAAGAAGCTTCACGTTCAATAATACTTCCAAAAGCTGCGATAATCACAGCTATCAAGCAAATTACGACCATTTCAAATGATTTAAAATTGACGTTTCAAAGCGATTCTATTTTATTTGAAAGTTTAAGTGATGACAATATTGAAGCAAAAACAGCCGTTGAAATAGAAAATGGATTTGATTCTCCATTTATATTGGCAATCAACAGTCGATACATACTCGACTTTCTTGGACAAATAAGTGGTAACGAATTTACATTGGAAGCCAATGAATCCAATCAACCTTTTGTTATTAAAGAAGGAAATTTCAAGACCATCGTTATGCCAATCGTTATTTAACTTTTATCTCCTCTTCTAAAACCCTTTTTACGGGTTTTTTTCATAAAAACTTCATTTTTATATAAATTGCGGTAAAATAAAGCCAATAAACACGCAAATAGCGGGAGAAACTATGGAAAATTACGGTGCTAGCAATATTAAAGTCCTCAAAGGTCTTGAAGCCGTTCGAAAACGTCCAGGTATGTATATCGGAGATACAGGCCACAGAGGGCTTCATCACCTTATCTATGAAGTCGTCGATAACTCGATTGATGAGGCAATGGCAGGGCATTGTGATACTATTAATGTTACCCTTACTAAAAATGGTACAGCAATTGTAAGTGATAATGGACGTGGTATTCCTACTGATATCCACCCAACTGAAGGAATATCTGCAGCGACCGTTGTATTGACGGTATTGCATGCAGGTGGAAAGTTTGATAAAGATACCTATAAAGTATCCGGTGGTTTACACGGGGTAGGGGTATCAGTTGTTAATGCCTTAAGTTCTGATCTAAAAATGACTATTTTTCGTGAAGGTCAGATATTTGAGCAAGATTTTAAATGCGGTATACCTCAAGAGCCTTTAGTACCAACCGGAACTACTCGTAAAAAAGGGACGACGATTGAGTTTTCTCCGGATCCCTCTATATTTACGGAAACAATCACATTTGACTATGATTACTTGGCTAAGCGATTTAAAGAATTGGCGTATCTGAATCCTCGTATTACTATCAAGTTTAAAGATGAACGTAACGGTGCAGACAATACTTATCATTTTGAAGGCGGTATTACTCAATTTGTTTCGGATATGAATAAAAAAGTAGTTGTCGCTACACCGTATGAATTTAATGAAAAAATCGAAGACATCGAGATGGACATTGCCATCATGTATAACGAAAGTTATGAAGAAAAAATGTATACATTTGTCAATAATATTAATACACCAAACGGAGGTACTCACGAAGCAGGTTTTCGTGCAGGATTAACGCGTGTTATCTCAAATTACAACAAACAAAATGGAAATGCTAAAGAAAAAGACATTCCTCTTTCGGGTGAAGATGTTTCCGAAGGACTTATTTGTGTTGTATCTGTTCGTGTTCCAGAGCCTCAATTTGAAGGGCAAACCAAAGGAAAGCTCGGAAATACCTACGTTCGTCCTTTAGTACAAAAAGTTACGTATGAACGATTGACCAAATATTTCGAAGAAAATCCGCTTCAAGCCAAAGCAATTATTCAAAAATCACTCATGGCAGCACGTGGGCGAGAAGCGGCTAAAAAAGCGCGGGAATTAACTCGCCGTAAAGACGCAATGACAGTGGGAACTCTTCCAGGAAAGCTTGCGGATTGTCAGAGTAAAGATCCGGCTATCAGTGAACTGTATTTGGTGGAAGGGGATTCTGCGGGCGGTTCAGCTAAACAAGGGCGTGATCGTGTTTTCCAAGCGATTTTACCGCTTAAAGGTAAAATTCTTAACGTTGAAAAATCCCGTTTGGACAAAATTTTAAAATCCGAAGAGATTACCAATATGATTACGGCACTTGGGTGCGGAATCGGTGAAGAATTTAACGAAGCAAAATTACGATACCACAAAGTTATCATCATGACGGATGCTGACGTTGACGGAAGTCATATTCAAACGCTATTGCTTACATTTTTCTTCCGATATCTTCCAAAAATCGTAGAAAATGGCTATTTGTATCTCGCACAGCCACCTCTTTACCGTTATAAAAAAGGTAAAAAAGAGATCTATTTTAAAGATGATCGCGTAATGAATGCCTTTTTAATTGAAAACGGTATCGAAGCATTGGAATTAGACAATTTAAATGTCGGTGTAAACGATCTCGTTTCCTATTTTAAAATGGTGGATCATTATCGCAGCACCTTGGATTCTCTTGAGCGCCGATACGCACTTGTTGAATTGATCCGTTATTTCATCGAAAATCCTGATCTCATTGGACTGCCACTAAAAGAACTTTACACACACGTGGAAAGTTTCTTGAACGCGAAAGGGAATAACATCCTATCAAAGAGTATCAGCGATGAAGATATGCACTTATTTGTTCAAACCAAAGAGGGGCTAGAAGAGCTTCACGTCAATGATGAGCTGTTTGCTTCTCCGCACTTTGCAGAAGCCAACTATATTTTCCAAAAGATTCAAGATTGGAATTTGCCGCTTGAGGGTGATTTGCTTGAATTATTGACAACCGTTACTGACCATGCGAAAAAAGGCTCATATATCCAACGCTACAAAGGTCTTGGTGAAATGAATCCTGAACAGCTTTGGGAAACGACAATGACCCCTGAAAATCGCATATTACTTCGCATTACCGTGGATGATGCAGAATCTGCGAGTGAATCGTTTGGACTGTTTATGGGAGATGATGTCGAGCCGCGTCGTAATTACATCGAAACGCATGCAAAAGACGTTAAACACCTCGATATCTAATACATGACCTATACTGAGAAAAAAGAGCGCACGCACCGTTTTGTTTTAGCACTACGGATGGGCTTGCCTATCTTTTTAATGAGTTTTATCGCCTTATATGCCCTTTTTTCTCAACCCTATTCAACGGTTTCTTCTTTAATAATCCTTTCTCTCCTGTTGTTGGCAATGGCAATTTATTTTCTCTTTTTCTTGATCAATCAAAGCAGTCATGAACAAATTACCGATCCCATAACCCATACATTCACGCCGGAGTATTTCTTTAAATTCTTTCAGGGATGGTCAAAACGTAAAATTGGAACCCTGGTTATGATAAGCATTGACAATCTAACGGGGATCAATGAGCGGTATGGGGTGAATAACGGAGATTATATTCTTAATGATGTTGCAATAAAAATCAATGATTTTTTTACTTCCAAAGATATCAAGACAATTCCTCTTTGCCGTTATAAGGGAGGGGATTTTATTCTTTTATTGATGGGAGAAAAAGAAGTCAATACGGCTTTGGTCGAGCTCTTTTTGGTAAAATATCAAAACTGTTTGGTGCAAGAAATTGAAGTAAAACTTTCGTCCGTTTTGCTGGATAACAAACACATCAAGCAGCAAGAAGAGATTATTACCCGATTGTATGAATTACAATATGCCAATAAAGAGAAACAAACATTTGCGGACAATGATGAAATCATTCCACATGAACTCGAAGAGTCTGTTTTGGATGCGCTTAAAGCTGGGCGCTACTCGATTGCTGTTCAATCGGTTTGTTGTGATAAAGTCCCCATGTATGAAACATCATTCAAATTGATAAACGAGCATGGAGCCCTTATCCATCAAAGCCGATTTATCCCCTTTTTAAATCGAATCGGGAAAATGAGAGAGCATGAGAGCAATGTTTTGGAACAGGTTGTATTATTGGCTTCAAGAAGTGTTGGGAACTATGTTGTCAATATTTCGTCTGTGACTTTGCGAAATGCTTTATTTTTTCAATTTGCGCTTGAATTACTGCAGCGTTACCCTGATGTAAAAAATAGAATCGTTATCATGATCGATGAAAAAGATTACTGTTTTCAAATCAAGCGATTTAAGGAACAAATTGCTCAGTATCGTGCAGTAGGTTATAAGATAGCATTGGATAAATACGGTGTTAATCATACGACCATGATGTATCTCAAAGAATTTGATGTTGATTTTGTTCGATTTGATCCGCTTTATACCCGGCATATCAATGAGCAAAAATATCAAAATATTATTCAGGGACTTAATATTGCGGCACATCTTTGCGGTGCGGCAACGTGGATGAGCATGATAGAGGATGAAGAGAGCGATAGACTCGCTGAGGGATTGAAAATAAATTATCGACAGGGTAACCTGCATGGAAAAATTACAGTAAAGGAAGAAATATGAAATACGGAGAGCAGATCGTCGCCGATTTTGACATAGAAAAAGATTTTGAGATTTGGCCAAATGCGCATGCCCGCGATTATGTGGTAAAAGTCACTTTGCCGGAGTTCACATGTTTATGTCCTCGCAGTGGATATCCCGATTTTGCAACGATTACAATCGAATACACGCCGGATAAGTTTGTCGCAGAGCTCAAAGCAATCAAACTGTATATTAATTCGTTCAGAAACCGTCATATTTCGCACGAAAACAGTGCAAATGAAATCTATAGCCTCTTTGAAGATAAAATCGCTCCTAAGCGCTTAAAAGTCGTTGCTGATTTTTATCCGAGAGGGAATGTGCATACGGTAATAGAAATTGACAGTGAAGTCAGCGTAAAAGTGAAAGAGGAAAAAAAGAATACGAAGAAGAAGAAGGAGAATAAGTAAATAGATCGATAGGAATGTTCTTCCTATGGGAATCCATCACCCAAACTTTCCAGTAATATATTCTTGGGTGAGTTTTTCTTTTGGAGTGACGAAGAGTTTTTCGGTCTCTCCCAGCTCGATGAGTTCGCCTAGATACATAAATCCGGTGTAGTCACTCACACGCGCCGCTTGCTGCATATTGTGGGTTACGATGATGATACTCACGCGCTCTTTGAGTTCAATAACAAGCCGCTCAATCCCTTGTGTCGAGATTGGGTCAAGCGCGGAGGTCGGTTCGTCGAAAAGTAATACTTCAGGTTCAACAGCGATAGCGCGAGCGATACACAAGCGCTGTTGTTGCCCTCCTGAGAGACCGTTTGCGTCATGCTTAAGACGGTCACTTACCTCTTTCCAGATAGCGGCGTCTTTGAGTGCTTTTTCAACGCGATCGCTTAGTTCCGTTTTATTTTTGATACCTTGCAAGCGCATTCCATAAGCGACGTTATCGTAGATAGACATAGGGAATGCCGTCGGTTTTTGGAAGATCATTCCGATTTTGGTTCGCAAGTGAATCAGGTCTTCTTTGGCTCCCAAAATATTGCGTCCCTCAAACTCGATTTCACCTGCATAGCTGTTTCCGGGATACAAATCATGCATGCGGTTAAAAGAGCGCAACAGTGTGGTCTTACCGCAACCAGAGGGTCCGATAAGTGCCGTAATGGAGTGCTTGGCAATGGGCATCGTTATTTTTTTCAAACTCGGTGCCGCGGCACCCTTGTACGTAAACTCAAAATTTCGTACGTGTAATGAGCACTCTTCTTTGATATCGATAATGCTGGCCATAATTTATTTCCTTTTCTTTCCGGCGAGTAAGATTAATCGCCCCAATATGTTGAGACCTAGAATAAACATTGAGAGGATAAAAGCTGCTGCCCATCCAAGCTGCTGCCAATCTTCATACGGACTGGTCGCGTAGTTGAAAATGGTCACAGTAAGCGAGGGCATCGCTTCATTCAGATCCATGGTGAAAAAGTTATCGTTAAATGAGGTGAAAAGCAGAGGCGCTGTTTCTCCTCCTACGCGAGCAATACCGAGTAAGACGCCGGTCAAAATACCTGCTTTTGCTCCACGATAGACAACGCTCAAAATAACCTTGTATTTTGGTGCACCAAGGGCAAATGCTGCTTCGCGCAGTTCACCAGGTACGAGCTGAAGCATATCGTCGGTAGTGCGCAAAATAACCGGGATCATTATGATTCCAAGCGCAATGGCTCCAGCCCAGGCGCTAAAGTGCCCCATAGGCATAACGACAACGGCATACACGAATGCACCGATAACGATGGAGGGTGCGGACATCATGATATCGGAGATATCACGGATGGTATGGGCGAGTTTTGAATTTTTACCGTATTCGCTCAAGTAGGTTCCTGCCAAAATTCCCAATGGGACACCGATGGCTGTTGCCATACCGATCAAGATCGCTTGACCAACGAGGGCATGTTTCAAACCGCTCTCTGCGTATCCTGGAGGGGCTCCCTCGAAGATAAAGATGTTCCAGTTAAGGGCGCTGATACCCTTCATCACCAAAACACCTAAAATCCAAAACAAAAACCCCAAAGCAATGAGGGCGCTGAGGGTTGAGAGGGAAAGGGCTATTTTATTGATAAGAACGCGTTTTTGCACAGCGGTCATGATGCTCTCCTCGCTTTTCGTAGGAAGTAGAATTTCGCAACGGCGATAACGACGAAGCTCATAATAAGTAATGTCAGAGCAAGACCGAAAAGACTCGAGAAATACAGCGATGAATCGGCTTCACTAAACTCATTGGCCAAAGTTACCGGAATGGACGTTGTGGGATCAAGAATCGATCCGGGCACTTTATGAACGTTCCCCATGACGAAGGTAACGGCCATCGTCTCGCCGATCGCACGACCCAGGGCCAGAATCAATGAGCCAATAATCCCCGCTTTTGCGTAAGGGATGATGATGTCTTTGATAACATCCCATTGCGTACCGCCCAACGCATAGGCGGACTCTTTGAGGATATCGGGGGTGGTGTTCATGGCATCTCGCGTAACGGCTGCCATAAACGGTAAAACCATAATTGCTAAAACAATTCCTGCGGCAAGCAGACCGATGCCTAAGCCTCCGAAAATATCACGGATGATCGGGACGAAATAAAACAGACCCCACATCCCATAAATGACGGATGGGATAGCCGCAAGGAGTTCGACACTGACACCGAAGAATACTTTAATCCTGTCATGTGCGATTTCACTCAAAAAGATGGCGACACCAATGGCGATAGGAACGGCCAGTAGCATCGCTAAAGTAGTGGAGATGATAGAACCTAAAATAGCAGCGTAAGCACCGAATTTATTAAGATTCGGAGCCCATTCATCTTTGGTAATAAAATCCAAACCAAAGGTATGCATCGCTTCCAACGAGTGGTTGAATAAAACCACAAAAATCCACGCTACAATAATCAGAATCAGCAGCGCACTTGCGCGTGTGAAATTGAAAAATAGTTTATCGATCATGCAAAGCCTTGGGTCATTTTGTCGTGATATTGTAGTACAGTTTCTATTACAAAGCTATTACTAAATGGGTTTTTAGCCATTGAATTGCTTCGGGTTTGGTAAAAAATATTTGATTTAGCTGTGCTTCATACGCTTGTTCCAGTATCTTTTTAAAGCGTTCATCGGGAGTTAGTCCCATGGCAATGAGGTCTCTTCCCATGATCAATGCTTTGGGTGGTGATGACAATACTCCCAAGTGGGAGGCTTGCGTGTATAACCATTCACCCGCAGGAAAGTTTGTTGGCGCAGTTTCATCAAGCCCACGCCCCATAAAATCTGCCTTTGCGACCGGAATGAGATCTTGAATGCATACCTGTGCACTAAGGTGAAGGATTTCGGATGGCGGCGTGTCATAAAGTTTTCGTACAGCACCGTGATAACGGATAAGCGGTAAAACATCGTTGATAAATGTGTGCTCATCTGTGATTTTTTCCAAAAATGTTTTTCCAATTTCAACACCCATAAGCGCATGATGGGGAGCGTTTATTTTTCCATTTTCAATAACGGTTGTAATGGGTTTTGCACAGTCGTGTAATAATACGGCAAACATTCGCGTTAGATCCTGTTTTGGTTTGCCTATGCGCAAAGATGCCATCGTATCCAGAGCTTTGAGCGTGTGGTTCCATACATTTCCCTCTGGGTGTGTGAGAGGGTCTTGGGGAGTTTCTTCATACAGATCAAGCGGTGTAAAAAAAGGAAGTGCGCCCATCGCTCGTAAAAGTTCCATACCGATTGAAGGTTTTGTACTTAGAAGAAAGAGTTTTTTGAGCTCTTCAAAAATTCGCTCTTTTGGGAGTTCTTCCAGTGCTCCTTGATCAATCATCTGAGAACATAAGGCAAGAAGCTGTGAATTGCACGTCAGATCAAATCGTGCTGCAAATTGTACGGCCCGTAACATACGCAAGGGATCTTGAACAAACGTGAGCGGGTCTACGCATCGCAGCATCTTGTTTTTCAAATCATCAACTCCCCCATGAGGATCGAGGAGTGTTTGCGTTAGGGGATTATAGCCCATGGAATTGATTGTAAAATCACGCCGTAATGAGGCGGTTGCAAAATCAAGATCGCTGTAGGTTTGTATCTCAAAGCCTTTGTGCCCTTTTGCCGATTTGTTTTCGGTACGAGGAAGTGAGAGGTCGATGGCATAACCCTCGTAGCGGAATTTGTAAACACCAAATGATTTTCCGACCTCATTGATTTTTCCGAAGGGTTTTAATATCTGCGGCAGAGAGGCGGGATCGCTCAATCCATAAAGCTCGATGTCTATGTCGAAACTGTCACAGCAAAGCAGATGATCACGGACGCATCCGCCCACAAATATCGGGGTTATACCGCTAAAAGACAGATGCTCTATGAGCGGGATTAGTGCGGGATATCGTTTGATCATGGATGACGCAGCGGTGATTTTAACCGAAAGTTCTCAAGGGAAAATGAGAAAGTGGACCCTACCCCTAAAGTGCTTTCGATGTGCAGATGAGAATCGTGCAGTTTGAGGATGTACCCCACGATGGCAAGCCCTAATCCCATAGAGTTGTCCCAGCTGTTTTTTTGAACACGGTAAAACTTGCTAACGATGAGCTCAAGTTCGTGAGGGGCGATGCCGATTCCCTGGTCAATAACTTGTATGTTCTGATCAGTTAGTAGAAGAGTTACTTCATTTTCGGAGTATTTGATTGCATTGTCGATGAGATTGGTTATAACGAGATCCAGCATCGTTTTATCAGCGTATACTTCTTTGGATTGCCCCACATACCGAATACTGCGAAGCGGATATTTACCCTGAAGGGTGGAAGTGACATCGCGACAGAGGGCGTCAAGATCAAAAGTAGTAGGCTTGATGGAGAGGTCATTGTTCTCAAGTTTAACAGAAAGGGCAAGGCGGTCAAGCATGTGGCTGATTTTCATCGCATTGGTGCGGATTTTCCCCAAAAATTTTTCACGAATGGCAAGATTGAGGTTGGGGTCTTCTTCGAGCGTTTCCGTATATCCGACGATAGCGGCAACGGGATTTTTGAACTCATGGCTGATGGCGGAGAGAATATCATTTTGCTGTTTGTTGATGAGACGTAGGCGCGCAGTGTATTTACGTTTTTGTTTGTCACGGTTACGGAGCTTTTTGACAAGATTTTTGAGAAGGAGGGTGATTTGCAAAAATTCTCTAAAATATTCCGGCTTTAAAACAGCCATGTAGTTTTTGTCCGAAATCTCATGCAAGTAGTGCGTGATTTGAGCGATATCATACCGTGCTTTTTTGGAAATATTATAAGCAGCGATCAGGGCGATAATGATAAACAGTATAAATGTAGCTGCCAACCTGATCCAGAGCTGATAAAAGTATCCCATGACGCTGTGCAAGGTTACACCGAGTCGTAAAATGACAATATCTCCCGCAAACGGGATTTGTTTGGCAACAAAAATATAATCTTCATCAAAAGTTTTAGAGTAGCGCAGGGCGACGCCATAGGGATTGATGGCAGAGTGCATGATCTCGATGCGATTTTCATCCTCATCTACAGAACGTTTATCAAGGTCGCTTTCAGCGAGTATCTTCCCATCAACGGTAAACATGGTAGCTCGATAATCGGTTTCATTATGAATGATTTTGACATAATGGTCCGAGGTATTGGATTGATTTGCTTTTGTTGCAACGAGTTCAAGCGTTCTTTTGAGGTGATTGATGTTGTCTTTTACGATCATATCTTTGAGTGTGTAGTAGCCAACGACCGAAGCGATGGACAGTGTTCCGATAAAAAGGGCGAGAGTGTTAAGAAAAAAAAGCTGATGGATCTTTAACACAGGGTATATCCGACACCCCTGACGGTTTTGAGGTAATCTTTGCTCTTGTCAGGGTCAATTTTATCTTTGAGTCGATTGATCGCAACATTGACGGTTCGATCTTGATAGACTTCATCATTCCCCCATACGTTGTCAAGGAGATAGTTGCGGTCTAACACAATGTTTTGATTACTGATCAGAGCATGCAGTAAATCAAATTCGAGCTTGGTGAGTTCTATGAAGTTATTGTCAATGATAACGGTACGAGAAGCTGGATTGATGGTGATATCGCGATAGGTGATGCTTCCCTCATTGGAAACTTTTTGGGTACGGCGTAAAATTGCTTTTACCCGTAAAATAAGTTCTTTCATACTAAAAGGTTTTGTGAGGTAATCATCTCCTCCACGCTCGAATCCTGACTCTATATCGCTATCTTTGTCTTTGGCACTTATAAAAATAACGGGTGTATCGATTCCGCTGCGTCGTAACGTTGCAACAAACTCACTGCCCTCGGTTCCGGGAAGATTGCGATCCATAAGAATCAGATCGACTTTTTCCTCTGCGAGAACTTCAGTAACGCGTTTGGTATTTAAAAATCCCATGGTTTCAAATCCCTCACGAGAGAGATTAAATTCCATAAGTTCTAAAATATCCTCTTCGTCTTCGACGATAAGTATAAGTGCATTCATAGACCGGACCCTTATGCGTGAAAATTTAACTCGCCACCTTGTTGGGCATATAAAAGAAGTGCGGCGATATTAACCGTGCGATCCCCCGTTCTCTCAAGTTTACGCAACGTAGAGAGAACTTTGACATAATCCGCAGAGAGCTCATGTGACTCGGAGATAAGATTGAGAAGGTCTTTCTCGATAATTGAAAAAAGATCATCATTTTTGGACTCTTCTACGGATACTTTACGGAAAAGTTCCTCGGCATCCGATGTTTGCATGGATTCCAAATAGTCATGGATATAATGCAATGCATTGAGTGTTGTTTTTTGCAGCTGGATAATGGACGGAATCATAACGCTGAGTTCACACTCTTCGCGACACAGTTCTTGGATGCGATTGTTGTATTTTTTCATGTTTTCGCCAACACGGTCGAGCTCGTTAGTCATTTTTAGGAAGGCTACGAGAAGTCTGAGCTCTTCTGCCTCAGGACCATAAAGTGCAAGTGTTTGGATTACTTCGTTATCGATTTTGTTAGCATCGGATTGAATTGTTTTAAGATGATTTTTTGCACTTTCATAGAGACTGCTTTGATTGTTTTCAAACGCTTGCAGGGTCTCTTCGTTGGCATGCATAATGGAAGCGACCAATCCGGAGAGGTTGGTTCGAATCTCGTTAAGTTTGTTTTCATAGCGTGGTAGCATAGTAAAGCCTTTGGTAAAACGTAATAATGGGATTGTAATACTCTATCATCACCATTTGATTACAATAGTTTACCATACTCTGTAACCTTTTTGTTACCTAGTCGCAGTACAATTTCGAGATTAAAAAAAACAACCAAGGACACGATATGCTTCCTAAAATGACTAAAGCTCTTCTCATCGCAGCAGTTGCGGCGACATCAATGATCGCTGCGGATAAAATCAACGGCGCGGGCGCTACATTCCCAGCTCCATGTTACTATGACTGGGCATACAGCTACCAAAAAGCGACGCATACTCGCGTTAACTATCAGTCAATCGGTTCAGGCGGCGGTATCAAGCAAATCTCTGAGCGTATCGTTGATTTCGGTGCTACGGATGCTCCAATGACTCCAAAAGAGCTTGATAAAGCAAAATTGACACAGTTTCCTGCAGTTATCGGATCAATCGTTGTTGCACATAACCTTCCAGGTGTTGCAGACGAAAAACTAAAATTGAAAAACAGTGTTGTAGCGGATATCTTCGCAGGTAAGATCACTATGTGGAATGATTCTGCTATCGCTGCTGATAATGCAGGCATTAAGCTTCCGGCAGAAAAAATCATCGTTGCACACCGATCTGATGGATCAGGTACTACGTATGTATTTACCGATTATTTGAGTGAAGCATCTAAAATGTGGAAAAGCAGCTTTGGTGTTGGTAAAGCTATCGGATGGGCAACCGGTGTCGGCGGAAAAGGAAATGAGGGCGTAACAAACCTTATCAAGCAAACTCCTTACTCTATCGGTTACATCGAAACATCGTATAAAGAGAAAAACAACCTTTCTGCTGCTACATTGCAAACAGCCCAAGGCAAATGGGTTGTTGCTAACAAAGCAACTTTCCAAGCAGCAGTCAAGCAAGCAAAATGGAGCAAGAAAGACCATTTTTACAGCTCACTTGTTATGCAAGACAACGCGTATCCGATCGTTGCGGCAACGTTCATCTTGATGCCTCGTGATGCTGATAAAGCTGAAGCAAGAGCTGAAGTTATCAAATTCTTCGACTATGCATTCCGTAATGGTGATGCAGCTGCTGAAAAATTAGGCTACATCGCACTTCCTATTGAAACAACTAACCTTGTACGTCAATACTGGGCTGAAACTAAATAAGTTTTTCGCTCACATACTAAATTCTTCACGCGCCCTGCGGGGCGTCCGTTTCATTTAATTCTCCTCTTTTAAAAACTAAGCTTGAAGCCCGTTTTAGCGTATGCACTCGGGCTTTGTATTTCATTCTCCCCATCCGTGTTTTCTATTCATTTCTTCCATTGTAACCTTTTCGTAATGTAACATTCATGTAACCTACTTTTCCTACAATACTGTCATTAATAATCAGGAGTAATAACAAATGAAAAAAGTAGTTTTGTCGGCCCTCGCTGCCACAATCGTAACAAGTGCAGTTTATGCAGAAACAATGACCCTTTTCAGTGATCCTAAAACAGGTCAAGTATTTACAACCGCTGGTGAAGGGCGTGTTGAAATGGGTGATTTTATCGATGCAAAAACAATTGATATCAACCAACGTGAAAGCGAATCAGCATTTTCTGAGTACAAAGATGCACAGAAAAAATACGTAAACGTAAAATCAAAAGCAAAAACACTTGAGTTCAGCGGTACGCATTATTTTGGTTTGACATCGGCTAATCCAGAGACAAATGGTGCAGCAAAGAATCAGTCTACAGGATTTGAGCTTCGTCGTAACTACGTACAAGTAAAAGCGTTTATCAATGATAAAGATTTTTTCCGTGTAACCATGGATACGACAAAAGAACTAGGTTCTTCAACTACAACATATGCAAACATCTATGCAAAATACGCTTACCTCTATTTGGATTCAGTTCTTCCATATACAGGTGTTGAGATCGGTATCGCTCACCGTCCATGGATTGACTATGAAGAGCACAATTCATGGCACTACCGTTCATTCAATAAAGTTATTTTAGAAGAAAAAGGTACAACGACTGAATCAGGTGTTGACTTGATTAACTCAGCTGACCTCGGTGTAAACTTTAAAACGAAAACAGAAAACTTCAGTTCTGAGATTGGTGTCTTTAACGGCGAAGGTTACCATGCAGATAAATTGGCTAACAATCAGCAAAACAGTCAAGACCTTTCTCTTGAATGGCGTTTGACAGGTCACATCCTTGGAAGTGGTAAAAAACTGGGTAAAAATGACCGTACTAAAGATACCTATGCAAATATTTCAACGTATGGTTTGATCTCTAAAAATCATAAAGACAACAATACAACGCTTAATGATGCTACCGAATATGATAGAAGCATCTACGGTATCCATGCTGTTTATAACCAACCAGAATTCTTGGTTGCTGCTCAATACTTTACAGCAAAAGATGTAGCTCAAAACGAAACTGCTACTGGTGCAGATGGCAAAAATTATAAAGGTTGGTCGGTGAATGCTGAGTACCGTCCATTTACAGATTGGACTGTTATCGGACGTTACGATGCTTACCAAATTGAAACAGTTACTAAAGGAACGGGTGCTACGGCAGTTACTACTGATGGAACAAAAACGATTGGAGCTTTGGCATACAAATATAACAAGAATGTGAGCTTCATCGGTTCAGCTAAATTCATCAATGAAGATGGTGCTACTGTTGGCACTGACAGCGGCCAAACCAAAGATGTTTACATGATGACTACCGAAGTTAAATGGTAATCTTTTAGTATTTCAGAAGCTTCTTCTCTCCCGCATTCAGCGGGAGACATTTCTCCTCTTTTTAAAAATACGCTACAATCTTCTCAATTTATTAACCCAAAGTGATTCTTATGGATAAAATAACGCTACTCTTAGTTCTGCTTGGTTTGTTGATCGTATTGATCGTATTGGTGGCTATTTATGTGTCTATGCAGCGCAAAAGCAAACCGATTGAACCCGAAGAGAGTGGTGCTGTTACCTTCAAGTCGCTGCAAGCGATTATCGCCAAGGCATCAACGAGCAATCAAGAGCTAAACAGTGCAGTGGATATATTATTGGAGCAGTTTAATAAAATTGATGAAGGTAAGCAGGCCTTTACTTATTTTGCGGGCTTGATAGAGAAGCTTTGTACGCATCCAAATACGGATTCAAAAATGATCTTGCGGTTTCAAAAAGGGTTGATTGTAGCAAACCCACGCTATAAAGATCAGATTGAAAAGACTTTAAAGCTAGGGCTGTCGGAGCGAAAGTAAAAGCTTAAAGCTTTACTTCGACTTTGGAAGAGGCGCGAAGGGTATCGGTTGTTTTGGTCATTGTGGCTTTGAATTTTTCCATCTTGATGAACTGAATAATCTCAAATTTTGCCTTTTCATACGGCACCACTTTTCCCGCTTGCTTCATTTTGTCCTTGTTGGCATCGTAAAACGCTTTGGTTTCATTTTCAGCAACGCTAACTTTTCCCATCTGCTGTTTCATCCACATATCCACCGCAAGGTCATCACGCAATGCTGCATAAGCGAGTTTGAACTGAGGGGTATTTTGGATACCGCTTTTTTTCACTTGGTCTTTGATGAGGGCTTGGTTGATGAGCTGATCCACAATCTGGCGTTTCATTTTTGGATCGAGCTTGTCAAAATTCATCCCGGGGATCGCTTTTGCCATAAAAGCACGGGCATCATTGGATGTAATGGCACTGCCGTTAACGGTAGCGAGGACTGTTGGAGCTGCAAATGCAAAACTTGCGGCTGTAGCGAGAATAAGCGGTAGGCGTATGAACATCAAAATTCCTTTTTATCGTATATAGAGGATATTGTAACAAAAAAATGATTTTCTATTGATATGGATCAGAAAAAAAACCAGATAAGCAATGCTATGCCAATACCAAGGTTAAACCAACTGCCACCGTCTTCAAAAAGCATCAAAAGCAAGTCATAGTACTGTTTCTCAAACATAGAGGGAGCCAATAAGAGTTGAGCTTTAGCAAATGCGGTGATCTCAGTACTCCATATGAAGGCAATGATTTCAGGGACGATCAAAAATAGTACGATACCCAGAAAACCCCAAACGGATTTTTCGGGCTTCAGGGATACGAGTGCTTTTTGTGTTGTAGGGTGTTGAGCAATTTGTTGTAGTTTAGTTTTGATTTTATGTTTCATGTATGCGAATGTCACTTTGTATTGTGTGCAGATTTTTGGTGGACCCTAGCGGGATCGAACCGCTGACCTCGTCGCTGCCAGCGACGCGCTCTCCCAGCTGAGCTAAGGGCCCAAAAAGAGTCTCTTTTTGGAAAGGAGATGAATTATACGCATTGTGTTCTTAATTTACGGCTCAAATGTGCGGAATTTAAAGTTTTAAAATCGCAATGCCGATATAGTGTGCATAATCCCGCGAGCGTTTAGCGGAAAGAGGACTGGATATGATTAAAAAAATAGTTTTGATAGCGGGGATGGGAGCGATGGGGCTTCTTTGGGGTTCGGGTGATGTGACCATTCAGGTTATTAATGCGGTCAAAGAACGCTCTATTACGCAAGAGTTTGATAAAAAATTAGTGAAGAGCGGTTTGGCTGTTCATAAAGTGGTCGAAGGCGGTCGCTACATCGTCACTTTAGGAACGTATAAGAATGAAAAAGCGGCGCAAGCAGCACTTAAAAAAGCACGTATGGTTGTTTGTAAGGAAGCTTTTGTCCGTCCTGTAAAAAGAGATCAAGTAACGGCGGTATCACCAAAGTGTGACAAGCCTGTAGAAGCTAAAAAGGCGACTCCGGCAGCATCACAGGAAGTTACAGTGGCAACAGTACCTAAAAATGATCATATTGTTGTGATAGAGGTAAAAAACACACCTTCGCCTACGGTAGTTGCCAGCTCTTCGTCGGAAAAGAAAGAAGCATATAGAAATGAAATCGCCGAAGCGATCAATTATTATAAAAACTCACCGTATCACCGGTTTGAGCCGGTAATGCTTCAGCCCTAATCAAGGCTCTTTATTAAGAGCACTGTAGAGACAGTCGAGGTCGATACGGTGCATTTTTTTCGCTTCCGCATGGAGTGATTCAAAAAGTTCTTGAGAATTTTCCCCATTGCTCGGATAGCAAACCGCACATGATGGGATAGCTGTAGCGAAACTCTCTTCTATCATACGTTTAACGATGCCTGTCCCATAGCGGTCAGTATAAGGCATTATAAAAAAGTAATAATTTTCATAGTGGACGATAGAATCCGACGTTCTAAGGAGACTTGGAAGGTTAACTGCAATCGTCTCATGTGATAAGCCTGTAAAGTCACAAAACAGAATCGTAAAGCTCTCCGACCGATTTTCATCCAAGCGATATGCCATACCGATGTTGAGGTCAATCAACGCCGCAAAGTTGTAAAATGAAAAAGCTACACCCGCCATACTAAACTCCTTGAATTGCTTTGCTATGAGTATAACGTTAATTCTTTTAAAATGAATTACATCGGTAAATCGAAAAAGTAAGCCAAGCCGTAATAGACACTGTAGGTGCCATAAACAAGAATTGCCAATGCGGCGATACGGTTCATGGTACTGCGAAACGCAATATCCCTCATAAAATTGATCGATTGTCCCAGAGCTAGAAGCGTGGGAACGGTCGCGAGTCCAAATACAGCCATGATAGCACCGCCCGTAAGTGGTGATGCACTTGCCGCCGCTTTAGCTGCGAAGAAAAAGACAAATCCGCAGGGAAAAAATCCGTTCATCATTCCCAAAGCAAAAAAACTGCGAATGCTTTTGCTGCGTATCAGGCGTGAAAAGAGGAGTTTGAAAAGAGGCATACTCGAAAAAGATTTCTCTAGGGAGTGAATAATGGAGGATATTCCGAGCATTCCCAATGCCGTGATGATCATCAGCGCTCCTGCTAGCAGAAATAAAGTACCGTGAAATTTTGGTGTTATTAGAAAAAGCGACCCCAGCGTTCCGAAAAAAATACCTAAAAGTGTATAAGAGCTAACCCTCCCTAGATTATAGGCACTGTGCCGGATGAATTGAGAAGTACGGCTCATGGAGGCATCAATCTTGGTGGAGCTGTAGGCGAAGATAAAACCGCCGCACATACCAATGCAATGGCCGAAGCTGCCTGCAAACGCAATCGTGATGATCGCCCACCATTCTATTGAACTCATGATGCCCCTTAACGCTTTTGTAACAAAGATATGCAACAATAGCACGAAATGATTTAAAGGACCCGTCAATGAAAAATATTTTATTCGCAATAATCGCGATGGTGGCAGTTGCAAGTGCAGATCAGCTGGTCAATCTCAAAATCGATGGTATGACGTGCTCGATGTGTATTGGTGATATTAAAGCCTCTGTTGGCAAAGTAAAAGGGGTAACCGATACGACGGTGTATCTAAAAGAGGGGCGTGCTGCGGTCAAAGTACAAAAAGGGGCAAAGCCCGAAGAGATGTGCGACGCGGTTAAGAAATTAGGCTATGGCTGTACGGTCGTTAAATAAATGGGCTTACTGCCGAAGTAAACCTAGTGTTAACGTAGCCAATCGGGACGTGTTCCGATGGCGTTTATATAAAGTATTTCTGTGCATCGTTGCGGCTGAGGTCGCAAATGCTCATAATGGTTTCTTTACCAAATTCTAGCGCTTGCTCTCCCTCGAAATCGGGCTTACAATAGGCCAATACTAACTTTGCCGCCAATGTTTTATCTGCTTCGCTTGCGCCCAGTGAAATCAAACAGTGAGGACCAAAGAGTTCTGTACTGATGTGCATGAATTTGGGATTTTCGATTTCTTCGAGCTTGGTATTTTCTTCTTCAGTGCGTCCGATTATTAGCTTGGCCCCATCGGGTAGCCGAAGTTGACGGCCGTATTTTAGCGTCGGAATATCGGCTTTGATAAAGGCATCATCGTGTGCCAAAATATCGCGTATTTTCCGCGAAAAGTGCTCATCTGTTAGTAAACATCCGCCACCTGGAGCTTCGAAGTCTTTGAGTTCAAACTTTTTGGCTAATTCCATTTGACGGTCGCGGGTGCGCCCTACGATCTCTTCGAGTTTTTCACGCTTCACCCATCCGTTGATCTCAGGGATCGTGGGTTCGAGCAGTTTTGCACTCATAGGACGCAGAAGCAGCCCCTCACAATCGCTCATTTGGAGTACTTTTTGCAGCGATTCGCCGTTTTGGCTCATCGGGCGTTGACCCAGTACTTCACCGCTGATGAGAAAATCGGCCCCTTCTTCTACCATCAGTCGTTTTGCGACTTCAAACATCTTGGCATGACAATCGATACACGGATTAAAATGTTTGCCGTAGCCGTGTTTGGGAGTGAAAAGAACCTTTTCTAAGTATTCATCTTGGATGTCAACGATGCGCAGTGTGGCACCTACTTGGTCGCACATGTTTTGCATATGTGCTCTACGGTCTTTGATTGAACCAAATCCGGTACTGATGTTGCAGGCGATAACTTCGATCCCTTGATCGATGATGAGTTTCATCGCGAGGGTTGAGTCGAGACCGCCACTGAAAAGTGCGATTGCTTTCATTTGATAAAATTCCTTCGTAATTTTTACACGCCATCGGAATGCATCCCGATAGCTACGCTAACGCTGGGTTCACTTCGGCAGTGAGCCCGTGTTATTGTTATGTGAGCGGTACGAGTTCGCCTCGTTTGAGCCGCGCAATTTTTTCACGCATTTGACGTATTTTGTACGATTTTTCATCGAATGATAGCGAACTTTCACTGGCTAGTTTTTTGAGTTCGCGATTGTAATGGGCGCTTAAGAAGGTCATAAGTTCCGCTCTTAATCCCTCGTCCCCGTCAAATCCGTGAATACGATCGTCCATCATAATGGCCATCAGTTGAGGATTATAGGCACTGCTCCCGATGGCGGCTGTAAATTCGTTTCCATGATACTGCAAAAGCGAAGCATCCAAAAAGTCGAGCAGCCCATCGGTGATTTGTGGACGCTCTAAAATCGTTTTGATCAGGCTTAGTTCCCACATATCATGGTGTGACAGCTGCGGACTTTGCAACGCTGTTTTAGTGGACGAGGCATTGGCTAGACGTATTAGAGAGGGGGAAATGCCAAGCTGCGAAGCGATAAAGGGACGGTATTCCTCCTGCATGAGGGGGGAGAGTGTTTTGATGTATCCCAGACATTCATTGAGAGCATTCTCTTTGACTTTGGGGTCGCGCAGATCATACGAAGAGCAGATCTCGCTGATGACAAATTCGATAAAGGTGATGGGGCGGTGCAACAGGGCGTTGAGTTCTTCAATCAGCCCCTCTTTGATCATGTCTGCGGGATCTTTTCCTCCCTCAAACAGAATGACGCCTCCCTCAAATCCTCCCGAACTTAGAAGCTTTGAGGCTTTGAGTGCTGCGGCGCGTCCTGCTTTGTCGCCATCGTAGGCTACGAGGACTCTGGGTTCTCCCTTACGTAACAGTGGGAGATGTTCTGCGGTGAGTGCGGTTCCCAGCGTTGCAACGCTTTGGGTAAAGCCTGCTTGATGGAGCATCACAACATCAAGATACCCTTCGGTTACGATGATCTCTTTGTGTTTAAAGATAGACTCCCGTGCGAGCGGATAGGCATACAAAAGACGTGATTTGTTGAAAATAGCATTTTGGGCAGAGTTGACGTATTTGGCCTGATGCCCTGTGATGGTTCGTCCCCCGAAACCGACGATGGAGCCGTTAGGGGCATGGATAGGAAAGGTGATACGCTCGATGAATCGGGCAAATTCACGACCCCCGTCGCTTCCGATGGCCCCTTGCTCAACGGCTTCTTTGATCGAATAACGGTGCTGTTTTAAAAACTCTAACGTTTGAGGTGAGGAGGGGGCATAACCGATTCCAAAGCGCTCAATGCTGGAACTAAAAATGCCCCGATCGGTAAGGTAGGTTTTGGCGGTTGTATGTTCGTCGAGGAGTTTTTGATACCATCCGCTGAGTTGATCCAGGAGATTGGAGCGTTCGCGGCGTTCATTGTTCTCGGTATACTGAAGCGAATAATTGACGGAGGTTGCCAGTTTTTCGATGGCTTCGGGGTAGTTAAGTTTCTCATATTCCATAACAAAGCTAATCGAGTCACCCCCTACGCCGCACCCAAAACAATGGTATTTTTGACGAGCGGGATTGACGGTAAAGCTGGGAGATTTTTCATCGTGAAAGGGACATGGAGCTTTGAAATTGGCTCCTGCGCGCTTGAGCTCGATGTACGAACCCACAACATCAACAATATCAAGACGGGCTTTGAGCCCTTCAATGGAATCCGTAGTTATCATGCTCGTGATTTTAGCTTAATGTGTCTTGAATTGTCCCAGTTGACGATGAAGACTGTCTGCGGAGTCAGCGATTGATTTGGCAATCGTAGAGAGATTTTCTACGGAGGACTCGTTGAGATTGGCAATGGAACTGAGAGATTCGATTTGTCCGAGCATGGAGTGGATATGTTGGGCAATAGATTTCGAATTTTCAACACTGTGAGCGGTTAATTGCGCTGTTTTTTCCATGGCCACAACGGTTTCATTGATGTTACGATCCACTTTGTCCGAAATGGTTGTGACGTTGCCCATAGCGTCAATATTTTGACGCATTTGTTCAGTAGCATCGGAGATATTTTGGACGATAACGTTGATGGTTGCATTAATCTCAACAAGACTTTTTTGGGTACGTTCCGCGAGTTTTCGAACCTCATCGGCAACAACTGCAAATCCGCGGCCATGTTCACCTGCACGTGCAGCTTCGATAGCTGCATTGAGGGCAAGCAGGTTTGTTTGATCGGCAATATCGCCAATGACGGTAAGGATACTTTTAACTTGAGAGGCTTCGGTGTTGAGGCGTTCCATCTTTTGACTTAACTCTTCTTCGAGTTGCGCACTGTGGTTAATCGTTGAGAGGAGGGATTGGATCTCATGGCGTCCATTGCGCAATTGTAAAAAGGCATAATCCATGTTTTCTTGAGTATCTTCAAAATCACGAGCACCCTTTTCTACAATGACTTGAATGGAGCGGGCATTTTCGGTGGAGGTAGCGGCAATGGCATTTTCAGTGTGAACCCGCTGTTTGATCTCTTCGGATAATGTTCCCAAATGATTGGCAGCAGAGAGATTGGCGGTTGCAATTTCTTTGGAATGACCGGTTGAATCTTCAATAGCTTTTATAAATTGTCCTAGGGAATTGGCCATTGTTCCGGTTTCGTCTCGACTTACAACACTAAAAGACTTGGTAAGATCGTAAAGGTCTGTACTGAGCTTGTGCGTGAGACTTCTAACAGGTTGAGTAACTTGTGATATGAGCAATGAGATGTTGAGAGCAGATATTGTGATCCCTATAGAAGCTACAATAATATTTTTGAGGATTAGATCGTGTAAGGTGATAGAGGGGTTGTCGTATAGCAAGATAACATTGAGCAATACGAGCAGCGTACTGCTTCCGATAATGGTGGTAAAAAGAGAGAGGAGCATTTTTTTGCCAAAGGATATGAACGGGTAATGGGCATTGAGCGGAACAGCGCTCACCCATGTCTCTAGTTTTTGGACGAAGACGATAAAGACGGGGATAATGAATAAAAAAAGCAGTGGTAAAACAGCCAATTCTGCCAATATAAAATGTTCTGAATCAATAAAAGGTTTTCCCAACAGCACTACTGCTGGACCAAAGAGGTTGTATGCCATCTGTCCACCCAAAAAGTAATAAGGAATTTTTGCAATGAGTTGTGAGGCTTCTTCATCTTTACCGTTTTGGTGCAGTAAATTATCCAGGAGTGTAAATTTGTGTGAAAAACCGACCAGCATAGCAGCTGTAGCGATGACCATGTATCCCAGCATTGACCATGAAATGACAATCTGAGTGAGTTCGTCGAAAGTGAACAGTGCGGAATAAGAGAGTAAAAACAGCCATCCCATAGGAGGAATCATCATCCCTGTAAAGACGAGCCACAGTAACAATTTTTTAGGAGACATAAAAATTCCTTATATATAAGTCTATCATCATAATATCCTCCTCTAAGGCTTAAAATTGGTTTAAATATGGTATAATTGCGGTTCGAAAATTTTAAATAGAAAGTGGGTGATGTGAATGCCTGGTATTATCTTACGCCAAGATGATAATTTTGATGCTGCTTACCGACGTTTCAAGAAACAAACAGATCGTAATCTTGTTGTTACTGAAGCTCGTGCGCGCCGTAACCATATAACGGAAACGGAAAAACGCAAACAGTTCAAAATCAGTGCTCGCAAGAAGATGTTAAAACGTCTCTACATGATGCGACGTTACGAATCTCGCCTGTAATTTCAGAGTGCTTCGGCACTTTGATTGCACCTTTAATTTCTCCTCTCGATTTCCTCATTTGTAACAAATCCCTTACAAACCCTATGATACAATTACAATAACTAAATTTTTACGCAAGGCTATATTATGCTCTTTAGCGCACCTCTCAAAACCAATTCTAAAAAAATCATGTTGTTGGGTTCTGGCGAACTCGGTAAAGAAGTAGCCATTGAGGCACAACGTCTAGGTATTGAGGTTATTGCTGTGGATCGCTATAAGCATGCCCCGGCACATCTTGTCAGCAATCGATCTTATGTGGTCGATATGCAAGATAAAGAAGCGGTATTGAAAATTATTCGCAAAGAGAAGCCCGATTATATTTTGCCTGAGATCGAAGCAATCAGTATCGATGCTCTTTTTGCGGCGGAGGAAGAAGGCTTTTGTGTCATCCCTAATGCTGAAGCGGTCAACAAAACGATGAATCGCAAAAATATTCGCCGATTTGCCGCTGAAGAGCTGGAGATCAAAACAAGCCGTTATCATTTTGTGAGTACGTATGAAGATATGTGTTACGCGGCTGAAGATGTTGGATTTCCGTGTGTTATCAAACCTGTTATGAGTTCATCAGGGCATGGTCAGAGTATTGCGAAAACGCCTTTTGATTTGGAAAATTCATGGGAGATTGCCAAAGAGGCACGTGGCGATGCGAGCGAACTGATCGTTGAGGAGTTTATCCGATTTGATTATGAGATTACTTTGTTGACAGTACGCAATGGGACAGAGACGGTGTTTTGTGAGCCGATCGGACACATCCAAAAAGACGGTGATTACATCTACAGCTGGCAGCCCATGGAAATGTCGAAAAAAGCGCTCAAGCGCTCAAAAGCGATTGCCCAGTCCATTACCGATGGTCTAGGCGGACGCGGATTGTTTGGAGTTGAGTTGTTTGTCAAAGGGGATGAAGTCTATTTTAGCGAAGTAAGTCCTCGCCCACATGATACGGGGATGGTGACATTGATTACCCAAAGCCAGAGTGAATTTGCGCTGCACGTACGCGCGGTACTTGGGCTTCCTCTTGGATTTACCTTTTACGGAGAGGGTGCAAGTGCGGCGTTTAAGTCGACCGTAGAATCACACGAGCCTGTTATTGATGTGGATGATTCTCTCTTTAGTGATAACAGTTTTGTGCGGGTATTTGGTAAACCTGAAGCACACGTAGGACGACGTATGGCGGTTGTTTTGGTATTCGATAAAGTGAAAAAAGCGCTCAAACAAGCGAAAAAAATGATTAAGAAGATTCAAGACGTATGAAAATAGTTCTTCTCGATACGCTAACCTTCGGTGATACTTCGCTTAATGCATTTGGATCGTTAGGGGGCGTTAGTGCGTATGCGACTACGGCACCTGAAGAGACGATGGCGCGTGTTCGCGATGCCCAAGTGATTGTTACGAACAAAGTGGTGATCAATGAAGCCATCATGCAAGCCTCTCCTAATCTCAAGCTGATCTGTGTGGCGGCTACGGGGATGAACAACATTGATCACGAAGCCGCTGCTCGTCGTGGAATCATCGTTAAAAATGTGGCGGGATACTCAACCGACGCTGTGGTACAGCATACGTTCTCGATGCTTTTTTACCTGATGGGGCATTCGCGTTATTATGATGAGTATGTCAAAAGCGGTGAGTGGCAAAAAGAGACGGTCTTTACGCATATCGGTCCCTCATTTAGTGAATTACGGGGTTGTACATGGGGTATTATCGGTTTGGGCGAGATTGGGCGCAGTGTTGCTGCCATCGCAAAAGCGTTTGGGGCTAACGTGATTTACTATTCGACGTCAGGAAAAAATGAGAACAGCGACTTTGAGAAAGCGACGCTGAGCCGTTTGATTGAGAACAGCGACGTTATTTCGATCCATGCGCCACTCAATGCCTCTACTGAAAATCTCATCTCTCATTCCGAGTTATTACAGATGAAAGACGGTGCAGTATTGCTTAATCTTGGCCGAGGAGGTATCGTCGATGAAGATGCTCTCTCTGTCATTATCGACGTAAAACCGATCTATGTAGGGCTGGATGTGTTGGTCAAAGAGCCGATGACAACACCGCATCCGTTATTGAACGTCAAGCATCCTGAACGTCTCTATATCACTCCTCACATTGCCTGGACATCAGTAGAAGCTAGAGAACGGCTTATCGCTGCGACGGTAGAGAATATTAAAACATTTGGAGAAGCGTCGGCAAAATAAACGCAATTCCCAAAAACACGATCGAGGTGATAAATACCTGAATCGTTACGGTACGCGGTGAGCAGTGGTAGAGCGATGCGAGATTGACATTGGCGACGGCAAGCGGAACCATCAGTTCTAAAAATACCATCCCCTTCACCGCGGATTCCATCTCTATTTGTCCCAAAACGATCCACGCAAGAGCGGGGATGAGGATGAATTTTGTACCACTGACCCACACCGACAGCCGCATATTGAGTTCTCCCAGTTTAATCCCGTACAGATAAATCCCAAACAGCACTAACTGCATTGTCATGGATGCATACGCCCCCATCATAAGGGTTTTATCAACAGCTTCACTGGGATGATAGCCTCCGAGATTTAGGAAAATAGCACACATTGCTGCCCATAAAACAGGAAGTTTAACAATGTTGATGAGAGAATCGCGAATACTAAACTCACCGCGTGAATAATAAAAAACACCGATGGTATAGACAACGAAAACGTTGACAAGGTTGATAAGGGTCAAGTAGGGAACGCTTTGCTCTCCAAACAGCGCAATTCCCAAGGGGATACCGAGATTTCCAGTGTTGCCTATAAGTGCGGACACTGTAGCGATAGAGCGTTCTTTGGTGTCTTTGAAGAGCAGTTTGGAAAGTGGTATCATGAACAACAGTGCTAAAAGAGTGATTGCGAGATACACCGAGGGTGCGAGCAAAAGATTGGTATCAATCGGGCGCTTTAATAACCCCCAAAAGGTCAAAAATATTTGTAAAAAATAGACGCTTAGCAGCGTAATCGTACGATCGTCTATTTTCTCCTTGAACGACCATTTGGCACCAAAGCCGACAGCGATAAAGAGATAGATTCCAAGAATTGAGAACAATGTTTGCATTGTTTATTTTATCCTAAAAATTAGTCAATCTTTTTGAGTAAGCACTAAAACCCATTGCGCTACAATCACCTCATTCAAGGAGTCTTTATTATGGCTAAAGTATTAATAATCGGTGGAGGCGGTGCGGGATTGGTGAGCGCCCTTTCGGCTCATGAAGCGGGTGCAGAGGTAATCGTCATTAGCAAAGCCCTTCCGACACGTTCGCAAACTTCAATGGCACAGGGGGGTATGAATGCGGTTTTGGGCGGTGAGGATTCGATTGCGAACCATATCGCCGATACCCTAAAATCCAGTGCGGGGTTGGGCAATGAGTCACAGATTATTTTTTTATGTGAAAATGCTCCCGATGCGGTGCGTTGGTGTAATACGATGGGGCTTCCTTTTAGCCGTGATAAATCGGGTGAGATAGCTCGCAGACGCCTAGGGGGAGCTTCGGCCCCTCGCGCCTGCTATGCTCAGGATTATACGGGACTAAAATTGCTTCATACATTGTACGATCAATGTCTAAACGCCGGGATCACGTTTATGAATGAGCGATTTTTACTTAATATCATCGTGGATGAGGAGAGTAATCGTGCGTTGGGGGCGACGTGTTTAAATATCCCAACGGGTGAGGTGGAAGAGATACGTGCGGACAGCGTTATTTTGGCAACAGGAGGATACGCAGCGATTTATGGCGAACACTCGACGAATTCAGTAGGCAGTACGGGTGATGGAATCGCTGCGGCAATACGTGCAGGTGCAAGGCTTGCGGATTTGGAATTTATTCAGTTTCATCCTACTGCGTTGAAAAGTTCTTCGATTTTGATCTCTGAGAGTGCTCGGGGGGCGGGTGGCTATTTGGTTGATGAGCAGGGGGACCGCTTTACGGATGAGCTTGGACCTCGTGATGTCGTTGCTCGTGCGATACACGATGAAATTTTAAAAAGCGGAAGTGTGTATCTCGATATTCGTCATCTAGGAGAAGAATTTATCACTCACGAACTGCCGCAAGAGCGGAAATTGGCTCAGATTTATGAGGGGATTGATCCTGTTTATGATCTTATCCCTATTAAACCTGCAGCACATTACAGTATGGGCGGTATAGAGGTAAATGATGAGTGTATGACCAGTGTTAGTGGTTTGTTCGCAGTGGGTGAATGTGCCAATCATAAAACACACGGAGCAAATCGATTGGGGGGAAATTCACTCTTGGAACTCGTCGTGTTTGGTCGCCATTGCGGTAAATTTGCGGCGCAGTTCGGGGTAAAAAAACCTGCTTCTGCACTCGAAAACGCACAGCTTGCCAAAGATACCAACTTTGTGAGCGGGGTGATGTATTTTACGAATCAGATCGATTTTTATCAAAAACAAGAGATGCTCGCTAACATTTTCTATAACAATGTAGGTTTAGTGCGTGAAGACATGGGGCTTAAAACAGTTTTAGGGGCTATTCGACAGATGCAAAAAGAGCTGCCGTTTATGGGTCCAAAAGATAAAGCAAAAGTTTGCAATACCAATTTGGTCGAGTTTATCGAATTTGGAAATAAGATCGAGCTCGCAGAGATTATCGTAGTCTGTGCCATTTCGCGTTCAGAAAGTCGAGGGGCCCATTATCGTGGGGATATACCTACGCGAAACGACGTGATGTTCGGAGCTCATACGATTACTTGGAGAGAAGGAGGGATATTATGTGCAGATTTTATGGAATAAATACAATTGTTGAGAATGAAGATAATGACGATTTTTATGATGACGAAGATGAAGAAAGAGAGTGGTGTGACTGATGAATATTTTAGTACAACGATCTCATGAAGAAGAACCTCAAGGATATGAAGTAGAGCTTCAAAACGTGACGTTGCTCACCGTCCTCAATCACATCAAAACCAAAATGGATTCAACGCTCACGTATTCGCACGGATGCCGCAGCGGTGTGTGCGGGAGCTGTGCTGTTCGTGTCAACGGACGTGAGGTTCTGATGTGTGAATACAAACCAATCGATGGCGATCTCGTAGAGCCGATGCGTAACGCGAGCGTTATTCGCGATTTAGTGGTTGAGAGTTCTTCTGTTGAGCATTTTAACCGTACCGCCAATGCCTGGAGTGAGGAATCGTCAGGGGGCAACGTCAGCGAAGAAGCAATGAGCGGTATCGAAACGCAAAGCGACTGTATTTTGTGTGCGGCGTGTTACAGCGCGTGTCCTGTTTATGCTGTGAATCCTGATTTTATCGGCCCCTTTGCCCTCACGCGTGTTTGGCGTTATGTCAGTGATCCGCGCCAAACCAAGAGCGATGCCAAAATAACGGCAGTCCAAACAAACGGCATTTGGGACTGTACGCTGTGCGGTGAGTGTGTTCCGGTTTGTCCTCAAGGAATTGCCCCCAAGCAAGACATTACGATGTTACGTACCAAAAGCGCCATGCTGGGGTATAACGATCCGAATATGAGTTTTGGCGGCGGTTTGGATTTTGGCTCACCTATGTTTTAATCTTTTGTTTGTGTTATACTAATGTTATAAAAACTAATAGGACTTTTTTATGGCATCAGAACACTCACTCGACATTTCTGCAAAAATTGACTTACAGGCGTTTAAAGACGCAATGGCCCAATCGGAAAAAGAGGTCATCGGGCGTTATGATTTTAAAGGGGTTGTCTATGAGATCAATTACCGCGAAAAAGAGAAACAACTCGTTCTTGTAGCTTCAAGCGATAACAAACTTGACGCGCTTAAAGATATTGTTATCGGCAAGCTTATCAAACGGGGGCTCTCTTCAAAAGCTCTCGAGGAGCTTAAAACCGAAGATGCGAGCGGCGGATCTCGAAAAGCTACCTATAAAATAGTTGATACGATTGATTCAAAAGAGGCAAAAAAGATTATTGCTGAAATCAAAGCACTCAAAACCAAAGCCTCTGCCATTATCGAGGGCGAATACATCCGTGTAAAATCCAAGCAAATAGATGAGCTTCAAAAAATTATGGCGCACATCAAAGCGATGGAGTGGGAAGCCCCTTTGGTGTTTGAAAACTTCCGATAAAGGAAATAGGATGAACAGCAAGCCCAAGAGGTACAAATCGATTGATAAAAGAGTCCTGACAGAAGGTGAATTGATCGATTTTACACTCTACATGCCCAATGAAGAGAAGAGCATAATGAATTTGTTTCTTCAAAGCGATACCGTGCTTAATGGCAATGACAAGGTGCGTCTTCGCGAAGTAGAGAAGCTGTATATTAATGATGAGGATGCCCTTGCGTATGAGGCATACGTTCAGCAGCATATTCAAACCATCGCCCGCTCAGAGGATATCTCGCTCGACGATAAAGCCATTATTGTTTATGAAAAGGCAAGTTCGGTGATTGATGAGATGTTTCGCAATCCCGAATCTTTGGAAGTGGCCAAAAATGTCAAGCCGGTTGTGGACAGTTTTGTTAGTATTATTTTGCATGATCCTAAGGCCGTTGAATCCCTGCTCAAAATTACGGCACATGATTACTATACTCATACCCACTCTATCAATGTCAGTATCTACACTCTAAGCCTGGGCTCTTTTCTAGGGATTGAGGGGGAAGATCTCAAAGCATTGGGGATGGCGGCTGTATTGCACGATATTGGCAAAAGCAAAGTGAACTATGACATTATTAACAAAAATGGGTCGCTCACCGACGTTGAGTTTGATGAAATGAAAACCCACCCCAGTGAAGGGCATAAGATAGCATTGCATCTGGGGGTAACCGACGAGCGGATTTTGACCGGAATCCGTCATCACCATGAGAAGTTGACCGGAGGTGGTTACCCCGATGGACTTACGGGTGATGCTATTTCACAATTTGCCCGTATCATCGGGGTGTGTGATGTGTTTGATGCATTGACCACAAAGCGCTCTTATAAAGATCCTATGAGTACGTTTGACTCGATTAAGTTAATGAAAGAAGCGATGAAAGGGCATTTGGATTTTGAGATGGTGAATGCTTTGATTCGTATGCTGCATAAATAAAGGGAAAAAATGAAAAAGTTAACGATTGCGGATGCGGCTGAGCATTTTGGGGTTTCCAAAGAGGCAATACACAATCGTGTTCGTCGCGGAAGTTTGAATTGCATTGTCGAAGATGGAGTGAAATACGTTGTAATAGCTGCAGCGAAGAGTGCGTCAAATAATGGAAGTGTGCATGATCCACGTTATACGCAGTACATAGAGCAAGAAAATGAGCGCCTTCGAGGTCGTGTAGATGTTTTGGAGCATGAGACGTCACGCCTTCGTGATCAACGTGAACAGATGCTGATTGATGAACGGATTAAAGTTGAGCAGATATACAAAGAACGCGACGCGCAGTTACGCAGTGTTTTGCATGTCGTCGCGACCAAATTTCTCTCCCATGTCAATCCGGATGTTGTGATGCAAGAGGGGATGGAAAAAGGTAAAATCGACGCAATCAATGCGGATGTGATTGAAGAAGACGGATGGATCTCTCTCAAAGAGTTTCTAAAGCTGAAACGGGTCAAAGACAAAGAGAAAAAAACAATCAAACATCGTTTTCAAAAGCTGCAAAATCACGATGCGCGTATCAGCGTCCGCGATGAGAAGATCTTTCTCTCTCCTTCCCGCTTCGACTATACGGATCTCTTGGCGAAGTAGAACGATTTTTGGAGCGATTGAGAGCATTAAAACAGCTTTGGCAGATACTAAATTCGCTCCCAGGCGCGAGCGGCTTTGAGCAGGTCTTACAGCGCGGGGTGAAATGGCTTTGCTTGAGCGAATTTTCGATGAAACGGTTGAGCTCTCCTCTAAAGGAACGCGCTTTTTCGCTGTCGATAAAATACTCACCCAGACGATAAGAGAGCCACAGATACAGGGATATCTCTTTGATCCGGTCTTCGGCATCTTGGAGGTCTTCCATCGTAAGTGCATACGCTCCTAAATGTGAAGGAGCGACGTAAGCGATCGGTTTTCCCTGCTCTAATGCTTTGACATACCGCTCAAATGCCGCCATGACAAGCGGTGAACCGGTGGATAGCGGAGCGGTGGATAGTGTAAACTTGGTTTTCATGTCCAAATCATAGCGATCGGCAATGGCGGATGCTTCACTCATTGACTCAAGGTTGGCAGCACGAAACGGCCCCTCAAATTTCATGTTTTCCACAAAAAATTCGATGATGGCTGAGAGCGATTTTTCCTCAAGGATGGTGGATACTAGCATAATGTGATCAAAATTTGCCATAACGTTAAACGGAATGGAGACTGTTTCGGCTTTTTGAGTAAAAAGTACTCCTATTTTTTTGAGGACATCACTGCTGGTTGCGCCTACATAGCCATGTTCGCTTAGCCCATAGCGTCCTGCCCGTCCTGATATCTGCTGTACTTCACTGGCGGTTAGGCTACGCTGTGATTGTCCGTCAAACTTGTCTGCCTTTGAGAATAAAAGTGTTTTGATGGGCAGATTTAGTCCCATAGCAATGGCATCGGTCGCTACGAGAATATCGGTTTCTCCCTCACGAAATCGTCGTGCTTCTTCACGGCGTACTTCGGGGCTGAGGTTTCCATAGATAATGCTTGTGCGGTAAGTACTGGAAAGTTGTTGCTTGATTCGCAAGGCACTGGAACGGCTAAAGGCGATGATGGCTGTTTTGGATTCTATTTTTTCAAGTGAAATAGGAGCTTTCATCAGTTCCAGTGGATTTTTACGCTCAAACTCGACGATTTCAAGCGGCTCCCCTAAATATTGGGCAAGAGCCGTTACAGCCTCGAGCGCATTAGGTGAGCCGGTCATAATGACTGTTTTGGCAGGGGCTCCGATGATGGCGTTTGCCCATGCCCATCCGCGGTCACGATCTCCTATCATCTGTACTTCGTCGATAACACAGGCATCCACTTCAACTTCAAAATTGAGCATCTCGATGGTGGAGCTGATGTGGGTAGCATCCTCATCGATGAGCTGCTCTTCACCGGTGATCAGTGACGCATTGATCCCCTCGTCTCGTAACCCCTCATAGCCTTCAAGTGCCAATAAGCGCAAGGGTGCAAGATAATAACCTGTCCCTACTGCGCGAAGTTTTTCCATCGCCGTATAAGTTTTACCGCTGTTGGTAGGTCCGACGTGAAACACAAGTTTTCGGCGCAATGAGCGTGCCAGTGGAAAGAGATTTTTAAAATCGCGGATACTGCGCGCCAAGAGCTCTTGCTTTTGTCGTTTGAGCAGTTCTGAAGCAATATGCTGATCAAACGCGTAGAGGACTCTTTTTTGCGTTTTAGCACCGATGTGCAGCGTATCGGTGAAGTGTGGAGTTAGTAATTCATAGACGAGCGCATAGAGTCTGCTTTCGGTCAGATTGAGCAGTTTGGCCCGTTCGGCGCATTTACGGATGAGATCGGAAAGTTCGGAAAGGAATATCTGCTCTGCTTCGCGTGTCTGTGCCAAGGTGACTTCGGCAAAGGTGATCTCTTCTCCAGCCCAAATATTTCGACTAAGGGATGAGGCATCAAGGTGCAGATGAATGGTATAGTGAAATGGTGCAGACGAATGGGGAAGATCAAGCGTTTTTTGAATCTCGATCATCAGATCATCACCGTTGAGAGATGTCTTGGCGGCGGGAAAATAGGTGGATAATACTTTCTGCAACAGCTCATTATCCAGTACATTCGTCGTATTTGAAGCGGATGGCGGGGCGCTTTTGAGCGCACTGATAATTTCATTCTCGCTGAGGTAGCGGTGAGACTGCAGAGGAATGGCGGCTAAAAATTGATTGATTTGCTCTTGTTTTTGACGCGTTAGGGCTTCTTTTAGTGTGGAAATCTCTTGAATAAGTGCTTGGGGAACTTCTTCTTGGATGCGCTTGTTATCGATCGGAGGAGTTTTTAGGACATGAATTTTAGTAAAATGCGCATCGCCTATATCGTAGTGGATGGAAGCGTAAAACTCCAAAGAATCATCATAATTAAATTTTCCGTCAAGTGCTTTTTCAAGCGTCTCCCGCTTCAGAGAGATACGGATGTGATCAAGCTTTGACGCAATTTTTTCTAGCGTGATCTTGCGAATACGTATATCGATAAATGCTGAGTGCAATGCCAAGCGTTCTGATGGAGTAATGTCCATTCCTTCCAGCAGTTCGTCAATCTTATCTTCACGTTCGTGCGGTTTTTCTTTGGGTTTAGGATTGGGGTAGGTTCTCCCGTCATTGCGAAAAAAATCGACGATCAGCTCACGATTGTCACTCTCCCCCTCAGACCATAAACGGCGAAAATTCTTGATAAGCATTGCTTTATCGGTTACATCATTAAAGACACCTAGGGTATGAGAGAGAGCCATTAACGTTTCCGTAGGAACGCGCTCAATTCCTTCGTCAAATCCTTCATCTCCGAAAAAATGGCGGATGGATTGATTGAGTTTTATCATTTTTTTCTTTTTCTTAGCCATAATGTAAGTGTAGCTAAAAACTCTAAGGGGTATGCTTTTATAGTTTTGATAGACTTTTACAAAATAATACGATGGACAATAATATGGTCGATTTAACGGTGGATGAATGGACACAAAAAGAGTATTTGTATAACAAGCAGCTGTTAGCGATTCAGGGGATCAAAGTTATTTTGATCGATACGATTTTGAATGCTATTGATGGGGCAGAAGCAATCACCTACAGCCCGCCGTTGATGAAGCAGGAACCCGAGGGAAGCGTGTTTGTCTTTTACTGCGATACCGGAAAAAGTTCACGGGAACGTTTGTCGGAGTTTCGTGCCAAATTTCCTAATCATGTTTGTATCAGCTTGAAGGGGGGACGCGGATATTGGCGCAAGTATCTCCAACAGTAGAAAGTGCGTGCAAATCATTTGTGCAATCATTGAAAGAAGAACGCTATTACGATGCGCATGAGGATCTCGAAGCGCTATGGTTTCCTAGACGTTTTGAAGAGGACGATGAGGTGAAGCTCTGGAAAGGGTTTATCAATGCGGCCGTGAGTTTTGAATTGATCAAAAAAGGGCGTTCAAAGCCTTCTGAAACTCCGTGGAAGACCTATTTAAAATATGTGGCACTCTTGGAAGGGCTGGAAACCCAGCATAAACAGTTATACGTTACAATGGTACAATTGATAGAACAACAGCGAGGTAAATTATGTCCGTATTTATGAAAGCGATGGCCTTCCGTCATGCGTGTAAACATTTTGATGTTTCTAAAACAATTCCTGAAGCTCAATTTCAATCCCTATTGGAAGTGGCTCGAACGTCCCCATCGTCATTCGGTATGGAGCCATGGCGATTGATTGTGGTGCGTGATCCAGCCTTGCGTAAAGCGCTTAAGTCTTCATGCTGGAGCCAAAACCAGATTACGGAATGTTCTGAATTGGTTATTTTTACAACCGATAACGACAGCGTACGTAGTGGAACACCCTATGTGCGGGAAATGTTTGAGCGCAGAGGAATGGACGGCGAAGCCGTGGAGATGTATATGGGCGTCTATAAAAACTATCTCTCCTTGATTGAATGTCACGAAGACTTACTTGAAAACTGGACAGCAAAGCAATGCTATATCGCGTGTGCAAACATGATGACGTATGCCGCGACGTTACAAATTGACAGTTGCCCGATTGAGGGATTTGAAAAAGAGCAGGTTGAAGCGGTGCTGGATCTTCCGCAAGGGAGAAGCGTCGCACTGATCTGTTCCTTTGGCTATCGCGTCGACCCTCAAAGTCCACAAATCCGGCTTCCTATGAGTAAAATTGTAGAGTACCGCTAAGCGAGAGCATGATGTTACAAAAGATTGAACATAAAATAGAGCATTACAGTACAACTGCAGAACACTATTGGGATGTAGCAATAACTTTCGCAACCGATTATGGAGTGAAGCTGTTGGGTGCTATTGTAATTTTTATCATCGGACGATGGATGGCTAAGGTCATTTTGAAGCTGATGAGAGGGATGATGACGCGTGCTAATGTGGATGAAACTTTGATCTCATTTGCGATTCATGTGGCGTATGCGGCACTCATCCTCGTGGTTATTGCGATGGCTGCGAGCAATGTGGGGATCAATACCACCTCCTTTGTCGCGATTTTTGCATCTGCAGGATTGGCGGTGGGTCTTGCGCTCAAAGACACATTGGCAAATGTCGGCGCGGCTGTCCTCATTATCTTTTTCCGCCCGTTTAAAGTGGGAGATTCCATCGAAACATCAGGCGTCATGGGGACGGTAAAAACGATCAATCTTTTTTCCACAACGCTGACAACGGCGGATAACCGTTCAATTATTATCCCCAATGGGACATTGATCAGCGGCAATATTATCAATAATACCGGAAACAGTACTCGACGTATCGATATGGTTTTTTACATCGATTACAAAGAGGATTTGAAAGTGGTGAAAGAGGCCGTTATGGATGTTCTGAAAAACCATTCAAAAGTACTTTTAGAGCCCGCTTCGGTAGTTGCCGTAGAAACTCTTGGGCGCGATGGGATTCAGTTAGTCGTTCGTCCATGGGTAAATGTGGATGATTACTTGGATGTGAAATTTGAAGTAACAGAAGCGATTAAAAGCGAGTTTGACAGGTACAATATTACCGTGCCGTTTCCGCAGATGGATTTACATAGGATTTCTGGAGTGTGATGGCCCATTCTTGATGTGTATTCTAAAAGCGATTGTGGCCGCCGATGCGGCAATCGCACCTCCGATAAAAAGCCAAGAAGGGGCATATTGATACAGTACCCCCGCTCCCAAAGCTCCTAAAAATCCCCCCAGTCCATACGATATACCAAAGAAAAATTGTTGTGCAAGCCGTTTTGAACGGTACAAAGAAAACAAGAGGCTGATTGCTGCCGTATGAAAGAGGGCAAAGCTGAGAGCATGAAAACTTTGTGCAAGAAAAAGAAGGGTGAGATTATCGGGGAAAAGGGCAACGATCATCCAGCGTCCGGCAGTAAAGAGTGCGGTGATTTGCAAAAGCATGGGGAGGTTGAACTGTAACAGAGGCCCTTGAAAATAAAACATCATGATTTCTGCCAATACCCCAAAGCTCCACAGCCATACGGTCATATCCAGCGATATTCCATGATCGGTGGCATAAATAGTGAAAAAATTGTAAAAAGGGCCAAAACTCACCTGCATCAGCAAAAATCCAATCCAGAGACTTAGATGCGCTAATGGATTGAAGGAGTCAAGTTGTTCACTGATTTCTGCGATGGCGGCGCTCTTTTTGTTTTCCAGCGAGCCGATGAGTGCTCCCAGCATGCTTGTGGCCAATGCCATGGCGATTAAGAAGTCTATGCCGATCTTAGGTTCATCGAGATAACGGACGAGGACTAGGGATACGGCGATAAAACCCAGTGATCCAAAAAGGCGGATCTTTCCGTAAGATTCTTTTCCGATATGTTCTAATGCGATGACTTCGATATAGGGCAGCAGCAATGATATGCCGATGCCAAAAATGATGTTGCTGATGAGTAATGGCCAAAAAGAGGTGAGGGAAGGATAGAATCCTGCTGCGCCCAATACCATGAGCACAAGCGCTGCTGCAAACACTTTGTGATCAAGTTTAAATCCTTTTAGAAATAAAAAGGGGACGACAAAGCGCACTAATGGGGCGGAAGCAAAGATGATCCCGATATCGATGGAGCTGTACCCAACCATGGAAAGAATTTTTGGGACAAAAATAATGTGGACGCCGATGAGGGCAAAATAGAAAAAATAAAAAGCTCCGATGATGAGGGACATATCAGCTCTCTCGAATAACGGCAGTACCGCTAAGCAAATCGTGAAGACAGCGTTTGTCTTTGCGAAAAAAACCAATAAAAAAACCGACTAAAGAGATTAGAGAGAAAAAATAACCTATAAAGCGCAGACTTAGTTTCCAATAGGAAGCCTTCTTGAGTGTTTTGGCATCTACGACACATATATGAGCGAGTTTTTTTCCTGGTGTTTGTGTGTATCGGTGCCATAACTCCACCGTAATCGCCATAAATAAAACTATTTGCAGGGCTGAACTGAGCGGATTCGGAGGATTTTGGAGTGCTTTCTTGTTGTTGGTGATTACATCAATAGCCCCAGCTGTGTGCATCTGATCGTATCCAAATAATGCCATCAGAATGAGAGAGATAGGTAATCCGATCATGAAAATATCAGTGAAAAACCCGAGTGCTCTGGGAGCAAAGGAAGCGTATTTGGTTGGGGAGTTTTTATCGGGAGTTGACTTGGTATTTTTTTTGAGTGTTCGCCATCGCATGTGCAATTATAGCTTTATTACTATTCGTTTACTTAGCTGTTTTATAATTTTGACATCCCACTTGGCAACAGCAAGTCAAAGGGGGCTTTTCATTTCCTTTGTATACTCCTTAAGATTCGAGCATGTCGAGCTTCTCCCTCGGCAGCCTTCCTCCTAACTTCCAAAATTATCGTTTAATTCCCAGCAATGTTTCCAGAAGTGTATCGGATGTGGTAATCGTTTTACCATTGGCCTGATAACCGCGCTGTATGATGATGAGGTTTGTCAGTGATTTAGACAAATCGACATTGGACGCTTCGAGTGCCGAGGATTGCATAAATCCGCGTCCCGCAGTTGCCGCTGTACCGATAATCGGATCGCCGGAGTTGGCAGACTGTAAAAATACGTTTCCGCCATCGGCAACCAAGCCTTCATTATTTGTAAATTTTGCCATCCCGATTTGTGCCAAGCCGAATGATCGACCATTAGAGAATGATCCGATTAGCGTACCGCTTTGGTCAATACGGATACCAACGATGTCTCCGCCAGGGAAACCGTCTTGTGAAATACCACTGGTTCCAGAAGTCGCATCGAAACTTGTAATCCCATCAAATGAATTGGACGTTCCGAGTTTGATATTAACGTTTTGATTTGGGGTAGAACCGTTATTGCCTGTAAAGTTGACGTTTGTAGGGGTGTAAGAGGATAATGATCCATCTGGCCCAAACGTTACCTGTCCTGCAATTGTATTTAATGGAGCAATGGTATTTATCTCGCCGGGTGCAGGAACAGAGAGGATCATACTCCATGTAGCGCCTGTAACCGTATCCACTCCTGTTTTACGAAAGTCCATTTTGAGCGTATGTTTACTTCCGAGTGAATCGTAAATGTCGATACTCGCTGAATGGGTTGCGGCATTAAGCCCTTGAGAAAGGCGAATACCGGTGCTTCCTTCGATGAGGGCTCCATTGAGCGATTGCATTACTTCAGTAAAACGCACATTCTTAGTGATATTGAGTGTTGTATCTTGAAATGCGGTTACTTGAATTTTGAGATCCTCTTGTGTAGCGTCACCATCGTTAGGATTGGTGAATATATATTGTCCGCGGTCATTTATCTCAACGGCAATTTTACTGGCTCCTGTGACAGCTTGTGCATCATTTTGCATGATAATACGGAGTTGCTCTGTTGTTCTGAACGTTGCATCACCAGCTCCTGGGCCGGTAATATCTGTCGCATTGGTGGCGTATTGATATTTATACGCCGTTGTTACAGTGGTAGATACGACCCCAAGTGCAGTAGTCGGGGCACTTCCAGAGACAAGAACGATATTTTTGGTCTTTGCAACATCACTTTCTCTCGAGTTATCGTTGGTCAGCGTCAAGTTCCCTAGCACCGAAGAAGCAACAACTCCGGTATTCGCGGTTTGGGCATTGATTGCTTGAGCGATTGCGGTAGCATTTTCTGCGGCAGTTGCCCCTGCAAGGGTACTGCCAGAAATTGTTGTCCCGTTTAGTGTAAATGTATAAGGGGTAGCAGCAGCTGTAGCGCCGATTGGCAATGGAGCCGTAACTGCGTCTTTATAGCTGACCCAAATCCCTTGATTTGGTTGCATGATGAGTGATCGTCCTTGATCATTGAACATTACTTTCATATCTTCCGCAGTATTTGTATTGGCAGTACGTATAGCCACATCTGCTGGATTATTGAGAAGATAGCCGGCTAGGCTGTATGTCTTCATCGGATTGGTGACGTTAAACGTTTCGACGGTTTCTCCCGAATCGAGATTGGCCTTTAGATTGACGGCAGATGAAGGGTTTGCAGGGGTTGTGAGCCCTGGAGGTATGTTAATATTGGTGATAGGGGCGGTAGAATCGACTTTACCGGTTGCGGGATCACGAAGCCAGCCTTGGACAATAAATCCGCCATTGTCAACAAAATTTCCGCCTGCATCGAATTTAAAATCCCCAGAACGGCTGTATTTGTAGGTACTTCCGGCATCCGAACTGACGATAAAAAAACCATCGCCTTGAATCGCGACGTCGGTATTTTTATCGGTGTTTTGGATGGAACCTTGGGTCATGATACGCGTTACAGAATTGATGGTGGTTCCTAAACCAATTTGAACGGCATTCTTACCACCTAAAGATCCCTGCGGAGCGGTAGCTATCTGTGCGGTTTGCGCGAGCAAATCGGAGAAGTTGGCACGCGAGTATTTATACCCGACGGTGTTAACGTTGGCGATATTATTGGATTCAACGTCCATCGCGATTTGGTGTGCTTGCAATCCGGTAACGCCCGCAAAGAGTGATCGTAACATAATAAGTCCTTTGTATCACATAGTTAAATTTATAAGCAATAAATATTCCAAAATTAGCGACGCATCTGCAACGCTTTTTGGATCATCTCATCAACGGTGGTAATCGTTTTCGCATTGGCTTGATACGCGCGTTGTAAGATAATCATGTCGGTGAGTCCCACATCGAGACGAACGTTGGAGTTTTCCAGATGCCCTGCATTGATGGTAGCGCCAGTGGTAGGATTCCCGTTCTTGTCGGTCCAAAAGGTAGGTTTGCCACTGTTTGAACTTTGAGAATACAGGGTTCCGCTTGTATGATCAAGCCCCTGTTCATTTTGAAAATGGTAAACAGCAACACGACCAATGGCGCTTTGACGGCCATTTGAAAAATCGGCGATGATGGTACCATCAGAACTGATTCCGTATTTTGTCAGCGTTCCTCCAAGTGTACCATCCGATTGAGAGGATGCGGTTATGGGAACACCTGCGCTTGAGGTGATACCGCCCAAATAACTTAATAAATCAACAGTAACAGGGGCGCCGTCATTGTTTAGGGTAGGTAATGTAGATGTTTGCAGTATTCCTAATGCGCCAAATATAGCTTGTCCGCTTTGTGTATCGTAGACAGTTTGTCCATCATTGGAGGTCACAGTTGCCGCAATGTCCCAGGAAACTCCCGTGGAGGGTTGAACAGCACTTTGGGTAAAGACGAGCTTTACTCGGTTTCGATCATTGTTTGCACTGATGGCATCGGCACTCATTGTTCGAGTTTCTGGGGCAAATCCGAGATTAGCTGCAAATTTGGTAACGGTTGTCGGCTGTGCAGGATAGGTCAACAAGGTAGGAAATTCTAGAGGTCCCTGTGCATCAGCTGCAGCTAGAGGTACGTCGTTGGTGGGACTAACCACAAAAGAACCTGCAGCAGGATTATAAGCGTAATTGCCCAGCATAGTTCCAGTGACATACATCCCATCGCCTGTGGTGAGTCGTGCTATGGAAGAATTGCCATCGCCTGGTATTTTTTGATACTCATCAAAGACAAAATCACCGGCACGGGTAAAGTAATCCTTGGTTCCGGACATAACACCGAACCAGCCATTTCCGCCGATAGCCAGATCATTGAATCGATCGGTATTCAAAAAAGCTCCCCCTGTAGTGTTCATGGAAGCTGTTTGAAGTCGCACACCCACTTCAATATCGTTAGACGTAGGCGTTGAAGCACCGGCACTGGTTATTTTTGTGGAGAGAAGCGAAGCAAATTCGGTATTGGATCCGCGGTAGCCAATAGTATTAACGTTGGCCAAATTATCCGAGACAACGTCAATCCCATATTGATGGGTTTGTATTCCGGACAACCCGGTATAAAATCCTTGTGTCATCTTAGTTGCCTGTAATCTCTTTGATCGAGCTAAAGTCTACATAGCTTGATCCCAATTTGGCGTACGTTTTTCCGGCGTCAAACTTTATGGATTCAATCGGATAGCGTCCAATGCGTGTGGCACCCGTGGAGCCATCAGTTTTGGCATAGCTTGAATCAACATAGTAGGTTCCTTCGCTCACGGCTGAGCCGTCATCGCCTTTGCCATCCCATGTATACTTAGCAACACCGGCATCGGTCGCTCCCACTTTCATAGTGCGAAGTACTTTCCCATCCACATCCATAATATTGATTGTCCCTGTTGTAACATCATCAGGGAAGTAGAGTTGAAAATCAACATTTTGTCCTTTGGTCAGTGCCACTGCATTGCTTCCCGTATCGGCAATTTTACCAATAGCGGAAATTCCTGAGAGCTGCATAGATGCAGCCAGAGACGCGGCAAGAGTGGTCAGTGATTTATTGGTATTTTCTGAAGATTCGAGGGATGCGAGTTGAGACGTTTGCGTCAAAATCTTTTCACTGTCCATAGGGGATGTAGGATCCTGATATTTGAGCTCTAGGAGCAACAGTTTTAGAAAATCATCTTTTCCTAAAACGCCTTTAGGATTGACTGCTGTGGATGTAGCGGTGGTAGCCGCATTGTTACCTATTGAATCGATTGCCATAATATTCTCCTTGTGTTACGCGTAATGCGGAATGATGATTTCAAGAGCACTTAGCTCTTCACTGCTATGTTGAAGTTCTTCGAGTGACGCATAGGCACGGAAACGATTTTCATTTTGTTGCTGTTGTTGCTGCTGCGGATTTTGTTGTTGATTATCTGAACTTGTCATAAAGTTCATTGTCGTGTTAGTAACGCCTTGTTGTGCAAGCTGTGCTTTGAGTTCAGTCGCATTGTGCGCTAAAAATGCGACACTGGCCGTATTGTTAGATTGGATAGTCACATGAACGTTATTCCCACGCTGTATGAGGGTCACATCTACTTCACCCAGACGTTCCGGATTGAGTTTCATTGTGAGACGGGTAAAAGGAGGCTTGTAGTTCTCAGCCGCTTCTTTGAGATCTATTGCAAAATGACGCATGCTTTGGACAGCCTCTTTACCTTTGACTTCGAGTGAATCGGCTTTGAGCGGCTGATGGCTTTTCCCCGATTCCGTAAGGGGTTTGAGCTCTTCTTTCTCTTTATGAGCCTCTCCCTCTGTATTGCCGCGTAACAGGGCACTTAGGGCTTCTGTATTCGCAGCAGGAATGACTAATTTTGCAAGATCTTTTCCTGTTTCTTTTAAGGGGTCTTTGGAAGCTTCTGGTGCAGTGGCAGCAGACTTGTCCAGCCCTTTAAGCAGTGATTGGAGCGGATGGGAAGGAGCTTTGATATCTTTTACTTCTGAAGTCAATGCCTTTGTTTCTACTGCTTTTAGTTCCGTCGGCTTAGCTTCTTGTAATAGCTGAACGATTGCTTCAAATCCTTTTGAATGCTCTGACAAGGCTTCTTTAGCAGATCCTTTGAACTCAAAAAGCGGCTTGGCAAGAAGAGGTGCCGGTAGATCTTTTAGCTGGCTTAGGGATTCTTTATCCATGGTAGAAAGGGTGATTTCGCTCAAATCAATGCCTATTTTATGGGCAAGCTCTACCAGGCCAAGTAACGTTTTTGGAAGCACTTTAGCGTCCGCTTTTAGTTCAGGGGACTTTTCTGTGATTGCGTTTTTAAGATAATCTTTGGCTCTTTGGATGAGGGAATGAACCTGATCGTTGCTTAATGCGTTAAGTAACTCTTTTGGCAGAGATTTGCTCTCATCTTCTGTTCCAATGAGAAGTTCACTTAAGCCCTTTGCATTGAGCTTCTTGACATCAAGCGGTTTAATATCAGCTGACGTTAGTTTGCTAGACGCATTGTCTTTTTTTGGATCAATAATGGCAGTAAAATCAGCTTTCTTTTCAACGGACTTTACCCCTTTCTTGGGGTCATTAAAAGTAGATAGCAACTGTGCGAACACATCATTTGATTTGGAGCTTTTAGTGTTTTTAGATTGAGACGATCCGCTTAGTAACTCAACTAAAGAGGACGTCTTCTGATTTTCTTTACTTTGTACGACCATAGTTGCGATCCTTGTACTCAAGATAGATAGATTATAAAAGCAAGCAAAAGTTATTCCATATAAGCTATTGGGCTCACTTAAACCATCCTTAACTTTTTAAAAGGTATAATTCGCGAAAATCACGGCCTACCTATAAGGATATTCAGTGCAAAAAATTCGTAACATCGCCGTCATCGCGCACGTTGACCATGGTAAAACGACTCTAGTTGATGGATTGCTCAAGCAATCTGGAACATTTGGCAGCCACGAGCAAGTCAATGAAAGAGCAATGGACTCTAATGCTCTTGAGAAAGAGCGTGGGATCACGATTCTTTCTAAAAATACCGCAATTCGTTATGGTGATCACAAAATCAACGTTATCGATACTCCGGGCCACGCCGACTTCGGTGGGGAAGTTGAGCGCGTATTGAAAATGGTTGACGGAGCTTTAATCCTCGTTGACGCTTATGAAGGGGTTATGCCTCAGACTAAGTTCGTTGTTAAGAAGATGCTTGCGCTTGGACTCAAGCCAATCGTTGTTATTAACAAAATCGACAAACCATCAGCAGATCCTGAGCGTGTAGTTGATGAAGTATTTGACCTTTTCGTTGCTATGGACGCGACAGAAGATCAACTTGACTTCCCAATCATCTATGCAGCAGCTCGTGATGGTATGGCAAAACTAAACATGTCTGATCCTGATGGCGATTTCACCTGTTTGTTTAACACAATCCTTGAAAAAGTGCCTGAGCCTACAGGTGATGCTGAAAACCCAACACAATTGCAAGTCTTTACTCTTGACTATGACAACTACGTTGGTAAAATCGGTATTGCTCGTATCTTCAACGGACGTATTTCTAAGGGCGATAATATCCTCCTTGCAAAAGCAGACGGTGAAATGGTTAAAGGTAAAATCTCTAAACTCATCGGGTTTATGGGACTTAATCGTACAGAAATTCAAACGGCAGAAGCGGGCGACATTGTTGCACTTGCAGGTATCGAAACCGTAGACGTTGGAGACACTATTTGTGATCCTACCAATCCTATGCCTTTGGATCCAATGCACGTTGAAGAGCCTACGTTGAACGTTTTCTTCTCGGTTAATGATTCTCCACTTGCGGGGCAAGAAGGGAAGCATATCACTTCTAACAAGATCAAAGAGCGTCTTGAAGCAGAAATGAACACCAACGTTGCAATGCGTTGTGAAGTAATCGGCGAAGGTAAATTCCAAGTTTCAGGACGTGGAGAGCTTCAAATCACTATTTTGGCAGAAAATATGCGTCGTGAAGGCTTTGAGTTCGGTATTGGACGTCCTGAAGTTATCATACGTGAAATGGAAGGGGTCAAATGTGAGCCGTTTGAGCACCTTGTTGTTGACCTTCCTCAAGAGTTTGCAGGAAGTATCATCGAGCGTTTGGGTCGTCGTAAAGCAGAAATGACAGCGATGGTTCCAATGGGTGAGGGCTTTACTCGCGTAGAGTTCGTTATCCCTGCGCGTGGACTTATTGGTTTCCGTGGACAGTTCTTGACTGAAACTAAAGGAGAGGGTGTTATGAATCACTCTTTCTTGGAGTTCCGCCCATACACTGCAAGTGGTGTTGAGAGCCGTCAATACGGAGCGTTGACTTCTATGGAAGACGGTGTTACTTTGGCGTTCTCCCTTGCAAACTTGCAAGAGCGTGGTGTATTGTTTGTTAACCCTCAAACAAAAGTTTACAAAGGGATGATCGTTGGTGAGCATAGCCGTACCAATGACCTTGATGTTAACCCGATCAAAGGAAAAGCACAATCAAACGTCCGTTCATCAGGCGCTGATGAAGCGATCAAGCTTGTACCACCACGTGATATGAACCTTGAGCGTGCGCTCGAGTGGATCGAAGATGATGAGCTTCTTGAAGTAACTCCTCTTAGTATCCGTATCCGTAAAAAATGGTTGGATCCAACTGACCGTAAACGTTACGCAACTAAAAAGTAAGTAAGTGCGCGTTTACGCGCTTACTTCACCATCTCTTTTCCCGCAATTATTCCGCTGGCCCATGCGAAATTAAAATTATATCCTCCGCGTCGTCCAACAATATCCAAAACTTCCCCCGCAAAATAAAGACCATTAATTAGATTTGATTCCATTGTTTTACTATTAACGTCTGCGGTAGCAACTCCGCCGCCACTGACTTCTGCATGTTTAAATCCATGTGTCCCATTGACTTCAAATGTCCAATCTTGAATCAGGCAGATGAGTTTGGATATCTCTTTAGGGCTGAGTTTGGAGAGCTTCTTCCCCGAATCTATGACAGCCCCTTCGCAAATGTAGGGAACTGTTTTAGAGGGTATGAGTCCACCGAGAACGGTTTCAAGTGAATAGTTCGGGACCGAGATGAAAAGCTTATGTATGATTTCACTAAGCTCTTGTTGGCTAAAGCGAGGAAGAAGATTGAGGCTTATCGTTACAGAGTGTGAGTTTAGAAGACTAAGCGAGGCTTTTTGGCTGATATCCAAAATGGCCAAACCTGAAATACCATAGCTGGCAAAGAGAATATCACCTTGTACTTTTTCTACTTCTTTATTATTGATATAAAGAGTGACTTCGGCAAACGTTTTTACCCCAGCCATTTTGTGGTGAATTTTTGAGTTGAGATGGAGTTGAACCAATGAAGGGTAAGTCGGAAGGATTTTATGCCCAAAAGCGGAAGCAAATCGGTAGCCGTCATCGGATGCACCCAGCTGTGGAGCTGCCTCAGAGCCAGTTGCGATGAGGACTTTATCATACGATTTTTTTTCATTGTCCATGTGAATAATAAAAGACTCATAGTCCTTAGACAGCATCGTCACTTTTTTGTCGGTAAGGATTTTTACCCCTGCATCTTTTGCTGCACTGCTTAGGGCATAAAGGACTGCCTTTGCTTCATTGGAGAGCGGATAACAGCGTCCATCATCCTTGATATCCAATAGTAGCCCAATAGAATGACAGAAGTTTATAAAATCACTAAAAGGGAGCTGTGCTAAAGCATAGGTTGTAAAATAAGGATCGGTGCCAAAATAATCATCTGCTGCGGCAGTAGTATTGATAATATTACAACGCCCATTTCCAGACGCTAAAATCTTTTTACCCACACTTGCGTTGTGCTCATAGAGGGTGACATCACCGCCTCCTCGCGCGGCAGTGATGGCTGCCATGAGCCCCGCTGCACCACCGCCGATAATGGCGATTTTAGGACTCAAGCCTCTCTCCCATACAGTTCGTTATAAAGTCTCATCGCATATCGATCGGACATGCTGGCAATATAGTCTGAAACAACGCGGTGTTTGTTACGGCGATCAAGCTGTTCGAGATAATAACGCGGCAGCATTTTTGGCTGTTCCATTAGGGCATTAAAAAGACCGATAATTGCTTGTTTGCCGGAAAACATTTTACGTACAATATGCTTGTGCTGGTACAGTTCTTGAAAGAGAATCTTTTTGAGTTTTTTGATCTGTGTTTCCAGCTCTTTGGTAAAGCCAATAGGGAGGTCTTCGGAAGCTGGAGTGACAGAAGCTAACACTCTGGAATTATCAATTTTTCCTTTTGAATATTCTAGCAGTGAATAAACAAGATGATTGATAAGGTGCGAGCTAAATCGGTAACGGAACATCTCATCCTCATCTTCGTGGATACCTTCTTCGTATACTTTTTGTAAGATCGTTTGAATCAGTTCACTCTCTTTGAGCGTTTCAAAACTGATAAGACCTGACGCAACCCCATCATCAATATCGTGGCTTATATAGGCTATTTCGTCGGCACGATCGACGATCATCGCTTCGATGCTTGGGTGAGTGTCTAGGGAAAATGCATCACGAATACCATTGCTCAAAAATGGCTTGTCATACGGATAGGAGTGCTTGAGTATCCCCTCAAGGGTAGCATAGGTAAGATTTAACCCCAAAAACGCTTTATAACGCTGCTCTAACAGGGTTACAACACGAAAGCTTTGCAAGTTATGTTCAAATCCATTGTGGAACTGGGATTTTTTTAAACATTCGTCTAAGGTGTCTCCGCCGATATGTCCAAAGGGGGTATGTCCCAAATCGTGAGCTAATGCTATTGATTCGGCAAGAGATTCTTGAAGTCCGAGGTGAGAACTGATCGAACGGGCAATCTGGCTTACCTCAATGCTGTGTGTCAGGCGGGTACGGAAAAAATCGCCTTGAGAATTTAGAAAGACTTGTGTTTTGTATTCAAGACGTCGAAAACTTCCTGAGTGAATGATACGGTCACGATCACGGGCATAGGGTGAGCGAAAATCGTCGCTTATAGCAAAAAAACGTTCTCCAGCGTGCATAAAAACCTTCTCTCTCTAAATGCTTATATTATCTTATTATACAGCGCCCATAAAAGAATTAGTACATAAGTTATGCATCATTAATAGGTAAAATTGATATTTTAGAGTAAAATAGTGTTTATTTATAATTAATGAGGTGAGTATGAGTCATTATGCAGACAAATATGATCGTTCGTTAAGGGAAGCTAAACCCCATTTAGAGGACGTACAGGCATACCAAAAGGAAGCTAAAAAACTACGGCGCGAGAAAGAAGCTTTTTTGCATCGGGAGTTTGATTATAGAGATTATATTTTTGCTCCTGAGGGGTATGAGGGCGTTATGCTCTCCCTTTATATCGCGGTTATCCCTTATTTGGTTGCGTTGGCATTTCTATTTGTCTTTATCGCAAAATCGAGTTATCAATATTTTTTAGAGTTTAATTTATCCTCTTATTTTATCATTTGGGCCATAGGATATGAGGTTTGTGCGGTACTCGCTATTATTGTCTTTTTTTACGCATGGTTTACCGATGATAGCCCAGACGAAACGCCAACGCGGGGTGCAAGAGTTAATAAAGGAATAGCCCCTCGATTTAGGAATTAAGCTACAATAGATTACAATACCGCTCCTCTTTTATGGACAGCTGGCCGAGTGGTCGAAGGCGCACGCCTGGAACGCGTGTAAAGGGCAACCTTTCTAGGGTTCGAATCCCTAGCTGTCCGCCAGAATCTTCTACAAACTATCTCGAATAGATTTCCTTAAATTGTATTATTTTAAAAAATGATTATCTTTTTGCCATATGCAAAAATGGTAGAAAATACCTTTAAATTTAGAAAAATATTTGCATCAGAAAGGCAGCTTCAAGTGGGATTTATAGAAAAAAGAGCTATCTCCTTAGAAGAACGGGCAGATGCTTATAAAGCTTTGGGGCATGTGACGCGTCTTCAAATTTTTGAAAAAATATTAGCAGGAAGTGGTCAAGCTGGTGAGAATGATATTGGAATATGCATTTCGGATATCGCATCAATGTTCGATTTTACACTGCCCACTATTTCAAAACATCTTGACATATTAAAACAAGCAGGGTTAATAAAGACGCATAAGGACGGCAAAAAAATATTTGTCACCATAGTGATTCAACGAAGTAAAAAAATATCTGAAAGTCTTAGTACTTTGATAGCATCGTATGAAGAAAAAAATGGGGAAGAGATTATCATTTAGTTACTTAGCTAAATGATGTATTATCTTTAAGGATGTAATGGGTATTATGTTATATATAATTAAAGGCATTATTTAACTGAACATATAGGGAAGCTAAGAAGTGAAGCAAATGTTTGACACCATCTCTGAAACACTTAACTTTTTTTCGGCCAATATGGTTCCTTCTTTTTGATCATGGCAAATTTCACACCCGTTACAAAGGCCTCTACGAATATCAAAGAGGATCTGCGCATAGCTGCAAATGATCGCAAGATACGTGCGGATGAAGTCGATTTTGATCTGCTCTCTTATGAAACCTATTATAAAAGGTTCGACGATAAAGAGTGGCATCCTATGAATGGTGCTGATTTACTCGCACAAATAACAAAAGAAGAGATATACTCCAGCGAATTTCTGCTCAGCCAAGAATATCAAATAAGAATACGGCCGTTTGTTCCGCATCCATATTTGGATTTGCGCTTTTCTGTAGCAATGAGTAAAACCAAAGGGACTGTAACGGCGCTTATCGATCCCGCATCGATTATTCCACTCAAAAAAGGGGTGCAAGAATGGATCAAGGAAGCCATCGATCATAAAAAACTTCGCTTAGGATTTATGATTGGAATGGCGGATGAAGAGCTGAAGGATGAGATTATCCGACTTTTGTCTACGATACAAAAACATGGCCCGCTTAAAGAGCCTTATCCTCTGAAAATCGCTACCTTCTTTCCTGCAATACCGGGTGTCAATGATGCGGTGATTCTACATTATCAAAAAGCTAATGCAAGTAATAGCATGATTAATGGAGTACAGCCAGGAGACTTGCTAATAGAATATGTTCTTCCAAAATTTGGTCGCAGTGGGCGTGGATGTGACGGTGCACCTATAATGGTTTCTGAACCTATAATCAAATATGCAGATGTGATAAAGATTGACGATGCTACGATCGAAACTCGCAAAGACGAAAAAAGCATACGCTATTATGCGCAGGTATCGGGTTTTGTGAAGCGGGAGAATGGAGTTTTTTTAGTTGCACAAGTGCTTAATCTCGAATCGGTCAGTATGAAAAAAACCGGATCAATAGAGGCGGGAATTGATAAGGATATTTCGTTGGAGGTCAATCAACAAGCATTCACTGAAGATGCTGTTGGTATGGGGATTCGTATCGATGTTCAAAAGGTGAATATCAGCGGAACAGTCGGCGAAAATACACAAATCAAAGCAGAAGATTTAAACATAGGAGCACAGACACATCGTAAGTCGATAATGGATGTTTCACAAGGAGCTACTATTCAGCTTCACAGAGGCGATTTAAAGGCAAAAGAGGCCAACATTGATGTCCTAGAAGGTGGACGGGTTGAAGCAGACGTGGTGCACGTCAATAAAATGTTGGGAGGAGAGATTGTTGCACGTAAAGTATACGTCGATGTTCTTTATTCTCATGGACGTATTGTTGCACTTGAATCCATTGAGATCAATCGCATTACAGGGGAAGGAAATTCCCTCATTATTAATCCGGATGCTGTTTTGGCATACCATGAAAAAATAACAAAAATTTTGGCCAAGATACAAGAGAAAGAATCTTGCTTGAAAGAGGATAAGGAAAAGCTTCAAGAAAGACAGCGGATATTTCAAGGAAAAAATGCTCGGGTAAAACAATTTAAACAGCGTATTATTAATGCACAACAAAGCGGAAAAGAGCCAATGAAAGCGGATATGGTACGGATTCATCAGTATAAGGCTGAAGCTTCAGAACTTAGCCTTGCTGCCTCAAAGCTATCTGAAGCAGAGAAATATTTGGAAGATCTTCATGCAAACCTTGCTAAGCTTTATGAAGCTGATTTGCATGGGGTAATAACACATTTTGGTGTCTATAACGGGAACAATCGTGTTACATTTATTGACCCAAAAACGCACCAAGAATACAGTAGTTTTCCGAAGGGCGAAGTAACGCATATCAACCTCGAATTAGACGGCGATCAAAAAAAGCTACGGATTTATTAAAATATAAAATTATTTTCTAATATTTTTATGAGAAACATGCTATTATCAAAAAGATTGATAATTGTATAGACTGAATAATGGCTACAATGGAGAAAAATATTGATACGGTTTGCAGTTAGGTATTATAAATAATGGCAGAATTTACAGCTGTAACCAAGGCTTCCAATAACGTAAAGGATGACTTGCGATTGGCAGCTACTGATCGCAAGCTAAATGCGGATGAGATTGATTTTGATTTGCTCTCTTATACAACGTATTCCAAAAAAGTTGAAGACAAAGAATGGAATCTTGTGCCCGGAGAGAATCCATTTGTGAACATAACCGAAGAAGAGCTCTACTCCAGCGAATTTCTGCTCAGCCAAGAATATCAGATAAAAATACGACCATTTGTTCCCCATCAGCATTTGGATCTTCAATTTACTGTCGGAATGAGCAAAGCCAAGGGGATGCTGACGGCAATGATCAATCCCGCGTCGATTATTCCACTCAAAAAAGGGGTGCAAGAATGGATCAAAGAGGCAATCAACCGTAAAAAATTGCGTCTTGGATTCATGATAGGTATGGGGGATGAAAATCTTGATAAAGAGATTCTGCGCCTATTAGCGACGATACAAAAAAAAGGTCCACTGACAGAGTCTTATCAATTGCCTATTGGCAGCTTCATCCCTCCAATTGACGTGATTAACGATAGAGTCATCCTACACTATAAAAAGCAGGATCAAGACGAGGAAGACCCAAGTTATATTCAAGGGGTTCAGCCTGGGGATTTGATAATGGAATATGTCTTTCCAAAGCGAGGCAGAAATGGGCGCGGGTTGGATGGAGCTCCTATTATTATCCCCGAACCAACGATTAAATATGCAGGAGCCATCAAAATCAAAGAGACGACTATCAGCAGTACTCAGGATGAAAAGAGCATACGCTATTTTGCACTTGTCTCAGGTTTTATAAAGCGCGATAAAGGGATTTTTGTTGTTGCACAAGACTTATATCTCGAAGCAGTTAACTTGAAAACAGGTTCAATTGTCGCGGGTACAGATAAGGACATAACGCTTACGGTAGAACAGAAAAATGTAGGAGAAGATGCTGTTGGCGCGGGTTTGCGAATTGACATTCAAACGGTGGATATTAGCGGAACAGTCGGAGAAAATACGAGAATTAATGCCTGTGATCTGAATATTGATGCGCAAACGCACAAAAAGTGTACCATCGATGTTAGCGGGGTTGCCAACATAAAGCTTCATCGCGGCAATTTAAAGGCTAAGGAAGCCAATATTGAGGTCCTTGAGGGGGGAACAATCGAGGGCGATATTGTCAGGGTCAAGAAAATGCTCGGAGGAGAGATTATCGCACGACAGGTGTATGTTGATACTCTTTATTCACACAGCAAGATTATTGCTTGCCAATCAATCGAGATTGGCGATATCGAGGGAGAAGGAAATACGATGGCAATCGATCCTGATTCTATTCCAGCGTATCATGAAAAGATTTCGGTATTGGTAGCCGAAATCAAGGAGAAAGAACAAATACTTCAGGGGCATAAAAAAGAACTGAGCATGAAACAAACGGTATTCAAAGAAAAAAGTGCTCAGGCAAAACGCACCCAGCAGCGCATTATCGATGCAAAACAGCATGGACGTGAGCCACTGGAAACGGACGTCATCAGTATTCAGCAGTATAGAGCGGAAGCAAGTAGAATTCAGCTCCAGACGGAAAAGGTAGCGGAAGATGAAAACGTATTATCTTCCCTTCGTGAAAAGTTGACTCTATTGCATGAAGCTGATTTATATGGAGTGATAACGCATCATGGAGTGTATCGAGGGAACAACCGTGTACAGTTCATTGATCCAATAACGCACCAAGAATACAGCGTCTTTCCGAAGGGAAAAGCGACGGATATACGATTGCAAAGAAAAGAAAAAGAGAAGGTATTAGTATTGAATTAGGACTTCGCTCTTTCATTTATCGTTTGGTATGCTTATTTTTTGCTTCTTTTTTGACGCTCTTCACTGAGCATAGAGGTTAAGAGGGTAAATACGTCACGGCTTGCAGACTCTGCATCTCTGAAATAGGTCATAACGTTGGTTGCTTTCTCACCGCACGTTCCTGATTTTACACAATGAATAGCATCATGAATGCGATCATGCACTACTTTATGAGGTGCTTCAAGTCTAGGATAGCTGGAAACGGATCCGAACACTTCTTTTCCTAGTCCAGTGTCGTACCAGTTTCCTAATCGGCATCCATGGTGATCTGCAAATTCATCATCGACACGGTTTAAGAAAACGGTTTTGTAGCCTCTTGATTTAAACAATAGGTGATCAAGTTTTACTAAAACAACAAAGACCGAATACAAGACATCGGTTGAATCGTCATCAATCTCTATGGTACGATCCTGCAATCCAGATAAAGATGCTTGGAAACGATTTAGTTTCTCGTTGGATGATGCTGAAATGGTTTCCATAGAGCTTGAGCGTTCGTCAATCTCGGTGGCATTTTGTTTGAGGCTTTGGATGCTCATCGCTACTTCTTGCGTTGCCTTTTGAGTCCGTTCGGCGAGTTTTCGTACTTCGTCAGCAACGACCGCAAATCCTCTACCATGTTCACCCGCACGTGCGGCTTCAATGGCGGCGTTTAGTGCAAGAAGATTGGTCTGATCTGAAATGTCTTTGATCAAATCGATAACCGAACCAATCGCTTCTACGCTTCCGCTAAGTTGAGAAACGGAGGTGTAATTATTGGTGATGTTTTCTGCCAGCTCTTGTTGTGTGTTGAGTAAATCATCTATCTCTTCGTTGATTTCGACAGAGGATACTCGATTGCGACGATTGAGTTCAGCGATCTCTTTTAGCTCATCGACATTAGCAGCAAGATCTTTTTGAAGCATGGATAAATCGTGTTCAGATCCGGCAACAAGACCTTCTGTGAGTTCATGGATGAGATCAAACATTACTTTTTGATGTCGAGTTTCATTGTTTTGTGTTGTGAGGCGTTTATTCTCTTCTTCTAATTGTTCATTTGAGCGTTCAAGTTCTTTTAGGCGCGACTTTAACGATTCATGCTCATGTAGTTCTTTTTCGTATCTTTTCTTATAAAACATTCAGACCCTTCATCTTCTAATTCTATTCTATTGTACCATTACGTTCTTAAGAAGATACTAGTTTTAAATAATACTTAGCAAAATTTTCTAATATGTTTCCTTTATGTATCCATCCTCAACACGTAAAATCCGATCAAACAGCGGTAACATACGCTCGTCATGCGTTACGACAACTATCGCTACTTCCTGCTCATGGGCAAGTTTGCGCAAGAGTTGCATGACGGACAGTGCTCTCTCGCCGTCCAAAGCAGCGGTTGGCTCATCTGCCAGGATTATTTTTGGATTATTGGCCAGAGATCGGGCGATGGCAACGCGTTGGCTTTGCCCTCCTGAAAGCTGTGAGGGCATCTTTGTGAGCTTGTCATCCACTCCCAAATATTTCAAGAGTTCTTCGGCATTTTTGTTGGCTTCCGACTTTTTCACCCCATTCATTTGGGGAACGATGGTTACATTTTCCAGGACATTGAGAAACGGGATGAGATTGTGCGCTTGAAAAATAAATCCGATTTTTTCGCGCCGTATACGCCTTGTATCGCTGATTTGCCATTTCTGATCATACATCAACTCACCGTCTAAGATCAGTTTACCGCTTGATGGTTCCGTAATGCAGCCGATCATCGTAATCAGAGTTGTTTTCCCCGAACCGCTTGGACCCAGCAGTGCGACTGTTTCCCCCGCGTAAATCTCAAATGTTGCCTCTTTGATGGCTAATACGGCACTCTCACCTTCTCCATAGGTTTTGGAAAGATTTTCTACGGAAATGATCAGTTTTTTCATTTATCCTCCGATCGCACTGGCGGGATCGATTTTAAGAGCGGATCGAATACCTGAGAGGGATGCGAGGATACTCACGACGAGCACAACGATGAAAAGTTTGAGGGCATCGGCGGGTATGAGGATGACGGTTTTAGGAAAAAAGTTTGCGCTGGCATTGGCAAAGAGATTTCCGCCGATAAAAGCGATGAATCCAAGAAGGAGCGATTGCTGTGCAATCATTTTAGTGATGATCATATTGGATGCACCAATCAGTTTCAAAATGGCGATCTCCTTCATCTTCCCGATGGTCATAGTGTAGATGATCAGCGAGATAATTACGGAAGAGACAATCAATAAGATCACGGTAAACATTCCGATTTGCTTTGCGGAGCGCTCGATGAGATTTTTGGTGAGGATATCGGACTGTTCTTGCGCGGTATAGACCTCTTGGTGCTTCCATCGGTGTATTTCATGGGCTATGGTTTTAGGATTAAATCCAGGTTTGAGGGTCAGGGAAAAGGCATTGACGATAGATGCTGACTCGGTTTGAGCTCCGCGCGCTCGATCATTACGAATCTGCTCATTACTGAACAAAAACTGCAGTTCCTGTGCTTCGTGCAAATCCAGATAGATCATCGGATCGCCTCCCGATGAGACGGCTTTATGCGTCAGACCGACTACCGTATAGGTATTTCGGCCCATATTAATCGTGTCTCCCAGTTTAAACCCCGTTTTCGTATCGACGATGATCTCTTTGCTTCGGATTTTGATCGCTCTGCCTTGTATCAGAGTAAACGGTTCAAATGGGCTAAGTGCTTCATACCCAAGGGCATAAACACGAATTGGTTTGCCATTTTTGTGGATCTGCAAACCCTGAAATGTCAGTGGATGGACATCTTTGACCCCGTGAAAAGATTTTAGAGAGTATTTGAGGTCTTCATGCAATCGGGAGTTTTCGGCGAAGGGCCCAAGCGTATTTTTTTGCACCACCCACAAATCGGGAGCAATGCTGTTTGGGACGATCATGGCGTCATGTACCATCCCCCGATAGACACCGATCATGACGAGGACGACACCGATAAGCATCCCAACCCCAAGTGCGGTTGTGATAAATTTTCCAAGCGAGTGGGAAATATCACGCCATGCAAGATTAATCATGGCGAAGATTGATTTGAACTTCGGCTTGTTCGCCTAGATGCAAAGGCTCAGGGAGGGTATCCAATGTGACATAGACAACCCTCTCTTCGGTAATACGATCACTCACGACACCGATACGACGAACAATGCCTGGATATTTTTTCTCACCCGTAGAGCGCAGGGTGATGAGTGCGGTTTGACCGACTTGCAGCCCTGCGCTTTGGCGTTCATCTATGTAGGCTCTTACCCATACGCTTTTAGGGTTGGCGATTTTAAAAACAGGTGTTCCGGCGCCTATCGTGCTTCCGGCTTCCACATCACGGGAAAGAATGATCCCATCGATGGGAGAACGCAAAGAATAATCGCGGATCGTAGCGTTCACAGAACTCAACGACCCTACTGCGCGTTGGATCTCGTGCTGCGATAGTTTTAGAGCTTCTTGCGCACTCAATAAAGCTGCATTCGCACTTTGCGCTGAAGCTTGGGCACTGTCAAGCTCTGCTTGTGTCACAAATCCTCCCTTGCTGAGGTTTTTGTAGCGCGTTAAGGTTGCATCGGCCAAGACTTTTTTTGCCCTCAAATCCTCGATAAGAGCTTTTTGCGAGGCCATTTGGGCACGGCTTTTTTCGACAATAGCACTGTTTTGCAGTTGAGCACCTGCTAGCTCTGAGAGTTCCATTTGGGCTAAACGCGCACCTTTGATAACATGATCTCCCTCGTCTGCATACACAGTACCAACAGTGGAGGCGTTTTTGGGTGAGATAGTGATGACCTCTTTGGCTTCGAGCGTTCCCACTCCGTTTACTTGGTTTGCAGGCACTTGCGTTTGTGCACTATTAGGTGCCTCTGCTGTTTTGGGTGTCCTCATTAATGAAGCAACAAACGCGATCGCAATAAGAATAAGTGCCCCAGCCAGGATCGGTTTCTTTTTATCACAACATGCCATTTTTATTTCCTTTGTTAAGTAAACGTTGTATTTTGACCCATGCGTGTATTTTTTGCAATTTTGCATCGGCATGAGCGATACGTGCATTTTCTAAAACGCTTTGAGATTCTAAAATATCGACATAGGTTGCCAACCCTTGGGCATAGCGCCCCTCCATGAGCGTTAATGCTTTTTGTGTGGCACTCATCACTCCCTCTTTGGCCGCGATCGTTTCATCAAAGCGGTTGAGATCGATCATGGCATCGTATAGTTCCTGCCATAATTCCCTCTCTGTATTCTCATACTCTTTTTGCGCGAGAGTGAGGGCAATACGGCTTTTTTGAGTATCCGCATCGAGTCGTCCTCCATCATACAAGGGAATCGACCCTCGTACACCGATTTGGGAGGTATCATAGGACGAAAGTGAATTGTCATAACCATACGCGCCAACGAGCATAACCGATCCATAGGGTTGTTTGGATATCGCCTCAGATACTGCTTTGTCACGGCGGATAAGAATCCGAAGTTTTTGGAGTTGCGGATTGTATTGCGAAAGCTCTTGGCGCAATGTAGGTGCATTTTCAAGTACCATCGAGAGTGCACTCGCGCGGCGATCAAAATCGGCTTCATCGATCGTTATGGAAATATCACTTCCCACGAGAAGTTCAAGTGCCATCAGCGCTTTGGCCTTTTGGGCACGTGCTGCACTGTGATGATCATCGGCTTCGAGCCATGAGGCTTTAAATCTTGATTCGTCGGCTTGTGTTTTTAGTCCCACTTCACGCATACGAACGGCTTGTGTGTATTGCGCCTTGTAAAATTCGGCTGATTTTTGGGCTGTATTGATCAGTTGTTCTAAGTAGGCAATGGTCGTATAGTGCTGCCAAACCTGCTCGATGATGCTATTTTCCACAGACATTTTTTCCGCAACACTTCCTTCTTGGGTGTGCTGTGCCGCTTGTATCATGTGATCATTGCGTCCAAAATCCCATAATGAATAGCTTCCGCTGACATCGGTATGAAATGCATCGGTTTGACGGGTTGAGAGGGTTCCATTTGAGGGCATCACGACTGTTTTTGTCGGATAATACTCACCATTGAGATCGATACGGGGATAGAGGGCTGCGTTAGCGGCTTTGGTATCGGCTTGGGAACTTTGGATACGTAGGGATGCTATTTGCGTTTGAGGATGGGATTTTAGTGCCATCGCAATGGCATTATCGAGAGTCAGTGGATTTGCATAAACCTTGTAAAAGAGCAGTAAAAGTGTCATCGTTATTTTCATAGTAAGCCACCCAATAATTATGTGTATAGTAGCACAAAAAGAGCGTTTGAATCTTGAGTCATGTCAATAGTTTTTTCTTGATACGTTCAACGCTCATTGCGACTATGACCAAGGTGATTAAGCCAATAATCAGCGGTTCAATTAAATAAAGAGAGAGGTGTCCTTGTGTGACAATCAAAAAATTGGCGCCAGCAGGAGGGTGAATTACCTTGAATCCATGCATAAGCATAATGACTAAACCAAGGCCAATTCCGACCGAAAGCCATCCCACATCCGTATAGTTTAATACTATAGAACCTATTAATGTTGAGATGAAATAACCACCAAAAATATTCCAGGGATTTGAAAAAGGGCTGTTAGGGGCACTAAATAATAATACCGCGGTTGCTCCAAAGGGAGCAATAAGCATCATAGTATTGGCGCTTTGGGCTATTAAGCCGATAAAAGAGAGTCCTAATAGCGCACCGACACCTGCAATGACACTTTCGGCGACGTGCAGAAGTCTTTTTTTAGTGTGATTAGTGTTGTGCATAGAGCTCTTGCTCACGCTGCATTAGGATATTCGCCAAAAATGTATACGCTTCTATCCATGCATTTTTACGTGCATCCGTAAAGGCTTCGCCCAATACATCGCCCATCGCCGTGATGAGTGCATCGGCAACCATCGGATAGTGAATCGGCTTAACCTGTGTAGTTACGTGAGACTGGGCCATTTTTTCTACTGCAGCACCCAATACGCCAAGATTGTCAATATTTCCCGCAAATGCCGCAATAGCACCGGCTAATTTTTTGTGTTGATCTTTATCGGCATTGTCGAAAAGAGGTTTTGTTTCTGGATATTTGGTAAACAAAATTTCATACATACGTGCAGTGATGTTTTCTGCTTCTTGATTTACCAAAGGGATAGTTGCTTTGACTGCTGTGATAGTTTCTTGTGATAAACTCATAAGGGGTCCTTGTTGTTAAAATGATGCAGATTTATAGCGAACTTTCAAGAGAATAAAATTGATGGCAATCAAGAAATTAAGGTTTATTAAGGAAGAGTTATAGTTTAGTGAATAATAATATCAGTATCTGATTTGGCCATAACATGCGCGACAATAGTAGCAGGGATTCCCTCATCTATACAGCGTTGGACCATCATAGGGGCATTTTTTGCGCTAACAGAGATGAGAAGCCCACCCGAGGTCTGTGCATCAAAGAGGATCATTTCCAAATCAGCATCAAGAGTGTTTTTAAAATGGATATGTGGTTGCAAATACTCTTTGTTCGCATAGCTTCCAGCTGGGATGATTCCCATGGCAGCCATCGGCAGTGCTTCGGCAAAAAACGGAACGCTGGCACTGTCCACCTCAATGGTTTTTTTGCTTCCGCTCATCTCGCGCAAATGTCCCAGAAATCCAAATCCAGTGACGTCGGTACACGCATGAGCGTTAAACTCTCGGGCGATCAGGGAGGCTTTGTAGTTGAGAGTTTTCATCGTTTCGGCGACTTTGAGGACCGTCGCATTATCCAAAAGATCGGCTTTGATCGCGGTGATTAAAATTCCTAGCCCCAGAGGTTTGGTCAAAACGATGGCATCTCCTTCGTGTACGGTGTTGTTACGCAAGATTTGATCAGGATGGACGAATCCGGTGCAGGAGAGTCCGTAAATCATCTCAGGCGTTTCGATCGTATGCCCGCCCACGACGACAGCACCGCACTCTTGAACTTTGCTCATACCGCCGCGCAGGATTTCGGTGAGGATTTCGGTATGGTGGTTTTTGCCATCGAAGCCCACGAGGTTGAGCGCCGTTTTCGCATCTCCCCCCATGGCAAACACATCGCTGAGTGAATTGGCGGCCGCGATCTGACCATAGACAAAGGGATCATCAACGACAGGGGTGATGAAATCCACCGTCTGCACCATCGCGATGGTTTCGTTGATGCGGTAGACACCGGCATCTTCATTCCCCTCAAATCCAACGAGCAGGTCTTTGTGGAATGATTTGAGATGACAGGTGACGTTTTCCAGTGAGCCGGGAGAGAGTTTTGCGGCGCATCCTGAAGCACGGACAAATTTTGTCAACTTAGCGCTGTTGTTCATCTTGAATTCCTCTCAGCGTTTCAATCGTTTTAGCGTGGTCATCGTTACAGATAGTGATATCGGGTGCGTTGGTGACTTTATAAACTTTGTCATAATATTGTGTCAATAGGATTTCAGAGACGCGCTCAAGGTCACCGTTTTCAAAAGCGGCAATGGATGCATTTTTATCCTCACGGCTGATGTAAGGAGAAATTCGTTCCATCCGTTCCATGAAAAAAGTGGTATTCATGCTGTCGTACATACGCATAATACGCGCTACTCGCTGCTCTAGGGGTGCGGTAATCTCGATGCGAAGGCCCTTTTCCATGTGTGCGTACAATGAACCGCTTAGGGTAATTTTTCCGATACGTCTGCTCTCAGCCTCGACGAAGGCGCTTCGGTTCAAGTCCAGTGCTAACACAGCGTGAGCGAGGCGGTTTTGAAACTCTTTTTGGCTTGGCTGTGCTCCGTTTACATCGCCAAATACGGAACCGTAGTGGTTCGCCATTTTTTCCAGATCGATAACATTGGTCAAATCCTGCAAGAGGTCACTTTTGCCGCATCCGGTATTGCCCGTAAGGGTTAAAAAGTTGATTTGTGGGAGATTTTCGAGATACTCGGTGACGAATGCCCGATACGATTTGTAGCCGCCGATAACGCGGTCGATGGGATAACCGATGCTCGAAAAAATAGTTCCCAGTGAAGAGGAACGCATCCCTCCACGGGCGCAATAAATAGCGATTTTGGAACCCGGCGTGTAGGTGGGGTAGAGGGTTTGTATGTGGCGAGCTGCATTGAGGCAGACAAATGAGGCGCCTTTGAGTCGTGCTTCAAACGGAGAAATTTGTTTGTAGATGGTTCCAACCTGTGCGTGTTCCTCGTCGCTTAGGGCATACAGATTGGTGGCATTGGCGACGTGGGATTCATCGTATTCCGCAGGGCTGCGTGCATCGATAATGAGGTCATAGGCGCTCATGTTTTGGAGAAAAGTTTCAATAGGTATTGTTTGCATCATTATCGAAATTTTACCATTGTTCATCTAAGGGAAGGATTAGCTTTAAATCCTCAATAAGAGCTTTGTCTGTTTCAGATAGAAAATTCCAATTCGATAGTTTTTGCATGACTTTGTGCAAACAACACATAATCATTTGGGAGAAGAGGTTTGCTGTAGTAGTACCCTTGCACTTCATTGCAGCCCAGTTGGAATAGATATTCTCGCTGCTGTGCTGTTTCTACCCCTTCAGCGATGGTTTGCAGGCCAAGATTGTGGGCCATACTGATGATGGTACTGACAATCGCTTTGTCATCTGGATCGGTTGTAATGTCATCGATAAAGGATTTGTCAATTTTGAGTTTATAAACGTTGAATTTTTTGAGATAGGCCAGAGAGGAATAGCCCGTACCGAAATCATCGATCGACATACGGATTCCCCGTTCATGCAGGTTTTTCATGATAGCGATAGCGCTTTGCGGATCATGCATCGCCATCCCTTCGGTCAGTTCCAGCTCTAGGTATTCCGGAGGCAACCCCTCTTCGTGGAGAATCTGTGTCACTAAATCCGGAAGATTGGGATGACGAAACTGTACTGCGGAGAGATTGACGGCCATAACTATGGGAGGCAGACCGCTCTCCTGCCATGTTTTTACTTGGCTCACAGCGGTGCGCAATACCCATTCTCCGATGGGCAAGATCAGACCATTGTCTTCCGCGATTGGGATAAACTCGCTCGGAGATAAGGTGCCAAATTCTGGATGTTCCCAGCGCAGTAATGCTTCTACTCCAAGGATATGTCCGTTTGATAGGGAGATTTGCGGCTGATAGACAACGTAGAGTTGGTTGCGCTCCAGCGCGTGGTGCAACTCATTGCTTAGTTGAAGAGTGCGCATAGAATGCACTTGCAGCGCTTCGGTAAAAAAAGCGTATGCGTTGCGCCCTTCTTGCTTCGCGCGGTACATCGCGGTATCGGCATTTTTAGAGAGCGTTTCGTGATCGGTTCCATCCATCGGATAGACGGCGATCCCTATGGATGCGGTTACTATAAGCTCATTTTGCTCGATGTCAAAAGGATGAACAATGCTGTTTAAAATTTTTTGGGCGACAAGGGCCGCCCCTTTTGCATCCGCTTGCGGCAATACGAAAATGAATTCATCTCCTCCTGTGCGGGAAACAGTATCTTCTTCACGCAAAATAGAGTGGAAACGTTCGGCCAATTTGACTAATAAAATATCTCCGATCCTATGGCCAAGGGTATCGTTAATGTTTTTGAAGTGATCAAGATCCAAGAACATGATGCTCAACTCTTGATGATGCCGTTTCGCAAAATTGATGGAGTAGGTGATCCGTTCTTCCAGCTGAATACGGTTGGGAAGCCCGGTAAGGAGATCAAACTTGGCCAGATATTGAATCCGCTCTTCTGCCTCTTTTTTCTCGGTGATGTCCAAGTGGATACCCGCCATCAAAAGAGGCTTCCCCTCACGGTCATAGGAAATGACCCTGCCACGTACATGAATCCAGACCCAGTGACCCTTTTTATGACGCATTCGAAGATCAGACTCATAATGGGTAAGTCCACCGCTAAAAAGGTGCTGTAACTCTTCACGCACTTTTGGCAAATCGTCGGGATGGCATAACGATTCGAAGGTTGTATAGGTCACGGGAGAGAGCTCTTCAAGGGTATATCCCAACATCTGTGCCCACATGTCATTGACCCGATTTTTACCTGTTTGAATGTTCCATTCCCAGGTACCCGCATCGGTACCCCAAAGAATGTTTAATAAATGGTGTTGTTCATTTTTTAGATGCTCTATGAGAGTCTCATTTTCTTGGTGAAGCGTATTATTTATTCGTCGGAGATTTGATGTAAGAAAAGGAAGACTGACGGCTAGGAGGATAAGAATGCGAGCCAAAAGAAAGAGAGTTTCCTCTCTCAATGCGTTGTTGATGTCATCGATTTTAATATCGGCTGCGATGACATAAAAATGTCCGTTAGGAGTTTTAAGGGGGATGAAAACGCTTCGGAAGTTCCCCCATTTATCCGTATATTCATCAAAACTTATCCGGTGAGTCAAAAAAACGGTATTCAGCGCATCACTGGCATCATCATAATGATCAAAGTAGCGCGTTAAATTTTTGCCGGTTCTTCGTTCCTCATCCGTAGCACTTGAGGCGGTAAAATAGATTTTGTTATTTTTTTGAACCATCGTATAGAGGTAGGCTACGTGCAAACTTTTTGCAAACTCGCTTAAGCGGCCGATGTTGTGATTATATTCGTTTTGCGTTATCGATGAAACATCCAAGGCACGGTCATGAAAATCAGGACCTAAAAGAAGGTTTGTCCCTGCAGCTGAGGCAAGAAGTTTCTCATCAATGTGTTGATAAAGCGTCGTTTTGTGTTTTTGATATTCATAATAGCTAAAAAGTGAAACCCCTAAAAGAAAGAAAATAAAAGTGCCAAACAGTACAATCTTATCGAATTTGTTTTTTAGCATAAGTTCATTTTGACCAGGTTTTGGATTTATGTATCAATCATTATAACGATTTTTTATTAAGGGGAGCGTTAGATGCGTTATAATATTCCTAACGTTAAAAGAGTGCCTAAAAGAAGGACTGCCATGCGAAAAATTATGGTATTTTTTATAAGTATTTTCGTGATCATCCTGAGCTCAGGATGCGATGGGATGAACGAAGCCCAAACATCTTACAAACCTACGGGCACTTATCAAGCAAATACCCGTTACGTTATCGGGGTGAATGCCTATTTGAGCAGTAAAGAAATGTTTATCGCCTATCGTCCGATTGTTGATTATTTGGAACGTCACATGAACGGGATTAAATTTGAATTGGCAACGTCTAAAAATTTTGTTGAATACGAAAAACGGTTAAACAAGAGCGAATTCCATTTCGCACTCTCCAACCCCTATCAGAGTCTTGTTAGCTTCGATCATCACTACTACCCGATTGCGAAAATGAAAAATGATGATGAGTTTAGAGGGCTTTTCATTGCCAGAAAAGATTCTCATCTGCGACACTATCGCCAGCTTAATGGCAAAGTAATCAGTTTTGCCGCTCCAACTGCCTTTGCCGGGACGGTTATGCCAAAATATTATCTCTGGGAACAGGGGATTGATGTTCGGCATGATATGGTGGTTCGTTATGTTGGATCCCATTTCTCTGCGATTATGAATGTTTATAGCGGGGATTCATTTGTGGCGGGGACATGGCCGCTTGCATGGGAGCAATGGAAAAAAAACAATCCGGACAAAGCTTCCGAAATGGAAGTGGTTTGGAGAACGAAATCGTTAATGAACAATGCGCTCGTAGCACGATCGGATGTCCCTGTGGCGGTGGTGCAAAAAGTGACCCAACTCCTTTTGCAATTGGATTCAACCCAAGAGGGGCAAGAATTGCTTAAACAAGCGGGATTTGAAGGTTTTGAGGTGGCCGATCGTCAAACTTTTGCCCCTGTAGAAGAATTTTTGAATCGTTATAACAATACTTTGGGAAAAATACAATGAAACTTTTTCGAACGATTAAAGGGCGGTTGCTACTGAGTATTTTAGTTATTCATTCGTTACTTATGGGATTGGTTATTCATGATTTGATTGATCGTCAGCATGATTTTATGGCCCAGCAGCTTTTACGTAAAGCGACCTCTTTTGCCTCCTTGCTGAGCTCAAATGCGGCAATGCCTATGCAGAATAATGATTTGGCAGCATTGGGTGATCTTTTGGAAGATGTGGGCGCTCTTCCGGATGTATCCATGATTTTTGTAATGGATACGGATGGCAGGATACGGGCTTCAACTCCTGTTGGGTACTTCAATCAAACGTTAACAGATACCGCAAGTGTTAAGATGGTTCAAGGCCTTGATTCAAGCAAAAAAGAGCATTATGAGAGTGTTCATGATGGCCTTACGGATGTGATTCGTTCCATAAAAATCGAGGGAAAGACCATCGGTTATTGCCGTGTCATAATGAACAATGCGACAATGGTAGGGGAACTAACGCTTTTAACACGTCAGGGGGTCTTTTACATTATTGCGGCAATAGTACTGGGAGTTTTTCTGGCATGGCTTGTGGTTCGGCAGATGACGTCTCGCATCACGATGCTCTCTGAAGCTACAGCGCAAGTAACGCAGAAAAATTTTGATGTTGACATCCCTGAATACAGCGGAGAAGATGAAATATCAAAAATGGGACAAGCATTTCGTGTAATGGTTGAATCGCTAAAGCTGTATGTCAACAAATTGGCCTACAGGGCTGATCATGATGAGCTGACAGAACTGCCTAACCGCAGGCTTTTTTTAGATCGTTTGGAACAGGCGATCAAGCATGCCCAGCGTTCAGGGCGTCACATAGCCGTTTTATTTATCGATCTTGACCACTTCAAAGAGATTAATGACTCTCTGGGGCATCTTGTCGGAGATCAGGTGCTGATTCATGTTGCGCGCATGATGCAAACACATTTTCGCGATATCGATACGATTTCCCGTTTGGGAGGAGATGAGTTTAGTTTGATTATTGACTCTTTGGAAGGTATTGAGAGCGTTAGCACGATCGCTGAAAAACTGGTGACTCTGCTACAGGATCCTATCTGTATGGATAAACGTGAACTGTATGTTACGTGCAGTATCGGTATCAGTATCTATCCCAACGATGGAGAGCTACCCGAAAACTTGCTTCGCAATGCCGATTCTGCCATGTATAAAGCCAAAAGCGAAGGGCGCAACAGTTATCAGTTTTATACGGAAGATATGACACAAAAAGCACTGGAACGTGTAGTTCTAGAGGCTGATCTGCGAAGGGCATTGGAGCGAGAGGAATTTCGTATTTATTATCAGCCGCAAGTCAATGGAATCAGTGGGAAATTGATAGGGATGGAAGCGCTGATACGGTGGGAGCATCCCGAGCTAGGACTTGTATCACCTATGAAGTTTATCCCTTTGGCGGTGGAGACGGGATTAATTATCTTAATCGATCGTTTTGTTATGCGTACGGGAATGATGCAGCTGAAACAATGGTATGACGAAGGGTTAAATCCCGGTATTTTAGCGCTGAACTTAACCATCAAACAGTTGAGACAGGATGATTTTATCTCCATGCTTCAAGAGATGATGGAGGATACCGGTTGCTTGCCACAATGGCTTGAACTCGAAGTGACAGAGGGTGAGGTAATGCAAAATCCACAGCAGGCGGTTAGAGCCCTTAAGGACGTTAGTGCGTTGGGGATTAAGCTTGCGATTGACGATTTTGGAACGGGATATTCGTCATTGGCGTACCTAAAAAGGCTTCCTGTGGATAAACTCAAGATTGATCAATCGTTCGTTCGTGAGATTCCCGGCGATGAAGAGGATGTGGCTATTGTAGGAGCGATTATTGCCTTATCGAAAAGTCTTCATTTGGATATTATTGCCGAAGGGGTCGAAACTCAAGAGCAAAAAGAGTTTTTAACGGCAAACGGATGTGAACAAATCCAAGGGTATTTGTATGGTCGTCCGATGAGAGCAGAGGAGATGGATCGGATGTTGAGAGAAAAAATACTTTGGTCTATGCTAGCATAATCAGCGCCGTTGCGGTAAACGCACCCACGGAAATAAGATAGTAGATAAAAACAAAACGAAAAAGTTCGATTTTTCCCAAAAAGAAAACCAATCCCATTTTTGCAATAGTATTGGAAAGAATGGCGATGAGAATGGCGTAATGGGCCGTGCTGTGAGACAAACCGTTTTTAGCCAGCGATGAGAGAGACAAAACAATGGCATCGACATCGGCAATGCCCGAAACAGAAGCAACGGCATAGACACCAGAATTTCCTACGTAGCGGTTGGCTAGCGCAATCAGAGCGAGGGTTGCACCGAATAATAAACCCATAATAACGGCTTCTTTGAGATCAAACGGATTTTTAAACTCAATGTTTTGCGGAATATTTTCACGTTTTGAAGTGAGATAGAGCATTCCAATGTATCCGTATCCGCAAAGCGATCCGATGACAATAGGGAGAATAAGCGGATGGATTAACGTCGGATTAATGATCCATATTTCGATGCCGGCACGAATGAGCATCATAGAGGAGGCGAGAGAAATGCCTATTGCCAGATTCTTCGCCAAAAATCCATTTTCATGAACTCGTCGTGCCATACTCATGGCTACAGCGGTTGAGGAAACAAGACCGCCAAAGAGTCCTGCCACGCCGATTCCTTGTGTGGATCCCAGCAAACGGATGGCAATGTAGCCAAAAAATGAGATTCCCGCTACGAGAACGACCATAATCCAGATTCGATGCAGATTGACCAATCCCATAGGATCAATGGCTCTATCTGGAAGAATGGGGAGAATGACAAAGGTCATGACCAAAAATAAGATAGCGGCACCTAGATCTTGTTTGGTAATCGTTTGTTGGTACTCTTGGACTTTGTCTTTGATATTGAGAAGAAACAAAACCATAATTGCGATAAAAACGGGAAAAACGGGAAGTGTGAAATTGAGCATCGCTCCGATGACAAAGGTAACAAGTGCTGCTGTTTCGGTCGTCGATCCTTTTTCGGGACTGGAAATACTATTAACAATGTATGCGGCAATCAATAATAAAGCAGTAGCACCCGAGGCGATTAGGAAAAAATAGGGGATATAAGAGGTTAACCATGCGGATAAAAACCCAAGAAGTGCGATCATAGAGAAGGTTCGAGCGCCTCCAAAGTCTTGAGTTTTATGAGAATAAATCGTATGCATTTCACGCTGTAATCCGATTAGAAAACCTAGCACTAAAGAAAGTACACTGTTTTGAATAAATAACGGGTCCATAACTCTCCTTATTCATTGCTTGGAATAAAATTATTATAGCGCTTAGCGGTTGTTTTTCTATTTATTTTTGATGATTATCATCGTTTTTCTTTCGGTGGGCTATTATGGGGGAGAAAATCCCGAAAGTCTTTGATGTAAATGGCGTTGATCCCTTGACCTAGTGCATGAATATTGGCATCGAGGCGTAACCATCGGTTGAGCTGATATTGAACCAAAACACTCGATACGGTATCATTTTTATAGATCACGCGCAAGTCTTTGTTGAGGTGCGTACCTACCTCAAATCCCATGCTTCCCTCTTGCGTTGTGAGAATATTCATGGTGTCGATTTTTATTTTAGTAGCGCCGTTTATCAATCCTTTCATCCCCGCTCCCAGCATGAAATTCGTAGCATCTGTTTTCATGGCGGTTTTGCTTCCATCGGTGTTGAGTTCACTATCAGCAGGGGAGCCAAACAGGAGATAGCTCATGATGTTGTTTTGGCTCATAAATGGGTCTGAACTGAATAAAAAGATTGGTGAATCAAGGGTATGGGTAACATAAATTTGGATTTTTTTGTAATCCACTTCGTGCGTGATGGTGAAATCGAGATAGGGATTAATCGATTCTCCTCCCCAGAAGTAGAGGTGGCTTGTTTTGAGTTCAAACTCTTTTCCGCTTGTTTGCGCTCTTCCTTTTGGAATTGTTACCATTCCTAAGAGTTGAAGAGGTCCTTTTGGTTCTTTCCATAAAGTGATTTCAGGCTGAATCAAAACATCGAGCTCTTTGGTGAGATAATGCAGAGGGTTCTGCGCTGTTATTAAAATATTGACAAACAAAGAGGTATCGCTGGGCGGTCGGACATCTTGAACAATAATAACGTCATCGTCTATGACTTTGAATTGTTGCAGTGGCAGATAGGTAATTTTTGCATTTAATAGTTGAATACTGCCTGTTAGTGTTTGGACGGCGTTAGTGTCTCGCGTAAAGAGGAGATCCATCGCGGCATTTGCTTCCCCCTCAGGACCGCTATAGGTAAACCGATCCGAATGAAGTGCAAGTTCTGCGGCATAGGTATCTGTATTAATCTCTCCACTAAGACGCAATGCATCAAATATCCATATTTCATCAATCATGAGTTTTCCATCATCATTGAAGTGCGCAGTAGAAAGCCGATTGGAACTAATGTCATGCCCGGCAATGTCCAAATGGTATTGATCGATGAGGATTGAATTGTCCGTATAACGAATTGATAGAGTATTGTTAGTCCCTCCGTATTGGCGTTGGGAATCTAAAACGGCCGCATACCAAGGAATCTCAATCTTTGTAGAAACGTGCAGAGCGGTATCGTAGGTTATGTGGGTGTTTGTTCGTACTTCGGCATCGTAGTATTCTCCCCGAGGAAGCTCAATCGAGCCGATTTGTGTAAGTGTTTTCCATAATGATGGAGTGATGGAGGTGATGGTGACATCGCTTTGCTCACTGCTTTGTATCCCGCTGATATCAAAATAGGTACCCAGATAATTACCGGATCCTTTTAGATGGTTATCCGTATTTTCAAGCGAAAGAGCCAGTGAGGGGCCGTTGAGATTAAGATGGGTTATCCCTTTGCTTTGAGTTAGAAAAACTTCGATATTTTTTGGTGGCTTGAGATTTGAGTGACGCCACGTTGGGGCATCTGGTGCGGGGGTGAGATCCCCTTTCAGGGAAAAGTTTTCATTCTCATAGCGAAGGGAGCCGTTAATGTCTCCGTGATTGTGATGGGCATTAAAATTTCCCCTCAGCAACTGATTCTCTAGCGTATAGCTTCCTTTTGCTTTTAAAGAAAAATCAGAATTGCGCAATGCTTCGGGGAGAAAGGGGAGAAACTGAAGATTTTTCTGAGTGGTCTGCAGATTCCAGGCAAAGGTCTCATAATTACCGCTTTGGAGCAAAAGAGTGCCATCCCCAAGGGTGATTTTTCCGGCGATTCCCTCCGCATCATCGCGAATCTCACCCTCTAAAATATTCGAAGGAAGAGAGAGTGATGAGGTGATGAATCCCTTGAAGCTACTCGTAGTTACCCCTCCCAGAGCATAACGCAAATGCTGGTTAGTTTGCATTTGATCACTGTTGCGCACGAGAAGATAGTCGGCCTTAAAATCGAGATAATTGTTTTTGTAGAGGTAATCCATGTTGAGAGTCAGATTGTGAAGCGAGGCGAGCGGGTCATTTAGGGAGGCTAACTGATCGAATACGGTATGGAGCTTGGCACGTGTATCAGAGAGCTCTTCTATGATAATTTTTTGCGAGGATGGGAGGGCAGTGAACCGCCCAACAGTAGGATGAAGCTCTGTGGCATTAGGGTAAACGAGCGCGGTACCTCGAAGGGCATTGTTTCTGAGAACCCCTTGGATCGCGCCGCTTGCATAGCGGCTTTTGACAGTGGCTTGGATGGAAGCGAAATTGAGGTTTTTCCCATCATAATTTCCATCTTTACCTTTCAAATTCAGTTCAATAGGGTAATTGCTGATGAGCTGAATATTGGTGAGGGTGACCTCTTTGAGGTTAAAGAGAGGCAGCGGCCAAGAGGAGCTACTTTCACCCATAAAATCATTTAAATCAATACGCAATCCATCGATGGTAATTTTGTCGATGACGTGTTTTCCTTTGAGAATGGACGTTAAATTATAGTCTAGGGTTAAGGTTTTGGCATCAATGGCTTTGGAGCGAAGATTATGGAGAGAAAATCCCTCAGACAAGGATCCCTCAGCGTGGCTAATGTGAATCCCAAGAGGTTCGAGAAAAAAGGTACGAACAAGCTCTATCCCATCGGGGCGGAAAGCAAGATAAAGTCCTCCTGCCACCAGTAAGACGGCTAAAACGATCAGTGTATGAATAACCAAATAAAGGCTTTTGACGAAACGTATAGTCAGGTTCACTTTGCGCACTGGTATCAAGCCGTCTTGGGGAGGTGTTTGCATAGTGTTATTATGCCAAAACTTGCCCTTAAATTACCCTCTTGGTCAGGCTAGGAGAAGCGCCTGCCAAGAGAGCTATAATCAACTGCCGAAGATATCGCGCATCATCCCTTTGTACCATTCATGAGTAGTTTTCCCCATCTCGGTTGAACGTGTATTGTTTTCGGTCATTTTCGGTTTGATGACTTTGATGTCATTGCCGTTGAGGTCTTTGTCATCCATAAGAGAGAAAGTAACTCCGATAGAGATCGCTTCTTCACCATTGACCATGGAATAACAGATGTTTTGCGGCAACGTCGCCTCTTTAAGAGCAGGACGTCCTTGGATGATTGCGGCAATTTGAGATGCGACGATACGCCCCTGACCATTTGCAATGGCACCGCTTTTTGGATACGGATACCCTCCTACGGAATCACCGATGACAAAAATCCGTTCATCGGCTTTGGTTTGGAATGTCGGAGAGGTCATGACACCCCATCCTGCTTTTCCTCCCGATACACCCGCCATTGCGATAATATCAGAGGCTTTGTTTACTGGCATAAGGTTCGCTGCAGCATAGGGGATACGCTGCTCTTCCGTACGCTCATCAGCAAGTGTTACGGTGACAACGACCTCTTTTTTATCCAAATCAACGGTTTTAACCAATGAGTTCGGGCGATAATCGACGATATCGGGATAGAGCTCTTTGTACGCGGCCAAGAATCCTGGGCCTTTAGGCGCTGGCTTGGCTTTAGGGTCTAAGATGATTATTTTTCCTTTGATCCCATTTTTCTTCATATAATGCGCCATCATCGCAGCACGCTCATACGGCGCTGGAGGACAACGGTACGCTCCATCAGGAACAGAAATGATGAAGTTGCCACCATCAAATTCTTCGAGCATCTTTTTCAAAGCGACATGCTCACTGCCATGTATCAATGCAGGAGGACACTCTTGACGGCATCGTTCTGCTGCGAGAGCATCTTTGCCAAACCATTTGGAGTAATCGTACGCAATCCCAGGCGAAAGAACGAGATAATCGTAACCGATTGTGCCTGTCGTGGTAGTAACGGTACGCGTTTTGCGATCGATGCCGGTCACGGTAGTTTGGAACATTTTATAGCCGAACTCTTTGGCCGCTGTGAAATAGTCACGGGTGAGGAAATCCATCGGAATTTCTCCGGCGAGCCATTCATTGCTCAGAGGGCAAGAGGTAAAAACATCTCGCTTTTCGAGAACAACAACTTCGCTCTCAGGTGCTTCTTTCTTAATGTAGCGAGCAGCCGTTAGACCGCCCCATCCGCCGCCGATGATGAGAACGCGTTTCCCTTTAGGAGCGCTCATTAGCTCCTCGCTAGCCGCCGTTGCATCCGCTGCGTTCGCAGCTGTAGTTGCGCCACCAAGAGCCAGTGCCGCAGCACCGATTCCAGAGGCTTTGAGTAGATCACGTCGTGATAAATTCATCAGGACTCCTTAAAAACTGAGATTTGCGATGAGACGCGTATGCGACATATCGTATTGACGTGTGCCATTGTCGCGCTCTTCGTGAAAAATACGGAACCAGAGTCCTTTAACAGAAGGAACCGCATAATGTAGAACGAAATCTTCTACGGCAGTTTGTTCATTTCGGACTGCACCGATTGTTCCGCCAACAGCATTAACAGTACCTGTCCATTTTTGAACATCTGTATCATAAGCTGCATGGTGAATGCTGAATTTTAATCCTGGAACACCTAGATTGCTGAAATCGTATTCACCCCCAAATTTATAAGCGGTGGTATCGGCACGGTACTCATTACGAGCGAAGATCATGCTGGTATAAGCAGGATCACCACCCCACGCACTGATTATATGTCCATCATTGTTTTGGTTATAGGCTGCCATGAAGGAAAATGAGCCAACATCTGCTTTGGCTTGAAGACCCCATAGCATAGCATCGATATGCCCATCACTACTAATTTTTGTTTGATAAATTGGAGTGGCACTAGTCAAGGGTACAACATTCCTGATCTTTGTGAGTTCAATTCCTCCTGCAGAAGTAGCAAAATTGCCTATATCGTTTTGCTTTAAGAGTTGTGCTCCCAGTGTCACTTTTGCAATACCTGCATCCATTTTGTACTCAACATCGCCATAGATGGTATTGTACATTTCATGCGCATAGTAATCCCAGACACGAGCTTTTAGTCCACTTTTGGCGTAGTCAATACCAAGCGTAGTAACCCCCAAAGTATTCATACTGTTTACGGTTCCTGCATTTCCAAATGTGGCTACACCCATTTCTTGAAAATTTTCTTTACCGTAGACCGATGTGAGATTGGTGATAGTACCAGTGGTGCTTCCAGCAGGGATGGAGGGACTGACTAGTCCAAGTCCAGCTCCAGCTGTAATTCCATAAGCGCTGTCTCCAATTAGATTTTGATCCGTAGCTGCACGAGTACCATACTGCATTCTAAGAATATGAGCTGCGGTAATGGTAACATCAGGGATTTCTTTGATGGTGGCAACAGTCCCCTCAAATAGGTTTGGAATAATGGTTACAGCATTTTCAGTCATTGGTGTTTTGAATTCTTGACGCCCATAGGTGAGGTCGGTGTTGGAGAGGTGATAGCTCGCATACGCTTCACCCAGCGTCGAGTAGTTTTCCATTTCATCACCCAAGAGTCCCTGAGCAACTTGGCTGTAGCCGTCTTTGGTTTTATAATCCCATTTGGTTAAACCCGTATCATGAGTCGTATACATAGCAGCACCGAATCTTAGACCGTACAAAGCACCCGTTTGGTATTTAAGTTTACCTCCGATAACACTTCCGGTTGCCGCAATGGTATCCGAGAATGCCGGTTCGATGTGGTGGATACGGATATACCCACCTGCTTTTCCTTCTTTGAACATCTCGCTCAAATCATCTGCTCCCATTAGCTGTGAAGCTAATACAGCTGAGAGAGTCAAGATTGCTGTTTTTTTTATCATAAGTTCTCCTTAAGTCGTTTTATCAATCCAATCGTATCGGTGCTGGATGAAAAAATCATGAAAAGCTCATTTTTAAGTGATTAAAGAGGAAAACCAATTACAATATGTGTATGAGAATATTAATTATTGAAGATGATTTAAAATTGCGGTTTATGTTAAAGGATGCGTTGGGAGTTTTTCATACCATCGATACGGCGGGTTCGTTAGAAGAGGGTATTGAGTTGGTGGAGAGTTATTCATATGATGCCTTGTTGCTCGATCGTAACCTCTCTGGGGCGGATGAGGGGATGAAGATTATCCCCAAGCTTAAAAAGCTACAGCCCTCATGTGCGGTGATTATTGCCAGTGCTTATGGAGGAGTTGAAGAGCGCATCGCAGGACTAAGTGCAGGTGCGGATGATTATATGGAGAAACCATATGATTTAAGAGAGCTAAAAATGCGTCTTGATGCCCTCATCCGACGCTATGCCCCCGATATCATTATGATGGGAGAAATGCAAATAGACGTCAAAAACGAGACAGTGAGTGTACAAGGAGAGAGTATATTACTTTCCAAGAAAGAGCATGATTTACTCTTTTTCCTTACTTCGAAGCCTGATAAGGTTTTTACGCGTGAAGATATTGCGAATGCGATTTATTCAGATCCCAGTGCTACGATGTCCAATACTATAGATGTTGTTATCAGCCATATTCGTAAAAAGCTTCCAGTTGATCCCATCGAGACAGTAAAAGGGAGGGGTTATGTTCTTAAGAACGTTTAAAGGGAGAATTCTAGCGGTTTCCGTAGGGATGACCATTTTCTCGGCGGCGATATTTGGATATGGATTGGCAAATATTTACTACCATCATATGGAAAAATGTTTGACGCGCAGTCTTTCGTTTTTAACAAATATTGTTACCCATGAGTACGATCTATCGCGATGGGATCCCAAAATGGTAGTAGAGATTCGAAGAAATGAGCAAATGGAAAATATTCTAAAGGGTGGATTACTGCATGAACTGAGCATTGAAGTGCTTTCTACCGAACCCAGCATATCAGACGATCGATTGTTTCGTTCTACTCATTTAGCCGATGGACGTTATTTGGTGATTAGCTCGTCTACGGCTAAAATCAATGGTGAACTTATTAAAATGATGGCCGATCGATGGTTTTTCTTTTTGCTAGGCTTTCTTTTTACGAGCGGAATGATTTATCTTCTTATCCGCCACCTTTTTGCCCCATTTAACGAGTTAGTGAATCATTGTCTAACGTGTCGTGATCCTGAAAAAAAACCTAATGTAGTCAGTGGAGGCACTGAAATTATCGCTTTACGTGACGCCATTGCCACACTGCAAGAGCGTATTAGCGCATTACGAAGTGCGCAGCGCGATTCAATGAAAGCGCTTACTCATGAACTTAAAACGCCATTGGCACAGTTACGCCTGCGCATTGACATTGCAGATTTAAAGGGAGAATGGAACGAGGATGCGATTAGTGCAGCACGTGAAGAGATAGACACCATTTCAGAAAAAATAACCAATATTTTGCATGCGACGCAGAGCTCTGAGGTTGTGGAAACGATTTATTTAAAAAAGTCGGTTGAGGAATGGATAGAAGAGCTAAAACCGTTATGGCAACATCGTGAGCTTCATTTTGAGCTCAGCATTCCGGAAGCGTCATCGGCACATCTGCCGAGGGCACCTTTTGAGAGGGTTACGCGGATCTTGATTGAAAATGCGTTGAATCATGCGTGTTTTGGAAGCACCATTTACTTGCGCTGCGATCATGGGGTTTTTGAGATTGAAAATCCAGTATGCGATAAAGGGACTCCAATCATACACTCAACCGGGGTTGGGCTTGAAATCGCTCAAACACTCTGTGATTATTACGGATGGCAGTTGAATGATGTGCAGGATGATAAGCATTATATGGCAACTCTTTCATTGACAGCTAACCGTTAGAACAGCTCTCCTATGCGAAAATGGATCGCGTATTGGGCAGTATCTTCAGGATCAATACCAAAATCAAGTGCGATAGGCCCAATGGGAGTACCGTAACGCAATCCTGCACCAACCGCCCAATAGGGAAGAGAGTAATCGGGAATGTAGTTGTTGGAGCCAAACGTTAAATCGCTAAAGATGACACCCCGTATTGGACTGTAGAGCGGGAAGCGATACTCGACGCTCCCTTCCAAGAGGGCGTTAAATCCCAGCGGATCGCCATGAAGATCTTTGGGCCCTAGATCACGATAGGTATAGGCGCGATTTGAGTTCATCCCACCTGCATAAAAACGGTAGGAAGGGGGAGTCTGACCATCGTACGTACGCAATGTGCCCCATTTAATACGCGTTCCGATGACATGTTCCCCGATGCTCTCTAAATACGCGCCAGAGAGAAGAGTTTTGAAATAGGTAGCGTCTGAATATGCAGAGAGTAGAGATCCTTGCGCTTTTGCATTAATCCAGTATCCTTTTTTCGGATCAAGCAATTTATCACGCGTATCAATGTTGATTTCTCCCAAGGGGGAGAGAATAAAAAGATTGTTATTGGGAAAAGCCTCTGGATTGGTACTTTCGTAGGTAGTTTCTTCATCAAAGAGCAAGCCGATTAGCGCTGATGCGGGGGTATCCTGATATTTAAGGGTGAGTTTTTCAAACACACTTTTGTTGCGATACCCATCAAAAAGCTCATCGGAATAACCAACTTCTCCATGAATGGAAGCCTGATTGTGCAAAGGAACAGAGAGGGTCCCGGACGATTCTTTTTTGACTTCTGAATATCGGGTATCCAGAGAGAGTGTTTTGAGGTTTCCAAAAAAATTACGGTGCTTAATTCCTGCCAGTGCACCGGCTCCTTGGTCACTGCTGTATCCTACACCGGCGGTAAATCGGATAGGTTGTTCTGCTTCTTCGATGTTCAAGGTAACAGGGACGATGCTTCCATTTCGGTCATTGTCATTGATGGTAACACGGGAAATAGCTTCTTGGGCATAAAGAGTTTCATAGCTTTCTTGGATGGATGAGAGACTGTAGGGATCACCCTCCCTAAAGTGGAGCATGGAAGTCGTGAGCTTATTATCAATATTCGGTGTTGATTGAGCAGTGATGGCCCCAAAAGTACAAGGTTCATTGGGGGTCGCTTCAAATAATAAATACGCTTTTTTGGTTTGGGTATCTATCCATGCTTTAGAATTAAATTCAGCATTACAGTACCCTTGGTCTCCGTAGCGTTTTTTTATTTTTATTTTTGATGAGGAGAAGGCTTCTTGATCAAAAAGATCGTTTGGCTTGATGACCACTGCGGTATCCACATCCAAGATGCTGTTGACTTGGATATTGGCAACCGTAACGGGTTCATTTTCTTGGATGAACACCGTGATGGATGTGTTAGTGTCTTTTACACTGACTTCAGCAGCAAAATATCCTTTTGAACGGTAGTAGCTGGTAAGTGCTGAAACGCTTTGAGAAATGGCAACGGGTTCCAATGAAGGATGACTTTCCCACATTTCAATGGCATAAGGGAGCCGGAGGCCTAAGGTATCATATAAATCGCGCGAAGCTATTTTTTCATTTCCTATAATATGCAAAGGCAATGGAGCAGAGAAGAGAATAGAAGAGAAAATGATAACAAGCAGTATGTTACGCATACCTCTCCCTTTTATTGTTTCTTCTATTTTATCCTAAAAGGGATATAAAACATTTTTTATGAGCGAGGAAATTTTACTAGGATGGCATCAAGATATCCAACGGGAAGGTTAGAAGCGTGAGGGTCTAACATGGAGAGTATCATTTGAATGGTCCCGCCATGCGTGCAAATTAAAACACTACCCTCCTTTGGAAGCTCATTTAGAAAGTGTTTTATTCGTGCTTGAAATACTTCGATCGGTTCGTCGCAAACAAAACGGTGCCAGCTCTCTTTGGAATCTAAGGCATTGGGATCAAAAGTATCCATGGCTTCGATTTGGGCAAAGTTTTTTCCCTCAAAAGAGGGCTTGAAACAAACCTCTCTGAGGCGGCTGTCGGCGATAAAAGGGGTCATTCCCATTTTTTCCAGTGTTGCGGTACACCGTACTAAATCCGACGAGTATATGCAGTCAAAATCCTGATTTAATAGGTGTTCTATTTTGTCACGTTCAAAAAGGGCACCATCGATTTCGATATCAGTGTGACCGATGTATCTTCCGTGATACGCCGTAGGCGGCGGCGCATGGCGCAGGAGGGTTAGCTCCATGTAAGCAATACAGCCAAAATCAAAATGAGTTCAACCCCCTCCAGAGACATCCCTAGAACATCGCCGTTGATAAATCCGAGCGATTTTTTGGTGAGGGCGCAGAGGATGAGGGCGGTGCCGATCCCGATTAAAAAGAGGGAGAAAAACGGCCACGAGAGGAGGTAAAATCCAGCAGCTGCATAAAGTGAGATCACGAGGACCAGAGGAAAGAGCGTAAGGCTCTCATGCAGTTTGGAGACAAAGGAGGAGCGAAAATTATGGTATTTTATCAATACAAGCAACGCAATACGGCTAATGGCAGCAATCGCAATAAAGGGTAAAAAGAGATGGTGCATCAGCAAAGTTGAGAGAGCCGCGATTTTGAGAAGGAGAAAACTGACCCCATAGAGCACCCCCATTGCTCCCACAGAGGGCTCTTTGATGATAATATAGGGATCTTTACCGCTATGGGAGGCATAGAGGGCATCGGCCACATCTATGATCGCTTCGGTGTGGATAAATCCGTACATCATCATATACGCCGTTGCCGCGATAATCGCCCCCAGCCATCCAAGCGGTTCAAGCAGACCGAACAAGCCGAGGCTCAGAGCTGAGAGAATCAACCCGACCAGAGGGAGCGTGTAAAGCATGGAAGAGAGGACCTTTGGGTGCGAAAGATCGTCGCTCTCCCCAAAGCGGATCGGGAGAATCGTGAAGTAGCTCAGTGCAAATTTAATCCCCAGATACAGCTGTTTCACACGGCACCTCTTTCATGATGGTCAGCCAGTTTCGGTCAAACACCTTTTTGATGTAACTCTCTCTGTGGGGGACGATGCACCCTGCACAGTTTTGGTGGATGGCGGACTCGCTGATATAGCGGTCTCCGTCGGGACTCTCTATCGAGCAGGTGCTAAAAAGGGTTTTCTCCTCTTCTTGTTTAAATCCTTTGTCGTTGAACCGAAAATTGGGACAGGCACAGAGGTAGCAATTAAGCTCAGGGGTGTCGTGGCATTTTTTATTTTCCGCGTAGAGGGGACAAAAATCAACCTCCTTTTCGACCATATTCTCAAATCGAAAATAGTCGATCACCTCTTCATCACTTAGATGGGTGAGTTTTTTCATAATCGCTGCATGTTTGCTCGCGTGTTCATCGAACCATTTTTTATATGACATTGTCTAAAATCCTTTGTGTGTCGAGTTTTTCTCTCATAATGGCGATAAAATGGTCAATCGTTCTTCTTTTAACGGCTTCAAATTTCTCATCGTCAAAAATGCCGTGGACAAACGTCCCTTTGATGTGATCTTTTTCGTACCAAAGGGGATATTTACCACTGATCCCGTGGCGAATTTCAAACCCGTTGATTTTTTTTCCAAACAGTTCGTAGACCCCTTTTTTGAGGATTTTTTCGTTTTGAAATACGATGACATCATCAATAAAGCCCAAAGCCTTCTCGCGGCTTGGGATGGCAGTTTCGACGCATCCATCGTCTACGATGGCATTAAACATCATCTGATACCCGCCGCAAATACCCAAAATCTCTTTTTTTCTGCGTTGGAGATTCTCAAAAAGCCCTGTTGTTTTGAGCCACTGCAAATCATGTATAACGAGTTTGGAACCGGGAAGGATAATCACGTCAAAACTTTCCATGGGAATATTGGAGGTGATAAACTCCACAAAAACATCCTCATCGGCGATCAACGGTTCAAAATCATTAAAATTGCTCATCGTAGGGTAGTTGATAATTCCGATTTTTTGCTTGGGGTTGGATTTGTTTTGGACGAAATTTTTGAGGCTTTGAGAGTCTTCAAACCCGAGATTGAAAGGGATATAGGGGAGGACGCCCAAAACGGGGATACCAAAATTTTCTTCGATAATGGTAATTCCCTCATCAAAGAGGCTCATGTCACCGTGAAATTTGTTGACAATGACCCCGATGACATTCTCTCGCAGCTTTTTGGGGAGGAGATTGTAAACGCCCCATATCGAAGCAAAAACGCCCCCTCTCTCAATGTCGGCGACGAGAATTATTTTGGTATCAAAGGTATCGGCGATAAAAATATTGGAGAGGTCTTTGTCCATGAGGTTGAGCTCCACAGGACTTCCAGCCCCCTCACACACAACGCAGTCGTAGTTCTCGGCTAGGTACAAAAAAGCATCCCGTACAAGGGGTTTTAGCGTGTTAATATCACGGTAGTACTCCCGCACATTCTTATCGCCCGCCACTTTACCGTTTAGGATCAGCGAAGTACTGTTTCCCGAGCCCGATTTGAGCAATACGGGATTAAGATGATAGCTCGTCGGGATTCCCAACACTTCCGCTTGAAAATGTTGAGCAATGGCGATTTCGGCTCCGTCATCCGTGATGCGAGAATTATTCGAAACATTTTGGGCTTTGAATACGCCCACGCTGTGTCCTCTTTCTTGGATGAGTTTGGCAATGACAAAAGTGAGGGTCGATTTGCCGGCATCCGATGAGGTGCCAAAAATAGAGATCGATTTCATACGATGATTCCTAGGGTTAACAAAATTATAACGAGAGTGTCCAGCCGCCATTGCAATTGTAGCGCGTTGCGGACATCCGATGAGGTGATCTCTTTTTTTCCCTCTCCGAAATAAGGCTTATCTTTTATTTTACCGAAATACGACGTTGCTCCGCCCAGTGAGAAATTCAGCGACAAAGCCATCGCCGAAATCGGGTATCCCGCGTTGGGACTTTCATGCAACGCCCCATAGCGCCATGTCTGTCTGAGCTTCCCGAGTCTACCGAAGAGAGCCAAAATAATGACTGCCGTAATGCGCGAGGGGATATAGTTCGCGATATCGTCCAGCCGCGCACTCACTTTGCCGAACTTTTCGTATTTTTCGTTACGGTATCCTACCATCGAATCGAGAGTATTGACCGCTTTATAGAGAAACAATCCGACTAACCCGAATAACAGCAGATAAAACAGCGGTGCGATCACCCCGTCGCTGAGATTTTCTGCGTAGGTCTCGATGGCGGCTTTGTTGATCTCGCTAGGACTCAGATTTTCGGTATCGCGGCTGACGAGATAGCGAATCGATGAGGGATCGGTTAAAACATTGCTAACGCTATCATAAAGCATTCTACCTGCGATTCCTGTGGAGGCGATAACGCCCAATATCCACGGATTGTGGATCAGGGTAATCGGATAGACGAGGGCTAACACGGCGGCTAACAACCAAAACACGAGCCAAAATCCGCGTTTTATTGTTGGGGTATAAAACCTCTTTTGAAAAGCGGTGATGAAATCCCCCATGAGTACAACAGGGTGGCGGATGAATTTAAACTCACCAAAAATACGGTCGGTGATGTAGGCGATTAATGTGATACTAAAGAACACAGCGTCTCCTCAAATCGTTTCAAATCAGGAATACTTTTCACCGCGATACGGACAGTGCGGTCATCCAAAAAATCAAAATTGGAGCAATTGCGCACCATAATCTTATGCGGAATGAGCTTCTCTTGAAACTCCGTTGTCCTCATCGAAGCGAGCCGAACGAAGAAAAAATTCGCATCGCTGGCGAATACTTCATCAAAAAGGGGAGAGTTTCCGAGGAGGGTTTTTAGATACTCTTTGGCTTCACGATTGCGTTGACGTGCAAGCTCGCGAAATGGCTCGTCTTTGATGGCACTGATGAGAAAATGACTGTCGAGTGCCGAGATTTTCCACAGAGGCTCTTTTTCTTTGAGTGCGCGGATATTCTCACGCGAGGAGAGGACGATTCCGACCCTCACCCCTGCGCATCCGTAAAACTTGGTCTGGGACTTTAAAACATAAAGTTTGTCGTAGGTTTTTAGGTATCGGCTGACCGATTCTCCGCCGCAAAATTCCAAAAACGATTCGTCGATGAGGATTGTGCAACTTTTTGCAATCCACTGTTTCATCAGCGCATCTAGATCATAGTAGTGTCCGTCTGGGGTGGAGGGGTTGACGAAAATAACGAGTGAACCTTCGGCTACCTCTGTGTTTATACTCTCAAAACGGTTGATAAGGATGATCTTTTTTCCATGGAGGGTGGCCGCTTTTTTGTACTCCGCATAGGCGGGTGAATAGATCGTGCAAATGGGATGATCCAAAAAGCGCATGAGGGAGAAAATCGCCGAAGACCCCCCGTTAAAAAGCTCCATTTCGTCAGTGCTCACCTTGTAATAATCGGCTAACGTTTGTGTTAGTTCTTCATAATTCGGATAGCTGTTGAGGGTGACGGTGCTAAAATCAATAGATGGGGTCATAAAGTTGATATTGCTGGAGAGATCGACCACTTCACTGGGATTGCATTGGCAGTGAGCGGCAAACGCGTGTACATCTCCGCCGTGCTCGTAAACGTTCATTTGAGGCGTATCTCCATGCCCAATTTCACTTCATAGACTTCATCGCAGAGTGCGGCCAGTTTTTGGCCGATGATGCCGCTGAGATCAACATAGCGGCGGCTGATGGGGTCGTTAGGTATCACTCCCAATCCGACATCGTTGAGGACAAACACGATGTTGGCATTGATAGAATCAAGGGTTTCGATTTCGGCGATCAATACCTCTTCGCACTCACCCAGTCGGTTGAGAAGCCACATGGAGACGCAATCGATCAGATAGGTATGCCCGGAGTGAATAACGTCACAGAGGGTATGCGTCTCTTCGAGGGTGATAAAGTTTTCGCCTCGTCTGAGGCGATGTTTGTCGATTCGCTCGCCCATCTCACTGTCGCCGAAACTATGGTCGTAGGTGGCGAGGTAATAGGGTTTTTTGGGCGAAATTTCCAGAGCTTTGGCCTCCGCCAAGCGGCTTTTACCCGATTTCTGCCCTCCGAAGTAGAGTATTTTCATTGCAAAAAGCTCTCTACTTTGCGGGTGATTTGCTCTTTGGTAACTCCATTGAGACAGGCATACATGAGTGCTCCTCCGGCACCGACCCCCTCTTTGGCTTCCCCTTCGTCGTAGAGTTTGAGGGCGGGATGGTCACTGAGTGAAAAATCAAAATCGACGTAGTAGGCATGGATGGGGAAATCGAGCATCCCCAGCAACCCCTTGATGTCTGAATTTGGATCTTCATAGACCCACTTAGTGGTGCACAGCGCTAAATTTTCACTCCTGATGGATTCACCCCTTAGCTGTACTATCGAGTTGATGATTAACAGGAGAGCCGCCATCTGTGTTCCTCCTGCCAAAACCGTTTTGATCTTCCTTTTTTGGAGCCCCAGGACAAACCCCGCATTGAAAATAAGCATGTTATCGCTTACGCGTGAGAGCTTTTCAAACAGGGTGTCACTTGCGTTGCATAGAGAGAGGGCCGCTTGAACAACGGTTCCTTTCATATCGCTTGGGGCATTTTTAAAGCTACTACTGAATTTATCGTGAGCATCGTATCCCAAAGCCAAAGCGGTTGCGAGGGCGGTGGTCGTCCCGCTGGGTACGGATTCTCCCAAAATAATATAGTCATTGTGGCAAAAATACTCTTCTGCGAACTCCACCCCTTTGTCGAACAACTCCATAGCGTCAATGTTTGCACCCTTCTCGATCGAACCGCTGGGGGTAATCCCAAAATCATAGAGGGAAAAGTAGTCTATTTTGGGTTTGACCTCCAATCCAAGGTCAAGCAGGGAGAGGGTGCCAAACGGGTGGAGCAGATGAACGGCGCGGGTGATGAGGCCTGGGGTGGGGACCCCTTTGGGGGTTGTAGCGATATTTTCCAGGCTTCGCACCTCTCCTGCGCATAAAAACTCCGCGTCCAATGTTGGGGTCAAATGGATCATTCCTGGAATCCCAGCTTGGGTGATTCCCTCTATTTTAGCTGTATCGGTATTGCTGAGGCTTAGAAAAAATGCCCCCTTTTTACCGCGTAAATGTTCAGCGAAATCACTGCTGCCTAAAATTGTTTTAATGGTCATTTTCTTTTCCTTGTTGAAATTACATCCGTGAGCTCTTTTTTTGTTTCCCAGTTTAGTGTCTGAAGTTCGGGTTCGTCTAAAAATTCATTGACGTAACCGATCGTTAGATAGGCGATGAGTTTATACTCCGAGGAGATATCCAAAATCTTTTTAATTTTTTTCGGTTTGAGGATACTTACCCATCCTACACCGATGTTATAGGCGCGCGCCATCAGCCATAAATTTTGGATGGCACAGACGACGCTGTATTCTCCCATTTTCTTTTGGGAAGTTTGCCCTAAAATCGCTTTGGCAGGCTTTTTGTATAACACCGCGATGTTATAGGCCGACTCTTTGATCCCCTCGAGTTTCAAAGTAGGATAGAGGGCGTTGGAACGAAAGATTTTTTTGGCTTTGCCGTTTTCCTTTTCAAACTCACCATATACTTTTTCACGGAGCTTTAGATCGTCGATAACCATAAATTCCCAAGGCTGAGAGAACCCGACAGAGGGGGCAGAGTTGGCGGCATGAAAAATCGCTTCCAACACGTCGGGGGCAATCGCTTTATGAATGTAGCGGTTTCCTCTGACGTCGCGTCGTGCGGAGAGGATTGTTTGAAGAAAATGGGCATCTTGGAGGGTGAAATTCATAGGTTTCCTTTGTGGAGCGTATCCAAGAGGGTGATCTTCGCAAGAAGGCTTTGGTAATCGCGATGGTTGAGATAGCGTGTGGTTGCATAATAGAGGAGGGCATATCTCATATAAGGGATAAAACCCTCAAAGCTCAATGAAGTGTTATAGCGGGTGAGCAAGAGCTCGACTTTGGAATGATCGTTTTCCCCATCCAAGCACCATGAGATTGCAACGACGGCAAGATCAAACAAAAAATCCCCTTCGCACGCTTCGATAAAATCAAAAACACCGCGCAGCTGCCCATTTTCAAAGAGGGCATTGTCCAAAAACAGATCCCCGTGTATTACCCCATCGTTTGAAAGTTGGATTGAAATAGAATCAAAAATCTGTTGAAAGGGGAGATACTGCGTCTGATGGATAAGTCCTTGGAGGCGCGAGGCTTCAAACAAAGAGGTATTGGTGGAGGCAAGTCCGGCCGTGCATTTATGAAATTCGCGCATAAATTCGGCAATCTGGATAATGTGATGATTGTCGGCTTTTTCGAGACTTTTTCCCTTGAGCTTTTCATAGAGCACGCACGGTTTATCGTGAAGGATAAAAACATCACTGCTTTGTTGTGCAACTGTGAGATGGGTGAGTCTGTGTAGCAAATCTCTCTCTTGAGAGATAGCGTCGCTCGAGGCAGATTCAAACAGTTTCAATACCCCTTGATCGGTAATATAAACGCTGTCACTGACCCCATGCTCTGTTGGAATCAGCACGGTACAAGCGATTTGATCACAGACCTCCCTTAGGGTGATTGTTGTTTTGACCCCCATCAGTGTCCCCGATTTCGATGCAAGATCAGATAGATGAAAAAAGGTCCGCCCAGAAACGAGGTGATAACGCCGATGGGGATATCCGATGAAGCCCCGAGATTTCGAGAAACGAGATCACAAAAGACCAAGAAGGTTCCGCCGTAGAAAAAGGTCGGAAGGATGAGTTGGTCGCTGCTTTTTTGATAAAGTGTTTTGATGATATGAGGAACGATCAATCCCACAAATCCGATCGGCCCTACGACGCTGACACATACGGCAATAGCGAGTGAGGTTAAGAGCAATAGTATCATCGTGATTTTGCTCACTTCGATCCCTTTGAGGAAAGCAAAGTCGAGTGAGGCGAGGAGAAGCTTTAGCTCCTTGCGATAAAAATGGATGGTTGTCAGCAGTAAGAGGGAAGCTGCGACGATCGGATAGACGACATCAAAGCCGATAATGTTCAAACTCCCCATCGTAAAGCGGACGATGGAGTAGCTTTGAGAAAAATCGCTGAGAAAAAAGAGAACCATAAGCGCCGCCGAGTAGAAAAAAGAGAGCGCGACTCCGACCAGCAATAACGAATTGGTTTGGGTTGTTTTAAGCGATCGGGAGATTAAAAACAAAACAAAAACCGTTAGGAGTGCTCCAATAAAGCTAAAAGTGTATTGCCAAAATACGATTTCGGAGAAAAAGACAATGGCGATTGCCGTTCCCAATGTCGCACCGCTGGCAACTCCGAGGGTAAAAGGGGTGGTGAGGGGGTTGCGAAAGAGGATTTGAAATACAAGCCCCGCAAGGCTCAATATGGCACCGCTAAAAAATGCGATCAATACCCGTGGAGCGCGAAGTTCCCAAAATAGCATGTGAGACGAAGAGGATGTATCCAATATGTCAAGGAGATTGAGATCGATTTGTCCTAAAAAGGGGGCAAGGGCGAGAATCGCAATCGCGAGGAGAAAGTTAAAGCGTTTCATCGTAGTTTACCACAAAATTGCCGTCACTGTTTTTGACTGAGTTTCCAAAACAGCTCTTGAGATGGTTCGGCTCAAAAAACGGGTTGCATTCTCCGTAATAATGGACTTCACCCTCTTTTAAAAACAGAATGTTATACCCCAGTTTGTAAGCCAGATTGAGATCATGGGTAATGATGATCTTGTTTTGGAAATGGGGGCTATTTTTGAGCAATTGATAGACGTTGATTTTTTTGGCTTGATCGAGATTGGCGGTGGGTTCGTCGAGAATGGTATAAAGAGCTTGATGGATCATTGCACCGCCGATGAGTAGCAGAGCCGACTCTCCGCTGCTGAGCTTATGACATCGGCTATGTGTTAGATGCGTTATGCCAAGCTGCGTCAAAACCTCATTTAAATGATCGGCTTGTTCCTCTTTTAAGAGATTGAGTTTTAGATAATCCAATACGGTGAGATACTCATCGTAAATACTAAGTTTGCTGGGGATGAAATTAAGGTACTCAGAGCGTTCCCGTGCAGTGAGATGGACGACTTTTTTACCCTCAATTATCACACTTTCGCTGTGGATGAGATGGCAGATCGCTTTGGCAAGGGTCGTTTTCCCGCTTCCATTATTTCCAAGAATGGTTAGGTTTTGACCGCGCTTTAGAGTAAAACTCACGTGCTTTAGAATGTGATGAGAGAGATTATCGACGTGCAGCATCGTGTAAAAATCCTCTCATATCGGTTAAAAATAACCCCAGCCGCTGGCTTGGATTGCTTGAGTACTCTTTGTCTTCGACGTAAATCTTTTTGTTTTTAACCGCATTGATGGGGAAGCTCAGCCAGGGTCTGATCAGTATCTCTTTAGAAAGCCCTCGTTCGTGAGTGTTGGGGGCGAGGAGAATAATGATATCAGGGTTAATCGCGATAATGTTTTCGAGATTTAAAACCGGTTGCCCCTTACGGTTACTTTGCACGGCATTACGGTTCCCGCTGGCACGGATGATGTCATCAAAATAGAGGTTCTGTCCCGAAACATACAGCGGCTTGGAGAGATCAGTATTGTGGCCGAACACCATCAAAATCTTTTGATTCTTCACGATCCCTTTGAGGGAATGGAGCTTTTGATCGAGTTCGCTCATGATGCGATTCCCCTCTTGCTCTTTATGAACGTATCGTGCAATGGTATGGATGGATTGCCGGATAGAGGGATAGGAGTCGATTTTGATCACCATGGTTTTAATCCTAAGCTGTTCAAGCTTAGGGGCAAGATGGGCACTGTTCTCTTGCATAATCACCATCGTGGGATTGAGGGAGAGTATTTTCTCCAAAGAGGGGGAAAAATAACCCCCTACTTTGGGTCTGTTTTTGGATTCAGGGGGGTAGTTACAATACTCCGTATTGGCGATGACGTCATCCCCTGCGCCAAGGGCGAAAAGGGTTTCATTGATAGAGGGGGAGAGGGCGATGATCCTCTCAGCTGCAAAAAGGGTACTGCTCACATACAGGAGGAGAAAAAGTTTTAGTAACATGCCTCAACCTTGTAAACCCACATCATACTTTTGGCATCCTTTAGGATGAAATTTTCGGCAGTAGTAGGAACAGAGTGATCATCGATTATATAAAACCACCCGAATTTCCCAACCTGAGAATTTACCCCGTCAATCGAACGGACAAAGAGAAATTTTCCGGTTTTGCTGGTTTGAACGGCACTCACTTTTTTTAGTACCTCAAGGGCGCTCATCCCAGGTGTATAGGTTGTCTGAATTACTTTGTCAGGGCTACCGTTTCCATAAAGGATGGTTACTTCAATATCGTTTGCAAAGATACTTATCCATAAAAGTAAGAGTACACTAAGTGCTTTCATTAAAATGACGCTTTCAATCCTATATAACATGCACGTGGTGATGTCGCATACCCATTTACAGTTTGATAGTATTTATCTGTTATGTTATCGATTTTACCATAAAGCTGGACCGAGTTGGTAAGATCGTAATTTACGACAGCATTGGCAATGTTATAACCTCCTGTTTGTGCAGAAACAGTATGTGTTCCATACGTATACTGAACTCTTTTGCCAACATACTCTCCAAATACTCCGAAATGAAACTTCTTAATACCGTAATAATCGATCCCAACTTTGAGATTTTCTTTTGCGCGACGTTCCAATTCAAACCCATCTTTATCTTTCGCGCTTAGTTGCGTGTAGTTTACAGATAGTAAAGTATCGGCAAGCATTTGATTTTTATATTCTACTTCTATCCCTTTGAAGGTTGATATCCCGATGAGATTGTTATACTTTACATTTGTGCTGTCCCAAGCAATCATATTATCCGTAGTATTGTAAAAATAAGTGAGTGCTACAGATTTGTATCCCAAAGAGATATCATAGCTTCTAGTGGATTCAGGCGTTAAATTACTGTTTCCATAGGTTGGGGTGAAAAGTTGAAATGCAGAAGGGACATTATAGCCAGTCCCATAGTTGCTAGAGAGATATAGCTCTTTATTAAAATTATGTTTGATTCCTATTTTTCCGGTTGTTTTATCATTAAATGCATCATAGTCATCGATTCTGAGTGATTCTGTAATGATTGTTTTGTCGTTGATGAGATTATTGTTGGTAATCGACAATCCCTTGTCTGTATATTTTTTATTCAAAGTATTTAGGTGTTCAAAGCTTTTGTAGTCAGCACCAATTATGACAAAATCTTTTTGATTATTGTATGGAATACGGGAAGTAAGTCCATATTCTTTGGTAATACCGTCATATTCTTTTGTTGATGTATCTTGTGGGTAGTCCCTTTCAAATGTAGATGATTTGGCATAGATATTGACTTCATTAAAGCTGTCCATATGATTGAAGTTAATCGAAGAAAGTTCATCATGTACGACACTATTATAAATACCATTGGGCGTGTTGCTTGGATCTCCTTCGTTTTGAGCATCGATGTTAGTATGTGATATGTCAATTTTATTAGTTTCATTGATTTTAAAGCCAAATTTTAAAGATGTAGTCGCATTTTTATATCCATCATCTTCAAGTGTGTTGATATCTATGCCTATGGGTGCTACGGCCGTAAAGCCATCTGTCTCGACAATATTGGAATGAACTTTAAAATAATAAGTATTGGTTGCATAGGAAGCAGTAGCACCATATTTTTTGGTATTAAAACTTCCAACTTCACCAGTTGCTGAACCATGAAGTCCTTTTTGAGCAGTTTTTGTAATGATGTTGATGACCCCTGCACTTGCATCATTTCCCCAGATACCACTTTGGGCTCCCTTGATGAGCTCGATCTGCTGGATATCATTAACCATTAAATGTTCAAAAGCAGCCCCAGAGATGCTATTCGCCGGATCGTTATAGCGGATACCATCGATGAGGACAAGCACTCTGCTTGTATCAAATCCTCGTATAAATACAGAGGTGGACTTTCCAAGTCCACCATTACTGACCGTACTAATTCCTGAAACTAAATTTAGCGCATCGGCGACAGTAGTAACATGTTTTTCTTCTATTTCTGCAGTGGTGATGATGTTGGCATTGGAAGTGATGGTGCTTAAAGATTGTTTCGTCTTCGTAGCACTAACCACAATAGGGTCAATGGTGAGTGTTTGGGCCCCTAATGAGGCAACAAGTGTCGCGGATAGCGACAGTGAGCAGGTGTATTTAAACATGAGTGTCCTTGAATAAGAGTAATAATGGATGAGTTAAGGACACTCTTTGGAGGGGAGATGGTAGAGTAGGTGTGAATAGGATGAGTCGGACAAATCCACTCGATACGGGTGAAGTTTTGGAGCATACGGACAGCAGAAGCATATGCCTGAATAGCGGCAAGAGAAAAGTAAGTTTTACCAAACCCTTTAGGTGCTTGCATCATCCGCCTTTTTAAAATTTTGGCGAATTATAGCAGGAAATTTACGATTTAAACTGGTTGAGATTCGCGTTGAGGCTGCTGGCAGAGGTGTAGAGCTCACCTGCGATCTTAGTGATCTTTTTGATGTCTTCTTGATTGCTTTCAGAGAGATTAGACATCTCAGAGACTTTAGAAATAATTTCTTTAATCTTGAGTGCCATATTTTCTGAAGTCTCAACACTTCTTCGGCTCGTATCTACATTTGTATTGAGTGCAGTAGTAGTCGAATCTATTTTAGCATCAATCTCTTGAGAACGTTCACCGAGTCTCTCAATATTTTCACTGTTTGCATTCATCATATCAGATGAGTCTGAGATTGATTGGATGACGACAGAAATGATTGAGTTGATTTCGGTCAGACTTTTTTGCGTTCGTTCAGCCAATTTTCGAACTTCGTCCGCAACAACTGCGAATCCGCGTCCATGTTCACCTGCTCGAGCAGCTTCGATCGCAGCATTAAGTGCGAGAAGATTGGTCTGATCAGCAATATCGGAGATGATGCTAAGAACGCCGCTAACACTTGATGCTTCGCTTGATAGCTGTGCGAAACGCTCACCCAGATCATTACTCATTTGAGTGGCATTATGAATTTCATTGGTGATAATATGCGCAATACTGCGAACAGTCTCGAGTTCCTTTGCGCTGCTTTGTGTATTCTCTAAAGTGTCACGAGCCATGGCGACACTTTGATTGAGAGAGTGACCGATTTGGGAAGCTGTTTCATTGGTATTGTGTGCAAGAACATTCGCTTTTTCAGATTGTTGAGACAAATTGGATGCAGCCGAATTTAAGCTTGCTGTTGATTGGACCGCAGAATAGGTGATCTCTTTCGTGTCATTAATTGTAGATTGAATTTTTTCAATAAAGGTATTGACATAACCGCTTGCAATCCCGATTTCATCTTCTTTACTTAAGATAGGAAGGCGTTTGGTTAAGTCCCCATTGCCGTGAGCAAGATCAGCGGAAACATGATCAAGCTCTTCGATTGGACGAAGTATGCTTTTCCCGGTGAAGTAATTGATAGCAACAAGAATCGCTGTCAATAGGCTGCCCAAAACGAGGAACCATTTGAAAAAGCTGGCTTTAAGAGCATCAAAATAATCAGCTTTATTAATTCCTGGGATAACCCACATGTCCCATGCCGGGATATAGCGGTATGCAGCAATTTTATCTTGCCCTGTAGTAGCCGAGATATACTCATAAATCCCTCCGGCTTTGTCGCTTCGGATATGGTCGATGTAGTCATGTCCCGCTTCGTTTTTACCCTCGTTTTTTGAATGAATTATCATAACACCTTTGGCATCGATAAAATAGACATATCCGCTGGCGCCGATTTTGATGCTTTTGATTCCGTCTTTAAAATCAGCATCTTTGTATGCGTCTGGCTTCATTTTTGAGATGTAATTGACGTTCTTTTCCAATGCATCTGCAACGCTGACCAAGTCATTAGTCATGATCTCGTGGATGGAGCTTGTAGAAATGAAGTATGCTACAATGACACTCACTAATACAGCGCCCACGGCAGCAACAAGATTGAAAATAAATTTGGATTTAATGGTAGTGAACATAGCCATAAGAGATCGGCCCGCCTTTTTGGGTAAATTTACCGACTAAGTCGATAGTGTTATGCACTATTGTAGTGCCATTTTCATAAAGCGCTTCTGAAATAAGGATAAAAACAAAATCCCATGAAATTTTCACAGTTAGAACAAATTGTTCAGTACTTACAACGTTTTAAACAAATCAATAATGCATACAGGCTTAGCGATACGCAGATCCGATTGGTCTTTGATAACAATGACGTGATTACTTTTGAGATGAGGCGTGATAATCCGTCCATTTTTTTATCACCTTCAAGTGAGCGTGGAAAAATGTATCAAGCTCCATTTGATGTATTACTCTCAAAACGGCTTGGGCGTTCAACGATTCAATCCATCACCCTGCACAACAATGACAAACTTATTCGTATTGTTGTGAGTCAAAGCGGCTCGTACAAAAGTGAAATCACGATGCTTCAATTCGAATTTACAGGCAAGCATACCAATGCGATTCTTTTGGACAGAGAGGAAAAAGTACTGGAAGCGCTCCGTCATGTTGATGCAGACGTTTCGGTGCGTACGGTGCGTGTCGGCCAAATTCTTATCAACCCACCTCTGCCGTCATTTACACCAATCGCTTATCCGATTGATGATGTAAGAATGTTTTTACAAGATGCGTATGCTCAGTATTCTAACGGAGTTTTGGAACGACTAAAGCGTGAGAAATCAGCTTTGATCGGTAAACGTTTGGAACAATTTCGCACGCACTTAGCGCAGCTTGATGATGAGAAAATATTGAGTAAAGAAACATTGGAATTTCAGCATTTAGGGCATCTTGTATTGGCAAACTTACACTCGATAAAAGGGTATGCCACTCACATAAAGCTTGACAATTTCGATGGTACGCCGATTGAATTCGATGTCCCCCCAGGATGTCGGGATGCGGCTACGATTGCGCAATCATTTTTTAAGCGTTCAAAAAAAGCGAAACAAAAAGGGTTGGGGCTGCATCAAGAGCGGGAAAATTTGGAAGAAAAAGTTCGTCATCTGGAACTGTTTACGCAGACGATTGGCGAAGCAAAAACACCTGAAGAAATTGCATTGTTATTTCCTCCTAAATTGGTGGGAACAAAATCAAAGCCTACTGCTAAGCCTTCAGACAGCGTCGCTGAGTTTTGGATTGAGGGACATAAGGTGTCATTGGGGAAAAGTGAAAAAGGCAATATCCAGCTGCTTCAAAATTCGAAAGCTCGCGACATATGGCTTCATCTCAAAGACCGTCCGTCCGCACACGCCATCATTACGACTGACAAACAACAGCTTAATGAGAAAATTCTCCAAGCGGCAGCCAAATTATGTGTGGATTTCTCGGTATTTGAAAAAGGACGCTATTTGGTCGATTATACTCCACGACGTGAAGTAAAAGTCCAAAATGGTGCCAATGTCTTATACACAGGGGCTAAGACGATTATGGTGGATAAGGGCTAACGTTTAAGAATGAGGTGAGTGCAATGGCAATAGGTCCTATTGGCAATACGATCTATGTGAATCAGCAAATGGCGAGCGTGGCAAGTGATAAAAATGTTCAATTGAACCGTTTTGAGCTACAGGCATTAGCAGCGCAAGCGATCATGCAAGAGCAAGAAAAAGAAGTTCTGGAAGTTCGTCCCACTGAAGAGAATCAGGCAGTTGATTCTGATCGCGAACATACCAAAGAGCAAGCCCAAGAGGAAGAGCGACGCTCAGAACATCATGAGAATGAATCTTCTGGGGAAGAAGAGTCAAAACCCCTTCATATCTTAGATATTAAAGTGTGATTACGCTATACTCGCGATTAATAGTTACGCACATAACATAGGATACTCACGATGCAAGCGACGAACAGTGGATTACAAACTCGAATAATAACTGCCGTTTTTTTGGGACTAGGAGTGCTTGCAATCGGATTAATTAATAACTTTTGGCTCATTTGGATAACGCTTGGTGTGATATATCTTCTGGCTTTTCATGAAGCCAACCAGCTTTTTGGTATCCATAACAATTCATTGTATACGTATGCTGCGGTTCTTTGGATCGCAGCGGCTTTGTACCCTTATGGAGAAGACCTCGTTATTATTGCTGGGATTATTTTTGCAGGTGCTTTAGCGTATACACAAAATATTTCTCCCAAAAACTTTTTGCCGTTCCTTTATCCCACGGCAGGGATGCTCTTCACCCTCAGTCTTTATCAAGAATATGGGATTGGAACCCTTTTGTGGCTTGTTGTCGTGGTTGCCTCTGCTGATATGGGTGCTTATTTTGTAGGTAAAAGTATTGGAAAAACTCCTTTTAGTATTTCTTCTCCGAGTAAAACACGCGAAGGTGTTTATGGGGGAGTCGTAACAGCAACGGTAGCAGGCTTTTTTGTGGGTATTACGATCGTTGAAGATATTCCTCAAGCGATTATTATTTCCCTAATGGTGGCCATAGGTTCAGTGTTTGGGGATCTTTTTGAGAGCTATCTCAAGCGGCAAGCAGGGGTCAAAGACAGCGGTTCGATTCTTCCCGGGCATGGCGGCGTGCTTGACCGTATCGATGGGTACCTGTTCTCATCGATTATCATGCTGGTTCTTTTACGGGGTCTTGCTTGATCCTTTTGGGGTCGACGGGTTCTATCGGGGTTAATGCCCTGGCAATTGCTTCGCAATTTGGGCTAAAGGTTGATGTATTAGTCGCAGGGCGTAATATTGCTCTTCTTAATCAGCAAATACAAAATCACAACCCTTCTATTGTTATTGTTGCCGATGGGGTTGATGTCTCCAACGTCAAGCACCCTCGCGTCTTGCAAGGCGAAAATGCTATTTTAGACGTCATTGCTTCATCTGCTTCTACTCTTGTTATTAATGCTCTTGTCGGTTTTGCAGGTCTGCGCCCGACGCTTAAAGCCATTGAATGCGGGAAGCGCGTAGCGCTGGCAAACAAAGAGTCGTTGGTAGCCGCAGGCGCGTTTATGGATATATCAAAAATTCAGCCTATCGACAGCGAGCACTTTGGCCTTTGGTATTTAAACAACACTCCTCGTCCCATTGAACGGATGCTTATAACAGCAAGCGGCGGTGCCTTTAGGGATTGGCCGCTTGAAAAAATTCAAGATGCAACGCTCAAGGATGCCCTCAACCATCCAAATTGGTCAATGGGGCAGAAAATCACGATCGACAGCGCATCTATGATGAACAAAATGTTTGAACTTCTTGAAGCGCGTTGGCTTTTTGGTGAAGGCGAGTACGATGCTGTGATAGAAACAAAATCCATCATACATGCCCTTATAGATTATAAAGATGGTTCTACAACGGCGCATTTAGCTCGCGCAAATATGCAGCTTCCTATCGCCTATGCGTTGATGGGGCACACAGCGGAAAAGATTTTGCCTTCTGTCAATCTACTGGAAGTAGGTTCGTTGGAGTTTCGTGAAATACTAGCAGAGCGTTACCCTATTTGGGAAATACGGCAGGAGTTATTACGCAATCCAAAGCGTGGTGTTGTCGTAAACGCTGCAAATGAAGCTTCCATAGAGCTTTTTATTCAAGGAAAAATTAGTTTTATGGAAATTTCCACGCGGGTTATCCATGCATTTGAACATTTTGATGAAGAACCCAAAAGTATTGAAGATGTTTTTCAAATTGACAGCGATATCCGTCAGTATGTGAGAACACTTTAATGAGGCAAAAAACCCTATTATTGCATGGATGGGGAGGAAGTGATGATCCTCATTGGCAAGCATGGCTTGCAGGTGAAATCGTCAAAGACTATGGAACGGTTTCGTTCCCCCTTCTGGACAATCCGCATTTTCCTACTAAAAATCGATGGATTAAACAAATAAAAGCCCTTTTAGAGGAGTTTCAGCCTGAGGTTGTTATCTGTCATTCGTTGGGCAATACGCTTTGGTTTCATCTGTGCCATGAGGGAGATATCGCTTCTGTAAAACGACTCCTTTTGGTTGCGCCTCCCCGTTTGGACTTACAATTGGACACGATCAAAAGTTTTTTCCCTGTGACACCTCCAAATTCTTTATTCGCAGATGAAGTTATGTTGGTGACTTCGGATAATGATCCTTATATGACGCAAGAAGAAGCATCAGAACTGCAAAAAGCCTTAGGTGTTGAGATGAAAGTCTTAAATAAGGCGGGACATATTAATGCGGATAGCGGATTCGGGGAATGGCCGTGGGTCAAAGAGTGGGTGTTGGGGTGATTCTAAGTATCGAGAGCAGTTGTGATGACAGCTCAATTTCTATTACCCACATAGAGACAAAAAAGCTTATTTATCACAAAAAGATTTCGCAAGAGTTGGAACACTCCAAATATGGGGGAGTTGTACCCGAACTCGCGAGCCGATTGCATGCCGTTGCTCTCCCGGCTATTTTAGAGGAGTGCGTGTCTTGGTTTGGTGAGCTGAAAGCTATTGCGGTTACAAATGAGCCGGGATTAGCAGTGACGCTCATTGAAGGCGTTGTGATGGCTAAGGCCCTGAGTATCGCGTTAAACATTCCTATTTTGCCTATCAATCATCTCAAGGGGCATATTTACTCGCTGTTTATAGAAAAAGAGACTCAATTCCCTTTAACGGTTCTTTTAGTCTCGGGCGGTCATACGCAAGTCATAGAAGTAGAGTCGCACGATAATATGAAAACCATTGCGACAACGATGGATGACAGTTATGGTGAAAGTTTTGACAAGGTAGCGAAAATGATGGGGCTAGGCTACCCTGGAGGGCCGTTGATTGAGAAGCTGGCAGCAACGGGCGATAGCAGTCGTTTCGCCTATACCGTTCCACTGTGGCAATCACCGCTTATCGCCTTTAGCTATTCAGGATTGAAAAATCAAGTGCGCTTGTCTGTCGAAGCAAGCAGTGCAGAAGATTATGCACATATAGCAAGTTCTTTTCAAAAGACAGCCACCGATCATTTGATCCAAAAACTCAAAAAATATTTTAAATTACGCAAACCGGAGCGCTTTGCCATTGTAGGAGGAGCAAGCGCCAACCTCTATTTACGCAGTGAGATTAAAAAGCTTCTTTTGCCTCATAATGCTTTCCTTTTATTGGCTCCTTTGGAGTTTTGTTCAGACAATGCCGCGATGATAGGGCGTGCTGCAGTTGAAGAATTTTTGCGTGAAAAATTTGTCAATTACAATGAGATAATCGTCAATCCACGGTGTAAACTGTAAATAATCTTAAATACAGAAATCTCTTTCATAATTCAGACTTTAATTATCCGATTTAAGTACAATTTCGACATAAAAATAAACACAGGAGCCCAAGATGGCAACGACAAAATTCAAAGGTACAGACGTAGAACTTTTAGGAAACACAGTAAATGTTGGTGATAAAGCTCCATCAATCACTGTTGTTAATTCAGCTGGTCTTGGTGACGTTACTGTAGGTGGCGCAACAGGTAAAAAACAACTTATCATCGTTGTTCCTTCATTGGATACAGGTGTATGTGCTACTGAAACTCGTAACTTTAATGCAAAAGCTGCTGGTCTTAAAGACGTTACTGTTACTATCGTATCTCTTGATCTTCCATTTGCTGCTGGTCGTTTTTGCCAAGCTGAAGGTATTGATAACTTGACAGTATGTTCTGATTTCCGCAACAAAGACTTCGCAAACGCTTATGGTGTATTGCTTGGTGGTTCAGTTCTTGCTGGTGTAACTTGCCGCGCGATCTTCGCTGTAAACGCAGAAGGTATCGTAACTTACAAAGAAATCGTTCCTGAAATCACTGAAGAGCCTAACTACGATGCTGCATTGGCTTCTGTAGCGTAATCAGTTTCTCTCTTAACCAAAGGGAGCTTTCCCTTTGGTCCTTCACTTCTTAGAATTCTAAATCCCAAATTATTTACAAAGTACTGATGCGCCTTGATCCGTTTTGGAAACTGAACACGTGTATTTTCCATCAAGCGTGATCGTTGCACGGGCAAATTTCCCATGATTGGTTACTTTTACTTTTGAGAAAGGGGCGGCCGCTAAATTTTTTTCATAATGACTAAAAGGCGTTTTATGGGAAAAATCAATAACGACGCTGCTGGGATCACTGAGGGTAAACGAGCGTAAAATTGGGTCTTTTGTTATGAGGGAAACATAGTTTCCAGAATGGACAAATTGAATAAGTCCAGAATCGCTATAGGATGATTCGGCCTTTTTCGAACCATATTGGGAAAGAACCAGTGGATTATGCCAATCAATACTTTGATCAATTTCAATTTTACGTGTTTCAAGACTTCCATCGACATTTTGAAAGGTAAAGGTTGCTTCTTTTAAAACACGCGCCTGATCGGGAAAGTTGTACGTCATTGACGTTAATGGAGGTTGATGTTGAGTTTTGTTGGATGAAATCGGCATATTTGAACTTTCAGAAGTGGAGAAGAACGGATTTTCTCTGGCAAGTCCTGTGCCTAGTAGCAGTATTGATATACAGAGTGCTTTATTCATTTCTTTGCTCCATTCTCGATAGGAAGTGTATCGGTATCAAGCTCTTTAAGCTCGAAGTATTGTTTTTGAAGTGCAGCATTTTGAGTTTTTAAATTTTCAATGTCATCGGCAAGATACGATTGGTATTCTTCCAATTGAAACAACACCGACAAAGAGTTATTCCCAAAAATTAAAACACCAAGATAAAATAATAGAGCAATAATAGATCCGCATGCGATTAAAAATTTTGGGGTAGAGAGGCCAAATCGGCGCTCACTGAAACTTTGATAATGCTGCTCGTTATACAGTATCTGCTCATGTTCTTCTGGACTCATTATTTAAATAATGCACTCCCGAGGTATTCACCGTACATTACTTCAGTTTCTATCTCTAGAAGACGGTTGTATTTGGCTGTACGTTCACCACGTGCGGTAGACCCGGTTTTAATTTCACCACAGTTGAGCGCTACTGCAAAATCAGCGATAAATGCATCTTCGCTTTCACCTGAACGGTGAGACATGACACATTTATACCCATTGCGCTGTGCAAGTCTGACCGTGAGCATGGTTTCGGAAACGGAACCGATCTGATTAGGCTTGATAAGAATAGAATTAGCGATCCCTTTTTGGATCCCCTCCGCCAAGATATTGGCATTGGTAACAAAAAGGTCATCTCCGACAAGTTGGATCTTTGATCCTAAGCGGTCGGTAAGAATTTTCCATCCAGCCCAGTCATCTTCGCTAAGGCCGTCTTCAATGGAAACAATCGGATATTTCGAACAAAGATCAGCATAATAATCAACAAGTTGCGCTGAAGTAACGGTTCTGTTTTCAGAATCAAGTTTGTAACCGCCCTCGCATACCAGTTCAGATGCAGCAACATCAAGTGCGATAGCAATTTGTTCGCCAGGCTTGTAGCCTGCTTTGGTAATGGCTTCCATGATGACTTGTATCGGCTCTTCATTACTGCTAAGATCAGGTGCAAAACCGCCTTCATCACCCAGCGCAGTATTGGCACCGCGATCTTTCAAGATCTTTTTAAGAGTGTGATACACTTCTGCAGAAGCGCGTAAACCTTCATTAAAATCCTCAAATCCTAATGGCATTATCATATATTCTTGAAAATCTACACTGTTATCAGCATGTGATCCGCCATTGATAATGTTAAGCATTGGTACAGGTATGACCATCGCGTTAGCACCACCAAGATAGCGGTAAAGAGGAATGTTAAGGCTTTTAGCAGCAGCACGTGCTAGTGCCATAGAAACACCTAAAACGGCATTTGCGCCAAGGTTGCCATAATTCTCGGTTCCATCAAGTTCTTTCATGACAGCATCAACCATCGCTTGATTATAAGGGCTCAACCCGATGATCGCATCAGAGATTTGGCTATTAACGTTTTCAACGGCTTTGAGAACACCTTTGCCGAGATAACGGCTATCGCCATCACGCAATTCTAAAGCTTCCCGTTTACCTGTACTGGCACCACTAGGAACTATTGCGCTTTCTCTTGTCCCATCACTTAATTGAACCGTTGCTTTTACCGTTGGATTCCCTCTGGAATCCATTACCTCAATTGCACTTACTTCATCAATGTATATCATTCATCCACCTCGTTCATTTCTGATTCACCCATGATCATGATGTTATTCACGCCCATAGCATCTTTGATTTTTTCTTCGATTTGTTTTGCCAGCTCAGGTTCGTCTTTAAATTTTTGTTTGACATTTTCACGTCCTTGACCCAATTTGACATCTTCAAAACTGAACCATGCACCGCTTTTGTCAATAATATCAAGCTTTACACCGTAGTCAACGAGCTCACCCTCTTTCGAGATTCCCTCACCAAACATAATGTCAAATTCTGCTTGACGGAAAGGGGGTGCTACTTTATTTTTAATTACTTTTGCTTTGACACGGTTACCGATTTGGCTTTCACCTTGTTTTAGCGTTGCAATTTTGCGAATATCAATACGAACCGATGCGTAGAATTTTAGCGCATTTCCACCCGTTGTTGTCTCTGGTGAACCATAACCCATCGTTCCGATTTTCATACGAATTTGGTTAATAAAGATAATCGTACAGTTCATTTTATGCAAAACACCGGTAAGTTTACGCAGTGCTTTGGACATAAGCCGCGCTTGTGTTCCAACTTGCATATCACCCATTTCGCCCTCAATCTCTACTTTTGGCGTAAGCGCCGCAACCGAGTCAATAACAATTAAATCAACTGCGCCGCTGCGAGCGATTGTTTCTACAATATCGAGAGCTTGCTCCCCGTAATCCGGTTGAGAGATGAGTAGGTTTTCTACATCTACACCGAGATTTTTTGCGTATCCAACATCCAATGCATGCTCTGCATCGATAAAGGCACAAATGCCTCCATTTCTTTGACATTCAGCAATAATATGAAGGGTCAAAGTAGTCTTTCCTGAACTTTCAGGACCGTAGATCTCAACGACGCGCCCCTCAGGCACCCCGCCGATTCCCAATGCTAGGTCAAGACCCAGTGAGCCGGTACTGATTGCTTTAATAGGCTCTATTGCTTTATCGCCCAATCGCATCAACGTCCCTTTACCGAACGTTTTATCGATTTGTTTCATTGCCAATTCTAGTGACTTTAGTTTGTTTGCATCCATCATGTCTATTCTCTCCTGAAAGGGTTAAATTGTAAAATTAAGCAATAATATGACATATTGAAATATATTTAAAAAATATGACAAATTGCAATATTAAGAATACACATATAATAGAGATATTTTAGCGTTATTTGGTTAAAATCTAATTGATTTGACATGACTAGAGGAATTTTAGTGAAAAAAATGGTGATTGCCCACTCTCCCGATGCGGATGACATTTTTATGTATTACGCTATCAAGTTTGGCTGGGTAGGCAAAAAAGATACCATTTTTGAAAATATCGCTTTGGATATTGAAACCCTTAACACCGAATCACTCAACGGGACGTACGATATAAGCGCTATTAGCTTTGGTCTCTACCCCCATATACGCAACGAGTATGCATTGTTGCGTACCGCGGTTAGTTTTGGTCAAGGATACGGCCCCAAGCTTATCCGCAAAAAAGAGACGGTGCTCAAAAAGAAGTTTACGGTAGCTCTTAGTGGTAAATATACCACCAATGCATTGCTGTTTCGTGTCGCCTATCCGAATGCAAAAGTGGTCTATATGAACTTTTTAGAAATAGAACAGGCAGTTTTAGACGGTGTCGTGGATGCGGGTGTTTTGATACACGAAAGCATTTTAGGATACGATGAGTCGCTGAGCGTTGAACGTGAATTATGGGATGTATGGTGTGAGCTCTCTGGTGGTGAACTTCCTCTTCCTCTTGGGGGAATGGCAATACGGCGTTCTCTACCTCTAAACGCTGCAATCGACTATGAAAATGTTTTAACAAAAGCCGTTCGCATTGCACGAGAGCACAAAGACCGTCTTTCGAAAATGCTTATTGAGCGCTCTTTGGTTCGTATCGATGCGGCAACTCTGGATAAATATTTAGAGTTGTATGCCAACGATGAGTCCATCACACTGAGTGAAGTGCAGTTTGATGCGATTAACCGACTTTTTGAAATTGGATATGCGCACGGATTTTTTGATCAAAAAATGGATGCGAGAGATTATTGTATCCCCCTTGAATACACCGCATTGAGGAATTCGTAACATGATGCAAGAAGAGTTGGTCGGACTGGGAATCGAAACGTTTAAGATCGCATTGGTTCTTTCATTGCCTGCGCTGTTGGTAGGGATGTTTCTGGGGCTTGCTGTGAGTATTTTTCAAGCAACGACGCAAATCAATGAAATGACGCTGAGTTTCATCCCTAAAATTATCGGTATTGTTATCGTTATTATTTTGACCATGCCGTGGATGATGAACACGATGCAGGATTTTACTATTCGGATGTTTAATATGATTCCGACGTTTATGCAATAACACAACGTCTTTATGAAAACAAAAATTGTTGATTTTTCAAAATTTAGTTCGATTCGAATAGGGCCAATTGTAGAAGTGGCTTTGATTGAAGAAGATATTGTTCCTTTTGGTTACACTATTGTCGGATCTGCTAACAATGTGCTGGTAGCTCCTAATCCGCCTCCTCTTATGATGCTCTCAAAACAGTATGACTTTATCCGTATTGAAAACAACCAATTGATTATCGGTGCGGCAACACCAGGCGGACGGGTTGTTTCCTTTTGTAAAAAACACGATATAGCCCATTTTGAGTATTTTTCAAAATTACCAGGGACCATTGGTGGCATGATCAAGATGAACGCAGGACTCAAAGAGTACGAAATTTTTAATTATTTGATTGCTGTTCGTACCCAAGAAGGGTGGATTCCAAAAGAAAAGATTGAGCATGGGTATCGTAAAACATCCATTAAGGATGTTATTTTCGAAGCGGCATTTCAACTGCATAGCGGGTTTTCAAATGAGAGATTGGAAATGTTTGCGCAGATGCGTTCCAATCAGCCCAATGACCCAAGTGCAGGGAGCTGTTTTAAAAACCCTCCAGGGGATTATGCCGGTCGTCTTATTGAGGCCGTAGGTCTCAAGGGCATTCGTCGCGGCGCAATGGCATTTAGTGAAGTGCATGCAAATTTTTTGGTTAACTACGGTGGCGGAACCTATGAGGATGCAATGAGTCTCATAATGGAGGCGCAGTTGAAAATTTCAGAGATGTTTGGAATTGCTTTGCAATGTGAAGTTGTCATTTTAAGTGATACGATTGTGACGGAAAAATAAACTAAATCATTGACTTAATGCGTCATATTGAGTTATGATGGCAGGAAATAACGAATCAAGGAAGTGATTATAGATGGTAGTCAGTTATATTCGTCCTGATAAAAATTTTGAAAATGTGATTGAACAGCTCAAGATAGTTGGTGCATACTGTGATCGTGAAAAGCTGACTATTGACAAAGAGATGATTGATCAAACATTTCAAAACATGCGTATAGCTGAGCGTACGGATGTCGTCCAATTATTTAGGTCACTCTATAATGATACTTTGTTGGTGTACGATACATGGACTCTAAGTGTCAATATTGAAGATGTCGTTCAAATGCTAAGCTGCTTGCTAAGAAATGGGGTTGACATTCATTTTGTTAAGCAGGGGATTGTAATTGATCGCCAAAGTGATACAATGGTTGTTCTAGGTTTGATTGATCAGCTTCGTCAAACCATTCAAAATGATGATAAAAAAGAGATTGGGCGGCCTAAGGGTTCAAAGTCATCTTCAAAGTTCGATCTTTTTCTTGAACAGATTATTAGAGAATTGAAACAAGGGTATAACGTCAGTGATATTGCGCGTCATTTGGACGTGAGTCGCAGTTCGTTAAAGGATTATGTTGAATCGCGCTCTCTCAAAGAGCTGGTTCGCGGCATAACCCTGACGCGAAGTGATGAAGATGCTGAAGCGATGATTATAGGGACCATTAAATGTCCATCGCTCCAAGCAACGCTAGAGGAGAGTGTGTAATGGAAGAAGTAGCTTTAAAAGGAAAAGCCTATCTGGCTGGCTGGATACCTTACCGAATTAGAAGATATTGGTTTTTTGTACTTGTAACTGCTTTTACATTAGTAGTTCCATGGGTGCGTATTGATGGTAATCATCTCTTTTTGCTTAGTTTTGATAAGTTGAAATTACACTTGATGTTTGTGCAGTTTGATATGCAAGAACTTTACTTGATGCCGTTTGTTTTGATGTTTCTTTTTATCGGAATTTTTGGGATTACCGTGCTTGGGGGCCGCTTTTTTTGCGGATGGATGTGTCCACAAACAATATTTCGTGTAGCGTACCGTGATTTTCTCGAGACAAAAGTATTTCACCTGCGCAAACGGATTAAAAATAAACAGATAGAGCCTGATTATTCAACAACAAAAAATAAGATTAAGCGTGTTGCATTACTTTTAATATCAATAGTATTGGCGCTGTTAGCTGCAACCGATTTATTGTGGTTTTTTGTCCCTCCAGAGGATTTTTTGGCATACATGCATAATCCGGGAGAACATCAGGTACTGATTTGGGCTATTGTGGGTATTGCTACTTTTTTGGTGTACGACATTGTTTTTTTGAAGGAAGATTTTTGTGCCTATGTTTGTCCCTATTCACGTATTCAATCGGTGCTTTATGATGATGATACGATTATGGCGATTTACAATCCAAATCGCGGCGGTGAAATATACAGCGATCAACACATAAAAAATTTTACAACGCAAAAAAGCCTTTTAAGTGTGAATCCAACAGCTGAATGTACGACTTGTGAGAGCTGTGTGACGGTCTGTCCGACCCATATCGATATTCGTAAAGGGTTACAGCTGGAATGTATCAATTGTCTTGAATGTGTTGATGCATGTACTGAAGTAATGGGTAAGCTGGGAAAACCAAGCTTAGTTGAATGGTCGAGTGAGAAAGAAACCTTGTTTATGAAAGGGAAAACCCATTATCTGCGTCCGAAAGTTATCGGTTACATTGTGATATTGCTGATTACAACAGGAATTATGATTGTGATGGGAAGTAAAAAAGAGTATATGCTTCTCAATATTAATAAAGAGAATCGTCTCTTTGGCATTAAGCACATGGAGGATGAAAAAACGAGGGTAGATAACGCTTATACGATTTTATTGCAAAATACGCTCAATGAAGAGCATGAATACTATTTTGATGTTATTGCCCCTGAGGGAATGGAGGGGAAGATTAAAATTGCAGAGCCGACTGAACCGTTCAAAGTGAGACCAGGCGTTGTCAAGAAAAAAGTAATCGTCCTCTATACCGATGAAATGTTGGTAAATGATATGCGTAAAGATACCGTCATCCCAATTACGATCCATGCTTACGCACTGGATGACAAAAAGAAAATAATCATTGATAAAGAATCAACGTTTACTTTCCCCCGTGCAGATTTACTAAAAGAGGAAAAAGAGGAAGATTAATTCTTCTCTTCCTCAGCTTCTTCTTTTCCAAATGTTTTTTCCAAACCGCTGATGAGCTCTTGTTGCTGTGACTTGCTGAGTTTTGCTTCTGGATGTGTTGGGGTATAAAACCATAGCGGCATTTCTCCCTCACGCACCTCTTTAGCTGCATCCTTGCCCTCATTCTTTTTCTGAGCACCCCATGCAGAGACATTGAAATGCTCACGCCCCTCTTCCACATCACGTGCAAGCAACCATGAAACAGGTGCTATATTACTGTACCACGGATATTTGGTCTGATGAGAATGGCAGTCAGCACAAGCATTGGTAAAGAGCTCTTTGGTGCGTGGTGAATCCCACTGAGGCTCACTGACAACAGGAGGGTTCGTATGGTCTTTTCCATAAGGAATAAATTGTATTACTACAGCAGTGATGGCAACCGAAGCGAGAATTTTAGCTTTCATTTCATTTCCTTTAAGGGTCTATGTATTAGATTATACATCGAAAAAGGAAAGAAAAAGGAAAAATTGCCTTAAGATCAAGGCATAGGAGAGGATTAAACGAGAACGGCTTCGCGCGTTCCCGCTTCGAGATGCCCAATAACGTAGCCATCGCTGTGAGAGAGGATGTGATCAACATTATCGGGGCGGACAACAAGAATCATTCCCACACCCATGTTGAAGGCGCGGTACATCTCAGAGCGCTCAACATGTTGACCTATCAGTTCAAAAATAGGCAATACACGAATAGAGGACTCGGTGATAACCGCACGAAGACCTTCGGGCAATACGCGAGGAAGGTTTTCAACAATACCTCCGCCCGTGATGTGCCCCAATGCTTGAATTTTATCTTTGAGAGCTTTGAACGTTTTGACATAGATACGTGTCGGAGTCAAAAGGGTATCGATCAACGGTTTGCCGTTAAAATCATCTTCAAATTTCATCCCCATTTTTTCTAACAGAACTTTGCGCGCAAGTGAAAAACCGTTAGAGTGCAGTCCCGAACTGGGTAACGCGATAAGAATATCTCCTGCATGCACATGACTGGTACGGTCAAGTTCGCTTTTTTCTGCCACGCCTACCGCAAAACCTGCGAGGTCATAATCATCGCTGTGGTACATTCCAGGCATCTCAGCCGTTTCCCCGCCGATGAGTGCGCATTCAGCTTGACGGCACCCTTCTGCAATACCGCTTACAACAGCTGTTGCCGCTTTGACATCGAGTTTTCCGGTTGCGTAATAGTCAAGGAAAAAAGAGGGGGTTCCGAAGTTGCAGATGAGGTCATTAACGCACATGGCAACCAAATCGATACCGACGGTAGTGTGAATACCCGAATCAATAGCAAGCTTTAGTTTGGTTCCAACGCCATCGGTGGCAGCGAGCATAACAGGTTCTCTATACCCAGTAGGAAGTTCAAATGCTCCGGCAAATGAGCCAATACCACCAAGAACACCGGGGATGGCTGTCGATTTGACAAGTGGTTTAATATTTTCGACAAAACTGTTACCTGCGTCGATATCGACACCGGCATCTTTGTAGCTGATTTGGCTCATGGAGGTCCTCGTCCGTTTATTAGTACGCAATTATAACGAAGAGTGTGTTAGGGTAAGTTTATTTCCCAGCACAAGTGCCGAAGAGTTTTGTAAATACCCACAATGACGGACAAAAATCTTTGATTGCCCAAACAATAACCATAAGAATAACAAAGCCTTGAAGCGCCATTCCGTATTGTACATAACCATAAGCGGTAAGCACCATTGATAGTGTCAAAACAATTGCCATAAGAAAACGTTGGATCTTTTCAGCGCACATATTTTATTCCTTATATATATAATATTTATTCTTCGCAATTATAGTGTGCACTAATTGAGCGTATACTTAAGGCTAAGACCCTTCTTGGCATATTTCAATGAGGTTTAATCTCTGCGTGTTACAATCGCTAATAAATTACACATAGAAGAGATTTTTGCCATGAAAACGTTTGTTTACCCTGAAATGATGGTCCATGTGTCCATGTGTACTCATAAAGAGCCTAAAGCAGTATTGGTCGCAAGCGACAAGAGTGATCTTTTGAACGCAGAACTTGCTCGTTATCGAGAATCAACTGTAACGAATGTTGGGGGCAGTGATCTTCTTGAGGTATTTCGCAACGTAGACGAGAAGAGCGCAGATGTTGTTATGGTCGATGCTCTGACTACCGACGGTGCCGTTATTGCACATATTAGCCGAATACTAAAAGACGACGGATTAGTAGTTATGAAACACCCATCACTGGATGATGTCAGTGCTAACAAGCCTTTGATGGAAGCATTGGGTAATTATTTCAAAATTGTTATGCCGTATCGATTGGAAGACGGTTCGACTTTGTTGTTGAGTTCAAAGGGGTATCACCCGACGGCGGATATTATTTTGCAGCGCACCGATTTACTTGAGGGGCATCAGTATTACAACTGCGATGTTCATCCGGCTGCGTTTGCGATGCCTCAGTATATCCGTAAGAACTACCTTGGACTTGCTCGTAACTAATGGCGTATAAGTATGCTATTGCATTAACAGGGGGGATTGCAACAGGAAAAAGTACCGTTGCCTCCTTGATGGGATTAAATGGATTACGTATTATTGATGCCGATGCAATTTCTCATCGTATTTTGGATGAAAATGCGGCATGGGTGGCGGAACATTTTGGTTCTGAGTTTGTGAGCGGTGGAAAAGTTATCCGTTCTGAACTTGGGAAGATGATCTTTGCCAACCTCGAAGCAAAAAAAGAGCTTGAAGGTTTTTTGCATCCGAAAATTCGTGCGGCTATTGAAGAAGAGAGTGAAAAACAAGATCGCTTCGAGTACCCTTATCTCATAGATATCCCCCTGTTTTTTGAAACGGCTTCCTATCCTATTGAAAATTCTGTTGTGGTTTACACGCCCAAAGAGATACAATTGGAGCGTTTTATGAAACGTAACGGTTTTTCGCGGGAAGAATCCCTTCGGCGTATTGAAAGTCAGATGGACATTGACGAAAAACGTTCTCGTGCTACGTGGGCGATCGACAACTCTTTGAATCTCAAACATTTACAAAAAGAATGCGAACAATTTGTGGAAACAATTAAAGCACTCTATCCCGCCCCTAAGCTATAATATCAGCAATTAACTTTCCATATAAGGATTTTGGCATGCTCCAAATCGCCAAATACTGCGCGAGCGGTAATGATTTTGTACTTTTTCACAGTCTCAATGGCGCAGACCGATCAGGACTTGCAAGGGCTCTTTGCGACCGTCAAAACGGAATTGGGGCAGACGGATTGATCGTATTACTACCCCATGAAGAACATGATTTTGAATGGGAATTTTACAATGCTGATGGCTCTACCGCATCGATGTGCGGAAATGGAAGCCGCGCCTGTGCTCACTATGCCTATCGTTTTGGGTTGGCTCAGGCAAGCATGGAGTTCTTAACGGGGGCCGGAGTGATTAAGGCAAACGTTGATGGCGACATGGTTCAAAGTGATTTAACACCTCCCTTGGTTATAAACGATGAAATTGTTGAACATGAGATGAAGTGGTGGCTTATTGACACGGGTGTTCCTCATCTCGTTACTTTTGATGCGGATATGGAAAATTTTGATATTGACATGGCACGCACGCTACGCCATAAATACAATGCAAATGTCAATATTGCGCATGTTCAGAGCAACGGGGCGATTAAGGTGCGCACTTATGAGCGTGGAGTTGAAGATGAAACATTGGCCTGCGGCACGGGAATGGCAGCGTGTTTCTATCGTGCTTCGATTGAAGATTCAGTTGCGGACAATGCGCGTGTTTATCCAAAAAGTGGTGAAACACTTTATTTGGGACTTGAAAATGGGACGATTACATTCAAGGGAGAGGTCAAAGGGGTTTTTGAGACGTATTGGAGAGAATAGAACGAACAACGGGTATATTATAACCCGTTGCGTTCCATTAATTTGGATTGCATATCTGCGATAAGAGGGTCAATAATATCGTCCATTAATCCGCCTTGCATGATCTCTTCAAGTCGGTAAAGAGTCAGCGTAATGCGGTGATCGGAGATACGATTTTGAGGATAGTTGTAGGTACGAATACGACCTGAACGGTCACCCGATCCCACTTGATCTTTACGCTCATTCATCTCTTTTTCTTTTGCTTCATGCATTTGCAAATCATAGATACGTGCTTTGAGAATTTGCATCGCTTTATCTTTATTTTTGTGCTGTGATTTCTGATCTTGGTTGTTGACGACGATGCCCGTAGGAAGGTGAGTGATACGCACCGCGGAGTCGGTAGTATTGACACTTTGTCCGCCACAACCCGATGAACGCATAACGTCAATTTTGAGATCATTTTCATTGATAATCACTTCGACATCATCAACTTCAGGCATAACGGCAACGGTAATCGCAGAGGTATGGACCCTTCCTTGCGATTCTGTGGCAGGAACACGCTGAACGCGGTGAACTCCCGCTTCGTGCTTGAGTCTTGAGTAAACTTGATCCCCTTTGATAAGGGCGATAACCTCTTTAAAGCCGCCCGCATCTGAGGGACTGCTGCTCATAAGCTCGATTTTCCATCCTCGCACATCCGCATAGCGGACATAAGCATTAAACAAATCACCGACAAAAATTGCCGCTTCATCTCCACCCGTTCCTGCGCGTAATTCAATAAATATATTACGTTTATCGTTAGGGTCTGTTGGAATAAGAAGTTTTTTAATCTCTTCTTCAAGCACAGAAACCTGCGGTTCTAGCATTTTGAGCTCTTCTTTGGCAAGTTCGCCCAGTTCCGCATCAAATGCGAGTGATTTGTTTTCTTCAATGTCTTCTAAAAGCTTCTTATATTCGGTTGCTTTTGCAAAAATTGGTTGAAGAGAGGATTGCTCTTTTGAGAGATCCGTCATGCGCTTGATATCGTTACCGATGTCCGGTGAACTTAACAGTTCTGTGAGCTCATTGTAGCGATTAATAAAAGGGGTTAATTTATCAGATAACATTGCGGTAATTCCTAAAGAAAGGCGTTGTGAGAAAAGGGGTCACTCAAAAGGAACGGATTCCCTTTCGTGTGAATTGTATTATTAAGCTTGTAGAGCGTTAACAGCTAAGTGAAGACGGCTAACTTTACGACCAGCAGACTCTTTTTTCAAGACGCCTTTGCTAACATACTTGTGAAGGTTTGCGTTTGCAATAACGAGTGCTGCTTGTGCTTCTTCTTTGTTACCTGCATCAACTGCGGCACGGACTGCTTTTACGATATTTTTAATACGTGTACGATAAAACCGGTTACGCTCTGTGCGCTTTTCAGTTTGACGGATACGTTTCAATGCTGACTTATGGTTTGCCATGGCATTTATCCTTGTCGAATTTTTTTTAGGGTAGAATGTTACCTTAAAGATAATTAAAATTAAGTTAAGCGATATTAATGATAGATATTAGGGGTTAATTATGAAACTTTTTGGAACAGATGGCGTACGTGGAGAAGCCGGATCGTTTTTAACAGCAGAGCTTGCTTTGAAAGTTGCGATGGCTGCAGGAATTTATTTTAGAGATCATGCCCGCACAAAAAAGATTTTAGTAGGTAAAGATACCCGTAAAAGCGGTTATATGATTGAGAATGCCATCGTGAGTGGATTGACGGCGGTAGGATATGACGTTATACAAATCGGTCCTATGCCTACCCCTGCTATCGCATTTTTGACGGTAAATATGCGATGTGATGCCGGTATTATGATTTCAGCCAGTCATAATTCCTATGAAGATAATGGTATTAAGTTCTTTGATTCGCACGGAAATAAGCTTTCCGAAGAGGTAGAAGCGAAGATTGAAGCGATTGTTCATAATAAAGAAAAACTGGATCACGGTTATGTAACCGGTAAAAATATCGGGGCAGCGAAGCGCATAGATGACGTTATTGGACGCTATATCGTTCAGCTCAAAAATTCTTTTGGTACCGTATTGTCATTGCAAGGGTTGCGGATTGTTTTGGATACGGCAAATGGTGCAGGCTATAAAGTAGGTCCAACAGTCCTCGAAGAACTTGGGGCAGAAGTCATCGTTTTGCATGATAAGCCAAACGGTTTTAATATCAATGAGGGGTGTGGAGCCTTGCACACCAAAGACCTTTGTGAAGCGGTTCAGCAATACCGTGCGGATATAGGACTGGCATTGGACGGGGACGCTGATAGACTTATCGTTGTCGATGAAAATGGTGATGAAGTAGATGGTGATCAAATCTTAGGTGCACTCGCATTGTTCTTGCAGCGTAGCGGGCAGCTAAAAGGAAAGGGAATGGTCGCAACGGTTATGAGTAATCAGGCACTCGAAGATACCATGACCGCTAATAAACTAAAACTGCATCGTTCCAATGTGGGGGATAAATACGTATTAGAAATGATGCGTGAACACGGTATTAATTTCGGTGGAGAGCAAAGCGGTCATATCATCCTGCACGATTATGCGAAAACGGGGGATGGATTGGTAAGCGCATTGCAAATTCTTGCTCTTCTTCTTACCTCCGGAGAAAAAGCGAGTAAAATTCTGCGTCCCTTCGAACTTTATCCTCAGAAATTGGTCAATATCAAAGTGAAAATCAAAAAACCGCTGAGTGAAATAGAGGGCCTAGCGGACGAGTTGGCGCAAACCGAAAAGTTGCACATGCGGCAGTTGATCCGTTATTCAGGAACCGAAAATAAATTGCGTATTTTGTTAGAAGGCAAGGATGCCAAAGTGTTAGAAAAGCAAATGGATCATCTAGTGTCGTTTTTTGAAAAGGCATTGAATGCTTAAATCCCTAGCCATATTATTGGCAGTAATGTCGGTGGTTTTTAGTGTCGACCACGCGATTAAAAATATTTTTGTAGAGGGATGGCGCTACTACAGCAATTATATCGATTTGATTTTGGTCTTTAACAAAGGTGTGGCTTTTTCCATGTTCGCCTTTTTGGCAGATTCACTTAAATGGCTGCAACTCGTATTGTTAGCAGGCGTAGTAGGTTATACCCTATGGCTAAAAGAAAATCGCTATCTCATTCCCGTAGGGATTATGGTCGGAGCAGGGTTGTCTAATGTCGCTGATCGCTTTATTCACGGTGGGGTTGTGGACTATGTTTATTGGCATTACGGGTTTAATTTCGCTGTGTTTAATTTTGCAGATGTGATGATCGACATCGCCGTATTATGGCTCTTGATTCTCAATTACACTGCCAAAAAGGCTTAAGAGGTTTTTAACCTCCCAAACCGTATAATCCCATTCTTTATTTTAAATGGTCTCATAGCTCAGTTGGTAGAGCACTACCTCGACAAGGTAGGGGTCACTGGTTCGAGTCCAGTTGGGACCACCATTTAAAAACTTCCTAAATACCGTACTCCTTCCAGGTTAAATTGCTTTTTTGAGCCCATCATTCTTTTCAACGTCACCCATTCAGTCACCCTTTCCAAGTTAGCAGAAAACTATCAGAAATAAGTAATATTTATGCTGATATGATATTGGGATTATACGGGTGGGCATAATGATTAACATTATTTTTGCATTATTATTAATTTTTTTCTTTTCAGGATGTCAAAACACTGAGCCTCAAAATGGGTATGCACCCAAATACTCTGAATCTCCCCCTATTGCAAAAAAAACTATTTATATTTTTGGAATATATATGGGAGAAAATCCCAAAAGTTTTTTTGATATTTACCAGCCCATGGTGGATTACATTAATGGACGGCTAACGGACAGTGAACTGCGCATTGAAGCATCTCGAAATTATGCGTCTTATAATCAAAAACTTTTTTCAGGTCATTTTGACTTTGCACTCTCTAATCCGTATGCAACTGTTACCGCTGTTGAACATGGGTATCGGATCTTTGGAAAGATGGGTGATGATAAAAATTTCAGAGGACTGATTATAGTAAGAAAAGATAGCAATATTAAGAGCGTTGATGATCTGAGAGGAAAAGTGATTAGTTACCCATCTTCAACAGCACTTGCCGCTGCAATAATGCCGCAGTGGTATTTTTACAAACATGGACTTGATATTAACAAAGACATTACCAACAGTTATGTCGGTTCGCAGGAATCTTCCATTATGAATGTCTATCTCAGAAAATCGGATGTTGCTTGTACTTGGCCGCCTCCATGGCATAACTTCGTCAAAAAGAGGCCGGAAATGGCTAAGGAGCTGATGATTAAATGGGAAACTCCATCGCTCATCAATAATGGGCTGGTTGTTCGAAACGATATACCCGATACTGTTGTCAAACAAGTGGGTGAAATCATTTTTAGCTTGCATACTGATGAGGAAGGTAGAAAAATACTGGGGGCAATGGACTTAAACCGATATGAAAAAGCAGATGATCAAACCTACGAGCGTGTAAGAGTATTTTTGAAAAATTTTGAGAATCAAATACGTCCAATGAGGCTAAATAATGAGTAATATTATTCGAAAATTCATCCCTAAAAGTTTTCGTATGCAACTTATTTTAGGGCTTGGATTAATACTCTCATTTATCATTATTATTTTTATTTATCTAGAGACTAAAAAGCATGCTGATTTTTTACGATCGGAAAGTTTAGCCCATGCGTCTGACCGCAGTTTGGCTGTGGCTACGATGTCTAAAGTCTGGGTTATGACAAATGATTATGTAGGGCTTGAAGAGGTTCTGGATAGTTTTTCTGTTTATGGCGATTTTGTTTTTATAGCTATTATTGATATGGATGGTAAAATCATTGCGCACACTGACCACGAACGAGTAGGAGAGTATATTGCAGATAAAGAGCGTGTTTTATTTCTTAAAAGAGCACTGAAGAGTGAAAAAGTACATACACAGTATGATATTAAGATTTTTCAAAATTCACACTATATAGACATTATCCGAACGATACAACATAATGAGCACCATATTGGTTTAGTCAATCTGCGCATTGATCAGACCAAGATTAAAAAAAATATTGAGAATACGATTTACTATGGGGCAGTGTTTACTGGTTTATACTTGATGATAGCCATTATGATTGCGTATTTAACAGCAAACCGTGTTACCAGCCAACTTTTTAATTTAATTATGACAATGAAAGAAGTCCGCAACGGTAATAAGAATGTAAAAGCAGATGAGGGTGGTGTCAGCGAATTATCTCAGCTGTCTCATGAATTTAACAGTATGCTTGATACACTCTTTTCAAGTGAGGAGAGCTTTCGTGCTATATTTGATCAGTCCCCATTTGGAGTGGCTGTTATCGACTCGTACTCCGGGCATATTTACAAAGTTAATGAAATGTTTGCCAGTATTGTCGGCAGGACGAAAGAAGAGATGGCTGAGGTTGATTGGCTCAGTATTACCCACCCAGATGACATCCAAGAAGATCTCGACAATATGGCACGACTGAATGCCGGAAAAATTACTGGATTTAGTATGTATAAGCGTTACATCCATCCGGATGGCTCGGTTGTCTGGATCAATATGACAATTGCACCGCTTAAAGAAAAAGATGGCAGGCATGAGCGTCATTTATGCATGATAGAAGACATCACTGAACGTAAGAAATCCGAAGAATCGCTTCGATTAAGTGAAAAGTCATTAAAAGAAGTAAAAGAACGTTTAGAATATGCGGTGAATGGTACTCGAGATGGACTTTGGGATTGGAATCTCGAAACGGATGAAGTGTATTTTTCACCGCATTGGAAAGAGATACTTGGATATGAGGAGGATGAACTCCCTAACGTCTTAGAGACGTGGAAAAAGCTTGTTTATCCTGATGATCTTGAAAAAGTTGAGCAGGATATTGCCTTGAGTCAGGAAAGTCCAGGACAGTTTTATGAAAATATACACCGCTTGATTCATAAAGACGGACATTTGGTTTGGATTTTAGATCGGGGACAGACTCTTTTTAATGAAGAAGGAAAAGCGGTCAGGATGGTCGGGTTTCACACGGATATCTCGAAACAAAAACAGCTTGAACAAGAGTTATTGGAACAAGAAGAGCTCGTGATTGCGCAATCACGCCATGTGGCTATGGGGGAGATGATCGGGATGATTGCCCATCAGTGGAGACAACCCCTTACGATTATCGCGATGGGAGCTAACAATGTACTGGCCGATATTGCTCTTGAGGACGTAAGCGTTGAGCATTTCAAGCAGGAGGCAGAAGATATTTTAAAACAGACAGAATACCTTTCAAAAACAATCGATGATTTCAGAAACTTTTTTCGCCCCAATAAAGAAAAAGATGAGGTAAAAGTACAAGATATACTGCTCGAAGCCAAGCAGATAATCGGAAAGAGTTTGGAGTATCATAATATTGAGCTTACCATCGCAGACGATGATACGCAAGCGATACATACCTATTCACGTGAGTTGTTACAAGTTTTTTTAAATCTTTTAAAAAATGCTAAAGAAGCACTCGAAGAGAAAAATCCTGATGAGGGGTATATCCATGTCAGGGTAGAAAGTGCAGGTGATTCAGTGGTGATACGTATTTGTGATAACGGCGGAGGGATAGACCCGGCTATCATAAGTCGAATTTTTGATCCCTATTTTTCTACTAAAGATAAAAAAACAGGTACGGGTCTTGGACTGTATATGTCAAAAACAATCGTGGAAAAGCATTTGCATGGAACCATTACTGCGACCAATACTGATAGCGGGGTTTGCTTCACTATCACTATCTCAAAGTTAAAGGACCGGAATGTATGATTTGAAGACAATCAAAGAAAAAGTCAACTCTTTTCGTGTGCTGATCGTCGATGATGAAGAATTGATACGAGAGGGGGCAATCATTTTTATGAAAAAGTTTTGTACTCATGTTGATGGTGCCAAAAATGGTGAAGAAGCCTTGAAGATGTTTACAGAAAACGGACCCTATGCCATTGTACTGACCGATATCTGTATGCCAAAGATGACGGGCTGGGAATTGGTTAAAGCACTTAAAAACATTGATACAGAACTCTTTGTTGCGGTGATGACAGGCTCTCCTGAAGAAGATGGGATATTTAGGAACAGCTGTGATATGTATATGGCGAAGCCAATTAATATTGATAAAATGCAAACAATGCTGGAAATGATTATTTCAAAAAGAGATCAGCATGGTTTTGGCAAAATTATTGATAAGGGTTGAGTTATGAATGATATTCTCCTTCTCAAGCAGTATTGCCAATCCTTAAACATTTTGTACGTTGAAGATGATAAAGAGGTAAATGAGGCTTTAGTCAAATATTTGAGCAAATTTTTTAATCATGTTGAGACCGCGTTTGATGGTGAAGAGGGTCTTGAAAAATACAAATTAGGCGAGTTTGATATCGTTTTAACCGATATTAACATGCCCAAAATGAACGGTATTGAGATGGCAAAACAGATAAAAGCGATTAATGCACAGCAAGAGATCGTTATTATTTCTGCCTATACGGAAACCGATTATTTTTTAAATTCGATCCATTTGGGTATTTCAGACTATATTCTCAAACCGATTAGCTACGAACAGATGAACAGTGTTTTATACAAGGTGGCAAGTACTTTACAGATACGCAAAGAAAACAAACGCTTCCATGAAAGTCTATACCAGCTGGTTGAAGAACAGACAAAATTACTCACCGATAACTATGAGCAAACGATCAAGGCTATGGTAGATTTAGTGGAAAGTCGAGACACCTATACGGGAGGACATTCTGAACGTGTTGCCCATTATTCAAAGGCAATAGCGCAAGAGATGAAGCTTAGCGATGAAGAGTGCGAACTTATTTTTCGTGCAGGAATGCTCCATGATATCGGCAAGGTAACTACACCGGATACTATATTGCTCAAACCTGGGCAACTTTCTGCCCGAGAATACACTCTGATACAAAATCACGTTACGGTCAGTTATGATCTGCTCTCAAAAATACCAATGTACGCAAAATTATCGGAAATTATCATTGTTCATCACGAGAGGTATGATGGTCACGGATATCCAAAGGGCTTAAAAGGGGATGAGATTCCCCTGCTAGGGCGGATAATGATCATTGCTGATGCTTTTGATGCCATGACAACTAACAGAATATACAAGGGGCGTATGCGTTCTGAAGATGCAATTTTAGAGATACAAGCCAGCAGCGGTACGCAGTTTGATCCCAAGGTAGTCCCTTTCGCATGCAAGGCTCTCTCTAGGATAGTAATTAATCAAGATATTACGCAATTACCAAAAAATAGCATGGAGAATGAACGTTTTGCGTACTTTTTTCATGATTCCGTGACAGATAATTATAATCAGGAGTATCTCGCCTTGTTTCTTCAATCCATTTCAGAAGAGAACGGTTATCAAGCATGTGCCTATTTTCTGAAGAATTTTTCGCAATACAATAACGCATTTGATTGGGAAGCGGGCAATATTTTATTAAAGACCTTTTCGGAGCATTTGTCAAAAAATAATCCGGGTGCTACGCTTTTTCGAGTTCAGGGAGATGACTTTATCCTCATCTCAAAAGAGCCCTTGTGCAAAGAGTGTATCCAGCCAGCTTTTTTTGAAAATACAGGCGTGCGTGTAGAATGTTATCATCTTCCCGTAGGGGATGATTTTATGACTCGAGTCAGGCATTTGGAGCAACAGTACGGATAGCCCTGTTCTTAATTCAAATCCCATCATGTACAGATTTCTGTTACGTATACTCTGATATTTTAATCGTTATTTCAAAATAGGTTCTTTTAAGAATTCTCAAATACGTTAGTTGATATTATTGTTTATTATATTTGATAAGAGGGTTTTTGGTGAGAGATTTTATCTATACGGTTATGCAAGATTATAGTGTTTTTGTGATTTTTTTACATGTGCTAAGTGCGGTTATGTGGGTTGGAGGTATGGCTGCCTTGTGGTTTTTGACTAAAGGGTCAAATAGCAGTATAGAAATCGAACGTCGAGTCGCTGGTCGAGCTGCGCTTTATAAAAAGTTTTTTACGTATTTGTCTCCATTTATTCTTCTTCTTTTTATAACTTCTCTTTTTATGGCGTTGGGATATCGTGATAACGCAGTTGATGCAAATGGATTCGTTTTAGATTTTAATAATCTTGAGACGTATAAACTCATACACACCAAAGGCAGTATTTGGACCATAATGGTTATGAATATGTTCTTTATGATTTGGATTCTAAATAAAGCGAGCTGCAAGCTCTGTAAAACAAAAGTCAGTGCTGATTGTATGTGGCTTGTAGGTAAGTATTTATTACCAATCAACATTTTCTTGGGCTGCGCAGAAATATTTTTAGGGGTATTTTTAAGAAGTTCGTTTTAACCGATGCATGAGGTAGTCAGCTATTTAAACAAACGCCGTAATATGATGATGGGGATAGTTGCTTTTTTGGGGATTTTCGCTGTTGTAGTGAGCTTTACACTTCAGATCCCGCAAGCAAAATACTTTGGCGGTAAATACAATAATATATTTATATATTCATTGATTGTGTACAAATTGATTGAACTTCCTATCCTCTATTATCTGTTAGTGCATCGTCATATTGTAGCGCTAAGACTGAATATCAACACAGCAGAACGGCTCTTAAAATTTAGAAAACATGCGAAGTTGTTGTTATTTTTGATTCCACAGGGAAATACTATTTTTGGGATCATTGCGTATCGGCTAAGTGGTAATGTGTTTTATTTCCTTCTCTTTTCTTCAATTGCTATTATTACACTATATTTAATAAAACCAAATAAATTTAAACTTTACTAAAAGTAACATGTAACACACTAGATTTAATATTTTATAAATTTCTTATACTTTCAAGCTTGTTTAAAGTTGGTTTACTTATAATTGACTACTTTTCGACAGGAGGATTCATATTGAGAAAAATTATATTGGTTCTATCTGTACTGATAACTTTTTTAAATGCCGGTCCATTGGGCATTCAAGAAAAGTTAGGACAGACAGTTCCTCTTGATTTAACATTTGTTAATGAGAAATCAGAGCATGTAACGTTAAAAAAATTGATGGATGGCAAACCGACAATTTTGACGCTTAATTATTTCAAGTGTGCGGGCATTTGCAGCCCTCAATTGAATGATTTGGCAAAAACTCTTGGAAAGTTAGATCTTGCAGAGAACACGGACTATAAAGTGATCACTGTGAGTTTCGCAGAAAATGAGACACCTGCGTTAGCAACAGCGAAACGCAAAAATCATCTTGAGTCAATCGGACGACAATATGTTGCAGATGCTTGGCATTTTGTTATTGGAGAGAATAACAGTTCTGGAAAACTGGCAGACAGTGTCGGCTTCAGATATGAGAAAACCGTTTCTATGACTGGGCAAACGGATTATATTCATTCGGCATCATTGATCGTATTATCTCCTGCGGGAAAAGTAACCCGTTATTTATACGGCGTTACACAAGCGCCGATTGATTTGAAGATGGCAATCTTTGAAGCAAGCAACGGTACGGTGCGCCCAACCATAGCAAAACCATTACTTTTTTGTTACTCGTATGATCCAGAAGCGAAGAAGTATATTTTTGAATGGGAAAAAGTTGCTGGCGTAGTCATGTTAGCGTTAGTATTTGGATTTTTCCTCTATCTGGTTAAAATCGGTAGAAAAGAACAAGACCATCACACAAAAGGAGAGAATAATGAGTAAAAGCTATTTCGACGAAACACACTGTGCTTTTGGTCACCCAAAAAGCACTTTTATGCAGTGGATGTTAACCATTGACCACAAACGTATCGGTATCATGTATGCCGTGGTAATGTTTACCTTCTTTTTTGTTGCAGTTGCTGCAGCATTGACAATGAGATTTGAGTTGTTTGCCCCAGGCCAGCAGTTCATAGACGCACATACCTTTAACCAAGCGTTTACGCTTCATGGGGTTATTATGGTTTTCCTGTTTATCATTCCAGGGATTCCGGCAGTATTTGGAAACATTGTCATGCCATTGATGATTGGGGCGAAAGATGTCTCTTTCCCACGTCTTAACTGGTTTACGTTTTGGCTATATATCGTAGGATGTATTGTTGCTTTGTCTTCACTGTTCAATTTCAGCATTGCTGATGGCAGTTTGGTATTCAACTTTGCAGATACGGGTTGGACATTTTATGCTCCATACAGCTTGAATACAGATACCAATGTTGTTACGACGCTTGTTGCTGCCTTTATTCTTGGTATGGCGTCTATTTTGACCGGTCTTAACTTCTTGGTTACGATCCACCGTTTACGTGCTCCTGGTATGGACTTTTTCAAAATGCCATTATTCGTATGGGGGATTTACGCAACTGCATGGATTCAACTTCTCGCAACACCGGTTGTCGGTATCACCCTTGTTCTTGCATTGCTAGAAAAGTATTTTGGTATCGGTATTTTTGACCCGTCAAAAGGGGGAGATCCTGTCCTTTTCCAACACTTATTTTGGATTTACTCACACCCAGCGGTTTATTTGATGATTCTTCCTGCATTTGGTGTTATGTCTGAACTTATGCCGGCATTTTCACGCAGAGAGATTTTCGGTTACCGCACAATTGCTCTTTCATCGGCATCTATCGCAGGTGTTGGTTATTTGGTATGGGGTCATCACCTTTTCACTTCTGGTATGTCAGATACGGCGAAAACGATTTTCTCCTTCCTTACATTCTTTGTAGCAATTCCTACAGGTATCAAGTTTTATGACTGGATCGCGACAATGTACAAAGGTAAAATTGTTTTTTCAACTCCTATGTTGTGGGCGTTGGGGACAATTATTACGTTTGCAATCGGTGGACTTTCAGGTGTTACGATCGCGATGATCGGTTCTGACATTCATCTTCAAGATACCTATTACACAATTGCGCATTTCCACTATGCGATGCTAGGTGGGGTTGTATTCTTGTTTTTCGCGGGTATCCACTATTGGTTCCCTCTTGTATTTGGTAAAATGTACTCAGAAGCAAAAGCAAAATTAGCATTTGTTATCATATTTATCGGTTTCAATCTTCTATGGTTCCCTATGTTTATCGCAGGTTACCTTGGTATGCCAAGACGTTATTTTGACTATTTGCCGGAATTTCAAATCTATCACCAAATTTCATTTTGGGGCGCGATCATCTTCGTCGCGGGTCTTATCTTTATGTTTTATGTATTGATTCAAGGTTTTAGAAAAGGTAAGCCGTCTGGTGTTAATCCATGGAATGCAACAACGCTCGAATGGCACTTGCCAAGTTCACCGCCACCGTTGGAAAACCATACAAAAGTTCCATACGTTGACTTTAGACCATACGAGTATCATCATGGTCAACCGGTTGTTAAGTTTGATGAAAATATGAAAAGGATTGACTAATGGCGCATGATTCTCACGATTCTCACGAATATGTACCCGAAATCGCGGTTGACCGCGATGGTAATCAACATGAAGTTCAAGGCTGGCAAGGGGATACTTACGGTGGTAAGTTAGGCTTCTGGCTGTTTATGCTTACAGAGGTAATGATGTTCGGATCTATGTTTATGGTCCTTTCGTATTACTTTCACTTGCATCCACAAGATTTTTTAGCTGCTTCTGCAGAACTTGATAGAGTTTTGGGCGGAGTTAACACAGTTGTACTTTTGATCTCAGCATTAACAATGGGTCTTGGGCTTTTAAAAATGCGCAGTGGCGATGTTAAGGGCGCTAAATTGATGATATGGGCTACCATACTTCTCGCCCTTATATTTTTGGGTGTTAAAGCGGTTGAATGGACGAATGATTACAATGAAGGCATTTTCCTTGGTCTTCAGGCTCTTCAATCAGGCAATGAGCTCTCTAAGCCATTTGGAGAGATTTTATTCTTTGGTATGTACTTTACAATGACGGGTCTTCATGGTTTTCATATCATCATCGGTATCGGACTCATGTTGTGGCTTCTTAAGCGCATTAACAGTGGAAAAGTAACACCGGAACATAATATTTTACATTTTAATATCGCACTTTATTGGGATTTAGTACACCTTATTTGGGTATTTGTATTCCCTTATTTTTATATGATAGGTGCAGGAGGGGCTATTCATGGCTAATCATACTACAGTAGATTACAAAGCAGAAAAAGGCGGCTATTATAAAGTACTTTTTGGACTTTTAGCACTTACGGCATTAACGTTTATCCAACCGTCAATGTTTTTAACGCATTATACGTTTGGAATGCAAATGTTAATCGGAACAGTTAAAGCATGGATCATTTTAATGTATTACATGCATTTAAAAGGTGAAGTACTCATTGGATGGACCGTCATCTTTGCAGTATTTTTAGTTATATTTTTCTTTGCCATTGTTATGATCGATGTAAATAATTTTCAATTTGCTGATGTTAGTCATATAACATCGCCAGCGCAGTAAGGAGGCGATATGTTAGAAGGATTTGGTTCAAGAGCTGCAACTTTTACAGCGGATGTAGATCAAGCGCTGTGGATAAATTTAGTTCTTTCGGTCGTACTATTTTTATCGGTTGTCGCTCCAATGCTTTACTTTGCATGGAAATACCGTGAGAGCAATGTAAAAGATGAAAATATCGAAAATGTTATCCATCATACAGGATTGGAAATTACCTGGACAGTTATTCCTACGTTAATGCTAGCGGTCTTTTTCTGGTATGGTTATACCTCAATGCGAACACTACGTACAATGCCGGATGCTGCTTCAAGCATAACCGTAGCGGTTGAAGGTAAAAAATGGTCATGGAATTATACGTATCCGGCAAATGCAAACGGATATGTTCATAAAACGAATGATTTATTTGTTCCTGTAGATCAAAATATTATTTTAGAGATGAAAGCACCGCTTAATGATGTTATTCACTCTTATTTTGTTCCTGCATTTCGTATGAAAGAAGACGTTGTTCCTGGCCGTTTAACAAAACAGTGGTTTAACTCAACGGTTATCGGTAACTACGATGTAGAGTGTGCTGAGTATTGTGGTACACGTCACTCGTATATGCTTTCTAAAATTCATGTTATTGACAGAGCAACGTATGATGCTTGGTTTAACAGCGATGCAAAAGCACCTGCAGGGTTCGAAGTAGCTATGTCTAAAGGTCAAGAAGTATTTGAAGGTAACGGTTGTAACGGTTGTCACTCAGTTGCGGATGATTCTATTCTCGTTGGTCCATCGTTGATGGGTATTGGCGAAAAGAAAGATGCCCAATACATTAAAGACGCTGTTGCAACTCCGGATAAAGTTATTGCAGAAGGTTTCTCAGCAGGCGTTATGCCAGCATCTGCACTCTCTGAAGAGGACATGACGGCACTTATTCAGTACCTTAAAGACGGTAAATGATTAAAGACTTTATTGTTTTAACAAAATTTGTTCTCTCTTTTGCCGTGAGCCTTTCGGCTCTCTTTGCCTACATAATGGCAAAGGGTGAAATTGGAACCGATATGTTTATTGCAACTTTTGCTGTACTTTTGGTCGCGATGGGTGTTTCAACGCTGAATCAGTACCAAGAGTACAAAGAAGACGCGTTAATGGAACGTACAAAACACCGTCCCGTTGCTTCTGGCAAATGGTCTCCTCGTTCAGCGGTTATAATTGCTGCTGTTTTGATAATTTCATCCCTTGTACTTATTTATGATTTACTTGGGTATATCGGGGTTGATTTATTTCTATTTTCCTTTCTTTGGTATAACTTTTTTTACACACCATTGAAAAAGAAAAGCGCTTTGGCAGTTGTTCCCGGGGCAATATTAGGTGTTATTCCACCTGCTATTGGATGGCTTGCTGCTGGAGGTTCACTTGCCCAACCAGAGTTTTTTGCTTTGGGACTTTTTTACTTTATATGGCAGATACCGCATTTTTGGCTATTAGTTATGCTGCATTATGGAGATTATGCAGGAGCAGGATATCCTACTGCAATGCGTTTGTTTGGAAAAATGAGTCTTCAGCGTTTAACCTATTACTGGTTGATGTTGACGATTATGACAGGTTATTTTATGGTCACTGTTTTTCAACCTGCAAGCACAGTCATTATAGGAATACTAATGCTAACAGCACTATTGGCCTTCATCAGCAGCTTACAGCTTTTGACCAAAGATTTTGATCTTAAGCGGGCTCGGAAAGTATTTTGGCAGATTAACCTTGCTTTTTTAGGGACGGTTATTTTGATCAGTATTGACGAGTTTTTAAAAGTACAATAATCTACGTTACCGTGCAGGGGCATTGTCTCCTGCACTCTTCATTTAACTTCCCAAGGAACATTGTATGTTGACATACTCTTTAAAAGCCATTTTATCAACGTTTGCTGATGCAAATGGAAAAAAGCGGACGATTTTTAATTTAGGCCCCATTGGCGGAATTAGCAGTAATGCTGTCAAGTTATTTTTTATCTCGATGCCTTTTATAGAGTATGCCCTTATTTTTAATCCATATGTATTTAGTGCCTTGGGTATTGCGCAATGCATTGTATTGTATATCGTGTTTTTGTCTATTATTATGATTTCTATTTTCTTAATCACTTGGAAAATAAAAATTTTTGTGATTAAAAAAATAACCCCAACTTGGAAAAAATATTTTGAAAAAATAAATCTTAAAATGGTTTTATCATCAGGGGCAACACCGTATTCCGATTTTTTTGAGTTTTATTCAAAAGGTCTTAGGGAAAATAAATCAGAAGAAGAATTGCATCGTTATTTGTTGGATTCGTTCAAAACTATGGAAGAAAATAATAAAGAGTTAATTGAAGCAATGATAAAAGATAACAAGTTCAATTAGTTCATTAACCTTAATCCAATTAAGATTGACGTATAATTCGCGATATTTTTTAATACAAGGCTTACCCCTATGGATATCATCGCTATTAAACATAACGATCAGATTTTTGATTTGCAAACAGCGCAAAGCTTGGGAATCACCGGGGAAGAGATTGTTTATGACAACTCTGCGGATTCGCTGGAAGTTATTCGTCACTCCTGTGCTCATTTGTTGGCAGAAGCGATTAAATCACTCTACACAGATGCAAAATTCTTTGTCGGACCGGTTGTTAAAGAGGGATTTTATTACGATTTTAAAGTAAATGAGTCCCTTAGTGAAGAGGATCTTAAGACCATTGAGAAAAAGATGCTCGATATCGCTAAGACGAAAGAAAAGATCGAGCGGTATGAGATTACCAAAGAGGAAGCTCGCAGTAAATTTGCAGACGACCATCTCAAGCAAGCTGTGATGGATCGTATTCCTAGCAATGAAATTTCTATCTACAAGCAAGGTAATTTTGAAGACTTGTGTCGCGGGCCACACTTGCCAAATGTCGGATTACTGCGCTATTTCAAACTGACAAAAATTTCAGGTGCTTATCTTGGTGGGGACAGTAAGAACGAGATGCTTACCCGTATTTACGGGATTGCATTTGCCGATAAAGAGTCTTTAAAAGCGCATCTTGAACAAGTGGCAGAGGCAGAAAAGCGTGATCACCGTAAAATCGGTGCAGAGATGAAGCTTTTCACGTTCCGTGAAGAAGTTGGGGCCGGTTTTCCTATCTGGTTGCCAGCAGGCGCACGTATGCGTTCACGTCTAGAGCAATTGCTGTTTAAAGCACACCGTAAGCGTGGCTATGAACCGGTACGCGGACCTGAGATGCTTCGCAGTGATCTTTGGAAAGTAAGTGGCCACTATCAAAATTACGGTGAAAATATGTATTTCACCAATATCGATGAAATTGAGTTTGGTGTAAAGCCGATGAACTGTGTTGGACACATTAAAGTTTATGAGCAGGATTTGCGTTCGTATCGTGATTTGCCGCTTAAATACTTTGAATACGGAATCGTACACCGTCATGAAATGACGGGGGCACTTCACGGATTATTCCGTGTGCGTGAGTTTACGCAAGACGATGCACACATTTTCTGTACAGCCGATCAGATTGAAGAGCAAATCATCGAAGTTGTTGATTTCGTTGATAAGATCATGAGTACGTTTGATTTTAATTACAAGATGATGATCTCTACGAAGCCTGAAAAAGCAGTCGGTGATGATGCAGTATGGGAAATTTCAACAAATGCACTTAAAGCGGCAATGGATAAAAACAAGTTGCCGTATGAAATTGATGAGGGCGGCGGAGCATTTTACGGTCCTAAGATTGATATTAAGATAACGGATGCTATCGGGCGTGAATGGCAGTGCGGAACAATACAGCTGGATTTCAATCTTCCAGAGCGTTTTGAACTCGAATATAACGGCGAAGAGAACACTAAAATTCAACCGGTAATGATTCATCGTGCCATTTTAGGTTCGTTTGAGCGTTTTATTGGTATATTGACGGAGCATTACGCTGGGGAATTCCCAATGTTTATCGCTCCAACGCAAGTTGCGATCGTTCCGATTGCAGAAACTCATGTTGCGTATGCTCGTGAATTGGGGAATAAACTGATTGATATGGGTGCGGATTATGAGATTTTCGATAAAAATGACAGTCTCAATAAACGTATTCGTACAGCGGAAAAAGGTCGTGTTCCGATGATTATCGTTTTGGGCGATGAAGAGGTGAACTCCAAATGTGTTGCGGTGCGTGATCGTAGAACGCGCGAACAATACAATCTTAGCGAGAATGAATTTCTCGCTTTGATTAAAGAAAAAATCAATGAGGTAAATTTTTGATTAAAAAACAAGACCGAGTCCAAATGAATGAAGACATTAGAGTACCAGAGGTACGCTGTGTCGTTGACGGTGGTGAAGCGTTAGGCGTTGTATCGATTAAAGAAGCAATGGATAAAGCAAATGAGTTGGGACTTGATCTCGTACTAATATCTCCAGATGCAAAGCCGCCGGTGGCAAAAATCATGGACTATGGTAAGTTTTATTACCAAGAAGAGAAAAAGAAAAAAGAAGCGCGTAAAAAGCAAACCAAGATTGAAGTCAAAGAGATCAAGCTTTCAGTGAAGATCGCAGATAATGACATTGGGTATAAAGTTAAGCATGCACGTGAGTTCTTAGAAGAGGGCAAGCACGTACATTTTCGCGTATTCTTAAGAGGACGTGAGATGGCACATCCTGAAGCCGCTGCAGCTGTTCTACAGCGCGTTTGGCCTATGGTTGAAGACATTGGTACAATGTACAAAGCACCAGCCATGGAAGGTCGTTATTGCAATATGATGATTCTTCCGAAAAAAGACGAGAAGAAATAAAGTAGAAATAAAATACCGCAAGCTTTTTTGTGGTATAATCCGCGTCTCGTTTAGAGAATTTTTGCAAAGGATCAAGTCGATGCCAAAAATGAAATCGGTTAAAGGGGCGGTTAAACGCTTCAAAATTAAGAAAAATGGCACTGTCAAACGTGGTACTGCATTCCGTAGTCACATTTTGACCAAACAAGATGCTGGAACTCGACGTGGACAAAACACTCCTAAAGTGGTTGCTGCTGTCGATGTTAAAAACATCAAAAAGATGATCGTACGCTAATTTTAGCCTACTGTTAACCCTCCAGACTAGTCTGGGCAAGTCCGCATAGCGGCACCCACTCATTAAATTTGAAATGAACCGGGTAAAGAAAGGAAAAATATGCCAAGAGTAAAAACAGGTGTCGTAAGACACAGACGTCATAAGAAAGTATTGAAGCTAGCACGTGGTTTCTACAGTGGAAGACGTAAGCATTTCCGTAAAGCGAAAGAGCAATTAGAGCGCAGTATGCAGTACGCGTTCCGCGATCGTAAACAGAAGAAGCGCGAATTCCGTAAATTGTGGATTATCCGTATTAACGCGGCATGCCGTTTAAATGGTATGAACTACTCAAACTTCATGAACGGCCTTAAGCGTGCCAACATCGAACTTGATCGCAAAATCCTTGCTGACATGGCAATGAATGATGCTAATGCTTTCACAGCACTAACAGCACTCTCCAAAGCAGCACTCTAAGAAGAAAGACCCTTTGGGTCTTATTCTCTCCTCTTATTTAACTATCGTATAACCCTTTTTTTCCAGACACTCTTTACATTCAACAGTTATGGCTCCTGTCGATGCTTTGTCGGCGTCTTTTAGATCATAATAGCGACAAGCTGTAAAATCGGCCTTTGCACGAGCTTCACTGTGCCCTTCAGGACATATCATTCCATTGATCATTAATTGCTTATCAGAGCATCCTGAGAGTGCTAGAAGCAGCATTCCTGCAGCTAAGGCAGCGTAAGTGAGTGATTTAGTCATGAGTAGTTTCCTTGAGAGAGTTTTCGAAGAGATAACGGTGGTCGCTGGGCAGTGTTTCATAAACCATATTTGCAAGATCACGAATCTCCCATAATGCTGCTTTATCACTGCGCAGAGAGATAAAGTTTTGAAGACTTCGCGCATTAATTGTCCAGGTGAGTTCTGTTTTATAGCTTTCAGGGAGACAGTACTTTGCTCTGTCATTACTGATACCTGCGACCAATACGGTGCGAAGATTTTCCAATGCGCGTATGCTCATCTCATCTACCATTTCTACACCGGTCATGACAAGGTACTTTTGGGCACGTTCTTTGTGATCAATTGAAAACGCCTCTTCATCTTTGAGCTCTTTGAGTGTGTATCGGGTACTCTTGACAGAAAGGCTCGCCATACGGTGGCGCGCAAGCTCTTGAAGCAGTGCTCGGCTGATGCCCTCGAGGTAAAAACTGTACACAAGGTGTTCAAGGGTCGAAGCGTGTTTGAATTTATTGCCAACGCGATCGATCAGTGCGCGATCTTTTTCTCCGCCATTGTCACTATTATCAAAACTTTGCCAACAAGTGCGAATTGCATCTGCACAGATTACGAGAGGGGTGTGGTGATGGAGTGTTACTTTCATGGTGTATGTCTTTGAAAGGAATATATTTTAGAAGAGTATAGCGAAAAAAAGGTAAGGTGCGCGTATGCACACCTTACATTACGAATACGTGAGGAACGATCAGAGGGTATTTTTTCATTTTACGGTAGATGTGTTTGCGTACTACTTGACGCAAGTCATTTTCAAGCGCTTTTGGATTTTCGATAAGGCCTGGCTTGAGATTTAACAAGAAGTGCTCAAGGACATCTTCCATCTCTGCTGCAAAGGCTTTATCGTTACGATCTGCTACAAGACCAAAGCTGGTAACAAGAGGTTTCGACAACAAGCGGGAATCGGCAGTGCTGACTTGTGCAACAAGGACAACCATCCCCTCACTTGCCATTTTTTGACGATCGATGACGATGTCATCTTCGATTTGATGGTTGTTTTGGTTATCAATATAAGTTTTTCCAGTTTTAACCGTTTTTGATTTACGCATCATTTTACTGCTGACTTCCATACAATCTCCATCACTCATTAGGAGGATATTGCGTTCAGGAACACCACAAGAAATTGCTGTTTCACGGTGCTTCATGATGTGGTTGTACTCACCATGAATCGGAAGGAAGAATTTAGGATTCGTAAGACGAAGCATCAACTTTTGCTCTTCCATACTTGCGTGACCCGATACGTGTATATCACGGTCATTGGCTACACGTGCACCTGCACGCTGCAAGTAATTCAACATTCCAGAAATAGATCCTTCGTTACCTGGGATGGCACGAGCAGAGAGAACGATCAAATCGGTAGGCTTGATCTTGATATGACGGTGCTCACCGATAGCCATACGGAAGAGGGCTGAGCTTGGCTCACCCTGACTTCCTGTGGTGATGATCAATACGTCTTTATCATTCATGCGGTTTGCTTCTTCAGCATCCACAAAAATATTTTTAGGAAGCTTGATGTATTCATATTGCATTGCGATTTCAAGATTACGCTCCATAGAGCGTCCGATAACACAAATCTTACGATTGCATTTCATACCGTATTGAATCGCTTGGTAGACGCGGTGGATGTTCGAGCTGAAAGTAGACATAATAATACGTCCCTCTGCCTTTGAAAAAATACGGTCAAACCCTGGGGCAACCGCGAGCTCACTTGGTGTCCACTCTTTGTTATATGAGTTTGTAGAGTCACTCATAAGGCATAAAACACCTTTTTCGCCATAGTGGGCAAGACGGTGAATGTCTGCTGTGTAACCATCAACTGGGGTGAAGTCAATTTTAAAGTCACCCGTATGAATAACAGTTCCCGCTTTGGTTGTAATTGCTAATGAACTTGAATCGATGATCGAGTGGGTCATGTGCATCCACTCAATATCAAAATCGTTACCAATTTTATAAACTTGTCGCTTGACGATCGGGTTGAAATAACGGCGGAAATCGCGCATGTGGTGTTCGTCGAATTTGTTGCCGATCATTGCCAGTGGAAGGGGTGTTCCATAGATCGGGAACTGCATCTCTTTGAAGAAATACGGCACGGCTCCAATGTGGTCTTCGTGTGCGTGGGTGATGATGATTGCTACGATTTTCTTGCGGATTTCACGTAGGTAAGTGAAGTCAGGAACCAAGATATCAACGCCATGCATCTCTTCATTGGGAAAACTCATTCCGATATCAATGATAATGGCTTCGTTTTCAGTTTCGATAACGGTGATATTTCCACCGATTTCACCTAATCCGCCCAATGGGGTGATTTTGATCTTTTCGTTGTTATCCAAATTGAGTTTAAGATGTGGATTAAGACGATTTTTGTGGACTTCTTGATTTTGCAATACAAAGTCACGTAGATTCGTGTCAATTGGTGCACTTCCTGAACCGCGACGGCCGCCACGGCCGCCACCACTGCGTTGTGGACGTGCATTGTTTTCACTCTCAGTTGACAAATCGGTTGCGTTATCGCTTGGGGCAGGATTGCGAATCAAATGATTGGTGCGAGGAGGCTGGTTATCGTTACGCGGTTGGCGATTGTCATTACGTGGAGGACGATTATCTTGACGCGGTGGACGATTGTCCTGCCTTGGAGGACGGTTGTCTTGACCCTCTCTCGGTGCGCCTTCTTCGGTACTCCCCTCTGAACGAGTGTTATTATTTCTTGGTCGAAAAGGTCTGCGATTGTCGTTACGTGGAGGGCGATTTTCGCCTTGTGGACGGGTGTCAGCTTGAGCTTGTGGTTGAGATTCTGTGTGTTCGTCTGCCATGGTAATCCTTTATTAAATTATTGGTTATATGCATTATGAATGTGTAAATTGTTTACGATCGATACTACGACGTTTTTTAGTCAAAAAATGACTATTGTAATAGGGCGTAGAGTCGGTGAAAGTCAGAGGTGCTAAGCTGATGAGGTCGGATGGTGCGTTCAAGCTCCAGCGTAGTAAACGCTTGAGTTAAAACAGTTCCATCATAGCGTGCAGTGAGATTTTTGTAAAGTGTTTTACGAGGTTGCGTGAATGCACTGCGCAACATCTCTTCAAATTCTTCATCATTACGATTTGCCGTTTTTCGAATGAGCAGTACGGCAGAATCGACTTTTGGAGCGGGTTCAAACGCAGTAGGCGGAACATGGAGGACGATTTCGACGTCTGCCACGCTCTGTGTTATTACGCTTAGAGCCCCAAAAGCTCTCTCATTGGGTGCAGCGGAGAATTTTTCCGCTACTTCACGCTGAATCATGACAAGCATATTTTTACACGCCGGATCAGCGAGGGCTTTGAGTATGATATTTGTCGCGATGTAGTATGGCAGATTTGCCACTAGATCGTACGGTTCATCCAAAAGCTCACTCTTCCAAGTTTCCAACACATCTCCGCATCGGAGTGTGAGTTTATTGGTAGCGATGGCATCGGCAAAATGGTGCTGTAAATGCTTGCACAAGTCGGTATCGACCTCAAAAGCGGTGACACTTTTGACATCAACTAAATATTTAGTTAAATCACCTAATCCAGGCCCGATCTCCGCAATACGGTAAGGGGTAAGGGGCATCGATTGGATGATTTGCGAGACAACGCTCTCGTCGCGTAAAAAATTTTGACCAAATCTTTTTTTGGCTTTGGTGGTACGGTTCTGCATTCTTTGGAGTATATCCAATAAAGTATAAATATAAAAGTAAATAAATAAATTAGTGAAGAGGCGATATACTATTAGAATTATACAGCATGAAGTAGGATTATATGGAATATTTCGCTAAACGGATTATCCCCTGTTTGGACGTGAAAGACGGCCGAGTGGTTAAGGGTGTTAATTTTGTCGGGCTAAAAGATGCAGGCGACCCTGTAGAAGTAGCAAGACGCTACAATGAGGAAGGGGCGGATGAACTCACTTTCTTGGACATTACTGCTTCTCATGAGGAGCGTGACACCATCGTACATATTGTTGAACAAGTGGCACGTGAAGTGTTTATTCCTCTGACTGTTGGTGGCGGGATACGTGAGCTCAATGATATTTATCGTTTGTTAAACGTAGGGTGCGACAAGGTGAGTATCAATTCTGCGGCGATCAAGCGCCCTGAATTTATTGATGAGGGGGCCAAGCGATTTGGCGCACAGTGCATTGTTGTTGCGATAGATGTCAAACGTACGGGTGATCAATGGAACGTTTATCTCAATGGCGGTCGCGTGGACACGGGAATCAATGCACTTGAATGGGCGAAAGAGGTCGTTGATCGGGGTGCGGGTGAAATCCTGCTCACCTCAATGGATACGGATGGTACTAAAGCCGGATTTGACCTCTCGATCACGCAGCAGATCAGTCGTGCCGTGAACGTTCCTGTTATCGCCAGTGGCGGCGCGGGGACGATGGAACACATCAAAGAGGCGTTTGAACATGGTGCGGACGCGGCATTGGCGGCAAGTATTTTTCACTACAAAGAGATTGATATAATGGATTTAAAACGTTATTTGCGCGCTAACGGCATCGCGGTGCGGTTATGATTTTATGCGCTGGGAATAACGAAACGTTTGATTTTGCAACGCCGATCGGGGTTGGTTTGGTAGACAGTGCCATGAGTTTAACGCGCATTTGTCTGACAGACAAACCCGAATTTATCCTTTTTGTTGGTAGTGCCGGCAGTTACGGTGAGTATAACATACACGATATTGTGGAGTCTAAAACAGCAGCTAACATAGAGTTAGGATTTTTGGATAAAAATGCCTATACACCGATTGATAATGTCATATCTGCACAAACCGAAAACATCAAAGATGTTATTGTAAATTCCTCTAACTACATCACAACGAGTGAGCGTGCGATGGAAAAAATGAGAGCGCTTGGGATGGGGATTGAAAACATGGAGTTTTTCGCTGTTATGCGTGTGGCGCAAGTGTTTGGGATCCCTGCGGGGGGTGTTTTTTGCATTACCAATTATTGTAATGCGCATGCACATCAGGACTTTATTGCTAATCATGGTTTTGCGAAAGTACTTTTAAAAGCTTACTTGGAAGAAAAAGGGATACTGCGTGGGTAAGTTATGTTTGCTGGATTATACCAAATCGGAGTTAGCCGCTCTTGTCAAGCCTTCGTTTCGTGCAAAACAGATTTGGGGATGGATTTATCAGCAATATGCCACCAGTTTTGAACAGATGCAAAACCTTCCTAAAGCAATGCGTGAAGAGTTAGCCGATAACTATGACATCATGCCTTTGAAAATTGCGCGTAAAGAGTGTTCCAGCGATGGGACAATCAAATACCTCTTTGAATTGCGTGATGGTAAAACGATTGAAACCGTATGGCTGAAGATGAAAGATGAAAGCATCGACGATGAGGGAAACATCGAGCATGAAGCCAGGTTTACGGTTTGTGTTTCGACACAAGTGGGATGCAAGGTGGGATGTTCATTTTGTCTAACGGCCAAGGGAGGATTTACCCGTGATCTGAGTGCCGGAGAGATCGTGGCGCAGGTTTTGGCGGTCAAAATGGACAACGGTCTTTCGGCGCAGCGCCGCCTCAATATCGTTTATATGGGGATGGGTGAACCTCTCGACAATCTTGAAAATTTGGCGAAGGCGATCACGATCTTCAAAGACGAAGACGGGTTAAGTATCTCAGGGAAGCGACAGACAGTATCGACGAGCGGATTGAGTACAAAAATCGACAAATTAGGCGAAATGGATCTGGGTGTTCATATTGCCATTTCATTGCATGCGGTGGATGATGAATTGCGCAGTGAACTCATTCCTATGAACAAGGCCTACAATATTGCTTCGATCATTGATGCCGTCAAACGATTTCCTATCGATACGCGAAAGCGTGTTATGTTTGAGTATCTTGTGATTAAAAATAAAAATGACGATCTGGTTTCGGCCAAAAAACTTGTGAAGCTTCTGCATGGGATCAAGGCTAAAGTGAATCTTATCTTTTTTAACCCTTATGAGGGGACGCAGTACGAGCGCCCGACACGCGCGGATATGATGAAGTTCAAAGAGTATTTGGAAACGCATGGCGTGCTGTGTACAATACGTGATTCCAAGGGATTGGATATCAGTGCGGCATGCGGTCAGCTAAAAGAAAAAGAGCTCAGCGAGGTTGGACAATGACGGTAATGGATTGGTTTCAGCTCGGATTTTTGGTGATCGTCGTGATCATCGGCTTGGGCGGATTTGCGTGGGCAGTTTTCAAAAAAGACTAATAGGCCTTTCTACCAGCTGTATTTGACCATTGCTTGAAAGACGTCATTGTCTTGGTGGTATGTATTGTCATGATAATAATGCCACTCGGTTCCTATTTCCAATTTCCCCATTGTTATTCCTACTGATGGAGCAAGATTGAATAACAGTTGATCTTGAGTCAAAAAATCGACCGTTGTCCAATCGGTAAATCCTTCAATATGCCAGCGTTCACCCAGCGTAACGTAGTAATTCACAGAGAGCTGATAGGTGTCGTTCCCAATATTCTGAATTTTCCGATACACGTTCAATCCAAAGACAGTAAAACCTGGAATATTTAAATCGCTTCCAATCCCGTAAAGATTGGCGCGGTATGAATCTGAGCGGTTGTGCTGATAGGCGCCGTACCACTCTTTGACAAGTCCTGTTGAGGTGGGGATGTTCATCACCTTATTGAAACTGATACGTGGCGAAAACTCACCGTACAAATCATTTTTGTGATTTGTGAACTGCAGCCCCTCTTTGGTATAGACATAATCGGCGAACATAAATATATCCCCATACTCCCATGTGCGGTAGTGCTCCGCGGTAACGGTCTGTTTGACCCCATGCTGGGTATCCAAAAATGTAGGCCCCTCAAAGTTACCGTACAAGTACTGAATGTTTGTGGCCGAAAAGGCATAAAGATGTGATGTGAGAAGAGTGGATGTCAGTAGAAGTTTTTTTATCATTTTGCTTCTTTTAGAGGAATGTCTTCGATGACGGTTATTTGATTTCGACCATGTGTTTTACTGTAATAGAGGGCCTCATCGGCTAATTTCAGGAGTTCATCTTGTGTCTCATAATGGTCTACGATGTGAGATATTCCTCCTGAAATAGTGACTTTAATTTTTTTGTCATTATAAAGAATCTCAGCTTGCTCTATTTCTTTGCGGCAAATTTCCATCCGTTCTTGTGCTTGCCTAGCTGGCATCCCAGGCATCACGATGACAAACTCTTCGCCTCCGAACCGGCTGATAAAGTCATTTTGGCGGATGGAATTCATAAGTAAGGTCGCAATTCTTTTTAAGACAGTATCCCCAGCGGCATGCCCATAGGTATCATTTACGTTTTTGAAAAAGTCCAAATCGAACATAATAATGCTCAAAGGCGTTTGATCACGCTGTGCACGCGCTATCTCTCGCGGTAAGGTTTCATTCAAATATCGGCGGTTGTACATTCCTGTGAGCGGATCACGGATCGCCTGTTCTTTGATTTTGCAATTTAATAGGTAAATGTAGCCTGCTATAACAGCAATAATAGTGAGTAAAATCAAGGAAATGGCAAGTAAATAGTAAAGCCACGTTTCGCTTTTAGGTGCATTTGGATTGTAAATAAATCCTTTTGGGATAGATGCATTACGTGAAAACCCGAGGCTATAATAGGTTTTTGCAATCTCTTCCCATCGTGCAACATTCATGTGCCCGATCTCAATCAAAGCAGGTTCCATCAGTTGATAGATCGCATTTGCTTCAAACAAGAGGTGCTCGCGCGTCTTGGCTTGCGAATAGTGGGATAAAATAATGTCCACAGCTTCTTGGGGATGATTCAGTGCATAAGCCCATCCGCGCAGGCTCGCTTCTCGAAACGCTTTGACCCGATTGGGATGATTTGAAAGCTCCTCATCGCTTGTAAAAAGACAGTCGCTGTAAAAATCAACCCCATATTTTCGCGGGCTGATGATCGTGTATTCAATTCCCTGTTGGGTAAGATAATAAGGCTCATTGGTTGAGTACCCATTGTAGGCATCGACTTTTTTATCAATCAAATCATTAATGTTGAACGTGCTCTCAACAATATCGAGTTTGGAGATATTTATCCCTTCGTTTTGAAAAAGAGCCATAAGCTCTGTATTTTCGATATTTTTTGTCATCATCATCCGCTTGGAAGCCAACTCGGTTACCGTGGAGATGCCTGAGTCTTTTCGGAGAATCCAGACATTGGGGGAAGACTGGAATACAGCGGCCAGTACGACGACCGGTTTTCCATTAGAGCGCTCATTGATAAGTCCTGAATTTCCAATCCCATATTGAGCACGTCCTGAAACTACTTCTTCAACGGGATGAGGATGCTGATCATTGGCTTCTACAATCGTGACATTCAGTCCGGCATCACGGTAGTAGCCTTTTTCTTGGGCCATATAATAGCCGGCGAACTGAAACTGATGAAGCCATCGAAGCTGTAGAGTAACCTCTTCTAACGGTTTTCCAAAGAGAAATGAGGGGAGAGTAATGATTCCTACTAGAAGGAGAAGGATGTGTCTTTTATTCATGATAGAAACCTACTCTTGGATAGATAAGTTATAATTTTATCGTCTTATTGTATCAGGAAAAAATGAGAATTTATCATCGCGGCACTTTTGTGGTATTTTGAACCATCATTATGGGTTGAGTAAAAAGAGTTTCAATTTGCGCCATAAACTCAATCGGATCGCTTTGGATACCCTGTAGCATAAACCCAAAATGCAAATGGGGACCGGTGATGCGTCCCGATGCACCACTGAGGCCGATATTCTGACCTTGGACTACTGGGTCACCAACTTTAACATCAAATTGGCTCATATGAAAATAACAGCTATAGACCCCTTCACCATGGTCGATGATGATTGTTCCTCCTGCGTAATAGCGCTCTTTGACCAATACAACGACTCCGTCATTAGTCGCAAGAATCGGAAGCGGAGTCTTGGCTCGGAAGTCTACTCCAGCATGATAACTTTTTAAAACACCGTTATAGGTGCGTGCTGAACCGTATTCACTCGTAGTGATCGAATCAATGGGGCGTATAAACGGTTTGTCCCAATAACGTTCTGGGGTGATGTGTTTGTAAATAGCTTCGGCTTCGGCTTTCTCATCCGCGATGCGCTTGAGTACTTCGGGCGGGGGGCAAACTTTGGCATTATCAACAGTGATGACTTCAGTTGGATAGGCAGCACACGTAACATTAACTTCGATGCCTATGTGATCTTGACCGTTATTCCACAGTGCCTTGATGAGGTGGGGTTGTTCGTGGTAATCGACGGGAATGATTGCAAACCCTTTGTTCGGGTATACAGGATGAGGCAAGAGGGTGATGTTCCGATCGTTAAGTTCTAAAACACCGCGTGAGTCATCCAGCGTAATAATCACACTCTTGCCGTTTGCGACTTGGAGTGCGAAGGCTGAAGAAATAGCTAAAGTAAAAAGTAAAAATAATTTCATGAAAGGAGCTTCTTTTTGGCCGTTATTATAATATTTTTTAGCTGTTTTTGGGTAAAAAAGTGGGGAAGGAGTGAAAATGGATAAATTTTTATAATCGCTAAGTTGGCTTTCAGAGATCACCAGCTATCCTACACCACTATAATAAGGCTTTAACTGAAGGGGTAAACTATGGCAAAAGTGGATGAAGCAGCCAATACTGGAGGGCTCACGTTTTTAGACGACGGTGAGGTATTGTATGATGAGCTGTATTTATTATCGGAAACAGACGAAAAAGGGATGATTACCTATGTTAGTGATTCTTTTGCAAGAGTAGCAGGCTGGAAGGCAGAAGATCTCTTGGGCCAGCCACACAATGTGGTTCGTCATCCCGATATGCCTCGTGCGGCATTCAAGTCTCTGTGGGACGATGCTGTGGCCAAAGGGTTTTGGACCGGATTTGTTAAAAATTCACGTAAGGGAGGCGGTTTTTACTGGGTGTATGCAACCGTTTTGCGTTCTACGGATAAAAACGGCAACATCAAGTATGTTTCCATTCGAATCAAACCTTCACGTGAAGATATCAAAAAAGCAGAAGCGCTCTACGCGACACTGGATTAAGGAAAAATTATGGCATTAGTAAGACGAACAGAGCATGCACCTGCAATGGTTGGAAGCGTTAGTCCGGACAAACGACGTCAGCGTACCTTGGCAAAACAGCAACAAATATCAGAGAGCATTGCCGGTGTGGCGACAACTATTTTGGGCAATGCGCAAGAGAGTGTAAGTGCAATTGAGCAGTTGAAGAGTTCGATGGAACAAATCGCAACAGCCGCTGAAGAGAACAGCGGTGCAAGTGAGCAGGCTCTTAAAAACGTCCGTTCGATCAATGTTAATATCGGGCGTATGACGACGAGTATCGATACAGTTATCTCTTCTACTCTGGTTACCGGGGACAACATCATGGGTGCTGTCGGGACGATCAATACTTCAGTTGCCCGCATGTCCCAAGCGGTAAATGTTGCTAAAGCTTCTTCCAAAAAATCCGAAGAGCTTAAAATGTCCTCAGAAAACATCGGTGAAGCGGTTGGGTTTATCGCAAAAATTGCTGATCAGACAAACCTTTTAGCCCTTAATGCAGCTATCGAAGCAAGCCGTGCAAAAGAGCATGGAAAAGGGTTTGCGGTTGTTGCCGATGAGACCCGCGCACTTGCAGGCGAGTCTGAGAAAAATGCCGATTTTATTTCTAATTTGGTCAATAAAATCCAAGAGAGCATTGATAACATCATCAAAAGTATCCTCAGCACCACGGCTATTATCGAACAAACCGGCGGACGCGGATCGGCGCTTAGTTTCAAAATGGAAGAGCTCACTAAAATTGCGGTTTATTCGGTCGAAGCTGCCCGTAAGATGAGCAGTTATACACAAAGTCTGGGGCAATCTGTCGTACAAATCAATGACGGATCCAAAGAGATTGCAGACGCTTCGAGTGAAATTGCGAAATCCGTTGAGCGTACCCTTAACAGTATCGAAATGCAGTCCAATTCTTTGGTTCAAACCGAAGAGGACATCAAAGAACTCAACAACCTCTCTGAAGAGCTTAAATTTTCAACCGACACAATGAAATCGGCTGAAGAGATTGCGGCATCAGCAGATGCGATCAGCTCCAGTATGGACGATATCCAAAATTCACTCAAAGAGGTGACCAGCGGTTTGAATCAAATCGAAGCTTCCTCTCAAGCAACCAACCAAAGTGCTATTTTGAACAAAGAGCTGTTTGAAAGCGGACTCTCTGCGTCCAAAGATATTAGTAAACTCATTGAAATTGCACGCCGTAACTTTGATTTACTTAAAACGTCGTTTGCGGATGTAAAAGGTCAGATGAACGGCATTAGCCAAGATTTTGCGGACTCTATGGCTGAGGGAAGTATGGCGAGCAGTGAGCTTGATGTTATCGTCAAAGAGACGCGTAATGTGGATAAAACAGTGAGCAGTATCTCAAACAGCATTATCCAGCTCAACATGCTGGCGATCAGCGGTTCGATTGAAGCGGCGCGTGCGGGTGATTTTGGAAAAGGATTTGCGGTTGTTAGTGCGGATATCCGTAATTTGGCAAAAGATTCTGAGTCCAATACGGAAAAAATTAACGATACTATCGAATCCATGAATGCTGAGATTGATACGGTTCGTACGGATTGGTTGAAGCTTTTGATCAATCAAGAGGGTGAAAAAGAGCAAATTGGGACGCTTATCCACGAAATTGACAAGATTACCATGATGCTCATTGATTTGTTGGATCGCTTTACGGGTCTTAAAATGATCAATGATCAAAATATTGAGGGGCTGAATCAAGGGCTTATCGGTATCAGTGAGATTCAAAAAGCGGTAGAGCTTTCAGCGCGAAATGCACAAGAATCTCGTAAGGCGAGTGAATTGATTATCGAAACAGTGAGTCATATCGGTGATGGCGTTGAAGAGCTCGCGGTTATGGCTGATGAACTTCAACAGGGGTAATTCGATGCTTATCGAAGAAATTTTGATTATTCGCCATAATGGGGTCTCGTTTGGTATTTCGACGGCGCTGATCGGTCAAATTCTTCGTGTTCCGGATATTACCGGTTTGGCATTGAGTCCAAAGGAAGTTCGTGGCTTATGTGCCGTTGGCGGAGGTATCGTTACGGTATTGGACTTTAACCTTTTGTTGGGGCTAATGCCCTGCAGCGGGCAAGACCAAGGTAATCGTGTTATTACTTTGAATGACTCAATGAATGTGCTGGCATTGCTTGTGGATGAAGTAACGGTTTCTCTAACGATTGATCAAGAAAAAATTGAATATCTGGATGTTCACGATGAAGCGATTATCGCCATTGTTCATCACGAAGATACCCTTATTCAAGTTGTCAGTCTAGAGTATGTGATCGGAGCTATTCGCAGCGTTAAGATAGAGGTTCAATCGGTTATTGAAAAAAACAGTTATGAGGTTGTGGCATCTACGCAAGAGAGTGATACGAGCCGTTATCTCGTTTTTAAAATGGGAGCCGAAGAGTATGCTCTTGGGATAGATGATTTGAGAGAAATTTTGAGCTCGGAGGCCAATATCACGGCAATAGCAGGTTCAAATCCGGAAATTATCGGCATGATGTCTTTGCGTGAGGAGCTTGTTGTTGTTGCGGACTTACGTCGTTATTATGGATTTGAACCTAATACGAGTGACAAGAATCGAATCATAATTGTTCAGATGCATAACAAGACGTTGGGGTTGATGATTGATGAGATTATGGATATTCATGAGTTTAACAAGAGTGATATAGACAGCATGGGAACGGCTAGCGATGATGACCGCATTGCAGGAGTAATTCGCAATGGAGAGAAGCTGATTTCTCTCGTCGGAAATCATACGATTGAATCTTTGTTAGCGCGAAACAGCGATATTGTGGTTTCCAATGATGTCTCGAGTGTAAATGAGCATACGGTCGATAGGGTTGAAGTGGTTATTTTTAAACTTGGAAATGAAGAGTATGCATTTAGCATCGAAGAGGTTGCGGAAATTATCGATATGACTCCGGTTACCCCTGTTGCCAATGCAGCAGAGATGGTGGATGGAATTATTAACATACGAGGGCAGATCGTGACCATTGGATCATTGCATAAACGTCTTGGGCTGAGTACTCCTGCGCTAGACGATGATCAAAAGATTATTATTTGTCATGCGCCTAAGGGGCGGATTGGATTTTTTGTGAACACCGTGAGTGATGTTCTCTCGGTTGATCCCTCACAGATGCGTGAGGAAGAGAGTGCTGATGATCTTTTTTCAAAAGTCATTCATTTAGACGATGGGAAACGGCTGGTATTGCTGTTTAATCGTGACATTTCACAACTGTTAAAAGGCGCTGCATGAAGAGATTGCTTATAGCGGATGATTCAGCATTGGTTCGTAAGCAAATAACGGAAATTGTGGCTGAGCTTGGATTTGAGATTGACACGGCACGTAATGGTGCAGAAGCCGTGGAAAAAGCAACCGCGAGTCAGTATGATGTTATTACGATGGACATTAATATGCCTATCATGGACGGTCTTACTGCTGTTCGAAAGATTATGGAGATACGTCCAACCCCGATTTTGATGATCAGTTCTTTGACAACCGAGAGCGCGAAGATCACAATGGAAGCGATTGATGCAGGGGCTGTTGATTATATATCCAAGCCCGGAACAATGAATGTGGGGCGCAGTGAAAATTCAGAAGAGATCGTTCAAAAAGTAAAATCACTGAGCCGCATTCCACCGCGACGTTTGAAAACGATTACGCGTCGAAGCATTGTACGAGAGCGCCCTCAGAGTGTACGGGAAACAGCACGAGCAGAGCATAAATCCACGGCAGATGTAACAAAAATATTGTTGATCGGTGCTTCTACGGGGGGGCCTGGGTTAATAGAACAAATTTGCACCGCTTTGCCCGCAACTTTCGGGTATGCGGTGTGCGTTGTTCAACACATGCCTGAGCAATTTACCGCTGCATTTGCAACACGATTGGATAAAAACAGTACATTGCCGGTCATAGAAACACGAGATCACATGGAGTTGTATCCGGGTAATATCTATCTCGCACGCGGCGGTGTTCACATGCATTTTGGTAAAAAGGTGACGGGCAGAGTGGTAATAAGAGAAGAAAAAACAAAAGGGCCCCGTTTTTTTCAACCCAGTGTTGATGAGATGTTTTTGAGTGCACTCAAGGTGTTCACGGGTGATCAGATTGTGGGTGTTTTGTTGACAGGGATTGGGGATGACGGCGCAAACGGTATGGTTGCTATCAAGCAAGCAGGTGGGTTCACTTTTGGTGAGAGCGAAGAGACGGCAACCGTTTACGGAATGCCAAAAGAAGCATACGATCGTGGAGGGGTGTCTCAGCAACTCCCTTTTCCTAAGATTGTTAGAGCGCTTCAAACATTACGCTAAGGATTTAAGGTATGGCACTTATTAAACAACATACCGTGCAGAGTGTGGAAAATTTCCCGCAATTTTCAACGCTTGAAGATGCGGTAGCGTACTACCATGCAAACGATGAAAAGTTTGATGAACAAGGTTATGCGATTGAACAAATTGAGATGTTTGATTGCGGCGGAGAAGAGCTGGTTAAAATATTGATAGACAGCCCCTACGTACACAAAGACATGGCGTCTAAAATTGCGTCGACCCTCTCGAAAATGGATGGAAGCCGTGCCCCTATTGAGTCGATCATGGGGTTACTCAAAGTACGTAATGCGTATATCCGCAATTTGGGGATCACAACTTTGCAAAGTTATGGGGCTGCGATCAAATATTACATCGTGAAGTTCCTTATTGGCGACGATCGTGATTTGCGTATTTTTGCGATTAATGTTTTGGGGGATGTTAATTTCGCCGAATCGCGTGAAATGCTTGTTGAGCTTCTTGAGCATGAGCGCGATATCAATGTCGCTATGACGGCTGTTGATTATATGGCGGAAATCGGGGAAGTCGATGATATCCCCTTGCTTGAAACACTCAAGAGCCGTTTTAATGATTCCTATGTCGATTTTGCGATCGATAATGCAATTCGCTGTATTCGGGGGTAGGCAGTGGAACCTCTTTTATCAGAAGAAAATTTTTACAAGATGAGTGATTACATTTACCGTAAAACGGGGATCTTTTTAGAGTTTGATAAGCATTTTGAAAAGCTGATCAAATACGTAGAATCACGATGTAAGCTGATTGGTGCGGATTCTTTTCGGAAGTACTTTTATACGTTGCGATTTGATGACAAGGATGGCTGTGAGTTTCAGGCCCTTGTAAATGGAATGACGGTAAACGAAACGTATTTCTACCGTGAAAAAGAGCAGTTTGAAGTATTGGTAGACCGAATTTTACCTGAGTTGCATCAGACGAAGCCAAAAGGCCAACCCTTACGGATTCTCTCTGCTCCTAGCTCAACAGGTGAAGAGCCGTACTCGATGATTTTGCATATTCTTGAAGAAGCGCGCATTGTTGAAGAGCGTGATATCGAAGTCGTCGGTATTGACATTGACAGTACTGTTATAGAAAAGGCCAAATTAGGCAAATATTCAGAGCGGTCAGTTCATGCGATACCGCAGGGAGTACTGGTTAAATATTTAAAAAAACGCCCCTTGGGTTATGATCTGATTGATGATCTTATCGGAACGGTGGATTTTAGGCTTGCGAATATCTTTGATCGCGCAGATATGCGTGCATTGGGGAAATTTGACGTCATTTTTTCGCGAAACATGCTCATCTATTTTGATGATGCCAGCCGAAAAGAAGTTGCAATGACCTTTTACGATATGCTAAATCCCGGTGGTTATGTTTTGTTAGGTCATGCTGAGTATATGAGCCGTATTACTTCGGTATTTAAGGCCAAAAAAATTGATTCCACGTTAATTTATCAAAAATAGGAGAATAACATGCCATTAGTAATATTTGTCGACGACAGTGAAACTGCTTTAGCATCCACGCGGATGGTAACGGATTCAATGCCGATCACGGTTAAGCAATATCTGTCCGCAGTTGATGCGCTTAATGAGATCAAAGGGGGGATGGTTCCAGATTTGATCATCACGGATATGAACATGCCGGTCATGAACGGATTTGAGTTTTTGCAAGGACTTCGTGCAGTGCCAAGTACAGCACGAACACCGGTTTTGATGCTCACGACGGAAACGCGTGATGAGCTCAAAGCGCAGGGGAAAGCTTTGGGTCTTACGGGCTGGGTGGTTAAGCCATTTAATCCGGCACAGCTTAAGCAGGCTATTTCTAGAGTCTTGCGCTTAGCATAAAGGGATAGGATGCAATTTTTAGATACTTTGGACGGACTGCTGGATCATATTAAATCCGTAGAGCGCGAAACGATTGATCTGACGCAAGAGGCACAGCTTCGCTTAGTTCGGTTTATTGAAAAAAATGCCCTTACCCTTGATGATGAAACGCTTGAAGCGATGCAGTATCAAGACATCATCGCACAACAGTTAAGTGCAACCATAGAAGCCATTGAAAGTGTACAGGATGCAATCGCAGCACAAAGTATTGAAAAAATGCACGAGAAGTTGACTGCGGCACTGGAGAGAGCCAAAGAAAAACACTCTGCATTTAGCGGAAAAGTACATCGTGATGGCGATGAAGACAGCATAGAGTTTTTTTAGGAGTATGAGATGGCAACAGTAATGGTAGTAGATGATTCAAAAACGGTACGAAGCTATCATGGCTCAATACTCAAAGATTTGGGTGTAGAAGTGTTTGAAGCAGAAAATGGGATGGAAGCACTTGAAAAATCGCTGGATAATAAGGTGGACTTGTATCTTGTAGATGTAAACATGCCGGTTATGGATGGTTATTCCTTTGTGAGTGAATTACGCAAACAGCCAGCGCACCGTTTTACCCCTATAATCATGATAACGACACAAATAGAATCAACTGACAAGCTTGAAGCATTCAAAGTGGGAGCTAATCTTTTTGAAACGAAACCTATTAAACCTGATGCTCTCAAAGGGTATCTCCAGCTCTTGTTAAAAGTTTAAATCAAGGACAATACATGAATCCGCTACTCGAACAATTTTTACTCGAAGCCAGAGAGAATTTGGCATTTATTGATCAAAACATCGAACATATCGGAGGAGATGACCCTGAGCTGTTAAACTCGGTTTTTCGTGCTGCACATACACTCAAAGGGGGCTCTGGAATCGTAGGATTTGAGGCGGTCAAGCGGATCACGCATCATGCCGAAGATTTGCTCGATATGCTCCGCTCTGGAAAACTTGAGTTTAAACCGATCATGATTGAATCTCTTTTCAACGCCTTTGACGAAGTTGTTAATCTTATTGAAGCAGCCGAAGAGTGCGGCGATATAGTAGATGCGGATGAATCCCGTATTGATGAGATAGCGTCAGAGCTTAGTGGCTTGATGGGTAAAACAATCGAAGTTCAATCATGGTCCTGCCCATTTCGATTGGCGAGTGATGTCGCGCGTATTGTTAATATTCCAATGCCGTTTTTACGACAATATTGGCAAACGATCCCATTTAAATTGGGTCAAATTGATGAAGAGTTTTGCGCTCAAGAGCAGTTGTATGCGATCGTATTTGATTTGGATGAATCGTGCATGGTGTATGGCAATGACCCACTGTACGCTCTCTCTCTTATTGGTGATAAAGTATTGGGAATACACTCTTGCATGAGTGAAGATGCTTCAAAAGCACTCTTGTCAGGATTTGATGATCCGGATGGATTGCTGCTTCGTTTGAGCATGACGGCGTTTGTGTATGCGACGTATGAAGAAATTAGCGATGCGTTGTTCAACTTCGTGGATGAGCTCACATTTCTTCCGCTTGATATTGTGACGTTGTTGCAAATCAACGAGGGGGAGAGCGGTCACGCATTGGATGTCCTCAAAGAACTCTCAAGTGAGTGCAGCAACGCCATAGATACCGTAAACCGTTTTGCTATTAGTGAAAAGATCAATAATACATTGCCGCTGATCGGTAAGGATACTCTCCAAAGCACTCAGCTTAAACGTCTGGATGATCTTTTGAATACCATTTCGGATGCAGATCTCGGGGCATTGAAATCATTTTTTGCACAGTTGCCACAGGGAAATGTTTACCAGTACGATGCTGCTTTTGAAGATACCTCGGTCGGTGCCGACACGAGCACATCGGCAGTGCCTGAAATGATAGAAATAAGCGACGTAGAACGTATACAGCTTACCGCGATATTGATGCAACAGCTTCAAACATTGGAAATGGTGGATGATGAAGCGTCAATGCAGCGGGTATTGTCAATTCTGGAAAATAATCTCAAAGGGTATATCCCTGATATGCCAAGCACGTTCGACTCCAGAGAAGAGATGATAGAGTGGTTACGTTCCAAGACCAGTGATGAGAAGAGTGCTGTTGCGGAGCCAATTGCGGTTCAAAAAGTTTCTATCCCTGCCCAGCCTGTAGTGCGTGAAGCGCAACCGGCTATTATACAAACGTACAGCGAGCCTATAGCAGTTGTTTCCGAAGTTGTTCCTGTCGTATCAGAGATGGTTGAAAAAGGGGAGTCGGACATTCAAACTTCCGGCAACAAAAAAGGGGTCATCGGGAAAACGGTCAAAGTCGATCAAGAATCGATTGACCATTTGATGAACGTTGTCGGTGAACTGTTGGTGGCTAAAAACTCCCTTCCGTATTTGGCGGATGGCGTTCATAAAATGACGGGTGAAGTGATCAAACGTGCCATAATGGAAAAATACACGTTTATCAACCGTCTTGCTGAACAATTGCAAGATTTGATTATGTCGATGCGGATGCTTCCTATTTCGTATGTATTTGACCGTTATCCGAAACTGGTGCGTGATATCTCTAAAAACATGAACAAAAAAGTGACGTTAAGCATGGACGGAGGCGAAACCAAGCTCGATAAAAACATGATTGAAATGCTTGCCGATCCGATGATTCATATTATGCGAAACTCTCTGGATCACGGGATTGAAATGCCGGACGTTCGAGTTCAAAAAGGGAAAGATCCAGAGGGGCATATTACCCTCAATGCGTATGCGCAGTCGGATAAAATCATCATAGAAATACGCGATGACGGTGCAGGGATCAACATCGATCGCGTCGTTCAAAAAGTATTGGAAAAAGAGCTGTTAACCCTCGATCAAATCGACGCGATGAGCGACGATGAGAAAGCGGCATTGGTGATGCTGCCGGGACTTTCAACCGCAGAGACAATCAGTGAGTACAGCGGACGCGGTGTGGGTATGGATGTCGTGCGCAAATCGATCGAAGGGTTTGGCGGAACGATCCGTATTAAGACGATACCGAATCAGGGAACGACCATTTATCTCTCTATTCCTGTATCACTTGCAGTTACGTCACTCTTACATGTGACGATGAGTGGAGTCCATTACGGATTTCCGATGGATTCGGTTTCAGAAACGGTCAAAATTGAGCATACACAAATCGAGTATTTGCAAAACGAACCGTTTATTTATTTGCGCGGAGAGGTTATTCCTCTCTTATTCGCGCGCGCGATGTTGGATGAAGATGCGTTGGCGAATAAAGCGCTTCCTGTGGTTGTGTTGAGCATTAAAGGCAACTTGCTTGCCGTCGTCGTTAATGAGTTGTTGGGACAGCTGGACGTGGTGCAAAAACCTCTGGAGGGAATTATGGAAGGACATCCTATTTTCAGCGGTACCGCATTGCTTGGGAATGGACAGATTATTATGGCAATTGACCCAATAGGAATTTTAGGAATTTCGACGGTACTCAAAAGCGAACACCGAAACGCCAGTTAACTAAAGGAATCAAGATGGAAGATTACATTGTCTTTACCATAGGCGATAACTATTATGCTTTAGGCGTCGCATCGATACAGCGTATTATTCAAGTACCCTGCGTAACTGCTATTCCTAACGCGCATCCAATAGTTGTAGGGATGATGTCTTACGAAAATCGGGTGATAAAAGTGGTGAGTTTTCGCGCCATGATGGGGATGGACGCTTACGAAGACAAGGTGGGAAACAAGTCTCAAAAACTGCTGATTTACCAAACCAAAGAGGCTTTTTTTGGGATTATAGTGGATCAAATAGAGGACATTAAAAGCCTCGATTGCTCACTGTTAAAACAGGTAGATCGACTTGAGGAAAATACAGACTTTGTTGAACTTGACGGGGTGATTGAGCTTGCCGATCGGCTTGTGAATGTTATTAAATCGGTAACTTTTCCGATAAAGGAGAAAGAATAATGGCAACAGGAATGGAAAATAATACGGTAACGTTCAGCGGCGTTGTGTATGAGGATGAAATAGTACCGTTACGCGATTTTTTGCAGATGGCTTCACCGTCTGAAATAGTGGTTGATTTTACCGCTTGTGATGATATTCATTTGGGTGTTTTACAGCTCATATTGGGATACAAAAAATTGTATGGGGCGAGTTTCCTTTTTGGTTATGAGATTAAACTGTATCAAAAAGTATGCGAAGGGTTTGAAACAACCCAAACGCATTGCGCGTAAAAACCAAGGGAAAAGTGTGAGTGATTTTATAATCTTTAGTATCAATAAGAGCCATTATGCATTGGATGTGAGCCATATTGAACGCATTGATCAAATTCCGTCATTGACTCCGATACCTAATGCCCATCCGTTTGTGGATGGGATGATGATGTATCAAGATAATACCCTAAGGGTAATCAATTTTAGAAAAATGACCGATGCTCGAGGGGAAGAACCCCCTTTGAGTTCTCAAAAACTTCTCATTTATCGTGATCAAAAGGGTTTGTTTGCCATCAAAGTAGACGCGATCCAAGACATAACAGCATTTGAGGATAGCAGTATAAAACCGTATGCGCATACCGTAACTGTTGGGCAGCATCTCTATACGCGCGGTGTTATAGAGTACAAACAGTCGTTAGTAGTTGTTATCGATACTGTCACGTTACCGCACGATGAGGCGGCATGAAAACCATTGTTGTTTCTAACCGTAAAGGGGGTTCGGCCAAAACGACCACTGCGGTAAATCTTGCGTGTGAATTGGCAAAAATCGGATCGGTACTGTTGATCGATTTTGATACCCAAGGTCACGCTTCGCTTGGGGTTGGTTGCGAGGCGTCAGAGTATAATGGTGTACATTCGATTTTTGTGGGAAAAACGCTCAGCGAGACGTTTGTCTCTACCGTGCATGATCAGCTGACTCTTGCTCCGGCTCAAGAGTTTTTTGATGTGTATGAGTTTGGGGATTTGCGCGGAGTGCTCAAAAACCGTTTTCGTCGAGAGATGATCCATGATTTTTTTGACTATGTGATTATCGACACCCCTCCGACTTTTGATGCCCTATTGAAAAATGCACTTGAAGTTGCGGATGCGGTGGTAATACCTTTTATCCCTCATCATCTAGGCGTGGTGGCTGTAGGACAGATGGTGCGCGCCATCTATCAAAACGCATCGCTTAATGGTCAGAAAACACCGGAAGTGGGAATCCTTCCGGTGATGGTCAATGCACATATCCCTGAGCATCGTGACGCGATCAGCAAAATCAAAACACAATTTGGCGAAGAGAAGCTTTTCTCGGGGATTGGTGTTGATATCAAGCTTGCAAAACAGTTTGAGGGTGGAAATCCGGTTGTATTAGATGAAGAACGTTCACGCGGAGTCAAAGATTATCGTTATTTTGTGGAAGAGCTTTTGGCTCGGTTATCTTAATGAAGAAAAGTGAATTACGAAGATTTTTTATAAAAAGAAAGTAACATGATACCCTGGTTTAAGCGCAAATCTTGTTTATATATTGTTTTGTATATTACTTTGATGGGCGCTACTGGTTCATTATTATACTCACGTTATGAGATTTTGACAGATGCCTACATACAAGGACATGTACGAGAGTTTGACGATCGTATGCAGAGCTATCAGTCAATGCAGTTGCGGATGATGGATAATTATTATGGCCTGTTCTTGGAGTCTCCGAGAGTGTCTGAAATAATGTATGAAGCCACCCTTGGCGATACTGAAAAAGAGATGAAGCTTCGCCGTGAATTGTATGCGCGGATGAAAGGGGTCTTCGCCGGATTGAAACAGTTTGATACTCGGCTTCTTTTCTTCCATTTACCGGGGCAGATAGCCTTTTTACGTGCGCATGAACCTGAAAAATTTGGGGATGATCTCACCAAAGCCCGTCCAAGTATCGTTTACGCGCAACAAGAACAAAAGAAGACCGTCGCATTTGAAACGGGAAAATATTTTAGCGGTTTTCGAAGCATCTATCCTTTGTTCTATCGAGGACATTTTTCAGGAACGGTTGAGATCGCCTATTCTTTTTTAGCGCTAAAGCGGCAAGCTATCTTGCAAGATAATGGGGCGTATACTTTTTTAGTCAAGCAGGATCTAGTAACAAATAAAGTAAAAAAATCGGATATGCGCAAAGAATATCAAGATTCTCTCTTCGGTACGCAGTACATGGAAATTCAGGAGAGCAGTCTTGAAAAAGACGCCAAAGGGTTTGAACCGGGTGAATTAAAGGCGCTTCTGGCTGAACACAAAGAGAAGATAGCCCAGGCTCTCAAAGAAAACAGACTTCAAGCTGTAAAACTGAGTCACAAGGGCAAGCATGCTCTGCTTATACTCAAGCCGGTGCATCAAATCGGAGGTGAACAAGCGGCATACATGGTTGAGATCACCCCTAATCATACAATGTTTACGACGCAGTGGAGTCAATTTTTGGCATTACTCGTCACTATGGCACTTTTATGGGCATTCTTGTTGTGGTATATTTACCGGTATAACCGTTCGGTTGTTTTTACAGAACAGTATAAAATGGTGATAGAAGAGAGCATGATAGTCTCTCGAACCGATACGGAGGGGATCATCACTTACGTTAATCCTCTATTTCTTGCTAAAAGCGGATACACAGAAGAAGAGCTGCTTGGAAAGTCACACAATGCGGTTCGGCATCCCGATACGGATACATTGCTTTTTAAACGAATGTGGCACGCACTCAAGCGAGGTAGAAAATGGCAGGGAATGCTAAAAAACCGTACGAAAAATGGTGAGTCTTATTTTGTGCAAAATGTCATTTGCCCTATTTTGGATGAAAATGGAAATATTTTGGAATATCTTGGACTGAGCGAAGATGTTACAGAGATTGAAAACAGCCGACTACAAGCGCAGGAAGCTGAACGGATAAAATCTTCATTTGTCGCGAATATGAGTCATGAAATCAGAACGCCTATTAATGGTATTGCCGGTTTTGTCCATTTGCTCTCTAGCAGTGTGTTGGATAGCGTACAGCGTCGCTATATAGCCATTATTGAAAGTTCTTTGGATACGTTGCTGCATATTGTCAATGATGTTCTCGATTTTTCTAAAATTGAAGAAGGAAAAATAGAGATAGAGTGGATCGAAAGTAATCCAAAAGTTCAACTTCCACCAATGTTTGAACTGTTTAGTCCTCAAGCCGACATCAAAAAAATTGACTACCAGCTGATAATGGACAATCGCCTTGCAAATTGTTTGATGCTTGATGTACTGCGTATAAACCAAGTCCTGAGCAATCTGATCAGTAACGCACTTAAATTTACCTCCGAGGATGGATCGGTAACGCTTAAAATAGAGGTAGTAAGCGAGACAGCGGATTCTCAAATAGTCAAATTCAGTGTAAGCGATACGGGCATAGGGATTCCGGAAGATAAGCAGAGTAAAATCTTTGAAAAGTTCACTCAAGCCGATGTGTCAACAACAAGAGAATTTGGAGGAACAGGGCTAGGGCTTTCAATAGCACATACAATGGTGAAGTTGATGGGCGGTGCAATAAGTGTTCAAAGTAAAGAGGGAAAAGGGAGTACGTTCTCATTTCAAATCGATGCAAAAAAATGCAAGACTCTATTGATAGATGAAGTACCCGTGGAGGGTCCTGTCGTAAGCGCACTCTCCATGAATGTCTTGGTTGTAGATGATTACATGATCAATCGAATGCTCATTGGAGAACTGCTAAGTCATCACTATGGGATTACAGCAGATTTTGCAAATGACGGTAAAGAGGCTGTCGATATGGTAAATAAAAATAGCTATGATTTGGTGTTTATGGATGTCAATATGCCGGTTATGGACGGTATTGAAGCAACACGTATTATTCGTCAAGAGCACCCGTTCCTGCCGATTATTGCCCTTACCGCGAACGCGATGAATGGAGATGCTTCGAAGTTCGCTTCAGAGGGGATGAACGATTATCTGGCCAAACCTTTGGAATACGATGAGCTGCATCGTGTTATGATGCGCTATTCCATCGCAAGGAGCTTACATGATGAATGAAGAACAGCAAATCCAAGAGTTTGAACAAAGATTTTCAGAGATAAAAACAATGCTTCATCTTACAGATGAGATTATGATAAGGCTCAATAATACATTTTTGGAGACAGTAGCTCTTACTCTTAAACAGTTGGAAGCCGCGATTCTCGAGGAAGACTATGAAGCGATTGAGCGATATGCACATGCAATCAAGGGAAGCTCTTCTTCACTGCGCTATACTAAAATCAGCGATATAGCCGAGGTATTGGAAAAGAGTGCTCATGCAAAAAAGAGCGATACGTATCAAGAGATGTTAAATGATCTGAATGCAGAACTTGATGCAGCTCAACAGTGCTATTTTCTGTGGAAAAATGTAAAGATAAAGAAAGAGCAGGATTTTTAGAAAAAGACTTTGGTCACAATGAAAAAAGTTGCTTGAAGAAGTACCTGAAATAGGCTTTTGAAAGCTGTTGGTGCGGATGAGAGGACTTGAACCTCCACACCGTGAGGCACCAGATCCTAAGTCTGGCGTGTCTACCATTCCACCACATCCGCACAATAAATCTAAGGTGGTACGCCCTAGAGGATTCGAACCTCTGACCGATGCCTTAGAAGGGCATTGCTCTATCCAACTGAGCTAAGGACGCGAGTAACTATATGGTGCGCCCGATAGGGTTCGAACCTATAACCTACGGATCCGAAGTCCGTTACTCTATCCAATTGAGCTACGAGCGCAATGATCTTCTAAAACATCAAAACAAAGGGTTTTAAATAAACCGATATGGGGTGGGATGCGGGGCTCGAACCCGTGACCCCCGGCACCACAAACCAGTGCTCTAACCAACTGAGCTAATCCCACCATAACAAAAGTGTTTATTTAAAATTTCGAATATAAAAAATAGTGGTCGGGGCGAGAGGACTCGAACCTCCGGCCCCTTGGTCCCAAACCAAGTACTCTAACCATACTGAGCTACGCCCCGACACTTCGCTAAATCTAAACTCTTACGAGCTGAATTAGTGAGGCGAAATTATAATGCATAATGAATAAAATGTCAATACGAATTTTATTTTTGATATAATTGGGTTTAAAATATAAGATAAAGGTATAAATGGATGGGTTTATTTAGCACTAAAATTCCAAAAGTAGGGGCCGCTGGCTTGGCGCGTCATCTCAATCTTTTGGATATCACTTTTATCGGGGTAGGCGCGATTATCGGTGCCGGTATTTTTGTTATCACAGGTCAGGCAGCTGCGACAACTGCGGGTCCTGCTATTGTTCTGTCCTTTTTAATCGGTTCGATTGCAATTGGGATCACGGCACTTATTTATGCCGAAATGAGCTCTATTTACCCAGTGTCGGGAAGTGCGTATAACTATACGTATGCAACATTGGGTGAGTTTTTTGCGTGGTTGGTGGGATGGAATCTCCTTTTAGAATATGGTGTTGCCACCAGCGCCGTTGCAACGGGATGGTCAGGTTATTTCCGTACCTTTATTGAGACAAATTTTCATATTGGTCTTCCTGCGGCTTTAAGCGGTTCTTACAACCCAGCGGCGGGAACGTATGTCGATATCAGCGCTTTTTTAGTGATAGCGGTTATTTTTACGTTGTTGGCAATCGGGATTAAAGAGAGTGCCCGCGTCAATAATGTGATCGTTTATATTAAGATTGTTGTTCTTTCTGTCTTTGTCTATTATGGTTTAAAGCATTTTGATATAGAGAATATCCGAAACTTTTTTCCTTTTGGCTGGCAGGGAATGTGGCATGCGACGAGTTTGATTATTTTCGCTTATTTGGGGTTTGATGCAATTTCTACCGTTGCTGAAGAGACCAAAGACCCTGCAAAAACTATCCCTAAAGCGCTTATGATTTCATTGGCATTTTCGACGATGTTTTTTATTTTGGTCAGTTTTACCCTTACTTCCATGGTGAGTTATAAAGAGCTGGATGTACCGCATGCTCTCTCATTTGCTATGTTGCGTGTTGATGAGCCTTTGATTGCTAGTTTCATAGCCCTTGGGGCAGTTATCACCATCACCACTGTTATGCTGGTTATGGGTCTTGGATTTACACGTGTTGCTCATGCTCTTTCACGAGACGGCTTTTTACCTAAATACTTTCAAGAAGTGCACCCAAAATATAATACACCATTTAGAGTGACATTGTATGGTGGATTTTTTCTGGCATTTTTAGCAGGCTTTGTTCCGTTAAAAGTTTTGGCCGAATTGGTTAATATTGGTACGCTATTTGCCTATTTTGTCGTTGGAATTGCGATTATCGTATTGCGTAAAAAAGGGCTAATAGGAACTTTTAGAGTCCCAATGTTTTGGCTTCTTATACCTCTTAATTTTGCTTTATTGATCTTTATTATGTCGGGATTGGAATTGCATACGTGGATCCGATTTGCTGTATGGAGTGGAATTGGAGTAGGTATTTATTTTTTAATGCGTGGAAAGCTTATTAGAGAAGACGCGTAGCCTATCGGATTTAATTCCGATGGCGTATCAAATCAAAATTGTATCATCCCATCGATTGGGGATGAAGCAGTCGCGTATGGGCGTTTTGGGATACGTCCTGCGAGATAGCTCAATCGTCCTGCGATTACTGCGTTTTTCATCGCTTCTGCCATAAACATCGGGTTTTGTGCCTGCGCGATTGCGGTGTTGGTCAAAACGCCATCTGCTCCCAATTCCATCGCCAATGCGGCATCCGAAGCACACCCAATCCCTGCATCCACAATAATCGGCACTTTTACCGCTTCGCGTACAAACACGATGTTATAACGGTTTTGGATTCCCAAGCCGCTACCTATAGGGGCTGCAAGAGGCATGATGGCGTGAGCGCCTGCATCTTCAAGTCGGCGTGCCATAATCGGATCATCGCTCGTATAGGCCATGATGGTGAAGCCGTCGCGGGCTAATACTTCACACGCTTTAATGGTCTCTAATACATCAGGGTAGAGGGTTTTTTTGGTATCGCCGATGACTTCGAGTTTGATGAGATCAATTCCTGTCGCTTCTCGCGTGAGACGAAACAACGTAATGGCTTCTTCGGCGGTGGTACATCCTGCTGAATTTGGGAGGAATTTTACATTCGTACCAGCGAAAGTATCGCGCAAATTTGCTTCATTCGGGTTTGTAATGTTCAAACGGCGAACGGCAACAGTAATGAGTTCAGATCCTGACGCAAGAGTCGCGGCTTTGGTCGTTTCAAAGGAATCATATTTGCCAGATCCTACGATAAGACGGCTTCCGAGGGTGTATTTTCCAATTTGTAATGTGTGCATGGTTATCCTTTAGGCCAGAATGTTAATAACACTCTGAGGTAAAATTTCATGTTCTATGGCGCGGATTTTAGCCGAAAAATCTTCTAAACTATCCTTAACATTTTTTGTAAAACTTTTTTGCAAGATTATCTCACCCGCGTCGAGTTCGTCCGTGACCCAATGAACGCTCACGCCGCATACTGTTTCGTCACTTTCAAAACTGCGTTCAATGGCACGTGCCCCTTTGAAAGCGGGGAGAAGTGAGGGGTGCAAATTGATGGAACGAATCTGCGTCGTAAATACGGGAGTCAGTATGCGCATGAATCCGCATAAGACAACTAAATCAGGTGAATATTTCTGAATAAGTGCCACCAATGCTGCATCATAGCTTTCCCGATTGTTGAAAGTAGTATGCGGTAAAATCTCAACAGGGATATGGGCATCTTGTGCTTTGGCTATCCCTCCTGCATTGGGATTATTGGTAATGGCACAGGAGATAACTGCGTGTTTGTTGTGGACTTTATCAATCAAATTGGCGAGGTTTGTCCCCTCGCCGCTAAAAAGGGCAACGATTTTTTTCATAAAGTAGTAATGCTTTCGATGAGATCAAGGGGCGTTAGGGCGTAATTGTTTTTAACAAACTTTTGTGCTGCCATGGTATGTGCCAATGAGGCGTGAATAGCAGCATCAAGAGGGCTATAACCTTGGGCTAACAAAGCGCCGATAAGTCCTGAGAGGACATCACCGCTCCCCCCCTTGGCAAGCGCCACCGTACCGTGAGGATTGATGAAAAAGCGATCGTTGTATCCAATGATAACATTGGCTCCTTTGAGCACTAACACCGCGTTAGGGTAAGTTGCGCAAAAACGCTCGGCATAGTCAAATCGGTCATTTTGCAAGGTGTCAACATCGATATTTGCAATATTGCAAATACGTAAGATTTGTGTGAACTCTTTTGGGTGGGGGGTTAGAACGATTTGGTTTCGATCAAGCAGTGCCGGAAACATGGAATGGTAAAAAATATCGGCATCCAAAACAAGCGGATGGCCGTTGTTGAGTAATTTTGTCAGCTCTTGATCGCAAAATTCAGCACCCAAACCCATTCCCAGGGCAAGAGCAGTTGTGGTTGAAGGCAGCGAATGATTTTGCATCAGCTCATGCGGTATGACGATATTTTCACAGGTGATAAGACTGACAAGTCCCGCGCCAAAGCGCAACGCGGCAGAACCTGCGATGACCGATGCCCCGATCTTTTCTCCACATATCAAACTAAGATGGCCATAACTTCCTTTGTGAGAGGAAAGGCTTTGGCGATGAGGAAGCTGTAAATCGGATGGGTCAAGCAGTTGCCACTGTGAAGGTATTTCATACCGCACACGAGAAACTCCCAGATCGGCAACGACGATTTCTCCAAGCACTTCTTTGGCGGCATCGCTGAACATTCCACGCTTTAGTGCTCCCATAGTGACGGTTACATTCGCTCTAAAGGCATGGAGGTCAAGCATGCCGTTAGTGTAAAGACCGGTGGGAACATCACACGCGATTTTAAAGGCATTCATAGTATTGATACGATCCAAAAGTTCGCTTGTGGTTTGATCAAGTGGGCGGTTAAGCCCACTTCCCAACAGTGCATCGACAATGACATCGTAATGCTGATGGGCGTTATGTTTCGTCGAAACGCTGTAATCCCCCTCCAGCAATCGTGCAAGGATGTGTCCGTCAGCACCGTTATTACCATCTCCGCAGACGATAAGCACCACAGAGCCGCGAGGGAAACGGTCACGTATGACACGCTCCAACCCCATAGCGGCATGTTCCATCATGAGAGTTTCACTTAGGTCAAATTCTGCGACGGCACGCTGATCGAGTGAGGCCGTTTGGGTATAGAGTTTTTGCATAAATGCGCCTATTTTGAAGGGTTATTGGAGTATAATCATTCCATGAATAACGATTATATCGCAATAGCCAAAAAGACACTTGAAATCGAAGCGCATTCGTTGCGTGAGGCGATGGATACAATAGGGGATGAGATAACCCGGTGTGTGGAAACAATTCTTGCATGTCGCGGAAAATTGGTCATCACGGGTGTGGGGAAATCAGGGCTTATCGGTGCCAAAATGGCGGCTACTTTTGCCTCAACGGGGACGCCGAGTTTTTTTCTTCATCCTACTGAAGCGCTTCACGGCGATTTGGGGATGATTGGCAAAGACGATGTTGTCTTGGCTATCAGCTACAGCGGTGAGAGTCCAGAGCTCAGTTCGATCCTGCCGCACATCAAACGCTTCGACATTCCCCTTATTGGGATGACACGAAACAGTGAGTCAACATTGGGACGCTATAGTGATGAAGTGATTAACATCAACGTCACTCAAGAAGCGTGTCCTTTGGACATAGCGCCTACGAGTTCGACAACGCTAACCCTTGCCATGGGAGATGCCCTTGCAGTATGCTTGATGAAGGCACGTAATTTTCAAAAAGAGGATTTTGCTTCATTTCATCCCGGTGGTGCGTTGGGTAAAAAACTGTTTGTCAAAGTGAGTGATTTGATGCGCACCCAAAATCTTCCGGTTGTGAATGAAAATACACCTCTTAAAGAAGCGATTTTGACCCTCAGCGAGGGAAGACTCGGAACGGTTATGCTCGTCAATGGCGAGGGAAAACTCTCAGGGTTGTTGAGTGACGGAGATATCCGTCGTGCATTGATGAATCCCGATTTTTCATTGGAAGCTCACTCGAGTAAGTACGCAACGCACCATCCGTTTACGATTAACGATGCGACTTTATTGGCCTCCGATGCACTCGTTCTCATCGAAAACAAAAAAATTCAGTTGCTGGTGGTGACCGATACCTCTGGCGAAATTCAAGGTGTTTTGCACCTTCATACTCTTGTGGAAGCAGGTATCTCATGATGCGTTTGAACAAATTTATCGCCCATTACTCGACGTATTCTCGTCGTGAAGCGGATCAGGCAATTTTAGACGGCTATGTCCGTATTGATGGAGAGATTGAAAAAAATCCTGCCATCCAGGTGGATGAGCGTAAAGCCGATGTCAGTATCAGCGGCAACAAAGTAACCGCACAAGATCAGTTTACGGTGATTGTGTATAACAAGCCGCGCGGGGAGTTAGTGACCAAAAAAGACCCGCAAGGGCGCAAAACGATTTATGACTCTTTGTCAAAAACGTATCGCCATTTCATTCCCGTAGGACGATTGGACTTTGCCTCTGAGGGGTTACTGCTCATGACTGATGCTTCACGCGTGGCCACAGCACTTATGACGTCTAAAATGGAGCGTGTATACCGTATCAAAATTAAAGGTTCCGTGACTGAAGGAATGAAGGTCGCCATGGGCGAGGGGTTGGAGCTTGAAGATGCCAGCGCGGGAGCGCATGAGTATGCGGAAGCAGGCCCTATGAGTTTTGCCCCTTTTTATGCGTATCAAGTGCAAAAAGATCAAGGAGATTACTCAATTCTCAAAGTCGCAATTGGCGAGGGGCAAAACCGTGAATTACGCCGTTTTTTCGCCCATTTTGGAGCAGAAATTGTGGATCTTAAACGTTTGAGCTTTGGCGGTATCGATTTGAACAATCTTCCGACGGGAAAAGTACGGTTTTTAGAACGTGCAGAGTATACCTCACTGCGAGCATTCGTAGACGGTATCGAGAGAACGGCCACGCTCAAAGAGAAACAGCAAAAGTCTGCACAAAGCCCTTTTGGAAAAGAGAGAGGCAAGAGTGAAAAAGAAGATTACAGCAAAGAGAAAAGAACCGGCGAGAAAGGGGCTTTTGGTAACAGTATGAACAAAACTGAGAAGCCTGTTTTCACCAAAGAAAAAGCCAAGCCTGTAAAAAGAACGTTTATCAAAGACAAGGACAAGTCCAAGGGAAATGCAATGAGCGATGGCTTAGGAACCAATAAATACAATCCCGCTAAAAAATACGCGATGGGGAGTCGAAAAAAATGAAAACACTCAAATTTCCAACCAGTCATAAAACACAGTTGATGGACATCACCGAAGAAGTCAAAGAAGCGGTGATCAAATCAGGAGTCAAAGAAGGGATATGCGTTGTTTTTACGCCTCATACGACTGGTAGTATCTTTTTATTTGAAAATGCAGATCATAATCTTCGACGAGACCTTTTACTCGCACTTAGCCGTGTTATCCCCAGCGAAGAGACCTATGCTCATGTCGGTGACAATGCGGCAGCACATCTCAAAGCATCTCGCATGGGTGCATCAGTCAGTATCCCTGTCGTCGATGGGCGCCCTATTTTTGGAAAATGGCAAGGGGTATTTTTCGGAGAATTTGACGGACCGCGTCAGGCTCGCGAAGTAATGGTCAAGGTCATTGCAGGTTAATTGTGGCCGATTTCACTTATTTACTTCGCCCTAAAACATTTGATGAGGTAGTGGGACAAGCGCACCTCTGTTCATCCGATGCCCCGTTGCGTTGCCTTTGTGAGAGCGGCAATCTCACCCACTCTTTTTTTTATGGCCCTCCCGGTTGTGGCAAGACAACATTGGCGCGCATTATCGCTTCGGTGATGGACCTCCCCTTTTATGAATTTAATGCCACTTCTCTGAAAATTGAAAGCCTGCGTAAAATATTTGACCAATATGAAAACTCTCTGACAAAACCGCTTATTTTCATTGATGAGGTACACCGGCTTGCTAAGAACCAGCAAGAAGTGTTATTGCCGGTTATGGAAAAAAACACTGTGTTAGTAATCGGTGCATCGACTGAAAATCCCTATTTTAGCTTAACTGCGGCGATGCGATCACGCTCACTCTTGTTTGAACTTAAAACGATTGGTGTTAAAGAGTTAGAGGATTTGTTAGGGCGTACTAAAATTGAAATGGACGATGAGGCGCAAGAATATCTGATCGCAAGCTCAGGGGGAGATGCACGTGCGATGTTGAAACTCCTTGAAGTAGCAAGTGCCCTTAATAAACCGATTACACTGGGATTATTAAAATCTCTGCGCCCTACTGCACAGGCACAAGGGAGTTCGGAAGCAGGGGTCCATTACGATTTGGCATCTGCGCTGATCAAAAGTATCCGAGGCAGTGATGCAGATGCGGCGATCTATTATCTCGCGCGACTCATTGAGGGGGGAGAACCGCCTGAGTTTATCGCACGTCGTCTCGTCATACTTTCAAGTGAAGATGTAGGTAATGCCAATCCGCAAGCCCTCACGCTGTGTACATCGGCGATGATGAGTGTCAAACAAATCGGTTATCCAGAGTCCCGTATCATCTTGGCGCAAGCAGTTATTTATCTGTGTGCCTCACCCAAATCTAATACGGCTTACAATGCTATCAACCAAGCGTTAGAAGCAGTACGAAATGGTGAAATTATGGAAATACCGGAGGCTATTCGTCCGCGCGGGAGCAACTATCTCTATCCGCATGATTTTGGGGGATGGGTACAGCAGAAGTATCTTGCTAAACCGTTGAAATTTGTAGAATTTAAGAACAGCGGGTATGAGGCGAAAATGGGGGAATGGATGGATAAGGTTTGGGGAAAATAGGAGTTCCGTTCGCACTGAGCTTGTCGAAGGGTGAATTCATGGTTCGGTCACCACGAACGTAAAAAAGCTTCCAACATTACCCCTTCGACTGTACTGTGATCTTTTCCAACCGTTCATAATGCTCTTTCGCCTCTTTTATGACTTCTTCGACTTCAAAGCCTTGCATGACTATTTTGTACAAATAAGGCTTTGTTGTTCTCCAATTACGCAACGTTCGCGCATCCACATCCAGTAACCGTGCCATATCTTGTTGAGTCAATTTCATAGAGCAATTTTCATGTTTCCTTCCTAATAACGAAATTCGGAATTATATGTTGATAAATCAATGCTATTTAGGAAAAATATGCAATAATCAAAAAAAGTAGTCGGAAAATAATTCCTAATATTTAATTATTAACGACAATTGGAGCAAAATGATGGCTTTAAAAATATTCCAACACATGTCAAATTTACTAAAAAATAGTGAGAGATTTACAGATAAAGAGGGGAACGTATTTGTACATACGGTACTCGAAGCAATAGAAAATCTCGACTCTGAATTTATCGGGTTGCTTTTAGACGATGAAAAAGCAAAAGAGCAGTTTTTTATCTCTGTTAAGGGTATTTTTGTTTTAAACCAAAACAAGCTCATAGAGTTTTTTACAATGAATGAGTTTAGTAAAAACTCTTATACAAGCTACACAAACAAAATAGGGCTTATCAAAAAAGACAGTTTTATCAAAAAGTTTGATGATGTTGTTTTGGCATGGCCGCATAAAGATTGCATTTTGGAAGGTGGGCAAAGTAAAGATGATGAAAAAAATAACGAAGTTTTTTACAACGAAATACTAAGCCGTGATGAGATCGATAGACTTTTTGAGCCCAAAGCACTTACAAATATAAAACGATACACACAAGAGGGAGTTGAAAATAATCCTGAAATAACCGAGGATGACAATCTCATCATAAAGGGAAACAATCTTATCGCCCTGCATAGTTTGAAAAAGATATATGCCAAAGATGGGGGGAAAATTAAACTCATCTACATCGATCCCCCCTACAATACAGGAAATGACAGTTTTAACTATAATGATAAATTTAATCATTCCACATGGCTCACCTTTATGAAAAATCGCTTGGAAGTAGCAAGGGAGCTTTTGAGAGATGATGGAGTTATTTTTGTACAGTGTGATGATAACGAACAGGCATATTTAAAAGTTCTTATGGATGAAACTTTTGGAAGAGAAAGTTTTCTTAATGACATTATATGGAAAAGAAAAGGCGGAAAAACTTCTCCTGATGCAAAAAAATTAGAAAATTCAACAGACCATATTTTGTTTTACCAAAATCGGAAGGGATTTGAGTTAAATTTTCTATTCACTAAGCATAATTCTAAAGAATACATAGAAACTCAATTTAAATATCAAGATGAGAAAGGAAGACGATATAGACTTAGCCCATTAAATGCACCACAACCGAGACCTACATTACAATATGAATTTATGGGCTATAAGCCTCATCCAAATGGTTGGAGTGTAAGTCAAGAAACGCTACAAAAATATTACGAGCAAGGTAAACTAGTTTTTCCAAAAGATAAAGAAGGTAGAACAAATAGAAAACAATATTTAGATGAATGGGCAGGATATGCAGTTAATTCTCTTTGGGATGATATTGCATTAATAGCTCCATCTTCAAATGAAAGAAGAAATTTTGATAGAGGTCAAAAACCTGAAAAATTAATTCAACGCATTATTGAATTATCAACTAATGAGGGCGACATAATTCTTGACTATCACCTAGGAAGCGGTACAACCGCCGCCGTAGCACACAAAATGAACCGACGTTATATCGGTATCGAACAGATGGACTACATTGAAGATATTGCCGTAGAGCGAATGAAAAAAGTGATTGAGGGCGAGCAAGGCGGTATCAGTAAAGCTGTGGATTGGAGCGGTGGAGGCAGTTTTATTTACGCCGAACTTAAACAAATTGATACTTTCAAAGATGCAGAGATAGGCAAACTCAACAAAAATATGCACTATCTTCCAGTAAGTGAGATAGAAGATGATGAGTATAAAATATCAAGCGGAGAGATAGCCATCAACAAACAGTTTTACGGACTTGAGAATGTCTAATCTACTCTATCAAAGCATTGAAAGTGCTTTTGAATATGTTGATAAACCCGATGTTCCCAAAAGTATTACGGATAACATAAAACAGCAATTGCGTGAGTATCAAGTGAGCGCTTTGGAAAACTTCATCTTTTACATGAGTAGCAAAAAACACAAAGAAATACCACACAAACACCTTTTATTCCACATGGCGACGGGAAGTGGAAAAACAAATATCATCGCCGCATCCATCTTGTACCTTTATGATCTTGGATACAGAGATTTTATATTTTTTGTCAACACAAACAACATTATCACAAAAACAAAAGACAATCTTGTCAACAAATACGCGTCAAAATATCTTTTCATGGAGCAGATACGGATACAAAATACAGAAGTCGAGATCAACGTGATAGAGGATACATTTGACAGTGCAAAATCGGAGGCGATCAATATCCTTTTTACCACGATCAATAAATTACACGGCGATTTAGAGACTACCATCAAAGAAAACTCCATAACGTATGATGATTTTAGCAATCGAAAACTGGTGCTTATCGCCGATGAAGCACACCATCTAAACGCAGATACCAAAAGTGAAAAAGAGACAGAGCAAAACTGGGAGCAGACTACCCGAAATCTTTTAAACACCAACCGTGATAATATCTTGCTGGAGTTTACCGCTACGCAAGATTTGGAAGATCAAAAGATAGGGGCAAAATACAAAGATAAAATTATCGCTGATTATCCGCTTGTCAAGTTTCGTGAAGATCGGTATAGCAAAGATATAAAACTCATAAGCGATAATTTGGATGATAAACAACGGATGCTTCAAGCGGTGATGATAAGCGAATACCGTCGTCTCATCGCCCAAAAAGAGCTAAATCTCAGTATCAAACCCGTCATCATGTTTAAAACCGTCAAAAATACCGATAACATCGATACAGTTTTTGAGGAGTTTGTGAAGATTATCGATGATTTGAGTGTAGAAAAGATAGATGAAATTTTTAAACTCTCAACCGTTGGCGCACTACAAGCGTTAGAAAAAATTGTGACGGATAAAAAAAGTTTTGTCCAAAATATACAATACAGTTTTGCAAAATCCAACTGCTTGGTGATTCACTCAAAAGTAAAAGACAAAGAGGAAAAACTTAAAAATCTTAACTCTCTTGAGGATATTGGCAATAAAATAAGAGCCATTTTCGCCGTCGATATTTTAAATGAGGGTTGGGATGTTCTCAACCTCTTTGATATCGTCAAACTAGATGAGATGAAAAAAACAGCAAAAAGTACGATTAGCGAAGCACAGCTTATCGGGCGAGGTGCGAGGTATTTTCCATTTGTGTATAACGAGGACGATAAGTACAAACGAAAGTTTGATACCGATTTCCAAAATCCGCTCAAAATTTTAGAAGAGATGCACTTTTACAGTGTCAATCAGAGCGATTATATTGCATCACTCACAAAAGAACTTAGAAAAATCGGCCTGATTGATGATAAGGAAGAAGACTTTAAAATAGTTGAATTAAAAGTAAAGCAGAGTTTCTTGGACGATGAACTTTATAAAAATGGTGTCGTCTATACCAACAAAAAAATTCCGCAAGACAAAAGTGAAGTTGTAGGCATTAGCGATTATTTAGGTAAGTCATATAAAACACAAAAAAGATATATCAATAACACGACGCACGAGTTGAGTGTTTTTGAAGAGGAAGTAAAAGAGGTATCTTTTAGTAAAACAAAAAAATTTAAACTCAAAGATGAGAATCCTGATCTTGTTCGAGTCGCCATCAATAAAAAGCCATTTTTTTATTTTAGCAGTTTAAGGAAATACTTTGTCAATTTAAAAAGTATCCGTGAATTTATCCAAAGTGATGATTATCTTGGAGGTATCGAGTTTGATTTTTATACTGTAAAAGAGTTGGAGATAACCGATGAGTTCAAGATCCAGTTTATACTTGAAGTTTTAGGGCAAATCGAAGATAAAATAGTAAGAAATGCTAAAGATTTTGTGGGAAGCCGCGAATTTTATCCTGTACGCATTAGCTCAAAAATTCCACCGAAGAAAAGGCTGAAACTAAAAGAGAGTGATAGTACGATTGATATTATTGAAGAGTGGTATGTTTTTGAATCTCATGGCGCAACGAGCGAAGAGAAGCACTTTACGGATTTTATGTTAAAAGTTTCCGATGAGCTAAAATCAAAATACAAAGATGTGAAACTGCTCCGAAATGAAAAAGCGTTTGAGATTTATAGTTTTGATAAAACAAGGGATGGAGCAAAATTCGAGCCGGATTTTGTTTTGCTTTTAAAAGATAAAAATTGCTATCATCAAATCTTCTGTGAGCCAAAAGGGGACTGGGCAAAAGATGAAAAAGAGGGGTTTGAAAATTCTCCTGAGAAGTGGAAAAATGAGTTCTTAGCCGATATTACAAAGCTGACATCTCAAAATGGTTTAGTGCTACACGACAGAAATGAGAATGGACTAGAGCTTTATGAAAACAGTTGTTATAGACTGCTTGGATTACCTTTTTATAATTATGCGAATGAGAATGAGTTCAAGGAAGATTTTTCAATATTACTTTTATAGTGCTAATTTAGGATTTTTCTTCCAATAATGAAGAATGAGATATAGAGAAAGAATACCAGTAAGGGCACCTCCTAGTACGTCGCTAGGATAATGTGCCCCAATGGCAATACGGCTTACTCCTACTATTGCAGCAAATATCCAAACCATCGGGCTCAGTCTTGGCCATATATAGCTGAGGGCAAAAGCCAAAGAAAATGCTGTGGCCGTGTGCCCTGATGGGAATGATGTGAATGCACGTTCAAGATGAAAAAAATCAAAACCGTACAATCCATGCTCAAAAAACTCTGAGGGTCTGTATCGTCCTGCAATGACTTTGACTATATCCGCCAATATCCCTGAAACAGCAACGGCTGCAAACAAAAAAAGAGATCGATTTTCCCACGTAGGACGTTTCCAATAAAAGCGAAAGAAAAAAGCTGCAACAGCAAACCCAATGAGATAAAAAGTAGAATCTCCAAATTTGGTAATAAGTATAAAAATCTCTTTTTGGGGGTGAGTAAGATGATCATGAGCCCATTGTGCCGCGGATAGATCCAGATAAAAATAGCTGAATGCGATCGTGGCAAGTGCTATTAACAATGTCAAAAGAGATTTTTTATAAGTCATTTCTTCCCTTGGTAGTTTGTGCACTGAATAAATTCTACTGTATCTACTTTTCTATTATTCAAGAGTATATCGGTTCGACTGAGCAGTTGCTGGGAATCACAGCGTATACTTGAAAGCTCATTTTCGTCATTAAAATGAGAGTGCAGGACGATCAGGTCATAGCCTATTGGGGATTCATTTTCCCACAAAGCAAATTGGAGATTGTAATCGTCGAGAACAAACGTTTTGATACTGTAGGGTTTGCTGTAATAGTTCAAACGGCTTCCATAGCTCCAGTTCATCACGGCGAGTGCTTTTTTGGGTGCATCTAATTGCTCTAAAAGTTGTGCCCCTTGACGCGTTTGGAGTTCAAAGCCATAGATATCTCGGAAGGGTGATTTATAATCGGGGAAACTTCCCCATTTTCCATAAAGCTCGGCATGAATGAGGGCACTTAAAAAGAGTGAAAAGATGATTATACCACGCGTGATGGAAGCGCGCTTTGGGCTTGATTGCATGAGTAAAATGGTTCCAATAGGGATAAAAAGACAATAAAACAGCGCGGGCCAATGAGGTAACACTGGCTTTAAAAAGGAGGTACCGATGAAAAAAAGCTCAATAGATAAACCAACCCAAGCTGCTAATATCAGAGAAGAATTTTTGGATCGAAACGATGCGACAAGACCATAAAACGCAAGGGCAAATAAAAACGGATTGTAAGCAGCAAATTGTGCAATAGTAGAACGGATAAAGGATTTGAAATCTAAAGAGCTGTTGCCCGTTACATGAGCAGACTGATAGGTAAAGCTGATCCAATCATGTGAGGCATTCCACAGTAGCACTGGTAATATCATGACGAAGCCGATTGATACGGTGAGTAAAATACGGAGATTGATCAGCAGATCATAACGCTTCTTTACTAGGATATAGAGAAGCAGCGGAAGGACTAACAAAACAGCCGTATATTTTGCTAAACCTGCAAGACCAAGCAGCAATCCAAGCAGAAGAAAATCGCGTATTCTACCTTTCTTTTCAATTTGTAAGACAGACATCATAATGGGAAAGATCAATACGAGTAAAAAATTCTCCGGTAAAAGCATAAGTCCGATGGCCCCAAACATAAAAGAACTGTTGAGTGCCGCTGTTGCCCATAACGCCTGTTTTTGAGTGGCATTGATGAAGAGTAAAAAACGGTAACACTGCCATGAAATGATGGCCATGAGAGCAATGGCAGGGATGCGCGCAGTTAATACACCGTCGCCAAAAAGATACAACATCGCAGCTTGAACCCATCCAACAAGCGGGGGATGATCAACATAACTTAGATCGAGGTAATAGCCATAGAGAACATAATGGGCTTCATCAACGCCTAATCCAAAAGAGGGCGCGACAATGAGACGAATGGCAGTAAAAAAAGCAATCAGCCAAAAGATGTTTTTGTTACTCATAATATGGCTTAGGAAAAACGGCTTGTGCTAAGTGAAGGTGCAAGAATCGAATAGACGTAATCAACACTTAATACTTGCATGCAAACGTTGTCATCACACGATGTTTTGCGGTGGTTGGCTGCACTCACACACGGCGAACAGGCAAGCCCGGCATAGATAGGGGTTGTTAATCCAAGTGAACCGTACAGTTTTGGTGTCTCAGGCCCGAAAAAAACAAATGAGGGCATAGACGTTACTGCAGAAAAGTGTCCTGGACCCGAATCGTTGGTCAGCATGAATTCACTCACTTCGTATAACGCTACAAGTTCGGCAAAAGATGTTTTACCTGAAAAATTCACACAACGCTCATTTTTCAGAGTATCAGGGATTTTTTGCAAACCGTCAAATTCAGCAGGAGCACCGGTGAGGAGGATGAGGACATCGTCATAGGTTTCTAAAATTCGTCGTGCCAGTTGTATGTAACTTTCTTGTGCCCATCGGCGAAGGGGCATGAGATCGCTGGCATTGGCATTGAGTAAAACGATACGGTGTGCTGAGGGATTATAAATAGGGGCATAGGATTCTATCTTAGAGCGCATAGACTCTTTGGCTTCGTGAGTTACTGACACTTTGTTGAGGATGATCTCATCATCACCGATCACGGTTTTGGAGTATGGGGTCTCTTTCTTTTCAACTAGTAGGGCATTGACGAGTGCGATGAAGTTTTTGGCAATGTGCATGTGCGGATTATACGCCACTTCATGCGTTAACATGGAACCGCGATAGAGCCCTTCATTGTAAAAGGCATGAAAACCGACGCGGCGCGATGCTCCGCTAAAACCTGTTAGCAGTGCGGTAAAACGGGAAAAAAGTTCTAGATCGATAACGGTATCAATGCGTTTTGAACGGGTCCACCAAAAAAATCGAAGGGTATCGGTAAAAAGAGAAACAAGGCTGTCTTCACGAATCGTAAAAATATTGGCTTCGGGGACAGTTTGGAGGAGATCAAGGCTTGGCTTGTTTTTCTTGAAAATAACAAAATATAAATTGGCATTGAGTTGGCGTTTGAGTTTTTGCATGGCAGGATCGACGAGAATGGTACTTCCCATCTCCGAGAGTTCAACTAATAGAACGTTCGTAGGGCGATTGCTTTGGTTATTTGGAAGAAGACATGTCACTTTTTTGAGTAAACTTCCCACAAAACATAACGGTACACCGACCCAATAATCGACGGCTCTCATGGTATCAACGTGCATCAATGTTTCCTGCGAATAATATAGTGTATTATAGTAGCTTTTTCCCGCGAAGCCAAATGATCAATCCCGGGAAGCTTGCAACAATAAGCATCACCCCATAGAGGATGGAGACCGAGAGAATCATCTCTTTGGATGCACCTATGAGGAGAAATATCCCCACCATAGCACTTTCACGTACCCCCCATCCAGCTAGGGATATAGGGATAATGGTGAGCAAAAAGACAGGGGGAACTGCGACTAAAAAGACACTAAGCGGTAGAGTCATGCCGATGGAACGGGATAGCTCATATAAAGCCAAGATGGAGAGAAAGTGGATGAGCACCGAGAGGGATATCTGAGTCACAATGGCTTGCTTGTTGATATATACCTTGCGGAATCTGCTTGAGAGACTGGCAAAAATCTGGGTGATGCGATAGTTTTGCAGCCAAGCGATTTTGCGCAATAAAATCAACAAGGTAAAACCCATAATACCGCCTATACTAATAGCGTTGATAAGATTAAAAAGCCACGTAGGGAGAAGATGACCGCTGAGCAGATTTGCAATGAGATTGAGGATTAGTAATCCCGCGAGTCCTACAATACGGTCAATAAAGATACCTGAAAAGGCTTCTTTTTTACTGTAGCCCATTTTGCCCAATTCCAGTCCGCGAACCGCATCTCCACCGATGCTTCCCGGCAGTGCTTGATTGAAAAATGCCCCCTTGAAATAGCGGGTGAGATAAAAAGTAAAGGTTTCATGAAATTTTAGCGCACCCATAATTAGTGACCATCGATAGGCAGCGAGCGTAGTGCTGGCGAGTTGGAGGACAATGGCAAATGCTATATAGCCTAGGTCGCAATTGAGGATAATCCCACTCAAAAGGTTGAAATCAACCAACCGTGCAGCAATCCACAATAAGAGGATGGAGACAATAAGTTTAAGGAGGTTAATTAACGTATCTTTCACGGAACTAAACACTGTAATACGTCGCCTCTTTGTGATGGACTACGAGTGCAGTTGTGCTTTGTTCAGGATGGATTTGAAACGTCTCGGAAAGAACGATTCCAAACTCTTCAGGACGTAATAAATCAAAGATAATACGGCTTTGTTCCAAATCGGGACACGCCGGATAACCAAAACTGTAACGTGCTCCAGGGTATCGGTTCATCCTGACATCACGTAAACTGTTCCCCTCGTCGTCGCTTACAATTCCCAGATCCAATCGAATTTGTTTGTGTGCCACTTCAGCCAGTGCTTCAGCAAGCTCCACTCCAAACCCATGGACCATATTGTATTCCAGGTACTCATTTTTGGCGTACAGCTCTTGTTCGTACTCAGTGAATTTATCTCCGATACTAACGCATGTTAGTGGTAGCACGTCATCACGTGTGTGGGTGAAAAAGTCGCTAAGTGCACGGTGAGGGCTTTTGCGTTGGCGTGGAAAATCAAAGACATATTTGGCATTTCCTATTACATCATCCAATGGCATACGGTTAGCATTTTCATCGACATTCCATCCGTAGCTTTCATCAAAGATTAACAGCTCTCTGTCGTTGCTTCGCACAGGATAGTACCCATAGATCACTGTGGGATCGAACAATCCGCGTTTGACTATCTCTCGTTTTATCCGCTCGTAGGCAGGATAGACACGAGTTTCCATCAGCTTTTTGTATTCGTCTACGGGCATCCCTGCACGTTTGTAACCCCAGTGCATTTTGAACAAACTTCGCTTGTTGACCCACTCACATACCATGTCAAAATCAAGCTGTTCTTTGCGTAATACACGACGACCCCAAAATGGAGGAGTAGGGATTTTTACCTCACGCGAGGGCATTTTCAGCTCAGAGAATGGAGGAATGATAACCTCTTTGAGCTCTTTGACCTCGCGCTCAATCATGTCCCCGCCCAGTCGTACATCTAGACCAACGTCTGGATTTTCGTTGTATTTTTCGATACGGCTCATGGCGATGACACCATCAAAGGCATCACGGCAATAAAAGATCGGACCGTTGTAAAAAGGTCGGCAAAAATCATCCACAAAACTGCGTGTAAGTGCCGCACCACCAAGCAATACAGGAATGGTTATTCCCATAGATGCCATCGTTTCGAGATTGTCTTTCATTACTTGCGTTGATTTAACCAACAGTCCAGACATACCAATAGCGTGTATCTCGTTGGTTTTCATTACGTCCAAGTATTTATCGAGCTCGGTTTTAATCCCTACGTTGATGACTTTGAAGCCATTATTGGAGAGGATAATATCCACGAGGTTTTTACCGACGTCATGGACATCCCCCTTGACGGTTCCGATGACCAGCGTTGTGTCCGTGTCTTTTTCTTGTTTGGTGAGGTATGGATTGAGATAATCGACAGTGGTTTTCATCGTCTCGGCACTTTGCAACACAAACGGCAATTGCATTTTGCCGCTTCCAAACAGCTCCCCGACCACTTTCATCGCATCAATGAGGATTTCATTCACGATGACATCAGGTTTGATGCTCAGACGTGCTTTATCCACCAATGGTATCATCCGCTCTTTGTCTCCGTCGATGAGGAGCTTGGCTATTTTCTCTTCATTATTGAGTGCTTCATACTCTTCGTCATTCTTGGTGTTGTCGATCGTGACGTCGCTGAAGTGGTTGATGAAGTTGAACAGCGATTGGTCGTTAGGGGCAAACAAAAGCTCTTCGCACAGTGCTCGCTCTTTATCGGACATTTTTGACAGAGGGACGATGTGTTTGACGTTGATGATGACCGAGGTCATTCCGGCTTGGATACAGTGGTGCAAAAAGACACTGTTCAAAAATACGCGTGAGCTGGCACTCAGACCAAATGAGATGTTGGACAGACCAAGCGTTGAGCCGACATCGGGATATTTGGCGTGTAGTTGGCGAATAGCCTCAAGCGTTTGAATTGCCGCATCGCGATACTCGACATCTCCGCTTCCCACGGTAAAAGTGAGCATATCAAACATAAGATTACGTGGATCAATACCATGTCTGTTGACGCACAAGTCATAAATACGACTGGCAATACGCATTTTATCTTCCGTAGTTTTTGCCATTCCAACTTCATCGATTGTGAGACATACGAGTGCGGTTCCAAATTTCTTTGCTAAGGTACAAATGGCATCCAGTCTCTCTTCCCCATCTTCGAGATTGACGGAGTTTATGATGGGTTTGCCGCCGATGCATTTGAGCGCCTCTTCCATCGTGTTAACGCGTGTGGCATCGGGCATAAGCGGAAGCGGTATTTTTTGGTTGTACAGTTTCATGACCGCTGCCATATCTACTGCACCATCACGACCCGCAAACTCGACATTGACATCCAGACAGTGGGCTCCATCACGAACCTGGGCTTGTCCGACACTCAGTGTCCCCTCATAATCACTGGCGATGATAAGCTCACGAAACGCTTTGGACCCCGTAGAGTTGGAGCGCTCACCGATGAGTAACGGGGAGGGTTGTTGGATAAGTTCGACCGTATTGAACAGTGAAGCAATAGAGGGGACTTGGCTCCCACTTGGTTTTTTAGGAGTTATGGAGGAGACTTTGTCAACGAGCGCACGTATATGTTGAGGGGTTGTTCCGCAGCATCCGCCCAAGAAACTAACACCATCATAGGCTAAAAAGTCGTATTGACGTTGTGCAAACTCATCGGGCCCCATCGGATAGTAGGAATAACCGCCGCGATTTTGTGGCAGTCCCGCATTGGCATGAACAGAGATCGGTTTTCCCCACACTTGGGAGAGAGTTTTAACGTGTTTGCCGTATTGCTCAGGACCCGTTCCGCAGTTGAATCCTAGGCTGAGAATATCGAAAGGCTCCATAATAGTGGCGATGGTTTGGGCATCAGTTCCGATGAGCATCGAGCCTGCGAGTTCGATGGTAACGGAGACCATAATAGGCAAATCTGTCCCACGCTCGCGATTTGCTGCCTCACATGCATGAAGTGCGGCTTTGATTTGCAAGGGATCTTGACACGTTTCAAGTAAAAACACATCAGCTCCTCCGTCAATAAGTCCCAAACAACATTCGGTATATCCAGCCAACATTTCATCGTAGTGTATATGTCCAAGAGAGGGAAGTTTGGTTCCCGGTCCGATGGATGCCAAAACAAAACGGCGATGGTCAGGGGTGGAAAATTTATCGCATTCGTCTTTACAGACTTGCGCTCCTGCGCGGGAGAGTTCATAGGCGCGATGGCCGATTTGGTATTCATCCAAGACCCAATTAAAGGCACCGAAAGTGTTGGTGGTGAGAAGATCAGCACCGGCAGTGAGATAGGCATGAAAAATGTCACGCATGACTTCGGGAGCGGTGACATTGAGAAGTTCATTACATCCCTCATTACCTTCCCAGGCGCTTGAGGGAATCATCGCATCACGTTCTTGAAGTTGTGTTCCCATAGCGCCATCGATGATAAGTGGACGAGCGGATAGGATATCAAGAAGCTGTTGTTTGACCGACATAAAGTACCTTAATGGATAGGATAAGTAAAAAAATTCTAAATTAATAGGCGATTTTATCCTAGAGTAACCTAAAGGTGTATAAGGGGGTAAATATAATTCTTGCGATACACTTTAAGAATGAAAAAAATTATTTTACTCGTGATGGTTTCTTTGTACATCCTTTGGTCAGAAGACGCCGTGCCACTAGGCGATGAAAGTGATATTAATTTTTGGCTATTGGCCGCTATGGTCGCGATCGTGGTTACTGTAGGACTGTCGTATAAATACAGACGCTTGGATGAGTTGGTGTGTCAGCGTACGGCTGAGTTGGAAATGTTGAATCAGCAGCTGCAAGAGAAAATCGATAAAGCTGTTGAAAAAAATCGCACTCAAGAGAAGATTTTGATGCAGCAGGCCAAAATGGCGGAGATAGGGTCAATGGTTGAATCGATCGCGCACCAATGGCGACAACCGCTTAATATTTTGGGATTGTCGATGACCCGATTAGGGATTAATCACAGTCTTGGCAAGAGTCAAGATATAGGTGCAATGATCGAGATTGTGGAACAGCAAATTGGGTATATGTCACAGACGATTGATGATTTCCGTAACTTTTTTAAACAAGACAGACTTCAAAGCAGAGTAAATATGAATCAGTTGATCTTTGAAGTTGAAATGCTTCTTGGACCGTTGTTGGAAAGTAAAAATATTGTATTGGTCAAAAATATTGACCCTTCGATTGAAATCTTGGTCTATCATAATGAACTCAAGCAAGTGTTGATCAACATAGTGAACAATGCTAGAGAAGCCATAGAGTTCACTAAAAGCGAGAAACGTCAGATTACTGTCACATGTAGAAATGATGAGCAGCACTGTGTGATTTTGGTTGAAGATTCAGGCGGGGGTGTTCCAGATAAGATTATTGATAAAATTTTTGATCCCTATTTCACGACTAAATTTGAGGCACAGGGAACAGGAATCGGTTTGTATATGGCAAAAATGATTATTGAAAAACATTGCTTTGGTAAATTGAATGTCTATAACAGCAATGATGGTGCTTGTTTTGAGATAGAGTTAAGTCATTCTGGAGGGATAAATGGTCAAGAGCGAAGGAGTGGAGGTTTAGTCGACCATCCATGAAGCGCGTTTAGAGCAGCGTAATTTTTTGAGCATCATTTTTTCTAATGAACTTATTTTTTTCATGACTATTTCCTCCTTACTAAATTTTTAAAAGTATAGGTGAGGATGATTACGGTATTGTTACACAATTTTGAGTGTAAGAGGTTGTTATGGCGGTATGGGAAAAAGCCCTGTTGGGCGGCGGATGTTTTTGGTGTATTGAAGCGGTCTATAACCGTGTACGTGGAGTGCATTCGGCCATTAGCGGTTATGCCGGAGGGCTGCGTAAAAATCCGAGCTATGAGCAAGTATGTACGGGGGCATCAGGTCATGCAGAAGTTATTGAAATTACTTACGATGCAGATATTATAAGCTATGGGGAACTGTTGGAGATTTTTTGGGCATTGCACGATCCGACTACGTTGAATGCTCAAGGTGCCGATCGGGGAACACAGTACCGCTCGGTGATCTATTATTATGATGAAGCTCAGAAACAAACGGCTATTGAGTCCATAAAATCAGCGCAAGCCCATTGGAATGATCCTATCGTAACGGAACTCTCGAGCGCACCTGAGTTCTATCCCGCTGAAGCGTATCATCAAAATTATTATAATGAGCATCCGACTCAAGGATATTGTTATGTGGTCATTGCACCGAAGCTTGAAAAATTTATGACAAAATTTGGTGATAAAGTAAAAAAGTGAATTTCCCGCGTCAGCGGGAACTGAGTAGCGAAAAACTTATTTACAAAGTTCGATTTCGATGCGGCGGTTTTCCAAACGCCCTTTTTCGATCTCATTTGTAGCAATCGGCATGCTTTCACCTTCTCCATCTGTTTGTAATCGATCAGCGGCTACCCCTTCTTTAATGAGCATTGCTTTAACAGCATTGGCCCGTTTAAGAGAGAGCTTTTTATTGTATTCAACTTCTCCTATGCTGTCAGTATGCCCCACTAAAATCGCTTTATAAGTCGGATTCTCTTTCATGTATGCGGCAAATGCACTTACTTCGGAAGCTCCTGTCTGATCAATATAAGTCGAGTCGAAGAAGAAGTGGAGGTGAAGGGTTTTTTTGAGAGGGCACCCGTTTTTGTCTACTTGGAAGCGTGAGGGAGTTTCTGGGCATTTATCAAAATCATCATATACGCCATCTTTGTCACTGTCTACAGCAGGGGCAGGAACGAGAATTGTTGTTACAACTACAGGTACAATTTTAACAGCTTCCGGTTTTGCCTGGGGTTCAGGTTTTGATGCAGGGGGTGGAGTTTCTTCGGGAGGCATCGGCTGTGCTTTTTCACCAAATGCAAAATTAATTCCTGCCATAAACAGCAGGTTATTATCCCATGCACTGTTGTTATGTTTAAACATCTCGATAGCTTCAAGCTTGAGAGCAATTTGCTTTGTAAGTGCAACTTTGATCCCCGCGCCTGCATCAACAAAAACACTATCGTGATTGTCATACTGATGCTCGCTCATGGTTTCATAACCAAGACCTGCTTTGACAAATGGGGTAATGTTATCTGCGTTCTGGAATTCATATATTCCATTGAGCGCTGAGCGAAATATGTCGGTATCCAATGGACTGTTTTCATAATCAGCACGGCTGAACAAAACGGACAGTTCCGGCTTAACAGGTAAATCAAATTTATTGAGCTGTATTTCAGCTCCGATAACACTGTGGTTTTTAAGATCCTGAGCAGCGTTAGGAAAAACATACCCGACCATAGGACTGATTTCATAATTATATTCGCTCGCTCCAAGCGCAGCAGCTAGAAGGGTAGACAAAATAATTTTTTTCATGGATAAATCTCCGTTTTTTAATGAACTTTGAATATATTACACCATTAAAATGAGTTTTATCTAATCTTTTACTTTGTTATGATTTATTCGCCAAAAGCAAAATCAACACCGGCCATATAGACAAGATTGTTATCCCAATCGGAATGATTGTATTTTTGCATTTCAATTGCTTCGAGTTTAAACGCGACTTGTTGCGTAATGGCAATTTTTATTCCCACACCGCCATCAACAAAAAAACCGTTTTGATTTCCATAAAGATGATCGCTCATCGTCTCATAGCCAATCCCTGCTTTGACAAATGGAACCAGCTGTCCGTATTTTGGAAATGTATAAATACCGTTTAGGGCAGAACGAAAGATATCGACATCTCCTGGCCCTTCATCATTACGGTCAACATCGCCGTACATTAGAGAGAGTTCAGGCTTCAAAAAAGTGTCAAAATTGTTGAACTGTACTTCTGCTGCAGAAACAGTATGGTCTCTGATTTGTTGACCGCCGTTTGGAAATGTATATCCGATCATAGGCGTGATTTCATAATTATATTCGTTCGCTCCAAGCGCAGCAACTAGAAGGGTAGACAAGATAATTTTTTTCATGGGTAAATCTCCATTTTTTAATGAATGTTGAATAGCCTACACCATTAAAATGAGTTTTATCTAAAGAGATGACCACTCATCGTCGACATTCAATGTATATTGTAAATCTAACAAAACGAATGATAGAAAAAAATTAATTTGAAGAGTTAGTCTGAGAAGATGACTTTATCGTCTCAAACTCTTTTTGCATGGTTTCGTGAAAATGACTTATTTCATGATTTAGTTGTTCTTGCGCAGCATCTATCTTTTCTAGATGATGGTTTTTAATGGATTCCAAGCGCTCAAGAGTCGTGAGGAAAAGTTCTTTATTGTCCGTCAATAAAATAATATCTTCTTTGGGGGACCATTTGCGTTTGATCAGCCCATTTTGATTAATTTCGAAAATAATATTAAGCGTATTTTTAGCAGCAATATATCTAATCGTCACATAAGCAAGGTAGTGCTTTTTATGATTGTTGTGATGGCGTTGGATAACATAGAACATGCGGACATCATAACATAAATTTAATTTCATATATGATAAAGTGAGCGATATTTCAAGTAGGAGAGAACATGCACGATGTTTACGAATTAGCGATTATCGGAGCAGGCCCTGCAGGGATTGGAACAGCCATTGAAAGTTACACGTTGGGAATGCGCGGCATTGTCATGCTTGAAAAAGAGGAGAATCATAATTCAACAATCCGTAAATTTTACAAAGATAACAAGCGCGTAGACAAAGACTGGAAAGGGCAAAAAGTTGAACTGGACGGAACGATTTATTTTGTAGACGGAACCAAAGAAACGACGCTGGATTACTTCGACAGATTATTGGATAATGAGTCGATTGAGCTAAGAACACATTGTGAAGTACAAAAGATCGTAAAGCACGAAGATATATTTGAAGTCTTGATCAGTGGCGGCAGTATCAAAGCCAAAAATGTGGTAGTGACGATCGGTCGTATGGGCAAGCCGAATAAACCTGATTATAAATTTCCCCCTTCGATTAAAAATTTGGTCCATTTCTCCCTTGATTCTTGTGGAACAGGTGAAAAAATCATGGTAATAGGCGGCGGTGACTCAGCCATCGAATACGCATACGAATTGTGCGATAAAAATGATGTGACCATTTGTTACCGCCGTGAAAGTTTTTCACGCGCTAATCCCACCAATCAAGCTGATATCGTCAAAGCAATCGGTGAGGGCAATATTATCGCTTTGTTAAATACAGAAATTACTGAACTGGAAGCTGAGGGGGGACGGGTAAAAGTGATTTTTTCGGATGGGTATTGGGAAGTGTATGACCGATTGATATACGCAATTGGAGGTACGACTCCGAGTACATTTTTGGCAAGCAGCGGTATCAAAGAAGAGAATGGCATTCCCATGCACGATGAGCATTATCAGACGAACATTCCGGGGTTGTTTGTCGCCGGCGACATTACGCAAGAATCAGGCGGATCTATTGCTCTTGGACTTAATCATGGATTCGCAATCGCAACGTATATTATGAGTCTTTCAAAATAGGGTCATCTCTGTGGCTGATAGGACCATCAGCCGTAAATAAAATCAGTTCAATGGAGGTATGCAGATACTCAGAAGTTGAAATGGGGATGAATGAAGGATCTTGAAATGCGGCACGTTTTGCATTTATGATAATATCTTCTAAAAGAGAGTGTTCAGGCTGCTCAGACTGAGCAGAACCTCTGGCCTTACCATTGAGATACAAATTAACTTGCGTTGCTACAATCTCACCCAGAAGCGGATAACTTTCGAGAAGCTCGGTGCGGTTTATTGACTGCTGCGCCTGCAGCACTTCATGAATAGAATCTCTAGCGATGTTGAGCAGAACCGATTGGGACATTCAACACCTCCTTCTACTTTAGATTTAAAAATATTATATCACAAGATTAGAAACTATTTGTCTTCTGGGGTAAGAGCGATCTTAAGACCCAGCTTTTGGAGCATTTCCAAATCTGTATGGGCTTCGCGTCCTGCGGTAGTGAGATAATTTCCAAGGACAATGCTGTTCGCCCCCGCTTCAAAAATTTCGTGTTGGCGCTCTTTGAAGGTAATCTCTCGTCCGCCCGCGATCATAATACGATCGGCGTTCGGTAAAAGAGCACGTGAAAGTCGGATAAGTTCAAGAGATTCATCGACGGTTAAAGGGCTTGGATTGAGGGGAAGAGCAGGATTATGGTGATAAAAGTTCAGAGGTACGGAAATGGGATTAAGCTCTTTGAGGGAGTACAGCATGCTGAGACGATCTTCTTGCGTCTCGCCCATGCCAAAAATACCGCCGCTTATAAGGTTTAATCCCACACTGTTGACATTTTCACACGTCTCATAACGTTCATCCCATGGATGAGTCGTACAGACTTCAGGATAGAAGGCACGGCTGGTCTCGAGATTGTGATTGTAGGCTGCCACCCCTGCTTTTTTTAATTCGGTCAGTTGTTCGATCGAAGCCGTACCGTTACAGGCGATGAGTCGCAGGCGAGGAACCTTACATTTGAGAGTGCTGGCGACATTACAGACAAATTCGAGCGTTTTGTCATCGAGCCCTTTTTGTGCTGTTACGAGACAAAACCCCAGCGCGCCTAGTGCTTCTAGCTTACGCGCCTCTTCTAAGATTTGATCTATCGGTTTTTGTTTGTACCGCTCGATATCGGCTTTGTATTTGACACTTTGGGAACAAAATTTACAATCTTCATTGCACGTGCCGCTATTGATATTGCAAATTGAGCAGAGAAATATTTTTTGGGTCATTTTTTGGATCTTTCAAAGGTGTAGTGTTGCTCTTCAAACTCTTGGGCACCCACCGCTCTTGAGTACTGAGTGACGATAAAAGTGCTTTTGGTAATTTCAAGCATGGCACACGTTGAAAAAGGTTTGTCGCGCGCACAGGCTTCGCCTGGATTGAGAAAGAGTGTTTTGTTTTTAAAATCACACTCAAAGATATGGGTGTGACCAAAAAGAACCACTTCGGCATCCGCATTCATGTAAAAAGGGAGATGCATCAGTTTACACTCGGTATCTGCGAGCTTGAAATAGTGGGGTTCTTGGACGAGGTTGTATTTATCATGATATTCATGCAAATGGGCATCATTGTTGCCGTAAACCGCCATATACCGCAGTCCGCTTGTCTTTAACTGCTCAAGCATTTCAGGTTTTACGATGTCCCCTGCGTGGATTAGAAATTCTGCTCCGCAAGTTTTAAGATGGTCGATGGCTCGTTGTGATCGCCCTTTTTTTGTATGGGTGTCAGAGAGCAATCCTATTTTCATTCACCACTCACCATTGCTGATTCATTAGGTGTTCGATTTTTACATTTGGTGCACTCATACACTTCTTTGTTTCGGTAGGTACGCGGTGCTAAGGCTCCGCCGCATCCTTCAACCTCACACTTGTGTTCACTTGGCTCGAATTTAGAGATAAATTTGCATTTTGGGTACTCTTCACATCCCCAAAAGGCACCGCGACGTGATTGTCTCCACAGCAGTTTCCCGCCGCAGTCAGGACACGGTACGGTTGAAAATTTGGTCTCTTGATTAAGCGTTTTGGTATTTTTACACTCAGGGTACGCGCTGCATGCGAGGAATTGACCATTACGGCCGCTTTTGACGACCATGGCGCTTCCGCATTTATCACACACCTCTTCGCTGGCTTCATCGCCATTGGCTGAATCTTCTTTTTTATTTTCTTCGGTTTGCTCGGTATATTTACATTTTGGAAAACCGCTACACGCGATAAACTGTCCAAAACGACCGGATCGCAAGAGGAGCTCACTTCCACATTGTGGACAGTTTCTCCCCAACGGTGTGGCAACTTTCAGACTGACGATGTCGGCTTTACCGGCGTTGATCTTCTCAATAAACGGATGGTAGAAATCGAGTAAAATTTTGTGCCACGACGTCCCTTTGTCACTGATCTCATCAAGGGTCTCTTCCATGTTTGCGGTGAAGGATGCATCGACGATCTCTTCGAAATGTTTTTCCAATAATTCGGTCACGGTAAATGCGATCTCTGTCGGGATGATTTGACGTTTCTCGATTTCGATGTAGTTGCGTGCTTGGAGCGTCGAAATAGTCGGAGCATATGTAGATGGACGACCGATCCCCTCAGCTTCGAGTTGTTTGATGAGGCTGGCTTCGGAGAAGTGTGAGGGCGGCTCAGTGAAGTGTTGTTCGGGAGTGATGGTTTGGATATCGATAGCATCGCCGGTGTTCAATACCGGGAGCAATTTGTCTTTGTCATCGCTTCCTGTAACACGGTAAAATCCGTCAAATAAGAGCTTGCGCCCTGTTGCACGGTATTCTGCCTTTGGGCTTTGGAAGGTGATGCTTTGCTGTTCAAAACGCGCATCGTTCATCTGGCACGCTAAAAAGCGGTTATAGATGAGTTTGTAGAGTTTGATTTCGTCAGGTTTGAGGTAAGTAGCAGCAATTTCTGGGGTAAACTCTAGCATGGTTGGACGAATTGCTTCGTGCGCCTCTTGAGCCCCTTTGGATTTTTTCAAATAGGTTTTCGGCTCTTCGGGAAGATACGCTTTGCCGTAGCGGGTCAGAATCGCTTCACGTGCGGCTTCTACCGCTTCGGCTGCAAGGTTGAGGGAGTCAGTACGCATATAGGTGATAACCCCGCTGGTACCCTCAGGTGTTTTCACCCCTTCATAAAGCGCTTGAGCAACCATCATCGTCTTTTTCGGAGAGAATCCGAGTTGAGATGATGCGGTTTGTTGAATCGTAGAGGTCATAAACGGCGGAGGCGTCGAGGACTTGCGCTCTTTGGTCTCGATTTTTCCTACAGTAAATGATTCCCCCTTGATAAGAGCTACAATCCGTGCGGCTTCATTGCCTGTAGTGATCGTCATTTTGTCGATTTTTTGACCCTCGAGGAGATTGAGAGTTGCTTCGATTTCAGGTTTGAACAGAGTATCAATGGTCCAGTACTCTTCAGGGATAAACGCACGGATTTCGCGCTCACGGTCGATGATGATTTTGAGGGTTGAGGACTGAACGCGACCTGCGGAGAGCCCTTTTTGTATCTTGGATGCAAGAAGCGGTGAGAGTTTGTACCCCACGATACGGTCGAGCAAGCGGCGTGCTTGTTGGGCATTGACGCGGTCCATATCGATGGCTCTAGGGTTCTCCAGTGCATGTATGATTGCATTTTTAGTGATCTCATGAAACACGATACGCGGCAGCGACTCAGGGTCTTTTTTGATCGCATGGGCAATGTGCCAGCCGATTGCTTCTCCCTCGCGGTCTTCGTCGGTCGCGATGAAGATGGTGTCGGCTTTTTTCGCCAACTCCTGTATCTGCTTCACCGTTGTGGTGCTGTCTTCGCTGATGCGGTACTCGGGGATAATCGTCTCATTATCGATTTTAATCCCGAAACGGTTTTTAGGAAGGTCACGGATATGTCCTTTGGACGCGATGACTTCATACTCTTTGGAGAGAAAGTTTTTTATCGTCTTGGCTTTGGCCGGAGACTCTACAATAATCAATTTCAATGATTGAATCCTATATATATGGATGAATAACGAAAGTTTAACCAAAAAAATTGGAAAATCGTTAAAGTTTCTTTTTTATATCCCGATATAGTCTGTAACAGCAAGGATGCTGAAAAACTTCAGAGCTAACGCTCACCATAAAAGGATTTATCATGGGTTTCAGAATTAACACAAACATTGCGGCGTTGAACGCACACACAAATGCTACGATGAACAATCGTAACTTGGATGATGCACTCTCTAAATTGAGTTCAGGTCTTCGTATTAATAAAGCGGCAGATGATGCGTCAGGTATGGCAATTGCCGATTCACTACGTACTCAAGCTAATTCTTTGGGTCAAGCGATTTCAAATGCAAATGATGCAATTGGTATCGTTCAAACGGCTGATAAGGCGATGGATGAGCAAGTAAAGATTCTTGATACTATCAAGACTAAAGCGATTCAGTCAGCATCAGATTCTCAAACGGCTTCTTCACGTGAAGCACTTCAAAAAGACATCAATCGTTTGATCGAGCAGCTTGATAATATTGCAAAAACGACAACCTTTAATGGTCAGACGCTTCTTTCAGGGACTTTCTCTAACAAAGAGTTTCAAGTTGGTGCATTCAGTAACCAAACAATCAAAGCCTCTATTTCAAACACACAGAGTCTTGCAATCGGTGCCGTTTCTCAGAGAGCCGATATTGGACAGTTGGGGAATACTACTGCTTTAGGTACTGCAGCAGTAGTAGGAGATACTGTATTGTCAGTTGCAAGTTTGACTGGATTGGCAAAAGGGGATACGATCCGTATTAATGGTATGGGCAATGTGCAGATTACAGGGGTTAATCTATCAAATGGATCGATAACTCTTGCCGCTGCGTTAACCAAAGCGGTCTCAACAGGGGCAACAATAGCGGTCGTTTCTAATGTTGCAGAAGATCTTAATAAATTAGGTACTATCAGCATCGCAACAACAAGTATCGCTGTAACTGATGCAACTGGATTTGCGGTTGGCGATGTATTAACATTTACAAGTTCTACAGGTATGATCGATACTTTTACAGTATCGGGTGTAAATGTTTCATCAGGGGTACTTTCTGGTGCATATGCAGGAGCAAATATAACCGCCGGTTCTGTAATGGGTAGTGCAAATACAACCTTGACTACCCGTGCAGTTGTCGGTACCGCTTTTGCAGCAGCTGATTACGCTCAGTATACAGTCGAGGGTGTTAAGTTTGAAGGTGTGCAGATGACGGACGCCAGCGGTAATGGCGTAGCACAATCAGGGCTTGGCCGCGTAGCAGATCTTATCAATGCAGCATCATCGAGCACCGGAATCAAGGCGGTTGCGGATACGGAAGTGAACAGTGCAATTCGTATTGGTGCCGGGGCGTTAACGGCTGATATGACAATCAACGGATTTACGATCCTAGCCATAGGGGATTCATTAGTATCCGGAGACAGTGATAATAAACTTACCAATGCTATTAATGCCAATACGTCAAAAACTGGTGTGAGTGCGACTCTTGAGTCAGATGGTACGATGACCCTAAAATCAGACGGACGCGCGATGAAATTAAGCGGGTTTACGTTATTGACAGGGATTAATGACGGTGTTCATGTGGGGACGCTAGAGCTTACGAAACAAGGGTCAGGAGTTATCGATGTAACATCAGCTCACTACAGCAATGCGGGGCTTACGTCAGTTTCTACCGGAAAAACACTGACAGATGTTGTTTCTAGCTCAAAGCTAAGCGATTTGATATTTGGTCAAGTCGATGATAATAAAGATGGCCTCGTAAACAGCAGTGACAAGATTGGTCTATTGCGTACACGTGATGGAGCTACCAAGGCAATGGATATCGTCGAATCGGCGATTACAAAGCTGGACAGCGTTCGTGCGGATCTCGGATCGGTACAAAATCAGTTGGTTGTTACAGTTAATAATATTTCGGTAACGCAGGTAAACGTTAAAGCGGCAGAGTCACAAATTCGTGATGTCGATTTCGCGGCAGAGAGTGCCAACTTCTCTAAATTCAACATTCTTGCACAGTCTGGTTCATATGCTATGAGCCAAGCGAATGCAGTACAGCAAAATGTTCTAAGATTACTTCAGTAGTTTTTCTTCTTGATCGGGGTTTTCCCGATCAATCCACTTCCTATTTTAACTTCGCTAACTTCTTGCTAAAATCACAGAGTATAATTTTTGGAACTATTTTTGCTTTAATTCGGTTTAAGACGCGTATGGACGCAAAACCTTTTAAGGATTTATCATGGGTTTCAGAATTAACACAAACATTGCGGCGTTGAACGCACACACAAATGCTACGATGAACAATCGTAACTTGGATGATGCACTCTCTAAATTGAGTTCAGGTCTTCGCATTAATAAAGCGGCAGATGATGCGTCAGGTATGGCAATTGCCGATGCACTTCGATCCCAATCCAATTCTTTGGGTCAAGCAATCGCCAATGCAAATGATGCAGTTGGTATCGTTCAAACGGCTGATAAAGCGATGGATGAGCAGATCAAGATCCTTGATACTATCAAGACCAAAGCGATTCAGTCAGCATCAGATTCTCAAACGGCTTCTTCACGTGAAGCACTTCAAAAAGACATCAATCGTTTGATCGAGCAGCTTGATAATATTGCAAAAACGACAACCTTTAATGGTCAGACGCTTCTTTCAGGGACTTTCTCTAACAAAGAGTTTCAAGTTGGTGCATTCAGTAACCAAACAATCAAAGCCTCTATTTCAAACACACAGAGTCTTGCAATCGGTGCCGTTTCTCAGAGAGCCGATATTGGACAGTTGGGGAATATTGTTCTGAATCCTACCGCAGCAGCAGCAGGGGCTAGTACCCTCTCAATTGCAGCTTTAAATGGATTGGCAAAAGGGGATACGATCCGTATTGATGGTATGGGCAATGTGCAGATTGCAGATATTATCGCATCAACCGGGACGGTAACTTTTGCCACTGCGTTAACCAAATCGGTCTCAGCAGGGGCAGCAATAGCGATCGTTTCCAATGTTTCGGAAGATCTTTCTAAGATGCCTGTTGTTCCACTCTTAGCAACAAGTGTTACCGTAACTGATGCAACTGGGTTTGCCATTGGTGATGCATTTTCGATTACGAGTTCTACTGGTGCAGTTGATACTTTCTCAATAACAGGGGTAGCGTCATCATCAGGGGTACTGTCTATTGCTTATGTAGCAGGTGTACCAGCAATTAGTGCTGCTGTTGCATCGAATACACTTGCCTTGACTGCTCGTGGCGTTGTTGGTGCCGCTTTTGCAGCATCTGATTATGTGCAGTATGCAGTCGAGGGTGTTAAGTTTGAAGGTGTGCAGATGACGGACGCCAGCGGTAATGGCGTAGCACAATCAGGGCTTGGCCGCGTAGCAGATCTTATCAATGCAGCATCATCAAGCACCGGAATCAAAGCGGTTGCGGATACGGAAGTGAACAGTGCAATTCGTATTGGTGCCGGGGCGTTAACGGCTGATATGAAAATCAACGGATTTACGATCCTAACTGCAGGGGATTCGTTAGTATCCGGAGACAGTAATAATAAACTTACCAATGCTATTAATGCCAATACGTCAAAAACTGGTGTAACTGCAACTCTTGAGTCAGATGGTACGATGACCCTAAAATCAGACGGACGCGCGATGAATTTAAGCGGCTTTACGACATTGACAGGGATTAATGACGGTGTTCACGTGGGGACATTACAGCTTACAAAACAAGGGGCTGGGGTTATCGATGTCACATCAGCTCACTACAGTAATACTGGACTGACGTCAGCTTCTACCGGAAAGACGCTTACGGATGTTATTAGTAGTTCGAAGCTAAGCGATCTGATATTTGGTCAAGTCGATGATAATAAAGATGGCCTCGTAAACAGCAGTGACAAAGTTGGTCTATTGCGTACACGTGCCGGTGCTACCAAGGCAATGGATATCGTCGAATCGGCGATTACAAAGCTGGACAGCGTTCGTGCGGATCTCGGATCGGTACAAAATCAGTTGGTTGTTACAGTTAATAATATTTCGGTAACGCAGGTAAACGTTAAAGCGGCAGAGTCACAAATTCGTGATGTCGATTTCGCGGCAGAGAGTGCCAACTTCTCTAAATACAACATTCTTGCACAGTCTGGTTCATATGCTATGAGCCAAGCGAATGCAGTACAGCAAAATGTGTTAAAATTACTTCAATAAACTTTATGCTGCCATAAGGCAGCACAACTATTCCTCTAGACAATACCAGACATCTTCATTATTTTTCAAAGGCTTAAAATGCAATACATGGTTCAAAATTATGAGAAGAATTTAAGTGTTATTGAAAAGATTTCATTACCGCTACATGGAAGATTAACAGCTATTTCTGAAAATGTAAAATATGATCTAATGCCAGGTCAAAATCTTGTTGACATGAACATATATGATAAAAAAAATGATACTTTTATGTATACGGCTAACACATCAGAAATGATAGCCAAAATACTGGATGAAATGGATGAATACTCCGAATATCCTTTTTTGTATATGTTTGGAATTGCAAACGGTACGGTCGTAAAATCCCTGTTAAATAATCAAAAACTTCAGCGATTGACTGTATTTGAACCAGAGGCTGAAATTTTATTTATTGCATTGCATTTATGGGATTTTTCAGAGGAAATTATTTCAAAACGGTTAAATATTAATCTTACAGATGATTTTGACTTTGTGCAGGGGACGAATCTATTGAGCGAAGACGGAAAACTTTATACCAAAACATATAAGCTTTTATATCCTTCAAAGTTTTATGAGCAGTTTTATTCGGAAATAATTTCATATGTTAATACAACCATGATCAATGTATTTGATTTTGTCATTACGTATGCTGGGAACAGTATTCAAGATGCATTACAGGGCGTGGGGCATCATGTCGCAAATTTACAACGTATGATCGAAGGGCCTGTATACCAGAAAAATTTCCCAAAACCAGCAGGGTATAAACGAACTGATACGGTGATAATGGCATCATCCGGACCAAGTCTTGAAAAGCAATTACCGTTGCTGCGGGAAATTCAAAATAATGTGACGATTATCTGCGGCGAATCAACACTTAAAATTTTGGAACTCAATGGGATAACTCCTGATATTTGTGTCTCTATGGAAAGAATTGCCGAAGTAGCGAAGTCATTTGAAAACATATCTGAGGCGTATAAGAAAAAAGTTATTTTTGTACGGGCTTCATTGCAGGATGAAGTAGTATTTGATGTTTTACAAGGGGTTCAAGATGTATTGGTGATGCGTCCTTATCCGTATAATCTAGTTTTTGAGTTAGATGAATACGGGTATCTGTGTTCTGGTACCAGTGTCGCTAATATGGCACATGAACTTGCTTATATGATGGGGTACAAAACGTGTATTATTATCGGACAAGATTTAGCGTATGGTGCAGATGGAAAGACCCATGCCAAGGGGCATAATTTTGGTGAATTCCAAGATAAGATTGAAAGTGATGATGAGATTACTGCTTATGGTGGAGAGGGAAAAGTTCGGACAAACTATATATGGAAGCTATTTTTGAGAGGTTTGATGCAAACGGTTGCAGCTACAAAAAATGAGATGATGACCATTAATTCTACTGAAGGTGGCGCAAGAATAGAGGGGACACTCGAATTGCCATTTAATGATGCAATAGTTCAGTATATTGATAAATCAAAAATCAAAAATAAGCTCCAAATGACTTATCCAAGTGAGTGCGAGGTAGAAGATCGTATTAAGCATGTGAAAGAACGGATTAAACTTTTACTTGATGAGGGTGAAAAAATCCAGAAGATGCTTGAAAAGGCCTTTTTGAAAATTGCAGAACCATGTAAAAAGCTTGAAGGGATACCTTCAGAAGAGCAGCTTGACGTGTTCAATGATGAAGAAATTATGGATTTTTTATCAATTATTGAAAAAACACGCTCAGAGTTGGATAAAAATACATATTTCAATAGATTCTTTTATGAAATCGGGCAGTCGGAAATTGTTCATACAGAGCTTGATTTGGCAACGATCAAAGTTAAAAAGGTACACAATCCTATAGAGAACAAGCAAAAAGCAATAGGATGGATTTACAATCACATTCATTATTTCTTTACAACGGCTGGAACAGTCCACCATATTTGTGAAACAATTAAGAAGAGTGATTCGATTAATTAAATTTACGAAAAACAGGCTTGACGGGTGCACCGATAAGCAACTGCTGTACTTGATCGGTTTCAATTGCGTATTTAAGAACATTTAACGCTTTTTCAAAAGCATCTAGCGTTTGAGCGACTTCACGCTCTTTATGTGAAAAAGAAGGAACAATTCCTTGCATTAAGACGCCATGCTTAATCATTTCCTGCTGGAACAATGTACGCATGTAATTATCTTGAAAATAAAAATAGGGTCTGCAGTCAATACCTGAAATATGGGTATATTCATTTATCCCGAGCTTTTGGGAAAGGGCATTAAATTCCATTTTTATCTTTTTTCCAGTCTGCCAGAGATGTTTGGTCACTTCATAGTCATTTTGATTCAAAATCTCGATTGTTTTTTGAGCGGCTCTTAAATGATGAGTTTCACCACCATAGGTAGTTGACAATAAGAATACTCTTTCTTTTTCATGTTCCAATCCGCCAAGTTTCATAATCTCTTTTTTGCCGACGAGAGCTGAAATTGAGTACCCATTTGCCATGGCTTTTCCAAACGTGGATAAATCGGGAGTGACACCGTAAAGGTACTGGGCTCCTTTGGGATGAAAACGAAAACCGCTTACGACTTCATCAAAAATTAAAATAATCCCTTCTTTTGTGCATATATTTTTGATATCTTGTAGATATCCTTCCTGAGGTTCTTCAGTTGCAGCTGGTTCGATGATGATGCAGGCAATCCCTTCATCTTTATGAAGTGAGATAACTTTTTTTAGATCTTCTATGTCATTGTATTTAAAATGTTTTGTACCCTTTTTAGTTTCCTCTGTCACACCGCTGTTTATTTCCGTATCCCCGATAAACCAATCATCAATACTGAAAAAAGGCTGATCAAGGCATCGTAGCACGAGTTTTTTCCCTGTATAGGCACGGGCTAGTTTAACGGCGGAGGTGGTTGCATTCGAGCCATTCTTGGCAAATTTAACCATTTCAGCAGATGGGATTTGCTCGATCATCAGTTCAGCTAGTTCGGCTTCAATAAAAGATGGTCTGATGAAGTTGACACCATTGTCCAACTCATTTTTGATAACGTCGATTACGGGTTCGTATGCGTGACCTAAAATAACGGAGGTAAGGCCCATTCCCCAGTCGATAAATTCATTGCCATCCACATCCCAAATTCTTGCACCTTTGCCTTTGACGATGGAATGAGGGCTAAGTTGTGGAAACTGATCATCTCCTTTAGAGTAGGTGTGTGCACCACCGGGAATGAGTGAGGCGGCTTTTTTTCGTAAAAGATTTGAGTTTGTGAAATTAGTAATCATACTGTTCTCCGTTTAAAAAGTGCCGAAAAAGTCCAACTTGCTTGATCGGAGGTGCAATCCATATCTATTAAATAGGGTGAATCTTGTAGTAAATAATTGCTCAAATGATCATTGTCATACAATCGGAAATCGATTAAATCAAATTCGTCAAAATGGCTCATCCAAAAAGATAAATTACGTTTGTAGACATTTAAATTCGGATTGTAAGCATCCGGTTTTTCTCTATTTTCTTTGGCTAAAAAGTCATAAATGAAAATATAGCTGTCGTTTTTTAACATTTTAAGAACATTATTTTTCATCCTGATAAGTTCATCTTCTGGGATCATATACGAGAGGAAGCCGTATATAACGATATCGTACAAATGGGGTACAGGAAAATCACAGCAGGCATTCAGTTGCTGTGTTTTGAAGGTATCATCCCTGTCGAGGAGTTTACTGTACTGGGCACAATGCTCTGCCGCTTTTTTTGAGCCGTCATAGCCGTGGATGCTTTGAACGAAGTTTTGAAGGTAGAGAAGATTTCCGCCTCTTCCGATCCCGATTTCCGCAACATCAAGTTTCGAGAGTGCCGCACGCGGAAAAAGCGATACCAAATACTCTGTAAAACAATTGCGCGATGTTTTAGTATTTCTTTCAAACCATTTATCAGCTTCATGATCAACATACTGTTGTGTTTGCGTCATACGATATTCCTTTTATCTTCCTTGAGTGATTTCAGGTATCCTTCATTTCGGATATGATGGGCATTTAGTTTACCAATATTCGGATGATCGGCTAAAAAAGCAATAATTTCGTTATACGAAAAAAAGTTATTTCCGAAGTGCTCATAAATGATTTTAATCAATTCAGCATCTTCAGGCTCATCAACCGTCAGTCGAAGATGGCTCATCGAGGAGGCTTTGGCAAGATGGGAAACTTTGAAAGAGGGATCTTTTCTCATATACGGGGTTACGTGTTCTAGCTCCGAAGGCAAAGAGGCAAACAAGTAGCATTGCGTAAGAGCTTTAAAGGTAAATATTTCAGCATCAAATCCGTCGGGGTATATCGGTATCACGCAGTTGGCAAGATAATCGACATTCTGCTTTTCAAATTCCAAGATCAATTCATCGATGATCTTAGGGTCATGAAGCGGACAATCTCCTGTTAGCCTGACAATAAGATCATTTTCGGCTATATCAAGAATTTTTACCGCATCGTAAAAGCGTTGTAGAACATTGGATTTGGAGCCTCTAAAAACATTAAATCGGTACGAGCTAACAATGGAAGCTAGCTGGTCATCGGAAGATTCTTCAGAGGTTGCCAGAATGAGATTGGTAATTTTCTCTGAGCGTGCCACCCTCTCGAGTTGGTGGATGATCATCGGTTTATCTAAAATCGGCATCAAAACTTTCCCCGGCAGTCTGGATGAATCGGTTCTTGCCTGTAGTATGGCCACTATTTTTCTAGCCATTGGTTTGCTGCCATTTAGAAGGTAAGTAGATGGATTCAGGGGTAGCATTAAACAGGGTAAAAAGGGTATCCATCGTGTCCGGAGTAAGATTTTGTATCTGTTCAAAATTTTCAATGTTTTGGAGTGCCTGATCGTAGGTTTCACAGCCAAAAATAATAACGGCGTCAGGGGCGGCACTCATAACAAAGGAGAGCGCCAGCTGCGCTCTTGTAAGAATCAGTTCATGGGCAAGAGTATCGATTTTTTCTAGTAATATGCCTGAACCCGAAACTTTTTCATCTGCTGCTTTAGGATCGAGTAATAAAAGTCCTTGTAAAAAAATACTGCGAATAAAAAGAAGTTTGTTATTTTTTTTTGCCTTATCAATCCACCCTAGAGAAATAGCTCTTTGGTCGAATAGATTGAAAGGTATTTGGATAATGTCAATCAAAGGATGAACAACTGCTTTTGAAAATTCTTCATTTGTATAGATAGAGACACCGACATAATCTGTATATTTTTCTTTGATATAACCCATTTTAAGAGCAAATTCTGCAGTATTATCGAGTAAAATCGAGTCATGGAGCAATACGGCGAAAATTTTATCAAGCTTTAATCTCTGGAGTGAGTTTTCTAAAATAGCGGGATTGGAGAGTAGCTCTTTCGAAGAAATTTTTGTAATGATATAGAATTTTTCATCTTTATGGCGGAAAAAATTGCCTAGAACCTGTTCGCTGTTTCCGTAGGCGAGTGCAGTATCAAAACAGTTGATACCACTCTGTGTCACTGCAGAGAGAATTTTGCCTGATTCTTCAGCTGTAGGTTTTCCCTTTGTATTGGCAATGCCATAGGACAACCCTAACTGCACTGTCCCGAGGCACAATCTTGAAAGGGGATGATTATTCCATAATATCTGTTTCATTCTATGCGGTATATCGACGTTTTTATCAAAAAATTCACTCAATATCCTCCCATGTAAGAGGCTCTCCTTTTGAGAGCAATCGGGTGGCCTTTTTCCCAATAATCGTGGGTAGATATTTTGGAGGCAATCCGAAACCGGGACGGACGGAACGGATATTTATTTTCGTCAATATTTCGCCGATTTCGATATCTTCTGCAACAAAAAGACTGCGTGAAAACTCGCGCGACTTTAAGCTTTTTGGAGAGAGATCGTAGGTGATTTTTCCCATTAGCTGTTCCGTATCGCGGACGGCATCGACCATGAGACGAAATTCCGCAGGCTCAAGGCTAAAAGCACTGTCTGCTCCCCCCATTCCACGATCCAGGATAAAATGTTTTTCAATCACTCGTGCACCCAGAGCAACTGCTGCAATTGGAGCACTGAGGTTCATGGTATGATCTGAGAGTCCAACGATAACCCCGAAATGTTTTATCATATCAGGGACAGTGAGGAGGTTCATCTCCTCCAACGCTGCGGGATAGGCAGAGGTGCATTTGAGCAGAGTAATTTGATCATTTCCCATACGTCTGCAAGCGTCCAGTGATTCTTGTATCTCTTCTAGAGTCGCAATCCCCGTGGAAATGATGATGGGCTTGCCTTTGGCCGCAGTGTACTCGATTAGGGGAATATCGGTGATCTCAAAACTGGCGATTTTATAGGCGGGAACATCTAAGCTTTCGAGAAAATCAACGGCGGTAGGATCAAACGGTGAAGAGAAAGCTTCCATCCCCAGACTTTTGGCATGATTAAAAAGTGCTTCATGCCATTCCCATGGAGTCATGGCCTCAGCATAGAGATCATAAAACTTACGTTTATCCCAAAGTGTTCCTTGGGAGATTGTGAACATATCAGAGTCACAATCGAGGGTTATGGTGTCTGGTGTGTAGGTTTGAAGCTTGATTGCATCAGCCCCTGCTCCACTCATGGCTGTGATGGTTTGTAGTGCAGTTTCGAGCGAGCCGTTATGGTTGGCGGAGAGTTCGGCAATGATAAAAACTTTTTCGTTTAGATTGTGTTTGCCGATGGTCATAGTACTCGCTCCAGTGTTAACATTCTTTTGTTGTTGTGTTTGGCTTGTTCTGTCTCAGTGAAATTAAATCTTTTATACAAATGACATGCTCTAACATTGTTTGGAAAAACATTAGCGATGAGTTTTGAAATCCCTTGTGATGTGGCATAGTCAATCAAAGCGCCCATTAGTGTACTCCCAATACCGCGCATATCCGGATTAGCATATATGCCAAGTTCAGCAGAATCCACCGTAATGTTGGTTAAATCAATGACTCCGAGATAGCTGGACTCTTTTTGCACTAAAAAGTAGCGTTTATCGGTTTTTGTGGCGAGAAGGTCAATAAAATATAAATGATCTTTCAAGGTAATTTTATTTTCGTCTATCATCCATTTTCTAATATCAGGATGATTTCGCCATGAGAGAATAAGCTCTTTTTGGATGAGATTAAGAGAGGTAAAGTTGAGCAATTGAATCACTGGTCCACTCCTCTGTGACGTTATAGTTATGTTGTTTTAAATATTGATATATATCGTCTTGATTGTCTGCTGTTTTGATAGCGACAAAGGGGATCTCCATAAAAAGTACTTCATGTACGATGACGCTGGGGGTAATGATGGCTAAGCGGCTTTGATTCAGGAGTTTGGCAACCTCATACGAGTTGATATGTAACGATATGTTATCTTTCCCTTGAGTGTAGGACTTGAGTTCCTCTAGGTTGGCATTTGCAGTGGTAGTGACGACACATAGGTTTAGAGAATCGCTCAATGTTTTTAAGATGTCCGTCGTGAGATTAGTGGTATCGGCTCCCCCCATGGAGATAAACAGATCGTATTTTTTCTCTCTAGGGATCATTTTTTCTTTTTTAAATTCATCGCGTATGAGAGTATACGCACTGCCGCAACGAAGTTCACAGTTTAAAGGGACTAACCCTCTATAGCGACTTGAATCGGCACTAATATTATGGTTGAGAAGAATATCGCAATGATGAGGCTTATAGGCATCATCGAGACTAAGTATACTAACGTCTGTTTGTTCTTTGATGAGTTTTTCATAACGTGCATCGATCTCGTAATGATCAAAAATCACCATATCGATAGTGTGTGAGATGATGAGTTCGATCAGCTCTATGGGATCGTTGGAAGTGAGTATATGAACGGGATAGGGGATATGGTCGATGATATTTCCCGGAAGATTTTGGCAGGCAAATGTGATGGTGTCATTAGGATATTGCTGTGCGAGGACGAGATCACGCATGATATGCCCCAAACCGATTTGGCTCGAAGAGTCTGCGCGGATGAGAAGATTCCTCGATGGCGCTTCAGCGATATTCATATTTGTTAATTACTTCCAGGACGATATCTGCTATAGCTTCCGCATCGGTAATGCTCATGTTTTGATGACAGGGGATTGAGAGTTCACTTTTATAAAATAATTCAGCTGTGTTCAAACATTGCTTTCCAAAACGTTTTATGTAAAAACTGTTTTGGTAAATAGGTTTATAATGAACCTGTACTCCTAACCCTTTTTCTTGAAGTTCTGTAAATATCTCTTCTTTGACACAATGAAGCTTAGGGCAAAGCAGCAGAGGGTAAAGATGGCGGGCACTTTGTTCATCTGCATCGATAGAAATAGTTGAAAAGAGTTTATGGTTTTCAAATCGCTCGTCGTAGTAACGGGCGATGTTTTCACGTACATTGATAAAACGATCGAGTTTACGAAGCTGTGAAAGTCCCAAAGCTGCCGCGAATTCGGTCAATCGAAAATTGTGTCCCAAACTTACCATATCAGAATTCCATAGCTGCTTTTTTACAATTCCATGGGAGCGGAAGAGTCTTAATTGACTGGCAAATTCTTCGTTGTCGGTGACAACGGCTCCCCCTTCACCCGTGGTGATCGGTTTGATAGCATGGAAGCTAAAGATAGTCATATCTGCGTGCGAGCCTATTTTTTGATTATGGATATCACTTCCAAGCGCATGAGAAGCATCATCGATCACGAGTAAATTGTGTTTCTTTGCCAGGGTTTTGATTGTGTCTATTGCTACCGGTTTTCCGGCAAAATCAACAGGAACGATGATTTTAGTATGGGGAGTAATGAGGGATTCAATGAGAGTTTCATCGATATTTCCGTCCATTTTAATATCACAAAAAACAGGCTCTGCCCCTAGGGCAATTGCCATATTGGAAGTGGCAACGAAGCTGATGGGAGTAGTAATGATTTCGTCATCTTCACCGATGCCACTGACAGTGTACGCGCCTAACAGTGCGGAGGTTGCAGAATTGAATGTAACACAATAACGTGCTCCTACATAGGAAGCGATTGCTTCTTCGAACTCTTGAACTTTTGATCCTTGCGTTAGATGAGAGCTTCGTAAAATCTCTACAACGGCGGCAATATCGTCTTCTTCTATGAGTTGCGTCGAATACGGGAGCATCGGCTTACTTTTCCTCATTTTCGGTGAGGGCAATTTTTTCCAATAATTCTTTAGGAGTCAGCCACTGCGCATTGCTTTCGGAACTGTATTTAAATCCGTATTCCACCGGTTTTCCTTTTTCGCCGCAATTGTTATGGCTAAAGTCAGAGACATCTGTAAATTGAATGGTTGGTTTGATCACATAATGGTCATGAAATTCGAGAGTAAGATGGGAATCATCACGGGGGCACATTACTTCATGCATTTTCTCTCCCGGACGGATTCCCACATTTTTATGCGGCATATCGGGAGCGATGGTTCGGGCTACATCTACTACTTTCATGGAGGGAATTTTGGGAATAAATGTTTCCCCTCCGTGCATCCGTTGGAAATTTTTAAGGACAAAATCAACCCCTTCTTGGAGGGTAATCCAAAAACGGGTCATTCGCTCATCGGTGATGGGAAGTTCAGTCGCACCTTCATCAATTAGTTTTTGGAAAAAAGGGACGACAGAGCCGCGAGAACCCAAAACATTGCCATAACGAACGACGGAAAAACGAATATCTTTTCCTCCACGGATGTTGTTGGCGGCGACGAACAACTTATCGGATGCGAGTTTGGTAGCGCCGTAAAGATTGATTGGGCTTGCGGCTTTATCTGTTGAGAGCGCGATAACTTTACTCACATCGCAGTGTAACGCTGCATCAATGACGTTTTGTGCGCCGTTAATGTTGGTTTTGATGCATTCCATGGGATTGTATTCAGCGATGGGTACGTGTTTGAGCGCAGCTGCATGAACCACATAATTAACCCCGTTCATTGCGCTGATAAGACGCTCTTTATCTCGAACATCTCCAATAAAATAGCGCATACAAGGATCATCATAGCGTTGTGCCATTTCGTACTGTTTGAGTTCATCGCGAGAGTAAATAATGATTTTATTAGGTTTATAGTGAGTGAGAATCGTTTTTACAAACTGCTTTCCAAAACTTCCGGTTCCACCGGTGATAAGTATATTTTTCCCATTTAGCATCGCACATCCCTTGACCTTACTTATGTTGTAGAAGCAAAAACAGTGCCATCTATCGGCATGGAAATTGCGAAGCTATGGAAGTTTGTGTCTGCCCGGATCACGCTCCTTTGTTTGCAGCAGTAATTTGTTGTTGTAGAGAGGAAAACTGAGCATTAAACTGGCTAATCATGGAATCATAGGCAGCAAAACGGGCAGACATGGTTGCATATCGCGCTTCTATAAGAGCCTGGGAACGGGCTTTGCCATCATTGAGTGATTTAAGATCATGTTTAGATGCATCCGTCAACGTTCCCATCAAGCCATTAGCCTTTGTATAAGAATTAAGAAGCGCATCAAGATTTCCAAAAACACCTTCAGTATAAGTCCCTTTTGAATCTGTGAAACCGCTAAAGAAACCTTCTAATCCTGTTGGATTGGCATTCATTTGGGTGTCAAAAGCACTTTGAGTAAAACTCATGGTCCCTTTTTCATCCAATCCTATCCCGTATTGTGCCAATGAGTATCCTTGAGAGTTTACTGAAGTCATCATTTTTGTAATCTCTCGCTTAATACTTTTAATGGTGTTATCTCCGTTGAATATACCGGCTTTACCATTTGCAAGATCGGTGAGGGTCATATCATCGAGTTGCTTCATGAGAGAGTTATAACCTGTGGATAAACCTTGTACGCTATCTGCAATGATTTGTTTATTTTGAGTGATAGAAATAGTTGACGAGTTGGTAGTATTTTGAAGTAGATTAATTGTTACACTTTTAGTGACACCGTCTACTAGATCATTAATAGTATTGGTACTTCGTGTCACAGGGATGCCGTTATAGTTAAATGAAGCATCTTGCGCTTTTTGTAATGTTTGTAAGCGAGTTGTGTCCGGTGGGGTAGTTGGTACGAGTGGCGGGGTTAGTTGAGTGGCGAGTCCTCCATTCATATCGGTCAAAGTTATTGCTTGGTTGAGACCTGTCACTTTGGAAGTGACGACAAGATTAAATGCGGCAGATCCTGTTTGTAAAATACTGGCAGTTACATCTGTTCCTGCTGCAGTATTAATTGAGGCTTGAAGTGATTCAAGCGTAGAAGTTTTATCATAATTTATACTATAAGTTTTTCCATTGACAGCTAAGTTTAATGTGCCGTTTGTAAATAAAGGATCTGCTAATGTAGTGGGATTTAATACCGAGGTTAGAGATGTAGCAAAGCTTCCTGACTCAATGACATCTTTTTGAGCTAGTTGAACATTAGAGATGGAAAAAGATTGAATAGTTGTACCCGATAGTGCAGTAACACTCACGTCGGAAGTGTTCCCTGACACGGTACGTTTTTGATAAAGAGTGTCGTCTGACAAACTGCTGGCATTGGCTTTAAAAGTAGTTAAAAGACTGTTTAATAGATCTAACGCTTGCCCTTTTTGCTGGTTAAGTGCAATTTTTCTATCAATTGGGGCAATAACATTCGCGGTGTCATTCGCCTTTAACTTATCGATTGTATCTGCTGTTAATACGCCTGATCCTATGCCCAATGAGCTAATTGTCGCAGCCATAATAAATCCTTTTGATCTAAATCTTTAATGTATGATATATCGACCAATTCGGTAAATTTTTAAATATCGGCAATGAGTAAGCAAAAAGAATACCATGGCCTAGTTCTTGCATTTATACTCAGGGTAGGCTATAATTCCACCTCTCTTCGTTAGACCTGTGCAAGGGTGCGTACTGACAACGTGTCAGGGTAGGAATACAGCAGCACATCGGTGCGTGTTTTGTGCCGCAGGTATCTGGCGGGGAGTCTTCACTTCTTTATTTATAAAATTAACATTCAATCAATCTTCTCGGTATTGTCCAGCTTTACACCCTGTTGTGCTTGTAGGCGGGTTATCGCGCAAGTAACACAAATCTTCATAGGCTTGTTTAAGCACTTTGCTCTCACGTAAAAGCGGAAGCATTTTTTCATCTTTTTGATTTAATGCAAGTGATTGATCATAGAGAAGTGCTTTTACTTCGGCATCAACAGCTTCTAACGCCGCCTCTAAATGGGTAAGAGAAATCATAAAAATCCTTTTTAGGGATGATTATAGCAAGCACTATTTAAAACAATGACGGCTGTAAAGCTTTTAGTTTGAAACTTTTACGATGAATTTCACAATAGCCATTTTCTTGAATCGCCTGAACATGAATAGCCGTACCGTATCCTTTGTGCTCAGCAAACCCATAGCCTGGATAGAGTGAGTCAATCTCTACCATCTCACGATCGCGTGACACTTTGGCGAGTATGGATGCTGCACTCACTTCTGAAATAAGGGCGTCGGCTTTGATAAGGGTGCGTAAACCGCTTACACCAAACTTGGAATTTCCATCAAATAAAAAATCATCTGCATCCAGTGAATGGATAATCTCTTCTAACCCTTTTTTAAGACATGCCGACAATCCAAGGTTGTCGATTTCTTCGGCAGAAAATCGGACGATTTTGTACATGGAGTTTTCAATAATAAGGTCAAAGAGCACTTCGCGTTTTTTTTCACTTAGTTTTTTTGAGTCATTCAACCCGGTGATAGGCTTATGCAAAATTACTCCGGCCATTACCAAAGGTCCTGCCAATGGTCCGCGTCCTGCTTCGTCTATTCCACATAAAACTATTTTTTTCATTTTTACTCCTCTCCCAATGCCCATTGTGCAAACGGGACCATTTCGATTTTAGCAATCGGGTGAGAGAGCGTGCTCTCTAAGTTCATCGTTATGATAACTACTTCCCGAACTTCATGCGTAATAATAAACGCTTCAAGTGCTTCAACTTTTTTAAAAAGGGAGTGCTCATTTTCAAAAGGAACTGCCAAAACGATTTGTGCGCGTGAAGGCAGGTAAAAATCGATCCCTTCTTCATAATAGCACTCAATGCCATGCTTAACTAATTCCAAATAGATAAGATTCTCAAAAACACGCCCAAAATGCTTTTGCAGTGTCAGTGCGTGTTTGATGGCAATGTCACACAGATAGAGTTTTTTAACGGCGCTGGGGTGATTGAATTTTTCCAATCCATATAAATAGCGGCGTTCAAATAGGGATTGTAAATGGACATAAAGTTTATCTTTCGAGATTTTACGCTCAATCTTGAGCCGTTCATAGAGATTGTGGGCAGAAACTTTTTGTGTGGTCATCTTTGTGGCTTGGATCAATATGGCAAGTTCTGTCTCATCCAGCGCATGGGTAAACACTTTTTGCAGATACAAAGAACGCTCTTCGCTAGGGATGCGGTGCATTGCCGGAAATCCGCCTAATTGGAAAAAGTGGCTCAGTGCCGTGGAATCGTATTTTTGTTCAAACGCTAAGAACTCTTCATAATCCAATAAATTGAGTTGCATAATGGCATATGGCAGTTCATGAGGATGTTCAGCGGTAATAATGAGTTGCTCTATTTCAAAGAGTATTATCGCCTCATTATAGTTATCGAGAGCCAGAATGGAAATCTTCTGTTCTTTACAAAAAAGCTCAAGCACCGAGTTAAGCTCATTGAACTCCAAACGTATGTCATGACAATCCACATAAAGATAGGTTGATTTTTTTCGGCTGAGTAAATAATGCTTGATGAGCGAGGTCTTACCCGATTGAGCAATCCCATAAATAGCGATACTGTCCTCACCCACGGAAACCTTGCGTTCTATGTATCCGGCATTGTGCAGATCATAACGATAATATTCATCTAATAAGCTTTTCATTGCATGACTCCTGAGGAAAAATGATAGCGTAAAAAGTATGCTTCCTTTATAAAAGGAAACAAATTTATATATAAATACGTTTTTGGCCCCTAAAATCCTTGACCCAATAAAGGTTTGTCGATATAATTTCAGCTGCCTTACATTAGTCAGCATCGACTGACGAGTTCTTTATAGAGGAAAACATTATGGAAAAGATTCGTTTGAAACTTAGAGCATACGATCATCGTGTGCTTGATCGTTCAGTAGCTTCTATTGTAGAAGCCGTAAAGCGTACAGGTGCGGAAATCCGTGGCCCGATACCTTTGCCAACAAAGATTCGTAAATATACGGTTCTTAAATCACCTCACGTTAACAAGAAGTCTCGTGAGCAATTTGAGATTCGTATGCACGCACGTTTGATCGACATCGTGTCAGCTACGCCTGATACTGTTGATTCATTGATGAAACTTGACTTGGCTCCAGAGGTAGACGTAGAAGTACGTTCTATGGACAAGTAAGGAGTGGGTATGGAATATATTGTAGAAAAAATCGGTATGAGCCGAACAGTCGGCGTTCCGAGCAAAGTAGTTACTCTTTTAAAAGTAAAAGAAGTAAAAGTTTGCGACGTGAACAATGGTACAGCTCTTGTAGCGTACAGTCAAGGTAAGGCAAAAAACAAGCCTATCGAAGGTCAGCAAAAGAAGTATAACCTTTCTGCTGAATTCAATAAGTTCGCTACATTAGCGGTTGCAAACACGGAAGCAGGCGACTTGGATATGTCACCTTTGAGCGATGCAAAAACGCTTAAAAGTACATTTAACACCAAGGGACGCGGTTTCACAGGTGTTATGAAGCGTTGGAACTTTAGTGGAGGCCCAGGCGCACACGGTCACCGTTTTCACCGTACAGGTGGATCTATCGGTAACCGCGAGTGGCCGGGTAAAGTCCAAAAAGGACGCAAAATGTCTGGTCATTACGGTAACGAGCAAGTTACGGTAAAGAATGACGTTTTGTCCTATGATGCACAAAACGGTGTATTGGTTGTCGTGGGTTCAATCCCAGGTGCAAACGGTGCTCTAGGTCGAGTAAAGGTTGTTAAATAATGAGTGCAATTGTACTGAATGAAAAATTCGAAAAAGCCTCTGAACTGGCATTGCCTGAAAGCTTTAGCGGCATCAACACGCATAACTTGTACTTGTACGTTAAATCGTATCAAGCGGGTTTGCGTGCAGATACTGCAAGTGCTAAAACACGTTCAGAAATGCGCGGTGGTGGTAAAAAGCCATGGGCACAAAAAGGTAAGGGCGGCGCTCGTGCCGGCTCACGTCGTTCACCTATATGGGTTGGCGGTGCGGTAGCTCACGGTCCAAACACGGGTCGTAACTACACACAGAAGATCAACAAAAAGCAAAAGAAATTGGCACTTAGATGTGCATTGGATGCTTTGGCAACTGCTGGGAAACTTTTCATCGTTGATTCGATTGAAGTACCAAGTGGAAAAACAAAAGATGCAAAAGTATTGTTCGACACGTTGAACATGCGTGATGTATTGCTTGTTAAACAAATTCTTGATGAGAACACTTATCTTGCATTCCGTAACATTGCTGCTACTTACGTGGTAGAAGCTAATGAACTCAACGCCTTTTTGGCTGCGACATATCGCTCGGTAGTAATCGAAAAAGCGGTATGGGAAAATCTGATTAAAGAGAGCTGAGATGGCAGATATTACTGATATCAAATCAATTTTGCATACAGAGAAGACCCTTGGTCTTCAAGAAGCGGGCGTAATCGTAGTTCAGACGTCTACACGTATGACTAAAAACGCTCTTAAAGAGGTGTTCAGAGAGTACTTTGGAATTGTTCCTTCTCGTGTGAACTCTTTGAACCAAAAGGGAAAAGTAAAACGTTTCCGCGGGCTAGCTGGTAAACAGAATGACTTTAAAAAGTTTTATGTTAAATTGCCAGATGGCGCACAAATTGATAGTTTGGCGGTGTAATTATGGCAATCAAAACCTATAAACCAACTACTCCTAGCCGACGTTTCATGACAAACGTTGACAATTCAGACATCACTGCAAAAGCAAGTGTCCGTTCATTGTTGACAAAATTGACTGCTCACGCAGGACGTAATAATAATGGCCGTATCACTTCTCGTCATAAAGAAGCCGGCGCTAAAAAACTTTACCGTATTATTGACTTCAAGCGTAATAAGTTTGGTGTTGCTGGTACAGTAGCTGCGATCGAGTACGATCCATACCGTAACTGTCGTATCGCTCTTGTTAACTATGCAGATGGTGACAAGCGTTATATTCTTCAGCCTAAGGGTATGGTTGTCGGTGATTCTGTCGCTGCTGCTGAAAGCGGTTTGGACATCAAATCTGGTAATGCCATGAAATTGATGAACATCCCTGTGGGTACCACGGTTCATAATCTTGAGCTTAAACCTGGTAAAGGCGGACAAATCGTTCGTTCAGCTGGAACTTCTGCTCAAATTATGGGACGTGAAGGTAAGTATGTATCTGTACGTCTTCCATCAAGCGAAATGCGTTACGTTCTTGGTGAATGTATGGCGACTATCGGTATCGTTGGTAATGAAGAATACATTAACATCGTTATCGGAAAAGCTGGACGTACTCGTCATATGGGTATCCGTCCTCAAACACGTGGTTCTGCTATGAATCCTATCGATCACCCGCACGGTGGTGGTGAAGGTAAGACAAACTCAGGACGTCACCCGGTTACTCCATGGGGTAAACCGACTAAAGGTGCTAAAACACGTAAGAAGAAAGCAAGTGATAGACTTATTATTACTCGCCGTAAATCAAATCCGAAGAGGTAGGGTATGGCTAGATCAGTAAAAAAAGGGCCGTTTGTTGACGGACACCTTATGAAAAAAGTGATTGCTGCCAAAGAGACTAAGAGCAACAAGCCTATCAAGACATGGTCACGCCGTAGCGTAATCTTGCCTGATATGATCGGCTTGACGTTTACCGTCCACAATGGCCGTCAGTTTGTACCGGTTTTCGTTTCTGAAAACCATGTTGGTTACAAACTTGGTGAATTTTCACCAACACGTACGTTTAAGGGCCATAAAGGTTCTGTACAAAAGAAAATCGGGAAATAAGGAAGAGATATGGCAAGAGCACTATTAAAATTCGTTCGCGTATCTCCGACTAAATCTCGTTTGATCGCTCGCGAAGTTCAAGGTATGAACGCTGAACTAGCATTAGCAGCATTGGAATTTACTCCAAATAAAGCGGCAAAAATCATTGCGAAAGTAATTGCATCTGCAGTTGCTAACAGCGGTATCGAAGCGGACGGTTGTGTTGTTAAATCATGCCGTGTAGATAATGGACCTGTGTTGAAGCGTATTATGCAACGTGCACGTGGAACAGCATCTGGAATTCGTAAACCGACTGCGCACATTTTGGTAGAAGTAGAGGGTAAATAATTATGGGTCATAAAGTTAATCCTATCGGACTTCGTCTTGGTATTAACCGCAACTGGGAATCTCGTTGGTTCCCTAACTTTAAAACAGCTGCGGTTTACCTTGGTGAAGACCATAAAATCCGTACTTTTTTGAAAAAAGAACTTTACTATGCAGGTGTTAGTAACATCGTCATCGAGCGTACCGCTAAGCGTCTACGTGTAACGATTATCGCTGCTCGTCCTGGTATCATCATCGGTAAAAAAGGTTCTGATATTGAGAAAATCAAAGATTCTCTTAATAAACTAATCGGCAAGCCGGTTGCAATTAACATTAAAGAAGAGAAAAAAGCGCAAGCTTCAGCACAATTGGTTGCTGAAAACGTTGCTACTCAACTTGAAAAACGTGTTGCATTCCGTCGCGCAATGAAGAAAGTTATGCAAAATGCTCAGCGTGCTGGTGCAAAAGGTATTAAAATTTCTGTTGCTGGTCGTCTTAACGGTGCTGAGATTGCTCGTACAGAATGGTATTTGGAGGGACGTGTTCCTTTGCATACACTTCGTGCGAAAATCGATTACGGTTTTGCAGAAGCGCACACCACATACGGTGTAATCGGAATCAAGGTTCATATTTTCAAAGGTGAGGTACTCACTAAGGGAATTCAACCTGAAGCTAAAGAACAAAAAGAAGAGCGTGGCGATGACCAACAACGTCGTCCTCGCAGAAAGGCTTAATAATCATGTTGATGCCTAAACGAACGAAATATCGTAAAATGATGAAGGGGCGTAACCGTGGTTACGCAACTTCTGGAAATAAGTTAGAATTCGGTTCAATCGGATTCAAAGCAACGGAAGCGGGACGTATTAACTCTCGCCAAATTGAAGCGGCTCGTATCTCAGCTACTCGTCACATTAAACGTACGGGTAAGATCTGGATTCGTGTTTTCCCTGCTAAACCGTTAACTGCCAAGCCACTTGAAGTGCGTATGGGTAAAGGTAAAGGTGCTGTGGATCAATGGGTTATGAACATTAAGCCAGGCCGTATTATTTTTGAAATGGGTGGTGTTGAAGAAACACTTGCTCGCGAAGCGTTAGCACTCGCAATGGCAAAACTTCCATTCAAAACAAAAATCGTTACTTTGGAGATGAGCAATGAATTATTCTGATTTAAACGGAAAAACAGCTGCTGAACTACAGGGTATGCTCAAAGAGAAAAAAATTGAGATTTTTACTTTGAAAATTAAGCAAAAAATGATGCAATTGACTAACACAGGCGAACTTCGCACTGCGAAAAAAGACATTGCACGTATCAGCACCGCACTTAGTGCAGTGAAGTAAGGGCACACCTATGACACATAAACGTGAAATTCAAGGTATCGTAGTATCAATCGCGGGCAGCAAAACAGCAACAATGGTTGTTGAGCGCCGTGTAATGCATCCACGTTACCATAAAACAGTAAAACGTTTTAAAAAATACATGATTCATGACGAGACTAGCCAGCTTAAAGTTGGTGATGAAGTCATTGCTATCGAGTGCCGTCCGATTTCTAAAAGTAAATCGTTTCGTCTTAAAACTCTTGTAAAAGGGGCACTAGCATGATTCAAAGTTTTACTCGTCTTGCAGTTGCAGATAACACTGGTGCAAAAGAGATCATGTGTATTAAGGTTCTTGGCGGCTCAAAGCGTCGTTACGCAACTGTAGGTGACGTTATCGTTGCTTCAGTAAAAAAAGCGACGCCAACCGGTAAAGTTAAAAAAGGTCAAGTAGTAACAGCTGTTGTTGTTCGTACGAAAAAAGAGATCCACCGTGAAAACGGTTCTTTGATTCGTTTCGATGAAAATGCAGCAGTTATCCTTGATAAAAAACGTGAGCCAGTCGGAACACGTATTTTCGGACCAATCGGACGTGAAGTTCGTTATTCTGGTTTCATGAAAATCGTATCCCTTGCTCCAGAGGTTGTATGATGGCAAAATTTAATTTCAAAAAAGGCGACATTGTTGAAGTGATCGCCGGTGACGATAAAGGGACTAAAGCAGAATTGCTTCAAGTTATGCCTAAGAAGAACAAAGTAATCGTTAAGGGTGTTCGTGTTGCGAAAAAAGCGATCAAACCTAGCGAGCAAAATCCACAAGGCGGATTCTTGAACAAAGAGATGCCGGTTCATGCATCAAATGTCCGTAAAGTGGAGGCGTAATCATGGCACGTTTAAAAGATAAATATCTTGCACTTAAGCCTGAGCTTCAAACCGCTCTTGGTATTGCAAATGTTATGCAACTTCCAAAACTTGAAAAAGTGATTATTTCAGTGGGTTGTGGTTTCGCAATGAAAGACAACAAATTGATCCAAAATATCCAAGACACGATTAGCAACATTGCTGGCCAGCGTGCCGCAGTAGTCGTTGCACGTAAGTCTGTTGCGGGTTTTAAAGTACGTGAGGGTATGCCGGTTGGTGTTAAAGTTACACTACGCGGCGCTCAAATGTACGATTTTATGGATAAATTGATCTCTGTATCACTTCCTCGTATGAAAGACTTCCGTGGTATTCCACGTAACGGTTTTGACGGTCGTGGAAATTACAACTTCGGTCTTACCGAGCAGTTGATTTTCCCTGAAGTTGATTACGATTCAATTATGCAAATTCACGGTATGAATATCACTGTGGTAACATCTGCAACCGCTGACAAAGATGCTTTCAAGATGCTTGAAATGCTTGGCATGCCGTTTGCAAAAGGAAGAGAATAATGGCTAAGAAGTCAATGATCGCTAAAGCGGCTCGCACACCTAAGTTTGCGGTTCGTGCGTATACTCGATGTCAGATTTGTGGTCGTCCACACTCTGTTATCAGTGATTTTGGTATTTGTCGCATATGCTTTCGTAAGATGGCAAATGAAGGGTTACTCCCAGGCGTTAGAAAGTCAAGCTGGTAAGTCCAGCTCGATACTCCTAATAGTTAGATAAGGAAAATAAATGATTAATGATCTAATCTCGGATTCGTTGACTCGTATCCGAAACGCGGCAATGCGCCGTTTGGATTCTACAACTTTGATGCATTCAAAAGTTGTTGAAGCAGTTGTTGCCATTTTGGCTGACAAAGGTTACATTGAGAGCTTTAACGTTGTTGAAAACGGCGTAAAAAAGAGCATCAATGTTGTATTAAAATACGACAATGGTCGTACAGTTATTAACGAAGTAAAGCGTGTTTCTAAACCGGGACGTCGTGTTTACAAAGGTAAAGATGAACTGAAGCGTTTTAAAAACGGTTACGGTACTATTATTGTTAGTAGCTCAAGAGGGGTTCTTCCTAACGACAAAGCTTTCGAGCTTGGCGTTGGCGGCGAAGTCCTTTGTACGATTTGGTAAGGGGATAAGATGTCACGTATTGGAAAACTTCCTGTTTCTATCCCGGCTGATGTTAAAGTATCTATCGATGGTGCTGTTATTAGCTTTGCAAAAGGCGCGGTAACGCATACTCTTGATACAAAAGAGAACTGTAATTTTACATTTGAAGATAACGTTTTAACGTTCGCGACTAAATCTGACGCTCGTGCTGATCGCGCATTCTGGGGTACATACCGTGCTCTTGCTGCAAATATCATCACTGGTTTAACTGCTGGTTACGAGAAAAAACTCGAAATCAATGGTGTTGGTTACCGTGCTGCTGTTGAAGGCGCTATTTTGAAACTGCAATTGGGTTTCAGCCATGATATTCTTTTTGATATCCCAGCTGGTCTTACTATCGCAGTAGAGAAAAACGTTATCAGCATCAAAGGTACTGATAAGCAACAAGTTGGGCAAATTGCAGCTGTAATTCGTTCATTCCGTCCTCCTGAGCCGTATAAAGGCAAAGGTGTTAAATATTCTGATGAGACTATCCTGCGTAAAGCCGGTAAGACATCTAAGAAATAAGGGGCGATGAAATGACAGCTAAAACACTCAAAAATAAATCGGCTAAGCGTCTCCAGCGCAAACGTCGTATTCGCTCTAAAATCTCAGGATGCGCGACTTTGCCACGTATCTCAGTATTTCGCTCAAACCGCTACATCAGCGCTCAAGCGATTAATGACGAAGCAGGGGTAACTCTTGCAGCGGTACACTCAAAAACTTTGGGTCTTAAAGCTAATATCGAAGATGCTGCAAAAGCGGGCGCGGTATTTGCTAAAACCCTAAAAGATGCTGGAATCAATGAAGTTACGTTCGACCGTAACGGATTTGTATATCACGGTGTTGTAAAATCATTTGCCGATGCACTTCGCGCCAATGAAATCAAGTTTTAGGGGCTGATGAATGAATCCGATTAATAGAGAAGAATTTTCAGAAGCGATCGTAAATATTGGTCGTGTAACAAAAGTTGTAAAAGGTGGACGTCGTTTCCGTTTTACTGCTCTTGTAGTTGTAGGTAACAAAAAAGGTACCGTCGGTTATGGAGTAGGTAAAGCGAAAGAAGTTCCCGATGCTATTCGTAAAGCAGTTGATGAAGCGTTCAAAAATCTTACAGAAGTTAAGATCAAGGGCACTACTATCGCTCACGATATCGAAGTAAAATACAACGCAAGTCGTATTTTGCTTAAACCAGCATCTGAAGGTACGGGAGTTATCGCCGGTGGCGCTACTCGTCCTGTTCTTGAGCTTGCTGGAATCCAAGATATTCTTACGAAATCTTTGGGTTCAAACAATCCAAACACCGTGGTTCGCGCAACAATCGATGCGCTTTCACGCATCAAAGGATAAGCAATGTCACTCGAAAATCTTACACCTGCTGAGGGTTCTACCCACAGCAAAAAACGTCTTGGTCGTGGCGCTGGTAGCGGTACGGGTAAAACTTCGGGTAAAGGGCACAAGGGTCAAAAAGCTCGTGGAGGTTACAATGAAAAGCGTAACTTTGAGGGTGGACAACAACCTCTTGCTCGCCGTTTGCCAAAAATTGGATTTACATCACGTGTTGTAAAGCCAACGATTATCAATGTTGAAAAAACAAAAGTAATCGCTGAACTTTCAGAGATCACGATGGAAACAATCCGCAGTGTACACCGTTTGAAAAAATCGGTTGTAAAAGTTAAATTGGTTGGCGCAAGCGCAAAAGATTTAGCTAGCAAAATCAAAGACGAAAACGTTACAACAACTGGTAACTAAGTGAACCAACAGCTTGTAAACAAGATCTTAATAACGATCGGTTTTCTCTTTGTTTTCCGACTATTGGCATACGTGCCAGTACCGGGTGTTGACACTGCCGTAATTGCTGCTTTTTTTGATACACACAAAGCAGATGCGTTAGGTCTATTTAATATGTTCAGCGGTAAAGCCGTAGAGCGTTTCTCCATTATCTCCCTTGGCATCATGCCCTACATCACCGCATCAATTATTATGGAATTATTAGCCGCAACTTTCCCAACGTTAGCTCAAATGAAAAAAGAGCGTGATGGTATGGTTAAGTACATGCAGATCATTCGTTATGCAACGATTGTTATCACGGTTATTCAGGCAATTGGTGTGAGTGTTGGTTTAGAGCATATGACTGGCAAAGATGGCAGCAGTGCTATTTTAGTCGATCATACAACGTTTATGATATTGGCTACAGTATCTATGTTGGCGGGTACAATGTTGATCATGTGGATTGGTGAGCAAATCACTCAAAGCGGTATCGGTAACGGTGTCTCATTGATTATTTTTGCTGGTATTGTTTCGGCAATTCCTAGTGCAATTTCACAAGCTATTACTATGGTCAATACCGGTTCAATGAGTTTTATTTCGATAATAGCGATACTTGCGTTGGTTACTGTGACAATTTTGGTGATTATTTATGTGGAGTTGGGTGAACGTCGTATTCCTGTTACCTATGCTAAAAAAACCATGTTGCAAAATCAGAACAAACGCGTTATGAACTACATTCCGGTAAAAGTGAATCTTTCTGGAGTCATTCCAGTTATTTTTGCATCGGCTATTTTGATGTTCCCTGTTACGGTATTATCAAGCAGTACGAATCCGACTGTACAATCCATCGCAGATTTTTTGAATCCAAGTCACTACTTCTTTAACTTTTTACAATTTTTGTTTGTGGTCTTTTTTGCTTATTTTTATGCATCGATTGTTTTTAATGCTAAAGATATCGCGGATAATCTCAAGCGACAAGGCGGATTTATCCCAGGCGTTCGTCCGGGTGAATCCACTAAAGAGTTTTTGAATGCTACTGCGAGTCGTTTGACTTTCAGTGGTGCTATCTACTTGGGTCTTATCGCAACATTGCCTTGGGTTATTGTAAAAGCGATGGGAGTCCCGTTCTTCTTCGGAGGAACGGCGGTTCTAATCGTGGTTCAAGTAGCACTTGACACTATGCGACGTATTGAAGCCCAGGTTTATACGAGTAAATACCAAACACTTAGTGCGGTTGGCCTTTAAAATGGCAATTGCACTTCGTAAAGCTGATGAGATAGTAAAGCTGCGTGCTGCTAATAAAATAGTTGGTGCAACGTTAGAATTATTAGCTTTGCATGCAAAGCCGGGGATTTCTCTAAAAGAGCTGGATGCCATGGGTGAGGATTATATTCGCTCTCAGGGTGCCAGACCCTCTTTTAAAGGTCTCTACGGATTTCCAAATGCGGTTTGTACCTCTCTTAACGATGTTATTATTCATGGTATTCCCACGGACTATGTACTTCAAGAGGGAGATGTAATCGGATTTGATGTGGGGACGGAAAAAGATGGGTATTTCGGCGATGCTGCTATCTCTGTGGGAATTGGACAAATTTCTGCTGCAGATGAAGCGCTCATCGCGTGTGCAAAAGATACTTTATATCATGCAATCGACATCATCCGTGATGGCATGCATTTTAAAGAACTTTCGTATGCAATGGAAAAATTTATTCTTTCTCGCGGATTTGTACCGTTGAGAAATTTTTGTGGTCATGGCATTGGAAAAAAGCCGCACGAAGAACCCGAAATTCCTAATTATTTAGATGCGCCTAATGCTAAAGCGGGTCCAAAAATTAAGAATGGTATGGTTTTTTGTTTAGAGCCGATGATTTGTCAAAAAGAAGGCGCTTCCAAAATTCTGGCCAACGGCTGGGATGTGGTAAGTACAGATGGGCTTAGAGGTTCTCATTACGAGCATACGGTTGCGATTATCAACGGTAGAGCTGAAATTTTATCCATTTCATAAAGGAAATTTTTATGGCAAAAGATGATGTCATCGAAGTAGACGGAAAGATTGTTGAGGCTCTACCAAACGCAACTTTTCGTGTTGAGTTGCCAAATGGACACGTTATATTGTGTCACATAGCTGGTAAAATGCGTATGCATTACATCAAGATTTTACCGGGTGATACAGTGAAAATTGAATTAACCCCATACAGTCTTGATAAAGGTAGAATTACCTATCGCTACAAATAAATAATATCTGCCTAGGCAGGTATTGTTATTTATTAGACTATAATTGTGTACTTTGAGTAAAAGAGAACACATGTACAAAGAACTGCACCACCCACTAATTCAATCTCTTGTTAATACCCTGCGTGATACTGCTAACGATGCTTTTACATTCCGCCATACGATTAAAGAACTAACAAAATTATTATTATACGAAGCATTGCATGCAGAAGTATTAACACCCCAAAAGGTAGTAACCTGGGATGGTGAAAAGGAATATGAGTATATCAATGAAGAAAAGATTATGGTTGTATCTGTTTTGCGTGCTGCATTGCCAATGCATGAGGCTGTAATTGATACATTGCACAAGGCGGTATCGGGCTTTTTGGGAATAAAACGGGATGAAGAAACCCATAAAAGTGTTTTGTATTACGATCGTGTAGGCGATTGTAGCGGTAAAAAGGTAATACTCGTTGATCCTATGGTGGCTACGGGAGGATCATTGTGCGATGCAATTGAGGTACTAAAAACGAAACATGCTCTATCAATTTGTACTCTCAATATAATTGCTTCTCCTGAGGGTATCAGTAAAATTCAGAGCATGCATCCCGATGTTGAGATGATCATTGCTAAAATTGATAATAAACTAAATAAGGACAAGTTCATTATACCGGGATTAGGGGATGCCGGTGACAGAGCTTACAATACATTATAGGAGAAAAAAAATGATCATAAAAATACTATTTGTGATACTCATGGGTTGTATGAGTATCGTTGTGAGCGCCAATGAAGCTGATAATCAAAATACTATAACACATTCAGAAGCGTTTTGGAAACTCTATACAGATGCATTGCGTGGAGAAAAGAATGCCCAGTTTGAAGTAGGTGTGATGTATGAGAGAGGGATCGGCGTAGATTTGAACCAGTTTGAGGCTGCTAAATGGTATGAAAAAGCAGCTAATCAAGGGCATAAAGATGCGCAGTACAATATGGGGATAATGTATGCCAGTGGACGAGGAGTTGAACAAAATGATCAATTTGCAATGATGTGGCTTGCCTCCTCGGCGAAACAAGGGGATAAAGAGGCACGAGACCTTCTTTTAAATCTTATCGATGGAAAGGCAAAATCAACTGCATCCTCCAGCAATATTGAGAGTGAGAGTATTAAATCTATTAAAGCGATTCGCTTTACGACGAAGGAAGGGGCATCCGTATGCAATGCAGCGAGTGAAAACGGCAGCTGTACTGCATTGAAAGAGAAACAAACCTATACGAGTAAATCAAAGCAGGGTAACTATTATAAAATCAGCGGAATTGTAGCAGGACATAAATGGCAGGATTATGAAGGTGATGGATTTATTGAAATATCGATGGTAGAGCTGAAATAATGGGGATTCTCCCCAGAATTAGCGTTATTTTATAAAACTGCAGCAGTAATCGCTGATGGTTTTGACTTTGAGGTGAAATGCGCTGTTAGCAGGAACATCAAATGATTGCGGTCCAGTGATTGTTATCCATGCTTCGTTTCCGGGAAGCTGTACTTCCATTTCTCCGCTCATGATTTCCATGATCTCTTTGTCGCCTGTGTTAAAAGTATACTCACCCGGCAACATAATCCCCAGTGTTTTCATGCTTCCGTCTTCAAAATGCAGAGTGCGACTTGTCACTTTACCATCGAAATAGATATTGGCTTTTTTATCTGCTGTTACGTTTGTGAATTGTGTCATTGGTTTCCTTTTTGGTTATTGTAATGGATTGAGCTGTTGCTTCACTTTTTTAGGCAGGTGGGCAAATGGAAATGCCGTATCGGTTCGAACTTCGCCATTTTCAGTAATGGTCACTTCAAGCGCATTGGTATCACGGTTGTAACTTACAAGATTGATGAGCTTATCACCCTCTATGTAGCTGATGCGTCGTGCGACTAGATGGGTAAATGCGGTATGCTTTGGTCTAAATCCCATAGATTCCGTTCTCCTTAATGGTTATTTTTTTAGTGTCTACTAGCTCGGTGAGGGCGCTTTTGAAATTCTTTTTACTCAGTCCGAATGCTTTTTGGATAAGCTCGGCGTCGCTTTTATAGTTGTATGGGAGCATCCCTCCATTTTGTTGGAGCATGTCATAAATTTTTGCCGCTGCGTTACCGGCTTTGGCTTTTCCGATCATTTGCAACGAAAGATCAAGCTTCCCATCTTCACGGCGCTGTTTTACAAAGCCGTTTTTGATATCTCCAACACGAAGTGCCTCGAAGATTTCATTACTGTAGAGCATCCCCTCATAGCTGTTATCAACAATCGCTTTATAGCCCAAAGGAGTTTTGGCGATAATCATAAACGTTACGGGAGTATTCGGGTAAAAGGTTTTAGGTGCAGCAATAAGAGCACTGCTGACTTTTTCAGTCCCTACGAGACGATTGGTACGCTCATCCAAAACAATACGGATGATCCGTTTTTCTCCGACACTAAATGGCCGCTTTTGCAGTGCTTTTGGGATAAAAAGATCCTTTGGCAATCCCCAGTTAACGAAGGCACCGATTGAACTGGTATCAATGACTTCCAAAAAAGCGATTTCACCAAGCATCGCTTTTGGTTTTGCGGTCGTAGCAACGGGGCGATCTTCAGAATCGGTGTAGACAAAGACGTCTATTGTATCACCGATGTGCATTGACTCAGTAACGTATTGATTTGGTAAAAGGACATCGCTGTCATCCATGGTTTTTAAAAAAAGTCCAGGAGTCGTATCGCGATCGATAACGAGGAGATTGATTTCCCCGATTTTTAGTGTTTCATTCATGGGTATAATTATAGCTAAGATTCACTTACCGGAGAAATAATGCGCATAGTAATTACAGGAGCCAGCAGCGGTTTGGGAAAGCATCTGGCACTTGGGTATGCATCAAGTCAGAATGAATTGATACTTTTAGCCCGTCGTCAAGAGAAACTCGAAGAGGTGGCAACGCAATGCAGGCTTAGAGGGGCACAGGTGGAAACTATTGTATCCGATGTGAACGATTTTGATGCAATGCATCATATTGGGTTGCAATTGGCAAAGTCCGGTATCGATCGGATTATCCTAAACGCAGGTATTTCCGTTGGACATACGGCAGGAGTAACGCCGTTTGAAGATTTTCACCGTCTTTTTCAAACGAATTTTTTAAGCATTCACGCACTTTTAGAACCTATAATTCCTAAGTTAATGGAGCAAAAGGGAGGTGAAATCGTCTTTATCTCCTCGCTCGCATCTTTGATGTCGATGCCAACGTCTGTAGCCTACAGCAGTTCAAAACGTGCGCTTAATGCCTATGCCGAAGGGCTGCGTTATCAGTTAAAACCATATGGCATTGAGGTGATGAACATCTTGCCTGGATTTATTGATTCAGAGATGACGCAAAAAAATCAGTTCAAAATGCCATTTTTACTCTCAACAGACGCAGGGGTTCAGCGGATTATGAAGGCAATTGCGAAAAAGAAGCATTTTTACCCCTTTCCGTTGAGATTTTACTTAATGATTCGAACGACATTACTACTTCCGCAGTTCTTAAGAGATAGGATTGTAAACTTCACTAATTTTAAAAAGGGCGCATAGCCTGAACTTCGGGGAAATATCAGATGGTTATCGACAGTGTTTGTACCTATTGCGGGGTAGGATGTGATATTTCTGCGGAAGTTGAAGACAATAAAATCGTAAAAATTTTTGCAAAAGAAGAAGGGGTCGTTTCGCAAGGACGCCTTTGTATCAAGGGAAAGCAGGGCTGGGATTTTGTCAGTCATGCAAAACGTCTTCGCACTGCACGGGTGCGTAAATCGTTTTTAAATACCAATGCAGCATTGTTCTCTGATCTGGATATGGATTATCTAGAGCCGGTTGATCAGGATTTTTATGAGATTAGTTATGAAAGTGCGTATGAAATAGCGGCGCGTAAACTCAAAGAGATTACGGATAAACACGGTTCGCACTCCTTCGCCTCTATCGGTGGGGCACGGACGAGCTGTGAGAGTTCGTTTTTGTTTCAACATTTTACCCGTAATGTTGTGGGCTCACCACACGTCGACAACTGTGCGCGTGTATGCCATTCTCCCTCACTCAAAGGGATGCGTACCACGATAGGCGAGGGCGCTGCAACCAATCCGTTTGATGATATTTATGAGACCGAGTTTATGGTAGTTATGGGTTCTAATACGACCGAGGGCCACCCGATTGTGGCCAACCGTATGTTGGATGTGATTAAGGACAAAGGGGTAGAACTAGCTGTATTGGATGTTCGTAAACTGCAGCTTTCTAAATCGGCGAAGCATCATTTGAGCATTCCGTATGAATCCAATTTGATGATGCTCAATATGATGGCGTACGTAATTATCTCCGAAGATTTGGTCAATAATGACTTTATCTCATCACGTACCAAAGGGTATGAAGAGTACAAGCAATCGATTTTAAATGATCCGTATGCGAATCCTGACTTCCTCCTCCAAATTCCTGGATACGAATCTTTGGTCGAAGAGATTCGTACCGTTTCACGTAAATACGCGACACGAAAAACCCTCTTTTTCTGGGGTCTTGGGATTACGGAACATTTGGACGGATCGTATGCCGTGATGGCGATCACCCATCTCGCCTTGATTACGGGAAATATTGGAAAACGCGGGGCAGGGCTTATGCCTTTACGCGGTCAGAACAATGTTCAGGGGACATGTGATGTGGGGATGTTGCCGTACTATGCCCCTGATTATCAACCGCCAAAAGAGATTGGGATGATGACCCCTGATTTGATCAATGCGATGATTGAGGGGGGGATTAAAGCGGTCTTCAACATCGGCGAAGACATTGCCCATATCCACCCCAATCAGAATAAAATTCACGCTGCACTCAAAAATCTCGATCTGTTGATCGTCAATGAACTCTTTGACAATGAGATTACCAAATTTGCCGACATCATTTTCGGGGTCAAAAGCGCCTATGAAAAAACAGGGGTATACGTCAATGCTGAGCGGAGGTTGCATCTCTCCCAACCGCTAATCAATGTCACGATGCCCGATGACTGGGAAGTGATCGCGGAGATTTCAAAACGGTACGGTACGGATTTTGGATATAAAAGTTCTAAAGATGTATGGAATGATGTACGTGTTGCTGCACCGGTGCGTTTTGGGGGAGCGAGTTATGAGAAGTTAGAAGTCAATCGTTTGCGCGGTATGCAATGGCCGGTACAAGAGGAAGACACCCCCGTATTACATCTCCATGATTTCCGTACCAAAGACGGAATCGCTTCATTTCGTTACAAACAGTATGAACCTCGCGGTCAAGTAGAGGAACTTTTACGCGCCCCTACACATGAGGGATATTATCTCACGACGGGTAGGGTATTGGTTCACTATAATAATGCCGCGCAAACCAATGCGTGTGAAAAGCTCAGCCGTAGTCACAGTGAGGATACGTTACTCGTCAGCGTTGATGATGAGGAATTTTTTGAATACAAAGATTTTGTTGTTTTGAAAAGCCAATACGGACAAAGTGCGCCTCTTCGTGTTAAAGTAAGCTCAACCGTAAAAAAAGGGACATTATTCACAACGTTTCACCACGCCAAGAGTAAAATCAACTTTTTATTTGGCGATGAGCATGACGAACTGATCAAAACAGCACGCTTTAAATCGATCAAAGTAGATATTGTTAAACCCGATTATTTGGATTAAAGAGTGCATACCAAGGCAAAAGGAAACATTGCCGAGGAGAAAGCTTGTGAATATCTCAGATCACACGGATGCAGAATCATCGATCGAAATGTTTACAATCGTTTTGGGGAAATTGACATCATTGCATTTAAAGAGAATGTCCTGCATTTTGTTGAGGTAAAAAGCGGCGTCTCGTATGAATCCGCTGTCAATAATATCACTCGATCCAAACTTCAAAAACTTAACCGTACCATCCAAACCTATCTTCAACAAAAAAAGCTCAACGGTGATTACTGTATCGATGCTCTGATCGTTTCACACGAGGGAATTGAGTGGATTGAAAATATTACTTTGTAGTAATTTCTTGAAAAAATTGATGAGGTTTTCCTAATAAGTCGTTTTAAAGAAAGGGGCGTTATAATAGCCCAATATAAACCGAAATTAAGGAACTACAATGGGTAAATACGTTGAATTAACGGCATCAAATTTCGAAGAGATTACAAAAGAAGGCGTTGCACTTGTTGACTTTTGGGCACCATGGTGTGGACCTTGTCGCATGATCGCTCCAGTTATCGAAGAATTGGCAAACGATTTTGACGGAATTGCAAAAATCTGTAAAGTAAACACAGATGAAGAGCAAGATATCGCGGTTAAATACGGTATCCGTTCAATCCCTACAATCCTTTTCTTCAAAAATGGTGAAATGGTAGATCAAATGGTTGGTGCAGCTTCCAAGCAAGCATTCGCTGACAAAATCAACTCACTTTTATAGTATCTTGACCCTTTTGGGTCAAACTTTTCCTCTTTTCCCCTATTTTTAATTCTTCTTCCCTTTTAGTCTAAAAGTTTTCTAAAATGATTTTCTGTCAATTGCATTTGTGGTATTGCTTAACTCCAAAAGTGTATGATACGTGCAATTAGATTAACAAAAAGCAGAGGGTTTTAAATGTTGGATTGTGCAATCATTGGGGGAGGACCGGCAGGTCTTACGGCTGGTTTATATGCGACACGCGGTGGATTGGATGATGTCATCATGTATGAAAAAGGGATGCCGGGCGGTCAGATCACGATGAGTTCTGAGATTGAAAACTATCCAGGGGCAACAGCTCATAACTTGAGCGGTATGGATTTGATGATTCCATGGCCTGAGCAGTGTCAGCGTTTTGGTTTAAAGCATGAAATGTCCGAAGTAACACGTGTTTCTCGCAATGAGGATGGCACCTTTGCTATCCTCAAATCAGACGGTAAGAGCGAAAATGCTAAAAGCGTCATTGTTTGTACGGGTTCTACCCCTAAGCGAGCGGGATTTTTGGCGGAAGACACTTATTTTGGTCGTGGTGTGAGTACGTGTGCGACGTGTGATGGCTTTTTCTATAAAGGAAAAGAGGTTGCTGTCATTGGAGGAGGCGATACTGCCTTGGAAGAAGCGCTCTATTTGGCTAAAATATGCTCTAAGGTTTATCTCATCCACCGTCGTGATACCTTTCGTTCAGCGCCTAATACGATTCAAAGAGTCAAAGACACAGCAAATATCGAGCTGGTACTCAACGCAATTCCTGAAGAAGTACTGGGAAATGCGATGGGCGTGAGCGGTTTGCGTGTTGCTCTCAAAGACGGAACAACACGACAGATTGATGCACCGGGTGTTTTTGTTTTTGTCGGGAATAACGTGAACAATCAAGTCTTGATGCAAGAAGACGGCAGTTTTTTATGTGATATGTCACCCTCGGGTGAAGTAAAAGTCGATCTTAGCATGAGAACATCGGTTGCAGGTTTGTTTGCGGCGGGTGATATGCGTATCGAAGCACCGAAACAAGTGGTATGTGCTGCGGGAGATGGTGCCGTTGCTGCTTTGCAAGCGATCGGGTATGTGGATGAGCATTCTCATAACTAAATAAAGGTTCAATGATGATCAGAGTAGGTGTATTTGGAGCGGGCGGACGCGTCGGAAAATTAATTATCGATGATTTGCATCATGAGAGTGAGATCTCACTGGGTGCGGTATATGTACGAGATGAACTGAATTTTTCGATTGACCCCTCTGTTTTGGTCACAAACGATATGGCTACTTTGCTCAAGGGCTGTGATGTCATTATTGACTTTTCTTTGCCGGACGCAACACAACAGTTGCTGGAGTGTGCGATGGCACATCCTAAGCCTATCGTCATCGGTACGACAGGTTTGGATGCGCATCAGATGAATTTGCTGAAAATGGCGAGTGAATCAATGCCGATTTTATACGCTACGAATATGTCTTTGGGTGTGGCGCTTCTCAATAAGCTGGTGCATACGGCGGCAAAAACACTCGAAGGTTTCGATATCGAAATAGTTGAACAGCACCATCGCCATAAAAAAGATGCTCCAAGCGGCACGGCACTCACTTTGGCAGAGTCAGCGGCAGCGGGAAGAAATCTGGATTTGGATGCGGTTCGTGTCAGCGGTCGTGATGGCAATATTGGTGAGCGAAGCCGTGATGAGATTGCGGTTATGGCACTGCGCGGAGGTGATATCGTTGGGCGTCATACGGTCGGATTTTACAATGATGGCGAGTTTGTAGAACTTCATCATACGGCAACAAGCCGTAATACCTTTTCAAAAGGGGCCATTCGCGCGGCGAAATGGTTGGTTGGCAAAGGGAATGGATTGTATAATATCGCAGATTGTTTGGAATTGGCCTAAGGAGCACGGATGCGTAGTTTAAATGAAAAGTGTGCGGTTATCGGAATTTTTGATCACGCGGAGGCGTCTAAATTAGCCTATTTCTCGCTTCATGCGATGCAGCATCGTGGACAAGAAGCAGCGGGTATTAGCACAAGTGACGGTGAAAAGCTTTACACGATCAAAGATCGTGGATTAGTGACGCAAGTCTTTGATACTCAAAAGCTTAACACACTCAAAGGAAACATGGCAATCGGACATACCCGCTATTCAACTGCGGGAGATGATTCTATTTTAGATGCGCAACCAGTCTTTGCCCGTTATGATTTGGGAGAGATGGCGATTGTCCATAACGGAAACTTGACCAATGCCAAAGAGGTACGGGATGCCCTGATCAAAAAAGGGGCGATTTTTCAAACCTTTATGGATACCGAAAATCTGATCCATTTGATTGCTAAAAGTGACCAGCTTCATTTGACAGACCGTATTATTGATGCGGTTAAAAAAATTGAGGGAGCCTATTCTCTTGTTTTTCTAAGCCGCTCTAAAATGTTTGCGATGCGTGACCGTTTTGGCTTCCGTCCTCTAAGCCTCGGACGTGTAGGTGATGGCTATGTCGTCGCCTCTGAAACGTGTGCATTTGATCTGATCGGTGCAGAGTTTATTCGTGATGTAGAGCCGGGTGAATTGCTTATTTTTGAAAAAGGGAAAGCCCCTCAATCGATCAAAGTGTATGAGCCTACTCCTAAACACTGTATTTTTGAATACGTTTATTTTGCACGTCCTGATTCCAATGTGTATAACCAAAATGTTTATACAATGCGTAAAGCAATGGGTAAAGAGCTTGCACTTGCTCAGCCGGTAGTTGCAGATATGGTAGTTCCGGTTCCTGATGGCGGTGTTCCTGCGGCTATTGGGTATGCGCAAGCAAGCGGGATCCCTTTTGAGATGGCGATTATGCGCAATCACTATATTGGACGTACGTTTATCGAGCCTACCCAAGAGATGCGTGATTTGAAAGTCAAAATGAAACTCTCCCCGATTGATGATCTTATACGCGGGAAGCGGTTGATTGTCGTGGACGATTCTATCGTTCGCGGTACAACGAGTCGCCGTATTGTACGCATGCTCAAAGAAGCAGGGGCTGCGGAGGTTCATATGCGTATTTCGAGCCCGCCGACAACGGATCCATGTTTTTACGGAGTGGACACACCTGATAAAGACAAGTTGATTGCCTCAAATATGACGAATGCAGAAATTTGCGCTTTTATCGAAGCGGATTCTTTGGCGTATTTGACTAACGATGCCTTGCTTCGCAGTGTTAATGCAGATGATGATAAGTATTGTACGGCGTGTTTTACCGGCAAATACATCGTTTAAGACCTCATTATGCGGGAACAAATTTTTACATTCGGGCAATATTTGAGTGAAAAATTTGGAACCAAAGTCTCGAAAGTCCCCGTCTCTATTTCCGGATTTACGTGCCCTAATATCGATGGAACTGTTGCAAAAGGGGGATGTAGCTTTTGTGAGAATGATTCTTTCAGTCCAAGCTTGGACAAAGTAAAACCGCTCAAAGGTTTCTTTCTCAATCTCGATTCGCAGGAAAATCCTCATCTAGAACAACAGCTTCAACAACTCGAATGGCAGTTTAATGCTCTTTCTAAAAAACTTACCATTGAAAATAGCACTCAAAAATATTTAGTATATTTCCAGAGTTTCACAAATACTTATGCGCCATTAACTACCTTGAAAGCTTTATATGAAAAAGCTTTGACCTTTGAGAATGTTGTAGGGTTAAGTATAGGAACACGTTCAGATAGTATCAGCGATGAGACATTTGAGTATTTGAGTGAGCTCTCAAAACGTACAGAAATATGGATTGAATTTGGAATTCAATCCATATATGATGAGACGCTTATAAAGATTAATCGTGGGCATGACAGTCAAAATGTAAAAGCCGCAATAGTAAAAGCTAAAGATCATGGTCTAAATGTGTGTGGTCATCTTATCTTCGGGCTTCCTGGAGAGGACAAACAGATGATGTTGGAAACGGCTTATGCTGCGTATGATCTTGGAATTGACTCTGTAAAATATCATCCATTATATGTAGTAAAACGGACGGCATTGGCTAATGAATACATGAGAGGTGAGTTTACTCCGATAAGCGAAGAGCTTTATTTGGATGTGCTGAGCGAAGCGTTAAAGGTAAAGCCATCACATATCAGCGTACAGCGCATTAGTGCCGGCATTGACGATGACTCTTTAATAGCACCGCAATGGTGCAGAGATAAAAATGAACAACTTAGAAGAATCAATCAAGCTCTTAAATCTATAGGGCTGAAGTATTAGTGAACAATAACCCGTTCTTTGTCTGAGTATCCATGAAAGTAAGATGGGTGCCTAATTGAAACCACAAACTGCTTACTGTGACCAGCTTTTAATTCTTTTGCGATCGTTTTGCGAAAGGTCATGGACTTGGGTTGATCACCAGTAGCGCTGCGCCCGTAGACATCCCTAAATGCTGTTGACTCATACGAAGACCTTCCTTGTTTTTTTGACCCTTTATCAAAGATTTCAATTTCAATTTCTACTTCGTTTACATCGTAGTTTCCTATATTTCGTACAGTTCCTGTAAATATTATTGATTCTGTTGAGAGAAAGCGATGATTTTGAACATTTTGTAAAATGACTTTTTTGGTGTATTGATCAATAACCATTGTGCTAATTACAAGAAATGCAAATCCAATAATGCAATAAGTAGCAATATAAGAGCCTTTTTTCAGAAGATCTTTTTGCTTGAGGATGTATCTGATAGACCAGATCAAAACTCCAGCAATGAGCAAAAAGTTTAAATAGTGCCATATGGTAAATGTAGTGTTCATCTGCATTGTCCTAATATGGTGACGTTGTGGCGTTTAGTATAATGGAAAGGCTGGATGAGTAATTTAAATGTTTCGGAGCTTTTTGGTGCAATAGGTCCCGCAATCGTTATGGTTTGTTTGCGAAATGGAATGAAAGTGTAGAGTTTATTGAGTGGTTTTATGGACGAAAATTTCGAGACCCCAATATACAAATTACACTCTTGGAAGGTTTTTTGTGAGGTATTATTCAGGTCGCCTTTTATCAACAGCGCTTCTGTGAATTCAAGATCTTTAACAGTAATGAGCTTTATTGTGTGCTTATAAAGAAGTGCGTGTAACGCTATGTAGCCACCTATGGGCGCAGTTATTAAGGTTATAAAGGCAAGCAGAACCATGCTGATTGCTAGAGTGCGTTTATGCCGTAAAATTATTGATAATATAAGTAAGAATAAGAAGAAGAAAATTATCCCTCCGAAAAGGAAATAATCATAAAGATTCAACGTATGTAAAAATTCAATAATACGTATTTTCATTTTATCCTAGCGTTCTTCTCCGCAATACCGCTCGTATTAAATCGGCGAGCAAGCTCCTGCTTAATACGATCTGGAGAAATGTTTTTGTGCCCCAATGCGACGAGGACATGATAGACTAAATCGGCACATTCATAAATTATTTCACTTTCGTTGTTGTCTTTTATTGCAAATGAAAATTCACCCGCTTCTTCGACCACTTTTTTGAGTATTTCATTATCGCCTTTGCTTAAAAGCTTTGCTGTCCACGAGGTCTCAGGATCTGCATTTTTCCGTGAAAGAATCGTGTGATACAGTTCATCTATAATTCCATAGGTACTAGCTGTGTCTATTTGTGCTTCACTGATGGTTTCATTTGATTGGATATCCGTAAAAAAGCAGGATTTACGACCTGTATGACACGCGACCCCCTCTTGTTGAACCATTATTAGCAAAGTGTCGTTGTCACAGTCCAGTAAAAAGCGCTCAATATGTTGAAGGTGACCGCTCGTTTCACCTTTTTTCCATAGACGCTGTTTTGAACGTGAAAAGTAGTGGGCAATATGCGTGGAGAGGGAAAGTTCAAGTGCTTCACGGTTCATATAGGCCATCATGAGCACTTCCAAGGTAGTCGAGTCTTGGACAATGACGGGGAGAAGTTCAAACTTCTTCCAATCGATTAGGTTGATATTCATAGCTTAACCTATCTTGTAGACGTAATTTTTTGGGAATCACCCGATTTGGTATCAAGCCAAATATTGGGAGTAGAGCCTCCAGGGGTAAGAAAAATCTTTGCGTCTTTGTTTTCTTTGAGTGCTTCGTTAAATTTGCCCTGTACTTTGATTTGCTCTAGCTTGAGCAATCCAGGAGTGAGTGACTGACCTACTAGATGATTGGCTTTTGCCTGAGCTTGGGCTTCTATGGTCAGAGCATTTGCTGTACCTTGTGCTTCAGTCTCTTTTTTGAATGCTTCTTGCTTTGCACGTTCAACGTCTTGCTGCGCTTTTTCAACTTCTTGCTTGGCGACTTGTACGCGTTCGATTTGATCTTTTACTTTTTGAGGGAGGCCAATCTCGCGTAATTGAATTGATTCAAGATTTGCAGGACCATTTTTTTGACGATTGATATTACTGCGAATACCTGCTTCAATTTTCTGAGCAATCGCATTACGCATGATTGGCAAGGTTTCTGCATCGTACTGACCAATAACGTTACGAACGACATCACGCGCAACAGGATCAATGATTTTATCTTCCCAGCTAAAGCCCCAGTTAGAGACTGTTTTAGCCGCAACGTCGGCATTAAGACGATATTGCACTGTCATGTCAATAGACACAGGTAAGCCGCGCTTATCAAGAACCGTAATGGCGGGCTTGAGTAAGATCCCATCACCGGCAGTGGATGCGCGGTCAATTTTATCGGCATAATTGATAATTCGGACTTTTGTATCCACTAAATAAATTTTTTGGAATCCTGGAACTAGAAAATGCAAACCAGGCATGAGAGCACGCTCTTCGTATTTACCATTGGTAGAGAGAATACCGCGCTCGCCCTCAGTAATGATGACGAAAGGCTTTGCTAAAATAAGTAACAAAACGACTCCACCAATGAGCCAAAATGTCCCCGCTTTTTGACTGTTCATATTGAAATCAAATTTTGGCATTTTTGGCCCTTGCGAATCATTCTTTTTTTGATTTTCGCTTTTCTTCTTTTGAAAATAGTCGTTCATATCGCTTGCCATGAGGTGCCTTTAGTTGATGTAGGTTAAATAGTGGTCATAGTCAGGATTGCGTCCGTGTACGATATCAAAATAGGCGCTTTGAATTTTTTCGGTTACAGGACCACGACCGCCGGCACCTAAAATACGAGCATCGACATCGCGTATCGGTGTAATTTCAGCAGCCGTTCCAGTTAGGAATGCTTCGTCTGCAGTGTAAATTTCTTCACGGGTAATACGGCGGCGTGTGACTTTCATCCCCATGTTTGTGGCCATTTCAATCACGGTTTTTTGGGTGATGGAGGCCAGTGAATTGTCGTTTGGCGGAGTTATAAGCTCATTGTCTTTGATCATGAAGAAAGAGGCTCCACTGGCTTCTGCTACATACCCTTCATCATCGAGAAGAAGAGCTTCATCATAACCCGCTTCAACTGCTTCAAATTTTGCCATTTGAGAGTTGAGGTAATTGCCAACAGCTTTGGCTTTACCCATATTTGATTTGTTGTTTGGACGGCTAAAAGAGGAAATCTTAAGACGAATACCGCGCTTCATCCCTTCTTCGCCCAAATAGGCACCCCATTCCCATGCAGCAACGGAAACTTCAACAGGTGCTTCTTTGTGATACACACCCATAACACCATAGCCCAGATAAACGATAGGGCGAAGATAGACGTTTTGAGCTGTAAAGTCATTGGCACGGAGAAGTTCTATTTGTGCTTTATTGAGTTCTTCAACCGTATAGGGAACAGTAATAAGCGTCATTTTGGCAGATTCAATAAGACGTTTAGTGTGGTCATTAAGACGAAAAATAGCATACCCTTTTGAGGTTTTATATGCTTTTGTCCCCTCTATAGCACCATTTCCATAGTGAAGGGTGTGTGAGAGGACGTGAATCTTCGCGTCATTCCAAGGGACTAATTTTCCGTTCATCCAAATAAACTTGGCTTCATTCATAGGGGTTTTCTCCATAGAAAATAATAATAAAGTGAGTGATTCTAGCGCAGATGGGATTTAACATTGATTAAGGAGATAGGCATTCCCCAAATGATGGGGAGCGTGAGCGGTTTATTGAGAGGGTGTATTAATCATCCAAATCGAAAAAATATCCAGATAGTTCCAAAAAGACTGAATATACTCAGGGTTGATTCCCTCTGCTTCTAGCGCAGGAAGAAGTTCTGCATAAAGTTCCAGCCAGCGGCGTCGAGCTGCCGCATCGATACGAAACGGTGCATGACGGCCAACCATACGAGGTTCGCCGCGGGATTGGTTGAAATAAGCAGGTCCGCCGCAAATTTGGATTAAGAAATCGGCAGCATGCTTTTTGGCAGCACTGAAATCATCTTCATCAAAAATCGGAAACAAAAAAGAGATGTCGCTGGTGCGGATTTTCTCATAATGGTCATTGACCAGTTTGCGCATACGCTCTTCGCCAACTTCAAACAAAAACCCTGGATGAGGTTTGGTTACTGGGGGACGTACACCTAAAGCGCCTTCGGTAATTGTTAAATTCATGGGGGTATCCTGTTAATAATTTAAAAGCATTCTATCTCTTTTTAGGTGATGATTTGTATAATTGAAACATAATTTACTCTAGGGGTTTGCTTATGGACGCACATATATGGATGGGATCGCTTGAAATCAAGACAGAACAGTATTCACAGCGTCTGAGTCCTTATGATGGGAGGGTCGCGTCCCGAGTTGCTATTTGTAATGCTGCTGATGCGCACAAAGCTCTTGAAATTGCGCAAAATGCCGCAAAAATTGCTAAAAAAATCCCTTTGCATCAACGATGTTCATGGTTATTGGATGTCGCTGTAAAACTCAAAGAGCAGCGCGAAGAGTTTGCAAAAGTATTATGTGATGAGGTAGGTAAACCACTTACCTATGCACGGATTGAAGTGGACCGCTGTATTGAAACGATTATGTTAAGTGCCGAAACGATGCGTACCATGCATGGAGAGACGATCAATACCGATGCGATGGCAAGCGGACGTAAAGCGCTCTCGTTTTGGCGTCGTGAACCGTGCGGCGTTGTCGTTGCCATTACCCCTTTTAATTTTCCGCTTAATTTGGTGGCGCATAAACTCGCACCTGCACTGGTAGCAGGAAATGCGGTAGTATTAAAACCCACTCCTGAAGCTCCGCTTTGTGCCTATAAGCTGGCAAAGCTCTTTATCGAAAGTCCGTATGCGATTAAAGATGCGTTGAGTGTGGTGTATGGGGATGCTGAGGTAGGCAGTGCTCTTGTTGGCAGTGATATTCCTCGCGTAGTCAGTTTTACAGGTTCTGTTCCCGTAGGCGCTATTATCACCAAAAGCGCCGGTATCAAAAAAGTGAGTTTGGAACTGGGCGGAAACGCGGCAACCTATATCGATGAAAGTGCCGATTTACAATATGCGGCGCAGCGTTGTGCAATAGGCGCTTTTGCAAATTCAGGGCAGGTGTGTATTTCATTGCAACGTATTTACGTTAATAGTAAAATTTATGATGTATTTGCGCAAAAAATGGCAGAAGCTACGGCAAAATTAGTGGTTGGCTCTCCGTACGATGAAGAAACTTTTTTGGGACCGCTCATCGATGATGATGCGGTAAGCAGAGCGATGAGCTGGGTACAAAGTGCTATCGATGAGGGTGCCCGTGCATTAACACCTCCTCACAGTGAGGGGCGATTGTTTTATCCATGCGTTATGGCGGATGTGACTGAGTCGATGAAAATCGTGTGCGAAGAGGTATTTGCTCCGATAGTGAGCTTGGTCAAAGTGGATACATTGGATGAGGCGATTGAGAAGATGAATAACTCTCCATATGGGTTGCAGTTCTCTATCTTTACCAATAATTTGGCACATGCCAATAAGGCCATCGAAGAATTGGAGGCAGGGGGTATCGTCATCAATGATATGCCTACACTTCGTTTTGATATTCAGCCCTATGGCGGTGTGAAACTGAGTGGAGTAGGTCGCGAAGGGCCTCGTTTTGCTATCGAAGAGATGACGGAAATCAAGTCAATCGTAATTTTATAAAAAGGTATTAATAATGTTAGAACTAGAAAGCACCGCTCCCGATTTTTGTTTGAGTAATCAAGATGATGTAGAGATTTGTCTACGCGATTTACGCGGAAAATGGATTGTATTGTATTTTTATCCAAAAGATTCAACCCCAGGATGTACCACAGAGGCATGTGAGTTTACTGCGTTGATGGATGAGTATGATGATATGGGTGCGATTATTTTGGGCGTGAGTGCAGACAGTACGAAGGCGCATCGTAATTTTATCGAGAAGCAAAACTTGGGCATTACTTTGCTCAGTGATCCAACGACGCAAATGATGCAAGCGTATGGCGTTTGGGCGATGAAAAAGAACTATGGCAAAGAATACATGGGGATTGTTCGTTCAACGTATATCATTGATCCAAAAGGAATTGTCAAAGCGGTATGGACGAATGTAAAAGTAAAAGATCATGTGCAAAAAGTGAAAGAAGAGTTAGAGAAGCTTCAAGCGTAGTATATTCCCGCGGTAGCGGGAATTGGTTAGAATTTATAACGGATATAGGCGCGAATGTCTTGTGCTTTGTCAACATAGTTAGCTGCATTCCCCATGCTACTAGAAATAGCTGTAGGTGTTCCCGTATCTCCAAAGAAACCATTGCTTCCACCATACTTATAATCAATATAGGTATAGCGGAGTTGGAATGTTAGGATATCGCCTACAAGTGGCTCAGTGAAGTATGCTTCATAGGCATCTCCACGTGCGGCAAGTTTAGAACCTATGAGAGTATCTTCACCATAAGTGATCGGGCGCCAGTAGTTGGAACCGTGGTTGAATTCAACACCCCAGCGCCCTTCATCACTAATGAGTGATGGAAACTGTGTGCCGATCCAGTAGCTGTAGCCGGTTTTACTATCCGTAGATCCAAGCATTCCTCCTTTATTGGCATAAGGATCGGTTTTTGACATCGCACCACTCACAAAGATCAATGAATCATCTAAGAAATCGCTCCATCCGTTTCCGATGCCGTTTACCATTGCAAAGGCAGTAGCTGTATGAAGTCCACCGACTGATTTCATACTGAAATCTGTTGGAGACATTGGATTGATGAGATCAATCAAATTATTTGCATACGTATATTGCATACCGACAGAATATTGTTTATCATCGTAAGGGACGACAATGATTCCAGCCATGTCAATATTATTAGTAGTTGCATTTTGATCACTGTATGGAGCAGCACCAAATCGTGGTTCAGCTGCACTCATTCCGCGACCGGCACAAAGTTTGAAATAGGATCCCGTTAGCCCTGTGACCTCTTCCATTCCGAATTTGGCACTTGCTCCATCAAATTCAACATTGATAGTATGCGCCAATGGTGATGATGCTTGATCATTCTCACGTAGATTAACAAGATGCCCTTCAGTAGATGGACGGCGACCGACGCTGATTGTCCATGGAATATCCGCCCCTAAAAACTCACTATCTTGGTAATAGAAATAAGCCGATCGTACACGGAGTTTATCGTCATAAGCCGCTTCACTGCTGATCCAGTCAAAACCTTCCATTCCTGCTGTGGCTGGATTAACCATTGAGCGTTGGCCAAAAGTTTTGTTATAGGCAAGCTGACCTGTGAAGCTAAGATGCTTAGTGGCAGCATAGTTCATTCCTAGCCACAAACGATTAGTGAAAAGAGCATCGTTGGTTTGCTTGCTTCCATCAGCCATTTTGTAGTTGATGTTATCAACGGTAGTACGGAAATCAACATCCCATTTGATGGCATTACCATTGGTTCTTTTGTTGAGAGTACTGAGTTGATCGTGAATATCTTCAAGCTGTTCAGGAATACTTTTTTCCTCATCATCTTTTTGTACAGCGACTTTGACTTTTCCGGCAGATGCTTTGGCCGGTTTTTCATCAGCATCATCGTCTTCAGCGACTGCTTTTTTCGCAGTAACTGGTGCCGTTTTTTCAGCTTTCATGCTTGCTAGTTCAGCTTTGAGAGCGTTCATCTCTTTTTCCATAGCTTCAAAACGTTGCAACATTGTTCCCTCAGCCATAAGAGTGGTTGACATAAGCGCCGCTGCTACGACAGAACCTAAAAATTTGTGTTTCATTCTAACCCTTTAAGTGTTTTAATATTGCATAATTAAGTTTACAATGCTGGACTTATATTAGCAAAGATAATATAAAAGTAGTTTAAAAATAAAATAAATTGATTTATTTGGGATTGTTTTTTGAGTATTTGGTAACTAAAGAGAAATTAAAGACCACTTTTTGTATAATACGCCCGATTTTCTCTCCACTTTTTAAAGTCGCGTGAAAAAATTCGCAAGCGAATCTAAAATTGTTTTCGTGCATCCGGTGCATCATCGGCTCTGTTTCAAGAATCGCCCAAGTAAACGAAGGACAAAATTTTTTATTATAAAAGGAGTCTTTTCATGGTAACTATGAAAGATTTATTGGAGTGCGGTGTTCACTTCGGTCACCAAACACGTCGTTGGAATCCAAAAATGAAGAAATACATTTTTGGCGTTCGTAAAAACATCTATATTATTGATCTTCAAAAAACATTGCGTTTTTTCCGTGCTGCATATCAGCAAGTTCTTGATGCAGCTGCTGAGGGCCAGACAGTTCTTTTCGTAGGAACTAAAAAGCAAGCACGTGTTGCGGTTCGTGATGCGGCAATCGCTTGTGGCATGCCATACGTTGACAATCGCTGGTTGGGTGGAATGTTGACAAACTTCCCAACAATCCAAAAATCAATCCGTAAGCTTGACATCATTGAAGAGATGCAAGCAAATGGTCAAATGGGTCTTTTAACTAAAAAAGAAGCATTGATGATGAATCGTCAAAAAGAGAAGCTAATCGCTTACCTTGGTGGTATTCGTCAAATGAAAACTTTACCTGACATGATGTTCGTTGTTGATGCAGTTAAAGAGCACATTGCGGTTCAAGAAGCTCGTAACCTTGGTATTCGTATCGTTGCACCTCTTGATACTAACTGTGATCCTGACGTAATTGACATTCCAATTCCTGGAAATGATGATGCGATCCGTTCAATTCAACTTTTCTGTAAAGAAATGGCTGAAGCGATCAACGAAGGTAAAGCACTTCGTAACAGCGGCAGCGATGATGCGGCAGTAGAAGAAGCGTCTGCAGAAGAAGTTTTCGAAGCGGCATCTGAAGAAGTAGCAGAGGAAGCGTAATCATGGCAGATGTAACAGCAGCTATGGTAAAAGACCTCAGAGCGGCAACTGATGCCCCTATGATGGACTGTAAAAAAGCGCTCACTGAGTGTGATGGCGACATGGAAAAAGCGAAAGAGTTTTTACGTGATCGCGGTATGTCACAAACTGCTAAAAAAGCGGATCGTGTAGCAGCAGAAGGACTTTTGGGTCTTAAAGTTTCTGAAACATTCACATCTGCTTCTTTGGTAGAGATCAATTCTGAAACCGATTTCGTTGCAAAAAATGACGGTTTTATGGCCCTTGTTGGCAATACAGCTGCGCATGTATTTACGACAGGTGTTAGCTCGGTAGAAGAGTTAAATGAAACAGCTTACGAAACAGGTACTTTTTCTGAATATTTTACAGCTCAAGTAGCTCGTATCGGTGAAAAAATCGTTACTCGTCGTTTTGTTACTCTTAATGCTGGCGAGCATGGTTGTGTAAACGGTTACGTTCACACAAACGGTCGTGTTGGTGTTTTGGTAGCAATCACATGTGATTCACAGAAAACAGCGGATGCACTAGCGCCGATGGTACGTAACATTGCAATGCATGCATCAGCAATGAAGCCTACTACAATGAGTTACAAAGATTTTGATGCCACGTATGTTCAAGAAGAGACTATTGGACGTATTGAAGCGATTAAAACTGAGAACGAAGAACTTGCACGTTTGAAGAAACCATTGAAAAATGTTCCTCAATATATTTCCATGATGCAATTGACTCCGGAAGTTATGGCAACAGCTGAAGAAGCGATTAAAGCTAAATTGTTAGCAGATGGCAAGCCTGAAAAAATTTGGGCGAACATCATTCCTGGACAATTGGCTCGTTTTGTAGCGGACAATACAACTTTGGACAAAGAATTGGCCCTTTTGGATCAAAACTTTGTTATGGATGATTCATTGACTGTTGCGCAAGCTTTGACGAAAGAAGCTGCTGCTCATGGCGGTACTGCCCAAATCGTCGAATTTGTTAAGTATGAAGTCGGTGAAGGTATTGAAAAACAAGTCAATGACTTTGCTGCAGAAGTTGCTGCACAAATGGCATAACTCTAAAAAAGCGAATTTCGCTTTTTTAGCCCCTCTTTTTAACCTCTTTTTCTCTATAATCTTCTTATGAATCTTTTAAAAGCAACCTCTTTATCGCATACCTTTGAATATCCACTCTTTCAAGATATTTCTTTGGAACTTAATTCTCAAGAATCAATGGCCATTATTGGTGTCAGCGGGAGCGGTAAATCAACGTTGATGCATATTTTGTCGTCCATGCTTGTTCCGAATGCTGGAAGTGTTGAACTTTTTGGCCGTAACATATATGGGCTGAGTGAAAAAGAACTGGTGCAACTGCGTCGTTATGATTTGGGACTTATTTACCAAAGCCATTATCTTTTTAAGGGCTTTAGCGGTTATGAAAATCTTGAAGTAGCCGCACTGATGGCAAACCAGACTATTGACAATAGCTTGCTGAAGTCTTTGGGAATCGATAAAGTATGTCATCAAAAAGTGACTGAACTCTCAGGCGGACAGCAGCAGCGTGTATCCATAGCAAGGGTTTTATCCAAAAAGCCACGACTTATTTTTGCAGATGAACCAACGGGAAATTTGGATCATTCAACCGCTCAAGAAGTTATGAATATTTTCTTTGATTATCTCAAAGAACACGATGCCGGGATGATTTTAGTCACTCATGATGAGTCATTGGCTGCAGAGTGCAATACCATTTACCGTATGCACGATGGTGTTTTAACCAAGGTTCAGTAAATATGGAATGGGCGGAACTGTTTAGCGAAGGTCGAACAGCTGCTTTTATTTTGCTTTTTGTACGATTCAGCTCTTTGTTTATGGCAGTTCCTATTTTTTCTCATGCTAACATCCCTATGTCTCTCAAAGCCGCAATGGCATTTTTCTTTACCGTGGTCTTTTATGATTCCCTACCTGCTTTGCAAATACCATTAGACTCGTTGACCATGACAGTTGCCATATTAGGAGAGATGCTTTTTGGGTTAGCTGTAGGAATCATTTTACAACTTGCGTATCATGTAATTACGTTTGCGGGTGGGCAGATATCCTTTATGATGGGCTTTTCACTGGCTTCTGCTATTGATCCGCAATCAGGTGTTTCAATGCCGATCGTCAACCAATTTTTGTCACTTGTGGCATTGATGATTTTGTTGGCAGCAGATTTACACCATTGGATCATATTGTTAGCATCTGAATCAATTGCTACGGTCCCCTTGGGTGGGTTTATGGTGACACCTGAATTGTTTCGGTACATTATGCACGCAATGATGAACATGTTTGTGGTTGGGTTTATGATCGCTTTTCCGATAACCGCACTGTCAATGTTAGCCGATGTCATTTTTGGTATGTTGATGAAAACCATGCCTCAGTTTAACTTGCTGGTTATTGGTATGCCTATTAAAATCGGGGTCGCCTTTTTAGTACTAATGGCCACGCTTTCTGCTACGATGATGATTGTCACTTCGCAAATGCAAAGTGCCTATAATTTTTTGGAAAAATTATTGTAAATAGGGCGTAGAACGTTGAATCAATCTATTGATATTTTTGTGTGTTTGGAGGATGAGTGAAGGTTCATCACTGCACCATACACTTGATACCGTATCACTCAAAATTTTTTCATTCAATGCTCCAGATATGTGGCAGACATGGGTATTATCGATAAGTATGAGGGTGTCAGTAAGAGTTCGCGGTGTATAACTGTATAAATCGACCCCTTGATAGGCGATGAAGCGCAGAGGGTCCCTTGCGCGTTTGGTGACAATGAGTCTAAGATGCACTCCATGAGACAGTGAGTGAATAATGCTTTTAGTCAAGGCAGGATAATTCATATTGGAAGTGACAATAACAATCTCATTATGACTGTTTTTGACCAATCCTTGAAGGTGATGATTAAAACGGCTCCCTTCATCCGGGAGGAAAAATGGGAAAATGTTAGCATTTGCACTGCTAATTGTTAAAAGAAGGGCGATTATTTTTATCATTTTATTTTTTTTTAGTTACAATCATACCATGTAGTGCACAGTGATGCAATAGTAAAGTAAGAGAGGTTTGGCGTATTATGAAAATTTTGTTGTTGAATGATAATCCGGTTGTACGCAAACTCGTAGCGTTGAGCGCGCAAAAAACAAAAGATGATTTGAGCGTTGTTTGGTCTGTTGATGAGATTGAGGGTGATGTTTATGATTTACTTATAGTCGATGACGCTCATTACAGCAATGAAGCTATGACTGCACTAAAAGAAAAGATCCAATATAAAACTTCTTTGTTGATGGCTACTCGCGGAAATGCTACGCCTGCCGGATTTGATAATGTAATCAATAAACCTTTTTTACCGACAGATTTAGTTGATTTATTTGCCAAGATCGATAAAGATCTTCTTTTATTGGCTAAAGATGTCCGCAGTGAAGAAGCTGTCGATACATCAAAAGTAATTTTAACAGATACCAGTGTTGATGAAGTCCCCGAAGCAATAGGTTATGATATTACTAATCTGGATGATGATCTTGATTTTGATCTTGAAGACATAGAGGTTGCAGCAAAAACCAATGTACTTGATCATGAAGAAGTGCAAGAATTACAAGATCTTCTAGATGACACGGATAATTTTGATAGTGATGATGAGTTGCCACTGGATGAGGAAGATGAGGAGAGTGAAATCTCGGATGATGTATCGGCTAATGATGAACAAAGTGATGAGGATTTTCTTAAATCCTTGGATGATGATATTCAGCAGGCGCTAGAAAGTGATAGTGAAACGGGGAGTGTAGAGAGTGAGCTTGACGATGCACTGGATGAATTCGATTTTGATGAAGAGCTTCTAGGCCATGAGGATGAGGAGCCCATTAAGACGATCGATGAAAGTATTGATGATGAGGATTTTGTAGATTCATTGGATGATTTACTTACCATGGATGAGGAAGAAGCCAAAGAACCATCCGCAGAAGAAGCAATGCGTGATGACACTTTAGATGATATAGATGCATTCATGCTTGATGATTTGGCCAAAATGGATGAGGATGAAGAATTGTCCTCTTTGGAATCAGAGGGCGATGCATTAAGTGATGATGAATTCGGTGAACTTGAGCAGCAGATACAAGAGGCTGTTGAAGAACTGGGAATCGAAGATTTAGAACAAGAGTTTGATGAAGTCGAGATGGAAAATTTCGGTGAATTTGAAGGACTTGCTGATTTAGATAGCCTGAGCGAGAGGGATATCAAGCTTGCCATTGGTGAAGAGGTTGAAGAAGAACCGGAAGTACGCGTTGGACACAGTAACCATTCATCGCTTGACGCAGAAGCACTAAGCGAAGCGCTGGACGAAGTTGCTGTTGATGAACTGGGTGATGAATTTGAAGAGATGAACATAGATGTTGAATCAGTGGGTGATTTGGTAGAAGAACATCATGGAACACCTGCTGAGGGAATGGATGCACTTCAGGCACTGCTAAAAGCCCTTGCAAACGAAGATGTTGCCAAGACGCTTAAGGGGCTTAGCATTAACATTAATATCAATTTTGGGAACGAGAAGTGAATCGAGAAAGTGGTGCTGTTTTAGTTTTATCAGGGCCTAGCGGTGCTGGGAAAAGTTCTTTGATAAATAAGATCATAAAGGACATTGGACCGACTTATTTTTCGATTTCTACGACCACACGTCCGATGCGTAAGGGTGAAATAGATGGAGTGCATTACCATTTTGTGAGTGAAGAGGTGTTTGTCCAAGAGATAGAAGCAGAGATGTTCTTGGAATATGCCGTCGTTCACGGGAATCATTATGGAACCTCTTTGGGGCCCGTAAAAAAAGCGTTAAAAGAGGGAAAACTGGTTATTTTTGATATTGATGTTCAGGGTAATGATTCCCTGCAAAGCAGATTGGGAGATATTACGACGTCTGTTTTTATTACGACACCAACATTAAAAGAACTCAAAAAGAGACTTGAAAACCGTTCGACAGACAGTGCTCAGGTTATTGCAAATCGCTTGGAAATGGCCAAGCGTGAAGTTCAACGTATCAGTGAATACGATTATTTGATTGTCAATGATGATTTGGACGAAGCGGCAGAGGTGTTGATATCAGTTGCAAAAGCGGCACGAATGAAAATCCCAACTTTGCATATCAATGAATTTATTCAAATGTGGGAAGCACAAGCCTAGATCAATTCTAAGGACGATTACAGCAATGAGCCGTTATACTATCCCATTAAATTTCTTAGAGAAGGATGTCTGAATATGGCAATGCCTAGTGGATCAGAATTACTGTTAATTTTCGGAATAGTTGTGTTGCTTTTCGGTGCGAAGAAAATCCCCGATCTTGCCAAAAGTATCGGTCAAGGGATCCGCGGATTCAAAAAAGAAATGAAAGATGAGGACACGGCTCCACCGCCTACACCTACTCCTGAACCTACGGTTCACGCTGTTCCTGAAGCACCAAAGCAAGTAGAGAATGTGACTACAGTAGAGGTAGAGGCACCACAAACAACTACCAAGCAAGCGTAAGTTTTGAAGCAAAGAGTATCTGCGTTTTTACGCGATAAATTAAACTACGATGTTATCCTCGAAAAGCCAAGAGATCGCTCTTTTGGCCATTTCGCCACTCCTATCGCTTTTTCCCTCGCAAAAGAACTTCGACAATCTCCAATGGCCATTGCTGAAGAAATTGCTTCTTCATTTGGTGATGATGCTATTTTTACAGCGGTTGAATCGGTCAAAGGGTACATTAATTTTCGTCTTTCTGAAACTTTTTTAGATGAGTATGCTTCGTGGGCACTGTCGCATGGCGAAGAGTTTGGAAGCAGTGACAAGAAGGGATCGATTCTTTTGGAATTTGTCAGTGCCAATCCAACGGGACCGCTGCATATCGGACATGCCAGAGGTGCGGTTTACGGCGATACTATGCTGCGACTCGGCCGTCATTTAGGATACGACATCACGGCAGAGTATTATGTCAATGATGCGGGAAATCAAATCGATTTACTCGGAGTCTCATTGCAGCTTGAGGGACGCAGTTCTTTATTAGGCGAGAGTGTTGAATGGCCTGAAAAATATTACCGTGGTGAGTATTTGAGTAACTTAGCCAAAGAAGTCGTGAAGGAATTCGGCGCAGATGCCCTGCGTGATGAAAATCGTCAAAAAGAGTTGGCACTGTGGGCAAAAGATAAAATTTTAGCACTCATAGTAGACGATTTGGCAAGTGTTAAAGTTCACTTCGATACCTTTGTCGGCGAAGCTTCTTTGTATGAAGAATGGGACCGTGTTATGGCAAAAATGGGCAATGGTGTTTATGTAGATGAGGGAAAAACATTTATTAAATCCGCAGAGTTTGGGGATGATCATGACAGGGTTGTTGTTCGTGAAGACGGACGTCCGACCTATCTTGCAGGGGATATCATCTACCACAATCAAAAATTTGAACGTGGATACGATCACTACATCAATATTTGGGGTGCGGATCACCACGGTTACATTGCCCGTGTTAATGCGGCGGTTAATTTTCTAGGATACAACAGTGACAAACTCGAGGTCCTGCTCTCACAGATGGTAAGTTTGCTCAAAGACGGTGAACCGTTCAAGATGTCAAAGCGAGCGGGAACAGTCATACTTATGAGTGATGTTGTTGAGGAGATTGGATCGGATGCGCTACGCTTTATGTTTGCATCGAAAAAATGCGATACGGCACTTGAATTTGACATTGAAGAACTCAAGCGTCAAGACAGTTCGAATCCTGTCTATTACGTTCAATATGCACATGCACGTATTCAGACTCTTATTGCTAAAAGTGACGTAGGAATGGATGAAATCATGGCTGCAAGACTGCATGGGCTAAGTGCGGATGCAGATGGATTGTTGTTTGAAGCGCTGTTGTTGCCGGAAATTATTGATGATGCATTTGAATCCCGTCAAGCGCAAAAGCTCCCTGATTATCTCAAGGCATTAGCGGCAAAATTGCATAAATTTTACTACGATACCAAAATTATCGGTAATGAGGACGAAGCGAAGCTTTTGAAGCTCCTTCTCGTTGTTGCCCTTTCTCTCAAAACAGGGTTTTCTCTTTTAGGAATCGAAGCAAAAGATCGAATGTAATTCGATCTTTATTGACCTAACTCACCCCAATAAACGTCCGATTGATTCACGTAAAAACTGTGTTTGATGCGCGGATGCAAGAACCGATGCATCAAGCAACTGGTTACTGCTTTGGAAATCACTGATCGCTTTTGCCATATCGGTATCTGCTATTTGACTCTTTGCCGCAGAAGTCTGCGTGATTTGTTCCAGCAGTGTATTTGCATGGCTAATGTAGTTATTTACAGCTGCACCAACATCACTTTGTGCAGATGAAAGAGTTTGCATATAAGAAGCAATCCCTTCTTGATTATCAGGGCTAAGGTTCTTTGGAGAGAGACTGCTGTCTAGCAAAGACTTTTCGTTAAAGGACGTTGTATTGACAATATCTTGCATAGACGTTTGGGTACGTTGAAACTCATTTTGAAGCACTTGTCTATCCGCACTGTTGAGAATAGCACTGTTACTTCGAACACTTAACTCGTTTAATTTTTGGCTTTGATCGGATAGATTTGAAAGTGCGCCATCGGCGATCTGCATCATCGATATACTGTCATTTGTGTTCATATATTCTTGAGAAAAGCTGCCGATATCATTTTGCATTTGAGACGCGATACTGCGTACGGCACTGTCGTCCATCCTGAGCTGAAGCCCAGCTGCGATTTTCTCTAGAGTTTTATCTCTTTTGGTGCTTTGCTCGTTCATTTGAGGAAGAGCTTGGTATTGTGTATTGAGCTGCATGATAACTCCTTCTTGGATGTATCTATATTTTATAGCATATCACGTTCCCTTTTAAGAATTTATAAGTCCTTAGCTATAATTTGAGGAAGAATAACAGGAGTTGAACCATGGTAAAAGTAGCTGCGATACAGATGCAGATGTGCGAAGATAAAGAGGCAAATGTTTTTAAAGCAGAAACAATGGTTCGTGAAGCTGTAAAAAATGGAGCACGCATCGTTTTGATCCCTGAATTGTTTGAGGGGTACTACTTTTGCAAAGATATGGATCAGAAGTATTTTGCATGGGCACAGGAGCGTCAAGGAAATCCTATGATTGCACATTTTAGCGCATTGGCAAAAGAATTGGGGGTTGTCCTTCCTTTGAGTTATTTTGAGAAAGCAGGTGAACGCTATTTCAACTCTCTCGTGATGATCGATGCGGATGGAACGGTGATGGAGAATTACCGCAAAACCCATATCCCTGATGGTCCAGGATATGAAGAGAAATTTTATTTTGAGCCGGGAGATACGGGATTCAAAGTGTGGGAAACGAAGTATGGAAATATTGGTGTCGGTATTTGCTGGGATCAGTGGTTTCCTGAGACAGCGCGATGTTTGACATTGATGGGTGCGGATATGATTTTTTATCCTACAGCAATTGGTAGTGAGCCTGAGATTGGGGTGGATTCAGCATCGCATTGGCAGCGTGTGCAGATGGGACACAGTGCTGCGAACATTATCCCTGTGATTGTTGCAAACCGTATTGGTGAAGAAGCGGGTGAGAGCTGTACGCTCACGTTTTACGGCAGTTCATTTATCACCGATCATACGGGAGAGAAGATGGCCGAAGCATCGAGAGACAAAGAGGAAATCATTTACAGTGAATTTGACGTGCAAGCAAACCGTACACACCGTCATTACTGGGGATTGATTCGTGATCGCCGACCGGAATGCTATGGAGTAATCGTAGAAAAGTAAATAAAAGGAATAGTTTTTGCTTTATTTGTGCAAATAATCTGACAGCGGGGGTATCCGTGAGAGTCGTTTTGCGCAACAATGCTATCTTCGTTCAAGGGGGATCAAGGACCCTCGAAGAGCCGTGGATGGAAGAATTTTTTGATCATCATATTCATAATACCCTTTTCTTAGACAATGGCGTTTTGGTATTGAACAATGAGAGTTCTTCTGAGCAAAAAGAAGAATTTTTAGATACATTAAGCGATCGTTACTCAACAGCAAATGACCTAGCAAATCCCTTTTACCGCCGCTCATTGCGCAAATGCCGCAGTGCCGCCGTACGCATTGAAATTCCTTATCGCAATGCAGAAAAAGTGGATGTCGAGTTGTTTGCTTTTGGCCCTAATCGGGTTAAACTGACTTTTTTGACCCCTAACCGATGGATCATGCGCTATCTCAAACAGCAGTTATCCTCTCTCGTTACAAGTTTCACCTCAAATCAGATTTACATTGATGTCAGTACGATTTCCTCCAAAGCACGTTTGGAAAAAGCGCTTAATCGACGCGAAGTATTGCACTATCAAATCAACTATAACTATGATGAGGAATTTATGAGCCGTTTGTATGGAAACTACAAAGGCTGGGGCCACAGCAACGATGAAATTGATAAAATGATCCGATATCACGCAATTTTTGATCTCCCTGTAGGCAGTAAGCTTGAAGATTTAAAAAAACGCTATCGGCAGCTCGCGAAGCGGTATCATCCTGATCGCGTCCATACTAAAAGCCCCGAGATCATTAATAAATACACTGAAAGATTTAAGCTATTGCAAGAGGCATATGGGGCGCTACAGGCTGTTAGCTAAGCCGTGATCTACAGCTCATTTCCCCATTTTAAGGCATCACACCCATATTTATCACGGATAAGGCGACTTTTTTGATCAAAAGAGTGAGCCCTAGCATCTTCCTCATAATCAATGAGAGAGAGAACTCTGCGTGAATGGACACTAAATGCGGATGCGCTGATCCCAAGGTGCGTTATCGCACCACTGGCATGAAGATCTGCTTTTGCCAAGAGTTCACGACACAGTTGCCGGAAGCGTTGTTCATTAAAGAGTCTTGATTCACTGAGGGCACTGTGGCTTTTTGGATGATGAAGGTAATAAAGCGATAAGATAAATGTTGTTGGGTTGACCTCAAGTTTCGAAATGGCATAAGCGAGATGACGGGATAGAATAGAGATGCGCCGTCTGATTTCATCTCGATTGTCTATGGGATCAAAGGTGCGTGAAATACCGATTGATTTACGGGGAGAGTTCACAACGAGTTCACCTAAGTCATGACCGGAGACACGCTGATACAGCGATTGTGCGTAAGGTCCCCAGGAATCGACAAGTCTTTTAGCCCGGAGCAAGTCACCCAATGTTTTGAGATGATATTGTGCACAACGGCGCTGCATACTTGAGCCGATTCCCGGGAACTTTTGAACCGCAATTTCAGAAACAAATGATGCTACTTCGTTGTCCATAATAGTTTTGCAGCCAAACGGTTTGGCACTTTCTGTGGCGAGTTTGGCAATGTGTTTGGAATTGGCAGCCCCTATCGAGACGGGAAGATTGAGTTTACGTTTGATCTCATGGCGCAGATGGTCGATAAATGCGGGAATCTCATCATCCGTTACCCACCCTTTTAAATCACCGTAAAATTCATCGATACTTGCTTGTTCTATAAGAGGAATGCGTTCTTGTAGAAACTGATGCAATGCATGAGACAAGCGATGATAGAGCTGCATATCAGGCCCTTTGATAATGAGGCTTGGGCAGCGTATCAGCGCTTCACGGATGGTCATACCGGTATTGATACCATAGGCCCGGGCTTCATAGCTGGCGGTGGTTAAAATTCCTCGCACCCGTCCATCAGCATCGATAAATTGGTTGAGATCGTCACCCGCATAACGATGAAAAAAGCTCCCCACAAAAGAGCCGCTGTTGTTTAGCAATAGTTCCTGGTTTGATTTTTCATGGGAAAATATGTATTGATCACCTCTACCACCCACGCCGACTGCTTTGCCGATTAAGCTGGGATCGATGGTACGTTGTGCCGATACAAAAAAGCAATCCAGATCAATGTGTATTTTCATAATGGCAGTATAAAGCGATTTAAAACCTAGGAAACAAAATATGGCAATTCGCTACAATATGGCAAAAACTTGGGAGAACTTCGGATGGAATACCGTTATATCGGACGCACAGGATTGCGTGTATCCCCGATTTGTATGGGGACAATGACATTTGGTTCACAATGCGATGAAAAAGCCGCGTTTGCTATTATGGACAAAGCCTATGATTATGGGGTGAATTTTTTTGATACCGCAGAGCTGTATCCTGTTCCCCCAAGCTCCGAGCTTTGCGGACTAACGGAAGAGATGGTGGGTCGGTGGCTGAAAACAAAGCCGCGTGACAGTTTGATTTTGGCTACCAAAGTGGCAGGGGCGGCGTCGGGATGGTTCGTCCCTCCGATTCGTCATGGTTTTACGGCGTGTGACCGATTTCATATCGAACGGGCCATCGAGGGGTCACTCAAGCGGTTAGGGACCGATTACATCGATTTGTATCAGATGCACTGGCCCGATACGATTGTCCCTATCGAAGAGACGATGCGGGCAATGGATGCTTTAATCCAAAGCGGTAAAGTACGCTATATCGGTACATCCAATGATACGGCACGCGGGACGATGAAATCGCTTATGGTGAGCAAATACGAAAAATTAACCCGTTTTGAGTCGATCCAAAATAATTTTTCACTTCTGAACCGTCGTGATTTGACCGAAATCGGGGCGCTGTGCCGTGAAGAAAAGATTTCATTGCTTCCGTATTCCCCTTTGGGCGGGGGAATTTTGAGCGGAAAATACAATCAAGCGTCCAATACACAAGGGCGCTTTAGTGATTATGTAAACTCAACTAATAAACGTCAGCGTCTTATGGCGGCACGATTTCTCAACGACAAAACCTTAGCATCGACACAGGAATATTTGCGTATTGCGGCTGTTCATGGACTTGACCCCGTCACGATGGCGATTGCATGGAGTAAGCAGTTTGATTTTGTCGCATCCACGATTATCGGTGCGACGACACCGGAACAATTGGACGCAAGTTTAGCGGCGATGAATGTAACGTTGAGCGCAGAAGTATTAAAAGATTTGGACGCGGTGCATGCAAAAATTCTCTATCCTATGGGCTAGGAATAGGTATCAATAAAAGAAAAAGGGGAAGAAAATGAAAAAATTGACGATTGCAATGTTATTAGTAAGTCAAGTATTATTGGCAGAGTCAGCAATATGGAATATTTCATATAGCGGATTAAATATGGATTATCGAGAATACGATAGTAATAATCAAATCCTTGACAGCGAAAAAACTGATTCTTTTGGAATTGGCGGTATTGATACATCACTAGAGATGAAACTAGGGCAGGAAGGAAAATCTCGTACCTCCGTGGTGATGAGTTATTTGATGATGAAAGGTGAGACACAATATGTGGGGTCTTATGTTGGCAGTCATTTGGGATATGGATCCGTTGTAGCTACAACACAAAATACGATTTATCAGCCAGAGATGTATCTTAAGCAAGCTTTAGTAGATTCAATCAGTGAACTGTACGTAGGAGTCGGAGGAGGCTATCGGTTTTGGAAGAGGGAGCTTTCAGCTACTCAAATCGAAGATTATGAATGGTATTATTGGAAAGCGAATATTGGAGTACTTTATGATTTGCGAAATAATCTGAGTATTGGGGCCGAAGCTAGCTATACACAGGCATTTTCTCCTAAAATGACTTCTTCTAGCCCTGCATTGGAATTTACGCTTCATAATGTTTACAGCTATGGATTGAGTATACCGATTGTCTATAAGGTCAATAACAGAATAGGTTTACGGCTCGAAAATCGATTTGAGCAAATAAATATTGCTGAGTCAGATCATGTAATAAGTGGTGGTTTTGAGTGGTGGGAACCTCAAAGTACGACCAAAAATATCTATACCAAAGTCGGGGTAGATTTTCATTTTTGATTTTAACAAGCAGTATCGAGGATATTAAATGAATTATTTATGGGCTAGTGTACTCATACTCTTAATGGGAGGATGTTCTGTCAAACATTATTCTATCAGCAGCCCAAAAATCATTACGATCAAAAGTCCAAAACTGAAATTTTCCGATATGGGATATATCCGCTATGAGGGAGATGCCGTGGAGGTGGAACTTTTCACGGCAGGGATAGCGGTAGAGAAGATTTCGATTGATGATAAAGTATGTGTAAGTGCCGGATGCATGAGTGAAGAGGCGTTTGTCAAAGAGTATCTATACGTAGGGTATCCGCATGATACGATGCGCCGTATTTTACAGGGTGAGCCGATTTTTGGCGGAAAGGGCAAAGACGAGACCTGTGGCGGTGCTCTTTTCCAATTTATTCGAAACGATGATATGGACATTGTTTATCGGCACAAAGGGAGTGAAATCTTTTTCAAAGATCGTTTGAATGGCCTCATGATTAAAATCAGTGATATTCAAGATACGAATGAGACTCAGTGAGTGTATTGGTAACTGTGTTAAAATAGCGTAATTGAAAATAGGAATAAAGTATGTCTAAATTTGTCGGCGCACATGTATCCGCTTCGGGCGGAGTCTTTAATGCTCCCCTCAACGCGATGAAAATAGGGGCGAAGGCATTTGCCCTTTTTACCAAAAACCAAAAACAGTGGGCCGCGAAACCTCTCGATGATGAGACAATAGGGTTATTTAAAGATAATTTGGCCAAAAGCGGTATTTTACCCCGTCATATTTTGCCGCACGATTCGTATCTGATCAATCTTGGTCATCCCGAAGAGGAAAAGCGTGAAAAATCGCTCGAGGCTTTTATCGATGAGCTTCAGCGATGCGAACAGTTGGGTCTGGATCGGTTGAATTTTCATCCGGGGAGTCACCTCAAGCAAATTACCGAGGAAGAGTGCATCGACCGTATCGCCATGAGCATGAACCATGCGATCAACGTGACCGAAGGGGTAAACCTGACGATCGAGAATACAGCGGGTCAGGGGAGCAATTTGGGGTGGAAGTTTGAGCAAATTGCCGCTATCATTGATCGTATCGAAGATAAGTCGCGTGTCGGGGTGTGTATTGACACATGCCACATGTTTACGGCAGGATACGACATACGTACGCGAGAGACGTACGATGCAACGTGGGCAGAGTTTGACCGTATTATCGGATTTAAATACCTCAAGGGGATGCACATCAACGACTCGAAGCCTGATCTAGGGAGCCACGTTGATCGACACGACTCATTGGGAAAAGGGAAAATTGGACTTGATGCGTTTGCTTTTTTGATGAACGATCCGAGAATGGACAACATTCCGCTCGTGTTGGAAACCATTGATGATACCATTTGGGCACAAGAGATCGAATTACTTTATTCGATGGAACAGAAATAAGAAGGACGACATTGAAATATTTGATCGATTTTTTAGAAAATCCCTCCATTGAACAATCTGAGATTTTTTCGCAACTAAAATGTACCGTTGATGAGGGAAAAGTTCTCCAATTGTTGACGCGTAAGTTTTTGCAGTCCCAAGAGGACGTAGTCGTAGCTGAATTACTCCAAGAGCTGTACGGTCCCGATGATTATTCGTATCTGAGTCATTTCGGAGAAGTGAAAACGCTTTTAGAACTGGGATGGATTACCCACCACTCTTTTACGCCGATCAAGATGAGTGAGCTCTCTCAGCTAGAGCTGTTTAATACCCCTATTGCATTGACAACGATTTTTATGAAGCTTCTCGAAGAGGGCTCTTTGGAGATGACACTTCCTGAGATCAAACCGTATGCCGACCATTTAGAATATCTGCAAGACCAGTTTTTCCGCATCGAGCTATATCAAAAGATGTCGATTATTCGCAACAACGGAAATGAGCACTCATTGGGGATTAACCGTATCCAAAGCAAGCTCGATTTGCTTGAAAAGCGCATTGAAGAACGAATTTCTCAAACTTCTCAGGATGTTGTATTGGACCGTTTTTTCAAACAAAAAAAGCTTGAGCCCAAAGAGCAGGTGATTTTTTTGGCTTTGCTAAAAGAGGAGTACAGTTCGACCGAGGGGAACTTGCGCGAGATGAATACCCTTATCGATTTGATCAGTTTTGATGATTACGAACGGATTAAAAACCGTGCATTGCTTGAAGACGGGTCACGTTTAATTAACGATGATGTCATCGATTATGAAGAGATGCTTAACCCATTTGGTGGTATTAGCAGAGCCTTTTACATCGTTGATGAGGTACTCCAATCGATCATGCACCCTCAAAAAAAGAAAAAAGCACGCAAGCTAAAGCTGGATATGCTGATCAAAGAACAGGAAATTTTTGAGCTTATTGAACCAATGACATCTCTGGAAAATGTTGTACTCAATCCCGCAACGGATAAAACGTTACAAAATTTGATGCATCAGCTCGATCGAGATGTGATCGCCAAACTTCATGAGTGGGGAATCAAGGATAAAAAAGCGGGAATCGATGCGCGGATCATTTTTTACGGTCCTCCTGGAACGGGCAAAACGCTCACAGCACATTCGCTTTCACGTTCACTCAAGCGGCAGGTATTAAGTTTTGACTGTTCCAAAATCCTCTCCATGTATGTGGGTGAGTCTGAAAAAAATGTTCGTAAAATATTTGACACTTATGCGGATTTAACGAAACAGACTAAAACAGAACCGATCCTTTTGCTCAATGAAGCCGATCAGTTTCTCTCATCGCGTTCGCAAGGCTCGGGTACATCAGCAGATCAAATGCACAATCAGATGCAAAATATCTTTTTAGAACAGATCGAAAAGTTTCAGGGGATATTGATCGCGACGACCAATCTGCTAGAAAACATCGATCAGGCATTTTCACGCCGATTTAACTACAAGATTGAGTTTAAAAAACCGGATAAGGCACAACGTCTCAAGTTATGGAAAATGATGCTCCCTAAAAACGCACCGTATGAAGAGGGATTTGATGTCGAATTGCTTACCAAGCATCCTTTGACTGGCGGACAGATCAATCTAATTGTCAAAAATACTGCCTATACGGTGGCTACACGAAAAGAATCCAGCTTCCGCTTGGAAGATTTTGTCAACGAAATTGAAAAAGAGCGTCAAGGTAACTTTGACACCGAAAAATCGATGGGCTTTTTAAACAATTAAGGGTGATTTAGGTCACTCTTTTACTAATTTCAATATCTCCTTAAAACTAATTATTAGCTTTAGATGCCAATACAAAATAAATAGTTGTTACTAAAAATAACATTCAGGATGAAGCACGTCTGTATGGGTGTTTATAAAAGTAACACCGCCAAGTGAATGCTTATCTTATTGGGGATTATTTAACACTCTTTTTGTTATAGTGCAATAACTGTTTTTATAAAAAAAGCGGTATCTGATCACGAGAGCAATTCATCGTCGGATACGGCATCAACCATGAAAAGGTAGAACTATGGAACATTACAACGTCGCAAATCCTTACTTCGGGGTATTTGTACTGTTTGTTATTACGTTTGGAGCATTTTATGCGACGACGGTATTGGCACGCTTGGCGAGCCGCGCATTGGCGGCTAAAGATACAGAAAAATTGAAAATGTCACCGTATGAATGTGGCCCTGAGGTCACTCGTCAGCCGAACCGAATTTCGACGCAGTTTTACTTATTTGCACTTTTGTTTTTATTGTTCGATGTGGAGATCGTTTTTATGTTCCCATGGGCAATTGATTTCAAGCTGCTAGGTTGGTTTGGTTTTGTTGAGATGATGATGTTCATCTTACTGTTGACAATCGGTTTTGTTTACGCATGGAAAAAAGGAGCGCTCGAATGGCACAACATCAAGTAAATTATTTAAAAGACGGCGGTCTTCCCGTCGCTTTGACGACGATTGATAAAGTCGTAAACTGGGGCCGTTCCAATTCGATTTGGGCACTAACCTATGGTTTGGCATGTTGCGGTATTGAGATGATGGCTTCGGGTGCATCTCGTTACGATTTCGACCGTTTTGGTACGATCTTTCGCGCGTCTCCGCGTCAAGCTGAGCTTATGGTGGTAGCAGGAACATTGACAAAAAAACACGCCGAATTTATTCGACGTTTGTACGACCAAATGACAGAACCAAAATGGGTAATCTCTATGGGCTCATGTGCTAATACGGGCGGTATGTTCAATACCTACGCAACGGTTCAAGGGGTTGACCGCGTTATTCCGGTTGATTTGTATCTTCCGGGGTGTGCGCCTCGACCTGAAACGTTGCAGTATGCGGTGATGATGCTGCAGCAAAAAATCCGTAGAGAGCCAGCCTCTCGTGCGCAAAAACCAAAAAGGTTGATGTAATGAGAGCTTATACTCCAAAAGACGACGTACAAAAAAAATCGTATTATACGGACCGCTTTTGGGTGGCTCCGCAAGTAGCTAAATCAGAGGTAAGCGACGATGCACTATTTGCAGCGGATCTCGAAGCAATCAAAGCAAAATTTGATGTGTTGGATGCCTATATCCAAGTAGATCAAATGGTGGTTGTGATTAATGCAAATGACAACTACAGCGTTCTTGAATTGCTCAAAAATGAGCGTGAGTATACACAGCTTTCAGAAATGAGTGCAATTGATTGGTTAGCGACTGAGGGTAAATTTGAAATTTTCTACCAAATGTTGAGTATGGCAAAGCGCAAGCGCCTGCGTATAAAATGTAAGATTGATGAGAAAGAAGCAATACAAAGCGTTGAGAAGCTTTTCCGATCAGCCGATTGGAGTGAGCGTGAAATGTACGATATGTTTGGGGTTGTAGTCAACAATCACCCATTCATGAAACGTATTTTGATGCCGGAAGATTGGGAAGGTTTCCCGCTGCGTAAAACGTATCCACTTCAGGGTGATGAGTTTGCGGCATGGTATGAAGTCGATAAGATCTTTGGAAAAGAAGCAAGAGAGATCATAGGGCCTGAGAATCGTGATCCTGCTCGTATTGATCGTTACGATACAAAGCGTTTCTCCCGTCTTGGACATGAAGTACCATTTGGTGCAGACATCAGCCAGGGTGAACCGGATACACCACTTGTTTACCAAGAACAAGAAGGTGTTTTCATGATCGATAAATTTGATGCGCAGAAGTCCGTTGTGATCTCTGACCGTCACCGTTAAGGAGCTGTGAATGCAACAATCCAATCGTCTTAGACCGTTTTTTGAAAACATTACCTTTGATCGAGTCGATAATGAGATGATCCTGAATTTCGGTCCTCAGCATCCATCGGCACACGGTCAACTGCGTCTCATGCTGCACATGCAGCAAGAGCAGATCACCAAAGCCCATCCGGATATCGGATACCTTCACCGGGGTATGGAGAAGATGGCAGAAAACATGATTTACAATGAGTTCATGCCGACAACCGACCGTATGGACTATATCGCTTCAAGCTCTAACAATTACGGTTTTGCCCTTGCGGTTGAAAAATTGATCGGACTTGATGTTCCTCGCCGTGCAAAAGTTATCCGCATGCTCCTTTTAGAAATCAATCGTTTGATGTCTCACCTTTTCTGGTTAGCAACGACGGCACTTGATATCGGTGCTATGACGGTATTCCTCTATGCTTTCCGTGAGCGTGAATATTTGATGGACTTGGTCGAAGACTACTGTGGTGCTCGATTGACACACGCAGCAATTCGTATCGGAGGAGTTCCATTGGACTTGCCGGATAATTTTATGGATGATTTGCGTAAATTTTTGGACAAATTACCTGAAAACATCAAAGACTACGAAGACCTTTTGGACAAGAACCGCGTTTGGTTGATGCGTATGGAAAATGTGGGTGTTATCTCCAAAGAGATGGCATTGAGCTGGGGTTGTTCAGGCGTTATGCTTCGTGCATCGGGCGTTGAGTGGGATATCCGTAAAGAAGAGCCGTATGAATTGTACGATGAAGTAGAGTTTAATGTTCCTGTTTCTGACAAGGGTGACAACTACGCGCGTTATAAACTCTACATGGCGGAGATGCGTGAATCTGCAAAAATCTTGTATCAAGTAATCGATATGTATGAGGGAACCTCTACTGAACTAATGGCGCATGCCCCGCAATACATTTCAGCACCAAAGCTGGATATTATGACGCAAAACTATGCGTTGATGCAGCACTTTGTCCTCGTAACCCAAGGGATGCGCCCACCGGTAGGTGAAGTATACATTCCGACAGAATCTCCAAAGGGTGAGCTAGGGTTTTACATTAACAGCCAAGGCGGACCGTACCCATACCGTCTTAAACTGCGTGCACCGTCATTTTGGCACACAGGTATTTTGACAGATTTGTTGCCTGGGCATTATATCCCAGACGTAGTATCCATCATCGGGACGACTAATATCGTCTTCGGTGAAGTAGACCGTTAGAAGGACATTCATGAAGCGTTATGATTTACGTCACCTCAAAGGTGCTTTTTACGACCGTATGGGTGAAATTATGCAAGAAGAGACATCAACCAAAGAAGTGTTGATTTTTTTGTTCGAAATCGGTGATTTTACACCGATTCAAAAGAGTGCCGACTTGGTAAAAGCCAAAGGATATGAGCTAATGAATTCGCTGAAGTTTAATGAAGCGGACTGGACCATATCGGTCAAGCATAAGGAATAGTCGTGAGTAAAGTTTATTTTTCCACATGGCGCGGGGAGCAGATTAATAACATCGGCAAACCCGAAGAAGAGTGGGAAGTATCTGCTTATAATTTGCCTGCAGATTATAATGAACATGCCCATTCAAAAGCATTTATCGGATGGGATGGTCTTGCACTGTTTAATCCCGATGTTGATGTGGTACGTTTAGCAACAGAGTATGCCGCGCAATATCAGGTCTATTCCGAGGCATGCGGACGCTGTGCACCGGGGCGATGGGGCGGACGTATTTTGTACGATCTGTTAGACAAAATTGCTCGTGGTGAGGGTGCGCTGTCTGATATGGAGCACCTTAAAGAGGTTTCGAAAACGATGCAAGAGACCTCTAAATGTGAGATCGGGAAAACCGTTCCCACACCATTGCTAGATCTAATGCACCATTTCGAAGCGGAATTTATGGATTGTATTAACAATCAAAAAGCATCGAAGCACTACCACATGGAAGATACCAATTATATTGCCAAGATTACTGCACCGTGTATGGACGCATGCCCTGCACACGTTGATATCCCGGCATATATTGAGGGTGTTCGTGATTTACGTTTTGATGATTCATTGATGGCAACACGCCAAACGATGCCGTTGGCCCATACGTGCGGACGCGTTTGTCCCCATCCTTGTGAGACTGAATGCCGCCGTACCAATCTGGATGAGCCGATTTCCATTATGGAGCTCAAGCGGTTGGGTGCCGATTACGAAACCGATCATGGATTTGGCTTTTTTCATCCAAGTGAGCAAAAACCGTCAAATGGTAAAAAAGTGGCGGTTATCGGTTCGGGTCCCGCAGGACTGACCGGTGCCTATTATCTTGCACTTGATGGTGTTGAAGTTGACGTATACGAAGAACTTCCGGTTCTTGGCGGTGAAGTCGCTGTGGGCGTACCTGAGTATCGTATGCCGATTGATCGATACAATCAAGACATCGAAGCCGTACGCGATTTAGGGGTAAAATTTATCACTAACACACGTGTTAGCGCTGATATGATGCGCCAATTTGAGAACGATTACGATGGGATTTTGGTGGCAACGGGTACTCGTATCTCTAAAAAAGTTTATTGTGAAAACGAACGTGCCGATATCCAAGGATATTGGGGTGCGATTGATTTTCTCGATAAGGTCAACTTGGAAGTAAAATACGGAATTATGGTCCCAGAAGCGGATCAAAAGAAGCATATGCTGACGACGGATTTTGTCGATCTAATGGGTAAAACGGTTGTGTGCGTCGGTGGCGGATTTACGTCGATGGACGTTGTACGGTGCTCTATTCGTGCAAACGCTAAAAAAGTAGTGATGATCTATCGACGTGATGAAAAGACGATTATTAATAATACGACATATGAAGAATATCACGAAGCGGTAGAAGAGGGTGTCGAATTTATTTTTCACTCTGCCGTTGCAGAAATGCGCGATGAAAATAACGTATTGAAATCGTTATTGATTGATATGTTTGAGTTAGTTCCTGATCCTAACGGTGGACGTCCTACGTTGGAAAAAATTGAGGGTGCCTCGTTTGAAATGGAGTGTGATTATCTCATTCCTGCGGTATCCCAAAGTGCTGATCTGAAACTCATACCAGAAGAGTGGGAAATTGAACGTACATCATGGGGCACGATCAAAACAAACGGGAAAGACTACATGACATCACGCAAAGGTATTTTTGCCGCGGGCGACTGTGAGTACGGACCAATGACGATCGTCAATGCAGTTGGTCAAGCAAAACGTGCTTCTTCGGTTATGTCCCGTTATGTCCAAAACGGCGAAATTACTTTACTTGATGATGAGATTATGGAAGATCACTTGCGCAAGCTAAAAGTGTACGATAAAAAAGAAAAAGTGACGGGGTGGCTTCCTGGATTGCCTCGAGAACACAGTGAAGTTCTGAGTGTAGATGAGCGTAAATACAATAATAAAGAAGTGAAATACGGCTTTACACAGTCACAAGCAATTGCGGAAGCAGAGCGCTGTATGCGTTGCTATTACATCGCGATGGTCGCACATTAAGGGGAATGGATGATTAACTTTACGATAAACAACCAACCCGTAACGGCTACAAAAGGTGAAACCATTCTCCAAGCAGCACGAAAGGCAGGATTCTACATTCCAACGATGTGCTATTTGGAAAAAACAACACCGTGTGCATCATGCCGTTTGTGTGTGGTTGAAGCCAATACCACGGACGGTTTGATCTTGAGCTGCCAGACACCTCCAACAGAAGGTTTGGCAGTTACGTTAGAGTCAGAACGTTTGCAGTTAGAGCGCACGAACATTATGCGCATGTACGATGTTAATCACCCGTTGGAATGCGGTGTATGTGATAAATCAGGTGCGTGCGATTTACAAAATAAAACGTTAGAATTCAACATTGATTCTCAGCATTTTACTGCCAAAGATCAACCGCGTAAAATCGAGCACTGGGGATTGATCAATTACGATCCGTCGCTGTGTATTCTGTGTGAAAAGTGCGTCCACGTCTGTAATGAGATTATCGGCGATGATGCGATAACGTTGCAATTTGGGGGATACAAATCTGCTGTTATTCCTAAAAACAGCGACAAACTCGATTGTACGTTTTGCGGTGAATGTATCGCGGTTTGCCCCGTTGGTGCCTTGGTCAGCTCCGACTTTCAATACAAAGCGAACTCATGGGAATTGACACCGGTTCCCGCAACGTGCGCTCACTGTTCAGCAGGGTGTTCACTCACGTATGAAGTGAAACATACCTCAATTGCAACAGGGGATGAAGAACGCATTTACCGCGTAACGAATAATTTTGAATACGCAACCCTTTGCGGTGCAGGACGTTTCGGATTTGATTTCAACGTTCAAGCACAGAAAAATCTCACGCAATTCGATAAAGCGGTTGCGGCACTTCGCACGGCAAAGGCGGTTCGTTTCAGTTCGATGATTACGAACGAAGAAGCGTTTATATTACAGCGCTTAAAAGAGACGTTGGGGGTAAAGCTTTTCAATGATGAGGCAAGAGCGTATCAATCCTTTATGCAAGCGTACGGAACCATCAGTGGAAAAAGTACATTTAGCGGTACGCTGGATGCGATTTCTCAAAGTGACGCGATCATTGTATTAGGCGGACGTATTACGACGGATAATCCGGGTGTTCGTTACGCGATGACCACTGCGGCGCGTCATAACGGAGCCAAAATTATTTATATGCACCCGCTTGAAGATGCCTTATTGCAAAATGTGGTGACACAGTTTGTGAAATACGAAGCGGGATCCGAAGAGGGTATTATGGCGATGTTAGCCAAAACGCTTCTTGCGGATGCTGATATCAGCGATGAATTTCGAGCATTTTTAAATGGATTGGATGAGGGGTATTTGTGTGCGGAGAGCAATGCCGGGGACGAAGAGTTTACCCGCATCGAAAAATCACTGCGTCGCATGAAACGAAAAACGCTGGTGATCGGTTCGGATGTACTCAATCATGACCGCGCGCAAAATATTGCCCGTTTGGCTGCATTGGTTGAAACCTATACCGATTTTTCATTGGTGGTTGTTCCTCAAAACGTGAATACGGTAGGGGTATCACTTGTGTGTGATCTTGATCGTGATGAGAATATTGCCGGAGTTGTCGGGTATAACGCCAGCGGGGATTTTGTTATTGGATCGTTTGAACAAAGTGACTTGTTGGTACCCGCATTGAACCAACAAGAGGGGACATTTGTGAGTATGAATTATCAACTTCTTCCTACTAACGTTGCGATCGGTTTTGAGGGGTATTGTTTGAACAATCTTGCTAATGCTCTTGGATTACGTATGGCAAATACGATTGATTATACGGTACAGCTTCCAAGAGCAAAAGGGTTCAATGGGACACCATTTGATCAGCTTGGAAACTTTTACGGAATATTGGGGGAAGATAAGCGGGGTTATCTGCTTGAAACCAGCAATGTAGAAGTGAATGGAAGATTGAGCGAAGTAGCAACTTTACCGGAATTTAATGGTACGGTTATCTATCGCTGTAATCCTGTCAATCAATTTAATAGTTACACGGCACGCACGACTCAGCTTGAGCGTGATAATGCCCTGCGCGGTTCGGCACAATTCGCCACCGCCGCGCGTATTAGCGATGGGGATACAGTAGAGATAACATCGAATGACAGCGTTGAGGTACGTACGTTCGTTCTTGATGGCAATCTAAAAGGGACCATCGCGTTGTCTCCAACGTACGATACGGAGTTTGGGACAATGAATGAGCGTTACCGCTTTGAGAAAATTAAAATTATAAGGGTGGGTAGTTGAGTCATGAATGAAATAACGATAACCATAGACGGTAAAGCGGTTCAAACGCAAGAGGGTGAAGTTATACTCAATGCGGCGCGTGCCAATGGAATTTTTATCCCTGCTATTTGTTATTTGACACGCTGTTCCCCAACGTTGGCATGTCGTATTTGTTTGGTAGAAGCGGACGGAAAACAAGTCTATGCGTGTAATGCAAAAGCCAAAGAGGGGATGAACATCGTAACGAGTACCTCAACCATCGAAGAGGAAAAACGTGCGATCATGGAAGTTTATGACGTGAATCATCCGTTGGAGTGCGGTGTTTGTGATCAATCGGGAGAGTGTGAATTGCAAAATTACACGCTTGAACTGGCAGTTGATTCGCAAAGTTATTCGATAGCAGATACGCATAAACCGGCACAAGATTGGGGTATGATTCACTATGATCCAGCGCTGTGTATTATGTGTGAGCGCTGTATAACCGTGTGTAAAGATATGATCGGAGACGGAGCGCTTTCAACCGTTGCTCGCGGCGGAGAAAACATTGAAGCAGCTTTCAAAGAGTCGATGCCAAAAGACGCCTACGCGATGTGGAATAAGCTTAATAAATCGCTGATTTCACCTAATGCCGGTGATACGCTTGATTGTACCAATTGCGGTGAGTGTAGCTCGGTTTGTCCGGTAGGGGCATTGGTGAGCAGTGACTACCAATACAGTGCAAACGCTTGGGAACATGAGCAGATTCCGGCAACGTGCGCGCACTGTAGCGCAGGGTGCCAACTCAGCTATGACATTAAACATACCAGTATTGCAGACCCTGAAGATAAAATCTATCGTGTTAAAAATGAATGGAACTATGTCTCTTTGTGCGGTGCCGGACGTTACGGCTATGATTTCCAAAACAGCAATGTGACCAAAGACCCAATCAAATTTGAGGCAGCGATTGCCGCATTTAAAAAAGCAGATACGATTAGCTTTACATCAACTATTACCAATGAAGAGGCAATGATATTACAACGTCTCAAAGAGAAATTCGGTTACCGTTTGATCAATGAAGAAGCCAGAGTCTTTAAATCCTTTTTGAATTCTTACAGCACCGTAAGCGGCTCTGCTCTTTACAGTGGGAATTTAAAAGAGGTGCATGAGAGCGATTTTGTCGTTTCTATCGGGAGTGCACTAAAAACTGATAATCCAAATGCTCGTTTTGCTATGAACAATGCACTTTCGATGAATAAAGGGGCAGGGCTTTACTTTCATCCGATTAATGACCCTGTTATCAATGATATGTCCAAAAATGTGACGCAGTTCAATCATGCGGCGATGATGGAAGAAGCGGCACTGTATCTGATGCTCGATTTGTTTGGTGATAAAACCGCTATGCCATTGGATATTGTGAATTATTTAGCAACGTTCCACTCAACAAAAATGGTCACCATCGAAGAAACCATCGATGAAAAAGTGACCGAAACCGTTGTCAAAAAAGTCCTCAACGAAGAAACTGGTATTGAAGAAGAGGTGAGCGAAGAGGTCACTAAAACGATAAAGAAAAAAGTATCCAAAGAAGTAGAAGTGGATACTAACCGTCTCTATGAACTTTTGAATACACCTGAAGGTTTTGTCGATACCTTGACCAAATATTTGGCAAAAAAAGAGAAATTTGCATTGATGGTAGGCCCTGACTTATACAGTCATCCAAATGCAGTTAATTGTGCCCGTTTGGTAGCCTTGATAGAAAAATACACGGCCTTCAATGTAACCATGATTCCCAACCTGTCCAATACATTGGGAGCTGCGTTGATATGTGATCTTGACGAGAGTGCCGGAAGCTATACAATTGGATATAATACAGCAGGAAATTTCACATTAAGTGCCCTAGGGGATGGTGATTTGGAGATGCCGGCTCTCAATCAACAAGAGGGGACACTGACCAGCATTGATAAGCGGGTTAATCCTACGAACGTAGCAGTAGGATTTGGCGGTTATACGCTTAACGATATTGCCAATGCACTTGGATTTAATGAGATGCTAACGGTGAATTATACGAAGCAACTTCCAGTGAATGCAGGATTCAAAGCCGTAGAGTTTGACACATTGCCAAACTACTATACAAATGCAGGTGAAGAGGTACGCGGGTATGTTTTAGCCCCTGTCTCAGTTTCTGTTAACGGTGATGAAAGCGTCAAGCCGTTTGATGAAAAGAGTACTATGAGTTCCGGGATTGTCTATTTGGCCAATCCGGTATTGCAGTTCACCCCGTTTACGGCTAAAGCGCATCAGCTTAAAGAGTCAGGCGGGCTTTATGCATCGGCTGCCTTCATGAGTGCAAATGGTGTAAGCGAAGGGGATCGTGTCCGTGTCAAAACGGCACAAGGTGAAATCGTTGTTAACGTGATCGCAGATGGAAAAATTGATGGAGAGATTCCATATCTCCCAACATTTGACACACAAATCAACTCTGGTGCATTGTTTAACGGTTACCGTTTCGCAGCTGTATCAATTCAAAAGGTGTAAGCATGGATATAGCATTTATCATCGAGACAATTGTAAAAATTGTTGTGATCTTATTGGTTTTCTCAGCTCTTGCAGGTTTCGGAACTTACTTTGAGCGTAAGGTTCTTGCATTTATGCAACGTCGTTTGGGGCCAATGCACGTTGGTCCTTATGGATTGCTCCAAGTAGCGGCAGATGGGATAAAGCTCTTTACGAAAGAGGATATCATCCCGCAAAATGTGGTTAAACCGATTTTCAAACTAGCACCGGTTATTACTGCAGCAACGGCATTTATGGCAGCTGCTGCAATTCCGTTTTGGCCTCAATTTACTGCTTTTGGGTATACGGTGCATCCGATTGTATCGGATATTAATGTCGGTATTTTGTATGTAATGGCCGTGATGGCGATTGGGCTTTATGGTCCCTTGCTAGGTGGTATGGCATCTGCGAATAAATTTTCATTGATCTCTGCTGCAAGAAGTGCTGCGGTGTTCATATCTTATGAAGTTGTTACGGGCCTTGCGTTATTAGCACCTTTAATGATGGTTGGTTCATTATCTTTGATCGATATCAACAATTATCAAAAGGGGGGGATGCTCGATTGGCTCGCATTTTCACAACCGGTGGCATTCATACTGTTCTGGATTGCAGCATTTGCTGAAACGGGACGTACTCCATTTCACCTCGTTGCCAACGATCATGAAATTATTGATGGATTCGGTACGGAATACTCGGGGATGAGATGGGGCCTCTTTTTTATTGGCGAGTATGCAAATATGTTCTTCATCTCGTTTGTAATGGCCATCATCTTTTTGGGCGGCTACGGTGATGGTTCCGTTGCCGGAGCATTCCAGTTATTAATGAAAGTTGCTTTCTTCTTCTTCTTTTTCTTATGGACAAGAGCTGCATGGCCTGACGTTCGACCTGATCAGTTGATGTGGTTGTGCTGGAAAGTGTTGATGCCGATTGCCGTGGTAAATGTCGTGATAACAGGTGGTGTTATTTTGATTAAATCTCAAGGGGGTATGTAATGCACATAGAGCCGTTTACAGACCGTAACGTGAGCGAGTCGTCTGCTTATTATTATGTTGATATTGAAAACTATCCGGTAACCGGATGGGACAAATTCAAGCAAGTCGTAAAGCGTTCCCTTAAGGGAGAGCTTTTTGTAGGGTTATGGGTAGTATTACGTGAGATGATCAAATTTGACATTCATACGGTGAAGTACCCGCTTGAAAAGCTTCCGATCGGCCCGCGTTATCGTGCCGTTCACAAGCTGTTACGTTTGTGGGAATCAGGATTTGAGCGTTGTATCGGATGCGGATTGTGTGAAAAAATCTGTATCTCTGATTGTATTCGTATGGACACGCGTATTGATGAAAACAGTCGTAAAGAAGTAACCGAATACAGTATCAATCTTGGACGCTGTATTTTCTGCGGATATTGTGCAGAAGTATGTCCGGAACTTGCGATTGTTCATGGAGGTCGTTATGAAAATACATCTGAACAACGCGCTCACTTTGTTATCAAAGACGATATGCTCACACCACTGGACTTCTTAACATCAGGACAGCAAGAAGAGTATCCAGGTTTTGGTGCTATTACCCCACATGAGGACGAGCGTGTTAGTAAAACACCGCTCGCCTATTAAGGAGATATGAATGTTTGAAACGATTGCTTTTTATCTGTTCGCAGCATTGACCATTGGAATGTTTACCATTACGGTAATGACTTCACAGGCATTGTATGCACTTACGGCGATGGCTGCAGGAATGATTTTTATCTCTGCCTTTTTCTTTATGCTTGGAGCTGATTTTTTAGGTGTAATTCAAATTATCGTATATACGGGCGCTGTAATGGCACTGTATGCCTTTGGGATGATGTTCTTTGATACAACTCGTAGCCTAGTAGAAAAACGGGATAATCCAAGAATTATATTTTTATTAGGTGTTATGGCAGCAACCTTGGTGGTCTTTATCATGATTTCACCAATTATTTCGAATAATATAGAGGCACATTATCCGATTGATGCGGCTATAGGGAATTCACAAGCCATCGGATATATTTTGTTTACCAAATACTTGGTTCCGTTTGAAGTTGCCGCAGTTATGTTATTGGTTGCGATGATTGCCGGTATCGTGCTTGCGGGTAAGAAAATGGATAAATCATTAACATTGATGGCTGAAGAAGAGATTGCGCTGATGAGCGCAACTGCGTCTAAGTCAGATGCCCAAGAAGGAGCACACTAATGGAAATAACATTAGCGCACTACTTAGTACTCTCAAGCGTACTATTTGCTATTGGTCTGATTGGGGTAATGCGTCGTAAAAATTTGCTAATGCTATTTTTTGCAACGGAAATATTATTAAACGCAACGAACATTGGTTTTGCAGCCATTGCTCATTTTCACAATGATTTGACAGGGCAGATGTTTGCATTTTTTATCATTGCAATCGCTGCGTCTGAAGTTGCCGTTGGCCTTGGTCTATTGATCGTATGGTACAAGCGTACCGGCAAGATTGACCTAGATATTATGACATCGATGCGAGGGTAACAAATGGAAATTTATTTATACATTGCACTTTTTGCACCGTTAGCAGGCTCGCTGTTCGCTGCACTCTTTGGTGCAACACCTAAAACAAATGTTACGGGTATCGTTGCTTCTGGTTTGTTATTTGTTTCCTTTGTCAGCAGTGCGATATTGCTCAATTACGTCATGATGGGACATACTGTTCATGTTGAAATGATGACATGGATGGCTACAGGGGACCTGTATATCCCTTTTGGATTTGTGGTTGATCAAGTCAGTGTTGTTATGATGATGGTTGTAAGCATCGTTTCTACCATTGTTCACATTTACTCTGTAGGTTATATGGATCATGATAAAGGGTTTAATCGCTTTTTCTCCTATCTCTCAGCATTCGTTTTCTCTATGATGGTACTCGTTATGAGTGACAATTTCTTGGGTCTGTTTATCGGATGGGAAGGGGTAGGTTTGTGTTCATGGTTGCTTATCGGCTTTTGGTATCATAAAGAGTCAGCAACATGGGCTGCAAACGAAGCGTTTATTATGAACCGCATCGCTGACTTGGCAATGTTGGTTGGTATCTTTATGATGTATTGGAACATCGGTTCCTTGCAGTACGATGTTGTTTTTGCAGAGATTGCCAATCTTCCGATGCCGATTATTACATGGATCGGTATTTTTCTCTTTATTGGTGCAATGGGTAAATCAGCGCAGTTTCCGCTTCATACATGGCTTGCAGATGCGATGGAAGGTCCTACTCCTGTTTCGGCTTTGATTCATGCCGCAACCATGGTAACTGCCGGTGTTTATTTGGTAGTTCGTGCAAATCCAATTTATTCTATGATTCCAGAAGTGGGTATTGTCATCGCCTCATTGGGTGCATTTGTTGCTATGTTCGCAGCAACCATGGCCTTGGTAAACCGTGATATGAAACGTATTATTGCGTATTCAACATTGTCACAGTTGGGTTATATGTTTGTAGCTGCTGGACTTGGTGCGTACTGGGTGGCACTATTTCATCTTATGGCGCATGCATTCTTTAAAGCATTGCTGTTCTTGGGCGCAGGTAATGTCATGCACGCTATGCACGATGAACTTGATCCGTTCAAAATGGGTGGTTTGAAGAAGCCTATGAAATGGACATGGATTCTTATGACGTTAGCCTCTGTGGCATTAGCAGGTATTTACCCGCTCGCAGGGTTCTTTTCAAAAGATCTGATCCTGGAAGTTGCTTTTGTAGAACAGCACTACATTCTTTATGGTGTATTGTTAGCGACTGCCGGACTAACAGCTTTTTACTCTTTCCGACTTGTTGCATTGATTTTCCATGGAGATGAGCGACACTTAGAACACGGTATTCATCCTCATGAGGCATATAGATTTATGCTGTTTGCGATGGCACCTCTAGGAATCTTGGCTGTAATCGCTGGTATGGTGTTTAAAACACCGTATTATCAAATGGTTACGCATCTTTTGCCGGCGATTGAGTACCATATCCACAACCATACAACATTCTGGATCATGACGATAGGTACACAATTATTTGTCATTGCAGCTATCGCCTATGCTTATAAAAAATATGCAAAAGCAGTAAAGGTTGATTTGAAGGTTGAATCAGGATTTTTGTATCAATTATTGTATAACCAATATTACATACCAAAACTATATGATGAATTATTTACAAAGCCATACCGTGAGTTATCAAAATTGGCCTGGAAATTCGATCTTAAAATTGTTGACGCAACTGTGGATGGAATTGCAAACGTCATCTACAGTACGGGTGAAAAAACACATACCATGCAAAACGGTAACTTATCTAGCATGTTGCGCTGGATGGTTATCGGTTTAGTGGTTTTATTGGTACTAGCTGTCGCATTTACTGTTGGATACAACGCAGTAACTATGCGGGCGATGTAAGGAGCTGTTGATGCAAGAACACATTTTATCGATCTTAATTTTCTTCCCGGCATTGGCAGCAATGCTCGGTTTTATCGTTCATAAAGACAGCGCGAGAGCCTATGGTGTCACCGTTGCTGCTATTGAATTTTTTCTCTCTTTGTGGTTGTGGCATCTGTATGATCCTATGACATCCGGGATGCAGTTTATGGAAAAAGCACCACTTATTTCCGCATTCGGTATAAATTACCTTGTAGGTATCGATGGCATATCTTTATTCATAATAATTTTGTCTACCTTCTTTACAATGATTGGTATTGCGTCACTTACGGAAACACGTCGTGTTAAAGATCTCATTATCACTTTGCTCTTTTTAGAAATGACCATGGTCGGTGTTTTCGCTGCCTTGGATGCAATTATTTTTTACGTTTTTTGGGAACTTTCATTGATTCCAATGTTGTACATTATTGGTGCTTGGGGCGGACCGCTTCGTATATACGCATCTGTTAAGTTTTTCTTGTATACCTTTACCGGTTCACTAATAATGTTAGTCGGTATGCTGTTTATGGCCTATTTTTACTATCAAGCAACAGGACAATGGAGTTTCTCGATCTTAGAGTGGTATCGATTGATCCTGCCTGAAAATTTTCAACTCTGGTTATTTGTGGCTTTTTTCTTTGGTTTTGCAATCAAAGTGCCAATGTTTCCATTTCACACATGGCTACCTTACGCGCATGGACAAGCACCAACCATCGGTTCGGTTATCCTTGCGGCTATTTTACTTAAAATGGGTACGTATGCATTTGTCCGCTTTTCCCTTCCATTGTTTCCGGATGCGGCAGTCTTCTTTATGTTCCCAATCGCGATACTTGCGATTATCATGATTGTATATACGGCGATGGTGGCTTATGCACAAGAAGATATCAAACAAGTTGTTGCTTACAGTTCTGTATCACACATGGGTGTTATCATTCTCGGCACGTTTGCTCTGAACGTTGAGGGTATCAGCGGATCGATTTTCTTGATGATTGCGCATGGAGTTGTCTCTGGAGCGCTCTTTTTACTTGTCGGGGTCATTTATGATCGCCGCCATACCAAGCTAATGTCTGAGTTTGGCGGACTTGCATCGGTCATGCCTCGTTATGCTACGATCTTTGGAATTATGATGATGGCATCAGTCGGTTTACCGTTGACAATCAATTTCGTAGGTGAATTTTTAAGCTTACTTGGATTCTACAAGCAATCTCACGCATTTACATTAGTAGCAGGAACCGCCATTATTGTGGGTGCTATTTATATGCTTAGTGCGTATAAAAAGATGTTTTTTGGAAATGTGACAAAAGAAGAAAATAAACATCTTAAAGATGTTAACAAAACAGAACTTTTGGCATTGGTCCCACTTGTAATCATTACGGTTTGGTTGGGTGTTTATCCAAAGCCGGTTTTGGAACCAATCAGTAACAGCGTTGAGTCAATCGTGCAGTTGATGCACGATAAAGCGCAAACAAAAGAAGCGCAAGCGCGTATCCCGAATCTTGGCAATCCTGAAGTCAAGAATTCACAACAGGAGACACACTAATGTTAGAACCAATTCATGTTTCTCTAGCGTCACTCAATATCACAACCTTGGCACCAATGCTTATTGCTATTGTGGGTGCTCTTACAATATTATGTATTGATTTATTCAAAGGGGGGCTTCACAAGTCACTCTATGTTATGGTGAGTTTGCTCTTTTTATTGCTTGACTTAGGTACTGTTGTAGATTTTGGGAACATATTTCTTAAAAATGGCCCTGTAGTGGGGATGTTTGATATGATGCTGATCGATGGTCTTGCTATTTTAGGCCAGATTATTATCGTTGCAGGCTCTATGATGTTTATTCCATTGGCATTAACTTCTAAGCGTTTTCATGAGTACAATTATCCAGAATATTTTGCTCTTTTCTTATTTATGATCGCGGGCTTCCAGTTTATGGTTGCAACGGACAATTTGATCATGATTTTTGTTGGACTTGAAACAGCATCATTGGCATTGTATGCGTTGATTGCATTGCATAATCGATCTAAATCATTTGAAGCAGCTGTCAAGTATTTCACAATGGGTGCATTAGCAGCAGGTTTTTTTGCATTCGGTTCAATGATTTTGTACGCAATCACGGGTTCTATAGAGATTCATCAGATTGCATCTGTATTGACAACTGACCATTATGCAAACATTGGCTATGTCCTTGTTGCGGTATCATTTTTGTTAGCTGCATTCGGTTTTAAACTTTCAATGGTTCCTTTTCACACTTGGACACCGGACGTATATGAAGGTTCAAGTGCTGCATTGGCAGGGTATATGTCAATTGTCCCTAAAATTGCAGGTTTTATTGTTGCTATGCGCTTATTTGAATTTTTGGTCCACAGCGGTGTTGTATGGCTTCAGGTAATTTTGTACATTGCCGTAGTGATTACCATGACAGCATCCAATATTTGGGCGATGGTTCAAACGGATGTTAAGCGGATGCTGGCGTACAGTTCTATTTCACATGCCGGTTTTGTTATGGCCGCTATTTTGATTGGCAGTACACAATCCAATTCGGCGCTTTTCTTGTATTGGGCACTGTTTAGCTTTACGAATCTTGGTGCCTTTACGATGTTGTGGGTGAGCCGTCAGAAAAATCTTCTACCGGGTCAAAGCTCAGACCATCCGTTTGAAAAGTTTTCAGGTTTGATCAAAACAATGCCAATGGCCGCAATCATGATGGGTTTATTTATGCTTTCTCTTGCAGGAATTCCACCATTCGGATTATTTTGGGGTAAAATTTATATCATTGCTTCTGCTGTAACAGGCGGATACACGGTTTTGGCGCTAATCATGGCATTAAACTCAGCACTTGCCGCCTATTATTATCTTAAACTGATCGTTTTCATGTTCATGAAAGAACCAGTGGGCGGATACGAGAAATATTATTTGACAAATGCATCGGCATCGCTTAAAACTATTATTGGAATCGCAGCTGTAGGGACAATCTTCGCAGTGTTTGCCATAAATCCTCTTTTAAAAGTAATCACATTATTCGTGTATAATAGCGGTTATTAAGTCTAAAAATTACAGGGGGAAAGCTTGAAACATTGGTTACTACTTTCCCTTTATCTCCCTTTATTTGCATTGAACATATCGATTCAAAACGGCAAAGAGGAGCGGAAGGCTTACAGTATTTTGCATTTACGCGATGCAAATTACTTCAAGTGTGAATCCATTCGTAATGACTTTGATGTAATTACAAGCATTGAGTGTCAAGTTCCACAAGGCGCACAGCGTCCTTTTTCTACTATTCAAAATACTCATTTTACCGTTAGTCATAAACCATCACCGCTCGGATACAGTATTGTCATTATCCCAAAAACAAAAATAGCACTTTTTGCAGATAGCTTTGATCTTCTCAGGGAACCGCAAATATATACCTCCAGCGCACGTAAAACGAAGGAATGGAGCATTGTTGGTTATATCGATAATCTTCCGATGCTTCCAGCTGCAAAAGAAAATCAAAATGCACTCAATCTTCCTATCAGAAGTGCAAAAGAAACTTACCCTTATGTCGGAGGATTGGATTTAAAAGGAAATCCAATCAAGATGAAGCGGGTTGAGGATGTCAATGATTATATGGAGACTAAAAAAGCGTATACGAATAAGGATTATTCAAAAACATTGTCAATGGCAAAAAGTACATTGGATAAATACCCCGATACGATCTTTAAAAATGAATTGCTGCTGTATCAAATTCGAGCATTGCACAATTTAGATCAAAATGAGCAACTTTTGTTGTTGTCAAAGCAGTTTATTCGTCAATATTCAGGAGATACAGGAATAGCTGAAGTATTGGCGTATACCGGAGATTCATATAGTAAGATAGGTCAAAGTTCAGATTCAGACTATTTTTATGACAGACTTTTCTCTGAGCACTCGGACAGTCCATTTGCTACACAAGGTATGTTTTTAAAAGCACAGCAATTAGAAGTTTCTGGGAACCCAAAGTCGGCTGCCAAATATTATCATCAAGTTTTGGAAAAAACAAAAGATGTTGATTTGGCATCAGCAGCAGCATTTAAGTTGGCGAAAATAGATATAGGATTTGGTCATTTGAGTAGTGCGAAAGTATACATTGAAAAAATAGCACGCGCAAATCCTGATTATTTTGCAAAGGTACGTGATCAATCACTGAGTATGATAAATACTTACAGTGAAAGTAAAGATCCAAAAACAGCGGCGAAAATAATCCTTTGCTTAATGGGTAAGAGCGTTAAAAAATCGGATGAACATCAAGAATTGCTCAAAAATTTAGGATTGATGTATGCATCTGCCGGAGAAAAAGAAAAAGCACTAAAGCGTTTTAATGAATACCTTAAGCAATACCCTTATGGTTCTGGAGTAGAAGAAATCAAGCGTGCTAAAGATGGCCTGTTTTTTGAAAAAAGTGAACCTAAGGGTTTAGCCGGAGTCAATAAATACAATGAGCTAATTGATCGGTACGGTAATGATGAAGTCGGTCAAAAAGCTTTGTACAAAAAAGCCCAGCTTTTGTTAAAAGAAGAAAAATATCAAGAAATTCTTGATATAGAGAGCGATTTATACCGATTAAACAGTAAAGAATTCCCAGCAGTTAGTACGATAATTGCTCAAAGTGCTATTGCCTTAACAAAGAAAAAATTACAAGAGTTAAAGTGTTCAGAAGCAATGGTATTGCATAAAATGTATCGCATAAAATTACAGCCTCAATGGGATGGATTAACGTTTGATTGTGCGTTAAGAATGGCCAATTATCCGATTGCAAAGAAGATTGCGACACCGCATCTTCGCGCTAAAACAATTTCAGAACGCCAGCTTTGGCTTTTACGGATGACAAAAGTTTATTTTGAGCTTGGAGAATATAAAGACGCTATACGCACTGGAAGAGAGTTGGTAACACTGCTAGAGGCGCAAAAGAATCCACCGCTTAATGAGATTTACCGAACACTATTTGATACAGCTCAGCGTTTGGGTGATGATGTGAAGATGATTGAATACATTAAAAGATGTGAAACATCCTTTGGTCCTGATTTTACAGATATTGAACGTTATACGCAAATGGTCAGTGTCGGGTTAAAGCGTAAAGATGATGTCCTTGTGCAAAACTATGCAAATCGTGTCATGGCATTGCAAAATCGGACTAAAACCTATACCCAGTCGCCGTTCATCGAGTTTACCCTGGCGCAGTCACTGATGAATCAAGAAAAAAACAATGAGGCACTGAAAACACTTAAAAGTTTAAATGCGCGCAAACTTACTAATGAGAAACGATCACGTCAGCAGTATCTAATGGGATCATTGGCAATGAAGCTTGGAAAAACGGCTGAAGCAAAAGGATCATTTAATGCGAGCATCAAAGCAGATGGAAAATCTGCATGGGGCAAGCTTGCCAAAGATGCATTAGGATTGTTATAAAAGAGTTTGGGCAATTGGCAGCAGATCAGCAGGAATACCGTTTATTGTAATAGCAAACTGATGGGTATTGAAGGTTTGCTGTCGTTTAGCAAGCTGCGCTGTATGCGTTGAGATAAGTTGGATCAACTCTTTTTTTGAAAATCTTCCATCCAGATAATCAAGTGTTTCAATTATTCCGATGGCTTTCATGCTGTTAGGTTGTCGTCCATAAATCTGTTCACACTGTGCCACTTCATCAATCAATCCATCTTGTATCATCAAATGTGTTCGACGAGTGATTCGTTCTCGTAAATATGCACGTTCTGCCGTAATATTTAGAACAGGACATTGGGTAATGATGCTTTGCGGAGGGTGCATCTCAAACCATTGTGAGGGTGGAGTCTTAGTTTGCAAATAAAGATGAAGCATTTTTTCAATTCGATAGGTATCCGTAAAGGCAATACAGGACATCGTCAGAGGATCGATTTGGGTTAAAAATTGATGCACTAATTGGATATCTTTGAGAAGTTCTGCAGCTTCATCACGAACAGTTTGGGTGATAGTTGGAACATGGGAAAGCCCATCAAGCATGCTTTTGAGATAAAAACTGCTACCACCTACGATGATTAGATTTTTTTGGTGTTCATTTGCATAAGCGCAAGCCCGATGATATTCATCGATGAAGGTAAAAACGTTTGCCGTCTCATCAGGCCGTAAAATGTTAATTCCAAAATGTTTTACTTGTTTAAGTTCCTGCTTGGAAGGTTTAGCAGAAGCGATATCAATCTCTGAGTAGATGGACAGAGAGTCGATAGAGAGAATAATAGCATTATGGGATAGTGCCAATGTCAAAGCAAGATCACTCTTTCCTGAAGCAGTAGAACCGATAATTGCTAATTGTTTCATGGTTGGTATTATACCCTGAAGGGTACAAGAACCTCCAGTGAGGTACCCAAAGAGCTCAAGAAGCACTCTAGAGGGACCAACAAAGAGAAATTACGCTAAAATAGAAATTAATAATTTAAAATGTTTAAGGAAACCAGTGCAACGTCTTGTAAAACGACTTCGTGATTTTAATGAATTGGTAATGTTTCAACATTCAGTATTTTCACTTCCTTTTATTTTTATAGCGATGATTGTTGCATCAGATGGGTGGTTCGGATCTAAACTTTTACTTCTGGGTGGGCTTGCCGCCCTTACGGCTCGCAATACTGCTATGGGATTTAATCGGTACATAGATAGGACGTATGATGTTTTGAACCCAAGAACAGCAAAAAGACCAAGCGTAGATGGACGTCTGAGTGGAGTTTCTATTGCTATATTTACGGCGGTGAATGCCTTGGTCTTTATTGCTATTTCGTACATAATCAATGATTTGGCCTTTTATATGAGCGTACCGGTATTGTTTGTCTTACTGAGTTATTCGTATTTTAAACGTTTTAGTTCAATGGCACACATCGTCCTTGGGATCTCTTTAGGACTTGCCCCGATTGCCGGAGCTATTGCGGTAAGCGGGACGATACCATTATGGTCTTTTTGGCTCTCGATCGGAGTGGTTTTTTGGGTTGCAGGATTCGATTTGCTCTATTCGCTTCAGGATATGGAGTTTGATCGCGCACACGGACTGCATTCGATCCCATCGCAGTATGGAAGCCTGACAACATTGCGTATTTCGTTATTCTTTCACAGTTTGACCATTCTTTTTTGGAGCTTGTTTGTGGTCGAAGCAGGGTTAGGGATAATGGCGTATCTGGCCATCCTTTTTTCAATGCTTATGCTAGGATATGAACATTATTTGGTGCGTCTTGATTTTAGAAAAATAGACAGAGCTTTTTTTACAGTGAACGGATATTTGGGATTTGTTTTTTTTGGATGTGTAATTTTAGATAAGGTAATTGGATGAATGACGTACATTTAATTGAGACTCCCTTGGAAGTTGAATTTGACATTTCGGATGTAAATTCACAGGAGTTTGAGCAAGAGTACAATACGATTGGTAATAGTGATGATGATGCAATAGGGCAGTGGTTACGCGTGGCAAAAGCAAAAGGGGAGACAAGTGAAAGTGACCCAGTAGTCCTGCATCTTATTGTAGAGCTTTATCGTAAGCTGGACAGATTGGAGCAGATCATTACCAATACTGTACCTCAGAACTTGTCCTTGAGTCAAAAAGAGGTGATTACGCGAATCGGATTTGAACATTTTGAAATCAGCGAACCTCTTCTTGAGCAGGGTAAATATTATTATGGCCGTATCGTTCTGCCGTTGCACAATCGTAAAGAGATACCTTTGTATTTTGAGGCAGTAAGCGCAACATTGGCTAAAATTATTCGCATACATTCAAGAGATGAAAAGGAATGGGGTGCGTATACCATGTCAAGAGAACGCATGATGATTCGACACCTTAAGGGGAATGTATGAGTTTAGGAATTGAATTAGTAATCATTGCTCTGGCTATTTTGATTTTGGGACTGATCTATTATTCGGTCAATAAAGAGAATGAAGTGAATACGAAACTTCGTGCCATTGCCCATGCGGTAGAAGATTTGCATCGTGAGCTCTATAAAATAGATAAACGAGTAACCCAAGAGCTGGAAATTATCACTTCTTTGCAGGAAACGCTTCCTGAAACAGTACGTCTGACGAATGCCAAAGTCGATCAGGACATGACGGAACTGTCCGTTCCGATTATGGACGCATTAGGACACATTGAAGGGACATTTACTGCGTATAAAGAAAAAACAGAAAATCGTTTGCGTTACCTCGAAGAACGGATTCGAAACCTTTCGTTGCCAACATCGATTAGCGGGATGGACGATGAAAAGGTGATAAGCCGATACAATCAAGGAATAGAAGTGGATCTTATAGCAAAAGAGTTACGTCTTTCAAAGCCTGAGGTAGAGTTTGTTTTAAAAATCAACCAACTCAGATAGTTATAAGCTTTTATAGGTATAATTTCGTTCTCTTTAAATGTGCGTCTGTAGCTCAGCTGGATAGAGCACCGGTTTGCGGTACCGGCGGTCAGGGATTCGAATTCCTTCAGGCGCACCACTTCATTCAAGCGTTCTCCTAATTTAACTCAAATACAAAAAACTACTTCGATACAGCAATATCTTTTCTGATAATCTTGATATTTTCCTGAGATGATCTGCGCTACACTTTCGACATGAAAAATACACTCCTTTTATATATCGCCATTATCGCTTTCTTCGGTAGTGGAATCGCCTATGTCCTTCATGAAGGAAGCACCTTAGAAAGTGCTACTCTCTTGTATACCGCTCTGCCCCATACAACACTAAGTTCAGGTTTAATCGAAAATTTTCTGAAACAATTACATCATCCTTTAGCTCTCTTACTGATTCAAATTGTTGTGATTATGGTGGCTACCCGTCTTTTTGGTTTTTTAGTCTCTTTCGTCGCCCAGCCTACAGTTGTAGGAGAAATTATTGCAGGGATTATCCTTGGCCCATCTTTGTTAGGGTTCTTTTTTCCTGAGTTTTCTATTCTTTTATTCCCCAAAGAGTCATTGAGTAATCTCAGTCTCATCAGTCAACTCGGTCTTATATTTTTTATGTTTGTTGTCGGCATGGAGCTGGATTTTGAAAAAATCAAAAAACAATCAAGCGCATCGGTATTCATCAGCCACGCCAGTATTATCTTCCCTTTCTTTCTGGGAGTAGTCTTGTCATATTGGCTCTATCCGCTGTTTGCTCCGCACAATATCTCATTCATGCCCTTTGCCCTCTTTATCGGTATTGCGATGAGTATTACCGCATTCCCAGTCCTCGCCCGAATAATCAAAGAAAAAAATCTCACCGATACCAATTATGGGGCAATGGCGATTACCTGCGCCGCAACGGATGATATCACTGCATGGTATATCCTTGCTCTCATTATTGCCCTCTCCATTTCAGGAACGCTTGGGTCATCCTTGTTTCTATTGCTCTTTATAGCTGTGTATGCTGTCGTTATGTTTTATGGTATTCGACCCCTTCTCGCTAAAATAGGAAAGACACAGAATGAACGCCTTAGTATGAACGCTATGTCAGCCATCGTGGTCTTACTCCTCATCTCTTCACTGGTCACCGAATCGATCGGTATTCACGCTCTCTTCGGTGCTTTTATGGCGGGGGCGATGATGCCATCCTCAGCAACTTCCCGTCTCAAAGAGCTAATTGCTCCGCGCTTGGAATACGTTAGCCTTCTCGTATTACTCCCTCTATTTTTTGCCCTTACGGGACTTCGAACGGAGATTGGACTGCTCAATACGAGTGATGGATGGCTCGTCTGCGGACTTATAATCATTATTGCCGTCACCGGAAAATTATTAGGAAGTTCATTGGCAGCAAAATTTATGGGCTTCAATTGGCGCGATTCCTTCGCGTTGGGAATTCTGATGAATACACGAGGATTAATGGAATTGGTCGTATTAAATATCGGCTATGACATGGGGATTCTCTCTACGGAACTCTTTACAATGTTTGTCATCATGGCATTAGTAACCACCTTTATGACCGGACCGATACTCAATCTGATAACGAAAGGGTTTAAAGAGAACAAGGTAGTCGAAACGATGCAAAAAAGTTTGATTGATCTTCTATCGCATGAGCTTCGAACCCCTCTTACCCTAATACGAGGAGCCGCCAGTAATCTATCCAATCCCAAATTTACCCTTGAAGATAAGGATAAAGAGGAGATGGTGCAAACCATAGTCGAGGGGTCACGACGTATGGAAAAAGTGATCGATAATTTGTTGGTTCATGCACGGTTTCGTGAAGGGAAGACCCCGCTTCATAGAACAACGGTACGGTTGGACGATGTGGTCTCATCGGCATTGGCTATAGCTGAGAGTGATTGGAACCGACAAGCAAAACTCGTCTTTGCTCCTGATGTTCCTCCCCTTTTAGCAGATATAGATTTACTTCAGTTGGCAATTGGCAATTTATTAGATAACGCATTTAAATATGGGGATGATGTAAGCGTTGAAATAACTACCGCATTTTATGAAATAAACTTAGTGATATGCAATAACGGCGATCTTCCCTCCTCTGATACCATTGCAACTCTTGGAAATATCCCTGGTAGACTTGATAATGCCAAAGGAAAACCGGGCTCGGGAATCGGCTTGAGACTTTCACAAAACATCATTGAAGTGCATGGCGGAACATTGACGATTGATTTGGAAAGCGGCCGATTTTGTGTTCGAGTAAGTCTTTGGAGTGAATCATGATACCGCGTATTTTAATCGTTGATGATGATCCCTCCATCCGGCGTTTATTGGCAATGACCCTTGCCTTTGCAGGTTTCATGACGGAGACGGCTTCAACGGCCAAAGAGGGATTGAAAAAAGGTGCTGATGAACACTTTCATTTGATTTTACTTGATTTGGGACTTCCTGATATGAGCGGGATTGAATTTTTGGAGTCTTATCGGGAAGATGAACAGACCCCCATCATTGTCGTATCGGCTATCCATAATGAATCGGATAAGATAGCCGCACTCAATGCAGGAGCAGATGATTATGTGACTAAGCCCTTTAATACCGATGAACTCATTGCGCGTATCAATTCAAATTTGCGCCGTGTTCCTCCTACGCAAAAAGCATCCATCCTTTTGGTTGTCGGAACGATGCGTATGGACGTTACCAATAGAATTGTGACCATAGAAGATGAGCTAATTAAGTTAACTCCCAAGGAATTTAAACTTCTGCGTATTTTCATGGAGAATCAGGGTAAAGCTCTGACACACGCTTGGTTGCTCAAAGAAATATGGGGAGTTGGGTATCAGCATGAGACCCATTATTTACGCGTTTTCATCAATCAATTACGTCAAAAGATCGAAACGGATTCTGCACGACCGAAATGGATACAGACCGAAACAGGGATCGGTTATCGATTTATTGGATAATTTTTACGTCAAATTCTTCTAGTTTTAGCCTCAAATAAAAAAGAATAATATCGATATCAAGAAAGTATCAATAAAATTATTTTTATTTTAAATCACCTTAATTTCTTTCGGTTATCATCCTCCACGCAGTAATACCGTCATGCAATTGTCATAATAATAAATAATTACTATTGTGTCAAGCAATAAGAATTTAAGGAGAATATATGCAATTAGGGTTCTTAGTAGACCTTCGCCTTTGTATGGGTTGTAAGGGCTGTGAGATCGCATGTAAAGTAGAGAA
>JBAZTK010000002.1:0-371256 GCA_041661985.1 Sulfuricurvum sp. | reverse complement strand
ACACTGGAAGCTTGTTCGCTTGCCCCTTGTGCCAAAGAGGATGAAGATGAGGCAACTTGATCGGAAGCAGAAGTAATTTGCATTGCACCATCACGGATTGAGGTGACGCTTTGGGTGATTGAACGGGTGATTGAGCGGATGATCAGAAATGCAAGCAATGCTGCAATAAAGATTGAAACGGCTACGACTATCATAGAGAGAATCATATCTTCAGATGATTCGGTTTGTGTCGCTTCTACTCCCGTCTCACCCGCTGCTTTGTCGGTATTGATAATCTCATTCATAGCAGAAATCATCTCTTTACGAATCGGAGCCATTGCATCCATTATCAAATCCAGTTTGGTAAAAGCTGTGTTAAATGTTTCGTCATCTTGTGCAGATGACATTGTTTTCATAATACCGTCAAGCTCATCGGAAAGGACTTTCCATTTTTTGTACGACACCATATATTTGTCAAACATATCCCCTTCACCCGGCTCCATTGGTAAAGCGGTATAGACTTTACTCCCTGCTTCCCATTGTTTGTGAGCTTGAGAAATTTTTTCGAGTGCATCAGTAATTTTACGACTTCGTTCAGGATCAGATGCTAATCCGCGAACACGATACTGCTGTGCCGTAATATCTGCCACGCTGATACTCATATCCCCTTCCGCCACTGCAGAGGGGAGAAGAACTCCTCCGATCTCATTAACTGAATCTTTCCATTGCGTTAGATTCGTATAGGACATAAATCCAAGTATCCCGAGCGCTACCATCATAAAGCCCGCAAGAAGTATCAACTTGCTTTGCAACACCATATTTTCTAACCAATTCATCTTATTCTCCCTCAGTTTGTTGTATCTGTTCTAAACTTACCAGCTCATCGGCTTCGAAAAGCTTGAGCACGTCGAGTATCATCACTACATTCTCTTCGATCTGCGCCATAGAACAGATAAAATCGGTATCCACATTGCTTCCAAATTTTGGAGCTGTTCCCATATTTGCCGAATCGATCGATGCGACCTCTTCAACGCGATCGACGATAAAGCCGATATTGACTTTTTTCACTTCGACAATCACGATTGTTGTATGCATATCCGCTTCTTTTGGCTCCATACCAAAACGCATCCGTGTATCCACAACGGGAATAATCGAGCCGCGCAGGTTGATGACCCCTTTGATATACTCTGGTGTTTTAGGGACATAAGTCACCTTCATGAGTGCAATAATCTCTTTGATCCGGTCGATTGCAATCCCATATTGCTCTTCACCCAAAAAGAACGTCAAATAGCGCTCTCTTCTACTTTGGGGTGTGTTTGATTTCATTGTTAAACCTTAAAGTATTATAGTTTATTTTATTATACTGGAAATTAAAATTTACAAATAATGATCTATGCTTAAAAAATAATCAATTTTAAAATATTATATATTTTTATAATATAGCACAAAATATGCACATCTGTTTTATTCACCTATATTATTGACAGGGAGTGATGGATGGATCACCGTTTATTGAAGTATATGCAGTCGGTACAGGAGTACGAGAAGGAACTTGACTCACTGTCGGAAAAGTGGAATCTTTTGACAATGTTAGGGAAGATGAGCAATACGGGGATGGATATGATCGATACCCGTACCGCATTTGAGACGCTAACTGCCGATTTACTTGATAAACTTGGTAATGAGATTTTGAAGAAAACAACCTCTGAAATGAAAGCAAAAGCACAAGTTGCCGTTGATATTGTCATTAGGAATCTTTTTGAGCGTACGGCTGACATCGGCTTTTTGGCAACCGATGACGATATCCGCGCGTTTCTTATGCAATATCTCAAAGGTGCTTCGGATGATGCATCACGCCAGATGTTTCGCGAACAACGTAATGGATTAAAAAACCGGTTTAAAGAGTATGTTGCCAAATACAGTGTCTACAGTAATATTATTTTGATGGATACACGTGGCAATGTTGTGGCACAGCTAGATGATCATAATCCGATCACTGTTAGTACGGATCCGCTTATCAAAGAAACGTTGAGTACTTCTGGGGAGTATGTTGAGGTATTTCGTAAAACGGATTTGGTTCCCAATACCGACAAAGCGTTGGTTTATAGTTTTCGAGTCAGTCGTACAAGCCATGAAGAGTCGGAAAATATTGGGGTATTGAGCCTCATTTTTAAATTTGAAGATGAGATGGAGGGGATTTTCAAAAATCTTATCACCGAGAACGACTGGATGGAGATTATGTTGCTTGATGCTGATGGCTATGTTATCAGTTGCAGTGATTGCAATCACTTACAGTTGGGCGTTAAGATGGAAAAAGTTCTTGACAATGATTTTAAAATTGTCCGTTTTGCAGGGAGAGAATATCTAGCGACAACCTGCGCTACAAAAGGGTATCAGGGCTTTTTTGGGCTTGGATGGTTTGGGCATATTATGGTTCCGCTTGAACACGCATTTGAAAAAGCTCCCAATGCCTATAAAAGTATTCCTTCTGACACACTTGAAACGGTTTTGAAACATTCCAGTCTCTTTTCCGGAGAGTTGAAAATGATTCCTCAAAAAGCCGATCAAATTCAAAAAGAACTTGATGTGACGGTTTGGAATGGCAATGTTCAGATTGCGAACTCCAAAACAAGTGAAAACTCTTTCTCAAAATCGCTCTTGAATGAGATATCCAATACGGGATTTCAGACAAAAAAGGTATTTGAAGACTCTATTAGCAACCTAAATCACACGGTTCTTTCCGCTTATCTTGATGATGCACAGTTTAATGCATCGCTGGCGATTGATATTATGGATCGTAACTTGTACGAACGTGCCAATGATTGCCGCTGGTGGGCATTAACATCGGTTTTCAAGGAAAAACTCTCAAAAGGTGAGCTAGAAGCGAGTGATTATAACGAACTCGAAATGATTTTGGTTTACATTAATAATTTGTATACCGTATATACCAACCTCTTCTTGTATGATCGTACGGGAACAATCGTTGCCTTGTCTAACAGCAATGAAAAACGTTTGTTGGGAAGTAAAGTTGACGATCAATGGGTGCGTGAATCGTTAAAAATGACTGATTCTCAGCGCTACAGCGTCAGTAATTTTAATAAAACTCCTCTGTATGATAATCGGCACACCTATATTTATGCAGCAGGGATTAGCGATCTTTTGTCTGAAGAGGTTGTAGGCGGTATCGGAATTGTTTTTGACTCACAGCCGCAGTTTGAAGCGATCCTCTTAGATTCACTTCCCAGAGATAAGGAAGGTGAAAGGATGGAAGGAAGTTTTGCTCTTTTTACAGATCGCAGTAAAAATATCATAGCGTCTACCCTAGAAGAGTTCGCAGTCGGTTCACGCCTGAACATTGATGATAGCTATTTTTCACTGGAAAATGGTAAAGGAAATTCTGGTATTGTTCAGCTTAACGGTGATTTCTACATCATGGGACTGCATACCTCAGATGGCTATCGCGAGTACAAAAAACACGATTTTTACAAAAATGATATCATTGCATTTATCTTTGTATTGATCGTTAAGCACTCAGAACTGCCACAAACATGCAGTCTTGAAAATATTTACTCTGTATGCAATTATCCGGCGGTGCAAGGGCTGGAAGAGACTGTTGATATTTCAACATTCTATATTGGAAATAAATTTTTTGGTGTTGAATCGCACAATATTGTCAACTCTCTCAGTCATCAAAACATCACCCGCATATTGGGAAGTGATACTGTATTTCTAGGGGTTATTGGGTCTAAAGAGGGTGAAACTATCGGTGTTGTATCTCTAAACGAGTTGTTGGATATACAAAGTACGTATGATCCCCAACACGATGAACTGATTGTACTGAAATCGTCTAAAGAAAAGGATACGAAGTTTGCGATTGTCATCAGCCATATCAAAGACAGCCCGGAAATTCCGCTGCGCAGTATCAAATCGTATTCCGGTAAACTGGCCGGTGTATCACTGCTGACCAAAGCAGTTGTTGTCCCGGATGAGGGAGCTGGGCGAGGGGAGATGCTCTCAATCCTCGATATTGATGCGATTTTTAATACACTGATCAAAAATCAGAACAGATTACCGCATATAGATGGTAATAAGGTCATTTAGTATGTTTAAAGACTAGCCGGTTTGCCGGTGTAGTATCCTTGCGAATAATCAATTCCATGCTTTATGACTGCATTATAAATAGCTTCATCGCTGACAAATTCAGCGATCGTTTGTGCACCAATTTTACGGGCAAAATCGACAATGGAATCGACAATAATATTATGACGGGAGTTACCTGTGATCCCTTGGATGAGAGAACCGTCTATTTTGACGTAATCGACATTCAATTTCAGGACGTTTTCAAAATTTGAATAGCCGGTTCCGAAATCATCGATGGAGATTTTAGCTCCGAGCGATTTTACCTGGTCGATAAATTGTACTACCTCTTCATAACTTTCGATCCCCTCTGATTCCAGGATTTCAAAGACAATACGTGAAGCCGTTCCTGTTTTCGTGATCGTTTTTATAATTTCTTGAACGGTATGCGGATCGCGTATATCACTGTCGGAGAGATTGATACTGAAACTTTCACTGCGTGTGGAAAAGAGAGAACATGCCTGATAGACGACTTCGCGGGTAATTTGCGAATAAACTTTGGTTTTTTTGGCAATGGGCAAAAAATCCATGGGTGAAACCATCTCTCCATTTTCATCAATCATCCGAACCAATGTTTCATATTTGTCGATAGTACCGGTGGAGAGGTTAACGATTGGCTGATAATGACAGATGATGCGTTGATTTGCCAGCGCTTTGCGTATGGATGAGGCCATGGCGATATTGGTACGGTAAATTTCTTCTATGTTTTCGTCTTCTTCATACAGTGCAATCGGTATTTTTTTCTCTTTTGCTCTGTGCAATGCGATGTCAGCACGGGTGAGCAGTTTCCCCACCCCCATCGCGACACCAATACTCATACGGATACTAAACGTTTCATCGCTAACGATAAAAACTTTTTCTTCCAACATAGCCATGAGTGTTGTGATCTGATGGTGCAGTTGGTTCCATGTTGTATAGTCATAAAAGAGGATCGCAAATTCATCACCGCCGGTACGATAGGGGAAAAATCCCATTTCAATTAACCATTGCCCCACTTGATATAAGATGGAATCTCCTGCATCAATTCCAAAAAAATCGTTGATCTCTTTAAAATCATCAATGTTAAATAAAGCACATGCTTTTGGGTGCTTTTGATCGATGTCGGCTACAATTTTTTGACGATTGGGCAGACTCGTCAACTGATCAAAAAACGCCAGTTCCACCTGTTTTATCTGACTTTCACGAAGTTCGCTTAAGTCGCTGAAAACGGCTAAATAGTTATTTATTTTTTTTTGATCATCTAGAATGGCGGTAATGCTCATCCACTCTGGAAAGATTTCACCATTAGAGCGTTTATTCCATACTTCACCGCTCCAATGACCGTTATGCTTAAGGTTATCCCACATATGGTCATAAAATTGCTGATCGTGTTTGCCTGACGCAAATATTTTTGGATTTTTACCCATAACTTCATTTTTATCGGTATAGCCAAAGGTAGTCATAAAGGCATTATTCACTTCAATAATGTTGTTATCACTGTCGGTCACAACCATGCCATCCGATGCATTTTGAATGGCGGTTCCAAGGATTTGAAGTTTTTTTTGATTCTCATCGATATGCGTTTCATATTCAGATCGTTTCAATACCATAGCGACAATAAATGCGCAGTTTTCCAAAAGCCGTTTATGAAAATCTGAAGGGGCTCGGTGTTCAAACGAAGAGAGGGCAAAGCTTCCAGCTGCATTATTGGATAGATCTCGAATTGGCATTGACCAGCACGAACACAGGTTAAAATCATAAGCAATATGACGGATATCGCTCCACCGTTCATCGGTTTTTGCATCCTGCACAAATTGGGCTTCATTGTGAAAAACAGCATTACCGCATGAACCGCCACCCACTCCCGGCTTTAGTTCTTCAAGTGCTTCGTGCCCGACTGCGGGCATTGACGGGGCTGCAACAACGCTCATTGAACCCGTCAATGGATCAAGAAGCATAATGGAAGCGACAGAATTGGGGAGTATGCTTTCGGCTAAGTGGCAAAGACGCTCGAGTACTTCTTGCTGATTACGGCCAACGAGAAGCAATTCGAAAATATTTTGTTGTATATCAAGAATTTGATTGTATTCTAATGGTGAAAGGGTAAGTTCGCCAATACTGCTTTCAAGAGATATACAGTTTAGAGACTCGTTCATAAAAATACCCTTTTGATTGCGTCTCTATCGGACTTGATGGCGAAGAATACAGAAATCCATCTATTTTGTTACTTAAATGTTACAAGTCCATTAACCCACTTCATTTGTATAAGCATAAGTAGACGAGATAGCGCGCAGACGTTCAGCTGCTTTGGTGAACACATCAATTGTATAATCAATCTCGTCCGCAGTGGTAAAACGGCTTAGGCTCAGGCGTATTGCCGTGTGTGCCAGTTCCGGGTCTTCTCCGATGGCGGTCATGACAGGATTGGCTTCGAGAGATTCCGATGCACACGCACTTCCCGTAGAAGCGGCGATTCCGGCACGGTTGAGATCCCACAGCATCGACTCACCTTCGATTCCGCGTAACGAAATCAAAATCGTGTTTGGTGTACGGCGTGCACGGTCACCCACGACGATCGTATCGGGTATGAGTGAGATCGCATCTTCAAGACGGTCACGAAGAGCACGTACATCGCTGTTCATCTTGTCCAGATGTCCGACCGATTGTTTCATGGCTAAACCCATACCGATGATATAGGCAACATTGAGAGTACCGGCACGTTTGCCGCCCATTTGTTCTCCGCCATGCAGGAGGTTTGGAAGATCAGCTCCTTTTTTAACATACAATCCGCCAATCCCTTTTGGCCCGTGGAATTTATGCGCTGAAAAGGTGAGATAGTCGACGGGAACTTTCGTCAAATCAACGGCAACTTTACCGATCGCTTGTACCGCATCCGTATGAAAGAGTATCCCTTTTTCTTTTGCAATTTTGGCCACTTCTTCTACAGGGAAAATCATCCCCGTTTCGTTGTTCGCCCACATCATACTAATTAATATGGTTTTATCGGTGATAGCAGCGGCGATACGCTCGGCACTCACATACCCATACGCGTCAACATCGACAAAGGTAACTTCCACACCCAGTTCTTGGAGATAGTGCAGGGTTTCCAAAACAGATGGATGCTCGACGGCAGAAGCGATAATATGATTTCTGCTAGGATCTGGGAGGATATGTTTGAAAAATATCCCTTTTAAAACTGCATTGTTGCTCTCAGTTGCACACGATGTAATCAATATATCATCGGCATCAGGTGCATTGAGTGCATCGTACATGTAACCGATGGATTCATTCAAATAGGGACGTATTTCAATCCCATATTGGTGAAGCGAGTTCGGATTTCCGTAAAGCTCTTCAAAAAACGGCTGCATCTTCATTTTGACCAATGGGTCAAGTTTTGTGGTGGCATTGTTATCTAGGTAAACGCGTTTCATGTTCAGTCCTCATAGTGTCATTATTATGAGTAAGAATGCAAGTTTTGTTCGAGATAATGAATTTTACTTTTAGCCTCTAAACCTATAAATAGATGATAATCTCATCGCGTTAAATAGGGAAACAACCCTAGGCCTTTTTTAAATAGTACGTGCACCACCCTTTGGGACTGATCTTTCCCTCAACTAGTTTACATTCATTTGTTTTGAAAAGGAAATGGGCGCAATCTTTACATGTTTTCCCTGTTGTAGACTTTTGCTGATATTTTACGACCAATTTGGTCACCTTGGCGTGTAAAGAGACAGTACCGAAACTAACAGCTCCCACTGCTAACATAAATTTAAAAAAGTTTCTGCGTGATAATGCTGATTCCATGATTTATCCTTTATTATTATATATAGTTTGTAAAAGTTATACTATGTTATACATTAAAATATTATTATTCTTTATAAGTAATATTAGTCGATGATGTATACTCTGTAGAGCTTTAAAATCATTTGTAGCTGATATTATTGGTGTGAAGGTTTAAAAATTCGAAAAGAAGCCTCACGCTTCCGCGTGTTCTTCTTTGTAGACGTAGATAGGTTCTTGGGTTGGGTCTTCGATGACCGCTTCGGTGATGGTGACACTTTGCAGATTTTTCTTGGACGGACAGCTAAACTGCAGCGGCAGCATCGCCTCTTCTATGATACTGCGTAAACCGCGTGCCCCTACACCGTGATCGATCGCTTTTTGGGCAACGGCGTCGAGAGCTTTTGGATCAAAGTTCAGTTGAATACCATCCATATCAAAGAGTGCTTGATACTGTTTGATAAGGGCATTGTCCGGTTCTTGGAGGATTTGGACCATTTGGTCTTTGCTTAGCTCACGCAGTTGCGCGATGACGGGAATACGGCCGATCAACTCGGGGATCAAACCAAATTGTACCAGTGCTTTGGCATCGATTTTTTTGGCTTTGACTTCGCTCGTTGTATTAACTTTTCCAAATCCTACTTTATTGGACTTTTTTGTATGGGTGTCTGGTACCAGACCTACAAAAGCACCGCCGCAGACGAAGAGGACATGAGTTGTGTTAAACAATACCGTCTCGGTTGTCGAGTTTTTACGGCTCCCTTTTACGGGGACATAGACCTCTGCCCCTTCTAATATTTTGAGAAGCCCTTGTTGTACCCCTTCGCCTGAGACATCGCGACCCATTGTTGAGGATTCTGATTTACGGGCAATTTTATCGATCTCGTCGATGTAGATGATTCCGCGCTGTGCCAGATCGATATCGTAGTTTGCTGCCGCAAGCAATCGTGAGAGGATACTCTCGACGTCTTCACCGACATATCCTGCCTCAGTCAATGCAGTCGCATCTGCAACGGCAAAAGGGACCTGCATGATCTTGGAGAGCGATTTGGCGAGCAATGTTTTACCGCTTCCCGTTGGCCCTAAAAGGAGAATGTTACTTTTTTCGAGTTCTACATTATTGTAGACCGGATTTTCGATTCGTTTGTAGTGATTGTACAGGGCAACGGCGAGGACTTTTTTGGCATCAACTTGACCGATGATGTATTTATCCAAAAATTCAACGATTTTTTCAGGGGTAGGGAGCTGTTGCTGCATCGCAGAGCGCTGTTCATAACGCACCTCTTTTTGCAATATAGCCGAGCAGGTCGTGATACACTCGTTACAGATATGGGTTGTCTCCGAAGAGAACATTTTTTTGACTTCGCTTTGAGGGCGTCCACAAAAGGAACACGTTTTTTCGGTACTCATTACACATCCTTCCCACTGAATTTGGTCAAAATCTGATCGGCCAATCCAAACTCGATGGCGGCATCGGCTTCCATGTAGTTGTCACGGTCGGATTCTTTTTCGATGATTTTGGCACTTTTACCCGTTGCTTCTGCCAAGATGGCATAAAGACGGCGTTTGAGATTGAGGATGTGTTTGGTGTGGATCTCTATGTCGCTGGCTTGTCCTGAATAGCCGCCCAATGGCTGATGGATCATTACTTCGGCGTTGGGGAGCATATAACGATGTCCTTTTTCTCCGCAGGTAAACAAAACCGCGGCCATTGAGGCAACAAGACCCATAGCATAGGTATAAACAGGGGCATTGATCAAGTTCATAGTATCTAATATGGCTAGACCGCTCATGACAGAACCACCCGGTGAACTGATGTAGATATGGATCGGTTCTTGTGAATCCATCGCCTCGAGGTACAGCAGCTGTGAGACGATAATCCCCATCATATGATCATCTATGGCTTCGGTGATAACGATGACACGGTCGCCTAAAAGTTTGGAAAATAGATCAAAATAACGCTCTCCGCGAGGCGAAACATCTTTTACGGTTGGTAGATATGGCATTTTAGCTCCTTACACAAATGATTGGATGAAATCAGAAAGTGACATAGGTATCACTTCAATATTATGTTTTTCGATGAACTTCTTCTCTTTTTTCCCCAGCTCATGATCGGTGATGACGTATCCACCTTCCAAATCAAAGGAAAGTTCGTTGGCAACCATACGATCGGTATCGTGACCGAAGGATGTCCCTAAAAAGAGGTATTTTTTCGCTTTTCGGTAGCTTTTTAGCACTTTAGGCACTGCAAATCCACCCATCGCTTCGGTGAGCCAATCGACGTAATCGGCATCGGAGATGACAAACGTCGGATTAGGAAGAGGTGATCCCATCGGTTTGAAGAGAATGGTTTTTGCGTTATCCAATACTTCATCTTCTACTTGGAAATATTTTTGATTTTCAACATCGTATTCGTACGTTTCATAACGGTTTAGATCCCCCATAATACGTGATTTACCGATGATGAGACAATGGGGCGTAAACGCTAACAGCTCTTGGAATTTGGTATCACGGTTGGTGTCAACGATGTAGCGCGGTGACATACCGATAATCGCTTTGTGCAGCGGGGTAGGGTCAAAAGGTTTGGTATAGATGTGGTTGATGAGCTGTGTCATGTACTCCACACCGCGACGTTGCTCGAGGTGCATTGCGGCACGTGAGTACTCAAACATCAGCCGTGGTGCCATAGGACGACCGCCATTCATGGCAAGAATGAGTGAATCACTGTCATGCGGTACGGCTTCACCTTCTTTTGTCATCACACCCTCAAATACCCCTAGCCCGAAGTAGGGAATAGTAGTTTGATTGCGTATCTCTTTCTTTATCGTTTCAATAATGTTGTCCATCCTGATCCCTTTTGATACTTTGGATAGAGGATTGCATTTTGCGTTCTTGCGGAAATGAGAGTTTTTTTATCTTATTTTATTTCGAAAGGATGTGTAGGAGAAAAAAGAGGACAAAAATGTCTAAGAATAAGGCGGAGATGCTCCACCTAGACGTACGTAATAAACTAATTACTTTTGTATTGACAGTAAAACGCCATCCCAAAAATGAATCCTTGCTTGTATTGCGTTAAGAGCAGCCTCTTCGGCCTCCGAAATTTTGATAGGATCATTATCGCACAAAATTTCAAGCATGCGAAGTGACATCGGTCCGTGCTGATCGGTATCTAGATGTATATGGCGCTCTAAATAGTAATGGAAAACGGCTGCCTGATCTTTTGTAATATTCATAGTATCCAGCAGGGCACGGAACATTTCGGGAATAATATGTTCTCTACCTAGTGCAAACGCAGCGGCAATGACGTGGGGTTTCTCGCTTTTAATAAAACCAAAAGTTGTTGCCATAAATTCCTTGGCTGGTTTTGGTATCGTAAAAGTTTGCATAGCATTTTCCAAAGAACTGGTTGAAACAAGATCAACGAAAGCTCTGATATCGTTACTGCTGCCTTTGAGTACCTCTTCCATAGCGGTGCAATAGAGTTCGAAGTGGCTGGAGTAAACCACACTGCCATCTTCTGCTGGAAGAGCTTCATCCGATTCTTCTTCTAAAACAATTTCGTTTATAAACCGTCTCACTTTTACATCGCCATGAGGAAGCCAAGGGGTTCGAGCAGGAGCAAATTGGTTTTGCAGGTATTTTACAAGTGACATAAAATCCCAAACAGAATAGGCGTGATGCTGCATGAAAACAGTCAGATCGTCCATATTGGAAACAGCTGCATAAACAGGATGCGTAGCGAGTTCTTTTCGTAAAAGTTTGATTTTTTCAAGAGGGAAGAGGGTCATATAATCGTATTCCTAATTTTTTTTAGGATGGATTATACAAGTTGTAACCTTGACTTAACCGTGACAGCCATGCCCGGTATAACAGTTCATCGCCGCTGCGATCTTATGGATTGTTTTTTCGAGTGAAAAAGATTCATTGAGGTCTTTTAGTATTTCATCGTAAAACAGCGCACCGTCTTTGGATACGATAAACAGCGCTTTGGTAAACTCTCCACAAAGCTCTCCTTCGCCCAATCGAACGCCGTAATAATCTCCAAATTGTGTGTCATAGTCATAACCGTAGTTCCACTCATCAAGCATTGGATTGGTATGCTTTTTGGTAGCGACTACGAGTGATTTGCTGATCACTAATCCGTTTAATACGAGTAACGTATCGATCTCTTTGAGCTCGGCGATGAGATTTTCATCGATAAAGGGTGCTGCGATGATGAGCTGAGTGTGCCCATTTTGTCCCCCTATGACAAACGGTTGGTCGTTTGCATCTTTTAGGGTGACTTTTTGAGAGGCATACCCGACGCCTAATGGCATATCTTCAAGAAGCAGGGTGAATGTGTTGTACGTTATCTGCAATTTCGACTCCTATAATGAAATGGTTGATCGCTGTTTCTACGTCTTTTACAAAGGGGGGAATCTTATAAATTTTGATTCCGACGTTGCGCATCGAATAGAGGGTATTGAGGCAATAGTGATCGACGAGAAGATAGTCCGTTTTTCCGATAGCTTGCAATACCATATAGTGTTCGCTGATATGGTGTGGATCTCCAGCGAGATGACTTGGGCATTCACATGCTTTCATCGTCTCATCCCGCACCATTTTTCCCTCGGATTTTTCCCAAGGATTGAGTTTGGTATCCATAAGGCGATAGCGAATGTCTTTACGATCGCCCGTGAGTTCATACAAAGCGAACATCGTAGCAGTACACGGATTTTGATGATAAACACGCTTCATGGCATCCAGCGGTATGGCTAAAATCATTACTGAACTCCTTATTCGTTTAAACTGATGCAAGTATTGTTCTCGCCTTTGCATATATAGGCATAGAGATGAGAATCGCACTCGTTTGTCGCATAAGATACAAAATTGTTGGAAATGTTGCTTATGGTTCGCATAATTAGCAAGAACGCTATTTGCATAACTCTCAACAGAAAATGGTTTGGTGCTGGATGAGGCAGGATCATTGAATATTGACAATTACTAAAGGAGTTACTATGAGCTGTTCATCAACTGGAACTGAAGCTTTTATGCCCGATGACATCAAGGAAAAGATCCACAATCATCCATGCTATTCAGAGGGAGCACACCACCACTATGCCCGTATTCACGTAGCCGTTGCCCCTGCGTGTAATATCCAATGCAACTACTGTAACCGTAAATACGACTGTTCTAATGAAAGCCGACCAGGGGTCACTTCTGAGCGTCTCTCGCCTGTAGAGGCCGCGAAGAAAGTGATGTTTGTCGGCGGAGAAGTCCAGCGTATGAGCGTACTAGGGATCGCAGGTCCCGGCGATGCGTTGGCGAATCCTAAAAAGACGTTTGAGACATTTGGAATGGTGCGCGAATTTGCCCCTGATCTAAAACTCTGTCTCTCTACAAACGGTTTGGAATTGCCTAACTTTGTAGATGAAATGGTCGAATACAACATCGATCACATTACCGTCACTATTAACAGCGTTGATGAGACGGGTGAGATCGGAAGTTTGATCTATCCATGGATTTTTCATAACAACAAACGTATCTACGGAAAAGAAGCGGCAAAAATCCTCCTCGAAAACCAGCTTGAGGGGATGCGTAAATGTGTTGAAAAAGGGATTTTGATCAAAGCCAACTCGGTATTGATCCCAGGTATTAACGATCACCATTTACCGGAAGTATCACGTAGATTAAAAGAGATCGGGGTATTTTTACATAATATTATGCCAATCCTCTCAGAGCCTGAGTTCGGGACAGCGTTTGCCCTTGCTGGAGTACCAAGTGCTACGGATCAAGAGCAAATGGCAGCACAAGAAGCGTGTGGTCATGATATGAAACTCATGCAGCACTGCCGTCAATGTCGTGCCGATGCAGTAGGGCTTATCGGTGAAGATCGCGGCGGAGAGTTTACCAAAGATACCTTCTCAGGGCTTAGTTTTGATGAGTTGCAAATCAAATACGATTTGGAAGCACGCCAAGCGGCTCAGGCGAAGATCGAAGAATTTCGATTCTTCCTCGATCGTGCAAACGACCGTGTACGCAAAGAGAAAGAAGAGCTTAGCTCAACGGGTGTTACGATTCTTGTCGCTGTTACCACTGCGGGTGAGGGGATGATTAACATGCACTTTGGAAGCGTTAAAGAGTTCTTGATCTATGAAGCGGGTGATAAAGGGATTCGATTTATCCATCACCGTAAAGTGGACGCTGAATATTGTGCCGGTCCTGACGGTACCAATCCGCTTGCACCGATTTTGGAAAAACTCAAAGACGTACAGATGGTTCTGACCGCAAAAATCGGCGGATGTCCGCAAGATGATCTAAAAGCAGCGGGAATTGTTGCGGATCAAAGCTATGCGTATGAGCCGATCGAGATTTCAGTACTCAAAGCATCGCGCAAATATTTCGGTGTGGATGAAAACGCGGAAGTGAACTAAAAATGGCACTCATCAATGACACCACTTTGCGCGACGGTGAGCAAGCCGCTTACGTCGCATTCAATACCGATGAAAAAGTTCGTATCGCAACACTGCTGGATGCATGTGGAGCGGATGAGCTCGAAATCGGTATTGCGGCAATGGGTGTCAAAGAGCGAGACGACATAAAAACACTCCTTTCTCTGGGTTTAAGAGCGCGCATGATGACATGGAATCGGATGAAGATGGATGATCTTGATGCATCGTTGTCCTGTGGAATACAAGCGGTTGACCTCTCTATCCCTATTTCTGATTTGTTGATCGACGTCAAGTTTGGTGGCAGTAAGATTAAAGTACTCAATGAACTTGAGAAGGTTGTCACTGCTGCCTCACGCGAGGGGCTTTTTATCTGCATCGGCGGTGAAGACAGCTCTCGCGGCAGTCATGAGTTTATACGTGATGTTATGGAACTAGCTCGTGAATGCGGTGCGCACCGTTTTCGCTACTGCGATACGATCGGCATTATGACACCGACCCAAACCTATACGGCAATTAAATCGTTATGTGACCTAAATCTCCTCCCGATTGAAATGCACACCCACAATGATTTTGGACTTGCCAATGCAAATGCTCTTAGTGGAATCGATGCAGGTGCCATTAGCATGAACACTACGGTAATGGGATTGGGTGAACGAGCCGGTAATGCCTCATTTGAACAGATTCTCATGGCAATGAAACATCTGTACGGGGAGGTACGCACTATCGATCCTCTCCTGATTCGAAATTTGGTTGGCACGGTAGCAAGTGCCGCTAACATGACACTCGCCACCAATGCCCCTATCGTGGGTGAACGTATATTCGCCCATGAAAGCGGCATACATGCTGATGGTATGATGAAAAACTCCCAGGCTTATGAACCTTACGAAGCACATGAGGTTGGATTAGAGAGTTCTTATCCCATCGGAAAACATTCTGGAAGTGCGACGATACGGTATCATCTCAAGCGAATGGGAATTATGGCGGATAATGGAATCCTCAGCGATCTCCTCCCTAAAATTCGAGAAATCGTTACCTCACGCAAGCGGGTTCTTGATCTCATTGAGCTCAAATCCCTCTATCAGGATGCAGCATGTATATAGGATGGCTAAAGTTTGTCGATGTACCTGATCTTATCAAAATATCGGAAGAGACAGGCTGGCTGCTGGATGGTTACCATGTAAAACTGATGATGATGCACGCACCGCATCTGTGTTATGGCGCCTATGATGAGGGTGTACTTGTGGGGGCAGTGCTGGCTATCGAGTTTGAATACTCTGCGATGATTAAATATTTTATGGTAAAGCCGACGTATCAAAAGCAGGGGATTGGTACACGATTGTTTAATACACTTTTTGGTGTTCTCAAAGAAGAGCATGAAACCATTTATCTGCACGCCAATCCTCAACTTAAAAGTTTTTTTGAGAAGAGTGGTTTTAAATCGGTGATGGAAGTAGGGCGATTTTTAAATGTTGGAAAAGTCCCTCCTTTTAGTTTTACCAATGCTCAGGCCAAAGAGTTGGATGGGGGGAATTTCGATGCAATCATCCGTAAGATTGATTTAGAGACATTTGGTGAAAACCGTATGAATTTTATGCTCGATGAGATGGAGCGTAACAGCTCGCTGAAATTTGCTCTTCCAAACTCATTTCAACATTCCAGCGTTATTAATACAAGAGGGGTCTATTTAGGTCCATGGCAATGTCGATCGCAGCATAAAGAGGAGGCGGAAAAAATGATGCAAGGGGTGTTGTATTTTCGCGGACTCAAAAAAGTATTAGCCGATGTTCCGATGGGAAATATAAAAGCGGTAGAGCTGTATACAGACTATCATTTTCAGCAAAAAGGGACATTTTTACATATGACGTATGGAAAAGAACGCAATGTTAAGTTTGAAAACATTTACGCATTTTCATTATAGGGGAAGATCATGAACTTATTAGAGAGCTGTGAAAATAAAAAATGCAGAATTATTTCTGTTAATCTGTCCGAAAGTTTAAAAGAGCATCTGTGGGCAATGGGTGTTTATCCCCATGCAACACTGTATGTCAAACGCTATGGATGGTTCAAAAGCAGTGTACAAATACAAATAGGTCAGCGTCTGATCGCATTGGGCAAAGATCAAGCCCGATCCATTGAAATATGTGCTGCCTAAAAATCAAAGAAAAGGATAGAATATGACCGAAGTAGAACACAAAAAAGAGCTAGCAAAACTTAAACGTTTGGCGATTGAAATTGCTTCTGAAATCCATGATATTGTTGAAGATACGGTTTGGAGTAATCATGTTAAGATGCCAGAATTGGCTGATAAACTGTACCATGCTGTTGAAAAAGCAAACAGCTACAAGGCAGAGCATTCTCTGTAAAGGAGGCGCCAATGCCTACCAAAGAAGAAGTTTTAGCTCAGCAAATATGTGAATGTGGCGGCAAGAGTGTAGCTGAAGCAATCAAACTGTTTCAAGAAACCTCGCTTCCCTATAAAAAAGCGAAAAAGCTTGTTACCCAGTGTGATAAGAGCTGTTGTCGTGCAGCTATTACCAGACTCTTTGATATGGCCTATTTTGGTAAGTTTGATTACGATGAAATTGCACGATTGATACAGCTGCGCCATGACAAACTGGGTGAAATTTTAGAGAGGATGAAAACTGGACGATGAAGATTCGTTACGCTTGTTCTGACGATATTTCTGCCATGACAAATCTACTGTGTGAGCTTTTTGCCATTGAAGATGATTTCATCATTGATCTTGAAAAACAATCTCGAGGATTAACATTTTTACTCGATACACCCGGTGCTATCGTATTGGTAGCGCAAGAGGATGATTGTGTCATCGGTATGGCAAGCGTACAAACGCTTATTTCTACTGCTATGGGTGAATACGTCGGACTCATCGAAGATGTCGTTGTAAATGAAGCGTATCGCGGTAGAGGAATTGGAAAATTATTACTCGAAGCATTGATTGCAGAGTCTGAAAAACTAGGATTAAAACGATTGGCTCTGGGAGCTGACCATCGAAATTATAATGCCCTTGCGTTTTATCAAAAGCAAGGATTTATTGTCAGCCACATGGGACTGATGTATCGACTAGCCTAAGGGACTGATTATCCTCTGGCCACCACGACTCTGTTTTTACCTTCTTTTTTTGCTTCATACATGGCATCATCTGCCTTTTTGATAAAGGATTCGATACTTTCAGTTCCATCGTATTTTGTTACACCCAGACTGATTGTTATTGGACTGATATCTTTAAAGAGTGAGTGTTCTATCTCTTTTCTGAGTCGCTGGGCAAATGCTATAGTCCCCTCAAACGGGGTATCCATTTGTAAAATAACAAATTCTTCTCCACCCCATCGTGCGAAGATATCGCTACTTCGCATCATGCTATGGACGATGTCGGCAATTTGCTTTAGTACACTGTCCCCTGCGTTATGCCCAAAGGTATCATTGACTTTTTTAAAGTCATCGATATCAAAGAGTATGAGAGCAATTGGCGTATTAAATATTTGAGCTTGTTTGGTTGCCGATGTGAGCCACTTGTCACACTGCAAACGATTTGCTGCACCGGTTAAGGGATCGGTAGTCGCAGCTTTTTCCAGATCATGTTCAAAGCTGATTCGTGAGGTGATGTCTTTACCCGTAGAGATAAAATTTCTGAGCTTTCCACTCTTATTCTTCAGCGGAACGATGGTTTTAAATTCATGGTAGAACGTTGTATTTTTTCGTTTATTGGTAACCACACCCCGATACGTTTCTCCTGAAAGAATCGTTTGCCATAGCTGCTCATAAAAAGCGTTGTGATGTTCGCCTGAGCGGAGTATATTGGGATTTTTACCGATAACTTCTTGAGCCGAAAATCCTGTTTGCTCTTCAAACGCACGATTGACATATTCGATTATTCCGTCAGTATTCGTAATTACGACGGTATCACCGCTCTCTTCAAGAGCCTTAGAGAGCTTAAGAAGGTGGAAGTCGGTGTCATGCTTGAAAAGTTGAAGAATTTGAGTGATTGCATAGATTGCCATAATCGCGCATAAGGCTCTAAAGAACTGTACCGGAAATCCGGTTACAGAGTAAAAAGTATCACTATTGAGTATTGATGCCGGGAAAAAAGCTCCTGCTGGAACAATAAGCCCTGCTAGGATACCGTAAATGAAAAAGGTGGCTGACAGGATATAGGTACAACGTTTTACAGAGTGACGCGATGATCCTTGCACGAGGTAGGCTGGATGAAAAAATATATAAGCGGTCAGGAAAATCGCTGGAGCACCTAGAATGTAGCGAATCATAATATTGGCGCTGTCAAATGAAAAAATATTCACGGCCATCATTACTGTAAGCGATACGATTATAAAAATAAGAAGCTTCCTCGCAAGAGGGCGATTCCAAATAACACGTAAAGCAAAATAGAGGAGTACTGCATACGAAAGGCTCATGAAAATAAAATCTGCTGCATTGAGGAACTCTTTAGTCTGCCCCGTTTCCAGCGATTTAAACATCACCACCCATTCAGAGATGCCATGAAGAACACCAAAAGCTCCAAGATACTTTAACTCACGGGTAAATTTAAAAATAGAATTTTCCGTTGGGTAATGAAGGATACTAAAGCCGAAAAGAAAAAATGCAAGGCCATAGAAAAAATAGATATAGTCAATAAAATGTAGCATTCAGCCTCTGTAGCATTAAATATGTGATAAGTATGTAATTTTACCATTTACCTACTTTAATAAATCTAATATAGCACTTAACCTGATATATGAACAACTTATATTAGTTGTTTTGTACCCCTGCAAAACCTATTCCTACAATTTTGTCTGTATCGTCTCTTTTTGTCATTGAAAATTTAGAAAATGTCCTAAAAACAATAGAACACCCTTTGCATCTAGGAGGATGAAGTTCAAAAATAAGGGGATAACATGGCTGGAGCAGCTAGCTTGCGACAAATCGCGTTCTACGGAAAAGGCGGGATCGGTAAATCTACCACATCTCAAAATACATTGGCAGCAATGTCACACTATTTCGATAAAAATATTATGATCGTTGGTTGTGATCCAAAAGCGGATTCAACTCGTTTGATTCTTCATGAGAAAGCACAAGATACTATTTTGTCTCTTGCAGCGGAACTCGGAACCATTGAAGATGTTGAGATGGAACAAGCACGTCTTTGGGGTAAAGGTCTTTTTGATAAAGAAACTCCAGGCGGTTGGATCAACTGTACAGAGTCTGGCGGACCAGAGCCAGGAGTTGGTTGTGCAGGTCGTGGTGTTATTACTGCGATTAACTTTCTTGAAGAAGAGGGTGCATACGATGAAGAAGGTTTAGATTTCGTTTCTTATGACGTTCTTGGTGACGTTGTTTGTGGTGGATTCGCTATGCCGATTCGTGAAGGTAAAGCACAAGAAATCTACATCGTTATGTCTGGTGAGATGATGGCGATGTACGCGGCGAACAATATCTCTAAAGGGATTTTGAAGTACGCAAATACTGGTGGAGTTCGTCTTGCTGGTCTTGTATGTAATGCTCGTATGACAGACAAAGAGTACGATTTGGCACTAGAGCTTGCTCAACGTCTTGGAACACAATTGATCCACTTCGTACCACGTAACAACATCGTTCAGCATGCTGAACTTCGTCGTATGACGGTTGTTGAATACAGCCCATACTCTGACCAAGCTCGTGAGTACAAAGAGCTTGCTCGTAAAATCGTTTATAACGACATGAAAATCATCCCAACTCCAATCACAATGGACGAGCTTGAAGAGTTACTTCTTGCATTCGGTCTTGAAGATGAAGTTGATGAGTCACAAGTCGGTAAAGCGGCAGAAGCGTAAATAAAACGGTTCCTCTTTTGAGGAATCTTCAATGGCCGTCATGCAAATGACCAATAACATCTTGTTAATAATGAAAAGAAAACAACAGAAAAAGGAGATTAGATGTTTGTATTAGGTTTTCACTTCCCAGCTTCAATGGGGAATAACATTCCAGACGAATTAGTTGCAGAAAAAATTGCCGATGTTGATATCAGTGATGTCAAAGAGATCAAACTTTTGATGGGTACAAAAGAGAGAGATAAAGAGTGGTTGAGCTACACAAACAAAGATACTTTTTTGTTTAGAGCAATGGTTCATTACTTCAAAGAAGAGAACCCAGAGAAATTGCAAAAGTACATGATCTACATGAACCGTTATCAAATGTCAGCAATCTCTAAGCGTGTTGATGCAGCGGATGACGAAACAATGAAATTGTGTCATCACCTCGATAATATGGAACAGTTCCGTATTGAAGTCGCGTAAGGAAGAGGTGTATTATGGGACCAGAATCACTAGAAGCCAAACAAAAAGCGGCCATTGAAGAGATCTTAAAAGCGTATCCTGAGAAAGCGGCGAAAAACCGTGAAAAGCACCTCGGTGTTGGATCTCCAAATGATGAAAATCAAAAAACGTGCGGCGATGTCCGCTCAAACAAGAAAACCGTTCCAGGTGTTATGAGCCAACGCGGTTGTGCATATGCTGGTTCAAAAGGGGTTGTATGGGGTCCTGTCAAAGACATGATCCACATCAGCCACGGACCTATCGGATGCGGTCAATACAGCCGTGCAGGTCGTCGTAACTACTATATTGGTGTAACCGGTGTTGATACGTTTGTTACGATGAACTTCAGCTCGGATTTCCAAGAAAACAACATTGTTTTCGGCGGAGACAAAAAATTGGGTAAATGTATTGATGAAATCGAATTACTCTTCCCATTGAATAATGGTATCACGGTTCAATCAGAATGTCCGATCGGTTTGATCGGTGACGATATCGGTGCAGTTGCCAAAGTTAAAGCAGTAGAGATCGACAAAGTTATCGTACCTGTAAACTGTGAAGGTTTCCGTGGGGTTTCTCAATCACTGGGTCATCACATTGCTAACGATACTGTTCGTGACTATATCTTTGATGGTAAAGTAAATGTTGACATCAGTGATGTTGCAGTAACGGATTATGATGTAGCTATCATCGGAGACTATAACATCGGTGGTGATGCATGGTCAAGCCGTATCCTTCTTGAAGAGATGGGTTTACGTGTTGTGGCGCAATGGTCTGGAGATGCGACTCTTAAAGAGATGGCATTGACACCAAAAGTGAAATTGAACTTGCTTCACTGCTACCGTTCAATGAACTACATCAGCCGTCACATGGAAAAAGAATACGGGATTCCTTGGATCGAGTATAACTTCTTCGGACCATCACAAACCATTAAGTCACTGCGTAAAATCGCGGCGTTCTTTGACGAAAGTGTACAGAAAAAATGTGAAGAAGTGATCGCGAAGTATCAACCGATGATCGATGCGGTTATCGCAAAATACAAGCCACGTCTTGAAGGTAAAACCGTTATGTTGTTCGTCGGCGGTCTTCGTCCTCGTCACGTTATCGGAGCCTATGAAGATCTTGGTATGGAAGTAATCGGTACGGGTTATGAGTTCGCTCATGATGACGACTACAAACGTACTAAAGAAGAGATTTTCCGTTCAACGGTTATCTATGATGACGTTAACGAATATGAGCTCGAAGCATTCGTTAAAAAACTTCAGCCTGACCTAGTAGCTTCTGGGATCAAAGAGAAGTATGTATTCCAAAAAATGGGTCTCCCGTATCGTCAGATGCACTCATGGGATTACAGCGGTCCATACCACGGATACGACGGATTTGCGATTTTCGCACAAGATATGGATTTAGCAATTAATTCACCAGTATGGGCGCACTCAAAAGCACCATGGGAACAGGAAGGTTGAGGTCATGCAAGAAGTAGAAAAAATCGTAAACGGGAAAGACCTGTTTAAACGCCCTGAGTACCAAGAGGTACTCGCAAACAAAAAACAATTCGAATCATCTATGCTTGCAATTAACCCTGCTAAAGTTGCAGAAGTTCAAGCATGGACTGAATCATGGGATTACCGTGAGAAAAACCTTGCTCGTGAAGCTATTACCGTTAATCCTGCAAAAGCATGTCAGCCTCTTGGGGCTGTAATGGTTGCACTAGGATTTGAAGGTACAATGCCGTATGTTCATGGTTCACATGGTTGTGTTGCCTATTTCCGTTCATACTTTACACGTCACTTCAAAGAGCCTACACCATGTGTTTCTGACTCTATGACAGAAGATGCTGCGGTATTCGGTGGTTTGGTGAATATGAAAGAGGGTCTTAAAAACTGTGCTGCAGTTTATAAACCTAAAATGATCGCGGTTTCTACTACCTGTATGGCAGAAGTTATCGGGGACGACTTGATGGCGTTTATCATTGCTGCAAAAGAAGAAGATGGCGGAGAGTTCCTTCCTGCTGAATATCCAATTCCGTTTGCACACACACCTTCATTCGTAGGTAGCCATATTACGGGTTATGACAATATGATGCACGGCATTATGTCTCAGCTTACCGAAGGTCAAGAAGGCGAGAAGAAACAACGTATCAACATTATCCCAGGATTTGAAACGTATATCGGTTCACTTCGCTCGGTAAAAACGATCGTTGAAGCATTCGGAACCGACTATATCATGTTAGGTGACCATTCTGATCAGTGGGACATGCCTGCAGGTCAATACGAAATGTTCCAAGGCGGAACAAAATTGGATGATGCAAAAGATTGTATCAATTCAAGTGCAACGATCTCATTGCAAAAATACGCTACATCAAAAACTATGAAAATGGTTGAGAAACGATGGAAGCATAAAGGTGGATTCTCAAACCCTGTAGGTCTCAAAGGGACTGATGAGTTTGTTATGAAACTCTCCGAACTAACAGGTACAGAAGTACCACAAAAGCTCAAAGTAGAGCGCGGCCGTTTGGTTGATGCTATGCAAGACAGCTATCCGTATATGCACGGTAAAAAATTCGCTATCTGGGGTGATCCTGACTTCCTAATCGGTGCAGTATCATTCTTGTTAGAGATGGGTGCAGAGCCTACTCACGTTCTTTGCCACAATGCTCCTAAGGGCTGGGAAGAAGAGATGAGAGCAATGCTTGATACCTCTCCGGCAAAAGACAGCTTGCACGTATGGGCTGAAAAAGATTTGTGGCACATGCGTTCACTTCTCTTCACTGAGCCTGTCGATTTCATGATCGGTAACAGCTACGGTAAAGAGTTGATGCGCGACACAGGGACTCCGTTGATCTACATCGGATTCCCAATCTTCGATCGTCATCACCTACACCGCTATTCAATCAGCGGTTACGACGGTGCGTTGAACCTTCTAACATGGATCACGAACAAAGTTCTTGACCAGTTGGATGAAGATACCAAAGGTATCGCAACAACTGACTACTTCTTCGACCTTATCCGCTAAGGTCTTCTCTCCCTCCTGGGAGATACTTCCATAAAAAGATTTCACTATGTCTGTTCAAGAGAAAATCAAAGCCGAATTATTGCAAGAAGCGTATGCCAACATCGACCGTATTTACGACTCAATCGATCAACATTTTATTCTCGATGAAACCCGTCGTGATAATGTGATCAAACACCTCAATATCCTCAAAGATGAACTTTACTTTGTTTTTCAGACAACTCCGCTATCATAATTGAGTTCTTCAAATATTCTATTCTTTAATGGTGAAGCTGTATTCTCACAAAGATTGGACGCCGAATGCAAACCCTTTTTCCATGAAGAGCTTCAAGCAGGCATCGACAACGTCAGAATCATACACTCTATCTCTACCCTTTTTGATCTCATCCATTGCCGACTCGATTCCTAATCCAGGCCGATAGGGGCGGTGCGAAGACATTGCTTCCACTACGTCGGCAACGCAGATAATCCTGGCTTCAAGGAGAATTTGTTCTCCTTTGAGTCCATTGGGATAGCCGGACCCATCGAGTTTTTCATGATGCTGCAAGATGATGTCGGCAATCGGCCATGGAAATTGGACCTCTTTTAAAATGTCATATCCTTCTTGCGGATGAGTTTTAATGAGCATAAATTCGATGTCACTGAGCTTGCCGGGCTTGGAGAGGATTTCTGCCGGGATATGGATTTTTCCCAAATCGTGAATGATGGCGGCAAAGTGGATCCCTTGTATCTGCTCTTCGCTCAACCCCATTTCCTGTGCGATGGCTGTCGCCAGTTCTCCCACGCGCTCCTGATGACCGGCGGTATAGGGGTCACGTGCCTCTAGTGTCGCCGCGATAGTTTGGATGGACTGTTCCATACTGCGCCGCAGAAGTATCGCATGCTGCTCGTGTTCGACACGGGTACGAAGTGTGATAATGCCGTAGGCGAGGTCGCTGGACAGCTCTTCAAGCAGTCGGATTTCCTCTTTGTCAAATGCATTTGCTTCGGAGGCGTAGATGCTTAGCGCACCGAATACTATGCTGCCCTCATAGAGGGGAAGTGTGATATTTGAGACATAGCCGCGAGCCAAAGCGGCATCTCGCCATGGTTTGGATTCGGCCTCACTGGCGATGTCACGCAGAATTTGTGTCGTCTTGTTGTGGATGGCTCTGGCGATTGGCAACTGCTCCTGCTCGGTGTCGCTCATGCGGCACCCTTCCACAAAATCGCTATCTTCTGTTCCAGACCATACCATGGGGGTGATGCTCTTTTCCGGATCATTTTCGGCGTAGCAGACTATTGCCAAGGAGTAATTCCCCTTTTCCACAATGACATTGGTGACGGATTGCAGCAGCATATCCTCGTTTGTTGCCCGTACCAGTGCGAGATTGCCTGCTGAAAGAGTCGTAAGGGCACGGTTTGCGCGGCGCAGAGACTCTTCGGCCTGCTTGCGTTCGGTGATGTCGCGGCTGACCGTGAATACCATCGCCTCATTCCCTACCATTGTGCCGCTGATACTGACTTCCACATCATACATTGTGCCATCCTTGCGGCGATGACGGCTCTCGATGGTCATATTTACATTGGATAAATCCGGAAAATTTCCCCGAATTTCTGCCTCACTCATGATCGCTTCATAATCCCAGGTGTGCAAACCAAGCATCTCTTCGGGTCTATAACCCAGCATTTCGGCAAAGCGGGCGTTGGCTTCCACTATCTGATGGTGTTGATTGATGATGGCAATGCCGTCACGAGAACTTTCCATGAGAAGTCGGCGGCGAAGAACTTCGTTCTTCAGCATCTCTTCCGCCTTTTTTCGTTCGGTGATGACATCGAAGATGGCCACGAAGTGTTCAGGTTTTGGACTATAGACTGAAGTGGAAAACCACATTTCAAGTGATTGAACATAGAATTCAAACTGCTCCGGCTTGCTGCCAGAAGCCACACGACCATATCTTTTCAGTAACTCGGGATCGGATTGGCGGATTCCGGGGATCACTTCACTGACAAGTTTTCCGACTACATCTTTTAGTCCGGTTTGCTGTTCGAATGCTTTGTTGACGTCTAGATAGATGAAATCTACGGGAACCCCTTCTTCATAGACCATTTGGCAGTATGCAAAACCGTTGAGCATGGTCTCGAACAGCGTGCGGTACCGCTCTTCACTCTCACGAAGATTCAGTTTTGCTTGCATCCGTTTGGTGGTATTTTCCAGGATATGTATCGAATAAAGATAGTTGCCATCTTTATCTTTAATGGTATAGGCATGCGAGCTGAAAATGGAGTCACCGACCTGTATGTCATCTTCTTCACCTTCTGCCGTGTTATTTTCCATGTTCTGTTGACAATGGGGCAGCGGAGTATGAGTCTTTGGGAAAACTTCATAGTAGGGTTGACCGATGATTTGATCAAAGGGTAGGGTAGCATAGCGCTGATATGCCCGGTTGCACCGTATAATACGGAACTCTTTATCGTGCATAAAAATCGCTTCTTTCACAACATCTAAAGCGGCTATCCATTCTTGATGTGCATGCTCGATTTTTTTATGTGTCACATTGCTATATTCATGTCCCATTTCATTATTCCTACATGGTTTGCTACACCGTTTATGCAATAATTATAGCACTATTATTAACATTCGTAAATATTTTATATTATTAACATTACTCATTTATTTATCATTAAATTATGGTAAAAGATACTAATATTATTAATAAAGGTGTTAATTAAATGATTTTAATGAAAAAAATGACGCTCCTAAAACGAACACTGCTTTGGTTGAGCGTTATATCTTTTGTATCATTTCTTTTACTCGTTTGTATCGTATGGCAAGTACGAGGAACGATTCGTGATCACGGATTATTCTATATTCAAAAAATTCTTCATCATAAGATTAATACGATTGGCATGTATGTAGATGGGCGGTATGCTGCTCTCAATAATTTGACACAACTCATTTCTTTTGCTTTGCAACATCAAAATATGGATGAAATTAACTCTTGGACCAAGGTATCGAATGATTTGGATGGGAATTTAGAGACTTTTGCACACAATAACCATTTTTACGATATTTTTTTGATAATGACGAATGGTGATATCGCATTAACGGTAAAAAATGAAAAGGATCTTCACACGAATCTTTTAAGCGGACCGTATCGTGATACCCAATTGGCTCGTGTTTTTAGGGATGCGCTTAAAAATTCGAAGCCTTATCTTTCCGATTTTAATTATTATGAACCTAGCCATGATCATGCTGCTTTTATCGCCGAACCGATTGTGAAGCAAGGGAAAATTATCGCTATCCTCGCTGTCCAAATTGACAATAAAGTGATTCAATCCGTTGTCAATGATGCCAGTGAACTGGGGGAAACCGGTGAAGTGCTGACTCTCGTTTTACGAAATGCAAAGCCTATGAGTATGTTTGCTACTCGTCATACCAAAATACCGCCGTATACATTTTTAAAATTACCTCGTGATTATCCGATCCATGAAGCGCTTCATGGTGGAGAGGGGGAAAAATACATGATTGATCAAACGGGAGACAATGCCGTCGTTGCATGGGGGTATCAAAAGGATCTTCGCTGTGGCATGATAATTAAAATTGACGAAAATGAACTCTTGCATGATTGGTACAAGCAAACCAGATCATTGCTGTTATTATTTTTCATTGGTGTTGTTGTCGTTTTTGGTATGCTTATTGTTGCAATACGATCTTTCGCAAAACCGATTCAAGAGTTGAGTCGTAATGCTATTTTGATTTCTAACGGCAACTATGATATTGAGATTAACAATAGCCAATATGATCACGAATGGCAATTGCTTACCGATGCCTTTGAGAAAATGGCGAATGAAATCAAACTAAGAATGGTGCAGTTAAAGGAAACCAACAGTGCATTAACCACCCAAAAAAGTGAGATAGAAGATTTTAACCGTACATTGGAAGGACGAATTGAAGCTAAAACGCATAGCCTACAAGAATATATTGCCATTGTTGATGAAAATATAATAACGTCTCAAACGAATGAGTTTGGAATTATTACCTACGCTTCTAAAGCCTTTTGTCAAATAAGTGGGTATTCGAAAGAGCAATTAGTCGGTCAAAATCACCGGATTATTCGTCACCCCGATATGCCGGATGAACTTTTCAAAAATCTTTGGGCGACCATAAGTGATGGAAAAACATGGTCTGGTGAAATAAAAAATAAAAAATCAGATGGCAGTTACTATTGGGTTGATACGGTAATATCTCCTAATATTGAAGAGGGGAAAATTCTAGGATATACAGCAATACGTCACGATATAACCGATAAAAAAACAATCGAGGAACTGGCAATTACCGATTCAATGACCGGTTTGTACAATCGGCGCAATTATATTAAAACGATTCAAGAAGAGATAAACCGTGTCAAACGTCACCGCAGCAGTATGGCATTGATGATGGTAGACGTGGATAATTTTAAACTTTACAACGACACTTACGGACATCAGGCTGGAGACACAGTTTTAAATCAAGTTGCCGAAGTTCTTAAATTTTATACTTCTCGTAGTGGTGAGTATGCATTTCGACTGGGAGGCGAAGAGTTTGGCATTGTTTTCAGCGATATGAGTGTTGAAGAATATTTTGATCTTGGAAATCGAATTCGAAAGGCAATAGAAGCATTAGCCATTGTCCATGAAAAGAACAGTGCCGTTAAGTATGTGACGGTTTCGATCGGAATCGCGGTATTTGATCCTGATTCAAAGATGTCATGCGATGAACTTTATAAAGAAGCGGATGATCAACTTTATACGGCTAAGGAGCAAGGGAGAAATCGAGTGATGATAAAAAGCTAGAACACCATATGCAATAATTCTTCAAATCACCATTGGAGAAAGAGTATGGAACATCACGTAGTCATTGAAAAATTGTGCAGCTGTGCGAAAAAAGAGGGGTTAGCTCAAATTGCCACCTATGGTACCAAAGATGAAGCTCTTGGAGCAGGAGAGGGATTGTTATCACAAATGAATGGGTGCGGTTTCTGTGGTAAACACGAATTTCAGCTCGTGGAAGTGGACGACAATTTTGTTATCGGTATGGTCGGTGGCGGCTGTGGCTGTAAGTAAAGGAGAGATTATGGATCATCATGTTGTTGTTGAAAAACTATGCGCATGCGCAAGACGAAAACAAATGCCTCAAATCAAGACGTTAGATGACAAAGAAAATGCAATGCGCATAGCACGTGCGTGGGCACAGGAGATGAATGAAAGCTTCTGCGGACAACATTCATTTACGGCTATTGAAGTGGATGACAATTATGTGATTGCCGTAGGCGAGGGCAGTTATTAATCTATCTTAAGTTCAGACAATCCAAGCACCATCTTTATAAACGACTTCATTTCCAAGGGTAAAGGTGTGGGTATCAACAAAAACATCGACGTGGTATCTTCCATCCCTGCGTTTAAAGCCAGGTTTACCATAGATGCCGTGCTTGGCCCCTAATGACAGATGCACCCCGCACATACGCTCATAGGTACCTGTGTCGGCAACCGTACGCGTCTTGCTAAAGGCTCTGTTAAGTCCAAGACCCAGTTCCCGAATCCAAACAACCCCCCCTTCATCTCTGCGTATATTGGAAAGTATTTGGTCAAATGCCGGAGTTGAATTTTCACATTCCACGACTTGCCCCTCGGCCACGATCAAAGTTATGGGTGTTTGTGGATAATTGAGTTTGTAGGTGACATCGCCGAAACTAAAGATTTTAACGCGTCCATTGAGTGCAGTCAAATCTTGTGCTTCGGTAAAGACTTCACCCAGCGGAAATTGACCGCCTATATTGGTCATTTCTGAGTAATCTCCGATATTGAGTTTTGCGGATTCAAAAGGGGTTGAATAGATCAAAAGTTCTCCGCCGCTGTCCAAGACACCTGAGGGTGCGGTATCAATTTTGGCTTTTAGCGCACGCCCAACACCACGGTAATAGTCAGAATCATACGCCAAAGCATCAATATAGTAGGGCGCCTCATCATCAGACATACGGCTAAGATGCGGATGCTCTATCACTTTAATTTTACGCTTAAATAACTCGACGCGCATGCGAAATTCATTCAGACGAAAACTAGTGGACTGAACCAGCGCCACAAAATCATATGCTTTTAATTCCCCAAATATTGTTAGTATCTCTTCAGGCGTACGCTGATGAAAATCGATTAATATTGCATCAGGCAAAGAGCACTTGTACGCTTCTGCCAATATATTAGACAACCTGCAATTCGTATCATACACCACGACTGCACGTTCTTGATTCGTGTGCGTAAATACCGTGTTCAAAAGATCACTCAAATGTGATGAAGCCCTCGAAATAAGGGCTTCAGTATCCTGCGAAGACAGCACGCTTTTATCCATTATGTTTCCTATGTGTTGTATTAACTTAATATCGGAATTATAGCTTAGAGTATGTCTACTGTTAATAAGAATTTTGTTACTATACTGTAGGATAGAAAACTAACAAATAAAGGATTCTCATGGAAATGATGCTTGGATTGGGATTATTTATATACGCAATGATCTTTGGTATTTTTGTACTTTGGGTATGGGCACTGATCGATATTATTACTTCAAAATTTCAAGAAGACTTCATGCAGGTTATATGGCTTTTGGTTGTTTTCTTTTTACCGTTTATAGGGGTATTGCTCTATTTATTGGTCGGTAAATCAATGAAGCGCGCTAATGATGTGATTCAAGAAGATTTGAATCAAAAATATGATCAGCTGGCAAAAATAAAAGAACTTTTAGACGCGGGAGCTATCTCTCAAGATGAGTTTGATGCTGAAAAACAAAAAATCTTAAATCGAACCGAATAAATTTTACAGAGGAACCATTATGACCCAAGAGCTAGATTATATACAAGAATTTTACAATCAGACGATTGAATTTCTAGCCAATTACAGTTTTCAAATAATAGGGGCGTTACTCATCATCCTGATTGGATGGTTTTTGTCAAAATACATATACAATCTGTTGATCAAATTCTTCAACAACCATGACTTTGACGTTACTCTTGGAAAATTTGCCGCTAATGCCGTCAGAATATTGGTATTGGGGGCTATGATAGTTGTTGCTATTGGAAAATTGGGAATTTCTGTTGCGCCATTTATCGCGGCTATCGGTGCTATATTTTTGACGGCTGGCTTGGCGATTCAAGGCAGTGTTGCCAATTTTGCCGCCGGTATTTCGCTCGTCATCAGCCGCCCGTTTAAAATCGGGGATACCATTTTGATCAACAATATCTATGGTGAAGTCGAAGAGATCAAGCTTGCCTACACAACGCTGCGAACCGAAGATGAAGAGCTTATTACCGTACCGAACAAAAATATGATCGGAGAAGTAATCGTCAACTCTTCTAAATATAGGATTGTGGAGTCGCGTGTAGGGATTTCGTACAGTGATGATATTGAAAAAGCGATTACCCTCATCAAAAATGTTATAGATAATTTTGAAAATGTATCGGTTGATAATAAATCCATTGTCGGGATTGAAAAATTCGGTGACAATGCAGTTGAGATAGGGATGCGCTACTGGGTTCCGACAAGAAGTTATTTTAAGATGCAATATGAGGTCAATCTAGCGGTTTATAAAGCGTTAAATGAGGCCAAGCTTACAATCCCATACCCACAGCGTGATGTCCATATTTACGGACAATCTGCGCTTTAAAACATTTAGTATTTTTTATTGGTGTTGACGAGGAGGTCTTTTGGTTTGAGGTTGTCCATCAAATAGGAGAGATTTTTGAGAGACATGAGTCGCACGGCTTCTCCCTTTTCCTTTTTTAGTTCGCTGGAGAAGCCGCTTTTTGAAAATATTACAAAAACATTGACGTCAATTTGTGCTTGTTCGCATTTCTCTTTGAGCTTGGTAAGTTCACTTTTATTGGCTTTTGCTTTTGAATACTTGCATGCACCTGCAACGATTTTGCCCGATTTTGTTCTGGCCAAAATATCAATGTCAGTTTTTGTGTCCCAGTAAGAGCCAATTTTCTCTATAGGATCATTGGGGAAATCGAGTTTTACCAACTCCATAACCAATTGATCGTAAATAAGATCGGTAAACTCATACTGAAGATGTCCCCAGCGTTCTTTTACTTCTGCATAGTCACCTTCTTTGATTCCTTTGTAATAAGGAGAGATTGAAGAGAACCAAAATCGCATGAAGGGGAGGGTGAAATGGTACTTGTCAGAAACGACTTCATTTTCATTAACAGGCTGGTCTTGGGATACATCGCGGATTATGAGTCCATTGTCAATCAAAAACTTGATAGAAGCTCTCCCATCTTCGCGTACGGCATCGGCTCGTTTAAAGGCAGAAAACTCCCTACGATCACCTACAGCCAAAGCACTCAGCAGTGCATGATGGGTTTGATTGCTTTGTGTGATCTTCGCAATGTCGCCATGAATGTAGCGGTAATTTTTCAACACTTTTTCTTCGATCAGCTCGTCCAATGATTTACTCATATCTACCGCCCAGCCCATTCCGCCAAATACAGCGAAATATTTAACAGCCTCTTCAAAATCGGTGGCGTTGTTTTGAAAACAAAAAGAACGGAATTGTTGTAAAAGAGTCGGGAATTTTGCCATGAGTTAAAAGCCTTAAATTATTTTCGTAATTATAACCTAATGAAGAACTTTATGTCATAATAATGACTCGTACAAAAAAGGGGAAGCAATGCGGATCGTGATCGTTGGCGGCGGAATATCAGCGGTATATCTTGCCAATACCTTGTTGCAAAAATCTCCCACATCTGAAGTGGTTATCGTATCGGATGAGACACACCCTCCCTACGATCGTATTCATCTGTGTGCCCTTGTGGATAAAAGCCAGTGTGTTGAATCGATCACGCTCGAGCTTAACCCAAAAGTACGTCTGGAACTCAATGAGACCATTACCGCCATCGATGTTTCGGCAAAACGTATTTTGAGCGAGCATGCCGCATTCGCGTATGACAAGCTGATCATCGCGACCGGATCAACCCCTAAAACGCTGTTTGATATTGAAGGGGTCAGCAATGCTTCGACGTTTCGAAGCGAAAAAGACAGTGAGAAAATAGCGCAGGGGATAGTGGGTAAAAATGTCGTAATTGTGGGCGTCGGACCGATTGGTCTGGAATTGCTGGACACGCTTATGCGCAGCCCCTCACCCCAATCAATCACATTGCTGGCTCGAAAAGAGTATCTCTACTCACAGGATCTAAGTCGGGAAGGGATTTCCTTATTGCAGGGAATCTTTGAGCAGGATCCCCGTATACATATCGAATTTAACGATGAGATCATGGATAAGACCATTCATGATAATGTCATCACACAGATACAGACACGGCATAGAGTCATTGAAAATCCTTTTTTGATCTTTGGTGTCGGAATTGATCCTCATATTGACTTTGCACGCGAAGCGATTGAGTGTGACAAAGGTATTTTGGTGGACGACAGTATGTGTACTTCCAATCCCGATATTTATTGTGTGGGAGAAGCAGCACAGCTACGAAGCAGCGGTTTTATAGCCGGACGAGTCAAAGAGTGCACCTTGCAAGCGGAGATTGCCGTTGTCTCTATGTTAGGACAAGAAAAGAAAAAATTTGAACAGGACGTATCGATTGATGGTTTAAAAGTTGGATCTTTTCTCTTTGCTGATGTTTGTTCACCCAGTTATAACCCCAAAGATACTGACAATGAAACCATTTTGATAACCCATGAAAATCGGATCGATCAGTACATCGTCAATCATGACAGACTCAAACGCTTTATCGGAATCAATACCAACATTGATCTAATCCACCTTAAGCGTCTTATCCAAATAGATGAACCCATTGATGCGGCCTATTTGTATTCCAACCGGCTGCACAGCGGTAAAGGACGGCTTGTCTGTAGCTGTGAGAGTGTTTACGAAGATGAGCTCATCGATATTATCAAACTCAATGCCATCACCTCATTTGGAGAGCTGAAGCCGTATACTCAAGCAGGGCGGGTATGCGGACGCTGTAAGCAAGACATCGCGGCATTGATCGCAGCAACACCGGTCGACGAACAGGCATCGCAACAGTTGCATAAACAACGAGAAGCCCAGAAACAAGAAGCCGAGTTGGCACTGGTACATTCGCGCATAGAAAAGTACAATACAATCCATCCCAAAAATCAGCTCAGTTTTGAGAATTTGGAAGAGGCGATGGAATCGTTTGATATGCGTCAGGAATTTAACAAATGGGTCTCGATGATCACCGCAACGATGAACTTGCATCCAGGATACGAGGACGTGGTCAAAGAAGGGGTGACACAGCTCAATAAGATTCCGATAATTTGGCTAGAACTCGCCGATTGCAGCGGAAATTCAGAGGGGTTTATCAAATCATCACATCCAAAAATCGATGATTTGATTCTCAAATACATCTCGCTGGATTACCATGAGTTACTGATGGCAGGTTCAGGCGAGCAGTCAGAAACCGTACTGGATGATATTATTAAATATGATAATGGAAAATACGTACTTATTGTCGAGGGAGCAGTACCTCTTGGGCTTGATGGCAAGTTTTTGCGTATCGGTACCAAAGGGGAAACAGGGCATGCGCTGTTGAAACGTGTGGCACAAAATGCGGCGGCAGTTATTGCGGTAGGATCATGTGCGTTTGATGGAGGTGTCGTTGCGGCGGCACCTAATCCGACTGGGGCTGTGGGTGTATCCGAAGCATTGGGAAGAAGTGATATTATCAATCTGCCGGGATGTCCTGTCAATCCGATCAATATCGTGGGGACACTGCTACATTTTATGATGTTTGAAGAATTCCCAAAACTCGATGAGAAAAATCGTCCGTTATGGGCGTACGCAGCTAGAGTCCATGACAACTGCGAGCGACGCGGTCATTTTGATCTGGGTGAATTTGTCCTCGAATGGGGAGATGAAGGGGCTAAGAAGGGATGGTGTTTGTTTATGATGGGATGCAAAGGACCTTATGCGCAGATGAATTGCTCGCAGGTAAAGTTTAATGAGGGGACCAGTTGGCCCGTACAAGCAGGTCATGGATGTTTCGCCTGCGGTGCCGGAAAAATAGCGTTTGATCAGTACGCCAACCATAGACCGCTGTCAAAGGAACCCCAATGAGTAACCGTAAAATAGTCATTGATCCTGTTACCCGTATCGAGGGACACCTGCGCATCGAAGTAGAGGTGAATGAGGATAATATCGTTACCGAAGCATGGGCTTCAGGACAGCTTTTTCGAGGCATAGAGATCATACTCAAAGGGCGTGATCCCAGAGATGTAGGATTGATCGCTCAGCGCATTTGCGGAGTGTGTACGAATGTCCATTATCGTGCTTCCATCAGTGCGGTTGAAGACGCATACTCACTCACCATTCCAAAAAATGCTGAGATTATCCGTAATCTTGTCACGTTGGCCCTGTTTGTACAAGATCATATCATTCACTACTACCATCTGCATTCTCTTGATTTTGTGGATATTACCAGTGCGCTGGAGGCTGATTGTTCTAAAGCGGTCAAAATGGCCCAACAGTATCATGAAAACCCGTACCGAAGTTCTGAGGGACATCTAGAAAGTGTCAAAGAGAAGCTAGGCAGTTTTGTCAAAGCGGGGCGATTGGGGCTGTTTTCAAACGGCTATTGGGGGCATGAAGCCTATCGACTCACTCCCGAAGAGAATCTAATCCATATGAACCATTATCTCGAAGCTCTGCGGATACAACATGATATTTCCAAAGCAATCGCTATTTTTGCGGGTAAGACACCTCATCCTCAAAATTTGGTCGTTGGAGGGGTGACGAGTGTTGCGGATATGCTCAATCCTCAAAGGCTCAATGATTTCATGTTTATTATCAAAGAGGTACGAGAGTTTTTGGAACGTGCGTATATTCCAGATATGAAAATGGTTGTCAAAGCCTATGGAGAATCCATAGCATGTGGAGAGGGGCGTGGTAGCGGGAACTTTTTGTGTTGCGGCGGATATCGTTTCCATAACAAAGAGCAGCTTTTTGTTGGCGGTGTCATAACTGGGCACGATTTTGATGCGGTGCAAGTATTTGATCCCGATAAAATTACGGAAGAGGCATCGCGATCGTGGTATGAGAATAATTCTGCGACTTCTCCATACGATGGAGAGAGCGTCCCATTTTATACCGATTTAAATGACGATGGGACGCTTAAATCTGAGGGAAAATACAGCTGGGTAAAAGCGCCGCGCTATGAGGGCAAAGTGATGGAAGTAGGTCCCGTTGCACGTATGATCATGGGGGTTGTCAAAAACTCTACGGTGATTAAACCGTATATGGACCGTTTCATGAATGAGACGGGGATGAAGTTGATCGATTTTTCTTCGAGTGTCGGGCGCAATGCTGCTCGTGCCGTCGAGGCACAGCTGTGCTGCGACTATCTGTTTGATTTCATGAGTGAATTGATCGAAAACATCAAATACTACGATGAAACAACCTGGACCAAGTATGTTTTTGAAGAGTTGCCGACAACTTCCAAGGGGGCAGGTATTTTTGAAGTTCCCAGAGGGATTTTAAGCCATTTTGTCCGTATCGAAGAAGGCAAAGTCGCCAATTATCAGGTGGTAGCACCCACAACATGGAATGCATCGCCCAAAGATGCATCAGGAATACGCGGGCCCTATGAAGAGGCTCTTATCGGAATCAAACTCTCCGATCACGCACGTCCGCTGGAAGTATTACGGGTCATTCATTCGTTCGACCCCTGTTTGGCCTGTGCCGTCCATGTGATCGATACCAAGGGTAAAGAACTTTCAAAATACAAAATGCAAACCGTTTGTTCTGTATAAGTATCTGTGAACGGATCTATAAATCTATTTTATAGCCGATGCTGTTGTGGTTTGTGATGATGTTCGGATACGTTTTTTTACGAATACCACGGATTAGCGTACGCAGTGAATCAATGCTCATAAAATCATCTCTCCATACTATGGTTTCTATCATCTCGTAGCTTGTAATGTGTTCCTTGTTTTGCAACAGCAGCTCGATGAGGATGATTTCTTTATTGCAAAGTTTTATTGTTTCTCCGTTGGCGGAAATGATCTTTTTGTTGAGTGGATCGTAGGAAAATCCCATATTAAGATCTGTATAGGAGAGTGGATGGCATACTCCTGCTTTTATCGCAGCTTGTTTTAAAGCATGAAGCAAATCTTCCTCTTTATAAGGATGAAGTAGACAACTCGAAATCTCTAAATTCAGTGCCTCCATAAAAGGTATTTTATGAAGATCATTCGTCGTGATAATAGCAGGAGTTAAGATATTTTTTTCACGCAAACATTGGATAAATTCCAATCCACACTTACTTTCCAATTCCAATTCAATGAGAATAATATCAATTTTATGATGGCTAAACATCTCGCACGCCGTTTCGAAACACGTAGTTTCAAGAAGCTTTAAACCATTTCTTTTCATAAAAGGGACCGTATCAATAACGCAATTAGATTCATTTTGGATATAAAGAACCGTTGTGTCCAAATGCGTTGACATATATACCTCCTGCTTACTAAAATTTTGAAAATGATAGCAAGTATAAACTGAAATTATTATAAAATAACAAAAACAAATGTCACTCTATTTTGTAACCTGTACCGTTATGGTTTGAAATGATGGTGGGATAGGTTTTTTTACGAATGCCGCCTACGAGAGTACGCAGTGCATCCATACTCATGGCCTTGTCCTCCCAAACACTGCCTTCTATGAGGTTATAGGGGATTATCTGCCCTCTGTTATGCAATAAAAGTTCGATAATTAAATACTCTTTTTTGGAAAGTTGAATGGTTGTTCCATCGGGATTGGCAATTGATTTATTGATTGGGTCGTAGGTAAATCCGTCGTGCAGGTCATTGGGCGATAACGGATGACAGATGAGGACTCTCTTAGCGGCTATTTTTAGGGCTTCAACTAAATCATCTTCTGAATAGGGTTTAAGAATACAACGTGAGATATCCAAATTGATGGCTTCAAATAAAAGCTGTTCATCAGTCTCCGTGGTAGTAAGGATGACCGGGATGAAAAGTTTTTTTTGCCGAAGGTGGCGAACAAAATCCAATCCATTGTCATGGGGTGATTTGCAGTCAATGATGATGATGTCGATTTTATGGGTTCTAAAGATATCATAGGCGTTCAAAGAGGTATCGGTTGACAAAACCCTCATCCCATTTTGACGGATAATATTTGCAGTTGATTTTCGAATATCAGAATCAGATTCGACATAAAGAACTGTGATTTCTTGCAATGTTGTCATGACCAATCTTTCTTCTATTTAGATGATAATATTTGGACTCATTTTACTGAGCAGATTCTAGCAGTGCGTTATTAGATATTTGTGAGTTTTATATGAGCTTTTAATGTTATACTCGTGCATCGTTGATATTTAATAACAAATTGAGAATTTTATGCATATTATAATGAATGACAAAAATGAAAACGCTTAAAGACTTAACAATTCTATACATCGAAAGCGATGATCGATACCGCGAAGAGAATGCACAGATGATGCGAAAGCTCGGGTTAAATGTATTGGAAGCAGGAAGTATCGGTGAGACAAATGAACTCTTTCGGCATCATACAATCAACATAATTTTGATTGATCTGGATTTGCATCAAAAAGAGAGAATGACTTTTATCCGATTTTTGCGTTATAAGGAGATTGTTGCTCCTATCATCATTACAGCGGATAATTCCGATAAAGATATTTTACTCGATGCGATCAGCTTGGACACGACACGTTATCTGATCAAGCCGTTGAAGAAAGATGAGCTGCTAAATGCTCTAAAGGTAGCGTTTACGAAATCATTAGCGCCACTTCCTGCAATTTTGATCGATAATGACCTGGGCATGGATTTTACGTATGACCCAATTAACAAATCTATTCATACTCTCGATGATGCAGATGTTCAATTGACCAAAAAAGAGTATCTGCTGCTCGAGCTTTTGATAAAACATAAAAAGCAGATCGTCACCTACGATGAGATAGAGAGGGAAGTCTGGCAGGACAGTTCGATGAGCAGCGGGGCGCTTCGTGCATTGATTCATGCGATACGTGACAAGACGTATCCCGCGATCATCTCAACGCATAATGGCATAGGTTATAAATTGAATATCTAGATCAGATTTTTTGCAAATCATGGCGAAGTTTCGGTAGTTCTTCACGGTAGCGTTTCCCATCCCCATAGGGGGTAAATTTTGCATAATGCGCATGGTGGCTGCGAAGTTTACGCGCGTGTCGTATCGGACACCAAAACTGCTCCGTAAGTCCCACTATTTCCGTCGTATACTGTAAAAGACCGCTAAAGTAGGAACAGTAGAAGCAGTTTATTTTTTCAATAATGTTCAGAAAATCCAAACTCGTACGGTCAAAGACGAAATAGTCCTTGCGGATCACGGGAGCAATCTTATAGACCCGAAAATTGATCATTTGATAGAAAAACAAGAAAAATTCCAAAATAAATGCAGGGATAATACCGACATAGATGATCGGAGCAGTTAGTACATGAAGAAGTGGAGTACGCGCAAAATAGTGAAGTAAACCCTCTTTGAATTTTTTTTGAGCAGTGAGTAAATCAGCGGAAATCTTCTCTTCCTCTTGCTCGAGCTCTTTTTTTAAGTTCTCTTCGAGAACACGAATCGCGTTAAAAATTTCATCTATCTTTGAACTCATAGTGCATCTTTGTATGTAGGATACATAATGTTATCAGGGGAACCTTCAGATTTTTTAATTAGAGGTGATAAGTGGAACAAAACGAAATCCGGGCAGTTCATCGTTGTGAATCTTCCCATCCGCATCTTTTTTAATACGCCAGACACTTTCTAAAATAGGGATCACCATGATTCCTCCAGGCTTGAGCTGTGCAAGCAGGCTGTTTGGCATCTCATCCGCACTTGCAGAAACGAGAATACGATCATAAAGATGCCCCGGTTTGCCTAAGATGTGAGGGTCTGCAAACTCTATTGAAGCATTGTGAACATGAGCCCTTGTCAAACTGTTTCTGCCGTATTCAACTAGAGAAGGAATACGCTCAATACCTTCCACAAAGCCTTCATCCCCAACGATCGAAGCTAAAAGTGCCGTTGTCCATCCTGAGCCTGAGCCAATGTCTAAGACTCGGTTGCCAGCTTGTGGATGCAGTAGCTCAAGCATGATGGCAACAGTCGTTGGCTGAGAAATAGTTTGTCCCATACCGATAGACAGAGGATAATCACCATACGTCTCAGTGTACAATTCCTCAGGTACAAAAAGCATACGGTCACATCGTCTAAAGGCGATAATCAATGCAGGAGTGTAAAGGACACCCGCAGCAATCATATAATCAACAAGTTCTTGGTTACTGTGCATCATGGTGTATCAATATTTGAGCTACGTTTAAACGTTTAGAATGAATCTAGCCGAGGGATTTGCCAACAACCGTTCAATAGGTATTTTTTTACCTGTTTTTTCACAGATACCATAAACTCCAGCTTGAATACGCGCCAATGCTGCATCAATCTCCACCAATTCTTTTTCAAGACGTTGCAGCAGCATTTGATCTAACGTGTTATCGATATGCAGCTCTGCCATATCTGCAATGTCATCGATCTCATCTTCAACTCCCAATGCGTTGACTTCCGCCTTTAGAGAATCTATATTTGCAATGACTTTTTCTTTTTCAGCTGTTAGCATTTTCTCAAAATAGCTGAAATTTAATTCATGTTGCGAGTCCATATTTGATCCTTGTTTTTAGGTTATTACTGCCAAACCCCATGAAGTTTATAACCGCATGAGGGGCAGCTGTTTTTATCGATTAAATGGTTGGTCACATATTGACCGATATGCCCGTGCCGATCGATAACCAGTTTCCCGCATCCGGGGCAATAGGTTGATTCTCTCGCTTCGTCGTCAATGTTGCCGACATAGACATATTTTAACCCGACATCTTTGCCTATGTCATAGGCTCGACGCAGCGTTGATGGAGGCGTATAAGGGACATCCATCATTTTATACATAGGATGAAAGGCGCTGATATGCCACGGCATCGTCGGATCGAGATCGGCTTGAAACTGTGCAATTGCACGTATCTCTTCATCTGAATCGTTATATCCAGGTATGAGCAGGGTGGTTGTTTCTATCCATATGCCTTTTTTATGCGCATACTCGATCGTATCGAGCACCGGTTTAAGCGAGCCGCCGCATATGTCCTTGTAAAAGGATTGGCTATATCCTTTAATATCAATATTCATCCCGTCCAGATAGGGGGCTATGGTATCAATGGCTTTGTGGGTTTCATAGCCGCTCGTCACATAGATGTTTTTCAATCCCGCTTCATGTGCGAGTTTAGCAGTATCGTACGTGTACTCGAAAAAAACAACAGGTTCGTTGTAGGTATAAGCGATACTTTCACAGCCGTATTCAAGTGCTTTAGAAACTGCGCGTTGTGGCGAAAGAGGGTGCCCAATTATCTCATGATTGTGTTCTTTTGGATATTGGGAAATATCGGCATTTTGGCAAAATTTACATGAAAAGTTGCATCCGACCGTCCCAAATGAAAACACTTGTGACCCAGGTAAAAAGTGAAACATTGGCTTTTTTTCAACCGGATCAACATTCACAGCTGCTGCAAGTCCGTATGTGAGCAGATGAAGTTCACCGTCTACGACTTGTCGAATACCGCAAATCCCATATTCTCCCTCTGAAAGCTTGCAATGTTGGTTGCACGCTTCACATGCGATCCTGCCGTCCCCGAGTTTCGTAGATAACCATGCAACAGATGACATTGTGCTCCCTCCGCCTCTCTAATGTATGTTATTTTTTAAAATGTTCCAATAATTGATCATCCGGTATTTTAGTTAAATCTGCATGTAAGTTTATGGCCATGTTTTTTTGTATCGTTGGATTAAAATGGGCAACAATCTGATTGTTGATCGCTTTTGGCGCTGCAAAATACCATGAATCGTGCTTATGTTTTTGCAGTGAGTTTGAAACTTGTTGGGCTATTTCTTTGATGCGTCGATGCTCCTCTTCGAGGACAACATTATGATCTTCGCCTTTTCCGCTGGCTCCTACACCTTGAAAATTACCCTGTCTGTCTGACATTTTTTCACCCAGACTCTGATGGGCACTGAGACTTTCAATATTCTCTAGCAACTCGACAGACTCTCTGCCTAGCGGATCTTTTTTGACGCTGAAAGTTTTGAAACGCTGCATGTCTGATATGACAATGATTTTTGATGACATAATAACTCCTTGATATTTGATTTATTTATCGTAACAAAAGAAAATGAGTTAAAAATGATTATTTTTATTGAGGGTATGAGTTTGAAAGGGGATAACAAAAAGAAATAATTATAGAAGACTGTGAAAAAGGTATATGCCGGAAAACCGGCATATATATTTACTCGTCGTGTGCAGTTTGAATCGCTAGGCGAATCTTTTCTGCAGCAATGTATAATGCCAAATCATTTTCTGCTTCTGTACCTGTTCCTGGACTTTTAACACCCAAAATAGTATTCATTGCAGTTACGGCGTTCGGATCGAGAACTTTTGATTTATCCGCCGCACTTGCCAGGAAAATAGCCGCTTGTACAAACGTAGAACCGCCTCCGATAGCCGGAATCGAACCATCTCTTAAAACTGCTTGATAGAGAGCAAGACTTTGTGTCGGAGAATCAACGCGTACGATCGGTGTTGCTGGATTATTGCTATTATAGATAGCAAGTTCTGCTGCTTCTAAAGTTCCAGTATACAAAGTCCAGTCTGTAATAGTTTTGAGCGCTTCAGCTAATGCCTGATCACGAGTGTTCTGAGGTGCACGAGCGACATTCAAACGACCGTAATCACCTACAGGAATACCTTCTGATGCCCATACAGGTTTGGTACCGCCTGTACCGCCTGAACCAGCTTTTGGACCTTTCCCGTCACTTGATGCATCCGGTCCGCCTTGGCCTTTGGAAACAGTATCTTTTTTACTGCCGTGTCCGCTATCGGTTCCTTTACCTTTATCCGATCCGCCCTTGGTACCCTTATGCCCTGATGTACCACCCTCATGACTGCCGTCATCTTCTGCGAACGCATTCGTTGAAAAACCATGAAAACCTAGAGAAGCTGGTGCAATTAACGCCGCCGCAACTACGAAACTACCTGCAGTAATAACTTTTGTAATGAATGATGAATGTGTTGCCATGGACAACTCCTTTTTTATTTGTATGAGAAAATTCTACAGCAATGGAATGAGATAAAAATGAGATTTTATAAAGAAGAAAAAGAAAGTTTTTAAAGCGTGATATACGCTTTAAAAATGCTTAGAAATGGTAACCAAATCCTAGGCGAAACATGCTTTCATCGTTGTTGTAGGTAACAAGGTCAGGAGCCGTTGCATGACCTGTTTGGAAGGTATATGACTCATAGTTGGTGTAACTGTAATCCATCCGCATAAAGAGTGATTTGTTCAATGGAACCTCTGTTCCTAACCCGATACGGACTCCTTGCAGATTATTGTCTTGATCGATGTATTTTGGACTGCCGCTCGCAGCCCCTCGCTCATAGATAGAATTAAATTTGGTATCGACACGGCCAACGCGTCCATAAAACATCGAACCATTTTTTAGGACATAGCCCAGACGGACGCTCTCGCCAAATCCGCCTTTTTTATGGACGTAGAAATCACGCCCGCCAGTGCCACTTACCGTTCGATCATGGTGCCATCCGAATGTTGCAGCTTCTGCCTCTAGTTCAGCACCGATATACCACTGACCAAATGTTTGACCATAACCTAGGAATGCTCCTCCGGTGAATCCTTCATTACCGAAATTTGCAAGTAAAGTAGATTGATTTACGTCACCTAATTTTTGAATTGCGTTCATTTGCGAATTGATGACTCCATGTCCTATCATGGCACCGACGTACATTCCATCCAAATATTTAGGATCGACATAGGCAACTTTTCTAGGTTCATCGCTGCCGCCAAAATTCCATCCAAGACCCATTTTGAACGTACCGCTGCTCATATCAGCGATATCATCATGTATGAGTGTACCGCCACTGTTATAGACAGGAATCGAGTATTTTTTATAATCGGTATACGCGTAGTCCATACGTAAAAAGAGATTGTTTCCCATTGGAATATCATTTCCAAGACCCAATCTAAAACCGTCCATTGATTTGTCATCATTAACGGTGTAGGCAATACTTGTTACATCATCCACAGCTCTCACTGTGTTTGCAAAGGTAGTTTTGGCATATCCCAAGCGTCCGTACAACAGAGCCCCATTATCGAGCAGGTATCCCGGACGAATGGAAAGAGCAAGGCTGTCTGTTTGTTTGATGGAAAAATACAAATCACCAATATGGTCATGTTCGAGCTTATTACCACTGCGGTCATATTCAACTTCCGCACCAAGGTAGAAGTGTTTGGTCAGCATTTTTCCATATCCGGCAAAAAGTCCCGCCAACAAGCCGGTATTTGAGAATTCACCATTATCAAAATTAGCAGAGCTTGTGAGGTCATCACGTAACCCATAATTCGCATCATTGATACTGTTCATCCCAATGTCAGCCCCTATGTACCATCCGGCCAATGTATTGTTGAATGGTTCGGCAAACAACGACCAGCTTGGATAGGTAAATGCAGGAGTCGTAGATTGTGCACGTGTACCAAAATCAGTACCCACTGTCACGTAGAAGAGATTGTTGTCATAATCAGCATAGTGCACAGGAGCTACGTAAGTAGCCAGTGTTTGGGTTGCTGTGGAATTACGGTGGCGGTATTGATAATCGGCTCCGGTATAGATGGCATTAGTGACATAATATTTGACACCCACGCCAGCACCTGTGTAAATGTCTTGACGGTCCATATCATTATAGGCACTCCACTGACGGGTCAAGGATGCATTTAGCGCGAGATCGCGTGAGAGACTGTGATTGACACGGCCCGTTAATGACGTGTTGATGTATCCTGATGAATCCGTTATGGTTGTTTCTTCGAGCGAGCGATCAAGATCAAGAGAGAGCGTCGTCCATGGAGTAGTTTTGTATTTGACATTCAAACCATAATCGGTTGCACTGAGATTTTCAAAGGCACTGTTGTCGTAGTATTGGCGCATACGCCCTACATATGCTTCAGCGGATAAGGCATCAGAAGGTTTAACAGCCATACCGATGTCCGCATTAAATCCGTGTGAATTGTGATTAAATGCAGTGCTAGAAATATCGTATTGACGCGTGTCGTTCATTCCCTGAACAAAAAGATTGACACTATCGGAAGCTTTAAACGTGACACGCCCGCCAAGCAGCGTCTCTTTTCGATCGCGATAATCACTCGAATAAATACCTCCTCCGACTAAAGGGGTATCTTCAAAATTGAGTTCGCTGGCAGATACTCCAAGTCGTACGTTTAATCTATCGGTGAGTTCATGATAGATACCAACATTACCACCAAGATCCGTATATCGAGTTGGATTTGCTAATGTGACGCCCGTAGCAGTAGCCAAGTCAAATAATTCAGCTGAATCCGATGAGGACCGATCCTCGTGATCTCGTGAAAGACTCGCTCCACCATAGATATTGGTTGCATCTGTAATATCAATACGTCCTTTTCCATAAACCCATGAATCATTGGTATTTTCAGTATTAAACTGATGGTAATTATTGATATTAACACCCGTGCCAATCTCCAATGAGTGACGGCTGAAATTAGACTTTATTCGCAATTCTGGGGATACCGTGATAATTTCATCGGATGCTTCATTTTTACGAGAAGCATATACATTGTCATCGTACATATAGGTTGCAGAAAGATCAGGATAGAGGAGAAAACTTCCCCAGGCAATGCCGCCTTTATCTTCGTCTTTTTTCGGAGTATGAGAAACTTGTTGAGCCGGATCTTGTGGGCGTGGAGGAGTAAGTGCCGGTATGATTCCGCTTTGGACGGCGGACCCCGTTTGTGCTCCCGCTTCCTCAACACTTTGTGTGACAGTTCCCTGCTGTACTTTTGTTTGTGCCTGCTCACTTGGAGCCGCAAATGCCTGCGGTGCCAATATCAGAGCTGCTGCAAATGAAAGAGTATAACTCATTGTTGCAATTGATCGTGTCATCAATAATCCTTGTTAATTAGTCTGTTAAAGGTTGATTTTAACAAGTAAAAATGAGATTTTCATGATATCTTGATGCAAGTTGGATGAAAATAAGTGTAGAGAAATTTCATATAATATATATTTTAAATCATCATTTTCTCATTTATTTACATTAAAATTACTGTAATCAGTTATATTTATACACTATGTAAAGCTTTCAAAAAGTGGTGTATGTATATAGTGAATTATTAAAAAAGGATTTACCATGTTGCTAACTAAATTCGATCCATTCAAAGAGTTGCATTCTCTGGAACAGCGTATGAATGAGGCATTTTCCTCGGATCTAAGTAAAGATGTTCTATCAAATTTTACTCCGACAGTGAACACGAGAGAAGGCGAGTTCGCTTACCATATCGATGTCGATCTCCCAGGTGTCAAAAAAGAAGACATCAGTGTAAAAGTTGATAATAATGTGCTCACTCTAAAAGGTGAGCGTAAGTCAAAAAAAGAGGTCAAAAAAGAGGACTATTACAAAATAGAGAGCAGCTTTGGCAGCTTTACACGCAGTTTCACGCTTCCTAATAATATCGATGCTGAAAATATTCATGCAGAGAGCAAAGAGGGAGTACTGGAAATAACGTTACCTAAAAAAGAAATCAAACACGAGTCTGCCAAGCAAATAAAAGTTAAGTAGCGGTATCTGTGTCATTTTTTTCTCATATACTTGATATACAATTTAACATACCAATTCGGAGGTTTATAATGAAAACATTAATTACTCTATTGTCGGCTTCGGCTATTTTATCAACATTTGCATTTGCAGCACCAGTAAAAGCTGCTGAACAAACGAAGGAACAAACCCAAAGTGAAGTTCAAAACCGTTTTCGCACTATGAGTACGGATCAGTTGTTGGATCAACAAAGACTAATGACACAAGATAGAGATCGTGACAGAGTGAGAGACAGAGATCATGATTTGCTTCACAAAGAGTTGCAAAACCGTACTCGAACAATGACGCAAGAGCAAAAGCGTAAATTTGACCAGACTCCACCTGCAAATCACATTCAACAAGGAATGGGACAAGGTGGTGCCGGCGGCGGTATGGGTGGCGGAGGAAAAGGAGGGCACTAGCCCTTCCACCTATTTAAGTAGTTTTTCTAAAAACTATAACCTATGCGCAAAGCAATCTCATTGTCGCTCGCTGAATCGCTCAGACCATGACGATAATTTCCCAAGACAAACCAATGTGTATCAAGCGGCATCATTCCATTTAGAGAAAGTATTTTAAATGATTCAACACCGCTATAAATACTTTGGGTTTGAGTATATGCAATATTGACGTATCCATTATTGTTTGTCTTATAGGCAGTTCCAGCTGTAAAAGATGATGTATTACGGTACTGTATTGAATCTCCGACAATGAATGACGAATGGCGATATCGCGTTACATCTTGAACGTCTTTATCATTGATAATAGTGTACGTAAACCCTCCGAACACGTAGTAATGTTTATCCAAATCATATTGCGCATAAAGCGATCCAAAAACATCCACAGCTTCGTTGTTATACCCAGAATTATACGTTGGCAAAATGATTCCGAAGCCTGGTTGAAGCGTTAGAGAAGAAGATGGACGCGTCATTAAATACAATCCAAGTTGCGTATCACCCCATCCGCTGTTGCTCATATTTGTATCCTCGGATCGAAAATAGGAAGTCAATATTTGAGCCGACAAATCTCCACGATACAAATCAGCTTGTAAAGTTGTGGTAAAAGTATCGGATTTTTCCATTGTATTGTAATTGGTATCAGAATATGTGCCACCGACAATGACATCACTTTCAACAGCAGAAGCTTGGACAAGAGACAGAAAAATTAAAGGCAAAACCCGTTTCATAGAACACTCCTTATTATGTATATATATTTACACTAATCAGTTTAACCAAGTTAAATCAGGAAAAAATGAGTTTATTAGAGACCGACTAAAACAACTTAGTGGACATTACAGTTAAATAAAATCGGCATATATTTTGACATCGTAATACCTATTTAGATACACTAAATAACTTTAAAAGTTGGATGTAAAAATGAAACAGATGATGCAAATCTACCGAGCTAACCGAGAAGCGGTGGAGGGGTTTTTATTGACGACAATCAGCAATAATCCTCATCAGGATTTCGATGATACCCATGTAAAGAACTTTTTTAAACGGCTTCCTTTCCTGAGTGATATGTATCTAATGGACCCAAAAGGGGAGCAAATCACCCCAACATGGCGTCGTACAGGTAATGATATGACGATGAAGGGGAGTGACCGGGGCTATTTCATCAATCGTATCCAGTTTGACGAGAATGGAAACTATATCTCCAGCCCCTACATTTGTGCCAACAGTGGCCAGCCAAAGGTCTCTGTCTCGCGTAAGTATCCTGATGGAAAGATCGCCGTGTTTGATCTGGACCTCGTGTCGGTACTGACTAAAATGCACCTCATCGATAGCAATCGGTTCATATCAAAGCTTTCCGTATGGGTCTACACTCTATTGGGTGGTGGGCTTGTGCTACTTGCTCTGTTTTTAGGAGTTTACGGTCTTATCGGATTTGTAAAAGCTGTTTTGTATTTTGGAGATGAGACGCTGCATTATGTCTTTAAATCTATTATTGGGATTACGCTGGCGATTGCGATCTATGATTTGGCAAAAACGATTCTTGAACAGGAAGTTTTTTATCGCTCATTGACCCTCGAAGAGGGGAATGAATATAAGACTCTGACCAAATTTCTCACCTCTATCATCATAGCTCTTTCAATAGAATCACTGATGGTCGTATTTAAAGTAGCGATTGATGATATTCGCAATATGAATTACGCCTTTTACCTCATTAGCGGAGTGGGCATCCTCATCCTGTCGATGGCGGTCTTAACCTATGTAAGCCGTAAAAAACGTGAAGGTCACGAGTAAAATTGCTGGAAATATCCAATTCCCTGAGCATCCCTGACGCTGAGATTGAAATAACAGCAGTTCGATCACAAGGTGCAGGGGGGCAAAACGTCAACAAAGTATCGACGGCGATACACCTCCGCTTCAACATCCATGGCTCTTCATTCCCGGAACTCTATAAAGAGCGGCTACTAGCACTCACTGACCATCGAATAACAAAAGATGGAATCATCAACATCAAATCTCAAGAGTCACGTTCTCAGGAAGAGAATAAAGAAGCAGCATTGGAACGACTCAAAGAGCTTATAAAGAGCGTGATGGTGACCCAGAAAAAACGCACAGCGACTAAACCGACGAGAAATTCTCAGAAAAGACGGATGGACAGTAAAACGAAGCATGGGAATATTAAGAAGATGCGGAGAAAGATGGACAAAGGGGAAGGGTGAACCCCATATTTCATTTAATGAAACAGAGCACTCATATAGCCGACAACACGGGAAGTATCTCCGCTGGCATCAGCACTTGTCCGATAATCTAAAACGGTACTCGTCAGCCCTTTTTCCTTTGCTACAGTTAACATGGCTTTAACACCTATCATTCCGCAGGCTTCACATCCTTTGTTGAGCGTATCCGTATCTTCACTCTCAATCGCATCCAAACATATTGAATCGAGTTGTTGTGCCTTATCAAGTGAATGATAATGGCTCAGATCGGTGCTAATGACGATGGCGGTATCGTGCAGAGACAATGCGTAGGCAATGATTGGCTCAATAAGCTCAGGCTGCGCATAAGCATAGACGAGCTCAACAACCTGCGCATTTGGAAGATAGTATTTGATAAAGGGCATCTGTACTTCGGTACTGTGTTCATGATGAGCTTCTGCGAAATAGGGGATGGAAAAACGATGCCGCAGTTCCTTGACCAAATGGTGGTTTATGCTCAAATCTCCCAGAGGCGTCAGATAGGATTGTGCATCGGCAATACTCACTCCTTCAAACCCGACATGATGAGAGGGACCTATTACAATAACGGTTTTCGGATTGCTTTTCGCAAGTACCCGAAAAGCGATGTTGGCAGTAAAACCCGAATAAATCCATCCTGCATGAGGGACGATAACGGCATTTCCATAGAGAGCATCAAAACGTTTTACCGTATCGGGATGGGATTCTAAAATGGTATTGAAATGTTCGATCATGCTGTTTATTTCATCTGAATTTTCAGGGTAAAAGCTCCCCGCTACACTCATGGTTCGGTAACTCATTGTTTCCTCCTAATGCCGTTATTGTAGTAAAATTTGTGCAAAATATTGCGTCATATGCTCGAGTGTGTCGACTTTGGCATAATCACTTTCAGGGACTTCAACGCCGAGTACGTCATTCAAAGCCGTCAATATTTTTAAAAAATCAAACGAGTCGATCTCCAAAGAGCGCTGTATGTTCTTGTCCGGGATAATATCAGCTTCGTCTATGTCCGGGGCAATCTCGAGTATTTGGTCGATGATGGCCTTTTTGATTTGCTCTTGTGTCATAGTAACTCCTGCGGGTCTTGTAAGATTTGGTTGAGTTTATCGAGAAACAATGCTCCCGTACGTCCATCCGTTGCTCGATGATCACCTGCGAGGGTCACATTCATCACTTTGCGCACACTCAGGGTGTCACCCTGGGCCCATGGTGTATCCATAATACGTCCAAGGCCTACGAGTGCAACTTGGGGAGGGTAGATAACCCCGTAAACACTTTCTACTCCCAAATCACCGAGATTAGTGATGGTAATCGTCTGCAGTGTCATCTCGGTATTGCGCAGTTTTCCGGAGCGGGTACGTGATATAAGATCACCCAATGAGTGCATGGTCTTATCAAGACCCATTTCATTGGCACTGATGAGGGCAGGGGTAATCAACCCTCCCTTGCGCAAGGCTATGGCAATACCAGGATGTATCGATTCGCTTATACGGTGCTCATTATTTTCCCAAAAACCGTTTAACTGCGGAACTTCTTTTAGCGCTTTCACAACTGCGCGTATCAAAAGGGCGGCAGGAAGGATACGTTCATTGATAGTACGTGTCGTATTAAAGGCTTCGAGCCATTTGAGTGCCGGTGTCATATTGATTGATATTGAAAGGTAATAGTGCGGTATTTCGGCGTTCGAACGGCTCATCGCTTTGGCAATGGCTTGGCGCATACCATCTGAAGTTGCCAATTTCGGGGTTTTTTCAGCGAGCTTTTCTATTGTAGCAAGATTGACTTCATCCGTTGTTGCTAAGCCAGCGATTTCGATTCCCATCTCTTTTGCTTTTCGTCTGGCAGCGGGAGAAGCTTTGATCCGTTCGCTGTTTTTGACAGCAGGTGAAGCCGGTGCTTCATCTGCTGTACGTATGTATGCCAATGGCGTTCCAACGGTACACTCTGTTTCCTCTTTTACCAACAGTTTATCGACAATGCCCTCTTCAAAGACTTCTATGTCAATGACCCCCTTGCTCGTTTCGACTTCTGCGATTACTTGTCCTTTGGTGACGTGATCACCCTCTTTGACGAGCCACTCCATCAGTACAGCAGATTCCATATCGGCGCCCAAACTTGGCATAACAAAATCACTCATAATTTCTCCATTATTTTTTTAGCCATAGCTACTATTTTATCTGCTTGCGGCAAAGCAGCTTTTTCAAGATGAGCCGCATAGGGAATAGGCACTTCAATCGAGCAGACTCTTCCCATGGGCGCATCCAATTCGTAAAACGCCTGTTCATTGATTCGAGCCATGATTTCAGCTGAAATACTCCCGGATTTCCACCCCTCATCGACGATGAGAACACGGTGTGTTTTGGCAACCGATTTCATGATCGTCTCATCATCCAACGGACGCAATGAACGCAAATCGATTACTTCAACGTCTATACCTTCTTTCATTAAGGCACTGGCTGCTTCTAATGACTTGAAAAGACTGATTCCATAGGTGAGTATCGTGAGGTCTTTTCCCGCTCTTTGTACTCGTGCTTTGCCAATCATCAAAGGCTGCATTTGTGGATCAAGCACCCCCTTTGTATTGTAAAGCATAGCGTTTTCAAAGATCAACACAGGATCCGGATCGGCAAGTGCCAAGCCCAGCATATGATAGGCATCTTGTATGGTAGCGGGAGTGATTACTTTGAGCCCCGGTATGTGGGCGTACCAACCCTCAAGCGAATGAGAATGTTGAGCGGCGAGCTGTTTCCCCCCTCCTGTGGCCATCCTAATAACCAAGGGAACATTAAACTGCCCCCCGGACATGTGCAGGAGGGTTGCGGCATTGTTCATGATCTGATCGAGTGCTAGCAGACTGAAATTGACCGTCATGATTTCCACAATAGGACGCATACCTCCCAGTGCTGCACCGATACCAGCTCCTGTAAAAGCGGATTCGGATAAGGGGGTATCAATGATCCGCTGTGGGCCAAATAACTCTAAAAATCCCATGCTGACCGCATAACTTCCGCCATAATGACCGACATCTTCACCCATCAAAAAGACCCGTTCATCTTTTTCCATCGCTTCACGAAGTGCCTGCCGTACTGCTTCTCGATACGTTATTATTGGGTTCATAGGACACCTTCTGAAGAATACACGAATTTTTCAAGATCATCGATGGATTCCAAGGTGCCATTTTCAGCAAAATCAACCGCTTCATCAATAATGGCGGAAATCTCACTTTCATATCCTTTAATATTTATCTGCGGCCACTGCTGATGCAACAGTATAAGAGGATCTTTTTCCTTCCATTGGGCTACTTCTGCTTTATCCCGATACAGTTCGGCATCAAACATAGAGTGGGCACGAAAACGGTAAGTTAAACATTCGATAAAAACAGGACCATTGCCAGCTTTTATCTCTGATACGGCTTGTGCAGCGGCTTGGGCTACTTTTATAACATCCATTCCGTCCACCTGTTGTGAGGTGATGCGGTAGGCAGCAGCTTTAAGCGATATATTGGTCTGAGATTCGGTAAATTCTAATGCTGTTCCCATCGCGTAACGGTTGTTTTCGCAAACAAAGAGAATACTCAAATGCCACAGTGCGGCAAGATTCAAAGATTCATGAAACTCACCTTCTGCAACGGCACCATCCCCGAAAAAACAGACGGTGACACGATTGCGCTTCATCATCTTATCGGCAAGTGCCATTCCGACTGCCAGCGGCAAGCCACCGGAGACAATGGCACTGCCTCCGTAGAATCGTAATTTGGTATCAAACAAATGCATGGAACCGCCGCGGCCTCGTGAACATCCCTCTAATTTACCGTACATCTCAGCCATAATTTTATTTGGATGGATCCCTCGTGCCAGGGCTTGACCGTGCTCACGGTAGGTAGCAAAAATGGCGTCATCAGGAGTTAAAACATTCATGACACCTACGGCAACCGCTTCTTCGCCAATATAAAGATGCAAAAATCCCCGTATTTTTTCTTTGCTGTACATCTCCACACATTTTTCTTCAAATCGGCGTATCAACAGCATCTGTCTGTAAAACGCATTCGCTAATTCCAGATCTATTTGCATTTCCAGCTCCCCTTAATCTTCCAACGTAGAGATATCGCCCTCAGGCAATCCCATCTCTCGTGCTTTGAGTAAACGGCGCATGATCTTTCCGCTTCTCGTTTTTGGCAGATTTTGTGTAAACTCTATCTCTTTGGGCGCTACGGCAGCTCCCATTCTCTTACGCCCAAATCCGATAAGCTCCCGTCGCAGTTCTTCAGTGGGTTCGTAGCCCGCTTTTAGTGAAACAAAGGCTTTGACCAGCTGTCCTATCATCTCATCAGGTTTTCCTATGACTCCGGCTTCTGCGACACTTGGATGCTCCATCAAGGTGCTTTCTACTTCGAAGGGACCTACCATATGACCCGAGGTCTTTATAATGTCATCGCTTCGCCCTACAAACCAAAAATAGCCATCAGCATCTTTGTAGGCAAGGTCTCCCGAGAGATACCAATCTCCTACAAAACATTTGGCATAGCGCACATCATCATGAAGATAGTTTCGAAACATGGAGGGCCAGCCGGGTTTGAGGGCGAGTTCACCCTCTTTGAGCGGTTCGGTGACTTCGGTGACACTTCCGTCGTCATTGATATGAACGATTCCCGCCTCAATTCCCGGAAGAGGGCGTCCCATAGAACCTGGACGTATGGTCTGAGACATAAAATTGGCAATCATGATCGCACCGGTTTCCGTTTGCCACCAGTTATCATGGATAGGGAGTTTGAGTTTTTCTACGCCCCACACTACGGCTTCTGGATTGAGAGGTTCACCGACACTTTGTATGAGGCGTATATGAGAGAGATCATAGTCATGGGTTGGTTCATTGTTGAGTCTCATCAGTCTTCGAATGGCAGTTGGAGCCGTATACCACACACTGACTTTCTCATTTTGCAGTATTCTGTACCAGCGAACCGCATCAAACTCCGCTTCATCGACGACATTGGTAACACCAAGCAACCACGGGGTGATGATTCCATACGAAGTTCCCGTCACCCATCCGGGATCGGCAGTACACCAATAGATATCATCAGGATGCAGATCCAGCACGTAGCGGCCGCTTGCCCAATGGTTATACATCGCTTTGTGTACGTGCACTACTCCTTTTGGCATTCCGGTAGTACCGCTGGTGAAATGGAGTAAGGACATATCTTCAAGATCCGTTGGCAAAATCTCATAGTCGTCGGAAGCATTGTCCATAAGACGTTTGAGAGAACGGATTTGGTCATTCTCATCATCTTGGGCATCAATCAAAAAGACCGTCTTAAGTTCCGGTAATTGTTCCAATATGGGGCGCACTTTTTTGTCAAAAAGAACTTGTGTGGTAATGAGTGCTTTGGCATCGCCGCGTACCAAGCGCTGTAAAATAGGCTCAGGACCAAATTGTGAGAAAAGAGGGCACATAACGCTACGGTTTTTTAAAATACCCATCGCTGCAATATAGAGTTCCGGAAGGCGCGTTGAGAGGGTGAAGATACGATCGCCTTTGGAAAATCCGAGGGATGCGAGAACATTGGCAAACTTGGCGGTCTGTTTTTTCATATCGAGAAAAGTAAAGCTCTTTCGCTCCCCATTTTCTCCCAACCATAGCAAAGCGATCTTATTGGCAAGCGGCCCGTTTGCATGACGGTCAATGGCTTCATGGGCGATGTTAAAGCCACCCGCAGGGAGTCCTTGAAATTTATCAGCTACCTCCTTCCAGTCAAAGGATTCTCTTTCTTTGCAATAATCGATCAAATTTGGTTGGATCTGTAAAGTTCTTGGTTCTTTTTCGATCCATTCTTTTCTCATCATGCATCCCTCATTTAAAACTTAGTTCTTTTATGTACCATTTATCAGAATGTGTGGCTGATAAATTGTAGTGCAAATTACTAATAAAAAAATGAGATATAAAGAGTTATCAATGATCGCACATAATACGTGGCGTTTTCTCAATTCTCATACCCAAACTGCGCAGAAGAATATGGCGGTGGATGAGGCACTTTTAATAGGTTTCAAAGAGGGAGATATGCCGATACTCAGACTCTATGGGTGGGAAAACGCATTGAGTGTTGGTCGTTATTCAACGCTTTGGACAAGTCTGGATCGGCAAACGGTAGAAGCGAAAAATGTCCTGTGTGTTCGACGCATCAGTGGTGGAGGTATTTTAGTCCACGGAGGAGATCTGTCTTACTCCCTGATTATGCCTCACGATTGGTTGAGAGAAAAAGGGGTTAAGGAGAGTTATCATTATCTCTGCTCATTTCTTATACGTTTGTATAAAAGATTGGGATACAAGGCTGATTTTGCAGGTGAGAAAAGGGGGAGTGCTCTACGATCTAATATCTGTCTGGCCGGCAATGAAGTGTATGACATACTGATCAACGGTAAAAAGATAGGAGGAAATGCACAGCGTCATACCCGTCACGCTTTGTTTCAGCATGGAAGTATTCCTATGAGCATTGACGAATCTTTTTTCACACCATTTTTTAGGGTAGACCCTGGATTTGAAAATGCCGCCACATTGGAACGCCTCGGAACTTCAATATCCTATGAAGAACTTGCTATATTGGTACGAGAGACATTTTGTGAGACATTTGGAGTCGAATCGATCAGCGATACTCTGAATTTATCAGAAGAACAGTGTGCCATGAAACTTGCCGAGGAAAAATATACTAAAGAAAGTTGGAACTATAATGGTTGATACGATTATCCGTAAGCCGCAATGGCTTCGTAAAAAGATCCTTCTGAGTCAGCAAGAGCCAATGGAAGTGTTGTTGGCAAAAAACCATGTTCATTCCATATGTGAAGAGGCGATATGCCCCAATAGGAGTGAATGTTTCTCTCAAAATGTAGCAACGTTTATGATTCTGGGAACAATATGCACTCGGGGGTGTACTTTTTGTGCCGTTAGCAGAGGAATACCTCTGGCTATCAATCCTCATGAGCCTGAAAACATAGCCAATACGGTTAAACACCTTGGACTGCGTCATGTGGTTATTACGAGTTCAACGCGCGATGATTTGAGTGACGGAGGGGCAGAACATTTTTGCAATACCGTTCAAGCGATTAAAATGATGGATGGTTCTATAATCGTAGAGCTGCTGATACCGGATATGCAGGAGAACCTTTTGGCACTTGAGAAGGTCGTACACAGCGGTGCCAAGGTCATCGGACATAATATCGAGACAGTACCGCGATTGTATCATGTACGAAAAGGATCAGACTACGGACGCTCTCTTCGGGTTTTACAGCACCTCGCTGAAGTAAATCCTGCCATTGCAACCAAAAGCGGCATCATGCTGGGATTTGGTGAGCATGATGATGAAGTACTGAGTCTTATGCAGGATTTGTTAGACGTGAATTGTAAGTATCTCAGTATCGGGCAGTATCTTGCACCTTCTTACAAATACGAACCCGTAGTGGAATATGTGGAACCTAAGCGGTTTGAGTATCTCCGTAACTGCGGTATGGAGATGGGATTTAAATACATAAAAAGTTCGCCCTACACACGCAGCAGCTATATGGCACATGAATATTTGGAGGCAGAATGAATCACTATGATGTAATAATAATCGGTGCAGGACCAGGTGGATATGAATCAGCTATACAGCTAGGCAAAGCAGGATTAAAAACGCTTTTGATTGATAAAACCAAAGAACGGATCGGCGGGACGTGTCTCAATGAGGGGTGTATCTCTACTAAAAACTATTTGGAGAGTGCAGGGTATGCCTCAAAAGCTCCATATTTCCTAGAGTGCGGATTGGACTTGCAAATCAAAGGTCTTGATTTAGCGCGTTTAAGAGAAAGAACAGTCTCTTTAAAAGACGAACTTCGTTCCGGAGTTGTCTGGCAACTCGATCAAGCAGGAGTTGAAATGGTGTATGGATTCGCATCTTTTGTTGATGAACATACCCTTGACGTCTCAGGTGAGGCTATCTCTTTTGATAAATGTATCATTGCAACAGGTGCAAAAGTAAGAGAAGCCCCTGTACTGCCTTTGGATGGGAAGCAAATAGTCTCTAGCAGTGATCTGTTTGAACTTGATACTCTCCCAAAATCGATTGCGATCGTAGGTGGCGGTCCTATTGGCTGCGAATTTGCAACATTTTTCAGTGCTTTTGGCGTAGATGTGACTTTGATTGCCCGCGGATCACAACTGTTAAGCACAGAAGATGAAGATGTAGCCAAAGCGCTGTTAAGAGCTTTTAAGAAAAACGGTATCAAGGTGATAACTTCATCTGCTGTTCAAAAGGTCGAAGTGACGATGCAGGGTGTTGAATTGGATGTGGTAGGAGAGATTGAGGAAAAAATAAAATGCGAACTGGTTCTTTGCGCCATTGGAAGAGATCCAAATATCGAGGAACTCCGCTTGGAAAATGCAAATGTGCAACGTGATGATAAGAAATTTATTACAGTCACTGGAACTTTTCAAACAACACAAAAGAACATTTATGCCATCGGAGACTGCATAAATACACCTGCCTACGCGCACACTGCCTATGCCGAAGCAAAAATTGCTGCTGTAAATATCATAAACGATGGTGATGCCGTTAATACTCATGTTACGCCATCCACTATTTTTACAGTTCCGCAAGTTGCGAGTTGTGGGTTAAGCGAAAAAGAGGCAAAAGAGCAGGGGATAGCCATTGAAGTCAAAAAAGCTTTTTTCAAAGTCAATGCAAAGGCCAAGATCATCGGAGATGATTCTGGTTTTGTAAAAATCCTCATCTGTCCTGAGCGTGGCACAATACTAGGTGCCTCGATCATCGGAGTCGAAGCCACAGAAGTCATCCACGAGTTGCTCATAGCTGTAGAGAAAAAACTCACAGCCAGTGAGTTAACATCAACGATCCATGTTCATCCGAGTGTTTCCGAGATTATTCGATATCTTTAATCTTATTATAGTTTTTTATATACATTTCGCTTTTTACTATGATTAAATAAAACATAATTGGTTTAATTTAATGTAAATACGATACAATCAAACTTAATTTATTAAATCTAATTAAAATATCATATTTAAAGAGTATTATTTTTCACTTTCTAAAAGCATATTTTAGATGAAAAGATGAATATAAAAAATCGACAAAAAGGTGTTGTAATGCATTTCCTGCAAACTGATACTATTTTTAATAGATCAGTATCTTTTGGAGAAATACAATGAAAGCAGTTGTAATGGCGGGCGGATTTGGCACAAGGATACAACCGCTTACAAATTCAATCCCAAAACCTATGCTTCCCGTAATCAATAAACCTATGATGGAACACATCATCAAAAATCTCAAAGCAGCTGGAATTGAGGAGTTTATCATCTTGCTGTATTTTATGCCAGAGGTGATCAAGGATTATTTTAAAGATGGAAAAAAGTTAGGCATTACGATTCGCTATGTGGTCCCTGATGATGACTATGGGACGGCAGGTGCAGTGAAATATGCGCAGGAATATCTCAAAGACGACAGTTTTATTATCGTGAGCGGTGACTTGGTGACGGATTTTGATTTTAAACACATTATCGATTACCATAATTTAAAACACTCAAGCCTAACAATAGCCCTTACCCCGGTCGAAAATCCTCTCGATTTTGGAGTGGTCATTGCCAGAAGCGATGGAAAAATCGAAAAATTTTTAGAAAAGCCAAGTTGGGGAGAAGTATTTAGTGACACGATCAATACGGGAATTTATATTCTTGAACCATATATTCTTGACTCCATACCCAAAGAAGAAAACTACGATTTTGGAAAAGATCTTTTTCCGGCTTTAATGAATTCAAATGTTACTATATGGGGTTGTAATGTCAAGGGGTATTGGCGAGATGTGGGCAACCCTCACAGCTATCGTGAACTGCATGACGATATCCTTAATGAAAAGATCGATTTGCATGTGAGCAGTAAACATACTCTTGTTGAAAATACTCCGATCCATTCTCAGGAAATGATTGATGTTGAGACGATCAAAATCAGCGGCAAGGTAATCGTAGGTAAAAATGTACGTATCGGCAAAGATGTCAACCTTCATAATGTGGTGATCGGTAATAATGTTTTTATCGATAATGGAAGTCATATCAGTGAGAGTGTCATTTGGGACAATGTAGAGATTAAAAGCGGAGTTCATTTAAACCATGCCGTCATCTGCAACAATGTGAGTATTGGGAAGAAAGTTAAAGCGCGCCACGGTGTGATCATCGCAGAAAAATGCGAGATTGACAATCTGGTCAGCTTTGAAAATGATGTGATCGTATGGCCTAACAAGGTCATAGATGAAGCGTCCATTGTCAGTAACAATGTTATTTGGGGGAAGAAATACAAAAATACCATTTTTGAAAACGGAAGTGTCATCGGCCGAACCAATTTGGAGCTCTCCTGCGAAATGGCTACGAAGTTGGCCGAATCCTTTGGTTCTATTTTACCGGTTGGCTCTACCGTCTATGTTTCGAGAGATTATCACCGAAGTTCACGAATGCTCAAACGCGCTTTCTTAGGCGGTTTGCTCTCCACTGGAATCAATGTATTAGATTTGCGATTGGCATGCCCCTCTGTTATGCGTTTTAATCTGGCTCATCATGATGAGATCATCGCCGGAGTCCATTTTGAGGAGTCGATGGAAAATCAGATTAATACACAGATTACTTTTTACACGGGTGAAGGGCTCAACATTGATACCAATAGCGAAAAAGGGATGGAGAGGATCTTTTTCAAGGAGAGTTTCCGTCGGGTTAATTATACGGAAATCGGTGAGATATTGGAAAACGGTCATATTAGCGATATTTATAGTAAGCATTTCCTTGAACATTTGGATTTTCTGACGATCAAGCACGGAGAATTCCGTATTGCACTCGACTTTCTGTTTGGAACGGCTTCCTCCATTTTGCCTGAAGTTTTGAACGAACTGGATATCGATGCGGTGACGCTCAATGCCTATCTTAACGACAAAAAATTGACTAAAGTTCCTAATCGAATCGAAAAGTCCAAAAAAGAACTCTCCGATATTGTCAAAGGGATGAAGCTCGATTTGGGGTATATTATGTATCCAGACTCAAAGGTCTTTGACATCGTTTGTGAAAACGGTATGGTGTTGGAACGTCATATTGCACTGCTTCTTTTCTTGGAATTGCTCAATACACAAGGTGATGAAAAACGAATTTTATTACCCGTATGGGCACCTGATTTTATGGATCACTGTTTTAATAATTTGATCATTGAACGTACAAAAATTACCAATCTAAAAGCTTCTGAACTCTCCAAATATGATTTCATCGGTACAACAGCAGGGAGTTACGCTTTTCCGGAATTTTCACTTAATTTTGATTCTCTGTTCTCTTGCATAAAGCTGATCGAACTGCTAAGTTTTAAAAATAAGCCTATCAGTAAAATAACGATGGAATTTGAGTCCTTTTTCTATCTTGAAACACGATTTCCGTGTGTTAATGGGCACAAAGGGAAGATGATGCGAAAATTTTTGGAAGACAGTACAGATAAAGAAGCTTCCCATGTAGATGGGGTAAAGATATGGATAGACAAGAAAGCATGGATATTAATGATTCCTGATCAAAACAGCGACTTTTTACGTCTCTATATCCAAGCAGCAAATAAAATAGGAGGAGAAAAGATTCTCCGGGATTACACCAAAAAGATTGAACAATGGATTAACGAGTAGCCAAAAGGATTAGCATGGCAAAGCAGCTTTATCTCAACTTCCTCTGGCATATGCATCAGCCTTATTATAAGGACGATATGTCGGGGCACTATTCGATGCCATGGGTTTATTTACATGGGATTAAAGATTACTACGACATGGCTTGGTATTTAAGCATCCATCCTGGGTTAAAGGCGACTTTTAACTTGGTCCCCTCACTTCTAATACAGCTCAAAGATTATGAGACGACAACCGTTGATGATAGATTCATACAAACCATTTCAAAAAAAGTGGAAGAACTTTCCAATGCAGAACTTCTTTATTTGATGGAGTTTCTTTTTTTTGCTCAGAAGGAGACGATGATCGACCCCATTGCACGGTATGCTGAATTGTACCGAAAAGTTAGCAACGTCAATAGCACGGAACAAATCAGCGTGTTGGGGCACGATGAGCTCTTGGACCTTGAGGTCTGTTTTCTACTGGCGTGGTGCGGAGAATATTTGCGGGAACATTCATTATTGATTCAATCTCTTCTTCTTAAACGGCATTTTACTCAAGATGAGAAACTGGCATTGCTGGAAGAACTGGCGAATTTTATAGCCAAGATAGTCCCATTTTATAAAGAGCTCCAAGATAGAGATCAGATCGAGATCTCTACAACCCCTTTTTATCATCCAATCATGCCCCTTTTGATGGATGCTGAGAATGCGAAACAAGCGGATGAAGAGGTATTGATGCCGAACAATCCAATCTCCTTCTCGGACGATGCCGAGGAGCACATAGTGCGCGCGATTTCTTATTATAAGTCTGTATTTAATCGTATGCCCCGAGGAATTTGGCCCGCAGAGGGATCGGTGGATAACGATTCTCTTGAACGTTACAGTGCTCACGGGATCGAATGGGGATGCAGCGACGAGGAAATTCTTCTAAAAAGTCTTCCCACAGCCTCACATGAGCTCATCTATCAGCGTTGCCGTTTCAAAAACAGTTCAGGTGAGATCATGCTCTCATTTAGAGATCATACCATCAGTGATGCTATTGGGTTTGAGTACAGCCGTATGGATCCGCAAGAGGCCGTAAAAGATTTTATTCAGCGATTACATCGTATTTATGATAGGGCGAGTGGGTCATGCCAGGTCAATGTGGTTTTAGATGGTGAGAATGCATGGGAGTCTTACCGCAATAACGGAAAATATTTTTTAGAGGGGCTTTATAATGCTCTTGATAAAAGTGATTGGATCACCACTCAGACCATGAGTGAGGCCGTAGCCAATCAAAAGATTGATGAAGTAGTCATTGAAACCATCCATCCAGGAAGTTGGATTAACGGCAATTTTTCCCCTTGGATCGGTCAGGAAGAGAAAAATCTTGCATGGGAACTCCTCTATAGGGCCAAGCGTGATTTCGAAAGCTGCAAAACAACATTAAAACCAGATATCGTCGAATTGATACGCAATGAATTGATGATTGCGCAAGGCAGTGATTGGTACTGGTGGTTTGGAGACACCCACTATAGCCTTTTAAAGATAGAATTTGACAAGCTGTTTCGAAAGCATCTCAAAAATTCTTACTTGTTGATGGAGATAGAGGTTCCTCCTATTTTGAGTGCATCACTCAGACAATATGAAACGAGTGGCATTCATATCATTCCCAAAAATCCAATATCAGTTCCTATTTATGGAACTCACAGCTCTTTTTTTGAATGGATGGGGGCAGGGGAAATCAATCTGGAGAAAATGGGGAGTGTTATGGACAGTTCCACCCCCTATGTTAAAAAACTTCTCTATGGAAATGATACAGAGATGTTCAATATGGCCTTAATCGGCAGTTTTTCATCCCTTATTTCAAATGCCCATTTACAAATTCAATTGAATCGAAAACTTTATTGTGATATCCCCTTCGAGGGCACCATGTCCGATACGATCAGGATAGGATGTGGGGAGGGTTTTGTAGAGATTTCCATTCCTCTTCACAAGCTTGAAAACAAGCGTTTTGATCTAAAAATCCTCATAATGCGTGGAGAAGATCTTCTACAGAGTATTCCCTTTCACAGCGGATTGAGTATCGATTTGCTCAACCGTTATCCCGGCCACTGGTTTATATAAATGGAGGAATACATGGGAACAACACATTTTCTTTTTGGTATCCACTGCCATCAGCCTACGGATAATTTCTCTTCCGTTGTGAATGAGGCAATACTCAAATCGTATCGCCCTTTTTTTGAGGTGGCAAGCCGTTATGAAGCTTTTCATTTTTCTGTCCATTTCAGTGGATGGCTGCTCGAATATATTCGGATGCAAGACTCTGTACTTTTTAAATTGATGCAAGAAATGGCCTTACGAAATCAGATTGAATTTTTCAGCGGTGGGTTTTATGAACCGATTCTCTCGGCTATCCCTTCTCAAGATCGGATCGATCAAGTTACCAAGTTGAACGACTATATACAAACGCACTTTCATCAGATTCCACGTGGACTTTGGCTCACTGAACGGGTGTGGGACAGTGGACTGATCAGTGACATGAAAAAATGCGGTATCGACTATATGGTCGTCGATGATTACCATTTCATCAGTACCGGATTTGATCAACAAAACTTATATGGTTATTATCTAAGTGAAAATAATGGAGAAACAATGGCCCTTTTCCCTATTAACAAAACACTTCGCTATCTTATCCCTTTTAAAGAGGTTCATGACGCAACACAATATCTCTGTTCTCTAAGTTCTAAAGAAGATAAGACCGCTATTTTGTTTGATGACGGAGAGAAGTTCGGTGTCTGGCCACAAACCTATGAATGGGTTTATGGGTCGGGATGGCTAGAACAATTTTTAGATGCCATCGGGAAAAAAGAGTCCGTGAGAACGACCACCTATGGTGAGTATTTCGACACACACAAGGCGTTAGGGCTAGCCTATCTCCCTGCATATTCGTATTATGAAATGGGAGAGTGGAGTTTGAATTCCAAGGATGCCATCGCGATGGAACGGATGAAAGCCGGTTTGACAGACTATAGCGAAGATGAACGAAATAAATTTTTCAAAGGGACAATCTGGAAAAATTTTCTTGTTAAATATTACGAAAGCAACCATATCCACAAACGTACGCTGGAACTCTCCACGGCACGACATGAAGTGAATGAAAAAGAGTTTGACGAGTGGCTGTTTAAAGCGCAGACCAACGATGTTCTTTGGCACGGAATTTTTGGTGGGCTGTATTTGCCTAATCTTCGCGATAACGCTTACCGCTTCATTATTCAAGCTGAAAACCTCCGTTATGGTATCACGTCCCCAAGATTAGAGGTTAACGATTTCAATATGGATAGTTATCAGGATTTGAAGTTTATCGGAAACCGTTTTATCGCTCTTTTTGACAGCCGTCGGGGAGGGCAGATGAGTGAACTTAGCTTAAGGGATGTCTGCTTTAATCTTCAAAATACCCTTAGACGTTACGAGGAACCCTATCATGAGAAGATATTAAGTGAACAAAAAAAGGTTTTAAGTGAAGAGAGTTACGGAATCGATACGATTCACAATCTCCCATCCGAAAATATTGACACCTTTAAAGAAATGTTGGTATTTGATTGGTATGCTAAAAATTCTTTTATCGATCATATTACGGACGAAGAGTTCGATGCCGAACGATTTGGACGATGTACCTTTACAGAATATGGGGATTTTACCAATCACCCTTTTAACCTTTCAGAAGAGGGAAATTGTGCCGCCACTTTCACACGCCATGGGGGTATCTATATTCATGGGATCAAATACGAATCAACGCTTGCAAAACAGTACCGTTTTTTGGAGGAGGGGATAGAATTTGAAATAGGGCTCAATTCTGATTATCCCGGAAGTCTCTATTATCTGCTCGAAATGAACTTCCACTTCGCTCAACTGAAATATGTATTTATTAATGGCAATTACATGGAAAATCAGCCCTTTAGTCTGAAGGAAAATATTCTGATAATGGAAGACCCTTATACAAGTAAAGAGATTACTATAACGGTCAATGCAGCTCAACAGATCGTTTTAGCGCCCACGAATACGGTTTCCCAAAGCGAAAGCGGATTTGAGCTGACCAATCAGGGTATTTCAATCGCATTTGTAGTACCGTATACACAAGATATGAGCATTACGGGCAGTATGATAATTAGAAACAAAGGAATAAGCCGTGTCACATTTTAGGTTTTGCCGTCTTAGCGAGCGTTGGGTTATCATTGCCGAAAACAGGCTTAGAAAGCCAGATATGATAATTACAACGCCTGAAGTCAGTGAAAATGAGTTAACACACTGCCCTTTCGAATACGGCAATGAATCGCTTTCAGGCAATGAAATTTACGCCATTCGAGAGAAAGAGAGTAGTAAAAACAGTATGGATTGGAAAACGAGAGTTGTCCCTAATTTGTATCATGCACTGAGCGTAGAAGAGACAAAAGAGACCCACTGTGTCGGTTTTTTTGAACGTCAAAATGGTCTTGGGGTTCATGAAGTGATTATTGAAACCCCTGATCACAATAGAACAATGGAACAATACACAACCGTAGAGTTTGAAAACTATATCAAGACAATCATGAACCGCATGGCTGATCTTGAAAAGGATACCAGACTCGAGTATATTCAGGTATTTAAAAACTGTGGAAAATATGCCGGAGCTTCTCTACCACATCCACATTCCCAGATCATTGCGACCCCCTTTATTCCCAAAAACATCAAGGAAAAACTGGAGATTCAAAAATCCTATTTTGAAAAGCACGGCCGTTCATTGATCGGCGATATGGTGGATGAGGAAATTCGTCTGGATGAACGGATTATCTATGAAAATGGAACTTTTATCGCTTTTTGCCCCTATGCATCCTCCTTTCCATTTGAGGTGCTCATTACCTCCAAACTCCCTATTTGTAAAATAACTGAACTAACTACCCACCAAATAAGCGATTTAGCGGTTACTATGGAATTTCTTTTTAAACGGCTTTACCGTGAGCTTGGCGATTTCCCGTTTAATATTCTTTATTTCAACATGCCTCCTGCTAGCAAACAAAATGATCCTGACTTTTTTTACAGAATGGGGGATTACTTCCGGTTTATGATCACAATCACCCCCCGTATTTACCAGCTGGCAGGATTTGAACTCTCCAGCGGAATCTACATCAATCCCATACCTCCGGAACTCGCGACAATACGCCTACGAGAGGAGAAATAATGCAAATTTTATTTGTCAGCAGCGAAATTTATCCGTATGCCAAGACGGGTGGACTTGCCGATGTTTCGAGCGCTCTGCCAAAGTCTTTGTCCCATAAAGGGGCCGAAGTCATCTCTGTTATGCCTTTGTATGCTTCGATTGATAGAGAAAAACACTCTTTGGAAAAATGTGATTTTTCTTTTGATATTGTACTAAACCATCATGTCTACCCTTGTGAAATATTTCGCAAACAAAATGTCTACTTTATCGGTATTCATTCCCTGTTTGACCGTAATTCACTGTATGGTGAGTATGAGGATAACGGATTACGCTTCGGCGTATTTGCATATGCGGTGATGGAGCTCTCCCAGCGGCTGCAACGGTCATGGGATGTGCTGCATCTCAATGATTGGCAGAGTTCTTTAATAGCCTATCTTGCCAAAGTACGGTACAAACTGGATGCAAAAGTCATCTTTACGATTCATAATCTAGCGTTTCAAGGCATTTTTCACAAGGATCTTATGGATGATTTAGAGATTGGATGGGATGCTTTCACGATGCACCGTTTTGAGTTTTTTGACAAAATCAATTTTCTTAAAGGAGCAATTGCTTACAGTGATCATATAGTCGCTGCCAGTCCCCAATATGCTAAGGAGATTCAAACTCCTGAATTTGGGTGTGGTCTTGACTCTTTTTTACGGATTAACCGTGATAAACTAACTGGTATTCTTAACGGTATTGATACGACTGAATTTAACCCCAAAAACGATCCTTATGTGTATGAAAAATACCACAAAGTTCTCTCCAAAAAAAAGCATCTCAATAAAATACATCTTTTGGAGGAACTTGGTCTTGAGTATCCTGAACGTCCCCTCTTTGTTTTTATCGGACGATTTGCCTGGCAAAAAGGTGTGTCGGTAATTCTTGATGCTCTACCTGATATGGCAAAAATGGAGATCAATGTCATTATTTTAGGTAGTGGGGAACGTGTTTATAACGAGAGTTTTGCATCCAAATCGGAGGGCCATAGCAATATTTCTGTGAGGATAGGGTATGACGAAGCACTGGCGCGAAAGATATATGCAGGGGGAGATTTTTTAATTATGCCCTCAGTGTATGAACCGTGCGGGCTTAATCAGATGATCGCTATGGCATATGGATGTGTTCCTGTTGTCCGATCAACCGGAGGATTGGCTGACAGTGTTAAGCCTCTTAGCAATGACCCTTTTCCTTTGGAAAAAGGGGTAGGAATCCTCTTTGATGAACTGGACCCTTATTCCTTTTTAGTGGCGATATGCCAAGCTCTGGCACTTTTTGCCAACCCTCAACGCTATGACACCTTGATTTCTCATAACCAGCAAGTTGACAATGGATGGACTACACGGGCAGAAGCATATTTAACACTCTATCATGAAGGAGACAGACGATGAATGATCATGATCGATATACCCTTTTGCAAGAGAGCTCAAAAGAAGAGAGTATCTCAAGTATTCTTCCTCACAGTACCCAGTTACTGAGCGATGAAATACGGGTTTTCCCCTCTGTAATTGAATATGAAATACCGTACCGCTATACCATCGACACGTTGGTTCTTATGCCGGTAAACCTTGAAACTACTTTTGTCTATTGGGAAATTACTCAGGAATTATTTTCAAAGTATCATACCACCAGCAATCACCTAAAGACAAAAATCTTTGCGCTTAATGAGGAAAGAGAGCTGGCAGAGTTTCCGGTAAGCACAGAGCTTGGTACCTATTATTTGCACATTGAAGCTGCGATAAAACAAGTTCAGGCGCGTATGGGTTTTTATGATAGCGACAATAAGTTTGTAGTTATTTTAACCTCCAATATTTTTTCCATGCCCAATGACCGTATTGAGTTTAGCGACGATGAGATATGGATGAACATTGATGAACACACGCGAGAGATCATACTCGGTTCTTTGAAATATAACAGTACCGACCATTATTCTTCTCAGCCATTTATACTGGAACATTCTAGAGTGCCCATATTGAGTTCAAACGATCTCATACGAAAGGGGCAAGAATGCTAAAAGGCTATTGGATCCCGGTTTTACACTCCCATCTCCCTTTTGTCAAACATCCGGAATATGATTATTTTTTGGAAGAACACTGGCTTTTTGAAGCAATCAGTGAATGTTATATTCCCCTATTGATGCAGATGAAGAGGTTGGTAGAGGAGGGGGTTGACTTTAGATTAACCATCTCCGTTACACCGCCGCTGGCCGAAATGTTAGATGACAGCGAGCTGAGAGAGAAGTATGCGCTTCATTTGGAGAGACAAATAACTCTGGCAGATCAAGAGATCGAGCGGGTTAAAGATGATCCGCAGTATCGAGATGTTGCTCGCTTTTATTATGACCGGTACCATACTATTCGAGATTTTTATCACGGATTTTTGGCCACCAATGTCCTCAATGGATACCGCTATTTTGCGAAGCTGGGAAAATTGGAGATTATCACCTGTGCGGCGACTCATGGATTTTTACCGCTGCTGTCGGTTAATCCAAAAGCAGTCGACGTTCAGATTAAAATAGCTGTAATGACCCACAAAAAACATTTTGGGATAGAGCCAAATGGTATTTGGCTTCCTGAATGCGCTTATTATGCTGGGCTCGATAAAGTCCTTTCCGAGAATGGGATAAAGTTTTTCTTTATGGACTCTCACGGACTGGTGTATGGCAAACCTACTAGCCGTTTGGGAGTTTTTGCACCGGTATATACCCCTGAGGGCGTGGCTGTATTCGGTCGGGACCCCGAAAGCTCTAAAAAAGTCTGGAGTTCAAAGGAGGGGTATCCGGGTGATTCCAACTATCGCGATTTTTACCGTGATATCGGATACGATCTCCCTTTTGAGACCATTGCCCCCTTTATCTCTCCCGATGGGGTCCGTGTTTTTACCGGATTTAAGTACCATGCAGTGAGCAGTGATTCGAATTACAAAGAGGTATATGACCGGAACAGTGCCTTACTCAAGGCTAAAGAGCATGCTGAAAATTTTCACTATGAGCGTGAGAAACAAATCGAGCACCTCTCTAAACATATGGAGAGAGAACCGATGATTGTTTCTCCGTATGATGCAGAACTTTTTGGCCATTGGTGGTTTGAGGGACCGGATTTCTTGTATCACCTTTTTAAGACGATGGACGAACATAAAGTCATTCGCGCACTCACACCGATGGAATATTTAAAAATGTACAACAAAAATCAAGTAGTGATTCCCTCTCCCTCTTCCTGGGGTGATCGAGGCTATTTTGATGTTTGGCTAAACCATGGAAACGACTGGATCTATCGTCATTTGCACGGTATGGCGATGCAGATGGAAGCGCTGGCTATACGCTATCATGAAGAGCGTAACCATATAAAGATACGGACACTCAATCAGCTTTTACGAGAGCTTTTACTCGCTCAAAGCAGTGATTGGGCATTTTTGATGACAACACAGACGGCCATGGAATATTCAATCCGCCGCACCAAAGAACACATTTCTAACTTCGTACGCCTCCATGAAATGGTAGTGAACGATACGATCGATACCGGTTATCTAGAGTGGTTAGAACATAAAAACTCTATTTTTTCTGGAGTTGACTATAAGGTGTTTTCGTAAATGGGCCGGTTGCTGATAGATTACGGCGCCTCGCGGTGTCGATACGTGATTGAGACAAGTGAGGGTGAGCTCTCCGGCGAGTTTAAGAGTGCCGACAAAGACTTAGAATCGTTTATCTGCCTAGAATTGGAATCATCAAGAGAAACACTTGAAGCCGTCCATATAGCGTATGCGGGGCAGGTCGTAAACGGGAATATTTATTCCGCTCCCAATGTTGATGCGGATCATACACGGTTGAAATCGGTCATCGAAAGGAGATTTAATATTCCGGTAAAAATCGAAAATGATTTGAAATGTGCCGCCTTGGCGGAGTACCATGCCCGAGAAAAGTGTGTGAGCCTCTTTGCCGCCTATATTGGAACCGGTTTTGGCGGAGCATTGGTGGAAGAGGAGCGTCTGCTTCGTGGAAATTCCAATATGGCCGGTGAAGTAGGGCACATCCCCTTTAAAAAAGCTCCATTTCTTTGCGGTTGCGGGAAGGATGATTGTGTGGAAATTTACTGTTCTGGAAAAGCTTTGGTAGAGTGGGTAGCGTATTACGGACTGGAGTGCGTTCCGACACTAGAAGCCATAGAATTGAGCAACGATGAAAAAGCGGCGCTTATTTTGCAGAATTTTTATGATGCTCTTTCTCATGCTGTTTCCACGATTGTTACACTTTTTAATCCTACCTATCTTATTTTAGGGGGGGCAGTTATTAATAATAATCCGATGTTGGAGCACTACGTCCAAAAGAGTGTACAGAACCACTCATTTCTACCTGCTGCAAAAGATATTAAGATAGAAACCACAAGACTAAACAATGGATGTCTGGAAGGAACAAAATGGCTGTAAATAATACAAGTATATTGGATAATTTTTACAATATTGATGAGAATTACACTACCTCGGTAGCCTATTTTAGTATGGAATTCGGTATTCATCAGGCACTAAAAACCTATTCAGGCGGTCTTGGATATCTGACAGGATCATACATGCGAAGCGCCTATGACCTAAAGCAAAATATCGTAGGTGTTGGCATCTTGTGGTCATATGGATATTACGATCAGACCCGCAATGAAGATCGGACAATGGCTATAGCCTATCGACGTAAACTCTACTATTTTCTCAAAGAGACAGGTGTGATGGTAAGCGTGATGATAGGGGGAAGAGATGTTTTTGTCAAAGCCGTTCTTTTGGAACCAGAGGTCTTTGGTTCGGCACCGATTGTTTTTTTGACTACCGACATTGAAGAAAATGACTTTCTCTCCCGTACTATCACACATAAACTCTATGAAAACAATGAAGAAACTCGCATTGCTCAAGAGATTGTTTTGGGAATCGGCGGGTTTAAAGCGCTCGAAGCCCTAGACCGAAAGGTGGATATCTATCATTTAAATGAAGGACATGCAATCCCGCTTGCATTCTCTCTTTTTAACAAATTCGGTACTAGAGAGCAGGTCCGTAAACACATGGTTTTTACGACCCATACCCCAGAAAAAGCAGGTAATGAGGAGCATGACATTAACAAGCTCAATAAAATGGGCTTTTTTGACCATCTCCCTATAGAAAAGGTACGTGAACTCACGGGGATTACAGAAGACAGTTTCAGCCTTACCTTAGCCGCTTTGCGTCTCTCCAAAATCGCCAACGGTGTTTCTAAAATACACGAGGAAGTTTCCAATGAGATGTGGAGTTCCTATCCCGACACTGCCATTATTATCAAAATAACCAATGCACAAAACCGCCGCTTCTGGGCCGACAAGACATTGATTCGTGCGCTGGATGAACATGAGGACTATGAAATTATTGCCCGGAAAAAACATCTCAAGCGTATTCTCTTTGACATGGTGGCAGATCAAACGGGTAAGATGTTTGACCCTGATATCTTGACGTTAGTTTGGTCTAGACGTTTTGCAGAGTATAAACGTCCGGGACTTATCAAATATGATTTTGAACGGTTTAAACGGCTAATAGAACGAACTGATCAGCCTATACAAGTGATATGGGCCGGCAGGCCGTATCCGGCCGACAGTAATGCTATCAATATTTTTAATGAGTTCATTCACCAGTCCAAATATCTAAAGCGTATAGCCGTCCTTTTTCGATATGACCTAACCCTCTCTAGGATGCTAAAACAAGGGGCTGACGTGTGGCTCAATACACCGCGTATTACACGAGAAGCTTCAGGAACGAGCGGTATAAGTGCGTGCATGAATGGAGCCATTCATTTCTCAATAGCCGACGGCTGGCATCCGGAGTTTGCCAAAAATGGAATCAACAGCTTTACGATTCCCCCTTGCAGTCACAAAATCCCGATCGAGGAACAAGACCATACTGATAATAAAAATATGATGGATATCTTGGAGCAGAAAATTATTCCAATGTACTACAATTGGCCAAAAGAGTGGGTAGCGATGATAAAAAATTCTATGCAAGATATCATGCCAGCTTTTGATTCAGGCCGTATGGCCTATGAATATTATGTCAAAATGTACAACTATGAAATACAGGCGGATCGAAGTTCCAATGAAGCGCTGCTTGAGGCAGACACTATTCCAGAGGATAAAGATCAACGGGAAAGATAGCCCAATCAAGACCATTTTAACAAAAAGAAGCATTAACCCATGAAAAATGAAATTATAATCAAGGGAATGGGATCGATACTGCATGCGCAAGGAGTCGCTTTTCGCGTATGGGCGCCCCATGCACAACACGTATCCGTAATCGGATCGTTTAACGATTGGAACAGCACGAAACATCCCATGCAGTTTGAAGAAAATGGCTATTGGTATACAAATGTGACTGAGGCTCAAGCGGGTGATCAGTATCTATTTCTCCTCTCTACGCAAAACGGTGAGTTCAAGCGGATCGATCCGTATGCCCGTGAAGTGACAAGCTCCGTCGGTAACGCCATTGTTCACGATACACACTTCGACTGGCAGGGGGATGATTTTTCCATTGTGCCATGGAATGAACTTGTCATTTACGAACTTCACGTCGGAACGTTCAATGATCAAGAAGAGGTTAGTCGTCAGGGTGAATTTTCATCGGTAACCGCGCGTCTGGGACATTTGAAAAAACTCGGTGTCAATGCGATACAAATTATGCCATAGGAGAGTTCGCGGGAGAACGGTCCTGGGGTTATAATCCTGCACAAATTTTTTCGGTAGATGGCGAATACGGAGGTCCATTAGCGTTTAAACAGTTTGTCAAACGTGCCCATCAGTCCGGTATTGCAGTGATACTGGATGTTGTGTACAACCATCTTGGACCAAGCGACCTTGATCTTTGGCAGTTTGATGGCTGGAGTGAAAACGGTCGTGGCGGTATCTATTTCTACAACGATAATCGTGCGGTCACCCCATGGGGAGAAACCAGACCCGATTACGGACGTGGCGAAGTTCGTCAGTATCTTTTGGATAATGCCATAATGTGGCTCGAGGAATACCACGTAGATGGCATCCGCTTCGACTGCACCCAATTCATTCGGACAGTCGACGGTTTTGATGTGCAGGAACTTCCCGATGGGTGGAGCCTGCTCCAGTGGATCAATAGTCAGATCACACAGAAATTTCCAGGAGCGATCACGATCGCTGAGGATCTTCAAAACAACAGATGGCTCACCAAAGAGGTCGGAGCCGGTGGAGCAGGGTTTGCCTCTCAGTGGGATGCTATGTTTGTTCATCCCATACGCCAAGCGGTGATTACGCCGCAAGACGAACAGCGCTCACTCGTTGCCATCCGAGATGCCATCTTATACCGTTATAACGATGATGCCTTCGACCGGGTTATTTACAGCGAATCGCATGACGAGGTAGCAAACGGTCATGCTCGTGTACCACAAGAAATCAACCCGAATGACCCCAAAGGGTGGTACGCGCAGAAACGTTCGACATTGGCCGCCGCGATGGTATTTACCTCTCCAGGTATTCCCATGCTTTTTCAAGGTCAGGAATTCCTAGAGGGGGGATGGTTCCGAGACACGGTTCCCGTCGATTGGGATCAATGCGCCGAGTTTCACGGTATTGTTCGTCTATACCGCGATCTCATTGGATTACGGTGTAATAATGAGGGATTTACTCGCGGTCTTTGCGGACAGTTTACCCAGGTCTATCATCTGAATGATGAACGCAAGGTTATTGCCTTCCATCGCTGGGACAAAGGTGGAATATCGGATGACGTTGTGATCGTTGCCAACTTTCTGCATGATGTTCAGGATGGATACATCATCGGCTTTCCGGCCCAAGGGAAATGGAAACTACGGTTTAACAGCGATTGGGAAGGGTATAACGACGATTTTCAAAATAATCCGAGTACAGATATTATTGCCGAGCAGGGTGAATGTGATGGGCTTCCATACCATGCTGGTGTTTCTCTTGGTTCTTACAGTGTGTTGATCTTTTCACAATGATCATAAATTAAGAAACTTTTATTAAATAGAATATATATTATGTTAATCAATATATAAAGGATCATACTATGACATCAATTCCCTACATTAAGATCGCAAGAGATTCCATACAAAGTCATTTTAACGGCTCAATTTTGGATAAACATGCTCTTTTGGCGCAGTATACCTTATTGAGCGAAAAGAAAGCATCATTTGTCACGCTGACACTGCACGGTCAATTGAGAGGATGCATTGGCTCCATTATTGCACATCGTCCGTTATTAGATGATCTAATCTCCAATGCACATTCTGCTGCATTCAAGGACCCGCGTTTTAGTCCTCTTACTCTTAGTGAATTCAATAATATACACATAGAAGTATCCCTTCTGAGTGAACCAAAATTTCTACCTTATGATGATGCTGAAGATCTAAAATCAAAGATCCATAATGGGACAGATGGAGTCATACTTCAACTTGGAAATCATCAGGCAACTTTTTTACCACAGGTTTGGGAAGAATTGAACGACTTTGACAGCTTTTTTACTCATTTAGGAATGAAGGCAGGTATTGGTAGTGAGCCATTGTCATACCATCCTGATATTTATGTCTACCAGGTAGAAAAAATAAATGAGAAGTAAAAAAGATTTATGTATACTTTCACGATGGAATCAACAAAACAGCAACTTATTAATGATATTCAAAATCTTCTCAACCGTTATGAGGGACTGTCCCCTACCTCTATCAACCCAGAACTTTTAGAATTTATGGACAGAGAAACGTTGCTTAGCATCATTAGTTCACTTTTGAAGCAGCAAGAAAATACAAATGAAGACAATATTCAATGGCTAGAGCAATTTAAACAATATCAGTAATTCTAATATCTCAAATGGTTATATTTTATTGCTGTTTTTTTTTAAGTTGTTAATAATAGTTATGCTGTATAATTGCACAAAATAAAATTGAGGATAAAACTATGTCAAATGTTGATTTAATTCAGTTAACTGAACAGACAAAAAAACTCACTGCAATGATAGTGGAAGACGAAGTTGTTGCTAACGATCTTTTGAGCTCTACATTTAAAAACTTTTTTGCTGAAGTAACATCAGCTTACAATGGTGCTGAAGCACTACGCATGTATGAAAAAATGAATCCAGATATCGTATTTGTCGATATCGTTATGCCAGAAATTGATGGGATCGAACTAGCGCGTCGTATACGTACTATTAATCCATCACAAATCATCATTGTAATTTCTGCAAGTAATGACATTCAAAAAATATCTGAATCAATTGAAGTCGGTGTCAATAGCTTTATTCAAAAGCCTATCGATACGAAAAAAATTCTTGAAATGCTTCAAAACATTACGGCGATAATCGCAAAACGTAAAAAGATTGATACAAAAACTTTTTCAATCTCATTGCCACTTGATGTATATGAGTTGGTTGATGATAATGCAAAAGCTGAGAGTATCTCAAAAAATGCCGTCATTATTCGTGCATTACGCTCATTTTACAACAACTAAACTACTTTCCCGCCCCTTCATATTTGCTCTAAAATCTGTATTATATTTACAGATTTTAGTTTTATTTTAGCTATAGTTCACTATAATTTCGGCTCAGGAATTAATATTCCTAATTGTGGCTCCATCATCTAACGGTTAGGATCCCAGGTTTTCATCCTGGTCACAGGGGTTCAAATCCCCTTGGAGTCACCACTTCTTTCTTCTTGTTAATCATTTAAAATCAGCAATATGAACGTGAAATTAGCAAAATCTTGATTATTTACCGTAAATAGACTAAAATTTAGCCAATTTATCCGCCATTTTCAACAATATGGTGAAAAATAGAGTATTATTCTATATAAATAATTAAGTTTTAACTCCGATAGAAAAGGTTATCACTACAACTCATGAAAATTAAAAAAGATGACCTCATTACAATTGAAAGTCCAAATGGAAGAACATTAGGTGAATGTCTGCATGATGAGTTCTTATCCATACGGATGATTCATGGGCAATTTGTCTCTACGCTTCATATTAAGGACAAGCCAAAGCGTATGCTTCGGGACGAAGCCTTGGCCTATTATACGAAAAAATTAAGATCCGCGTGGGAAAAAAATTAAAGAGCTTGCTCTTTTATAGATTCGCACAACGTTAAAAATTCTGCTCCGTATCTTTCAAATTTCACATCCCCTATTCCACCTACTTGTAACATTTCGGTTTTATTCTGAGGAAGTCTTTGCGCCATATCCTGAAGTGTTTTATCGCTGAAGACAACATAAGGCGGAACAGAGTTTTGTTTGGCAATTGTAGACCGCAATGCTCTTAATTGTTCAAATACAGCGTGATTTTCGTCTGATGAATACGTTGATTTTTGTCCGGTAGAATGCCGTTTTTGCTCTGCTAATCTCTCTTGTCGTATCGTGACAGAGAGTGACTTTTTAATAATCTCCATACCGTACTCATCCAGCATTAAAACTCTGAATTCTCCCTGCCTGAGCGCTTTTAATTCCAAGAGTCTGTCTCCTACTGTCAGCCAATGGTGGCGGCTTTTACCTTTTCCAATCGCATATACACTCAATGTATCATGCCCGTTTTGTTCTATTTTGTCATTGACGATACCTAATATGACGTCTACCGCATAATGCAAACCAAACCGCTGACCGGTACGATAGATGCAGGAGAGAAGCTTGAGTGCATCTTGAGTGATGTCCGTGCTTTGCTTCTCTGGTTCAAGACAATTATCGCATTGTGTAGCACAAGCTGACGAACTGTCGTCAAAATACTCTGCAATGAGGACATGGCGGCAGATTTGAGAGGAGGCAAATCTGGAAGTTGCTTCCAATTTATCAAACGCCAGTTTTTTATAGGCAGTTTCACTTTGGGATTCGATCATCCGTTTTCGATCCAAAAAATCAGATGCTGAAAAGAGAAGCAATGTTGAAGCATCCAATCCATCTCGTCCGGCTCGTCCAATTTCCTGATAATAGTTCTCTATTGTTTTTGGCAGGGTTGTATGAACCACAAAACGTATGTTGCTTTTATCAATACCCATTCCAAAGGCAACGGTAGCAACAACAACGCGTATTTCATCATTTAAAAACGCATGATAGGTTGCATTTTTTTGCTCCGTTGGCAATCCTGCATGATAGGGCTGGGCTGAAATCTTTTTAGCAGACAAAAATTCAGCGATACTCTCTGCTTCTTTGCGTGTAAAAGTATAAACAATGCCGCTTTCATTCTCATATTTAGAGAGAAACTCAAGCAATTGTTCCCTTCCATTTCCATTTCTATGCAGTGCATTAATGCGTAGGTTGTCACGCCGTACTTTTGCCCGTATAAGCACGGGATCATTTAGACGCAGCTGTGTCTGTATGTCCTGTTCTACAGGATGCGTTGCAGTGGCAGTGAAAGCAGCTATAGGTATAGTAGGAAACAATTCACGCAATCGATATAGCTGACGATAATCTTCTCTAAACTCATGTCCCCATTCACTTACACAGTGTGCTTCATCGACAACAAAAAAATTGATAGGAATATTTCGTAAAAAACGTAAAAAGTCGCCACTCTTCAGCCGTTCCGGTGCCACATATAAGAGTTTTATTTTTGATTCTTGCGCAAGATCCATAATGGTATTGATTTCATCGGCTGATTGCATAGAGGAAATCATCGCAGCGTTGATTCCAAAACCGCCAAGAGCTGTGATTTGATCATGCATCAAGGCTAATAGCGGCGATACTACAACAGTAACACCGTCCATCAATAGAGAGGGAAGCTGATAACACAGTGATTTACCCGCACCAGTGGGGAGAATCATCATAATATCTCGCCCGTTGACTATGGCATCCACCGCTTCTTCTTGAAACGCTCTAAAAGAAGCGTGACCGAAAACGCTTTTGAGTACTTGGTACTTGTTGTTCATAGATGCTCTTATTATTGAATACGTGAATTTTACCCAAGTTCGATAAAATAACGAAAATAAAAGGGACTCTATGGAATTTAACATTGATGCCACCTGCGGTAAAGCGCGAGCCTGTACGATTACTACAGCACATTCTACGATCCATACCCCGATATTTATGCCCGTTGGGACAGTGGGAAGCGTTAAATCACTCGATATGTTTGACATGAGCGAGATACTGGGTGCGCAAATCATACTTGCCAACACTTATCATACTTACTTACGCCCTGGTGATGCAACAATCGCCGCCATGGGAGGATTGCACGGATTTACGACCTATCCTAAAAGCTTCCTGACAGACAGTGGCGGCTTTCAGGCATTTAGCCTCAGTGATATCTCTAAACCGACCGAATCGGGAATCGAATTTAAAAGTCATCTCGATGGTTCACGGCACTTTTTTACTCCTGAAAAAGTGATCGATATTCAAAACAACCTTGGCAGCGATATCATGATGATCCTTGACGATCTCGTGGCTCTCCCCGCAACACAAGAGCGTATCAAGCTTTCTATTGAACGAACTACGCAGTGGGCAAAACAATCGATTGAGTATTTTCGTCATAAGCAATCTCTTGGGATCGGTACACAACAAAATATTTTTGCCATCATCCAGGGGGGCACGGATTTAAACTTTCGTACCCAATCGGCCAATGAACTGTGCGCGATGGATTATGATGGATTTGCGATCGGCGGTCTCTCGGTAGGAGAATCCAATAATCTCATGTACGATACCGTAGAACACACAACACCGCTAATGCCCGTCAATAAGCCTCGCTATTTGATGGGGGTGGGAACACCTGAAGATTTGGTTGAAAATATTGAGCGTGGTGTCGATATGTTTGACTGCGTAATGCCGACTCGAAATGCTCGCAACGGAACACTGTTTACAACGTTTGGCAAGGTAAATATCAAAGGGGCTAGATTTAAATTAGACTCTGAACCGATCGATCCAGCATGTAACTGCTATACTTGTAAACGATATAGCCGTGCGTATTTACATCATCTTTTCCGGTCAAAAGAGCTAACCTATTTTCGCTTAGCATCTTTGCACAATTTGCACTACTACCTTTGGCTGGTAAACAAGGCCCGTGAGGCGATTATAGCAGGAGAGTTTGTTGAATTTAAAAAGGATTTCTATGCTCGCCGTCAAGCCTAAAATAGACCTTGGTGTCAATATCGACCATATCGCCGTTTTGCGTGAAGCACGAAAAATTAATGATCCAGACCCTCTCATGGCACTTGCCATCTGTGCCCAAAGCGGCGCAGATCAAATCACGATACATTTACGTGAAGACCGCCGTCATATTCACGACGATGATGCGTACCGTATCATCGCTTCTTCCCCTATCCCTGTTAATTTAGAGTGTTCGATTGATTCGGAGATTATTGCTATTGTCAAAAAACTCAGACCTCACCGTGCGACACTTGTTCCTGAGAAACGTGCTGAAGTAACAACAGAGGGAGGACTGGATGTATCCGGTAGCTACAATGAAATATTAAATAGTATTAATCTGCTTAATGGATGTGAAATCGAAGTATCCCTTTTTATTGATCCAACATTAGAAGCAGTGGAACTTTCCCATAAATTGGGAGCACAATGGGTAGAATTGCATACCGGCACATTTGCAAATCTATACGCTATGCGCCACAGTGCCCTCCCCCATTCACATCATGCGATTGAGCACTTGCGTTTGAGCCGTAAAGAACTGGATGAACGTTTGCAAGCCTCTTTTGAATCTATCAAGAATGCGGCAGATCATGCGCAACATCTTGGGCTCAAAGTTGCCGCAGGTCATGGATTGAATTATCAAAATGTAACCCAAATTGTTGCGATAGATGCTATTACGGAACTCAATATTGGTCAAAGTATTATCGCCCGTTCGATTTTTTCGGGACTTTCTCGTGCTGTTATGGATATGAGAGAGCTATGTCAGCGTTAAAAAAACTCGCCATCAGCGTCGGTGATCTAAACGGCGTAGGATTTGAAATCATCCTCAAAACGCATGAGAAAATAAAAGATTTATGCGAACCGATTTACTGCATTAATTATACGATGGCACATCAAGCAGCGGATTTACTAAAAAAACAGATTCCTAATGATTTCAAGATGTTTAAAGTGGGAGGTGAATTCACTATAACGCCGGGTGAAGTCTCCTCATCAAGCGGTAAATACAGTTTTGATTCATTTATAAGTGCTGTTGATTTGGCCCGTTCAGGTGCTGTTGATGCAATCGTTACTCTCCCCATAAACAAAGAGTCGTGGATGATGGCAGGTATTGAGTACAAAGGGCACACGGACGCTTTAAGAGATATTTTTAAACAAGAAGCCATCATGATGCTCGGATGCGATAAGCTCTACGTTGCTTTATTTACCGAGCATATCCCGTTGCGGGAAGTATTAAAACACATTAATGTGGCTGAACTGAGTGATTTTATGATCCGTTTTTGTAACAGTACTCACGCCCAGACTATCGGGGTGCTGGGAGTTAATCCTCATGCAGGTGATAATGGGGTATTGGGTGATGAAGAACGTTTTATCATCGAAGCAATTGCCAATGCTAACGCCCATCTTGGTAAAGATATTTTCAAAGGTCCATTGGTTCCGGATGTTGCTTTTACACCGCATAATCGAAAAAATTTCACTTATTACATCGCGATGTATCATGATCAGGGCTTGGGGCCATTGAAAGCACTCTATTTTGATGAAAGTATCAATGTTTCTTTGGGACTTCCGATCGTTCGCACGTCGGTGGATCACGGAACCGCTTTTGATATTGCTTATTGTGGTAAAGCAGCCAATTTAAGCTATATCAATGCTGTTGTAGCAGCTATTGAATTAAAAGGTAGAGCATGAAACCACAGGCTGTGATTGACGTTGTCGATGTTTTGAAAACATTTTTGCCACCCAATTTGTATGCCTTGGATTTTTCTATTAAATACTATAGACGTCTTCTTGATACCTTAAAAATAATGGACAATGAAGATCTTTTTAATCTCAGAAAAGGCACCTTGATCGAAGGAATAATTGATTATTTCAATCTGTCGTATCAAAATATTTCGGTTGAACTTTCTTTTCATGACTGTTCAATAACAAAACATTTTATTGATCATACAAGTTCCGAGTCATTAGACCGATTGATGCATAATAACTCAAGGCATCTTGTTGATATTGCAAAACGAAAAGAGGAATATCAAATTCTCCCTTATTTAATGTCAATACCCGAAGAGACAAGAAATCTATTACTCAAAGTGTATAGCGATAAGAATGAGAGCATATATAAAGCACGTACGCTGACGCGGCTGCAAATGCAACCTATTTTTGATATAAGTGAACGGGATATTATTTTCTTTTTGCGTGGTCGCATATGGATACGCTATTATGTGTCACCTAAAAAGCCGCTTGAGGGGCAGGATAAGCGTTATGCCGGAGAATCAGTAGAAGAGTTAGATTCTATGTATAAAACTTATTTTCCCCATGGTATTTGGAAAGATATCGAGTCAATTTTAAGTGAAGTTCTTGAAGAAAAGTTAAATTTTTCAGTCATTGACAATGCAACGTTTAGTAAAACATTTATTTCAGTCTTTCGAGGCATGATAGAGATACTCCTAATTGACGTTCTTAGCCCACAAGATCGTGCTAAAATTGAAGGTTTTACAGGATATGTTTTACGTAAATATTTCGATAAGATCCTTCTTTACACCGCAAAAAAACTTTTACATTTTATTGAAAATAGAGATAAAAATGCAGAAATCTTCATCAAGACATTCTCCGATAATGTTTTAATTGACGGTAACGGTACAAAAACACAAAAATATGCCATAGTCGATGAAAAGCAGCAAACATGGAATTATGTGACTATTTCGTCTATTTTAATGCAGTATAAGCAAGCGAAATTACGAATTATTTCACAAAACAATGTCCTATCTACTGTAAAAGAGCAACTGAAACAATTGGAAGAAAGTCTACAATCAGAAAAAAACAATAAAGAGATGCAAGAGATCAAGATTGACAAAATCATCAAAAAAATAGCGGACAGTGAGTTGGTAAATTTTAAGAAAAATAAAGGCGGTGATCCAGCACAAGGAAAACGTCATGAAGATCTTTTATCGATGAAAAGAAGCGATGAAAATGAACTTTATCTAATCAAAAATCGTATTGCGAACACAACCATTGAGTTAGGGAGACAACGAAAAAAATTGAAACATGAAACAGAAGCCAAAGAGACCCTTTTGGAACAAACTGAACCGCTCAAGGAAACCTATCAACGTATTGCTAATGCCGTTGCACTGGTACTGACAAAACGGTAGGCAGTACTGTTTTTATTATGAAAGGCGATTTTTATAGTCCTCATATCCAAATTCATGAATCATTTTCAGTTTCCCTTCTTTGGTCCAAAGAGCAAGTGATGGGAGCTTTACTCCATTAAATGTTGTATTTTTGACAAAGGTATAATGGATCTGATCTTCAAATATAATTTTGTCTCCAATTTTCAACGGTGCATCAAACGAATAATCTCCCATAATATCCCCTGCAAGACAGGTGTTTCCGCCTAAACGATAGGTATAGACTTTCTGACCTGCCTCACCTGCTCCACGTATATCTGCGCGATAAGGCATTGCAAGTGTGTCTGGCATATGTGCTTCTGCTGATGTATCCAGTATGGCAATATCAATACCGTTATGAACAATATCGAGAACAGATGCTACAAGAGGCCCTGTTTGCCATCCTACGGCTTCCCCTGGCTCCAAGTAAACGGTTATGTTGTTATGACGTTCTTTGAAAGATTTGATAACGCTAATCAGCCGTTCGACATCATAATCACTGCGTGTAATATGATGCCCTCCTCCAAAATTGACGTATTTCAATCCTTTTATATATTCACCGAATTTTGCTTCAAATGCTACTAATACACCTTCTAGCGCATCTACGTTCTGTTCGCATAATGCATGAAAGTTCAAGCCATCCAGCTTGCACAATAGTGATTCATCAAAATTGGCATGCGTCGTCCCTAAACGACTGTATAAACCGCATGGATTGTACAGATCAACTGGAGAAGAAGAATACTCCGGATTGACTCGCAGTGAAACAGAGATCGCGGGATTGATGGCTTTGACACGATCGTAATAGCGGTGAAATTGTGCCGGGGAATTAAAAACAATATCATCACTTATGCGTGCGATCTCATCGATTTCATCTTCTTTAAAGGCGGGAGAATAGGTATGAACTTCTTTGTTCATCTTTTCACGGGCAAGCTTGGCCTCATGCAAACCACTGGCTGTACATCCTTGCAAATACTGACCTACGAGATCAAAAGTAGACCACATTGCAAAGCCTTTGAGGGCTAGAATGACTTTTGCGCCTGACTCTTTTTGGACACGATCAAGAAGCTGAAGATTTTTTTCTAAAAGGGTCTCTTCACAAATGTACATAGGAGTGTGGGAAAGTTGAGAGAAATCAATAGCGGCCATCCATAAATCCTTGGGTTTTAATGGCGTGATTGTACCATACCCAACGGCTAGGCTGTTTCAAATCCGCCGGTAACTTTAATATGCCATGGCTCATAACGAACTCCGAATATGTTGTTGGCCGTATAGCGAATCGTAATGTATCCACCATCATAAAGTTTTTTAAAGACATCTGTCTCTTGAAATTTTTCAGTGAAATTGTACTGACCAAGCCCTACTTTCCCAATGTCAAAATCTCCAACACTGTGAAATGTAAATCCTGGCGGGGCAATCGACGTAGAGGCTAATCGAAGATTTCCTCCTGAATTCGCCATTTTTTTAACAAATAAAAAGAGTTGTTTCACCGGTTGGCGTACACCTGAAGTCAGTACAAGATCACGTCCGATAAGGCGTTTGATTTGTGCGTATTTTTCTGTAGCAGCACCCCTCATAAGAAAATGCCCTGTTTTGTCAACATAAACAACATCTTTTTTAGGCGTTACTACGGTTAATTCGGGAACGGTTCGTTCACCAAAAAAACCATATTTACGAGGGTCACCATAAAAAATGGATTCGATAAAAGCTATCTCATATTTATTAAGCGGTTTTTTACATCGAGATGCAATCTTTAGGAGTTCATCAAAGCTTAAAATATTAAACTGTACATAGCCCACTTGATTTTGAACAATAGTAAGCTTTTGCAGTAATGAAATCACTGTCGCATCGGCATTTCCGCCAGTAACAGTAGCATCAATCTCTTCCATTGACCCCCATAAGGCACTTCCAGCAGATAATGCACTCAGTGCCATAAACGTTCTTCTATCCACTGTTTCAAGTTCCTTGTTATAATTAATCAATCAGATGTCTGAGTATACACTAGCTTAAGCACACATTTACTACTATTTTGTGTTAATGATTAAATAATAGCAATTAAAGTTCCATAATACTACGAAATAATAAAATATGCTAAAATATACAAAATCAAGGATGAAAAAATGAGTAAACGCCATGTACATTTTGCAGGTAGTTTATATCCATCTGATCCAGCAGCAATAACTGAAATAATACATCACTTTAACAAAACGTTAGAAGAAACACCAGAGATACTTTGGCGACTGGATATGTTAGTAACGTATTGCATAATCGTGCCGCACGGGGAGTGGCTGTACTCCGGATTTACAGCTAATATGGCCTATCGGGTGCTCTCAGGTTCACCCGTTGATACCGTCGTTGTAATAGGACCTTCGCATTATGTAGGATTGAAAGGGATTAGTATTGCCCAGAATGAGTTCTTTGAGACTCCCTTGGGAGATATACCAATCGATCATACTCTTGTGGCACATATAAAAAACAATTTTGATGTCGTAAATCATCCCTTGGCGCACAGAGAACACAGTACCGAGGTGCAAATGCCGTTTATTCGTCATTATCTTCCTAATGCCATGGTTGTTGAGTTGGTATATGGGTTTGCAACCGTCGAAGCGCTTGAACCGATCATAAACTATATTCTTGAAAATCGACGGTACGCAGTGGTCATCAGTACAGATCTCAGTCATTTTCATACACTCGAAGATGCCAATGAACTGGATACGGTGTGTATTGATGCAATCACACAAGGGGATGTCGAGTTATTTCAAGACGGGTGTGAAGCATGTGGAGCAATCGGCGTGAAAGCGCTGCTGCTTGCTGCCCAAAAAGAAGACTTGGAAGGAACCCTGCTAGACTATTCTACAAGTGCTGATGTAAACGGTGACACCACAAATGTTGTAGGATACATGAGTGCTCTTTTTCAGGAAAAATTATTTTAGGAATGAAAGAATAAATTCCTAGCACTCCATCTCACAAACATTCCATGGTAACCCCTGGAGATTCATCTCTTCCATAAAGAAATCCGGATCGAGCTGTTCCATGTTAAACACGCCCTTACCGCTCCATTTTCCCTCAACCATTAGTTTTGCGCCAATAACCGCAGGAACCCCTGTCGTATAGGATACCCCTTGCGCTTTTACTTCTGCGTAACACTCTTCATGGTCTTTGATTTGGTAAATGTAGATTTTACGCTTTTTACCGTCTTTGAGACCCTCGGCTACGATACCGATATTGGTTTTGCCTTTGGTACGAGGGCCCAATGATGCAGGATCAGGGAGCAATGTTTTCAAAAACTCCATCGGTACGATTTTCATCCCCTTATGTTCTACCTCTTTAATCCCTAACATCCCGACATTTTCAAGACATTTCATATGCGTAAGATAGCTTTGACCAAATGTCATAAAAAAGCGGATACGTTTAAGCCCTTTGATGTGTTTGACAAGCGACTCCATCTCTTCGTGGTACAACAAATAGCTGTCTTTTGGACCTACCTCCGGATAATCCCACACCTGCATAATCTCCATAGGCTCAGTTTCGATCCATTTGCCATTTTCCCAATAACGCCCTTTTGCACTCACTTCACGTAGGTTAATCTCAGGGTTGAAATTGGTCGCAAATGCGTAGCCATGATCTCCCGCATTACAGTCCAAGATATCAATCGTATGAATCTCGTCAAAATAGTGTTTTTGAGCATAGGCGCAAAAAACGTTGGTGGCACCCGGATCAAAACCGCTTCCCAACAACCCCATAATACCCGCATCTTTAAATGCCTGATCTTTTGCCCATTGGAGTTTATACTCGAATTTTGCTTCATCTGGATGTTCGTAGTTGGCAGTGTCCAAATACGGGGTATTGGTTGCGATACAGGCATCCATAATGGTCAGGTCTTGGTACGGAAGTGCCACATTAATCAAGATATCCGCATTCACACGCTTGATAAGGTCAATTACTTCTTGAGTGTTGTCTGCATCAACAGTTGCAATCTCGATGGCACCTTGCGGTAATTCGCTTTGTATCTCTTCACAGCGTTTTAGTGTACGGCTTGCTAAAATAATGCGGTCAAATGTATCGGCGTTCATGACACATTTGTGCGCAACTACACGCCCTACTCCACCTGCTCCGATAATCAATACTGTTGCCATAAAAAACTCCTCAAATAATAATAAAAGTGTGTGATTATAGTCTATCCTCTCTTACGATAGTGTTACACATCCATAGGCAGCGCTCAGAGTCAAAACCCATATAAAGGCGAGCATTATCAAGGAAATGAACACAAGAGCGGCACCTGCGTCTTTTGCACGTTTGGCAAGTTCATGATGATCAAAGGTAACCAAATCAACCGTTCGCTCTATCGCACTGTTGATAATCTCTGCCATTACAGGAATAAAAAGTGAGGTTGCCAAAATAGCTTTGTAATGAAACGCAATCGGCAAAATCCACGCCGTAATCATTCCGCAGGCAAACAATACGATTTGCAAACGAAATGAGGGTTCGTTCTGCGTTACTTCCACCAGTCCTTGCAGTGCATAACGGGTATTTTTAAATAAGGTATATTTTGGTTTATTGAGCGCCATAGGTTTCCTTTAGATGAGTAATAGCATCATATACTGTTTTTGCGTCACTGTCTATACTTATAGCAGGACCATAAATGATATCTACACGGCGACGAAACCAATTTTGTACAGGTACATGGTGTTTTTTTGAACGGGAAAATATGCTCCCATAAATACCGTGAATGTAAAAAGGGATGATAACCCCATCAACACCTTGTGCAATAATTTCAAAGCCTGGGTAAATTTTTCCGATCTTACCGTCTTGACTGATGCCACCTTCTGGAAAAACACCAATTATTTCATCCTGCTGTAAGCGTTTTTTTGCGGATCTAAAAGCATCTTTTGCCGCTGCCTGGGATACGGGAATAACGCGCCCTAGTATCATAATAGGACGGATAAATCGTTTTTCATAGATGGAACGCTCCATCATATAGCCAATTCGCCGTTCAATCCCGATCTGAACCAAAATCCAATCAATCCAGCTTACGTGGTTTCCCAACAACAATACAGATCCTTTGATCGGTATATGATGTAGCCCACTAGGACATACTTCATAACGTATCGAAAGCAACTTTTCAAATAACAACCATAAAAGATAATCTGCGTGCCGTATTATGAGCCAGACACTCGTAAACGCGGAGATTGCGAACATGGACCAAAACAAAGGGATACTCTCATATCCTGCCATGGCAACAAATGTGGTAATAGTTAAAAAGAACACCATAAAAATGTTTTGCATCCAATTGTTTCCGGCGAGAATGAATCCCAACTTATTTTCTGGTGCACGAGATTGTATAAGAGCATTAAGGGAAACAATCATCATAGCACCGCCGATACCGAAACAAAAAAAGACAATACCGATAGCTAAAAGTGATTGCATCAGCGGTAAGGCAAAAAGAGTTGCCGTAAGAATCATCGACCCTAGAGGAATGAGCCCTTTGTGCAAATAATATTTACAGATATGAGAGGCAGCATAAGAACCCACAATAATACCAAATGCGGCTAAAGCCATAAGCCCTTGTACCACTATCGTATTGTCTTGATGCAGAGTCGTTTTGGCGTAGGCCCCAAAAGAGGCTAAGATCACTTGGGAAATGGACCAAAACAGTGACAACGCGATTATGGCTTCCAAGATACTGCGATCAAAACGCAACGCCATCCAATTTTTATGGAAATAAAAGCCTCGAATATAGCGCTTCATCTCAAATGGCTGTGTTTTTATCGGGTGTTTATACGGTAAACGAAGGGTCAAGAGATATTCAACTACAGACCCCGCAACCAATAACCATCCCAGTGGTGCTATTTGACGCAATATCTCAGATTCACTGCCATAGCTTCCACTCAAAGAAGTTTCAAACAAAAAGGTATAAACCATAATCCCTGATAGGATTGCAACGGTTGTCACCGACTGCACAACAGCATTTAATCCACTAATACGATTAGCAGTGACGAGATCGGTAATGTATCCGTATTTTGCAGGGGAATAAAGGGCACTTTGCATACCAAGGAGAAAGGTTAGACCAAAAGCGCACCAAAACCACCCTTGGTAATATGCAAGAGTAATCCCCAATGTGATAACAACAGCAGCGATTGCCCCGTATCGCATTACGTATGCTTTGGAAAAACGCTGGGATAAAAAACCGGAAGGGGTTAGGAGAAAAATAAAAGGTAAAAGAATAAGTCCATTTAAAATAGCGGTAAGGACAATTTGTTCATGACCATCGTAGATTTTAAATACCGTATTTTGGATGACTATTTTATGCCCCAAATCGGTAAAGGCATTCAAAAAGAGAGCTATCGTATAGGGGATGACTCCCCTGATCTTCCAAAGCGATATTGTCACCCGAGTACCGTGCTCCACCCTTCGTAATTGCCATGTTCTTGGAGAACAGCATCGTAAAGCATCAACGTCGTTTCTTTGACTTTCTCTGCCGTAATGGCCTCTCTTTTAACGACAATGGCACCATAGGTGTAGTCACTGTCGTTGTCTTCGACATACTCTTTTAGAGTAAAGCCATAAGAGCTCAGCGATTGTAAAAAACGGTCCAGTGCACTTTTGGTTTGAAAATAGAAATAATGTTCCACTTCACGCTCTAGTGTTAGATCATCACCCGCTTCCAAAAGGGCTTCAATGGTATGACGATTTTGGATAGTCAATGTCACATAGGGATCGGGATAAAGACGCTCTAGATACATTTCCCATTTACTGTCTCTTGCCGTGGCGCGCTCATAGGCATAGGATTGATGCCGTCCCATAGTCTGAGCAACTAAGTTTTCAAATATTTTAGGGGAAGAAGCATAAAAATAAAGTTCGCACCATCCGTCTCTCGCAATGGTACCGGCATAAATAGCATCCAGCTGACCTTGAAGTGTTTCGATGAGGTCATCACGAAAAGCGATAAAATCAGCATCTAAGGGGTTACTATTTTTGACAAAAAGCCATAATAAATAAGGCTTTTCGGCTTGCGGGGCATCATCAAATAAAGAAAGATCAACTTCACAACGAGCTTCTACACCCTCTTCATCCGTAAATTCATAAAATTCTATCATTATCGGTTCCATATCTTTTTTGCCATTTTATCCAAACATACCTCATTCGGTGGTGTAGCTTTGGTGCAGTTTTACTTTGTGGGTCAAATCTACCACTTCTTTGGGAGATATAAGATGATGGTGTTGGTCGTGTTGCATAATTTTTTGTGTGTATAACTGCATTTGTGCTATGGCTTCATTTGCCACATTTTCCAAATGTTCACGAAGTTCACGGTGCTCTTGTTTTTCATACCCCTCAAGGGTGACGACTAATTCAGTGAGTTTGCTTTTTGCAACCATAAATTCTTTATGCAATAGTTCAGCAGAACTAAAAAGATGCCCCAGTGGTTTAATAGACTCATTGAGTTCTTTACTGTTTTGACTCATTTCACGCATATGGTTCGATGAGAGAACCATTTGCTGCATAATCAGTTCACTTTGTTCTCTCGACCCCTTCAATATTTTTTCATTCTCCAATAAAGTAGTCACAATACTTTCACTCTTCGATCCGATTATCTGAATATGACGAGAAAACTCATTGATGATACGTGAGAATTCATGTTCAAGATGCCCTATGATTGACTCCATAGAGTGTGACTCATGAAGCTTTTCAAGAATTAGTTTTATTTGCATCAATTCCTGCTGGAACTCTTTTTTATCTTCCAATGACGATTTTGCTACATTTTTCAACTGATTAAAATGGTCCTGTTCGGAAATGCGTAATAGATCAATATGACGGTGGACAATATTGTCCAGACTTGGCAGCTCATTCAGGGTAAATTCCTCAAACTTCTCCATAGAAACTTGTTGTTTTGCCAATATAGATTCGATTTTTTGGATAAAAAGTCTTTGATTACTTTGGATGACATTAAGGGCATCAATCTCTTCTTTAAAAAGATTTTTGAGCTGTATATGTGTAGTGTCTTCCATTTGTGTAACTTGTCCTAATTGGCCATTTAGCGCAATAAAAAGATTTTTGAGAGATCCTATCTCATCGTCAATATTTTGAATACGTAAATTGTCCTCATATTGATTGGCAACCTGTTGAGTTTGACTCATAACACTCATAATGGCCGAGAGAACGACTCCAACGATGACGGTTAACAGTGATTCACGTATGGCAAATAACCAACCCTCGCTGTCACCCATTAGTATAAAATGAAGCAGACCGGCGATCATGCCGATCCCTATAACAATCGGTGTATAGTTTATTTTATTACGGTCTTTATATACATTAATATGACGTAAAAAAAGCAATGACATCAAGACAATAGCAATCAATAAATCTATTTCTAACATTGTGCCTCCTCTAAAATAATGGATGAGAGTTGGGATGGATCACTTGCCAAGTAATCACCATTTCCATTATTACTAAATCCCCAAGTAGCAAAAATACCGGTAATATTTGCATTACGCGCAGCTTCCATATCTTTGCTATTGTCACCAACCATCCATGCACGGTCCTGATCGTAAAGGAAATCATGCATTTGCAAGTGTGTTTCTATCATTTGAGGATGAGGCTTTGGAAACTCTACATTATCAGCACCAATAATATGAGTAAAGTACTCTGAGAGTTGCAGATGTGACAGCATCCGTTTGGCAAAACGGCTTGGAGCATTGGTTGCAACACCCAGTATACAGCCTCGAGAATGAAGTTTTAGCAGTGTTTCATGTATACCTTCATATGCACGTACATTTTGAATACATTGAGTGTGATAATGTTCTTCGAACAGTGCTTTTGCATTTTCATCATAATGCTGAGTTTGATAGAACAAAAGTGCAAGATTACGTTCACTCGCATTGATGGCATCAACCACAAATTGTTGACTTAAATCGGCTAGAGCGTAGTATTGATTTCTAACATGATTGATTGAAAGTGTGATATCTACAGCGGAATCAATTAAGGTCCCATCCATATCGAAAATCACAATTCGTTTCATCATCGCATCTTTTCATAAAGCTCTTTAAGTGTCTGGACAAATAAAGGATGATCATTAGGACAGCGACACACTCTGTATTCTGTAAATCCTAGTTTATGGGCAATTTCGGCATACTCGATTGATAGTTCATAATCAGTTTCCGAATTATCTATCGTAAAAGCGATAGGAACGATTATTACTTTTTTCTTAGTAAGAGAATGGAGCATTGACTCTAGTGAGGGTTCCAACCATTTCATCGGCCCGACTTTCGATTGATACGCTAAATTGACACCACGAAAGTAAATTCCTTCTCTGTGAAAAATATCTTTCATTATTTCCACATGCGCTGCGACTTGACGTTGGTACGGATCCCCTTCATCCACAATCTTTTGCGGCAACCCGTGAGCAGAAAAAATAAGCTCAAATTCATGAGAATCATCATTTCCCAAAGCGTCTTTGATAAGTGCTAAAAGACACTCATTGTATGTCTTATTGGTAAAAAAGTGTTTGATTTCGACTGTAATGGGAAACCATCCCATTGAGCGTGCAGTGATCTCAAAGTCATCAATAGATGATGCAGTCGTAGTACTCGAATATTGAGGATAAAGAGGAATCAAATAAACTTTTTGAACACCCTGCCCTTTGAGCTTTTCACACACTTCTTGTGCCATTGGTGGCGTATACCGCATCACAAAATCGACGATAACCTCCGGATCAATTTGCGATTGAAGTTTATGTATTAATGCTTTTGTATGATCGACAATAGGGGATTTACCGCCAATACTACGATAGATTTCCTGAGATTTTTCCGTGCGAAGCAGAGTAATCATTCCGGCGATAAAACGCCGTAATAAACTGCTTTTGGTACGAATGATCGCAGGATCATTAAACATATTTGTTAAAAACATCTCCACTTCGCGAAGATTATTGGGACCACCCATATTAAGAAGAATAATTGCTTCCTTCATTTGCCCTCATTAACTGTTTGTTTTTACGCGTAGTGTACCATAACGGTTGATAAATTAAGTGAATTATAATAAAGCATAAAGCTTATTAGCTTATAATGGTCTAACAATAAAAGAAACATTAAGTTATTTAAACACAGGAGGATGGATGATTATAAGGCGCTTGACCCTATCATTATTAGTCCTTAATGGCGTATCACATGCAGATATTTCCCGTGGGCGTGAGCCGTCACTTTTTTTAGAGTACGAACGTGAAGTGACACGAACCATTGATACAACCCAAGATCAATCGAATCCATTTAAGAGGATTGTAACTCCGATTGTACCTAAGACTCCGATTATACGAGAAATTGTACTTGTAGAACCCGTAAAGACTTTACCCAAAATTGAAAAACCGGAAATTGGTAATGATGCTCTCCCTTATCTGATTATTAACAAGCCTGTTTCTTCATCAACTCCCACTGCACTTAGCTGTCCTGATCCATCCCTTCCAAACCCTGCTACTAAAACAACGGAACAAAAACCTAAAAAGTCTTTATTTGAAAACATCAATTCGGTCAAAGATCGTATTATGGCCCGTGCTAAAGAGTTATTGGGAACTCCTTACGGCTTTGGAAATAAAGAAGCTACACAAACCGATTGTTCCGGTTTTACACAACAAGTCTTTAGTCAGTTTGGAGTATCGCTTCCACACAGTGCTGCGGAGCAAGCAACCTATGGTAAAGAGGTGGACCGAAATGATTTACAAGTAGGTGATTTGATGTTTTATCATACCTACAAGGATGAGCCTTCGCATGTCGCTATCTATGCAGGAGATGGGCAGATCATTCATGCATCGTATAAAAATAGACGTGTTCAATATGATGCTATTGATAAGGGGTATTATAAAGAACGTTTTATGTATGCAAAACGACTTGCACTCAATAACCATGACGCATCAAATGAATAAACGATGAAGATTTTGTAATATGTCGGCTCTTTACTCCATTCTTGATAAACATTGGCTCTGGAAAGAGATAAACAGTAAGCTTGAATTGAGCAGTCCGGCCTATACCTATTGGAATGACAGTCGCCATATCAAGTTGAATCGTTACGTTTTTATCGAAAAAAAGACCCTTCCTCAAAAATACGAATACATTGAATCTTCACTAACTGATTTATCTGGATGGTTACCGACAAACTATGCTGCCTCAAGTCTTAGTATGGACAGCCATATTTTTGCCTATAAAAAGATGCGTTTGTACAATCAGTTTGAATACAAATATATCAATGATATAAAATTTGTCAATCTTAAACGTTTTTTTACTGAAAATGGCATTGCACTAACCAAAAAAAGCTATGTACATTTGGGACGATTGAACGATTTGTCTATAACGGTTGATTCACGTTTTTACCGCATTGATGACAACTATGGAGTCGTCGTATACGACTAAGGCTTCTTTCGTTTTGCCCACCTTGTAAAATAACGTGAGGGTGAAATCATCTCATCCATTGTGGTACCCTCTACTAAATACGCTTTTAAACGTTTAGCCAAATACGGGGCCAGTACAAATCCGTATCCTCCAGAACCGTTTATCATAGTCAAATTGGAGTAATAAATAAACTCTTTAGGATCAACAGCTTTTCCATGCTGCAGATGAGGGTGTAATGCCAATGTCGCTTTTGAATTCACCAAGCTTCCCAACATCGGCATGTAGTCATTGGAACCGCTACGAAGTCCTGTATAGTCTTTTATTACATTAATATTATTTAATTTAAATGTTTTAAGCGCATTGTTTATGAGCTGTTCGCGGCCTTTTTGCACATCATAGCTGGCATTAGAATCAAATGGGGAATAGTGGACATCATGCGTAGCTCCTATAGCTACAATCCCCTCTTGTTGTGTTGGTGAGATGGATACATACTGATGGATGATATTAGGTACCGGTGTTGATGTCGTAATATCGATACGATGCCCCCAAATACCACGCAGCCCAACGTAATCGATGGGTAAAATCTTCGGATACGCCCCTATGCTTAACACCAGATGGGATGATCGTAAATGCTCGCATTGCCATTGATTATCAACATACGTGGGTGATTGGATGTCTAACACGTAAAAATCTACCCCTGATGCCAATGTTTCACAGGCACTACGTGCATTCACAACAGCGCTTTGTTCGAGATAGATTGATTCTTCTTGGATGTCTTGACTCATATGTAAAAGAGGTTTTAAAAGGGTATGGGAAGGTAAGACAGTGGCATAAAAATGCATAGCTTCATCGTATGCCACGTCCATTAGTTCTTTGAGGGGACCTTGCTTATTAAACTTTGGAGAGATAAAAGCACCCGCTGCACCGCTTCCACCACATGCGATACCGGTTTTATCGACCAATGCAACCTTCAAACCTGCTTGCGATAAAAAATAAGCACTGGTGCATCCATTTATGCCTGCACCAACGATGATTACATCATAGTGTAATATTTTTAATGTCGGCAATAGCATATATCTCTTGATAGATCATACCTACAAGTGCTTTTCTATTGGCACGTATCTCAAGATCTTCGGCATTTACCATGACATTGTCAAAAAAGGTATTCAACAAATCTTTAAGACCGAATAGGGAATCAAGCCGCTCTTCGAGTGTCGCATGCTGATCTTTAATGACCAAAGATGCGGCTTCAAACAAGTGACGCTCTGCATCTTCTTGAAGCAATGAAGGATCAACAATGAACGTATTGCTCATCACTTCATCTTTTAAGATATTGGAAACACGCTTGAACGTTGAGAATGCTTCAAGAAACTTCTCTGAGCAAGCGATGCTGTTAACGGCGTTGATTTTTAGGTCAAGGGCAAGTACATCCAGTTCCACGTGAATATCTTTGGATACAACGGCATGGATGATAGATGGATTGATCGGATAAACGCCCATTAAGCGTTCAATGATAAATGTTTGAATATTTTGCTTGTAATCGTTAGCAGAGGGATAAGTGGATTTTAACGTATCAAGCAATGTGGAAAAATTCAGAGGTATCTGATGGGCCAATGCAATTTTTATCAAGCCATTGACTGCACGACGCAGCGCAAATGGATCACGTGAACCTGTCGGTATCTCACCGATACTGAACATACCGATGAGGGTGTCAAGCTTGATAGCCATAGCAACAATAGCACTTAATAAAGTACTTGGAAGTCCACTCTCTTCTCCTGTAGGCAGATATTGTTCTTTGATAGCAAAGGCTACCTCATTCTTTTCACCCAAGGCAAGGGCATAATAATATCCCATAAGTCCCTGAAGCTCTGTAAACTCATAAACCATTTCACTCATCAAATCCGCTTTTGCCAAATCCATGGCACGGTTCAATGTCGATTTGTCACAATCCATACGAGACGCCACAAGGTCAAATAAAACATTTGCAACACATTTTTCTCTAGTGATCTTTTCGCTTAGGGTTCCCAGTCCCTTCATAAAAATGACCTTTTCCAAACCATCTGTGCTAAGACCTTTTTTAAGGTCATTGCGATAAAAGAAAAGAGCGTCACTCAAACGTGGTCGTAAAACACGTTCATTTCCTTCGATCACTTTGCTAAAATCATCGCAAAGCGCATTGGAAACAACAACAAAAGCGTTAATGAGTTTCCCGTCTTTAAAGACGGGAAAATAACGCTGATGTTCCTTCATAGAGGTTACGATCACTTCAGGCGGGAGTTGGAGAAATGATTCATCAAAGCTTCCCAGTAGCGGTGTAGGATGTTCCGTGATTGCAACAACTTCATCCAAAAGATCGCCATCTACTTCAATTGTAATCCCCTGCTCTCTTTCAATCTTCGCGAATGATGCCAGGATATGTTCACGACGTTCTTGTGGAAACAACGTGACAGATCCCTCTTTGAGAAGATCAAAATAATGATGAATGGAATTAACACTTTTCGATTCAAAGTGGCTAATACGATGAACATAAGTAGCAGCTTTGGATGCTATTCCAAATAGCTCAATATCCACTACATCATCACCCATCATGACATTCACCCAGCGTATAGGGCGAATAAAACTTTCGCTACTGCTTCCCCAACGCATTGATTTCCCGAAATTTAAGCTTTTGATCCATTGATCAATCATTTCGCCCAGTAACGCTTGACTCTCTTTTCCCGGTAGCGTTCGTGAAAAATACAGAACCTCCTTGCCGCCTTTTTGAGCATGCAATAACTGATCAAATTCAACACCGCATTTTTTTGCAAAACCTAAAGCAGCAGGTGTCGGAACTCCATCTTTAATCGCCATTTCGACCGGAGCGCCGTAAAATTCTTCGATACGGTCTTCTTGATGAGTTTGAAATTCTCGGTGCCACAATACAAGACGTCGCGGGGTGTAATAAAACTCAAATTCTCCAAGTAAACCATTCTTTTCCAGTATGGCAACCCATTTTTTTTCAATTTCAGACAATTCTTTTAGTAATGGAACGGCTGGAAGTTCTTCAACACCGATTTCTATCAAAAGTGGTTTCAACATAATTTTTCATCCATATAATCATTTTAATAAGGGCTTAATTTTATCGGTATATTGGTTAAAAAAGGCTGTTGCTTTGGTTAAAATTAAATAAGAGATAAACAATCTTCTTTAGGGAAGTTTAAAAGATTGGCGATGTACAATGCCCTCATTCATATTAAACACACAAGGAATTGAGATGCCAACAATCAATCGTTATGTCGATATCGACACTGTAGAACGCGAATCTAAAAAAGACTATATTGATCGCCATTCACCGTTTATCCATTGTGAAAGCACAGCAAAAGCTGGTGAGCCATTTGCAGTAACTGTAAAAATGGGTAATGAATACTCTCATCCGGATGATTTTGATCACTACATCGAAGGTATCCAATTGTTCAATGGTGAAACATTGATCGCTAAAGCAGACTTTCTTGCAGGAATGCTAGGAGGACAAGGTGCTAAAGGTCACGCAACAGTAACTTTTAACATCGTTCCAAATGGAAAAAAATTGAAACTTGTTGCTCAAAGCTACTGTACAAAACATGGTGTTTGGGAATCAACGGCTGTTGAAGTAACTGTTGAAGAAGCTTCATCATGCTGCGGTGGCGGACACTGTTCATAACTCTTTTACTTGACCTCTTATGGGTCAAGTTTTTTTCTCTAAAAAAAGTTACCCTGCGTTAAGTGCAATAACATCATCAATATTCTCATAGGCATATTCCATAAAAACAATATTCCCAATCGAAGATGCGATAACCGCCATTCGGTCTGCTAACTCATTGCCTTCAATTCCAGCATGCCCGCGAACATGCGAAATAATCACTTTTTCTTTGATGCTATCATAAAGGGCATGAGCTATTTTGATAAGGTCGAGATTTTTGATATCCCCGCCTTTTTTTGTCCATCCATTTGCTTTCCAACCATACGCCCAATTCACAACACACTCGATGCTGTATTTGGAATCCGATAGAATAGCAACCTTCTCATGCGCTGCATCAACAGCAAATTCAAGCGCACGCAACAAAGCTTTTAGTTCTGCTGTATTATTTGTCCCCATCACATCAGCAGCACCGTACATCAAGACCGGTTTTTTGCCATTTTCATAGATTGCCAATCCGCTTCCAGACTTTCCCGGATTTCCTGAACACGCACCATCACAATAGATATGTAGGCGAATACCATCAGGAGCATCTATTTTGGCAGTACTAATTCGCTTTTTAGGTGTTGCTTTTGTAATTATTGATGCATTCGATCCAAAAGCTTCTTCGGCTTCTTCTCTCGTCTTATAGCTTTTATAAACGGCTCCAGAGAATTTCTCAACCTGTCGTAAACACTCTGCCCATGTCGTATATATACCAGGGGTTCTGCCACTTTTAACTACGTAATACTTATTAGCCATTTTATCTATTCCTCGAAATATCAACATTAGTTTATTTTTAGTATTTTATCTGCCAACACATTGTTGAATATTAAATAGAAAAATGTTTTACACACCGATAAATATATTTGATCTACTTTATAATATCAAATGATTGCCGATATAGTGACATATAATTTTGGATTGAGGATATCCTTGGATCTGTACAATGAAAAAACAAGGATTACATTCGATGAAACTTCTAGGCACCACTTCACAATCTACACCCTCCCCCAGCGCTTCAGTCACAGGAATTGGTCAAATTATCGATATCAAGGGCTAAAACTTTATCTTATTTAAATTTCCAGTGTTTACGTAATATCATATATTGCACTGTGGTATTTATATACATTAAAGACAAAAGATGTTAATCAATATTTTTAATTAGCATTCGCTCTTCTTCCAATGAAAGGTAACGCCACTCACCGATTTCGATATTTAGTTTAAAACTGCCAATGCTGATTCTTTCCCTCGTCAATTACAATCTTGAGTTTTGTTTTCGCGCCACCAATGCTTATCTTTTCGACTTCAAGAGCTTTCAGTAGACCATGCGGGCTTTGGACTCCTTTCATAGCTTCTGGGTTTGGTGATTACTTTTGAGATGGTTACCCTGTGATACGTTCAGATTCTTATCATCGAGGTTTACACTCCAAGTATCATCAAAATATCATATTTTCAAAAAAGACGTTATAGTGTCTTTAATTTTTTGGCTTATAGAATTTTTCAAATTTACTCTTTCAATTTGATTCATTTTTTTCAAATTTAGGTCGTTTTCCATCTGTCTTTGAGTTAGAATATTACTTATTTGTGTGACTAACTCTGGACGATTCAGCAATATTTGCTGAATATTCTCTTTTGTAATTTCATACACTATCGTATCAACTTCTGCCCTCACGGTAGCACTTCGAATAGCACCGGTCAAAAGAGACATTTCGCCAAATATTTTACCGGGGATTAGATTCGCAACATGTAGTAGTTTATCTTCATTTTGAGGGATATAAACACTCATAAGTCCTTCAGCAACGATAAATAATGATTCGCCACTTTCTTCGGCAACGACCGCATTTTCTCCGGCTAATAATAGTATTTTTTTCGCCGCTTTAGATAGTGAATCTATTTCATCCGGTGAAAGCGGCATAAAAATATCCGTTGATTCAAGAAGAAATGTAATATTATGATTTAGTATTGGATCTTTTTGAGTTTGTGTTGTAATGATATGTTTTTCGGGTGGAACAGCAATAGATCCAAAATGGAGATTTCTCGCGATATTTTTTTGAACTTGATAAATAATATCATCTTTTTTCTCATAATCATCAATCCAAAAACGAAGATTCCATTCTACCCCTCGTGAAGAAAAACCTTTTATTTTAGCGTCAGGTTTTTTAGGTGATGCCGCTATAGATTCTACTTGATATGCAGCACCAAGAAGTATTCGCTCAGCTTTATGCACAGTAACATCGGTATCCAAAGTTATATCTATAGTTACCCTAAAGAGCTTATCGGGTTGGCTGTAATTTTTAAAAATTTTAGTCGAAATATAGCCATTAGGAATAATTAACTCTTCATTTGCCCTAGTGACTATTTTTGTTACTCTCCAGTTTGTATGTTTTACTTTTCCGGGACTATACCCCTCTATTTCAATCCAATCATCCACATCAAATGGTCTCTCTATCCCCATCGCAATTCCAGAAAACAGATCCATAAGCATTCCCCTAAGAGAAAAACCCAAAACAGCTATAGTTACACTTGTTGGTGTACTAAATTTCAATAAATCTACATTTAACACGATACTCAAAAAGGCACCAAAACTAAAAAACCAAACTATAAAAGAGATAATATCTTTAAGTATAATTGGAACCTTTTTTTTAGTTCTTAAGTAGAAAAAATTTTCAAATATCAAAGTCACAGTTCGGGATATAAGAAAGGTAGAAGAAATCCACAAAAATATTAGTGAGAGCTTGACAATTAACGCCCACTCAATATATTGTTCGAATAAAGATATATTTTTGACATAGTCATATAAAAAAGAAAATAATACTGTCATAACAAAAGGTATTATTAACGGTTTCACTACAGGAATATTCATATTTCGTTCCTTTTGTCCTTGTTGTTTTGATTCATGGCAGATAAATTAAACTTTTTATGGATTTATTTCTCATGGAACTCATACACCCCGTCAAAATGATCTAAATTAAGCTCGATCAAGTGATTACTGCGCTCAATGTAAAGGCTGTAAAATGAATTATCTGAGTGCTCATAGAGAGACTGGAAGCGTATCGCGGCATCTTTAAACTTGGCATTACGATACAATTCAAGTGCCATATGAAATTCTTGCAACTCTTTTTTAACATCTTCTGTAGCAGTTCCTGTATCGATTACTTCATAAATACGGACAGGCTCTGTTTTTCCCTTAACCCTAACAATATCAAGTTCACGCACCACATAGGTAGAGCGAAGCGCTTTATAAGTGCTCTCTGAAATAATCAATCGCACATGATAGTATTTACACAAACCCTCCAGTCTTGAAGCAAGATTAACCGGATCACCTATGACGGTGTAGTCCGAGCGCCCTTGTGAACCAATATCGCCTACCGTGACCAAACCGGTGTTCAAGCCGATACCAAAATCGAGTATTATTCCAAATTGTTTTTGAAATTTTTTATTTAACGATTCTCGCATCGAAAGCTGTTTAAGTGCCGACTGTACTGCCATATCGGCATGGTTTTCTACGAGATTTGGGGCATTCCAATACGCCATGATCGCATCACCAATAAATTTATCGATGGTTCCTCGTGAGTGTACGATAGGCTCTGCCATAGCTGTCATATATTCATTTAAAAAAGAAACAAGCCGTTCAGGAGTTCCGAGCTGTTCAGAGATGGTGGTAAATGAGCGAATATCTGAAAAGAAGATCGTTGCTTCAACCTCACGAGTTTGCAATGCATCATACGATTCATTTTTTAGTAAATCTTCCATGACTTGCGGTGAAACTTTTTGGGCAAATTTTTTCTTGACTTGCTCTTTTTGTTGATTTTCAAAGAAATAACTCAACGCAAGAACAGAGATAATGGAGGTAACAAGTACCAGCGCCATAAAGAAAAGATTGATGATGATGTGGTGTTCAAATAAGATGTAATAGTTCAAATATCCCACAGCACCGAATAAGGCAATAAATCCGGCAAAAAGGAGACTTGGAGAAAGCAAAGAAAGCCCTAAAACCACAATGGCACTCAAAGAGACTATCATGGCCAGTTCGACGATTTCAATCCAATCGGGGCGCAGAAGCATATCCTGATTGATTAGATTGTCAATCAAAGTCGCATGGATTTCGATTCCGGGGATGATGTTATCAAACGGATTCGTACGCAGATCCATAAGCCCGTACGCAGAGGTTCCGACCAATACAAATTTTCCCTCTACCGATTTAGGATCAAACTTGTTGTTGACAATATCACTCGCAGAGAGATAGTGAAATGTTTTCGCGGGACCACGATGATTGAGATACATCCGTCCGTTACGATCCGTTGGAATCTCCATACTACCTGCCAGAATACTGGATACTCCTGTTGGCGAATAATTAATCGTGACTTTTTTCGCATTACTGGCAATCCGAAACATCTCAAATGCCAGCGAGGGATAGATGCTGTCTTCATAGCGCATAATAAGCGGAACACTTCGTATAGAGCCGGAGGCATCGGGTACATTGTTGAGATAGCCGCTGGAATAGCCGCTGGTTTGTATCGCTTCAAGATTGCTGAGTACGCCGTTTGGCTTGAGGAGATAATCCCCTTGCGGAAGATTTTTTTCGATAAAGATGGCTGGGATAGAGGGGAGCGTTGAGTGTTCAGAGTTAAAATCTTCGTCAAAATTGAACACATACCCCAAAATCGTAGGTGTTTCACTGATGGTTTTGGCAAATTGGACATCATAGTTGGGCAATGGTTGTGTGATATGCAACTGTTGAGCGAAACGATGAGGCGACGTTTTGTCTTCTTCGGAAAAAACGATATCCAGTCCTATTATTCCCGCACCTGCAGTTGAAAGATTTTCTACCATTTGTGCTACGATATTACGTTCCCATGGCCATTGCCCTAACGTGCGAAGGCTTTTTTCATCGATATCGACGATGACGATATCTTCGCTAGCAGGGGTTACGCCGCGTGCAATAAAGAGAAAATCACGCAGCTTGTCATCGAGATTTTGATAGGTTGCCGGCAAAAAGAGATAGGCGTAGGAGACACCGACGCTGATGGCTATGAATAAGACAAAGCGTGCCAGACGGTGTGAAATACCCATTAGGGCGCTGTCGCTTTGAATGCGCCTTGCACCCCAATAGTGTTAGTACTTAACGTTCCACCTACAGTGAAGACTCCACCCATTATCTTTCCATCAGGTCCATAAAAACTTCCCGATAGAGCACCTGCTGTGTAAAGTATAGAAGAACCATTTTCAGTAAAGCTAGTAACATCTGTAGAAGCAAATCCATTTGGGCTGACGGTACCGGCCGCATTGATCACATAACTTTTACCTGCATCGGTGATAAAACTACTTGTCTGCGCGAATGTATCATTGGTAAAATTTACAATAAACTGAAGACTACTGGATGTAATTGTGGCAAGAGCACCAACTAATATGCTGTTTCCTGTATCTTTAGTCACGACTTGTCCTATAAGTCCTCCATTATAGGTTATCGTAGCATTGGCCGTTCGGAACGCATCAATCACAGCAATCGGTGTTTCCACCCCAGCCGCCCAGTATCCGTGTGCCGCATTAGTGGTTATTGTAGTTCCATTATCTACCGTCATCGGGTTAATGCCCCAGTCTCCAAATGCAAAATAATCGTTAGCCGTATCGCCGGAGGTTGCCATGTATGCCGTTCCGGACGTTATGGGAGATGCTACATAGGAAGAATACGCTCCTTCGAATGCAAAGGAGTCAACCGCAACTTGAAAGTCATCTACACCCACATAATCAGGCGAGAGCGCATCGATATCTGCTCTTAAAAAAGGACTTCCAGCGCCATCATAGAGTCGTACAGACCCAACGACACTTCTTGCTCTGGGATCAGAAACAATATCAACGCTTCCACGTAAAGGCCCTGCTACTAAAGATGAGCTAAGGTTAACATAGCCACCCGCAGTATATCCGACAAAATGTTGAGGTAAACCTACAGGCGTTGCAAGTACCGTATTGGTAACCAAAGTAGTACCTGTATCTGCGGCCAATACCGTAGAATCAACAACCGGCAGATTGGTAGCTAGAATCGTCATCATTTCAGGTGATGTTGTCGTCTCGGCTGTTTCTGTCAATGTTTGCGTTACTGCCGTTGGTTCTTGTACTTCCACAAGAGCCGGTAAGCTCAATCCGTCATCCAAGACTTTGTTGAGTTCTGCGGGAGTAAACTCTTTTACATCACTTGCTTCATTTCCTTTTGAAATCGTGATAAATGATCCTGCTGGAATAATGATGGTGCCTGCCGCATCGCTTGGGGTTACGAGAATACTTCCTTGCATACACAGTGTAGCAAGTTCCCCTGTTGGCAAGACATTAACAATAAAATCGGTTCCGCGTATACCAATCGTCGCTGTTTTCGTTTTCACCGTGAATTTTTCAGGAGCGATTTTTCCGATTTTTCCACTCATGGCACGGATTGTACCGCTGATCATATTGAACTTTGCGTTTGAATTAGGAGTATTGTCGTCGAGATAATCATCCACCGAAAATTTGCTTTGCTTTCCTACGGTGACAATGGTATTGTCACTAAAGGTCAGCTGAGCTTTCGAATCTTTGGCTGTTATAATCGTGTCTTTTGTTTCCAATGCGGCACCTAATGCGGCCGTTAGGCTATTCGAGCCTCGAGCGAGCGTCGCCTGACCGCTTAGCGCGGTAATTTTTGCTACTGCTGAACCCCATACGGTACTTCCCATAAGAATAAAACATATTACTCCAGTAAACTTTTTCATCCTATTCTCCTAAAAACGAGCAGATACGCCCATAGAGAGCGTGTATTTATCAAAACTGTAAACAGACATCGTAGAATGGGTACGATTGTAATTCCCCATAGCCTCCAGTGAGACAGCACTAGTAAGACGTTGAATAAGCGTGAGCGTACCCGATTTGGTCTCATCGACACGATTCGATGCAAACAATGTACTGTAGTCATCGTAAAGGCGTTTTTTAAATCCGAGCTGCGCTTGTACAATGGTTGTCGGCAAGAGCTGATTGGTATAGAGGATGCTCGGACCTATCTCATTGTAATTGACATCGATTCGATCACCGCTGTTTTTGATCTGACGCGAAGCGGTCAAATCCGCTCGCACTGCGCTCGAAGAGCTGAGATAGTATTCTAATCCTGCCATCCCTTCTAAGCTTCGGCTATCTAATTCTGTATCACTGCTTTGAAAGTAGCTCTTTTTACCCATTTTAAGGGCCAATGTTTGACGTAATGAGGGGAGATAACTGTACGTCCATTTGGGCTGAAGAGAATACCCTGTGTAGTAACTCTTACCCCCGAGGGAAAGGCGGTCAATTCCCCCGATGAGTTCATACGAAGAGCGTTGCGTGTTATAAACCAAAGCCGGATTGTACGAAAAAAGTCTCAAATCATACGCGTGTTCATCTCTGTAGTGACGATTGTACATACTGAGCTGATTGCGTACCAATGCGCCCCCTTTACCACCAAAATCATAAAGATGGACAAGAGAGAGGGTTTCTTCATGTGCGCTATCACTCATCGAATCCGGCGAGTTAAATGTCCCTAAAACAGGCAGGGTATAGGTATCATTCGATGAGCCAAAATTGACATTGGAATCGTATAAAATACCGACTTTAGCGGTAGTAAACCAAAAACTGCGCTGCTCTTCTTTGGCAATAGAGCTGAGATAATACTCAACATTTAAACGGACATTTTCAGGAAGTCCCGGATTTTGTAGAATCTTTTTAAATCCATCTTCTGCTTCTGAGAAGAGACGTAAAAAATATTGGGTTCGAGCCAATTCCAGCTGATTACGAACATTGTTAGGATCGAGCATCTCAACACGTTCAAAAGCCGCGAGAGCGATGGGAAATTCACCCACTTCGTAAGCACTTTTACCCAAATAAAAATTGAGTTCCGGATCATCCAATGCACTCATGTAAAGAGCTGAAAGAGTTGCATACGCTTTAGCATAGGATTTGGCCGCATAATGCTTTTTAGCTTCTTCATAGGACGTTTGCTGTACCTGATCAAGAGCATAAGTGTGTAAAGGTAATAGTAGCACCACCATAAAAGCAAGTGAACGTAAATGTGTCTGAATCAATTTTTTTCCTTATTGCTACTAAAATTAAGCGCTGTTTCGTGGATCATAAGCAAGACATTCATAGCTTTCTAAAATATGGCCACCTCTTTCAAATATCCCTAACTCATTTAACTCATCTTTGATCGTTGTTTTAAATAAAAACTTAAGATGCATTGGAAAAACCCGAAAATCTTGCCGCTTACACCCTGCAAGTTCTTCTGCAAGTATTTTAGGCGTCATGTGATTGCTGTCATGTGCTAGTTTTTCATAGGCGGATGGAAATGAAACATCAACAATCAGCGAATGGATGTGAGGATGAAGTTCCATCATTTCCCATATTCTTTTGCATCGGTAGGTATCGGAAGTGAATAAAATACCGTTGCCGTCTTGTTCTATCAAATAACCACAGCTTCCATCGGTATGGTTGGTTTTGAACGGGGTAAGAGTAATACCGTCAATGGGGTAGCGATGTTCTGGATGTATCTCAATAAATTCAATGGTTTTAGCATCATGGTTTATAAGATTAATTTCCTCGAAATTGGGCCAAATCTGATGGTTGAAAATAAAATTGCGGAGATTTTCTAATGTCTCTTTTAGCCCATAAATTTTGAGCGGTGATTTTTTTTGAGTGACAAACAAATCAGCCATAAATGCAATATCCACAATATGATCCAAATGTGAGTGCGTTAAAAATATATGCTCAATTAAGAAAAGTTCGTCCCCTACGCCTTGAATCAGATTCCCTGCATCAATGACACACGTTTTAGAAACCCTCAAACATGTTGTCCCTTCCGAAGGAGTTTTTGTCCCACTGGTACCTATAAATTCAATATAATTCATAGATTTATACCTTAGTTTGCGGTAAAAGACGAAGTGTCATTTGGCGCATCATGTCAAAACTGATACCGGGGCTATAATAAAGAACCTTCTTTAATGTATCTACTGATAATTCTAACGCTTCAACTGCTTCATTAGCCTGTACGCTAGCCGTACGCTTTTCCCCGCTAAAAAGTGCTATTTCCCCTATATAGTCATTGATACTAACTTCTGCAACTTTCTTTTGACCACCTTCAAGGGTATTAATAAGGATGCTTGCACTGCCTTTAGATAAGATATACAGCGCATCTCCATCATCCCCTTGTTTAACAATATAATCCCCTTGCACATAAGATTTAACAATGATGTTTTGTGCAAGCATTTCAATGTATTCAGGCGATAGCGTATGGAAAAGGGGCACTGCATGCAAAAGTGCTTCTTTTTGAATAGTGCTCATCCCTTCTTTCTCGGAAAGTAAAATAGTTGCAACTTCTCCGGCAAGCACATCATTGTCTTTTGTAAGCTGATTGATCTTGTTCGTGCAAGAATTATCGAGATTTTCTGTTAATAAAACAAGCAGTAAGGAAGGGTAAAGAGATTTGAACTCATATTGGTAAATATAAGAGGACACTTCGCCAAGTCCTGCCATCCCTCCCACACTTTCTTTCCCTTTCTGGATAAATAATTCTTCGACAATCAGTCTGGATGCCTCATCCGCAAAATTTATATCCTTTATATCTAAACTATCGGACCATAATACGGTAATCAATTTTGAAATATTTTCACTCTTGCAGATTAATGGCAAGATTTTTTCAAGATTTTGCAAGTGAGTTGTAATCTCATGTTCAATGTTAAATTTCAAGTAATCAGCAGCAATGCTAAAGCTGTTAGGCAGCAGAGTATTAATTTTATAAAGAGCTGTAATCTCTTTTATCGCCGTAAAAATTTTGTCTTTTAGAATTCCTTCTGAATTCATAAGCTCATTGAGTATTTTTTCATGTTCAATGACAGTAATTTGAAAATGTTTTCGCATTTGCTCAAGCTCAAGCTCGCTGAGTGTTTTATTTTCCTCAAGCGTCTGCTTAAGCATTTCCTTATAGCCTTTTAGCTGAAAAAGCTTCTCGGCAGTCATGTGACTATTTTCTTCAAAAAGCTCAGCGTGTTCTTTTTCAAGGGAATTAATAATCGTTTTATGCTCATGAGGTGTAATACCAAGCTGAGTTCTCATTTTATCCAGTAATTTCATACTCTCTTGAGTCAAAACACCGTCGCCCATTAATTCAAAAATCGTCTCTTTATAATTTTCCAAATATTGAGAATGATCTTTTTGTTGATTCGCATACGTGTAATAAATTTCTTTTAAATTTTTGGACGGGACTTCTGCTCCTGACCATTTTTTGAGAATTTTTCGGGCAAAGCGCTCCTGTATGAAAAACTTTCCTTCCCTGTGTATCTCTTTCCATAGGAATATGGCTGATAGTACAATGACGATGAAATGGAAAAGAGCATAGGACGTAGGATACTGGCTAAATGTTGGTGCTCCGGCAAAAACATAAAAAATATTGAAAGCGATGAAGGCTGCAAAAACTTTTGTTATATGCTCGATGGCTTCCATGTCTTTTTCTTTGGCAGTGCTTAGGTATTGAAATAACTTTTCAAATAGACTAAAAATATAAAAGCTGACGATTACGGCTAAAAGGAGGCTAAGTGGTGCTGCAATCAGTTTAGGTATTTGTGGTAAAAAGTAAAAACCTGATTGAAATAAGGCTAAAAGGGGGGTATCCGACTCTTTTGCAAGGGTCCACGTTCCACTGAAATAATAATCCCAAGTACCTGCTTCCAAAAAATAATAAAAATAAAAACCGAAGACAAGCCCCGGAAAGGCATAAAATACAAATTTCTTTTGCTGATTGGATGTTTCTTTCCAGTATGAACTCTCCATATCGATATCAGGGCAGTTCTTTTTACAGGCACTGCATGTACTGCATGCAGAATCAATATGAGACATATGAGCATTGGAACCTGTATAGATTTTTTCAACAACTCCAACAGGGCATAAATAATTACACCAAGATTTTCCAGACAAAAAGAGACCTGAAAGTATTGCAAGTGAAATGACGCTAATAAAAAATACGCCAAGCATCAACGCATCACTATTTAGGACATAAAGTCTAGCTGTAAAAGCCCAAAAAAGAATAGCGAATTGAACAAAATAGACATTATTTTCAAACCAAAAAGGGAGTTTTCGTTTTGAAAATAATGTGAGGTTTTGTGTGATTTTTGTGAACCATGCTAAAGGGCAGACGATTCTCCATCGGCTATATCCAATCACCAGTAAAGTGATAGGAACCAAAGGAATGACCAACGTCCAAACAAGAGCATTAGCCTTAGGCGTGACAAAGAGAAGTGCTACAAGTCCTATAAAAACGACTAATGTAGCAAATGTCAGGAGGGTATTAATTAACTTTTGCATCATCAATTTTTCTTACACGATTCCCATCGATACACATTCATAGGCGTATCATCCCGATTCCCCCACTCTTTCATGGATGCATCATAAAATTTAACATCTTTAAAGTTTAGCACTTGGGTTAAAACATACCAATTCATAGAAGCTTCCAGTCCCGCAGTACAATAAGCCATCATCTCCTTGGAAGGGTCTAGCTCCATCCCTTTTACAAGAATTTCTGTTAATTCATCTTTTGATTTTATGGTTTCATCCGCTTCAAAACTGTTTTTCCAAAAATAGCTGCTTCCGCCGCTGATATGACCCTTGCGTTTTACACCTTCACTTTGATCCATTCCAAAATAAAACTGAGGAGGTCGTGCTTCCATCATTGGAATTTTATTGAGGTGTTGTCGAACATAAGCTATGTCAACAATTTTGCCTTGTTTAACTGCTTTAAAAATGCCAAGCTTATTAGTTTCACTCTTGTAGGATACAAGTCGATTATTGTCATACGTCCACTCAGCAAAACCTCCATTTAATATAGTGACATTCTCGTGTCCCAATTCTTTTAACATCAATGCAATATAGCTGGCTTTTAAGATCTCTTTAGGTTGGTTGTGCCCATACAAAATGACTAAAGAATCATTGTTAATGCCAAGTTCAGATATTTTTTTAACCAACTCCGCTTCAGGACGCATTAGAAAATGCTTTTCAACTGGCATGCGCCATTCATCGATTTGGGTATTAACTGCACCTAGAATATGCCCTTTTGCAAGATAATCCTCTTTTGTACCCACGTCTAATATGACAATATTGCCTTTTGCTAATATTGTATCGAGCTTTTCAGCAGAAATAAAAGGCTCATTAGCCAACAATGCAACGCAACTAAGAAAAATTAAAACACATAATTTCATAAACATCCTTCATTTTTGTTTTTAAGTAACGAGAGTATATATCAGTATTGATCATCCACACCTTATACGTGTCAAAGTTTACATTCCAAGTATCATCGCAGTATCATCTCAAGGTTATAAAATCATCCAAATTAGTAAATATTTAATATTAAAAATACTTATTTTAAGTAATAATCAATTAGTATTCCACGTCAGCAACAACCGTGAGATAGTATTAAAAATAATCTATAATTTAAAAAGAAGAAGAATGTTTTATCAAAAAGTCACACTGTTGTTTTCGCTCTTTTGTTTTAATCTTAGCATCGTAAATGCAGCTGTCAACGAGGTGATTCCAGGGGATTACGAAGCGCCTGCCATTGGTATAAACCTAGCAACACTCTATCTCGCTGAGAGAAAAATGACAGGTCCTTATGCAGGAGGAGACAAACTCACCAATGAGAGCGTAACTGCTTTGATAACAGCCGTAAAACTCACCGCAACTGTCGATGTTGGAGGTTATACGGTTTGTCCTATGATTGCATTGCCGTATTCGGTGACAAAAAGTAACGGAGAGACAATTTCTGCGATACTGGGTGATGAATCGGTCGGTTTTGCGGATGTGGTAGTGGGGGCAACCGGATGGCTCATCAATGATAAAGCAAAAAATCAATATCTCGCGGCGACACTGTTGCTTTTTGCCCCAACCGGAGAATATAATCCTCAACAATTGCTCAACATCGGTGAAAATCGGTATAAATCCACTCTTAATATCGGATACATCCAAAAACTAAGCGAGGATTTTCGAATCGAACTTTCTCCTGAGCTTGCATTATACGGAGACAATAGCAACTCCTTGGGGCGAAAAATAGAACAAAATCCAAGTTATGCACTCAGCACAACGGTCCGTTACAATCAAACCCCTCAGCTGACTCTTTATGGCGGATTTCAACAAAATTACGGCGGGGAAACTAAAGTAGATGGTGTGGCACAAAACAATGACACACGAATGCAAAAAGCTACGGCAGGAATGTACTACTATACGCTAGGCGGAACACAAATTTTACTCCGATACGCCAAAGAGTTTGGGATACAAGATGGGATGAGAATAACCGATGATTTTTTATTACGTTTCCAGTGGTGGTTTCGGTAGTCAATGATACGAATAATAGTGATTTTATCGATTTTTCTAGGATGCAGTACGGCCTTTGCACAGATTCCGATACGAGATGTTAGCCATATTGGTGCACCGATAAAACTCAATGGAAACTGGGGCTTTGCAGAGGGGAGAGCTGTTTTACCGCAGCAAACCCAAAGCATTACTCAAACCCTGTATATCCCCCACTATCTTGAGGATCGAAAGCTTGGAGCCAAAGGGGTTGCCACCTTCGTTATTGACCTCAAAACGACTCCCAACAAACCTCTTACTCTTGATTTTAATCCTCTTGTAAATGCATGGAAACTTTTTGTCGATAATGAGCTGACATGCGAATCAGGAACTATCGATACCAAAAATAAGACTTATCTGGCGTCTCCCAAGCGTCAAATCGTCAGTTTTACCCCAACAAGTACCAAAACCCGAATTACCCTGTGGATTGCTAACTCGCAACATCGACATTTCGGGCTTGGAGTATCACCGCAAATCGCACCAATAGGAATCCTCGAAGCATCTCACACCCTGCGAGCCAATTTCGACTGGGCTATTATGGGTGTTTTGTTTGGGACAGGGCTTTATCATCTGGGACTTTTTTTCATATGGAGACGGGATCGTGCTCCTTTATGGTTTGGACTTTTTATCATCACTTTTGCAGTACGTATCGCAACAACAAGCGAAAAAATTGTGATATCAATGTTTGACACAATGTCATGGGATATGCTTACACGTGCAGAGTACATTAGCGGCTACCTTACACTTCCTTTTTTTATACTCTATATCGGGTCGTTATATCCTAAACAAAGCATCAAAAGTATTGAACGTGTCAATCTTGGAGTCGGAGTCATTTTTCTCCTCTTGGCATTGTACACATCCACCCGGTTTCTCACATCAACCATGCCGATTATTGAGGTAATTATCGTCGAAAGTATTGTATTTGTTTATTGGGTACTGTACCGCGCATTCAAAGCCAAAGAACCAAATTCAACCTTTGCGTTTGTCACCTTTGCCATTTTTAGCGGGACAGTCTTTCATGATGTATTGATGTTTGCCAAAGTTATCGATGACACGCAAGATTGGGGGCCAATAGGGTTTATATTTTATCTCTTTGCTCAAGTACAAATTTTGCTGCAACGCTACGCCAATGCTTTTCGGACACTCCAAAAAAATGAAACTGATTTGGAACACATAATCACTAAACGTACTGCACAGCTTAATAATTTGCTCTCTCAACGAGAACTCTTAATGCGCGAATTAAACCATCGCGTTAAAAACAATCTACAATTTATCCTCGGTCTTTTATGGACAAAACGCTCTCGCGCAAGTGAGGAGACGCAAGAAATATTACTATCTCTCCAATCTCAAATCCAAGCCATAGCAACGGTACATGAAACCCTTTGCGATCAAGCCGATATCGTTTTATTAGACGGAGTTGAGTATCTAAAAACCATTATTGATGCCATCGAAAAGCTTTACCCTGACGTTACGTTCACCTATACCTTCGGTAAAAAAGGTCTATTATCGATGGATGATACCGTTTCGTTGGGGCTTGTTCTCAGTGAGCTGGTATCAAACTCGATTAAACATGCATTTTCAACCCAAAGCGGAACAGTACATGTCGAGTTTGAAGTGCAAAACAATATCGCAAAATTAAGCTATAGTGACGGACAAACCGTCTTTCAAAATATCGATTTTTTTACCACCTCACCTACACGAAAAAGATTGGGTTGGTCAATGATTATGGAACTGATACGTCAGCTAAATGGAGAAACCACAATGGAAAACGATTGCTTTACGATACGCTTTACAGCGGATAAAACCGTATGATAAAATTGCTGATTGTCGAAGACAACTGGATGATGGCTCACGTGATCGAAGATGTTGCGGCATTACTGGATATAGAGGTTGTCGGAATTGCTACATGCTGGAGTGAAACAGCGAAATTACTGGTTGAGGGGAGACCGGATTTTGCTATTTTAGACATCAATATCAATGGACTGATTGACGGAATCCAAGTGGCCAGACAGCTCAAAGAAAAAGAGATTGATTTTTTATTTTTAACTGCATATAAAGATATAGAAACGATCAAAGAAGCTGCCGAGCTTTCACCCCTCTCATATCTTATTAAACCTATAACTCCTGAAAATCTTATGGCAACTTTTTTATTGATTTTGAAAAAAATAAAAGAAAAATCGACCTATAAAGAGGCTTTTAACTATAAAATTGAAGATAATAATATGATATACAATCATAATACATTGATGAATTTATCCAAAAATGAACGAAGAATTTTAGGACTTCTAGTTAAAAGTATCGGTTATAGTGTCAGTTATGAAACGTTTTTTTATGGAGATGAGAGTAATTTAAAGACGCATAACGAGGCAACATTACGAAATGTTATTACAAAAATTCGTAAAAAATGTCCCGATTTAATTATCAAAAATATCAAAGATGTTGGCTATATCGCTTATATGAGCGAGTGAAGTTTTTAAAATTTCATGAATCACTTATGATGCCTGATTGTTATAGGTATTTAGTTGGTGGGATAATTTATGGGAAGTTTTATTTATCCGAAGCATGGTGCTTAATTTCTATTTGATGACACTACGATGATACTTTGAGTGTATCATATAGCTAGTGATCCCAATTTAATACCATTTTGGAATGAAGAGAATATATAAACCAAAGGAATCCTGCCGAATGGCAAAAAGATTATTACTCTCTTTATTATTATTTTCTACCCTACATGGTACCCAAAACACTCTCCGTGTCGGGAAGCGAAGAATATACGCATCAATACAGAGCTTGCTAAAAAGCCTCCAGAATGTCTCGAATACATCGTTGTGCATGAGTTGACACATTTGATCGAACCAACACACAATGATCGCTTCATAGCCCTTATGAATCAGTTTATGCCGAAGTGGCGTATGTATAAAGATGAACTCAATCGTTTACCAGTACGGCATGAAGAGTGGATATATTAAAAGTTTGATCAGATTGAAAGAATGAAGTTGCAAAAACAAAACTGTACCCTAAGTTGTACCCTAAGTGTTTTTGGAAGTTTTCTTAAAGTGATTATAAAGGCTGGAAAGTTCATAATATATGGGTGGTACAGTGGGCACTACCAGCTATCCCCTATTTTATTGGAAAAAGCCTAATGTACTTTTGTAAAAGTACATTAAAAAGTACATTATATCATTTTCTTTTACCATTCCGATTCCAAAATTGTAGAATATTTTATTATATTAAAGAGACATTTTACAAAAAGTAACACTAAAATATTATATATAAAATTGTATTTGAGTTAGTGGATTACTTATCAAAACTAAATTTATTTATAAATCCCTTCATACTCTTTTGGAACTTTGGATGTAATTTCACCATCTGGCATCTGAAAATAAGGAACTCCATCACGTCGATAAACATTTGGCACACCATTTGCCAAACTCCGTTCTTGAGCTTCTTTAATGGCCTTTTTACCAATTTTTAAAATCATGTCACGAAATTTATAGTTTTCAATTGTCTTCATTGTATTCCTCCAACGAAATTATTGTAATACGGTTCATGCAGGATGGTTAATTCATTATCAGCAAAATTTGCTACTTCTTCAAACTCATCATCTGCATTAAAGAATAAGAACCAACGGTCAGCCATTTCTTTATACTGCTGAATAAAGAGTCTTCTACTTCGATAGTATCGACGAATGATGTCATCTTTTGGAATGTTATGACCGCCATTATAAACACGGTTTTGAACCCTACCGATATTATCGGTTACATCCTCGAGATACAAATAAAAGATGTCAATTGAATACCCAAACTCTTTGGCTTTTTGAATAATTTTAATGAGATATTTTCCACTCATCGTAGTTTCAAGAATCAAATCTCGTTTCTCGTTAAGTAACTCTTCAATGCGTCGCAGAAATATCTTCCCTGCATTGAATTTTTCATGATCCATTGCGTCAGGATTAAGCTCTTTGGCGATTTCATCAGCATTGATGAATTCAAGACCGCTAAATTCTGCATAAGAGAGGGCAAAAGTCGTTTTACCACTACCATTTGCACCAGCAATAATCGTAAGTCTCACGCAAACCTCTTACATATTTCCATTATGAACATTTTATCTGAAATGATATTCAAATGAGGACAGTTTAGCAACTATATCTTCACTTGTCGCGATATAGCATTTAAATTAATAATAATCCCATAAAGTTTCCCATCAAGATGCGATTGGATCACAGCATCACTTGATGGTAGATAATCGGTTGCCAGCGATAAAGCATCCCCATCTGCTAAAAATATCTTGTTCGCATCGGGATACATCTCAGCAAGTATGTTAACCTCTTTGAAAATATCTTCGATTTCTCGTATTTGATACTTTTTCGTTTTATACATGGAGCAAAAAGTACAATTGTTATGGCTGCATCCATAGGTTGCTTGGATGATAATGTTGTCAGCTTCTGCTGGTGGTCGGTAAAGTGGGAATGAATAATTGATCATATTAAATCTTTAGACGAATCCCAACAGGGCAATGATCCGATCCCGTAATGTCTTGAAGAATGAATGCATCTTCGAGGGAATCGGTCAAATCATCGGAGATGAAAAAATAATCGATTCTCCATCCCACGTTTTTAGAACGTGCGCTGAAACGATATGACCACCAGCTGTATTCATTCTCTTTGTCTCCATGTACATGGCGAAAGGTATCGATATAGCCATGATCAAGCAGTTTATCGATCCATGCTCTTTCCATTGGTAGAAAGCCAGAAGTTTTTTCATTGGATTTAGGATTTTTAAGATCAATTGGACGGTGAGCCGTGTTAACATCTCCACAGATGATTATTTTCTTGCCTTCACTGCGAAGAGACTGGCAGTAGTCTAAAAATCGGTCATAAAACTCCAGCTTGTACGTGAGCCGTTCTTCATCCTTTTGTCCATTAGGAAAATAGACATTGAACAAGACGATATCGCCATAGTGATGTTCGACGATACGACCTTCGCTCATGGTATCAATATCAGCTCGCGTATCGAAATAGTTGTGTTCCAGCATACTTGCGATAAGTGTTCCTGAATACCCTTTCTTGTCAGCGCTATTGATGGTGACATTTGGAAAGCGGTTTGCGAAGAGATTGTCCGGCATTTGTTCCGGTAAGGCTTTGATCTCCTGAAGGCAGAGAATATGAGGTTGGCGTTCTTCGAGCCAATCAAATGCCCCTTTTTCTGTAACCGCGCGGATACCATTAACGTTCCACGATATGATTTCAATTGATTGAGTCATTTATACCCTTTCCATAACATTCACCTGATAATAGTCATTCAAAAAGTTTGCATATATTAACGTCTAACGCTATAGAAATTTGATGTAACTGCTTAATATTGAAATGTTTGCCTTTCCCTATTTCTCCAAGAGAAATTATTGTTGTTCCACTGTGTCCAATCGCCTGAGATAATTCCAACTGAGTCATCCCTTTAGCCTCTCGATACTTTTTAACATTCTCTCCAATTTTATTATGTAATTTTTCAATCGAAAGCGTATTTAAAGATAACATATATAACTTCCTATAGGAATAATTTTTGACTAAGTTTATATCAGATATGATTTTCTATCAACTTCCTATAGGAAGCTGTATTTCAGCTCTACATTTAGACTCTTAAGGTAATAGATGAGTGAGAATAAATTCGCGAATTTTTGGTTAAATCGATATAATCATACCAATGATAAAGGTATAAATTTTATGGATCAGTTAACTCAAAAAATTGCTATAGTAAAAAACAATTTAAAAGCAGAATATCTTTCGGATACTCGTCCATGGGTAGTGACTTTTTCCGGAGGAAAGGACTCAACTACCGTTTTGCATTTAGTAGTTGATATGCTTCTTGAAATGCGTACTGAAGGTGTACACCACTCTAAAAAAGTTTATATTGTATCCTCAGACACAGGTGTAGAAATGCCTTTGATCGAAGATTATGTAGGCAATAAACTTGATCAACTTCGTGTATTTTCTAAAAAAGAAAACCTTGATATTCATGTTGAAAAGCTTACTCCAAAAGTCACTGAAAGCTTTTGGACACTGCTGCTAGGAAAAGGCTATCCTTCTCCCAATCAAACTTTTAGATGGTGTACAGACCGAATGAAAATTCGTCCTGCCACGTATTTTCTCAAAGGTTTATCAGACCAACATCAATCCATATTAATGCTTCTTGGAGTGAGGAGTGATGAGTCGGTTTCTCGTGCAGCATCTATTGAAAAGCGTATTGATAATCATCGTGGCTTTTCTATGCATCCTGATATTCCTAATGCCTTTATATATTCTCCGATAAAAGATTGGACCAATGCAGAGGTTTGGACTTTCCTAAGTAAGTTCTCTGCGCCATGGGGCAAGCATAATGACATGATGGTCCTTTATGATAAAGGTTCAGGAGAAGGTGACTGTAATGTTGCTTTAAATCCAGAAGCGGCCTCTTGTGGAAAAACGCGTTTTGGGTGTTGGGTTTGTACTGTTGTCAGTAAAGACAAGTCTATGGATAATATGCTTAAAAATGATGAAGATATGTGGATGAAGCCACTTCATGAATTTAGAAATCTTTTAGAAGAATACCGAGATCCTGAGAGTGGAAAGCGTCAACCTCGCCGTCGTAATGGACAAAAGTCAATTGGACCATTTAAGCTCGAAACACGCAAAGAGCTACTCGAAAAGCTTTTAGCAACCGAGCAAGCACTTGAAACAGAGCTTGCAGGAAAAACACTTATAAAAGACGAAGAGATTACTCAGATTCAAGAAGAGTGGCTCAGTGATGGTGACTTTTTTGAAAGTGCTATTAAATTGGCAAGAGAGTATGGCCGTGACGTCCCCTATCAATCTGTTAAAGCATTCAATCAAGACGAACAAGAGTATATTGATAGTCTATGTCATGAAAACAATATCAATAAAGAATTAATCGATCATATCATGCAGTGTGAGCATTCATACAGACATCACAGTATCAGAGCTAAGGCCTTTGGAGAATTTGAAACTATTATCGAACGTTTCGCAAAAGGACAATTAAATGAGATTTAAGTCCATTGCTATAGAAAACTTATTTTCATACCATGGAAAAATTAGGTTTGACTTCAATAATGATGAGCAGCCTATCACACTTATTATTGGTGAAAATGGGTTTGGTAAAACGTCTTTTATTAACTCTATCAAGTTAGCCTTGCATGGTATATCAAAAGACCTCTTGCAAATCGGTGCGCAGTATTTAACAAAGTCCGAATTTGTTCTAGGCAGTAAAGATAAAAACTTCAGTGGTATGGTTAATCGCAATGCAAAAGCATCTGGCCATAATACAGCCAAAGTCATTATCGAAATTGATGATGGCGACATATTTACAGTAGAACGAACCTTTAAAATCGATAAAAAAGTCTACACTGAAACACTTCTACTACGGGATGAAGATGGTTCTATATTTGCTCAAGACAGTGAAGCACAAGATATCATCAATTCAAAGCTTTCACCCACAATGGCACAGTTCTTCTTTTTTGATGGAGAAAAGGTGCAAACCATTGCTGACTTCTCTCATGAAGAGTTTACCAAAATGCTTGAAGACGTACTTGAGCTCGATATCTATGATCAAATGATCAAAGACTCGGAATCTATCATTCGTAAGATCACAAAGAACGAATTAGATAGTAATTTACAAGAAGAAGTTGAAGCCAAATTTACAAAACTGACCGATATATCACAAGAAATAGAAGAGAAAAAAGAAAAACTCAAATATGAGCAAAAAACAGTTTTACGAGAGCTCAATACCGCACTAAAACAAGTAGAAAGTAAATTAGGAAAACTAAAAAGTAAATTTACTCATGCCATTGCCGATGCCAAAGAACAACATACAAAACTACTCGCAGAGAAAAAAGATTTAACGGATCTTTTAAAGCAAGCCACATTTGTTCAACTCCCTTTGCTACTCAATAAAACTCTCGCTCAAAAAGTCTCCCATGATATTGATGAAAACTATCGAGGCAAAATTCAAATTGATACCGACCTTTTGGCTCAAAAAAAATCTGCTTTACTTGCCTTACTTGGTTCTGAAGATACTAAAGTATCAGCAGCCTTTGACAAGGTATTTTCTGCTGCCAGCGAGAACCAAAGTGTATTATTCGCTGATCCATACCGCATAGAAAAACAATATGACTCATTATCTCAAAAAGAATTAGCCAATCTTTTAAAATCTTTGTCAGACAATAGGCTCTCTATTATTGCTATAAACCAAGAGCTATATTCATTAGAAGCGCAGCAAATGAGCGAACTAAAAGATGCTGAATCAGATCGAATCAAAGAAAGAGAATTACTAAAAAATATTGGTCATCAAGAAGCCATCTGTGAAGTATTAGAATCACAAATCAACGAATTAACTGAAACACATAAAACACTCAAAAGTGAATATGATAGATTGACTATCGTTGAACATCAGCATGAGCTTACACAAAAGAAGATTGGAACCCTTCATTCAGTTATCAATGTTGCTCGTCAAATGAAAAGTAAAATTAAAAAAGACAAGCGTCTATCTTTAGAAAAAACGATCAATGAAAAATTCTCTAAACTGAGAAAAGATGGTTATGAAGCTGATCACATCCGTTTAGACGAAGACTTCAACATCAACATTTATGACAAAGATAATAGAGCGATGGATATCCTATCAAGCTCCTCAGGACAAAAACAAATCATTGCTACCGCATTAATATGGGGAATCTCCGAATACATCCCTGAAGAGATCCCTATGGTTATCGATACACCATTAGGTCGTTTGGATGAAAACAATCAAACCCGCATTCTTAATGAGTTTTATCCTAATGCTTCGAATCAGGTCATAATCTTACCAACTCCAAGTGAACTCAGACATGAGGGCTTTCAACGATTAAAAGAGCATATAGAGCAAGTTTATATATTAAGTAACGCTGGTTCTGCCACAACAATCAAAGAAGGTTCTATAGAGAATATCATCCTATCTAAAGAACAGCAAAAAAATCAGGAGTTAGTCAAATGAGAACGACTATATATACTGAAGAAAACATACCACGTATTGCAAGATTATTAGGTTTTGAAAACGAACCTAAATGGCTGACAATTCGTTGTGCTATTTCTATTTCTTTAGCCTTAGAAGAACCTATCAATTTGGATGAAAAAATAGATTTCACCGGTGGGAAAATCTATGGTTGGGATGTCATTACTGGTAAAGGAAAAAATGAATTGCATGGAGAACAAGCAGACTATCATGACTTAATAGCACTCATTGTGGCTAATGCAAATGACCAGCAAATCAAAAGTGAAAAAGAATATGAAAAAGTGCTAGAGTGCCACTGCGAAAGAGGCTTTAATATTTTAGCCTCTTCGCTTCGTGATAATAGTGATGTGTTTGAGTGGTTAAAGCAGGAGTTTATTAAACATTTTCACCATCATTAATAAACATACGAATTTTTTTATATAGTGCGGACTGAATCCCTGCACCACCAGATTTCTGACTAGTAAAAAATTCTTCTGGCGCTTGTAAAATTTTTGCAAGTTTATTTTGATAAAACTCAACAACTTTACTTTTATTACTTATGATTATTTGGATTCCAGGTCCATGCTCATTATCCAACTCTAAGTATAAATCATTAAAAATTCTTAATAATGCATATATGCCAGGCACTTTAAGTATTAGAAAATTATATTGACTAGAATAATATGTAGGTTCATTATAATGACATATTCTACAAAATTCACTATATAATTCTTGATAGCTACTACTAAAGTATTCCTCAATAGTTAACTCACTATCTTTTGTAGATTCTTTCAAGTCAAGAGAAATACCTTTCTCTTGACAGAAAATAGAAAAGAGCAATAAATCATTTTTATCTATTTTCTTGATAACGTCTTTTGCCAATGCATGTGTCGGAAAATATTTTGGTACTTTTTCTTTAATCGCTTCAAAATAAATACTAATCAATTCAGATAAATATTTTGACTGAATATTGTCATCCAATTTATTGTCATAATAAATACTGTATAAATCATAAAAATTTCCATTAGTATTAATTAAATACTTCTCTATAACTGAAACAAAAAAAGATTGAGAAATTATTCCGGGTCCAATTCCTAGCATACGAACAGTATTTTTTAAAATACCTTTTTCATTTATATATTTAACTGTTTCATGCGCAAATTTTAGTTCAGAATGCCTATTCGGTAAATGACCAAAAATATCATAATACAAGGACCGGTTCACAGGTTTTTGTGAAAAATTTATATTAGCAAATATTTCAGCTTGTTCATATTCATCGAAATCAATAAGGAATGAAAATATTAATTCAAAATCCTTGAATAAAGCTATATCAGACGCCAAATATTCCTCAATGCCAAAAAATCTATGTTGTCCATCAACAATTAACATTTTTTGTATTTGATCATTAAAGTATAAATTTTTTTCAAATAATACTGCTTTAGGTTTACAATATAATTTACAATATTCTATTTTTATCTCATCAGATTTAAAATCATTTTTTTCATCAAAATATTTTACTTTTTCTTCTTTTGATAAAAAATCTAAATTTTCTGAAAAATGTATTTCAAGTTTTTTATCACAGTCATCATTTTCGAAAATATCAAAATATTTTGATATTTCATCAAAATTTTCAACTTCATTCACTTTAGTAGCAACAATGATGGGTGTAGGAAATGGCATTATTGTATGATTGTGTATGACCGTTTCGTGAATAAAACTTTTAATTTTATTTACTCTTTCTCGGTCTAAATCTCTTTGATACTCTTTTAGACTATTAGATCGAGAAGTCTTTTTAACAATATTCTTCATTTGATCAAATTTTACAACTCCATAGAAAAATGGCTTAGTGTTTAATTGTTCTACTTTAATCAGTTCTACTTTTAATGGCACAGCAGTCATTTATCCATATCCTCAATAATACTTTTGATTCGTTTATCAATACCTAATTCAATAATAATTTTTTCTATGAATTTTTCTCTCATAAATAACCCATCATTATTTTCCAATGAATCATTTATGATGCTTTTTAATAGATCATGAAGATGATTATCTTCAAAAATATATTGTTCTACCATTTCTTTAATGGTGTCGTTTAGATTAGCATATTGATCTACAATCGTAACAAGCTCTCGCTGACTTTCTAGATTTTTCTTTGAAACATTATCAACTTCATTAATAGTGTTTCGAACTTTATTAGTCTCTTCCTGTAATGTTTTAATTATATTTTGATAATGGACTTTTAAATTTTTCAATTCATCTTTTTTATGTTGTTCAAAATTTTTTCTAGATTCTTCCATCTCTTGTTTCATTTGAAGGAAATTTAGTCTTGATAGTGTAACGCTAGAGTTAGAGCTATTATCTAATTCTTCAAAAGTTGTTTTGATATGATTCAATTCTTCTTCATAAGCTTTCTTCACAGTTTTAATTTCATTCTTGGACCAAAATCCAAAAGCTCCACCTAAAATTGTAAATATAACAGAAATAGCTGAAATAAAGTATAACAAAGTATTATAATAATTTTGATAATTCAAAGCATTGTTAAGTAATGTTTCTTTTAAAATATTAAGTTCTTTTTCTTTTTCAGGATAATTTTTTTCTAAACATGCAATTTTTAAATTTAACTCTTTTTGAATATTTTCACATTTTTCACAAGTTAATTTTGTGCTAGAGGACTGTTCTGTTTTATGAGATTTTACCTCGCCATGAAAACAATTTTTAAAATCACTATATTTTATACAAGATAAGTTAAAATCATTTTTTGGAATACATGATTCAGAAGAAATGTTATTACTTATATCTGCATAGATCAAACCAGATAGCAATATTATGTAGATAAAATATCTCAACTTAAATTTCCTTACTTAATTCCCAAAATGCCAAGTCACGCATTTTAGTCATATTTTTATTTGCATCTACATAAATACTGTAATGTTTTTCAAGTTTTCGTATTTGTTCCATTAATCCCTCTGCTTCTGATTTATTACTGATGTTAAATAGTGAAGTGACATCTTGCGCTTTAATCGTAGACACTTGATGCACTATCCAAGTTTGAATGTAGTTGGCATAGTTATCTTCTGACGTTTTAAAGTGAGTTAGCTGCTGCGTTGAAAGGATCGTACCTACTCCAAATTCTCGTCCCTCTTTAAGTATCTTTTTAAGGCTCTCAAAATCCTGGGACATAAAGTTATCTGCTTCATCTACTAAGATCATCTTGGTGATCTGTCGGAAGTCACCCTGATGTTTAGATGAACCTTTGACATGCATCTGCGTATAAAAAATATCTAGCGTAATAGCAACAATGAGATTTTGGATATCTGCATCATAGCCAGAGAGGTTGATGACGGTAATACCATTGACAAGATCATAAAGTGACATCGTTTTCTCTGGATTTGGTTCAAAAATCTCGAATGTCATAAGCTTTTCAAGTGCAGCGTAAAGAGAGTCATAAGCAACTTTTTCTTCATTGGAATAAACATCCCATATATCATTGATGGTCGGTACCGGTCTATTCCATGTTGACCTATCGCTCTTACTAATGCCTCGACGCTCATACGCCTCTAAAATTATGCGATTGAGGTTGGACTGCTGTACGGGTCCAAGACCAAAAGCCTTGGCTAGTGTAGTTTTAAATAGGTTGGTTGTATGCACCGGAAGTAGTGCCCGATCGCCGAAAAGTGCAAGGGGGTTATACGGTAGATGATATGGTTCAAGTACCTTTGCACCGGTTGGTTCGGTAAAATCCTCTTTGATATAGTCACCCTTATAGTCAAATATTAAGATACCTATAGGCGTGCCATCCACATTATTATGTGTATTGTGCATCATCTGAGCAATGAGGGACTTGGTAAACTGGGTTTTTCCAGTACCCATAGTACCGATAATCCCAGTGTTCGTATTAAGAGTTTTTGTGGTGTCTGTTGGGTACCACAATATCTCTTCTTTCGTATGGCTATGAGTACCAAACTTGATACACATTGGACCTGATGATTTGATGGATTCCATTTTTAATTCAGAATTTTCTTCTTTTTCAATTAGCTCTGTTTTGGGTGCGACTTCTACCTGTGAAACCGGCAACTCTTTTTCAAATATAGATGCTGCTTCTTTTGCTACTGAGCAACTTACATCATGCAGCATGTAAGATTTTTTCGTACCAAACTCTTCATTTTCAAGCTTTTCTTTGAGATGGATGAAGGATGCATGGAGCATTTGACTTTGATAGTCAAATGGTAAACGGCATTCCAAGATACTTTCTTTAACAGTTATCGAGGTGTCGAACTGAACATCCAAAAAGGCTATAACGGCACCTTCACTGTGGTTATCGAACTCAATAAGAGGGTATAGACCATCGAGTAATGTTTCACGTTTCGTATATAATGACTCAAAATAATCATCTGCAAATACATTGTAAAGCTGATATTTTTCTACCTGCATAAATACCTGACGAATAAACAGGCCTTTGAGTAGTCTACTTTTGAGGTCGTCACCACTAAAGAGATGGTCATAGAAGTATGTTTTAAGTGCTTTGGCTTGTTGAACTGCCTTTTGCATATCTGCACTACCTGATTTAACTTCTACAGGATAGAGCACAACCCCTTCGTCACAGAATCCGACCAATAAAATATCATCAGAAATGGGGCCTAGCTTAAGGGTATCGTTACTCATACTTTCATTGTAACGAGAAAAGTCACTTTTACTCATGGAGAGACCAACACTACCCGAAACACGGATCATTTCAGCAACGGATAGGGGAACCCAAGTGATTTTTGGTGATGAAAGGTATGCGGTGATGTATTTGTAGGCAGCGATAATACCATTTTTCTCTTTTTTGATCGTTTCACGCTCGGTGATCATTTTAATGAGCCATTCACCGTTAAAGGCATTGAACTCACTGATTATCTCTTTTGAGCCTACAATACTTGAATACAAATCACTTTTTGCGGTCACAGTAATAGCATCATAGCTGGCCGATGAGCTGTACTGGTCAGAATAGTGAATGAGTATCAAATCTTTGTAACTGTCAAAGAAGTCAAGCGTGACCTTCGGATCGATGATGATTGTCCATAGTGCACTGGAGTAAGACTTTTCAAGTAGCGCCTTGAAGTTATCACTGATCATAAGTGCTATGACATTGTCTTTAACATAAGGGGAACCGGATTCAAAGACGGGACGTTGCATAGCATTGTAGATTTTAGCCAGTTTAAGGTGAGTCAGATCATCAACATTCACATTTTTCAAGCCAAAACCACTGTAGTAGTGTTCATCGATCTTTTCTGAGCTCTCACCTGAAATTAGCCCCTCATAGACAAGACCAGATTGCTTAGTATGAACATTGCGGTTGCGGATCTGGACCTTCTCATTGTTTTTAAAGAAAGAGAGATGGCAGTAGTTTTGCGCTTTATTTGTTAGATGTTTGCTGTAAGTAATATGTGTACGCATGGCATCGATAATACTGTCTGCATCATCTTCTTTGAGGCGGTATTTAAGTTTGATGGCCGTATTGCTGTCCATATCGGCAAAGCGATCGAATGCAGTCTCTTCAAAGTGATCATCGTACAGATTGATGATCATTTTGACTGGCTCTGCAAAGGAGCCCTTATAAAACTGCACAATGCCTTCCAAAATCTCTTCGTTACGTCCATTATTGATACTGTTAATGATAAGTGGAGCATCGTTTCGGAAATCAAAAAGTGCACTAAACGCTTCTTTAAACTCACGAATCTTCTCAGCCGTTAACTTGGAAACATAGCTAAACTCATTCTCTTCGTTGGGAATGAACTCAAGCCAAAATGGATCTTCTTCAATGACTTGTGTGTAAGCATAGGTTTCATTATTGATAAATAGATAAGGGAATAATCCTTTTGCATTAAGCCGTTTAAGCGTTACTGGGAAAAGGTGCTGATAGCTACCGTCATTTGGGTTTGAGGCACGTTTGACTAGGTGGAGTATGTAACCCAATATAATTGGAGAAAATGGGGAGAGGAACGTTTTACCTTTATCACGTACAAATCCAAATTCAAATAGAGTTTTATGCTCAACTGTAAGGGCTTGGTCAACAGGAATATTTGACACAGACACCAAAAAGCTCTCAACAAATGCGGTAGCCAATGTGCAGATTTCCTCATCCCATGCACATAATGATGGAGTGGTCTTATTTGTCTGGAAATAGATCAGTAGTGCATGATAAGAATTAGCTATGTTTTCATCAATCTTGCTTAGTTCGGTGTAATTTGCAAAAGTACCATTTTGCAACTTATACGCTTGACGATTAATGAGTTGATGCTCATATTCTACATATGTGTTGCGATCACCAACCAGTAAAAATTCCCGATTGTCCAAGATGGCTTTTTTCTTGCTTTCGTTGTACTCTGCATTACCACCTTGAGTAAATAGCTTATCAGCACGCTGTGTATTGACAAGTAGAGGTAAGGAAATCTTGTCTTCGATTTTTTCGTTTTCTAATGCAAGCTTTAACAAATCAGTGCCATTGGTAATGGTAAACTTCACATCATCATGGGCATCATAAAACTTGGCAACATTTAGTCGAGGGTACTCTATAATATTGACTTGTTCAGCATCTGCTGGCAATTCATAGAGTGAGCCTTTTTGCTCCATAGAAAAGTTTAAATCAAAAGAGTCGAGCTTGAGTAACAATTCTTTTTCTTTTGGCTTAACTATAAAGTAGTTCTTGATACCATCAAGAACAAATGAGCCTTTACGGAGAATAAGAATTTTAAAGAAATGTGTCTCAGCTGATTTAGTAGTTTGTAGCCGCAATCTAAAAAAGAGAGGTTTACCATCAAATGGAACTTGGAGATCAAGCTTACGGTGCATATAGGTCATAGAGATGTGAGGAACAAGTTCAGTGTTGTCCATGATAGAAAAATTGTCGACTTTTAGACCATCACCTTTGAATTTGAAAAGCAAAGATGCATAATCATTTTCAGCCAAAACAATAATGTTTTTGTTGCGCTGACCGACAGAAGTTGTACTGTCATCACGTAGGAAATATACCTCTGTCGTGATAGATTCGGAGCCGTCACACGAAATGGCTTCACCTTTATTTTTTTCCATCTCTTTTTGTAGCTGTTGAAGAGAGGTGTTTTCCCACTCATCAACAGTTAAACGTTCTTTGATGAAGTCCGGAGAGTATTTTATGAGACGCTCAGGCAGCTCATTCGCAAAATTTCTAATGTTGTATTCAATTTCAGTGTAGAGTTTTTGATTCTCTTCGATGCGTTTTTGAATTTTGTCACGATCATCGAATTTGTAAAGATCCTTATCTTCAAAAAGATTGAGATTTTTAAAGTCTACCTGGTCATTAGCAATAGAATTATAAATGCCTTGATACCCAAAAGCAGACTGGTTTTCCATCACAATTTGCTTGGTTTGCATATCAAGCAGCGCTTGAAAGAGTTTAGCTTTGGATGTCGTTTTACAGAGTCCGACTAAATGTTTTTCCACATCTCGCGCATTAAGTGGTGCACCGGGTGCAGCAAGATCATGCGCACTGTTAAGAAGCGTATCGAGACGGCTTTGGTGCAATACCAATAAAGCGGAGTTAGCAAAGATCTCATCAGGACGTGAAACTGCATCACGTAGATTTGAAATAAAATTTTCATTCATGACATTTTCGACATCATTAACATACACAAGACGGATATTGGCTAGTTCAATATAGGGTAGAGTTGTGCTTAAGTAGATCACTTCACCAGTTTTTATCTCATTTAACGCATCCAATAAGGCTTTCAGCTGCTCTGTGTCATCTGAATAAAAGCGATAACGGTATCCGCTTTGTAGGCGTGCTGTTAGATATGCGTTTAGATTATGTACCAGAAATATATTAAAGGGTTGTTTTGACATAAACTGCATCTCCACTATCACTTTTTCTATCAATATTGCCAACACGTTCATAGAGCTCGATTAGTGCCATACGTGATTGTTGGTCGAAGTACACACCTCTGTTTTCAAATTGAACCATCAGATCTTGAAAGCGCATCTGTTTTTGTTCAGCTATGCAAATGTTGGTAAGAAGTAAAAGTGTGTCTTGTTCAAGCACAAGCACCTTTCCAAATCTACCTCGTCCTTGAATGAAGGGTTCTGCTACTTGACGTTCAAATGCACGTCGATAGTTTTCAAAGATGTCTTTTCTTGAACTTTGGTCTCGAAACTGTTCCATGGCAGCGTTCAGCAAACTAGTAAGAGCCTCTTTCGTGCTGATAGACTCTATGACATTTCCTTCTAGCTTTCGAACTAAACGAAATTTTGACTCAAATTCTCGCAGGATGTCGATCGTTTCTTGAGTGTCCTCAAGCAACGTTGCTAGTTCATAGAGTCTGAGACTTTTATTCTCTGTGATTTTCATCAATGTTTCTAAGAACGAGAGATAAGGAAAGATATATTTTGCATGTTCATACAAGGTTCTATATCCTTCGTATACAAGCTTTTTTCGTTCATTACTTGCTTTTTCATAATTCAGTATAAAATAGAGGGGCCTAGAAACTGGTGTTTCAAATGTGTGTGGATTTAGATTTAGGGCCAATTGTGAACAATAAAGAAAAAGGTAGAGTCTTAAAAACTGCTCTGCATGTTGGGTAAAGTAATGCGTATTATTAGCAAGGAACGCTATGTCTTTGGTGAAAAGATCATCCATAAATGGTAGGTAGGAAACTGTTTGGTCATTATGTTTATTGTCAATGAGAACTTGTTCAAATTGTTTGACTATTCTCGATTCTAGAAAATTAAGTTTTGTATTGAAACTGATTGCGTAATTATTTTGTTTCATCATTAGCTTGAATATGTCGAATACTTTATTCGATTTAGTATCGGGCACGTGTGCTTGAAATAGAATCAGTGAAAATGTTGGCATCGAATCATTAGGGAAGAAAACGCTTTCGAGAACCGACACAGCAGAAGGGTCGGTAAGTTCATTTTCAAAAGCACTAAGGCATACATTTTTGAATGATAAAAATGAGAAGTCTTTCGGCATTTTTCGTTCGGTAATATAGGAAACTAAAAGCCCAATAATCGATTTGAGATTGTAGTCAATATGTGCACTTGTATCTTTATTGCTAAAAGGATAAAACGTTGATGGAGACAAGTTGTTTTCGCTAATCGACTTTATAGTGATATTCCGTAATTTATCTAGCATGAGACTTGACCTTTAGTTTTCCAGCGGTGTCTTTAAACTCATAAATTTGTTCATTATGAACAATAATTAATTTATTAGTATCTTTGGCAAAATTAATGATACGTTCCAGAATCTCTTCGAAAATCACGATTGTATTTCGATCATGTTTGTTTGGGCGATAGCCATCATTAATTGCATGAATGAGCTTGTACATGCTCAAGGATATTTCTATAGTTTCAAGAGGTTGATCATTGACCTGCAAATAGCATGGGAATGAATGAATATGGTGTTTAGTATGACGTTTAATAGCTTCGAGATCGGGGTCAAATTCCACACTCGTACATAGTGCGTAATTATTGATTTCTGAAAGAGTAATGAGACCTTCAGCTGACAGAGTTGGTAACTGCTTATTAGCATAAGCCAAAATTGCTTTTTCGAGTTTATCGTAAAAATCTAGAATGGGTTTTTCATTATATTGTTCGTGAGCATAAAGAAGCTCAATAAAATCGTGAGTTGTCTGATCTTGAAATTCTTCTTTAAACTGCTGATGATAATTCGTTGCATAGGTATCATTTCTAAACAGATAAAAAACGCGGACCAATAGGTGTGGATTATTAAGCGATAGAATAGGCACTGTAAATATGGCATTGAATTGATCGATGAAGGCATTGAGCTCTGTGTCTGTTTTATTACTTTTTCGCTCCAAAATAAATGTGTCCAGCTTTGTAGTACGTAAAAGGCAGGGATCTTCTTTGCGGATGTTTTCAATGATAGCATTTGCCGTATCATCAAAAAGTGTGTGAACTAATAATTCTGGACCGGCAAGCAAGGTATAAAAAAAGTCAAGCAAACTTCGCGTTGTTAGAAACTGATCATATTTTAAATGCACTGTCACTAAGAGCTCTACGATACTATTCTTGATGGCTTCTAGTTGTAGAAGCTGAAAGTTTTTATGGACAGTTCCTAAAATACTATTGTGTTGATCTTCTTGAAAAGTTTTATAGAAAGGATTAGAGTCGATCGGAGCAGTAACTTTATCGATTAATTGATGAATGAATGATGAAGTAATATGGTCATGTACCATCTCAAATTTGGAATAATCTTCAAAATTGATGAACATAACATCATGGGAAGATGTCCCATGGGAAATATAATCTCTGATGGCGTGACAGATGTCTTCATGTTCATTACTTCCTTCACGCGCAAAGTTGAGCAAGATACCAATATTAATACCAACGACTAGTGGTTTATTCCCTTGTTTGTAAGAGGAAAATTTCTCATTGAGTGCATCTACAGCTGATTGGTCTGGCTTAAAGCTATGAGTAGCATCAATATGAACATCATAATATTTTCCATAGTATTTTTGGTTCTGTCCAATAATAGCTGATTTTCCATCTCCACTACTACCACATAAAAAGATAATAACTTTTGAATCACGATATTCACCGAGGAGTTCTTTGTAGCGTTTTTCTATTGCTGTTTCGATATAAAGATAATCAAAAATACTTTTTGGTTCATGATCACTAAGCTGTTTCGGCGTATAAACAGCTTGAGGTGATGCTTTTGAAAGCGTTAATATCAAATTTTGTAATTGACTCATAAAGTGATCACCAATGAACTGTATTAATTTTGATGTATTCTATCAAAATTAATTGTGTATTGTTCAATTTGACGTTATTCATTACATCATATTTGATATCACAGCTAATCCACTATTGACTATTAACGCTTTTTTCACCCGAGAGCAGAACATAAAAACAGAAATTATATTTAAGAAAATCAGCGTAAAATGTTTAAAATTATGTCAATATGTAAAATCTTGATTGGATATTTCTTATCTTAGTACATTTTGAATGTTCAATTATCTAGTGAGTTTCTGGCAAAATGATATATGAATAAATAGTTAGATAACCGGATAATGGAACCTATATGAGAACATTTATAATTGGTGCTGGAGCTTCAAAAGCCTATTCTTCATCACCTACAAATTGCACGATGCCTATAGCAAATGATTTTTTTAATACGTTTCAAACTTTGGATATTAGTGGTGATTTATGGGTACTGATTGGAGACATAATCAATATTGGTAAAGAAGATTTCAATATAGATATTAATGATTTTTTTACATCTTCATTTGACATCGAAAATTTTCATACTCATGTAGAAAAAAAACTTTTAGAACAAATGAAAGAAAATTCGATTTACAAGAATATTTATTACTACAAAGCTTATCTACAACTAATCTTTTTATATACATCAATCATTAATGAAATACAAAATGGACCTATTTCCGATGCACATGTAAATTTAGTCAAGTCTCTAAGAGAAGATGACAGCATTATTACGTTCAATTGGGATACCCTCATTGATCGAGCATTATCTGAGTACACAAGCTGGAGAACTGATTTTGGGTATTGTTTAAAACCTGAGAAAATATATAGGGACCAATGGACTGAAGTGGATAAATGTACAAATAGATGTAATAAGTTAATAAAGCTTCATGGTTCAACAAACTGGCTTACTACATACCCCCTGCCAGATAAAGATGATTTACTTAAATTGAATCAAAAAATTGATAATTCATCTTTTTACATTTATGAGTATACAAATAGTCCTTATCATTGTTATGACGGAAGGTTCAAAGGCCCATATGAGCCATTTTCATATTTTTATTACCCACCAAATATTCTTGATGATATAGCTTTAGAAGAGAATAAAAATAAGGTTATGTTTAAAGCTGGAGTAACGAATCAACCAGAAGCAAAAAGAATATATGAAGAATTACTTGGAGCTGAGCTGAATATTCCACAGCGCACAGGACTAGAACAAGGTGTTATTACAATGCCTTTAATTATCCCACCTGTTAAGAATAAAAAATACACTTTATTTGCAAATCTCTTTATAGAGCTATGGGAGACTGCAAAAAATGAGATTATTAATGCTAATGAAATCATTATCATAGGCTATTCTTTCCCAAGAACTGATACAAGAACTATTCAATTATTTAGAGAAGCTTTTTGTGAAAAAATGGAAATTCCAAAAATAGTAATTGTCAATCCTGAGCCTGATGAAATAATCAATTTATTTAAATTCACATTGGGTATTCCAAATGCCAATATAATAGTTTATAAAGAGTATTTTAATGAGAATTTTGATTTTGAAAAGCTCAATGTCTAACAACCCAAAGGAGACCAATCAAAAACCCGCTAGCAATTTATTGGTTAATTTTAAACGTTATATCAATAAATGTAAGGAATCAAATGATATACACAATTGAGATTACAGAAGCAGCAATAATAACATCGGAAGAGGAAAAAGTTTTCAATATTTCATATCGTTCTATCAGATCATGAGAGTTATTTTCGTAAAATTGCTGCGTCTGAGAACTCATTTTGATCCCCAATCAATATCATAACTGGTACTTCGTCCACCGGCTCCACGGCTGATGATGCATCCTTTGTCTAATAGATCGCTCAAATCACGACTGGCAGTTACACGACTGCAATCACACAGTGAAGCATATTTACGGGCATTCATTCCACCTTCGAATCCTTCTTTCCCGGCATCTAAAAGGCGATTGAGTACTTTCTTCTGTCGAGGATTGAGATCGGTATGGATATGAAGCTGCCAGAATCGTGCTTTGGCTACAACCTTTTCGATTGTTCCGTGGGCATTTCGTTGCGCGGTAAGAACAGTTTCTAAAAACCATCCTATCCAAGTGGTAATGTCCATGGTACCGGTTGTCGTTTGCTCTAAAACGTCATAATAACCGCGTCGGCTATCGTTGATTGCCGAACTCATCGAGTAAAGACGGACAGAGCTGTTTTCAGCTCGACTGAGCATCATATCCGACAATGCCCGTGCGATACGTCCGTTTCCATCGTCCATCGGGTGAATGATGACAAACCATAGATGGGCAATAGCAGCGCGTACATAACCGTTTTCATCATTTGGACTGTTGATAAAATCAAAAAAGCGTTTCATCTCTTCTTCGACTCTATCACGTGGCGGTGCAACGTAATGAACTTTTTCTTTGCCGATACGTCCTGATACGATCTGCATCGGTTCTTCTCCTCGATAGAATGCAACATTGATCTTGTGCATACCGGAGTATCCATTTGGAAAAAGTGCCGCATGCCAAGAGAATAATCTATTTTCATCAAAAGCTTTTGGTGCATTTCTGGAGGCATCAAGGAGGATATCGATTAATCCATCGGTTTGGACGGTAGACCGGTCTTGTATATCATACGAAATACCAAGTTTTTTAAAGATGGATGATCGGACCGAGTCTCGTGAGAGTATTTCGCCTTCGATCTCAGAAGTAGTCACGGCATCGAGTGCAAGCGTTTCGCTTTGCATTTCAAGCAGATGTTCTTCACTCAAGCCCTTGCAAATGCCATCGAGTAAACCTTGTTGATAACGAATCTCCTGCAAGAGAGTCTGAAATTCTGTCAGGTCATATGTAAAGTGTGGCCAGTTACTAGTCTGCCAAATATAGGTCTGATACGTTTGCATGTGTTAATTGTATCATATAATGATATGATTAATGCCCTTAATCGTACCATTGAAAGTTTATTTTGGATTTTATAACTCTGATAATGACATGAAATATGTTGTTTTTGCCCATTAAATCTATTATTTTTCAATTTAGTAAACTATTAATATTTTTTAATATTAGAAGATCACATACTCTCTAAATGTAGCCCTTCGTGTTAATCAATATTTTTAATTAGCATTCTCTCTTCTTCCAATGAAAGGTAACGCCACTGACCAATTTCGATGTTGAGTTTAAAACTGCCAATGCTGATTCGGTTCAAGTTTAAGACCTTTAATGGCGTCCCAAATTTTGGGTCCCTCAGCGCCCCAAAAAGCCGGCGGATATGCCGATTCTTTCCCTCGTCAATTACAACCTTGAGTTTTGTTTTCGCGCCACCAATGCTTATCTTTTCGACTTCAAGAGCTTTCAGTAGACCGTGAGGGCTTTGGACTCCCTTCAAAGACTGCGCAATATGTTCGTCTGTTACGTGGCCTCTGACCCAGATCTCATATACCTTAATGCAATTCCCAGGTTTGGTCAACGCGTCGCCGATTTTACCGTTAGTTGTGAATAATAGAAGCCCTTTAGATTCTAGATCAAGGCGCCCTATTGGCATCCATCCGTCATTAAAAACCCAATCAGGTAAAAGATCATAAACTGTTTTTCGCCCAAGTTCGTCAGATCGTGTGACCACGTAACCCTTAGGCTTATTGAGTGCTAACAGTTTTTCCGAATAGGGCGTTGTTTTATCCATTAGGTGTATTCCTTAGGTGTTTTTGATGAACCCTTAAATTAAGATTGTGAGATCCTCTTATTTTAAAAATTATCTTTTCAAAGCTTGATCAACATTTGAAGTCAACGCAATTACTTCTTCTGCCCATCGCTTAACCCCATACTGTGTTGCAAGCTCAATAAGAAACGCATGCTTAATCTCAATAACTTTAGAAATAATCTCATCACACTGTTGGATTTTGAACTCTTCACCCATATGGACGAGATGCTTCCGATCAATTTCCGAAACATTTTTTAGATTAAAAAGCATTTGATGATGCTTATTATAGGTGAAAGTCAAATCGTATGCCGGTGCCGCCCTCCACTTTCCATTTTTCTCCATCAAATAGGAGATATTACGACTATGATCATCCTTGTTTCCAAAAACGATGTTAAAGATCATTATCCGATAGAGGTTGACCATATCTTCATGAGGGATATTGAGTTTTAGCCCTACTCTAAATACGTTCATGTAATCGAATGTCGTCTCGGCAGGATTGTGATGCATCAGTCCTGATAGTGAATGCATATGGAGACGTTCAACACCTTTCACTGTTTTTTTGATATCAAATCGCTCAACTGCGAAGTGAACTCCGCCATCCGTTTCGATGAGCGATGTTTCGGGCATTACAATCCCGCATTTTTTAGCCAACAGTGCATAGATATGCTCGGTGATTGTCTTGGATATCTTTTCATCTTCATACGGCGTAGCAATACCGCGATTGGCCCCATACATGAGGTTATCGAATTTGATGATGGAATGAGTAAACCCATCGGGAATATTTTCTCCTTTTTTACCCACAAAGATCTCATTGCTTTGATGATTAAGTCCCACAATCGCTTTGGGTCTGGCGCCAGATGCTGCCGAGTTGGATATGGCAATGATTTTTGCCAATGAAAGGTCTGCTTTGCCACTCAGAGCCAATTTCGTTTGCGCATAAAGCTCTTTGGCTTGCAATACAACTCCATCACCGTCATTTTCATTCAAAATTGTGGGTTCATACGTCAAAGCACCCATAGTATTGTCACCGATGAATTGCAATGTCTCCATCACCGAAGGGTGATATTTAAAATGCTGGACGAAAAAATCATTTAGGTATTCTTGACCGTATTGTCCCGGAAGGCTGTCATTGATTAATCCAGGTAAGCCGTGTTGAAATGCAAGATGGGAAAAATCGTAGAGTTTGTTTTTCTCTTTGAGTTGGATAGGGGAAAAGCCAAGATCGGTATTGGGAGAAAGTGCAAATAGGTTTTTACCATTATGCTCAACAAGTTTTCCGATCGTCTCTCCCCATGCTTTTATTGATAATTCCATAGTGCCCTGCCCTTACCACTTGATTTTCAGATTATCGTTTTCATCGATAAAAAGAGCTTCAAGATCACTGATAGAATACAATCCTCTTAGCGTATCAATAAAGTTATTTAAAGAGATTAACCCTGTTTTCTCAAACCGCGCATAAGTGCTGAATTTCATTCCGATATGCTCAGCAAATTCTTTTTGAGACATACTTATCTTCTTGCGCTTTGCTTTTGCACGAGAAGCTAATTCTTTAACAATCTCCTTGGTAGTTGCAAGCTCAAATGGTGTCATATACATCCAATAAATAATATATTGATGATATTGTAGTATTATTTATTAAAATCGTCAATATATTAACCTAAATAATGTTCCGTGATCGAAGCTCTATAGTGTTTCATCTCAATTGATACTCCCTGTAATGCTTCTTCATACGAATAACCTGACTTTTGGTATTCACGTACCCGACGCTGGGCATAGGTCCACCTAAGCCCGTGGCTAGACTCACATATAATTCCAAGCTTAAAGCATGTATTGCGTATATCATCTGCGTAGGCCTTGTAATTGATTTTGAATTTACCATCCCTCTTAATAATCGTTTCAATTTGTTGATATGTTTCAATATTAACGAAAATATCCCCTACTTTACCGCCTTTCTCCTTGGTTTCTATTACCCAAACTTCTTTACCTGTAATGTTGTCAATCCTGCAACCATGTAATTGTTCAGCCTTGATCAAACAAATTCCTTCAGCTCTTGCACCGCCTTGGAGCTGTATGGATGCCCCTGTACTATACAAAGGATTCTTCATAGAATTAATTAAAGCGTAAGGATTTTCATAAACGCGATTATGATAGCCATTGGCAACTTGCTTTAGTATTTTTGCATTATTGAGTGACTGCTGACGTATGCCAAAATTGTACTCACGCGGTTCACCGTATTTAATAGTGGTATATCGGACAAGTGCTGTTTCAAGCTTACCTAACGCCGAAGAGAGCTTTTCCAGATATTGCTTCATAGGGTAATATTCTATCTTGTACGCCATATACGCGTGAATGTGTTCACTATCAATTTGTTCGAAATCTTTAATTCCCCAATGCTCTTTTAGATAATGACCAAAGTTATTCCAGACTCCTCGATAGGTTTCCATGGTTTTGAAGCTGGCAACACATTGAAAATTTGTATGAGTTGGATCAACTCGTTCCTCTTTTTTAGCCCCCTCTACAAAAATTACTTTCGTTAATTTTGCAGTTTGGTAGTAGATACTTCCTCTCATTTTTTACTCGTTGTTTTGAAATCGTTTATTCCCATTGTATTGGTAAGTGTGTTGAGTCAATCTGCTTTTTTTAATCCATAAAAGCGGAAACTGGTTTTTTATGATTTTGAATAGTCCGATAAAGCCCAGATCAGCAACTGCACAAACCGACGTCTGCTTTCAGTAAAGAGGAGACTACACTTACAACGAGATTAAAAATAAAAATATGAAAAAGTATAACGTGGATTTTGTAAAGTTGAGAGTGGTATAAGAATAAATCCATATGTGTACTCGGCACTTGTGCTCCGTTTCCTTCAGCAATTGGAAAGCGACTTTAAAGTCCTTTCCAGATGAGATTTGTGAGATTAAATTTTACATTTTTCTTCTACAACTACTTTCCAATAAAATTTACAACAACTTTACAACAAACTTTACAGGACAACTAAGATGAGTGTTCAGGAAATTTATTATAAACCTTCTTTAATCCATCTCCCCTTACTGCGGCACGAGTTGAACTTTCAAGTAGTTTTTGAGCTATGATAAATGCAACATTTTTTATTGCAGTATCTTTTAGTAACTCATTAACTCGTTTTTTTGTAGTAAATCGCACCCAAAAAAATGGTACTCGGTAAATGATTTTTCTGGAAGTTTCATAATAAAGGCTTATTGATTCATCAGATGTAATGAACGTTAATAATGCTAGTTTCATTCCGTCATCCAGACCTGATTTATACGTATTTAAAATTGCTTTTTCATACAATTCATATGGCCATGGTTCTTTATTTTTTTGCATTATAATTCTCCAAAATCACATTTATTTACAATTTTTGAAAGCTTGTTATAAACAAGTAAAGTTTCATATTTCGTAAAATCATATGAGTATCCTTCACGATTAATTCTGTAAAAAAAGATATTAAGTCTTGGTGGCTTTCCAACATTTGTCAAAAGTTTGAAATAACAGTCCTGTATAAAATACGTATATCCATTATTTAAGCAATTTTTATTGAATGCATTAAAAATTTCAGCAAAATCCACAAGCTCGTCCCATGAAGTTGCAATTATTTTTGTGTTCATTATTAGTGAATCCAAAACGTAACGTTTAGTTATTTTATTGGCATCTTTCACAACCTTCAATTCGCATGACAAACCTTCAAATATTTGGATAATCATTCTTTTTTCCCTTTTTAATAGTTTTGTAAAAAGTCCCTATTTTCACATGGGACACTGAAAAACGATGTACTTTGATCATAAATGATGATACATCTCGATATGAATATTTTTCAACTTCAATCAAATCAACAACAATTTGTTGTAAATTCAATAGTTTCTCATTTTTTATATTTTTGCGCGGTTTTCGAAGTTGCTTTGCTCTAATTTGTCCAACTTTACGCAAAAATCCAAAATTTCCAGACCGGTTTTTTCGATTTATCATTTTGGATTGTTCAATTAACTCTTTTACCGCCAAAAAAAATGACATAGCATCTAGTAGAACAATATCATTGATATTTTCATTCGCTTTTAAACGGTGAAAATGATTTTTTTTCAATTTGAATATTTCCAAGATAATCAAATCGTTTTGTCGTGCAACCCATTTCAATAATTTCTGCCGATCACCATAACTCATCATTGTAAATATATTGATAGAGTTTGTTAATTCAGTTAAATCCATATTTACTCCTTCATCTTTAAACTACTACCGACACACCGACAATATCTATTCAATGCCGTATTTGTCGACGTTTTATACGTCGATAATAATTTTTTTCTTATACCGACCATCAACGACAATGTCGGTAAACCTAATATCCAATTTATCGACACTTCAAAGCTGGAGCTCATCGCTCTTTCAAGCTAACCTGTCGGTGTCGGTGCTACCTTTTATATAAAATTATTTTTTTCGAAATAGATGATTCTCTTCCTGAACTGCCCAATCTGCTTTAACAAGCCGTTCCATGATTGTGCGAATTTGACTCGTGTTAGAACCACTCAAATTTCGTACTAAGTCACGTACACTTAAATTGCTCTTCTTCTCAAGTTCTCGCTTAACACGATCTTCCATAGTCGGACGCCCATCTTTAGAAGAGGCATAAAGCAATATTTGATCAAAATGGTTCTTATCCAGATATTCAAGCAGTTTTACAGCTCGGTTCATTGCATCTTCACCAATTTCAACATTATTAGGATCATCGTTTTCAACATTGCTACAGACATGAAATAGCATAGCGATACGTTGACTAATTGTGAGTAATCTAACCTCCATACCAGCTGTATCGTCTTGTACTAAGTATTTAGCATAGTATTTTTCATTTATGTTGTCATGATAATTTTTGTAAATTTTATACGCATCAACACCAAGGTAAAAAGCTTTTTTTTTGCTAAACTCATTAAATTTACGCGCAAAACTTTCAATATTTTCAGCCTCTGCAGTACTTAGTTCCTGCCGCAACGGTATTCGTTTATACCGTCCAAAAATGACTAAAAAACGGTTGATGAATCCGTCGCTAATCATATTCCTCATATCAGCTGGTGTTAGATTGGACTGTCCAATGGTGGAAGCGGTAAACAACCCCATACCATTAACGACAAGCAGCTTGGAACGTTTTGAATCTTTCAATTTACGAGTAACGAGTGTTCCGCTATCGAAAATTTGCATTAGCATGCGCAGATAAGAAGCTTTAATTGAATCACTCTTTGCCGTATTTGCGAACTTTCCAAATTCATCTGTCATTGCATGTGGCGAACTGCCCGCTACGAATGAAGCTTCCAGACCTTCTGCACTTGCTCCATCTAAAAAAACATCTGGCAAGATTCTAATTTCATCATTTTTTGAAGCTTTTTCAAGCTTTTTATACTCATCGTCAAGCCAATTAAGCATATATTTACGTCCTACAGATGCAACTGACGTTTTACCGACACCGGATGGTGCCAATAACATCATATATATGATAATTGGCCTTCCTACGGCTCCTTTAGTCTGAGAAACCGTTGCCCCAGCACACAATGGTGGGAGCAGACACAGTAGGCTAACTACTATACTGTCGAAATTTGCGTGAATTATTTGATCAAATTCAATGGCAATGTTTAAAATATTAGTGGGTAATATCCCATGCAATGAAGCTACGTCTTCATTCTTCATTTGCATTCCATTCTCCTCTTACATATTCATCTATCTCACTCTCAAGCCAGCAAACAGCTGCAGTCTTCCCATCGTCAGCTATACCGCTGACTTTTTTGCATTTTGGAAATTTCCCAAATTTCATATGACCATAGATAGTACTGCGTTTGATACCAACTTTTTTCATTACGTCAGGCAATCTCAATTGCCTATCCTTTGTTGTCAAATCATTCATAATTCACCTTTTTTTGTTTTCGAGAAATATCCTTCTCTATACTCTTAGACAAACTGACGAATACTTTTTATACAATATAGATAAAAAAAATCTATTTTCAAAAGAATATGTTACAAAAATACTCATATATTGGGTTTCGTTAGTTTTTAATTGCGATAATAGCTATTGAAAGCCGTTGTCCATTATTTCACAGAAGTGTGCAGAAAGTGAGCTCTATTTAGCAGTAAAAAACATACTGTTCGAGTTAAAGTAAGAAGTTACAATCTAGTGCTTGCTGAAGATGCTTTACGTGGTTGATTGTAGTAAGCATGATCTTTTTGAATAGCATGAAGAATTTGTCCTTGTTCCTCTGATGTAAGCGTATGAGTAGAACGTTTCAAAAAACGGTTTAAATCCCAATCATGCAATACAGCCGTGTAATCAACGGTAAGATTATTGAGCCCGCCTAATCGTGATTTTTCATGTGACCAGATAACTGCACGATGTACTCGAGGGAGCTGAAAGCGTTTTTGGAGAAATGACTGAAGTAAATCAGACGCTTCATTAACTTGGCGGCTTGGACTCCGACCGCGTTTGTCTGCAATCTGGACATTGCGCTGAACAAGATTCCCATATTTATCGAATTTATCTCTCCACCAACGGTCACCATCACAATATACTGTCCCATTGTTATACTTAATCTCGATTGCAAAAATACCGTTGGGACCAACCAATACCTGATCTATTTCACCTTTTGCATTCTTGTATCCGGAAACAAGTGTCCATGTATGATCAAGCTGCCTGGATAAAAAATCCTCAACACGTTTTTCTCCTTGATTCCCGGCACTCCAAATATTCTCTCTATCGCCGGCACTTTGCATAAAAGGTCTGGAAGGTTTAAATACTGCATATGCACCAAGTAATCCCCAAAATCGAGTAAACGAATACCACAATTGGCGTTGTTTCCAAGCATTCGCTAAATGCATTTTAGCACGACGTTTTTTAGAATCTATTGCAGTTAACGCATTATTATAGGATTCCACAGCAGTTTTGTATTGTAATGCTCGTTGCGATTGAGCAGCATTTATTTGTTCAGATGTATGATCCGATAATGTCAATAATTGCATAAAAAAGTAACTCCAAATTAGATTGTATTCAGATGCCATTATCCGAATGATTCGAGCTTTGTTATTTGATTTTTTTGATTAAATTTTCATCCAAATATTAATCGTGATTATAAGAGTCGCTTGAAAATCCATACATATTTCCTTCACAGTCAATACTGCCAATGCCGTCAATCATTGGTAGTCCATTAGCGGGATTAATTTCGGTATCGCTAAATGTGCTGTTGCCAAAACTATTACTTGAAGTTTTGTAGACATCTTCGCTGCAATCAACACCACCAGCCATAGATGGAAAGGGTTCATTGACGCTTGATCGATTTTCAGTATTAGCACGTGACTTTATAACCAATATGAAAATTCCCCCTATAAATAAAAAAGGGAAGAGTTGACTTATAAACTCCATATTAACGCCTTTCTTTCTAAATTCATTTATTGGTTTGAACACCCAAACGACTCTTTACCTGCAAACTGATTACCACGTGTATAGATCATACTTGTAAGACAGCTTGATGCTGCGACTTGACGGGTACAAGAAGCCGTATAATTATCAATGCTCAACAGTGACGCTCCATAAGTGCTGCATTGAGCTGTCAGTGCTTTTTTAGCATCAACCATTTTTTTAGGGAGTCGTGAGATCGATTCAAAGGTCCAATTGGAATCTGTTATGTCACTGGCTATGCCATTGGTTACTTGATAGTTTCTAAGACCGCTGACATTACCCACTTCTTGAACATTAACCAGAGTGCTTCCGCTATTATTGGCATAAACAGTCGCTACTAATTTTCTATTTCCGATGTTGTTTTCTGAAGTGGTGCCCAGTGGCATTTTACTAACATTTTGGGCAAACTCTTTGACAACATCTGTAGGGGATACACTTGGCGTAGTAGCACGAAAACCATCAAATAACACTGGCATAGTATCTTTGGAAATAATGTATTTACCCGCATATTTTGTCAGAGTGAATGGATGCTCAATATCGGCACATCCCATGGAGTTTGCGAAATATTTAACTCTATTCGCGAGAGCATATTTTGCTCCGTCAATAATCAAAGTTCCGCCAACACCTTCACAATAAGACTGGACTTTTCCCTCGTTTATACCGCCAATCATGTCATCAAGCAAACCGCCTTTATCTGGTACATATCCGACAATAAGTTTATTGCCTTTAGTATCAAGAATGGAACCGGCAAATACATCATCAATTATTTTATTTGTTGCAGGACGCTTCAATAAGTCTTTTGGAAGCGCATCGCTAAATGATATCTCTATAAATTCTTTGTCGTAGGCATTACCCACTTTTTTACTGTGTGCAGTGTAGATCAGTTTATTAGTGGCAGGCTCTTTACAAGTAGTATCGTAATATAGACTTTCAGGACGTAGATTGTCGGTATCAAACATAAATGATCTATGCAGTCTTTCATCCGTAAAAACTTTTTTACGTAGGTCAAACCAGCCAATAACATAGTGATCAATTTTGTCACTTTTATTTGGGTCAATCTCAATATATTGCATGCGCTGTTCAGGCGTCATTGGACCAACAATTTCTTGATTAAAGCTATGGTGAGAGACTGTGTCTCCGAACTTGTCCCTCCTGTCAAAGTACACATCCCCTCCATACGCCAAACAATTTCTCTCAATGACATTTTTAACTTCATTGCTAAAAGTTACAGTATCTACACTTCCACCTAACATTTTACGGTAACGGACGGGTGTGTTAATACTAAGCATCATACCGTCTACTTGATTGACTTTAATAGATGAACCAAAAATATCAAATTGTTCCCACATCGCTTTACTTATCGGCTTTTGGTCAGCGGACAATACGGCAGATGCCAAGAGAGCTAAAAGCATATTAAATTTGCTACTAAACACGGAGATCCTTTTTCTTTAAATTAATTTTATTCTACCTTTAGGAAACTTAATAACGCTATATATGTGGTTGTTTTAAATTTGCCTCCTCTATAAAATGACTGCACTATATATGGTGTTGGAGTAATGTGGAAACTGATTTAGACAAAGAGGCCGAATTGTTTCTGGATCAAGTATCAAAAAACGTTATTGCTATGCGCCGTGTCAAGGGCTTAAGCCAACTCCAATTGGCAACAGAAATAGGGTATAAAAGTGCATCCTATCTCGGTCGAATGGAACTCCGCAAAGACGGGCAACACTTTCATCTCGTTCAGCTTTATAAGATTGCCAAAGTTCTAAATATCGACGTATGTGAACTCACGAAAAACTAAAAAGATATCAATTTGATTTTAGTTTTTATTTTCTCGTCTATTTACTGATTGATGCACCTTAGATTGCTTAATTGTATTCAGCTTTCGTGCCTTCCCATGATGAAAACATTTCCATTCCGAGCTCTTATCATCATTACAAGCCGTGATCATCAGCATAGCAAGTTGATGGGTAATAAAATCTTCCACTTTTGCAAACACAAAACTGTGCCCGCGTCGTACAATCGTAATCAGCTCCGATCGCATCGGTATTACCGTTCCATTTTTAACTATGTCGTCGGCGAAGCGTTGCGCAGCTTCTTTGCTTTTTATACCAAACCTTTTACTGAGCCGCTTTTGCGCATGACTGGTAAGCCTAACCGGTAATAATATTTGCATCACAATCCCCTTTTAATGTGCACTTAGCGTCATATAGGCGCATATGAGAGATCCGCCGCCAAAGACGACAACATCTAATCCTATGAGAAACAGAATAATTCGTTTCCAATGACGTTTAATCACCTTTTTCCTCCAGTAGCGTATAGCCTCGTTTATATTTATTCTCCAATAAACTCTCCCACACTCTATAAGCGTTGAGATACGTTTCAAAGCTCTGAGATATGATCCGTGTCGGTTTGGCTCTTCTACACCCTCCATAGGTACGAATAAGGAGATATTCGCCGAAGAGATTAGCGATCAGTTCGAGACAATAGTAACGTTCCCGTTTATTAACGGTACGGTTCAACAGGATCTTCATTGGATTTTTGCATCCCTTGTACTTGTTTATTGTGTTCTTCATCACCTTCAAGCTTCTGAATATTGGGACCGCTTGAGCAATACCCTTTCTTTAGATCTTGATTATTGAGATATCTTCCAATTAGGAGAATAATTCCAACAATGGCTAATATCCCGCCAATGATGACAGTAAAATCAACCTTATAATTACTGATCAAGCCAACAGTGATGCCAACAGCGACTGCTCTTGCAAAAACAACTTTTTTGTTCATGAGTTTGCTTCCAATGCTAAATCGATACCGTAGGTTATGGTGGTATGTACCCAAGGTGTCATCACTCCTCCTCAAAGGTACAACTTCGTATCTTCAACCGCTCTTCGATCTGATAGACTGAGTGTTGGCATACATAACGGCTTTGAACTTCACGTTTCATCACTCCACTGACAGAGTAATAAGTGAATCCCAAAAAGCTTCGTTTACGAAGGAGTTCTTCGGGGTGTTCACACAAAAGCTTTTCAGGGCCAAAATCCCATTCATAATGTTCGGTATAAAGAGTTTGATCCCCTTGTATGACATAACGTCCTTCTTCATTAATGCTGAGTGTAGCGTTACGGTAAATATTATTTTGTCGTGAACACGACATTAAATAAAAACGTTCTCCTTTTGGATTAATTGTGATATGTTTGCTTCCCTCGTATAGAAGCACATCAACATCGCTATATAGAATTTTTGACATAGAAATATTCTCCTCTGATTGGGTCTTTTTTTAAATTGATAGACAATAGTAAAAATCTGATCAGGATTTATGACAGTTTAAAAGAATGTACCGATAGCTCATCGGTTACTCTTTCTCCTCAAAGTACGAGAACGTTCTCTGTTGCAACTATGGAAATTTTAGCCCAATCTAGCGGGCGGGTCAATAGGTTTTTTTAAAGAATTTATGGATCAAAAAGAGTATTGATTTATGGAAAGAAGTATGCGATAATGAGTGATTTTACTAATTTTATTTATTTTACGAGCAGGACTTGATTACTATCGGAAAAGAACTGTTTTTCGTCACTTTAACTTTAAACAACATACAGCTTGAAGCATTAGAAATCGGTGGTGTTCTTGTGAGTTTTCAAATTGGTCGGGCAAGAGTATATCAATACAATCCAAGTTACTATTTTTTAAATGAATTAAAAGCACTTTTAATAAAAGTACGAGAGTCCTACAAACCAGAGCTTCTTGAAAGATTACTACATTCAAAAATAGCCCCGCGCCGAAAAAACAAACCCTCTTTTTTTTAACCCTTAAAACCCTCTCATCCATCTAGGCACCATTGCACTCTCCCCTACTCTCATTGCATCCTCAATTTGTGTGATCAATTTTTCTGAATCTTTAGGAAGTGTTCCAGAGAGATGAAGAGCATTGGATGCATGATTGGATCGAAAAATGATTTTTTGTGGGGGATTGATGAGAGAAATCAATTCACGCTGTTCTTGCAGAATCTGTAGGTCATTTAATGGGGTAAACGTATCGAAGTGTTTGAAAAATCGTTCCTTCGATCCCTCTTCCAATCCCAATTGAAGAGTAGAGAGATACGTAATTGGTGCAGCGTTGATAAGTTCTGCGGTATCACGGATATGCTCATGGGTATATTCCATCCCCCCTATTCCCAGTATTACCGTTGCGGATATTTTAATATTGGCTTCATGTGCACGATGGAGTGCTTCAATGATCTGAGATGCATTAACACCTTTATCGATTTTACCAAGCAGTTCATCATCGCCTGTCTCTATTCCAAAGTATGCCAGACTCAAGCCCCCTGCCCTGAGCTCTTTTAGCTCCTCAACACTTTTTTCCAAAAAGTTCTGTGCTGTAGCATAGAGTGATACTCTTGAAAGTCTTGGAAAAGAGTTTTTCAATAAACGTAACAACTCTGCGAGATGTTCTGTGGTAAGGGCCAATGCATCTCCGTCGGCTAAAAAGACTTTATTGGCGTGAGGATTTGCCTGTGCTAACGCTTCAATTTCACGCTGTACCTCACTTAGTGGTCGTACTGTATAACGTTTGCTCTTGTACATAGTGCAAAAGCTGCACTGATTATGGCTACATCCTAGTGTTGCTTGAATAATTATATTATCAGCTTCTGCCGGGGGACGATAGAGAGGGAAAGAATAAGGGATCATGCCTAGATATCCATTGCCATATTGTTGAGTATCTCCAACGTTTTTGTAACATCATAGATGGCACTGTGATACTGATCTTCATCGAAATCAATTCGGTAATGGCGACAAGTTTCCAGCAGTTTAGGGTTCTTGATACTTCCTCTAACGTTAAGAGCTCCGACAACTTTCTTATTGGACTTCATTGTACAAAAATGCTTTTCAAACGTAACAAGACAGCCAAGATGACGCAGTTCAAAAGCTATGTTATGTGCGATAAGAGTCTTTGCTCCCTGACAAAATTCTATAAATGCTTGATCCTCTTGAAAATACTTTGCATAATCTACATTGTCTCTTAATCGTTGAATTCTTTGACGAGAGAGTTTATGAACTGCTAGCGCGTAAGGATTTACCTCATATTCAGAGAAATAGTAACGATGGAAGGTATCGGCAATAACATACATTCCCTCTTCTCTTTTAATCCTAAATGCTGCGACTTCGATCACGTCATGGATATTGGCAGAGTTCGTTTCAAAGTCCAGAATAATCAACGGGTCTCCATGAGTGTGTGAATTTATTTTAATCGTTATTTTACCCAGAAGGGGCCGTTGATTGGTTTATAATGTCAATAGTAAAATTTATTCTGCAAGGTCCCTAATGATACAAACACCCTTCCTAGCAGTCGATGGTATTGTTGAAATATACAATGATGAAGGTGCTTTTCAAGGTATTGTACTTATTCAGAGACTCAACAAACCAATTGGTTTAGCTATTCCAGGAGGATTTGTTGATATAGGCGAAACCGTTGAGTCTGCAGTTATACGTGAAATGAAAGAAGAGATTTCACTGGATGTTACCATTAAATCACTATTAGGTGTTTATTCAGATCCAAAAAGAGATTCCAGGTTTCATTGTGTTTCGATTGTGTATGTTTGCAAAGCTTTTGGAACACCTATGGGTGCTGATGATGCGAAAGAAGCATTTGTGTATCCACTTGATGATATCCCTTACGATAAACTCGTATTTGACCATGCTCAGATTATCAGAGACTATTGCACTGCAAAGCAGAATTAATACCTATGCTCAATAACAACACTCTAAAATATCTCTATCAAGATCTGGATGAACTGATTCGGCAGTACAAGACCAGTCAGATTGACCGTTTTTCCTTTGTTTCCGAAGTTGAGCGTTTGAAACAAGCCAATGAGATCATCCTTGATGGCAATGAAGACTTTGCAGAGCTGGTAGAAAATGCCTTACTTGAAAAAGAGTATGAGATATTGGAGCAGATGGCGAAAACTACCCTAGAAAATGCCAAAGCCCCTTCATCTGCTATCAGAGTCCTGATACTCACCGGTGCCGGTATCAGTGCCGAAAGTGGTGTCCGTACCTTTCGAAACAGTAATGGTTTATGGGAAGAGTATGATGTGATGGAAGTATGTTCGGTTCAGGGATTTGAGCGTAATCCCAAACTAGTTGCCGATTTTTATGATGCCAGACGACATGACTTAAAATCCAAACAGCCAAACTCTGCACATGAGATGCTAGCTCGTCTTGTAAGTAAATACCCAAACCAAATTGATCTCCTCACCCAAAACGTCGATAATCTATTTGAACGTGCCGGATGTTCGGATGTCATCCATCTGCACGGAACACTTACCGATTTACGATGCGAAGCGTGTCAATGTGTATTTGAAATCGGATACCAAAGCCAAATCGGCGCAATCTGCCCTACATGTCACAGTGAGAGTATCCGTCATAATGTTGTCATGTTCGGTGAAGAAGCACCCATGTATCAAAAGCTTCAACAGTCCATCGATGAATGCGATGTGTTTGTCGTGATTGGAACCAGCGGACAAGTACTGAATGTTGCGTGGTATGCACAATGGTTTGAACACTCGCTTTTAAACAACCTAGACCCTGATGAGCATTTGGATCCTTATTTCAAAGTCGTTTATCATGAAAAAGCAACGGAAGCGGCAGATAAAATTGAAGCAAATATTGAAGAGTTTTTGTCTATATAATTTTAAAGTTTCACTTGATACCTATTTTTATCAATGAAAATGGATCAATCCTCTTCTCTGGCTTTCAATTCATCTAAAAAATCAGCCCACCACTGCAATAGTTCTCTCATCTGTTCCGTATAATCAGCCATGTGTGCATATGCTCGAACAACTTGATTTCCTTCTTGATGATCCAGAACTCTCTCTAATGCTTCAAATACTGCCCCGTGGTCTTTATGATGAGTTCGTGCCAAACTTGCATAAGTCCCTCGAAAGCTATGTAATGTCTGTTTTCGTCCACTCTCTTCATCCGTAAATCCCATTTTTCGTAATGCTTTATTACCGCTCTCTTTATTGACATGATATCGGCTGTCTTTGATACCGTGAAACACCCATTCACCCCAACCTGTTATCTCTTTAGTCTCTTTCAATATTTCGATAGCTTGACGAGACAAAGGTAAAACAAAATCAGGCAAATTTTTATCTTTGACTTTCATCTCAGAGCGTTTGATGATGATTACACCTTTTTTCAAATATATGTTATTCCATTTTAATGTAGCTAAATTACCAATCCTTAGCATTGTCAAAGCGGTAAGTCTTAGGACATTGCACACTATAACACCGCCTTCGTCTTTGTAGTTGTCCATCGCTCTAAGCATTTCACTCAATATTTTTTCATCGGTTATTTTTGGACGATGCTTCACCTCATGTTTTTTAAAAGCATCAGAACTTATTCTATCGGGTACATTTATTTCAGTATGACCATGATTGATCGCATATCGCCATAAACGCTTGCAATCATCAAACCGGCGACTGGCGACTACCGGTGCCGTTTTCTCTTTTTCTAACAAAACTTTCAACAGTTCAGGATGCTTGATATCGTTAATATGTTTTGATGAGACAATATGTTTATATTTATCGTAGGTGCAGAAAAATGGGAATATATCATTCTGAAATGAAGACAGTCGTTTTTTATGAGTGCTTTCAGCATCAGTTAGACTGTCTAGCCATTCATAAGCGACTTTATGAAATTGCCCATTTAGTAGCGCCTGATTTTCTGCCTCTTTTTCGGCAATAATCTCTTTTGCTTTTTTACGCTCATCGATCGGATCGATACCCATCGCTGCTTTTGCTCTAATTTCATTTCGCTTAATACGTGCATCTGCAAGTGATACTCCGATTTGTATCTCTTTTCCATTATTGTCTTTAGCTAGCTTATATTGCCCGATAGTAGTTTTTTTCGCTTTAGCATTAACGGTGTAGCGTACTTCCCAAATTTTTCGACCATCTAATTTAATAAGTAGTTGTAAGCCATTACCATCTGATATCGTGTACTCCTTATTTTTATCAGTTTTAATTTTTAATTTTTTGATATCAGTATCCGTAAGCGGTGTTACTTTCATATTTGCCATCATGTACCCCTGCTAAATGTACTTACTTTGAAACATATTCAACAGTAGATTAGCACAATGTACTTTGATTGTAAAGTACATTAAAAAGTACATTAAGAGTTTGGATTTGGATGGATTGACTCGGATTGATTTGGACATGAAAAATAGGCAAAGTGGCTAAATAAGGGGTTTGTATCGGATTTTTTGGATGATTTTGGACTGATTTAAACAAGGGGGTGGTACCAGTGGGCGGACTCGAACCGCCACGCATCGCTGCACCGGATTTTGAATCCGGCGTGTCTACCATTTCACCACACTGGCATGTGTTTGAAGAGGCGAAATTATAGGTGTTGTTTACTTAAAGTATCGTAAAATATAAGATATTTAATAATAAAAGCAAAATAGTCGATTATAGAGATGGAACTTTATTTGCTTAAGTATAAGCAGCTTACACAAAAGGATTTGACGTGAGAGTTACAGCATCTTCATTTTACAATAATATTTATGGTGAAAATAATAAATTAAATCGCCAATTATTTGATGTTAACAAACAAATATCATCAGGTCAAAAGATCCAGTATGCGCATGAAGATCCAGGTGTTTTTATCGATACTCTTAGACTTGATGATGAGATCACTACCCTTCAACAGACTAAGAACAGCTCACAAAATGCATATAAATTCAGTACACAAACAGATACGTCTATTGGAGAAATTGTTAAAACTCTTGAATCGATGAAAGTAAAAATGTTAAATGCTGCAAATGATTCAAACTCTGATTCCAGTTTACAAGCCATAGCTAAAGAACTTCGTGGTTTGCAAAACCATCTCAAAACACTTGCAAATACATCAATCAATGGGCAATATATTTTTTCAGGTACAGCAACAGGAATTAAACCAATTGATGCACTAGGTAATTATCAAGGAAATGACAAAAACATATCCTCTTTTCTTGGATCCGGCATTCAGCAAACATACAATATTAATGGAGATCAACTATTTTTTGGTGATGAGAGTAAAGTATCTCGATCCATTACAACCAATATTACTCAAAAGAGTTTAACGGATCTTTACCCTGATATTATGCAAGCATCGTCAATTTCACGCAGTTTGGCAAAAGAGACTTACATATCAGAATCGAACACAATACGCGATCTTATGGGGGATACAGATACTGATCCTATGAATGATGCAGGAAAAAATTCTTATTTTTATATTCAGGGTACACGAACTGATGGGACTTCAATAAAATCAAAAATATCAATGAACATGACCGACTCAGTTGGTAGTTTGTTGCATAAAATTGCACTTGCATATGATCCAAACCAACTTAATCCATCTACAAACTATGTTGATGTTTCACTAAACGCACAAGGCCAAATTGAGATTAGCGATAAAATCAAGGGATCAAGTAAACTTGACTTTCATATGGTTGGTGCAGTAGATTTTAATACAACTAATGTCGGTGATTCGGCAAATATATCCGATCCTATATATGGTGCATCCGCTGGAAATATTAATAATTTACAATCCGGAACAACTAATTTTGAAACTGCAGCGATTACAACTCCCGGTCTCTATATCAAAGAATTTATCAAAAGCGGTAATAATTATACAACTGGAGCTGTCCCGCCAGGCGGTGCATTACCTGCAGGTGGATTACTAATCAATGGACAAGACATTGGAGCCATTGCGGTAGTCGCTGGTGATGCTAATAATGCATTGTTGAATGCAATTAATACTCAATCAAATCTGACCGGGGTTATCGCTACGCACACTGCAACAGGTGGAATCATTTTAAACTCAAATAATGGCAAAGATATCGTCGTCAGTGGTACCGATAATGGCGTTATTACTGGCCTTACTGATAATACTTATAATCTTGGTTCACTTCAGTACGACACGATTCTCTTCAAAGCAAGTGGACCAAAACTCTTGTCCAATGTTCCGCAAGTTGTAAAAAGTGATAATAGTTATGCTACAGAATCAACGTTATTAGGTTCAGTAGCATCGGGAGCAACGCTAGACGGTAATGTAATCAAATTGCAGGGAAATGATGTTAATGGTAAACCTTTTGATATAGAGATAAATTTACTCAATATCGGAAGTACGGTTACCATTAAAAATGCGCAGGGAATTGCACCTGTAACTTTTAATTTGGAAGACACAACAGGTGGAGCCACTGCTGCTAATAATGTTACGTATAAGCAAATTATGGATGTTTTAAATATGGCTACAACCAATAAACTACCCGTTCCGTTGTCGTCTTTAAATTATACACAGGCTTTAAATGATGCAAATACACTAGGTTCTGTCACCCTTGATAATACCGGGCATGTTGTTTTCGAAGATAAAATAAATACAACTACCAAAGCTGCGATTGCTATGTACGATGTTTCATCCCCTACATATGCAGGTGCAGTCAATACCGTTACCACAGGTTCCAGCATGTTGTTTAATGCAAATAACTCATTGACAATAGCCGATGCAAAAAATAATTTTTTTGCTCAAATTGAACAAATGATTTCTTCAGTTGAGCAAGGTAAAAAACGCCCAGATGGAACAGATTCTTTTGATCCAAGAAATGTTGGTGTTCAAAATGCTATTCATATGATGGATGATTTGAGTGATCATGTTAGCCGAATGCAAACACAAGCAGGATCATATTCACAAGTCCTTGACATGAGCGTAAATCGTACAGATTTGTTAATTGTTACTTCAAAAACTTTACGATCCGATGTTATTGATACCGATATTGCAGAAGCAACATTGAGAATGCAGCAACTAAGCCTCAATTATCAAGCTTTACTCTCAAATATTTCTAAAGTCTCAAAACTTTCATTGGTAAATTATTTATAGCATAATGCAATAAAAGGGTCGCTTTTCCCCTTTTTTGCTATAATCAAGCCACTTTAACTCTTTCAAGGATTTCCCATTTTACGTGATGTACTTTTTATCGGCAGTTTTGGAATACTTTTTTATCTAGGACTAGCTACTATTATCAGTGATGCAAGCATTATAGGTGCCTTCGGCGCAGGTTTTGCGAGTGAAAATATTTATCTTTTTGGTTATGTTGCGTATACCTATCTTCTGCTTTTAATGGTGCCGCTTTTTTATTTTTACAAAGGCCACAGTGATAGAAAAAGACAATTAGAGATTGGCGGAGTGTTCGCCCTTCTTTTGTTTTCACTTACATTTTTTCAAGCTATGGTAGTTACAGGGGAATACCGAGGAGCATTTGGCGGATACATAACTGACTCTATTGGTGTTTATGTTGGAAGTTTTGGTTTATGGATTATTTGGCTCATGCTCATAGCCGTTTCAATGATTATCATATTGGAGCAAACACTCTCAGAACTGGCTTACCCATTTAAAGAATTCATGGATAAACCGTTGTCTGGTAGTAAGGGAATTGGTAAAAGTACCCATATATCGAACACATTTGACAATGATGATGATGAAACCTATAATAATTTCAATACTTCTCCTGAAGCACCCGTTGAATCTTCCCCTATTCCAGCAATTATGCCTATCATCGTTAAAAAAGAAGAAGCTTTTGCTGAAAATTCTATCTATGTGCCAATTGAAGAAATAAAAATAGATGAAAAAGAGGCTGAGACTCAAAGTATTCCAAAAGAGTCAAATATACTCTCCATGGCAAAAAAGGTAAAAGAAAATAAACAACATGCGCTTGTTGTTGAAGAACTCGAAGAAAATAAAATTCTCTTAGATCAAATAGACCGTGGTGTTAGCGAAAAACCAAAAAACTTCAAACTTCCCCCAACCGATTTTTTACAATATCCGCCAAAGAAGCAGAACAGTGTTAATGAGGCTGAATTGGACGATAAAATTCGTGATTTGATTGACAAGCTTTCTCATTTTAATATCGAGGGAGATGTTGTTCGTACCTATGCCGGTCCCGTTGTTTCTACCTTTGAATTTAAGCCGGCCGCAAATATCAAAGTTTCAAAAATTTTAGGACTGCAAGATGATTTAGCGATGGCCCTAAAGGCCCAAACAATCCGTATTCAGGCTCCTATTCCCGGTAAAGACGTAGTAGGGATTGAAATTCCGAATAAAACGGTCGAAACTATCTATCTCAGAGATATTTTTGAAAGCAAGCTTTTTCAAGAAGCATCATCCCCATTGACGCTAGTCCTTGGTAAAGATATTGTTGGAAATCCTTTTATTACTGATCTTAAAAAACTACCACATCTGCTTATCGCAGGGACAACCGGAAGCGGTAAAAGTGTTGGGATAAACGCGATGATCTTGAGTTTACTGTATAAAAATTCGCCTGATCAATTACGATTGCTGATGATAGATCCAAAAATGCTTGAGTTTTCGGTTTATAATGATATTCCACACCTTCTTACGCCTGTTATTACAAAACCAAAAGAAGCGATCTCAGCTCTCAACAACATGGTTTCTGAAATGGAGCGTCGCTACCAGCTAATGAGTGAAACGCGTACAAAAAATATAGAAAATTTTAACGAAAAAGCGAAAAAGGAAGGCCATATTCCCCTTCCCTACATCGTTGTTATTATTGATGAATTAGCGGATTTGATGATGACCAGCGGTAAAGATGTTGAATACTCTATTGCACGTTTAGCTCAAATGGCACGTGCGAGTGGTATCCATCTCATAGTCGCGACACAACGCCCCAGTGTTGATGTCGTCACAGGACTCATCAAGGCAAATCTTCCTTCTCGTATAAGTTATAAAGTTGGTCAAAAAATTGACAGTAAGATTATTTTGGATGGAATGGGTGCTGAATCCTTACTAGGCCGCGGAGATATGCTTTTTACCCCTCCTGGGATGAGTGGTTTAGTACGATTACATGCACCGTGGAGTACTGAAGAAGAGATTGAAAAGATTGTTAATTTTCTAAAAGAGCAGCGTGCGCCAGAATACGATCATCGTTTTTTACGCGATAAAGAAGAAATTTCAAAAAATAATACCGACCGTAATGAGAATGAAACTATCGATGAATTGTACGATGAAGCTATGAATATCATTATAACAGAGCAAAAAACATCCATCAGCTATTTACAACGTAGACTTCAAATTGGTTATAACCGATCTGCACGACTAATCGAACAACTTGAACAAAACGGTGTTTTATCATCGCCTAATGCTAAGGGAAATCGAGAGATAATTACTGATTAAATCTATATGTTTCAATAATACTCATAATAAGTAAATATGCGTCAAAATAGTGTTTATTATTGTAACACTCTTCCGATAACACCCTACTCTTCTGCTATAATCGTGCAAAATTTTGAGCGCAGGAGTCACCATGGCTTTTTTGGAAGATTATAAAGCACACGTTGCAGAACGAGCAACCCAGGGTATTCCCCCTTTCCCATTAACTAAAGAACAAGTTACCGATTTGGTGGAATTGATCAAAGCAGATAAAAGCAAAAATAGTGCGCTTATTGAAATGCTTTCAGAACGTGTCAATCCGGGTGTCGATGATGCTGCACATGTAAAAGCAGCTTTTTTACATGAAGTTGTGCAAGGTAAGCAAAAAGCATTTTTAGCAGATGCAAGCGACATCAACAGTGATGATCACAAAAAAGCTGCCATTAAAATTCTTGGAAAAATGGTTGGCGGTTACAATGTTAAACCACTTATAGATGCACTGAGCATCGAGTCATTGGCGGCAGATGCAGCGAATGAACTAAAACATACCCTTCTTGTTTATGATGCATTTAATGACATCGTTGAGTTGTCAAAGACAAATAGCTATGCAAAAGAAGTATTAGTTAGCTGGGCGAATGCTGAGTGGTTTACTACAAAACCGCTCATGGCAGAAAAATTTAGTGTTGTCGTCTTTAAATTTCCTGGTGAAACAAATACAGATGACCTCTCACCTGCTAGTGCTGCATTTACTCGCTCTGATATTCCATTGCACGCTACTACAATGCTTCAAGCAAAGATGCCTGAAGGTCTTGCAAAGATCGCAGAACTTAAAAAGCTTGGCAAACAGATCGCTTACGTTGGTGATGTTGTAGGTACAGGGTCAAGCCGTAAATCAGCTGCAAACTCGGTTCAATGGCACATGGGTGATGATATGCCTGGTATTCCAAACAAACGTACTGGCGGAGTGGTTATCGGTAGTATTATCGCTCCTATCTTCTTTGCAACATGTGAGGATTCTGGCGCATTGCCAATCGAAGCAAACGTTGATCAAATGGAAACAGGTGATGTTCTTGATATTGATGCTCGTGCTGGAACCATCACTAAAAATGGTGCTGTTATTGCCACCTTCAATCTCCGTCCTAACACCATTGAAGACGAAGTACGCGCAGGCGGACGTATCCCTCTTATCATCGGTCGTGGTTTGACAAATAAAGCACGAACAGCCTTGGGAATGTCACCTGAAAATATTTTTGCTAAACCTATCCAACCTGTTGACACTGGCAAAGGGTACACTCTTGCACAAAAAATGGTCGGTCATGCATGTGGCATGGAAGGTGTACGTCCCGGCATGTACTGTGAACCCCACACTTCTACCGTAGGAAGCCAAGACACTACAGGACCAATGACACGTGACGAAATCAAAGAACTTTCTGCTCTTGGTTTCTCGGCGGATTTTGTTCTTCAGTCTTTCTGTCATACAGCAGCCTATCCTAAACCGTCAGATGTCAAATTGCACGCATCATTGCCAGCATTTATCAGCACTCGTAGCGGTGTTGCCCTTCGTCCAGCCGATGGTGTTATCCACAGCTGGTTGAATCGTATGGTTCTACCGGACACAGTAGGAACAGGTGGAGATAGTCATACCCGTTTCCCAATCGGTGTGAGTTTCCCTGCGGGTTCTGGTCTTGTGGCATTTGCCGCAGTTACAGGTGCCATGCCTCTTGAAATGCCAGAGTCTGTTTTGGTACGTTTCAAAGGTGAAATGCAAGCGGGAATTACCCTACGTGATCTCGTTAATGCGATCCCTTACTATGCAATCAAACAGGGTCTTTTGACAGTTGAAAAGAAAGGCAAGAAAAACATTTTCAATGGCCGTGTCTTAGAGATCGAAGGTCTTCCAAATATGAAAGTTGAACAAGCATTCGAACTCAGCGATGCTTCTGCAGAGCGTTCAGCCGCTGCATGTACCGTTCATCTAAACAAGGAACCTGTCATTGAGTACCTAAAATCGAATGTTGCTCTTATAGAGGCAATGATCGCTGATGGTTACGAAGATGCTCGTACACTACAACGCCGTGCAGATAAAATGAAAGAATGGCTGGCTGCTCCTTCATTGATGTCCGCAGATGCAGATGCCGAATATGCTGCTGTTATCGAAATTGATTTGAACGAGATCAAAGAACCAATTTTAGCATGTCCAAATGATCCTGACAACGTTAAACTTTTGAGTGATGTTGCAGGTGAGAAAATCGACGAAGTATTCTTGGGAAGCTGTATGACCAACATCGGACACTACCGTGCTGCGGGTGAAGTCATGCGCGGCGAGGGTAAAATTGCCGTTGAGAAATTTTGGATTGTGCCACCGACACGTATGGATGAGCAACAACTCATCAACGAAGGGTACTATGACGTTTATAAAGATATCCAAGCACAGACAGAAGTTCCAGGATGTTCACTTTGTATGGGTAACCAAGCAAGTTCACGCGAAGGTTCAACAGTATTTTCAACCTCTACTCGTAACTTTGATAACCGTCTTGGTAAAGGGACTCAAGTCTATCTTGGAAGTGCGGAACTTGCGGCAGTGTGTTCAAAACTTGGCCGTATCCCAACGGTAGAAGAGTATATGAGCATCGTTCCATCAAAACTTGCTGGAAAAACAGAGCAAGTTTACCGGTACCTCAATTTCAATGAAATTACAAATTACAAACTACAAGCACGTGATGTTGCTCAAGACAAATACGGCGTTACCATCAAGGCCGTATAAATACCCCTCTTTTCACACCCCTCTTCTGGGTGTGCTATAATTGCACATCTACATACCAAAGCAACATAATGTCCTCTTTTAAATCTATCTCTCTACATACACCATTACAAACTGCTTTAGAGCGTTTAAACTTTACTTCCATGACCCCTATTCAAGAAGAGTCATTGCCCGTTATCCTTAAGGGAAAAGATATCATCGCGCAAGCTTCAACGGGGAGTGGAAAAACATTGGCCTTCGCTTTGGGTATTTTGCAAAATGTTAATCCACGATTTTTTGCTGCACAATCGCTGGTTTTATGCCCAACACGTGAGCTTGCTGAACAAGTTGCCAATGTGATACGCTCTTGTGCTAGCGAAATTGGAAATATCAAACTTCTCACACTTTGCGGTGGTGTTCCGATGAAGGCGCAGCGACATTCACTAACACATGGTGCGCACATCATTGTCGGTACTCCTGGACGTATACTTAAACTCTTAAGTATGGATGCACTTGATCTAAAATCGTGCAAGATTGCTGTTTTGGATGAAGCTGATCAAATGGTTGATATGGGATTTATTGATGATATTGAGTCAATTTTTACCTATTTGCCATCCCCAAAGCAGACATTGTTATTTTCAGCTACTTATCCGGATTCTATCCGAGAACTATCCTCTAAACTCACCCAAGATGCCACATTTATCAAAGCCCAAAGCAATGAGACAAAGCCGGCTATTACAGAAGTAGCCTACAGAGTTACCGATAAAGCAACCGCATTAAATACATTAGTCCACCACCATGACATTACCAATGCAATTATTTTTTGCAATACAAAAGTTGCCGCATCAGAACTTTGTGAGACACTCAAGTATTCAGGTATTCACGCTTTGGCTTTGCACGGGGATATGGAACAGTTTGATCGCAATGAAACCATTATCCAATTTAGAAACGGAAGTGCCCCCTTTCTCGTAGCAACCGATGTTGCAGGTCGCGGAATTGACATACAAGGGCTTGATGCCATCATTAACTACGATGTTCCGCAACAACTTGATCGCTACATTCACCGAATTGGACGTACAGGACGTGCAGGAATGAATGGCCTTGCCATTACGCTTGTCAATCCACATCAAACAGAAGCATTCTATGGACTTGAGCGCGGCATTGAACTGACTGAACTTCCGGCACTGACACAGCATCAGGACGTCACGACCAAAATGAGATCTATTTGCATTGATGCCGGGAAAAAGGAAAAACTACGCGCAGGAGATATTGTAGGGGCATTGATCCATGAATGCAATCTGACCAAAGAAGAGATCGGAAAAATTGATCAGCTCGATCACTTAAGCTATGTAGCACTTCCACGAGATCTTAGCGAAAAATGCTATAACACACTCAGCAAATCGAATATAAAAGGGAAACGCCACCGCATGTGGCTCTTGGGCTGATTTAGGTAATTACTTATTTAAAAAATAGCCTTCTAGTATTTTCTTCCCATGTTCTACGCCCGGTTGGTCATAGGTATTGATCTCTAACAGGGCACCAGCAGCTGATGTAAGCAGCTCATAATACATAATCATCTCACCTACCGATGACTCATCAATACATTCCCATGTAATTTCATCTACGCTTACCCCACTTTCAAGCACACTTTGCATTGTTGCTTGGCATTGAGCATTAATCAGGGTATTAAACGACTCCCCATTTACAAAATCTGATTTTTCAAGAAAAGGTAGTGATAATTTGGGGATCATAAGCTCATCACGAGAATGTTCGATATGCATAAACGTAACTGTTTTATTAAGAGGCCCTTCTATGATAAGTTGCAAAAAGGAGTGCTGATCTACCGATCCAATCAATGAAATTGGAGTTAAGCCAACACGTTCACCCCGGGTATTACGCTTTCCAAGGGATTCGCCCCACAATTGGACGACCCATTTGCCAAATTCTTCAAAGGTGTCTGAATAGGAAAATAATACATTAAGAGGGAAAAGTTTTGCATTAGCAACATAAAATGCCGCTTTTTGTAGAAGATGTTCCTCTTTTCTTGCCCAAAATTTATCACCAAAGCTTTTAGCCCCGTCCAAAACACCCTCTACATTAAAACCAGCCAACACTAAAGGAACAACACCGACAGCACTTAATACAGAAAAGCGGCCACCCACATTAGAAGGAATAACAAAACGTTTTAAGCCATAATTATCTGCAAATTGACTCAGGACGGATCCCTCGTCACTCACTACAACAATTTGGAGAGAATTTTGTAAATCAATCTCGAACTTTGTAATCAAATATTTAAAAATAGATAACGTCTCTACGGTTCCACCCGATTTTGAGATAACTACGAAAAGTGTTTTGGCAAATTCAATCTGGGAAGATTCATGCGCGATACTAATAGGATCTGAATTTTCAAAATAAACTATTTTTTTAGCATGAGGAGTTGAGCCTCTAAGCAAACGGTCAATTGCTTTGATACCCAAAGACGATCCGCCAATACCAACTACAGCAATGGTATCAAAGAAGACAGTACTGCTTAACAGTGTTTTTTTGACCTCGGAACAAAGCTTCAATGACGAGCTTGGAAGGTCATAATAACCTACAGCTCCTCGCTCATATTTCAGTGCTTCATAAGCCTTTTCAAGCGTAAAAGGGTCGAGATTTTTAGTCTCAAAATGCCCTTGAAAACTTGGCATATTAATGATTACCGATTAATACAGTCATATCTACCAGACGACTGCTATATCCCCATTCATTATCATACCAAGCCAATACCTTAACGGTATTACCATTGACAACACTGGTCATATCAGGAACATAGGTTGCACTGTACGTTGAACCGATAAAATCACATGAGACACGCTTGTCATTGTCAACTTCAATAAGCCCTTTAAATGAACCGTTACTGGCTGCAGTAAATGCGGCATGGATCTCTTCTTTGGTAACACTTTTAGACAAGTTTGCCGTTAAGTCAACAACCGATACATCAGGAGTAGGAACACGCATCGCATAGCCGTTTAATTTACCAAGTAAATGCGGCATCACTTTGCCAATTGCTTTTGCAGCGCCCGTTGATGTTGGAATCATATTAAGAGCCGCTGCACGAGCACGGCGAGGATCCTTTGTATGTTTTACATCCAAAATGTTTTGATCATTCGTATAAGAGTGAATCGTCGTCATAAGGGCATTTTCAATTCCGAATGCGTCATCCAATACTTTACAAACTGGACCCAAGCAGTTTGTTGTACAGCTTGCATTTGAAATAATTGATTCACCCTTATACTCGCTTGAATTAACACCAATGACATACATAGGGGTATCATCTTTTGCCGGTGCAGAGATTACGACTTTACGAACACCGTTTTTTAAATGTTTTTGACAGCTCTCTTGGTCTAGGAAGACTCCTGTACACTCTATCACAACTTGGGCACCGGCACTTCCGAAATCAACTTTGTCAGCATCACGTTCACGAAACATACGTACATTTTTTCCACCAATAGAAATTGTGTTTTCATCGATTACTTTTGCATCAATTCCACGGTGTACACTGTCAAATTTTAACAAATATTCAAGCATTTCCGGTTTTGACGTAGTATTAAGTGCAACTAGCTCGATATCACTACGTTGGGCAATAATTTTTGCTACAATTATTCCAATTCGTCCAGTTCCGTTGATTGCTACTTTGAGTGCCATGAAGTTTCCTCATAAATTTTAATTAAATGTTGATTATTTTAACAAAATATGGCTAAAAGAGGGGTAAGAAAAGAAGAATGCCTCATAAAAGAGGCATAAATTTAATAGCTATACGTAACAGTAACTGGAATTTGCTTAAGAGGCTGGTCGCTCTGAATACGAATTTCCTGACCTTTTACTTTTGCGATATTTGTATAACTATCAAGAACATTACGTGATCTTGTTGTGTATACTGTTTCACATTTACGAACCATTCTGTAAGAATTACCTTGTGGCGTATTATATTTACTACCGATATTTTGGCCGGCTAAAACACCTATAATTGCACCGCCAACGGTCGCAGCTGTTTTACCTTTTCCACCACCTACATTGTGACCCAAAACCCCACCAAGAGCTCCACCGGCAACTGCACCAACGACATCAGCATTCTGAGTACCGCTTTGTATTTGTTCTTTAACATCTTGACACTGCTCAGATGGAACATCCTCATTAACTGTAGAGTATGAAGGTATTGAACTGATAACCTTTACGTATTCCGTTGTTGAAAAACTCTCTGCGCTCAAAGTACTGGTTCCAACTATTAATGCCGCAAGTAAATAAGAAACTTTATTATTTAACATGGTAAATCCTTTTTTTATGATGAGAGCATTATAGTGCAAAATCGTTAATAAATCGTGAATTAATGCGGGTACAATAAGCGATTAATTTTTCCGTACAAATCTAATATCTCACTTTTTTTCTCAAAAAAGCTGTTTTTATTTGCTATGAGGTGCGTCGTTGATTCCATGATAGTTTCTACGACTTCCAATCCATTTTGTTTCATCGTAGCACCGGTATCGACAACATCAACAATCATATCCGCAAGACCGACAAGCGGTGCCAATTCAATCGAACCATACAGCTTTATAATATCAGCCGCCACCGCACGTTCAGCAAAATAGCGCTTAGTAATATTGACCATTTTAGTCGCAACTTTGATCTCAGATTTCGTGAAATCAGGGCGCTCGCCTGCTCGCATTCCGATGGCAACACGACATTTTCCTTTTTGAAGGTCAAGTAGACGTATAACATCCAACCCCTGTTCCTCAAGCGTATCAAGTCCTACCACGCCGATATCAGCCGCCTGGTGATACACATACGTTGCAACATCTTGATTACGAACCAGGAGAAATTTAAAATTATCCGTTTCTAAGATCAACTTTCGGTCGTCGAATTTAAAAGAACTTCCAAATATTGACTCAAATATCTCCAAAGTATCTTCAGCGATACGCCCTTTTGGCAGTGCAACACTTAGCATAATTGTCCTTTTTCGATGAGCTTTTTCATCCCTTTGAAAACCAAGAGGTCATCTACAATAGCATTCCTCATAAATGAGGAGAACACTCTGCAATCGCCTCCTGTCACATATACAGGCTTGCCAAGTCTTTCGATTTCATGTATCAAAGGTCTCAGAAAACCCAGTGTAACAGCATCAGGGGTATTTTTTGCCATTATAGTCAAATCAACCTCAAAGTTAAATGACTCAGCCAAGGCAGGAGACAATTTTGCATACGCTTCTTGTGCGCTTCTAAGCCCAAGAGAAATAAAGCCGCCCTCATATGATCCATTGCGCATTACATCAACAGTAATGGCACTTCCAGCATCAACAATGACACCCTCATCTACTGCTTCACATACCATGATACGATCAATTCCCATCGTTAGATAATACTTATCCCAGTCTATCAAAGTCGCAACATTATGCCAATTTGAAAACGACCCAAGACTTTCAGACAAAGCATTATTGACACTAACGTACCACACTTCACTGTCAAAAGATTCAGGTTTAAAGTCCGAAAGTGCAATTTTTTGCGTACTTCCATTCTCATAAATATCAGTAGTTGTATTGCCTATGTCGCATAATATCATAGTGCTTCCCTTCCCATTGGATGGCATTTTGTTACTGTTTCATGCAGGTTTTCTTTTTGAACATGGGTATATATTTGCGTTGTCAACAAAGACTCGTGTCCCAAAAGTTCTTGAACAACCCGTAAATCAGCACCGCCCAATATCAAGCCCGTAGCATAGGAATGACGTAAGACATGGGGAGAATTACCGAGGTATTTTTGACATATTTTAAAAGCAGAAATTCTACTCAAAGGCTCGCCGCGATAATTTTGCCAAAGGGTATGTTGTCGAAACGGTTTTACATCTTTATACCGTCTTAATACATCAAGTGCTTCTTTTGCGATAGGAATATACCGTTCTTTGTCACCTTTTCCGTGGCGTACACGCAGCCACTGTCCCTGAATGTCATCTTCACTGATATCCAAGCATTCACTTATCCGCGTGCCTGTTGCGTATAAGAACAGTATTAAAGCATAATCCCGCATACCAATCCAACTGCTAATATCAATCAGATTCAAAGCTGACATTATAGATTCATAGGTTAAATATTTAGGCAGAGCTTTTGGAGTTTTGGCTAGAGAAAACTTGGAAAGATGGGAATCATATTGATGTTTATGACAGAAATCCAAGAAAGAGTTCAAAGAAGAAAGCTTTCGGTTGAGTGTTCTTTTGTTTTGGATAGAAGAAAGGGTCTTAATAATCAGCGTTGAGTCCAAACCAATCAACGCTTTGCCAGCCTTTAGCTCGATTTCACACAGATCAGATCGATACGCGCTGACTGTTTTTTGACTTAACGATTTAACGATAATTATATACTCTAAAAAGGCTTCAAGCTCATTGGACATTATTTAATAGTGACATAACGATCATCAAAATAAAATCGATCATTACCGACAAAAACAGGCTCATGATCCATATCAATGTCAAAAACATCGTATGAAAGCAAATTTTTAGTTAAAGCAATCATGTATCCCTCTTGCTCCACAACATACACCCGATCATTTTGGACACTAATACCGACAAAATGGGCAAACGGAAATTTTTGTTTTCCTTTATACTGCAAAGTAGGACTTAAAGCAATTACTTCACCCTGCTTTGTTGTCAACCAAATACCTTCACTGGTATATGCAACATCGCGTATGTCGTATTTTTCTCTCTCTTCTTTTTGGGACAATGCTAATATTCCATTTCCAGTAGAAGCAACCATATTGTTTTCAATGACATTGAGATAGGTAATATTATTAAAATACTCATCAGAGCCAACAATTATTGAGCGAAGAACTTCTTTCTTGGCAATGTTGACAATCACTATTTTTCCATCAAGACCCAAGAACAATGCCAAATCTTTTAAAAAGTAAGGATTCGCAATGCGTGCATCTACCGCAATTGGAGTGCCAGAATTCTCTTTAAATGTTATTTTTTTCGCTTGAAGAGAATACAAAGCCATCTCATTATTACTAAACAAAATGGCTACTGTGTCATCTTGAATACTTGCTGCAGCAACCGTTCTTTTCAATTCCAAAAGTACAGGTTCGCTCACCCCGTCTTCTGGAAACAATTCAAGATTATTATCCTTGTTTTGAGTGATTACCCACCCACCGCTAACATTGATTAAACGATTTTCAGTAGAAATCTTAAGCGGCTTTTCCCCGTCTTTTGTTAAAATATGCCCATTTTCGAGTATAGCTGCTGACTGTGAAATCTGGTCAATAGAGGCGCTCAAGCGCCCTGCACTCTTCCATTCACCTTTTACTATTGCTGGCTTAAAAACTTCTTTGTGAGAACATCCTCCCAAAAACAAGGCACTGCATATACCAAATCCTACAAAAATATGTTTCATTGTTTAACTCCAAAATGACTCAATATCTGAGCTACAGGATACATGACAGAATCTTCTTTTATCAACGCCAATTTACTCTGCGCAGATTTAGTATCCCCTTTTTGAATCGACAGTACAGCCGTATCAATTAACGCTAGATCTTGATAAACAGCTCCCTGCTTTTTTGTATAGTCTTCTAATGCATTTTGATCATTCTTAAGTACTGCAGTTTCATAAGCTGCTATATCAGCAACTGCGAGTGCTTGTGATTGTTCAAGGGATTGAAGCGTTTTTACGTCACTGTTCTTAATTGCGTTGGATAAAGTGTACAGCTCATACAAAGAAGCATTCTCTTGACTCAGTGTTTTGAGCGCTGCTTTATCATTTGGATTTGTCAATAAAGCATTTAATGCCGTATTCGAATTTTCGATTTTGGATTGATCATAAGCCTGATACGCGATAGCTCCGGCTACTATGAGTAATAACGAGATAACAGATGCCATCAAAGGCTTTTGATACTTTTTGACAAAACGCTCCGTGCGTATCGCGCTTTCAAAAAATTTCTCTTCTGAGCTCAGCTCATCTTTAAGCGTTTGAATATTTTCTTTAATGCTCATATAAGTTCCTGTCATTTGTGTTAAAGATACAATAATAACCCAGAGATTGTTAAAGTTTAGTAAACCCATATTTTCGCTACAATTAAGATATTAAATTTCAGACCCGAGGTCCAGCAGTGAAAATTGACGAAAATCTATTACAGAGATTAGAAAAACTCTCTTACCTTCAAATACCTGAGGATCACAGAGCCCAGATGATCTCTCAGCTCAGCGAGATCGTTTCATTTGTCGACAACCTCTCAGAGCTCTCTACAGACGGCATTAGTCCGACATTTACTATGAGCGATGCATCTACGCATTTACGTGAGGACAATGGCAGTGTAAATCGCAATATTAATGATGATATTTTATCAAATGCACCCCATTCCAAGGATCATTTTTTTATTGTTCCTAAGATAATTGAGTAATTACGGTGGTAGTTGTCTATGGGATCAAAAACTGCGATTCTGTTAAAAAGGCTCTAAAATTTTTAAAAGAGCATGAAATTGGCTACACGTTTGTTGATTTTAAGACAACTCCCGTAGACGTCCATAAAATTACGCAATGGGTCGCTAAAGTTGATCTTGCAGTGTTATTCAATACTAAAGGGACAACTTATCGAACATTAGGGCTTAAGTTGTTAAACTTGGACAATTCACTTAAAGTTGAGTGGATGGCTCGGGAAAATCTGCTTATCAAACGTCCCGTGATAGAATACAATTCAAACGTCATCGTTGGTTTCAATTTATCCCAATACGAAGGAATTTTCACCCATGAGTCAAACACTTGATATTCACAAACTCCTCAAAAGCGTTGTAGCCTATAAATCATCTGACTTACACTTAGTAAGTCGTTCAGAGCCGCAAATTCGTATTGATGGCCGCCTTGTCGCACTCAATCTTCCTGTCCTAGACGGAAAAGATATTGAAGAAATGGCTTATTCCCTTCTAACAGAGAAACAAAAGAAGGTATTTGAAGAGCATAATGAACTTGATTTTTCAATTGTTATTCCTGATGTAGGACGCTTTCGTGCAAACTACTATAAGACGATGGATGAAATAGCATGCGCTTTCCGTATTATCCCTGTTATTATCCCATCTCTGGATGACTTGAATGCAAAAAAAATCTTCAAAGAATTGATCAAACGCGAAAAGGGTCTAATCCTTGTCACCGGACCAACGGGAAGCGGTAAATCAACAACGCTTGCAGCTATGCTAAATGAAATCAATCTTAATGAAGCGCGGCATATTATTACAGTAGAAGATCCTGTCGAGTTTGTTCATACCAATAAAAAAGCCCTTTTTTCTCAGCGCAATGTCGGCAGTGATACACAAAGCTTTTCCACAGCACTGAAATATGCTTTGAGACAAGATCCCGATGTTATTTTGATTGGAGAAATGCGTGACAGAGAAACAATTGCTGCAGCGTTAACAGCCGCAGAAACTGGTCACTTGGTATTTGGAACCCTGCATACCAACTCAGCGCCTAGTACCATTAACCGTATCATCGACGTTTTTAGCGGTGATGAGCAGCCACAGGTACGTGCACAGCTATCAACCTCGCTCATTGCTGTTATTTCACAAGCTCTTCTTCCAAAAATTGGAGGAGGACGTATCGCTGCTCAAGAAGTTCTAATTACCAATCCTGCAGTCGCAAACTTGATACGCGAAGACAAGGTACACCAAATTTATTCGCAAATGCAACTTAATCAGCAGGGAACCGGAATGACGACTCAAACCCAAGAACTGGTTGACTTCTTGCGTAAAAAAATAGTGAGTAAAGACATTGCGATTCAATATTCAAATAAGCCTGATGAATTAATACGTGTTATTGAGTCAATGTAGTTTTATTGCGAAGCTTGCCTCAAAATGAGGCAAGAATATGAAGTTATTTTTTAAGGGTGTGCTTCTCTGAGCGTATCTGCGATCAAAAATGCCAGTTCGAGCGACTGGTCTGCATTCAATCTTGGATCACAATGCGTGTGATAACGGCTTTCCAAATTTTCTTCCGTAATCTCAAACGATCCGCCAAGACATTCAGTCACATTTTTCCCTGTCATTTCCAAGTGGACACCACCGGCATAAGTCCCTTCCGATTTATGAACTTGGAAAAATTGTTTCATTTCTTTGAGTATTGCATCAACAGGGCGCGTTTTATAACCGCCACCGCTTGTAATGGTATTTCCATGCATCGGATCACAACTCCAAAGAACCTTTTTCCCTTCACGCTCAATGGCTTGAATCAATTTAGGCATTCCCTCTCCGACTTTATCAGCACCCATACGGACAATGATATTAAGACGGCCTGCATCATTATTTGGATTGAGAACATCACACAAACGTATTAAGTCATCCGTATCCATCGATGGACCGGCTTTGATTCCAATCGGATTTTGAATACCACGCATAAATTCAACATGTGCACCGTCAAGCTGACGCGTACGATCACCAATCCAAAGCATATGAGAAGAAACATCATACCACTCGCCTGTTAATGAGTCTTGACGCGTGAATGCCTCTTCATAAGGCAATAATAGAGCTTCGTGCGAGGTATAGAAATCTGTTTCACGCAATGTACGATAAGTATCTGATGTAATACCGCATGCCGCCATAAATCGTAATGAATTATCGATTTGTCGTGACAGTTCTTCGTATTTCTGTGTTAACTCATTTTGCCCTACAAATCCAAGATTCCATGCATGTACCTGATGCAAATCTGCCAATCCACCAGACGCAAATGCCCGAAGCAGGTTTAGAGTAGCAGCAGATTGATTGTATGCTTGTACCATTCGCTGCGGATCAGGAATACGGGCAGCTTCCGTAAACTCAACACCATTGATGATATCTCCCCGATAGCTTGGTAGAGTCACTCCATTGATTGTTTCATTATCAGAAGAACGGGGTTTAGCAAATTGTCCGCCCAAACGTCCTACTTTAACCACAGGTACACCGCCTGCAAACGTCATAACAACTGCCATTTGCATCATAACTTTGAATGTATCACGAATATTATGCGCATGAAATTCTGAAAAACTTTCAGCACAATCTCCGCCTTGTAAAAGAAAAGCCTTCCCTTCACATACATCTGCAAGGCTTTTCTTTAAATTACGCGCTTCTCCCGCAAAAACAAGTGGCGGATAGTTTTTAAGCAATGATTCAACTTCTTCAAGGCGTGCCGAATTCGGATAAGAAGGCTGTTGCTTTATCGGCATATTTCTCCAGCTAGAACGACTCCAATTACTCATTATCCTATTCTCCTTCGATTACAATCAAAAACATTATTTATTAAATTAGAATGTGAATTCTATCGGATTATCCTAAAAATGGACTGATTAAGAGTGTCAAAAGCTATATTTATGTTTTAAAAAGTATAATTGCTAATGCTAAATATAATAAGTTATGACAAAAATTGCACATTAAAATTCAGAGAGAGACCATGAAATCAACTCAAATCCATCCATTTCTTGCCCTTTTTTGCAAAGAACTTTCTTTTCATCTAGAATCTGCCAGTGCTCGACAAAATAGCATTGATACCGTTGAATTTACTGAATTAGTTTCACTGGTAACCAAAGAAATTCTTGACTCATACCTTGATGGTTCTCTTGATTTACAAGAGTACTATGCGTCAACCAATGATGGTTATAAAGAAATTGCCATTAAAAGCATTGACTCATTTTCACAAAGCAATAAAATAATTGAAAAGATCAGTGATGAACAAAGTGAACTATTCGATTGTCCTGAAGTAAACAAATACATTGATATATCTTCTATTTCTGAAAAAATGTGTGATCTTCAAGAGCATTTGACTGCCGAGGTCGCACGTGCCAATCAGAAGATTCAAGAACTAAATAATCAAGTACATGAACTTGAAATTACGACAACACTTGACCCACTTACAAAAGCATACAATAGACATGCATTACAACAACACTTTACTGAACTTTTATCAAAAGATCGATTCTCACATGAAATGTTTGTATTAATGATAGATATTGATAATTTCAAACTTATCAACGATAAGTATGGGCATATTGCAGGCGACAAAGTTCTTATATTTGTCTCTAAATTGATGAAAAAAGCACTCAGAGAAGGCGATCGATTATATCGTTTTGGCGGGGAAGAGTTTGTTATTTTACTTAATAGAACGGATTTAGAGGGTGCCACTCTTGTTGCTAATCGATTATTGAGTTTATGTCGTCAAAACAAACCTTTGTACCAAAATGAACAGATTCGTGTTACCTTAAGTATTGGATTGACTCCAATACGTGATGATGATACGATAGACACATTAATTAATCGCTCGGATGTTGCACTTTATCGTGCTAAAAAAACTGGCAAAGACCGCTTAGAAATGGAGATTTAGCATACATGAATTATTTTGATGTTGCCGTTGGCAGTATTGTTTTATTATTAGGACTCAAAGGGTTAATGAACGGCTTTTCAAAAGAGTTGTTCGGCCTTATAGGAATAGTGGGAGGCTTATTTGTAGCTTCCCATATCGGTGGACCGATTGGGAAATTTTTAAATGAATCCCTTTTACATTTTGAAACGGATGCTGCCGTCAATCTTGTCGGTTTTGTTTTTACAGTGGGTATTTTTTGGCTATTGATGGTTGCTCTTGGAGCAGGATTTAAACGCCTCAGTACCCTAAGCGGACTTGGAGTTATCGATCAAATACTAGGATTTCTTGTAGGTGCCAGTAAGTTTTTCTTCATTATGTCCGTAATAGTCTACGCATTATTCAGTGTTACGGCAATTCGCGAAAATTTCGGCGACAAAATGAAAGACAGTATTTTCTTTGAACCAATGGTTGCTACAGGTGATTTTATTCTCCACATTGAAACCAGCGATGTCACTGGTATTATTGGCGATAGCAATCAAACTGATACTAATATAACTGAAGAAATAGCTCCAAAGAAGAAGAAATAAAACGTGGCTGCCCATACTGATTTTACACAACGCAGTGTTGAATATAATAAATTATTAAGTGATTTCAAACAGCTTCTCAAAGACAACGGACTTAAATTTACGATACAACGAGAAGTAATACTGGAGATGCTTTACAGTTCTGATGAACATCTCACTCCTGAATCTCTACATCACCTGATTCAAGAAAAGCATCCTGATCTCAATACAGGGATCGCAACCGTATACCGGACACTTTCGTTACTCGAAGACTCAGAGATGGTTACCTCTCTTTCCTTTGGTGCACAGGGTAAAAAATACGAATTAGGGGCAAAAGATCATCATGATCACATTATTTGTACGCAATGCGGCACAATCAGTGAATTTGTGGATGAGGAAATTGAGTCCAGACAAAAAAAAATTGCAGAAGAGTTGGGCTTTTTAATGCAAGAACACTCCATGCAAATCTACGGCATTTGTCAACCATGCCAAACAAAAATGAAAAAATAAAGGGCACTTAAGTGACTTTCGACAATCAATACATTCAGCAACGAATCGAAAAAGCCAATCAATTACGCGAAATGGGTATTGATCCTTACGCCAATAATTCTAATCGCAATACAACCATTGAAAAATATCATAATGTTAATTCTGATCTTATGCAAAAAGAAGACAAACGCGATGAGAATCGCCATTATACGGTTGCAGGAAGAATCAAACTGTACCGATTAATGGGCAAAGCAAGCTTCTTGAAAATCGAAGATGAAAGTGGCATGCTCCAAATTTATGTGGCACGGGACAACCTTCCTGAAAACTTTTACAATGATGTATTTAAAAAGCTCATAGAAGTCGGTGACATTATCGAAGTAAGCGGCTACCCATTCGTCACGCAACAAGGAGAACTCTCTTTGCATGCAAACGAGTTGACTCTTTTAACCAAGGCAATTTCACCATTGCCTGAAAAATTCCATGGCCTTCAAGACAAAGAGATGCGATACCGTCAGCGATACCTCGATCTCATCATGAATTCAGAAGTACGTAAAACATTTCATATCCGCAGTAAAGTAGTAAGTCTTACCCGTCGCTTCTTTGAAGATAAAGGGTTTTTAGAAGTCGAAACCCCTATGATGCATCCTATCGCCGGCGGTGCCAATGCCAAGCCGTTTATGACCCATCATAATGCTCTAGGAGTGGATCGTTTCTTGCGTATTGCTCCGGAACTGTACCTAAAACGCCTCATCGTCGGTGGATTTGAAGCGGTTTTTGAAATCAATCGGAATTTTCGTAATGAAGGAATGGACGCTACCCATAATCCGGAATTTACTTCTATTGAGTTTTATTGGGCATTTAAAACCTATAAAGATTTAATTGTATTAACGAAAGAATATTTTGATTATTTATTTGATCATCTGAATCTTCCAAAACGCCTCCCGTATGGTGAATTTGAAATTGACTTTGACCTGTTCACAGAGATTGAACTTATCAAAAGTTTGACGCAAATTGGCGGAGTCCCTGAAAATATTGTTAATGACAAACAGGCCATATTGGATTATATGAAGTCTCATAATCTTGAAACCAAACCTGCCATGAATCTGGGACAGCTTCAAGGGGAATTATTTGACGAATTCGTTGAGGCAAAATTAATCAATCCAACGTTTATCACGCACTATCCGGTTGAAATTTCTCCCTTGGCACGACGCAACGATGAACGTCCAGAATTAACAGATCGCTTCGAACTGTTTATCGCAGGGCGTGAAATCGCGAACGCATTTAGTGAACTCAATGACCCTGTAGATCAACTCGAACGTTTTGAGGGGCAAATGGCGGCAAAAGATTCCGGCGATGATGAAGCACACGACATGGATGAAGATTTTGTTACGGCACTAAGCTACGGCATGGCACCTACTGCCGGTCAAGGGATCGGTATCGACCGTCTTGTAATGATGCTTACCAATCAACACTCAATACGGGATGTTTTGCTCTTCCCGGCTATGAAACCGATACAACACCACCAACTTAACAACGGAGAAGAAGAATGAGTTTCCTTAAAGAATTTGATAACGAAATTTATGCACTATGTGAGCAAGAGCTCGAACGTGAGACAGACCATTTAGAGATGATCGCCTCTGAAAACTTTACGCTTCCAGCAGTTATGGAAGCTATGGGAAGTGTTTTTACCAATAAGTATGCTGAGGGGTATCCGGCAAAACGTTATTACGGCGGATGCGAATATGCTGATGGTGTTGAACAGCTTGCCATTGATCGGGCATGTCAACTTTTCGGCTGTGATTTTGCAAATGTACAGCCCCATTCAGGTTCATCTGCCAACGGTGCTGTCTATGCTGCGCTTCTTCAAGCTGGCGACAAACTTCTTGGTATGGATCTTAGTCATGGCGGACACTTGACGCACGGATCTAAAGTAAGTTTTTCAGGTAAAAACTACCATAGTTTTTCATATGGGGTAGAGCTTGACGGACGTATCAACTATGACCGCGTACTCGACATCGCTAAAATTGTTCAGCCTAAAATTATCGTGTGTGGTGCATCTGCGTATGCACGTGAAATTGATTTTGCCAAATTCCGTGAAATCGCTGATGCGGTCGGTGCCATTTTGTTTGCCGATATTGCACACATTGCAGGACTTGTATGTGCTGGTGAGCACCCTAGCCCATTCCCGCACGCACATATTGTTACTACCACTACGCACAAAACACTCGCAGGCCCACGTGGCGGTATGATTATGACCAACGATGAAGAGATAGCGAAAAAAATCAATTCAGCTATTTTTCCTGCACTTCAAGGCGGCCCTTTGGTTCATGTCATCGCAGCTAAAGCAGTTGGATTTAAATACAATCTCTCTCCTGAATGGAAAGCATACGCAATTCAAGTAAAAGCCAACGCAAAAGTTCTTGCTGAAGTATTAATCAAACGCGGTTATGACATCGTAAGCGGTGGAACGGACAATCATCTTATATTAGTCTCTTTTTTAAACAAGCCATTTAGTGGTAAAGAAGCTGATGCGGCCCTTGGACGTGCCGGAATTACGGTTAATAAAAACACCGTACCTGGTGAAACACGCTCACCGTTTGTTACCAGTGGAATTCGTATCGGAAGCCCTGCTCTTACATCACGCGGCATGAAAGAAAAAGAATTTGAACTCATCGCCAATAAGATTGCCGATGTTTTGGATGATATCGAAAATACGGATAAACAAGCGGCTATAAAAGAGGAGCTTAAAGCCCTCGCACGCGGATTTATTATCTACAAACAGCCAACTTATTGATAGAAAAAACGGAGAAATAATGACTTCTATGGATTTAAAATTAATAAAAATCGTTTCAGATCATTATTGGTTAAAGCATGATGAAATGGTCAATAAAATTGACTATAAAGGTCGTACTTTCTTCAATAAATATGAACGTATTAATAAAATCTTGAGTCAAACTCTTATTGATCAGCATCTAAAAAAACAAATCACTATCGCACACTCATTGATCAATCAACACAACAAAGTTGAAAATATCGTAATCGACTATAACGGTACGGATCCACAGCGTTTTTATCATAAGGCACAATTATTGCTTCGTGAAGAAGGATACATCAATTTTACCGCTTATGAGACGAAGACACCGGGTCATTTGCACGTGTACATTCACAAAGGGCACACAACGTTTCAAGAGGCGATACAACTAGGCAAAACGATTTCAATGAAATTGGCTGCTAAACAGCCTAAACAGTGGCGAATGTTTCCTACGGACGAATTACCGTTAGAATACAATATCCTCAATTTACCCTATGAAGTATATGCGAAAGAACGCGGTGCTTCTTGGTCAAAACACATGTAACGCTAACAGGAGCAAAGAATGGAAGAAAAAAACGAACTTAATGACATTATTTTGAATAAAAGTGGTTCCAATACCGGTAGCAAAAAGCTGCTATTAGCCATTGCAACTTTTACACTGATTCTAATCATCGTATTAGTAATCATGAACTCACTAAAAAATGATGAAGTTCAAAAGGCACCTCAAGCAATACTACCGCCTGAACCCACCGCACCGACAGAAATCATCAATGATCCTTTATTTGAACCTGTTGAAGTGATCCAAGAGGGAAATGAAACAGCCAAAGGGACAACTGTTCAAGGAGCTACAGACCTGAATCAAGTTGCCCAAAAGATTAAAGAAGAATCTTTGCAGAATGCTCCCGTGGTACAAAATACGGTAATTGAACCTATGACAGCCAGTGTTCCTGCGGTCAAAACTACTATACGGTCTGCTCCAGTTGCTACTAAAGCCGTTCCTGTGCAAACGCCAAAAGTAAGTACTGCCCCAGCAATCGTTAAAACTCAACCTATTGTGAATGAGAAAAAAACTCATGGAACCGCTGTTATAAAGCAAGTAAAAGCTGCCCCAGTCAAAGCAGTAGAAGCTAAAAAGACTGCTCAGGAAACTGCTGCTACAACAACAGTAAAAGTTACTCCGAAAGAAGCTGCTACACAGGCTGTAACACCAAAAACACCTGATGTTAAGAGCGAAGCTAAAACTCCCGTTGCTACAACAACTACTGCTTCTCAAACTACTTGGTACATTCAAGTTGGATCATTTACCAATGAGCCAAACAAAGCATTGTTTGATCGCCTTAACGCGAGCGGAATGAAATACACTACGCAAAAATCAGGTGCAGTCACCAAAATTATGGTCGGTCCCTTCCAAGGTGATAAATCTGTTCAAGATGCGATGGGTACTATTCGCCAAAATGTTGAGGCAAAAGCTTTCAAAATAAAGGGATAACGTGATCCACTCACACCGTTTTACGCTAGATCAGTTTGCTCCTATCAGTATTTACGAGAAGCTCAAAGAGATATTTCCCAACGAAATTTCTTTTCTTTTTGAAAGTGCAGGCAACAGTAATGGGAATTATACGATCATAGCACTTGGCGCTCGTGAACGTCTCACGTATGCCCAGGCTATTGCTCACTATACCGATTCTAACGGAACCAAGTGTGTCATTCCAGAATCTCCTTTTGACTTTTTAAAACGTTATTACCGTTCATGTGACCGTGACTATTTTCGTGCACAATCCAAAAAACTGGATGTCGGATACGTAGATGGATTTATTGGCTATATCGGTTACGATATGGTTAAGGTATTTGAACCCACCCTTATCGCCTCAATGAGTCATTTGATTGATCAAACCAACATTCCGGATATGGATTTAATCCTTCCCAAACTTGTCGTTGTTGTTTCTCATAAACACTCTACCATTACGCTCATAACAACTCTGTCGGCTATGTATGAGCAATTTAACACCATTGAAAAAGAATTCAAATCTACGTATCACTACACTCCATTGATTCCTATCGACAATGACAAAGGCGGCGATTTTATTTATACTAAATCCCAATTTTTTGACATGGTTGACCGTTCAAAAGAGATGATCAGAAGTGGTGACGTATTTCAGATTTTGATGACCAACCGCTATATACGCAATGCTACCGTTGATCCGTTTAGCTTTTATCGTGTATTGCGGATCAAAAATCCCTCTCCCTATATGTATCTAATGGAATACGGTGATTTTAGTATTGTCGGGAGTTCCCCAGAGGTCATGGTACGATTGATTGATGGTGACATACTGCTTCGCCCTATTGCAGGAACGCGCAAACGCGGTGTGGACAAGCAACGTGATTTAGAACTCGAAGAAGAATTATTAGCTGATCCAAAAGAGCTTGCTGAGCATTTGATGCTCATTGATTTGGGGCGTAACGATGTTGGTCGTGTTGCCAAGACAGGAACCGTACGCGTTGAGGAGATGATGCACGTTGAGCGCTATTCTCATGTTATGCACATTGTTTCCGATGTACATGCGCAACTGCGTGATGACAAGGATATGTTCGATCTTCTTGCGGCAACTTTTACTGCAGGAACCATGACAGGAGCACCAAAAATTCGGGCTATGGAACTTATAGCGCAATATGAAGGGGTTAAACGCGGTTTTTACAGCGGAACAATTGGCTACTTTGGATTTGACGGCAACATGGATACGGCTATCACGATTCGTACTGCCCTCATCAAACCCGATAAAATCATCCTCCAAGCGGGTGCTGGCATCGTTGCGGATTCTATCCATGAACTCGAGTATCTTGAAGTAACCAACAAACTCGGTGCCCTTACAAGTACCCTCAACGACCTCACTAATCCTCAATAAATGAAACTGTTTACGATATTTGGAGACCCTGTGAGTCATTCACGCTCTCCATTGATGCACAACCATGTTTTTAAAACCCTTGACATAGACGCTTGCTATACCCGTACTCATCTTGCGGATGGTTCAAAACTGCGTGATGTATTTTTTGCCAAAGGGCTTAGTGGTGCCAATATCACCGTCCCGCATAAAGAAGCTGCATTTGAAGTATGTGATGAAGTACGAGGCATTGCCAAAGAAATAGGTGCCGTTAATACCATCATCCTAGAAAATGGTCGCCTTCTTGGGTACAACACCGATGCAGATGGATTCCTCTGTGCTATTGGATCGTTTGGTCCTCTTAAAAATGCGTTGATACTAGGTGCAGGCGGAACAGCTAAAGCATTAGCCACCGTCTTGCGCCAAAATGGGATTGAACCCACCATCCTCAATCGTTCATCCAATCGCCTGAACTATTTTAGAGAAAACGGCTTTCAATGCTTTGATTGGGATACCTTTACACCTGATGCGTATGATCTCATCATCAATACAACTTCAGCAGGCTTGAGTGATGACTTCTTACCCCTAGATGCTTCCTTACTCATGGAATTACTTTCACACGCACGCTGTGCTATCGATGTTATCTATGGAAAAGAGACCCCTTTCTTGCGTGAAGTAAAAAATACCGGACTCCCGTTTAAAGATGGTTCGGATATGCTTTTGGAGCAAGGAGTGCTCGCTAATTATCTCTTTATGCACGGTACTGTTTCAACCGATACCATACACCCAATCATGCAGCAAAGTTTTTTGTACTAAAACGCTATAATACGGCATCTTAATGCAAAGGCTCTTTACATGTGCCGTTTTCACCAGCTTGCCCGTGCTGACAAAATCCTCCTCCGCGATCAACTACTCGCGTATGCCGCTTTAATCGGAGGAAAAAATTCTTTTTTAAAACTTCTAGAGACTATTAAAAACACGTTTCCCCATCCACTTATCGCAAAAAACTCATTGCTCAGATTTCCAAAAGGGCTTATCAAGTGGAACAAAACTGTCCATCGAGATAATCTCACAATTCTAGGTACCCGTATCAATGCCCGTACCGAAGAGAATCAGAATCTTATGGTCTCAAAAGAGGACAAATCGTACAAAAATGTTATCAATATGCTCCGCTCTCTGGGGCCATTAAACTTTACCGTAGCGATGAACAGTGAAGCAGACGGCAAAGGATTCACATTCAAAGCGTTTGATATCATCGATGAAGATACCACTGTTATGAATCCAATATTTGAAATCTTCTTTTTCTGTCCTGTAAACGTGACCAAAAAGGTGCTCAACTTCACCGACTCACACACTGATGCTGAAGAAGTCAGCGAAGAAACCGGCGAATAAAGAACTCTTTTGAAAATTGACGGACGTTTTTGGCTTACCAAAGAGGGGCAAAGCTTTTTAGGCTCAGGGCGTATTGAACTGCTAGAGAAAATCGATCAGACCGGATCGATCAATGCCGCCGCCAAAGAGATGAAAATGAGCTACAAAGCGGCGTGGGAACGGATCAATGGGATGAACGCCCTAGCCGATCAATCGCTTATCGAACGAACCACAGGAGGCCGTGGCGGCGGTGGAACGAAACTCACCCCCTATGCGCGTGAACTCATCACGACCTTTCACCGTTTTAACGAACTCCATCGCCAATTCATCGACCGTTTTTCCGAAGCGGGAAATGATCCAGAGCGTCTCGCCCGTATCCTCAGCCGTACCTTTCTCACCACCAGCGCAAGAAATCAGCTCCCTTCTGTTGTCAAAGAGATTCAACCAAATGGCTTACATACAACGCTAACCCTCGCATTGCAAGGCAACGACACCCTTCTCTCGACCATCACTGCCAAATCGGTAGAAAATATGGGACTTGCAACCGGGTGTGACACCTACGCGATCATCAAATCCAGCGACATAAAAATCCTCACCACTCTCCCTGCCTCCACCGCCGATAATATCCTCACGGGAACAATCGAGTCGTTGGAGTCTGCGGGTGACAATGTTGAGATTACATTGCGACTGAATGGCGGTACCCTCCTCATCGCCCTCGAAAAGCAAGATACTCTGCAAAATTTACAAATCGGTATGACTGCGTACGCTGTTATCTCACCGTTGCATATTATTATCGGGTTATAGCATTTTTCTAGCTTTTTTTAAGTTTATGTTTCTATAATTCGTTATATCTTATAAAACATAACGTAAATGTCGTATTTCTTTATGAACCGTTTTTGCACATATTAATTTATCGTTATATCAAAACAGATACTAAGGAATCTTAATGAAACCATTGAAACTCATCCTTGCCTCACTCATGTTTGCTTCCACTCTATCGGCACAAACAATCACCGTTGCCGCTGCGGCCAATATGAAATACGCGGTTACGGATATTGCCAAGGCCTTTACCAAAGAATCGGGGATCGACGTTAAAATCATTACGGGTGCTTCGGGAAAACTCACTCAACAAATCATGAGCGGTGCGCCCTATGATGCGTTTTTGTCGGCTGATGTTGAGTATCCTGTAAAACTTGCCAATGGTGGATTTACTACAACTCCCGCCCAAGTCTATGCGTATGGAACACTCATTTTATGGAGTGATACCGGTGTGGATTTATCCAAAGGTATTTCCATTGTCGCTGATCCATCGGTTAAAAAAATCGCTGTTGCCAATCCTAAAACAGCACCCTACGGTATCGAAGCGATGAATGCTATGCGCTATTACAAAGTCGATAACAATGTACAAGGAAAACTCATCATCGCTGAATCTATCTCCCAAGTGGGAGCCTATGTCACAACCAAAGCCGTCGATGTCGGGTTTATGGCCAAATCAATCGTCCTCAGCCCTGAGATGAAAAATGTCGGTAAATGGATCGAAATCGATCCTAAAGCGTACAACACAATCGGTCAGGCAATGGTAGCACTCAAAAACGTTACCCCTGAAAATCAAATCGCCGCCAAAAAGTTTTTAAAATTTATGACGTCAACAAAAGCACATAAAATTTTAAAAGCCAACGGGTATCAAATTCCCATGCAAAAAATCCTCCCATGAATACCTTAAGCGCCACCATCACTGCCCTCACCGCCTCCGAGCATCTCTCCTGCATTTGTGTAGCGGTGGGAGAGGATACCTTTCACCTCCTCCTCGCCGAAGTCTCCAATGCCCAGGATTTACTCCATACTGACGTCACATTGGCGTTCAAAGAGACCGAAGTGATCCTCTCAAAAGTGTCCACACCGACCACAGCCAACCTCTTGCAGGGAACCATTCATGAGATACAAAAGGGGATTGTTCTTTCAGAAGTTATTTTGAATTATCAAGAGTCAACGGTAACCGCCTTGGTTCCAACCGTAACCTTTGATACGCTTAATATTTTACAAGGGGATACCGTAAACTGGATGGTTCAACCCAGTGAAATATCTCTTCTTAGGGGGCATGATGGAATCTGAATTTTTAGCCACAATGGCGTTGACCTTTAAACTTGCTACCGTTACGACCCTGATACTGCTGTTCATCGGTATCCCTCTTGCCGCATTTTTGGTCTTTAGCACAATGCGATTCAAAAGCATCATAGAAACGATCGTTTCTATGCCACTGGTGTTGCCCCCTTCGGTACTGGGATTTTATCTCCTCCTCGCATTCAGCCCTGCTTCTGCAATCGGCAGTTTTCTCACCGAGCATGGTATACGATTGGCCTTTAGTTTTGAGGGGCTGGTGATCGGCTCTGTCCTCTTTAGCTTACCTTTTATGGTCCATCCGATCCAGTCGGCTCTCACTCAAGTTCCCCGCTCCATTTTCGAAGCGGCTTATACTCTGGGAAAATCGAAGCTGGAAACAATGATACGGGTGATCCTCCCCTCAATCCGGCACGGTCTCATCTCAGGCATCGTCCTCGCATTTGCCCATACCGTTGGAGAGTTCGGGGTTATCCTCATGATCGGCGGAAATATCCCCGGAGAAACCCGTGTCGCCTCGATCGCCATCTATGATGAAGTGGAATCGCTCAACTACGCCATGGCTCACCAATATGCCCTCACCCTCTTTGTCGTTACCTTTGCCATACTGCTTCTCGTCTATACCCTCAACAAAAAATCGCTTGGAGGGATTCGATGATATTTATTAATATTACCAAGCATCTCGATACTGCTGAAGGCTCAATCAATGCCCATTTCAAACTTACCATCAATGACGGAGAATTTCTCACCCTTTTCGGTCCCTCAGGTGCAGGTAAAACAACGTTATTGCGAATGATCGCAGGACTCGAGCAACCCGATAGCGGCAAAATCGAAGTGGATGGTGAAGTATGGTTTGACAGCACCAAAAAGATCAATCTGCCGCCCCAAAAACGCAGTATCGGATTTGTGTTTCAAGACTATGCCCTCTTCCCGACGATGAGCGTGCGTGAGAATCTCCTCTTTGCTGCTCAAAGTGCGCAGCAACGCCACAATGTCGATGAACTGATCGAACTCGTTGAACTAACCGCCCTAGCCGATCGCCTCCCCTCTACGTTGTCAGGCGGACAAAAACAGCGTGTTGCACTGGCACGTGCCTTGGTACGCCATCCCAAGATTCTTTTGTTGGATGAACCGTTATCCGCACTTGATCCCTCCATGCGCCAAAAACTCCAAGATGAGCTCTCACTTGTGCATGAACGCCTAGGGGTAACAACGCTTCTTGTGAGTCATGACATCGCCGAAACAGTCAAACTCTCCGATCGATTGGCTGCCATCGAGGTAGGAGTGATCACCCGGGTCTGCCCTCCTATGGAGTTTTTCTCTCCTCAAACGCTCAGCGGTAAGCTTCAGTTGATTGGTGAGGTATTATCGATCCAATACGATCATCCTGTCTATTTAATAACCCTGTTGACAGGAAGCAGTATGATAAAAGCAGTTGTGAGTCAAGAAGAGGCCAGTGTTTTAAATGTAGGAGCAAAGGCAATCATCTCCTCTAAGGCATTTAACCCTATCGTGATGCCTTTGTAATAATTCACTTTATGTTATACAACTAATATAACTTTCGTAATCCATTTTTAGGTTATTTGGAGTAAAAATGGTGTAAATAGATATTCACTCTGTCATTCTCTGAAGAAAGGAGAACCTATGAGACGTTTAATCTCTTTATACACTGAAAACAAAAACAGTATTCAGTTTTATCTTCGGCAGAATCTCGAAAATTTTGTAACAACTACGTTAGAGGCTAAAAATCTGCAGCGATTTTTTGAAACGGAAAAAGCAGCAGAGGTTATTTATGCAATCAGCCGTGACTTTATACAAATTACTCCCGATTACGGACGAAAATATTGCGATACGAATAGAGTCGGCAAAAATAAAACTTTTTATTTTCAAGGGTTGCTCTTTGACAGCGAACCGATTTATATTACCAACCCCTACTTACATAATATTACGGGAATGCCATCAGTAACGGCCATCAAGCAAGAAGCAGATCACTTTCTCGTTGTCGATTTCGATATGCTCAAACTGCTTGAAGAGCTCCGACTCATCGAGCATAACAGCCTGTTTGAAAAAGTGAATAAAGTGGTGATGGGGGGCGGAAGCTTATTACTGGGATTGGTTTCCGTATTCCTGATTTTGTATGGAGGTTTTATTTTTGGGAAAGTGGTATTGCTCTCTTTTAACAGCAGTGAAATACTGCATGAAATTTTCACCTCGGTTATCTCTATTACGATTGGATTAGCAATTTATGATCTCTCAAAAACGATGATCGAAAACGAAGTCCTTTACAAAACTCTTGATCCTGCCAATGAAATTCAAAGTAAAATTTTAAGTAAATTTCTTACGTCCATTATTATTGCGCTCTCTATTGAATCGCTGATGGCCGTCTTTAAAATTGTTCTCGATGATTACAGTAAAATCATCAATGCTTTTTATCTCATCGTAGGGGTTACCCTCTTGATCGTCGGTACAGGATTTTATAACTATTTTAGTCGTCCGCAACGAAAAAGTGATAATCGCTCCGGTTGATTATTTTTTCTTGCCCCATTTTTTAGGAGCAGCTTTTTTCTCAAGCACAGGTTCTATTATCATACATGAAAACATCATCTATACCTTAAGTGTTTCCAATTCGTTAAAAATTTTAATTTGTATTTTCTGTAATATTTCATTATTTATATATGTTATAGGAACTACATTACTAAAAACAAGGGCAATTTCAATGGTTTGAATTTTTTCTAATCCTAGATATTTTTCTACTATTGATAAGTTGTTATTTAAAAGTTCAATCCTATCCAAATGTTTTTTGAGCCTGTCCTTTTTTCCGATACCACGGAACTCTGACAACTGATTAGCGATTTCACCATATGTTTTGGCAAAAAGCAAATCTTTACATTCTATGGCAAGTACTCTTCCACTAAATTTATCCCATGCTAATACATCAATATCGCCAAAATCTTTTTCAAAACTTTTATTCAAGATCTCAGTAATAAATATATCGGGTTTTGTTTGCCATCCAAATTCACTAAGTTTATTGGCAACTTGTTTGTTAAAATCATGCCCATAAATATTTCTTTTATATCCGTTCCATTTTCTCATCTTATCAGAGGAATAAAATTTATCATCAAACTCTGCCTCATAGGCACCTCTAACTAAATATAAAAAGCTTTCTCGTATAGAAGCTGGAGCTATGAGATATGTAGAATCATTTGAATTATCTAGTTTAACTATCGGTCGAGACACTAATGAAAGTCTTCTTCTAAATTTCCATGGATACCAATCTTTTGCTTCAAAACCATCGGGGGTATTATCCCAACTAACACGTGGATATAGAACTAAAGAATGTAAAATAGCTTGAAAACTTGCCTCAGATGCGTTGTTAGGTAATAGCTCTGATTCAGTCACCTTAATCACTGCAAGATTTTGTTTAATAGCTATATCTTCCAAATGATCTAAAAAATTCAAACATTCATCAATTGTAAACCCATATTCATCGTTCCATGCTTCGATAAACTGCTTATCAAATGATTCTTCAACTGACGAAACTGTATCGGAAGAAATAAATAATTTGTCATATTTTTCAGCATGACTATTCAACATTTTATTATTTACAGCCAAACCATACTTACTAATGACAGCATCATCAAAAGAATGATCAAAGAGTATTTCTCCAAAAGTTGAAATTATAATTTCTGCATCCATACATTCTTTGTTAATAGTATCAGACCAACCACCGATATGATGCAACATTGATGCATATGCCATCAGCTTAGATATTTCAATTTTGCCAGCTATTTTCTGCCCATCCATAGGGCATTCACAAAGTGCCATTTCTATTATCAATCGGCTACTAAGACTTGCTCCATTTAGTTCTGACAATTTTCTACTTGCTACTTCCATCGCATTTGATTTATCATCATGTTGGGCCAACACAGCTTTAATAGTGTTATTCCATGTTCGATTTTCTTTGCGTATAGCTTCTAAATTCAACAATAATTTTTCAATTAATGGTTCTCTATCAAAACTCACCAATAGTGCTTTTGTTTTTTCCCAAACTCTATCAATAAGCTCATTCAAAAAAAATTTACAATTTTCAATACCGAGAATTTGATTACCATTTTCTGGATTTTGTACCAACCATCCCAATCCAATTCGCATTGTTGCATCATCAAAACGATTAATTACAATTGCATCAGGCAACGTGTCTTGGATATAATCGAAATATGTTTTTGCTGAAAACAAATGAAGAGATTTTGCATCAGAATCACTAACAATTTGATCTACAATCATTTCGATTTTTTCATCGGAGAAGTTGTTTTCAGCTATAACGCATATCCCCTTTACTAGTGACCATACCATACATTTTTCTGCTATATTTTCTTTACCTGCAAAGCCATCAATAAATTGTTTTTCAAATCTTACATCAATATTTTTTCGAGAACAATCAATCACTATCAAATTTTGAAGTTCTTTATACGATATTGGTTCTGGATAGTCATTTGCTAAAATCAATTCATCAAAATATAAATTCCATATGATTTGCTTTTCTGGTAATAAAGGCAGTATCTGCTCCAATACTTGAACTGTTCTATGTAACCAATTACAGGCAGCATCGAAAATACGAAATGTTAAACTATTATTAGAATTTGGCAACGTATATAAAGAACACCATAAATCAAAATCTCTCCCTTCATACACTGCTTTTAATTGATGCTTTTTTACATCATCTTTACTAAAATATAATGGCTTAAATCTATCTTCTTCAAAATATGCGGTACCTGCTTTTTTCATAACATGCACAGTCTCACCATTTGGATTCGATTTTACGTGTTCATCCCACGCTAGATATGCTTCTTGGCGTATTTTTAATAAGCTATTTTGATTAATATGCACTATAAGCTTACTGTCATTTGGAACATCCTGCATCTGTTCATGTGGTACTAAATGATAATTAAGTTCTTGTGCCCATCCATACAAATTTAATAAACCATTTACATTCATCAATTCTACATTTTCAGATTCTATCTTTTCTCTTGCTTCCAATAATCTGTAAAATGTTAAGACTTCCATACCTGAGGATAGACTAAATATACTAAGATCATAAGCTGAAATGACCTCAATTTTCCAATCTTCTTCTTCACCTTTTGGAAAATCAAATCCAAAATTTCTACCCCAACCACATCCTACAATTAATGTAATACCTTCTTTATAATTTGGCATATTTTTAACAAATTGCTTTGTATGAAGAATTTTTTCTGAAAGCGCAACACCAATTTCTTGTGTATATAAATTTCTACTATTTATCCAACCATTTTCTCTATTAGAAAAATCATCAACCAAAAATATAAGATGTAAAGGTCTTCCATTATCAATATCTATCAACGTATCTGCCGTGAATAAATGCATTTTTTCATTTCTGAAAAAATTTAACGAACAATTTGGAAGATCACCCAATAAATGAAGATCCTTAAATAATCGTGAATAAGAGTTTGCTAGCGATTTTTCAAGTACCTCCAATTGATTAACAGACGTAATTTTATCTATAACTAAACGTCTTATTGCGATACCTATTGCAGAAGGAAGTAAAATGTAAATATCATGTCCATCATAGACAAGTGGTTGCTTTTCTAAATCTGTCTCACCTAAAATTTGTTTTGATAAATTTTTTGTATGTCTTATGTTAAATAACAAATAAAAAATATCTTTTATTTCAATACCTAATTCAGCTAAATCATCCTTGGAAAATTTAACGCTATCTTTAAAAAAATTAAAACGCTGAATCACACATGTAGGAATTTCACTTAATTTTTCTTGATTACCTAATGAATAACGAGTTAATCCACTTCTCTTGACAATCACATCTGAAAGCAGTAGCAAAGCCCATACACATTTTTTTAGCTCGAAAAACCAATTTTCTTCGGGCATCTGTTCAATAACATCCAAAAATCTTTGTAGATGAAAAGCATTACCTTCCCAAAGACCTTCAAATAATAAAAAATTTTGACCTTGAAAATTGACCAATGAAACAAATACATCTTCAGCCGGATCTTCTTGATGAGATAATGAGCTTTTTGATACCAACTTAAATGCTTTTTCAACAACTTGCTTTTTTGGTTTTTTATTTCCTTTACCATATTGAAGAGAAAAATGGATTAGTGCCTCTAATCTGTAAGCATTACTTTGAAGTTCTCGATAGGTAGTTAGTCCTGCAAAAGATGCTGCAAGTAAGACTGGATCATAACGATAAAAAAGTTCTTGAATTTCTTTGATTATAGCTTCATCAGACACAGAAAATGAATCACTCATAATTTTGATAAACTCTTGAAAATCAACCATTTACAGTATCCAATTTATAGATTAATAAAAAAATTATCTATTTTCTCTTGCCCCATTTTTTAGGAGCTGTTTTTTTCTCTGCTACGGGTTCTTCGCGAACCGCTCTTGGTCCACGTTTCCCGGTAAACTTAGGTTGAACAGGCTCTTTTTTACGTTTGTTACCGAATGCTCCTGCTGTTTTACCTTTTTTCTCACCGTCTTTGCTCATGCTTTTACCATGCGTTTTTTTACCCTCAAGAGCTACTGGCGGTATAAACCCATCCACAATGATCTGCTCTGGTTTTTTCCCCAGCATCGTCTCGATTTTTTTCCATGAAATATGCTCTTTGGAAGAAAGAAGAGTAATGGCCACACCTGCTTTGCCAGCACGTCCCGTTCGTCCGATACGGTGGATGTAATCACTGCTGACATGCGGAATGTCATAGTTGATGACGACACCCAAATCCTCGATATCAAGCCCACGTGCCGCGATGTCTGTAGCCACTAAGATTTTGATCGCGCCTGATCGAAAATCTTTGAGTGCTTTATCCCGTGCACCGTGTTTTTTATCGCCATGAATCGTTGCACATTCCAATCCGCTCTCACGTAAATAAGTAGATACTTCATCAGCAGCCACTTTTGTTCGCGTAAATACGAGTACTTGTGGATAGTTGTTTGAACCGATTAGATACGCTAAAAGTTCACTTTTTTGCTCTACCTCTACAGGATGAACAATTTGACGTATCGTCGCATCCGCAGGTGAAAGGTTGTCAATTTCTACAAGAAGAGGCTTATTCAGTATTTTTTCACTCAATCGCTTTACGGATGGTGTCATCGTTGCTGAAAAAAGGATTGTTTGACGTTTGATCGGCAATAGATCGATAATTTGTTCTACTTCTCGAATGAAGCCCATATCTAAAATCGTATCGGCTTCATCCAAAACCAAAAACTGTATTTTTGACAACGGGATAGAGCCTTGCTTATTAAGCTCAATCAATCGTCCAGGTGTTGCAATGATAATATCCACACCCTTGTCTAAGGATGCGGTTTGCTTGGACATATTCATCCCACCCGCAATGTTCAAAATTCTTAAATCCGTTTCCAATGCGTACGAGCGTATGGCTTGGGTGATTTGTGCTGAGAGTTCACGTGTCGGTACGAGGACCAATGCACGAACACGTGCCAGTTCACCCGGTGCAGATTTGGACAGCATTTGCAAAATTGGCAAAGTATAGGCAGCAGTTTTTCCCGTACCTGTTTGAGCCGCGCCCATAATGTCGCGACCACGTAAAATCAAGGGGATTGCTTTGATTTGTATCGGGGTTGGAGAAGTATGCTCCAAAGCTTCCAAATTAGTACGAAGCTGTTGGTTTAGTTGTGTAAATGGCATATTTTTCTCTTTTTCTTATAATTAATATTGATTTTACCATTTTTATGCTTAGAATGACGAATTTTTCGCTACGATTACGCGACTGAAACTACCTAGAGGAAAAAGCATTGAAGGCATTAGCACTATTGGCGGCGTACATCACGTTGACATGGGGAACCATGATCAGCGGAACCGTTTACGACAAAGCGAGTTTAAAACCGATCGAAAATGCCATCGTTATCACGAATGGCAAAGAATACCGTACCGATAGTAATGGTAGTTTTACTGTTCCTACTGCACCTCGGATTGGTGTTCGAGCTATTGGATATGACCGCAAGTTTTATAAAACTGGCGGAAAAATGTATCTAAACCGTTTTATTCCGAAAGCGCTTTATCTTTCAAGCTTTGGCGCAAGCAGCGGCAAGATTATGGGTAATGCCAAACATTTGATTCGAACAACGCAAATCAATGCGCTTGTTATCGATGTGAAAATGGACCGTGGGCAAATCGCGTTTAAAACCGCAAATCCTATTGCCAATAAAATCGGTGCACAAGAAGTCATTCTTTTTAAAGATATCAAAAAATTCGTAGCAGACCTTCACAAGGAAGGTATTTATACGATTGCGCGTATTGTTTCATTTAAAGATACTCCGTTCATCACCTCTTACCCGCAATACGGTGTTAAAAAAAGCGATGGAACTTTATTTACCGATAAAGAAGGACTTTACTGGATCGATGCATCTTATACTCAGCCACGTGATTACATCATCAGCATTGCGGCCGATGCTGCTGCTGCAGGATTTGATGAAATCCAATTTGACTATGTCCGTTTTCCTGATCGTAAGGGGATTAAGTTCTCCGTTGAAAATACACAAGCCAACCGTGTAAAAGCAATATCCGGATTTTTGGAAGCGGCACGTACACGCTTAACCCCTTACAATGTCTTTATCTCTGCGGATATTTTCGGATACGTGAGCTGGCATGATGCCGATATCGAAATCGGGCAGCGTGTTGATGCCCTCGCACCATATGTGGATTACCTCTCTCCCATGCTCTACCCTAGCGGATTTAATGCGGGAATTCCCGGTTTTCCAAATCCTGTAAAAGCAAACTATGAAATCGTCAAACATTCATTGGACAAGGCGCTCACAAAGTCTGCAAACTCATCTTTGTGCTACCGTCCTTGGTTGCAAGCTTTCAAAGATTATGCATTTGACCGCCGCGTTTACGGTGAACAAGAGATTCGCGATCAGATTCGCGCCTGTGAAGATTTCGGAAGCTGCGGATGGATTCTTTGGAATCCTCGAAATGTTTATACGGGTGCCGGATTGATACGTTTGAATAAAGCGCCCATTGCTAAAGCTGTAGAAAAACCTGCTGTTTGAGTCTTATGACTCACCAGCCTTAAATATTTACCCGATCTTCCATCGCTTTAGTCAGCGAGAGAATATCCACATTTTCCAAACTCACCCCAGTAGGAACTCCCTGAGCGATACGCGTAAACCGTACATCGCATCCGTTAAGCTTGTCTTCGATGTACAAAATGACACCATGATTAGCAATGGAAGGGGTCAGTGCAAAAATTACCTCTTTAATCCCGCTGTTCACAAGATCGCGTAAATGTGAAACATTAAGATGTTCAAGTGATTCTAAAACAAAATAACGCCCGTCAAAGAGTCCGTTTTCCTCAAACATCAAAATATCTTTAGCACTTTCCACAATACACAATAGCTCGTGATTACGCTGATCATCGCTGCAAATGGCACAAAGTTCGTCTTCACTGATTCCACCGCAGGAACGGCACTTTTTGAGGCTTGTAATGGCATTTTCAATCGCATGCGCCAGTTTCAATCCACCGAAGCTGTCATTCATAACCAAATGATATGCCAAACGGGTTGCTGATTTTTGTCCAATAGTCGGCAGTTGCTGTAATGCATCAACAAGTCGGTTGAATTTTTCGAGTGAACGTTTCATGGTGATAATTGTATCTAAAAGATTTTCATTATAAGTTTAGTCATTAAGGCTCAATTGTTGTAACACTCTGTTTGATATGCTATAATTCCGAAAATTTTTAACCTATTTATGGAGCTACGCGTGGACCAGTTAAGTTATTATGAAATTCTAGAAGTTACCAAAAGTGCCAACGGAGATGAAATTAAAAAAGCATACCGAAAGATGGCCAAATTGCATCATCCGGATCGTAATCCGGGTAATCCTGATGCAGAACATAAATTCAAGCTCTGTAATGAAGCCTATCAGATACTGAGTGATGATAACCAGCGCGCATTGTATGACCGATACGGAAAAGAAGGATTGCAAGGTGCCAGTGCTTCACGAAGCCGTGGCGGTTTTGACGATCTTGGCAGTATTTTTGAAGAGATGTTCAACGGATTTGGCGGGACAGGACGCCGTCAATCACGTGAACCAAGCGATAAATTTCAACTCGATATGGGTGTTGAGATGAAAATAAGCTTCAAAGAGGCTGTTTTCGGATGCGAAAAAGAAGTAACCTTCACCAGTAAAAAATCCTGTAAAACCTGTAAAGGAACGGGTGCAAAAGAGGGTAAAGTGACCTCATGCAGCCAATGTGGAGGCAAGGGGCAAGTGTACGTGCGCCAAGGCTTTATGACCTTCTCTCAAACCTGTCCTGCGTGTCATGGTGAGGGAACTATGGCCGCTGCTAAGTGTTCGGATTGTAAAGGTAAAAGCTATACCGAGAGTAAGGAAATTGTCACCGTAAAAGTACCTGCGGGTATTGACACAGGTAACCGTCTGAGAGTTTCAGGACGCGGTAATACAGGAAAAAGCGGCGTAGCCGGTGATTTGTATGTAACCTTCGAAGTCGAAGAGGACAGCCACTTTATCCGTAACGGCAATGACATCTATTTGCAAGTACCCGTGTTCTTCACGCAAGCCGTTTTGGGAGAAGACATTACCATCCCATCCCTCACAGGAAACCTGCTCTTAGAGCTTGAACGAGGCACCAAAGACAAGCAGCAATACCGTTTCCGAAATGAAGGGGTAGCCGATGTACATGGTCACGGTAAAGGGGACTTAATAGCCCAAGTTACCCTCACCTATCCGTCAAAACTCACAAGCGAGCAAGAAGATCTATTGCAAAAACTTCAAGCAAGTTTTGGTATAGAGTCCAAGCCTCATGAATCTATGTTTGAATCAACTTTTGATAAAGTCAAAGGGTGGTTTAAATAACCCAATCTTCAGGTATCTCTCTCTCAGGAGGGGGAAGCATCTGAACAAAATTTTGAACCTCTTTAATAATTCGAAGCTGCTCGCCACTTAACCAATCCCGGATATGGGCACCATTATCCAGATCGTATCCGATCGTAAACACCACCTTCATCAATGATCCATCCAATTCAATTGTATAAAGCCATACTGCTTTTACAGATATTATCTTTCCGGCCAAAAGTAGTTTTGCATCTAATGTTTTCCCGCCTATCGTTGATAAAGCAACTAAAGAAGCTGTATCATCAGTTTGAATCGATATGGCTTTTTCAGATACTTTGCGCAGTGGTAAAGAAAACTTTTTTCCCCCGATTGAAATATTGATCCGATCATTTTCTTCTGCTTCATAACGGATCACGCTTCTCATATAAAACCCTTGAGAAACGATCTTAAGATTATCTAACCATACACTTCTGTCATTCAAATTGTATCGGGATATCTCACCTGAAAGCATCGTCTCACGCTTGGTTCCTACTATCCATTGCGTACCGATTTGTGCCGCTACAAGCTGTTTTTTTTCCACTTTCAGTTTGATTAATAATCCTTCCTTCTCTTCGAGGACAATCGTGTCCCCTTTAATCGGAATTCCTTTATAAAGAGCAATTGAGGGAAAATGTTCATTTTTCCATTCTCCAAGCGTTTTTTGCAAGATTTCATATTTATCATAATTAATCGTGGGTACAACGGTTGTTTTTTCACTTTGTAATCGTAAAAATGGGGGTACACAATCAATTGTTTTTACAGATAGCCGTATTAGAACAAAGATATCAATGTCATCGACTTTTTTTCGTGCAATTTGAATTATACGATCATGATAGATAAAAAATTCATTTTCTGAAAAAAATTGAATTAAAGAAAGATCTAAAGAAGCTTCCAATCCTATCATACTACTGATAATTTGGACAATATCATCACCGGTAAGATTCTCTAAAAGTAAAACACTACGCAGATGATCATTGACGAATATGAGCTTTTCATGCTTAAAAAAAATCACCCCGACCGGGAGATTTTTATAGGCCGTAAAGAGCTCTTTTAACGTATCATTCATGTGTGATAGTAGTGAGCCTTTTCGGATAGGCCATAGCGATAACGATCGCGATAACAGCATACGTCCATGGAACGAAATCAGGTACGGGAACCGGATCCCCTTTTGCATATGAATGCATCCCTGCAAGATAGTAATTGACCCCAAAGTAAGTCATCAAAACAGACGTAAACGCCAAGAGGGATATTACGCTGAAACTATAGTCGTTATAAGCACCCTTGATCATACGCAAGTGGATAACCACTGCATATACTAAGATAGTCACCAATGCCCATGTCTCTTTTGGATCCCATCCCCAATAACGTCCCCAACTCTCATTTGCCCATACGCCGCCCAAGAAGTTCCCAACGGTAAGAAGAATTAAACCTATCATCAAACTCATCTCATTGATCCCATTGAGCTCTTTAATCGCAAGATTAAGACGTGTCTGATTATTAGGATTTTTCAGGATAAAGAGAATCAATGTAATCATCCCTAACAGTGCGCCCAAGCCTAAGAAACCGTAACTAGCCGTAATCATAGCAACATGAATTGCAAGCCAATAGGACTGCAATACAGGGACGAGATTGGTCACCTGCGGATCAAGCCAATTCAAGTGTGCAACAAAAAGAATAATACCGGACATTATTCCTGTAGCGGCCAGAGTAATGGCTGATTTTCGTGAGAAAATAAATCCTGCCAAAACGGTAGCCCAGGCGATATAAACCATTGACTCATACCCGTTTGACCACGGAGCATGCCCTGCAATGTACCAACGCATTGCCAATCCGGCTGTATGCGCTGCAAAAAACACGATTAATAAACCAAGTGTTGCTTTGCTAAAACCCTCAATGTTGAACGAAGGCTTTAAAATCTTAAGAAATGATAGAAACAGCAATGTAAATCCAAGAATAAAATACAAAGGCCACAACTGCTCAAATATATTCCATTTGTTATAAGCCAATTCAACCTTTACTCTTGTTTCATTTGGATAAACACTCGCGCCTGCAAAATGCTGATATTTATCAATCAGTGCCAATGCCTTGTCCGCTTTAGACCAATCTCCGCTTTTAATCGCTTCATCAACAGCACTGAAATAACCCATTGCCATGAGGCGAACCATTTGAGCATCTTTTGGTGCCAATGTTTGTAAAGCTTCAATGGTAGCGTACCATTTGTTATTTTTATCATTAGGCTTTGGCCATATTTGAATCAATGAACCTGTGTATACCATGAAGGCTACATTAACACGCTCATCAATTTGTAATAAAGCTTTATCAAACTTATCCCGCTTGCCCGGAGCTTTACGAGTAGCTTCATCAACAAGAGATGCTAATTTATATCCGGTAATCTCATCAGGAACGTCAAAAAATTGTGAAAACGCTGCAACTTTTGCATCTTCTGGAAGTCCGATACGTTTATTGATCCCTTTGTCCCCTGTTTTGATCATCGCAATTTCACGCCAGGCATCAGGGCGAAGCATCATTCCCATAATAACTTGGTTGGAATTTAGTCCTAACAATGAGGTACTGCGGTTAAGTTTTGACAAAATTTCATGTGAGAGGGTATCCAAAGGCTTCATACGTCCAGCAGAATCTTGAACGATCAAATGACCAAATTTCTCTGCATGCGCAGCATCAAAACTTTTGGCTGTTTTAATCACCGGATTCTCGACATCTACGGCATGCAAATTTGCACTGCCCAATGCTAAAATCATGACAGCAAAAGATGCCGCCATCTTTTTTACATTCAATGATTTTAATTTTTCACTAAGACCGTTAAAGCGACCGTTTTTAACAATCAACACACCAAACAATCCAATAGAAAGTAATAAGTACCCTATGTACGTCACTATAGTACCTGGATCACGATTTACAGATAAAACCGTTCCCATTTCATCTTGATCGAATGAGGACTGAAAGAAGCGGTACTGTTTATAATCAAGAATATGATTCATATAAATACGATAAGACATTTTAACTCCATCTGCTTGATCGATAAGTGTAACTTCACTCGCATACGATGCCGGAGACATAGAGCCAGGATATCTCTCTAGTTGAAAATCATTGAGCTGTATAGAAAAAGGCAACGAACGTTCAATAGATCCATAAGCAACATCAACAGTTATATCTCCCAATGCAACCTTTTTAGCTTCTCCGATCTCACCTGGTGTCCCTAAAACGATAACCGAATCTTTTTTATCTGTGCTGGAAAGCTCAAGCGTTAATGCATCCGAGCCTTTCATCATTGGCCCTTTTCCAGGTTTTGAAATAAGTTTCATAGCACCTTTAGGAATAAATGAGCGTAATACGAAACCGCTTTGAGGTGTTTGAAACAGTGTACGTATTGAAAGCTCACTGCTACCTGCTTCAGTTGCACCTGCTTGTTGAGTATCCATACTGAGTGTATTAAGTTTCATGACATGACGCATCATGACCTTGTCCCCATCAACGCTTAAAGAAATAACAGGTTTTTGAAATGTTTGTCCCGATCCAAAATCTAAGACAAAATCATCAGCTTCAAAAAAATCACCTTTTTTCAAGCTTACTTGTTCTCCTGCGCCTCCTGCAGTCACCATCATATTAAGAATTGGCTCCCCTTTTGGATCAGCAACAGCTTCCAATCGCGCATCACCCATATAGCCATTCAATTTGACCTTGACTTCATTGCCATCAAATGCCAAAGTTCGCTCGAAAGTATTGGAAGAGCGCTTAGAGAGATACAGAGCCTCTTGAAAGATGTAGGATTTCCCCTCTTTTTGAACATTGAAAGTAACATACGGCTCATTGCTCACAATAACGTTGCTGCTCTCACCCTCACGAATGTGCATAACGCCTTCGTAGCCAAAGTAGCGCGTGACTGCCGCGCCGATAAGAATGATCAAAAAAGCCGCGTGAAAAGTGAATACCAACACTTTGTCTTTGCGGGCCATTTTAAATTTAACAATATTCAGAAGCAAGTTGAGTGCTAGTAGCCCTAACAATATTTCGAACCATCGAGCATTGTAAATGTCCGCTTTTGCAGTCATCGTGCCATAATCGTTTTCAACAAACGTTGCATAGCCGATGGTGACAGCAAATATCAGCATGAGCGCCGCCATCGTCTTCATCGAGCTTAAAATTGAGTGAATTTTATTCATAAGGAACCTATCATTGATAATATAGTCGCAATTGTAGTGGGTGTAAGGTAAATATATGTTAATTCACTGTTAATGGAGCTACACACCCTCTAAAATCATAGCTTCTGCAACACGCTTAAATGCCGCTATATTAGCACCGTCGACAAAATTGCGCTCTTTCCCATACTCTTTTGCGGTCAGTGAGATACGCTTATAAATTTGGCACATAATCTCATTTAATTTACGGTCAACTTTATCATAATCCCATCTTTCCATCGATGCATTTTGACTCATCTCAAACTCACTGACAACTACTCCTCCAGCGTTAGACGCTTTGCCTGGAGAAAATAAAATTCCTTTTTCTAAAAATAAATCGATTGCGTTTGGCTCAGTTGGCATATTTGCACCCTCTATGACAGCAATACATCCATTGCTAATCAGAACTTTTGCATCCTGTTCGCTCAGTTCATTTTGAGTTGCGCAAGGGAAAGCTGCGAAACATGGATAATTCCAAACGGCATGTCCACCAGTTGGATACTCCGATTTACTGGTATAAAAAGATGTTGCTATCTTGGTCGCATAATATCCTAAGGAGAGCCGTTGCCCTACATCTTTGAGACTGCGAAGAACCTCTAAATCAATACCATTCGGATCGTATATCGTCCCGTCACTGTCACTGCAGGTAATCACTTTTGCTCCAATTTGCTGTAGCTTTTCAATAGTGTGTATCGCAACATTACCAGCACCGCTGACACAGCAAACTTTCCCTTCCAGTGATTCTTCAATCTCCTGTTTCAACATCTCTACCGCAAAATAAACAACACCATATCCTGTCGCCTGCGGACGCATCAGTGATCCGCCAAAAGCATAAGGTTTTCCGCTGAGCACCCCATCATACGTATGTGTTATGTGTTTATATTCACCATATAAAAAACCAATCTCACGTGATCCTACCCCGATGTCGCCAGCGGGAACATCGATGCGTGCACCAATATAGGGATGAAGTTCTCTCATAAATGCATGACAAAATCGCATAATTTCGAATTCACTTTTCCCTTTTGGATCAAAATCACTCCCTCCCTTTGCCCCTCCAAGAGGCAGTCCGGTAAGGGCATTTTTAAAAATTTGTTCATATGCCAAAAACTTCAGTACACCCGTCGTTACAGTAGGATGAAAACGCAATCCCCCTTTATAGGGTCCCAATGCATTATTGAATTGAATCCGGTAGCCGTTATTGATATGAACACGATTTTGATCATCCAGCCACTGAACTTTGAACTGTATAATGCGGTCAGGTGTTACCAAACGCTCAAAAATCGCATACATATCATACCGTGGATCGCTGTTTACAAGCGGCTCTAATGAGCGTAGCACTTCACTCACTGCTTGTATAAATGTCGCATCGGTTGCACAATTGGATCGTTCAAGATTAGCTAATATTATTTCAACCATCTTTTACGCTACTTGCAGTTTTTTGATTTTTTGAATCGATGCATATTCTTGCACATAGGCTTGATACAAATCAAAATTATCCTGTAGAACCATCCAAAACTGCGGTGTCGTTCCGAAATATTCGGAGAGTTTAAGTGCCATCACCGCACTGATACCCCGTTTTTGGTTGTAGAGTTCGCTGAGTGTCTTGATCCCTACCCCGAGGTCTTCCGCCATACGCGCTTGCGTCAGATTGAGCGGTTCGGCAAATTCGAGTTTGAGGATAATCCCCGGATGGGTAGATGGTCGGATCTCTTTCATCGTTTTTCCTTTAATGGTAATCTGTGATATGTACGTCATACGCATCTTTACCGTCAAAACGGAACACGACGCGAAACTGATTGTTGATTCGAATACTCATGTATCCCGCCAAACTCCCCTTTAACTCTTCGAGATGGTTGGCTGGAGGGATACGTAAATCTTGTTTTTCTTGTGCGGCATCAAGCATATCGAGTTTGATCTTGGCACGCATCGCGAGATTGGCTGGGAATTTTTTGCTGGGCTTTTCCCAAAACAGTTTTTCCGTCTCTTTGCACTTAAACGATTTTATCATATGGATATATTATCGCAATACGATAATATTGTCAATGACTGATAAAAAGAAGTAGGCTTCCTTTTTCCCTAGGTACGTTCCGTTATATCTTCGACCATTGCAGACGCTTTTTTTGAAAAAATAAAATGAAATAAAAATAGGAGTATGAATAATATTAACATAAAGGAAAATGCAAATGTCCATTTATTTATATCAATTGGTAAGTTTTTTTGGATCAAATGTAGGCTCGTAGATTCTATCGCTGCGATTGCTGGTAAGTAAAAATAAAAAAGTACTCTTGAATTACGTGCATCTGTCATTACGAATGATAAAAATTTAGCAAAATAGATTAAAAATGCAATACCAAGAAGTAATTGTAAATAGCTTACATCTCTCTTTTTCGTTTGAAGAATTGGGGTTAATTCTGTTACACCAACAATCCTAGCAGAAGGAATAATATTATCAATTTTTCCATCTAAAATTAGTGTAATAGTAAATTCATCATTAGGATTTAGTAGCATAGGAGTGATTTGAATTGAATTTGAAAGTACTTTATAGTCAATTAACAAATTTTTTGGTTTAACGAAATTTATTTGAGGTTGAAATATTTTTTTAACATGATCTAATTTAATATTTATAGGTGTATCAAATTCAGAACGTTGTATTGCAATTTTGCCACTGTTAACAAATCGTATAGTATATATAGATAAGTTTTCAGCTATATAAGTTTCAGACCCATTTTTGATTCCATAAACAATACTTTCATTATTTAAAGCATTGAGAGTTTTTTTATTGAGAGTTTGTAAAATTTCATAAGATATTTGTTTGTCTTTTTGAAAAAACCCATTGCTAAAAATAAAAGGTAACAATGTAGTCATTATTGTTACTAATATACCTATAAACCACTTCCAATCCATCTTTAACGGCATCACATCCCCAGCTATTTTTCGTTATTTAACATATTATAGCCAGTAAACAAGGGATTATTTTTATGATTTCAATAGAAGCTAGATTCTCGCATAAGAAACTATTTCAACTCACCCCAATGATTCCCGATATGCATCGAGGTTTTGAGAGGAACACGCAGTTCCAAGATATGTTCCATGACATCCACAAATCGCTGTGCCAATTGTGGCGCAACCTCTTCATCTACTTCAAAAATTAATTCATCATGGATTTGTAATAACATTCGGGCGTGCAAGCCCTCAGAGCGGATCATCGTATCGATCTTGTTCATCGAGAGCTTGATGAGATCCGATGCAGAGCCTTGGAATACGGTATTAACCGACTCGCGCTCGTATGCCGCTTTGAGCATCGGGGTAGCGGAGCCAAAATCAAAATAGCGGCGACGGTGTAACAGCGTCTCGACGTATCCCATTTCTTTGGCTTGCTCAACGATGCCGCTAAAATACCCTTTAACGCTTGGAAATGTCTCAAAATAGCGTTCTATGATCTCTTTAGCTTCTTTTGTACTGATACCCAAGGTATCAGAGAGTTTTTTTGCACCCATTCCATAAAGTAACCCAAAATTTACGGTCTTTGCTATATGGCGCTTGGCACCCGCTTCTTCTTCTCCAAATAACGAAATCGCTGTTTGCATATGAATATCACGGCCTTCATTAAATGCATCAACAAGAACACAGTCTTCACTAAAATGTGCCAAAAGTCTCAGCTCGATCTGCGAATAATCAATACCGATAAGCTTTTTTCCAAGAGGTGCGACAAAGGCTTCACGAATACGCATTCCCAATGCTGTTTTAGCCGGAATATTCTGCAAATTAGGGTTTTTAGAACTTAATCTCCCTGTTGCTGTGCCAGTCTGAACAAAAGAGGTATAAATTCGAGAGTGTTTGTCACTTTTAGCCAATGCTATAAGCGGTTCAATGTAGGTTGAATATAATTTATGATATTCCCTGTATTGAAGCAGCATCCCAATGACAGAATGTTCATTTTTTAACCCCTCCAGGACTGACTCATCTGTGCTGTAGCCGGTTTTTGTCTTTTTACCGTGCGGCAAATTTAACGTTTCAAAAAGTATTGTTCCGAGTTGTTTAGGTGAATTTAAATTGAAAACAGTCCCACATGACGCATGAATATTTTCTGTGAGTGATGCCAGTTCTTTAGTCACTTCTGTCTTGAAAAGCTCCAATGCATTCACATCTACTGCGATTCCTTCTCTTTCCATCCCCAACAGCGTTAAGGTAAAAGGAAATTCGACATCATACGCTTCACTCAGTGCATCAGCTCCACCTTTGAGTTCGAGCTGTTTATTTAATGTCTCATAGAGTTGAAACGTAATGTATGCATCTTCCGCAGCATAACGACAAGCATCCTCAATCGCCACGGAGGCAAAACTCTCTCCTTTTTTAACCGTATCTTTGAAATGAATCATTTCATGTCCAAACAATGCTTGGCTTAAACTGTCCATAGAGAGTGATCTGCCTGAGTCACCAAGCCATGCTAGAACCAACGTATCTGCATAAATCGGGAGTCTGTCAACACCCAAAAAACGGGTAACAAAATGAAGATCAAATTTAATATTATGTCCTATGACTTTTCGCTTAAAAATCTCTATCATCGCTTTTTTAGCCGCATCGGGACTTACCTGAGCGCCAACACCTAGATAGGAGTGGGCGATGGGAACATAATACCCGATCTTCCCATCGGTACTGAAACTAAATCCGACCAGTGAATCATGCTGATAATCCAAACCGGTGGTTTCCGTATCAAATGCGATCAATGCATCCAATCCGATGGCCGCAATGTGCTGCTGGAGTACTTCATCATCATCGATGAGTACGCTGCACCCTTCCTTATTCGTACACACTTCCCCAATGGTCGCTTTTTCAACTTTCGGAAGGTCAGAGGAATCATCAAAAAGCGCTTTAGCTTTCAGTGAACGTAAAACCGCATTCATTTCATAATGAACCAGGTCATCATACAGAGGAAGAAACGGATTATCAAAATGCATCTCATATTCACTAAAATCCAAGATTTCAAACACATCCGGCTTAAGTGTCACCAATTCTCTCGAACGAAATGCATCTTCACGATACGTCTCTAATAAACCACGAATACGAGGAGGCATCACTTCTTCAAGACGGTCATACACCGTGTCCAAGCTTCCAAATTGCTCCAAAAGTTTTTGCGCCGTTACCTTGCCTATCCCTTTTACACCCGGAACATTATCAGCTGTATCCCCTATGAGAGATTGATAATCAATAAATTGACTCGGATGAACACCGTATTTCTCCGTACAATGTTTTTCATTGAGAACTTTTTTACTGATTGCATCCACAAGAACTACTAAATCATCTTCAATAAGCTGATACAAGTCTTTATCATGTGAAACAATACGCACCAAATACCCCTGCTCTCTTGCATGATGCACAACAGAGGCAATCATATCATCTGCTTCATATCCTGATAAAGAGAGGGACTTGTAGCCCATTTTATCAATCCAGTCAATGGCAATAGGAAGTTGTTTAATTAGATCATCGGGTGCAGGAGAACGATTCGCTTTATAATTTGGATCAATTTTGGACCTGAAACTAGGCCCCTTTGCATCTAATGCAAAAATCAAATAATCACTGCTGTGATCCTTATGAAGCGATGCAATAAAGTTCATAAACCCAGTCAAAAGACCGGTCGGAAAACCATGTTTATTCGTTAGAGGAGGAAGTGCGTAAAAACTTCTAAAAAAAAATCCGAATGTATCTATTATCGTTATGGTTTTAGTTGCCATTGACACTAAAACTAAGCCGAATGATTTTCAAGTAAAGCATCGATTGCTTTTTGCAGTTTATTCACGTCCATACCTGCTTCTTCCGCTTTTTTGAGTCCCTGTGTGATTGAACGCTCAGATAAAGGATCGTTAATTGGCATAATGGTTTTGATGATATTCAAGGCAATTGAAAATTCTTTGATCTCATCTGGTGCTTTATTCGGCGTGTCTGAAAATGAGATCATTTGAACAAATTCATGATCAAAATTCCAGTGAGAAAAAATAGCAGCTGTTACTTCCGCCGTTGAAGCCTCAACGTAGCTGCGTTCAACGCTTGCAATATCAACCGCTACTTCAATGTCCGATTTAAAATTGGTGACTACCTCTTCTTGTATGATATCGCTGGCAATGACAATTTTCCCCGTCTCTTGCAAAAATGAAGCTAAAAAAAGTTTATCCGCTTTGGCACGATCGATTTGACTGTACCATTTATGCGATAAAACAGCCTGCATCGAAGAAATTTCTGCAAAACGCTCTGAAGTAATACCATACGGCTCCATATCAACATTCAAAAGTTTTCGTACCGAATTACCTAGACCGATGGATCGAGTCATACTCATACCAAAAAGTGAAACAGCCTGAGCCACATTATTAATCTCTCTACGTAAACTGTAAAGGGGAGAATTGGCTGCTTTTAACAAATTTGCAACGATCATCGGATCGCCCTCTATCGTTTTAACCAAATCATGTACAGAGGAATCCGGATCATTACAAACCCTTTGCATATCAATAACTGTTTTTGGCAATGGCGGTAATGACTTAATACTGTCTATCATCGAACTTTTCATTCATGGTCCTTATAGTATAAGCTACTGTGCTTATTATATCTTATTTAATTCAAGAGCTAAATATTTTCCGGTAAAACTTCCGGTTTTTTCCCAATCTTTTGCTACCGTTTCTGGATTTCCTTGGGCGACAAGAAGCCCTCCGCCCGAACCACCCTCAGGCCCTAAATCAATGATATAATCCGCATTTTTGATCATATCAAGATTGTGTTCAATAACCAAAACAGAATTTCCGAGTTCTACAAAATTATGCAGTACTTTTGTTAAACGATTGACATCATCAAAATGCAATCCAGTGGTTGGTTCATCCAAAATATAAAGCGTTTTACCGGTATCTTTTTTACTGAGTTCTTTCGCCAATTTTATTCGTTGTGCTTCTCCGCCGGAAAGCGTTACCGCATTTTGCCCCAACGTTATGTAATCCAATCCGACATCGCTTAACGTCTGCAATGTTGCCTTCATTTTAGGAATAGGTGCGAAAAATGCCAATGCCTCCCCCACACTCATATTCAGTACGTCTGAAATCGTTTTTCCTTTATATTCCACCTGCAAGGTTTGCAAGTTATAGCGGCTTCCATGACAGGCATCGCACTTGACCATGATATCTGGCAAGAAATGCATCTCGATTTTTATTTCACCTTCACCCTGGCATTTCTCACAACGTCCGCCTTTGACGTTAAAACTAAAACGAGATGCGGTATACCCTCTAATCTGCGCTTCTTTTGTTTTTGTAAATAGGTTACGTATTTCATCCATCACACCCGTATACGTCGCTGGATTCGAACGAGGAGTGCGTCCAATAGGACTTTGATCGAGATAAATAACTTTATCAAGTTTCTCGAGCCCTGTTATCTCAACGCCTTCGATGCGGTTAATCTTACGGGCACGATTGAGTATTTCGCGTGCTACTGGTAAAAGAGTCTGCAGAATAAGAGAACTTTTTCCGCTTCCGCTCACACCGGTAACACACACAAAATTATGAAGAGGAATCGCAACACTCAAATCATTGATATTATTAAGTGACACATTTTTTATGTGCATCCACTCTTCTTGCTCTCGTCGATAAAAATATTTGATCTGTTTACGTCCTGAAAGATAATCAGCAGTCAAAGTATTGCTCATCTTCATCTCTTCCAGCGTGCCGGCGAAAACAACATTTCCACCGTATTTTCCAGCCCCTGGACCAATATCAACAATGTAATCAGCATGTTCGATTGTCTCTTTATCATGCTCTACAACGATGACGGTATTGCCTTTTTCTTGTAAAGATCGGAGCGTTCGGATGAGCTTAAGCGTATCACGCTCGTGCAATCCGATGCTAGGCTCATCGAGTACATACATGACTCCCGTAAGCCCGCTGCCTATCTGTGATGCGATTCGAATACGCTGCGCTTCTCCGCCGCTAATACTGCGAGCATCACGACTGAGTGACAGATATCCCAGTCCCACATCAAAAAGAAAAAATAGGCGTTCACGAATCTCATTGAGAATAGAGGCCGCGATCATAGTATTTTGTTCACTCAAATGCTCAAATGTTTTAGGATCAGCGAACCATGCATACGTGTCTTTGAGTGGCATCGTTATCACATCACCAATCCCTTTATCTGCTACTTTCACTGCTAAAGATTCACGTTTTAAGCGATTGGAATTGCACACATTACACGGTTTTTCACTCATGTAATCCGCAAGATCTTTTTCATCTTTAAATATATCATAAGCGATTCGTACGATTCCTGGCCAAGTTCTGCTGATGGGATGTTCTTGCCATTTAAATGCTACGTCATCGACTGTACCGTGCAATATAGCTTTCTTCTGATGTTCTTCAAGAGAATAAAATGGTGCGCTAACATCTATTCCGACTGTGGCACAGAAGGCTTTTAGAAAAGTAAAATAATACCCCTTATTAAACCCGTACACTATCTTGATCGCCCCTTTTTCAACGGAGAGCTCGGAATCAATAATCTTCTCATAATCTAATGAATAGCGGATACCTAACCCATCACATTCGCTACACGCTCCCTTCGGGGAATTAAATGAAAAGGAGAGTGGTTCCAACGGGTCAAAGCTCACCTTACAATCAAAACAAGCACTGTGCTCACTGTAATGAATAAGTTTTTCATGAAGACCGACTTCATCATGATTTTGGATTTCTATTTCTACTTCGCCATAGCTCTCTTTAAGCGCTTTCTCTACATCTTGCGCCACACGATCATGGTTCTCATCTTTGACTACGAGACGGTCAATTACAACTTTAATTGTATGTTTTTTAGTCTTTGAAAGCTCAATCTCTTCATCAAGGCGTACCATGACACCATCGATTTGGGCTCGGACATACCCCCTGTGGCGAAGCGATTCAAATAGGTCTGCAAAAGTCCCTTTTTTTTCTCTTACAAGCGGTGACATAATCACTATCTTGGAATCAACAGGCAATTTCAGAACTTGATCTATGATATCTTGTGCCGACATTTTTGTGATTTGCTTACCACATAAATGACAATGCTGAACACCGATTCGGGCATACAATAGGCGTAAATAATCATAGATTTCTGTAATTGTCCCAACCGTAGAACGGGGATTTTTGGATGTTGTTTTTTGATCAATAGCAATTGCGGGGGTCAGCCCTTCTATTTTATCCACATCAGGTTTTCCGACACGATCCAAGAATTGACGTGCATACGACGAAAGTGATTCGATATAACGGCGCTGCCCCTCGGCATAAAGCGTATCAAATGCCAATGTAGATTTTCCACTTCCACTAATACCGGTAAAAATGACCAGTTTGTTTTTAGGAATTTCCAGAGATATATTTTTTAAATTATGTTCTCGTGCGCCAATAATTTTGATCGTGTCCATACTGCTTATCCCACAATGATTTTATACGCCGTAAGGCTAAAGATAACACTATAAAAGGCAACAAGTACCCGCTTATAGTGACTGAGGTGTATTTTATGTACTAAATAAATGCCTATGCTAATTCCAGCCGCAGACGAAAGTGCCACAATGGCTCCAGCGTACCAGTTTATCATTCCTAATGTTCCCAAAGTTACAAGAGCCGAGATAGAGGTGAAAATTACAAAGAAAAGGGCGATAGCCGAGGCTTTTTTCAATTCAAAACCCAAAAATGCAACCAAAACAGGTGTCATTAAAATCGCACCTCCGACTCCAAGCATCCCAGAAAACAGCCCGATTCCACTTCCTATGACTGCATAAAGAGGCCGATTGACTATCTCAGATCGAGTAGGGTCAGGTGTGGATACGGCTAAACGACCAAGCGTGAATGCAACAATCGCTAAAAAAGCCCATTCCAACAACATTGCATCCAAATATTTAACTAGCACAGCGCCAACCATAGCGCCAACCAAGCCGCCAAAGCCAAAATATTTGATGTCACTAATTGCATATGTTTTTTTCTTCTGATGGATCAATGCTGCCATCAATGAGCCAACTACCATCTGCATTACCGATATTCCAATCGCTTCTTTGATTCCGAATCCAAGGTACATCAACAAAGGAACAGTCACTGTCCCTCCTCCAATGCCAAAAAAACCGGAAAGAACTCCGACAGAAACACCCAATGCCATTAATTCGATTGTCATTATATTACGCTTTATATTCGATTATAGTACGCGATTATACTTTAATTTACCCCTATTCTTTCCTTGCGATTTTACGCTATAATCTATCGACTACTGAAATATTTAGAAGGTTACCTTATGTTAGAAACAATCCTCTTAGCCGCTGAGAATTTTTGTATACATCAAATTTGTTTGCCACATACGAAAGGTGGCTTTAATGATAAAAAGAGAACACTTATTGCTTATCTAGACATAGAAACCCCTGAAGGTAATAAACATCGCACCTATTTCGGGTGTGATGATGTGCTTATCCAGTACATAGCAGAAATTTTTTTAGGTGAAGAAAACTCGGACAAGGAGACCCTTACGGACATGCTACTTGAAACAGCCAATATGATCATCGGCAGCGCAAAAGTAATAGCGGAAGAGTCTAATATAAATCCGTTTACGATTTCCACACCCAACTTCCTCATAGAGGATTGTTTTACCATGCCCTATGATGCATCCCACGCTATCCAAGTCGCCAATGGTGAAATGATGATTGCGATAAAGGCCCTATAACCATGGATGAAGAATTAGTCCCTGCCATCGATCTACCGCCTCTAGAGATAGAAAGTTCATTTGATCCGCTTAAAGAGCTTGCGTGGATGGATTATGAAGGATTGCTCGATATGGAGGTTGAATTTGTCTCAGATTTGGGGCAAACGACCCTCTCTCTTGGAGAAATACTAAAGCTGGAAAAAGGGTCTGTCATTGATCTTGGAAAACCGGCAGGTGAAAGTGTCGAGTCGTATGTCAATCAACGAATTATCGGAAAAGGGGAAGTTATGGTTTATGAAAAAAATCTGGCAATTCGTATCAATGAAGTACTCGATTCGAGTGCAGTATTGTATTATTTATCTAAAGAGAGACTATGAAAAAATTAGCCCTTATTCTATTCATACCCGCTATGCTCTTTGGATCCAAGATCCTAAGCTACAATATCTATGATCGGCATGACCATGTTGATGTTATGCTAACATTTGATACGCCTTATGAAGGAGTTTTACGTCAAAGCCGCCAAGGTGATTTGATTGTCATCAAACTCGAAGAAGCCGCCATTGATTCCCCAATAGTCAAAACCATAACCTCTGAATTTCTGCAAAAGCTCTCTATCTCGTCAAGCGCAGATCAAATTAAAATCGTTGCCAATGTACCATCAAACGTACTGCTGCAAGCGTCCAAGACATCCGATTCTTATGGACTTCGCTTACGATTTAACACACCCGTAGCTTCACCATTAACAGGAGATACTGCGGCTCAGAATGCTGTCGCCCCTTCTAGTTTGCCAACAAAACAAGGCAATGAGTTTGAGCAGAGTTATTATGTAGTCATTGGAATTTTAATAGTAGGAATTGCAATACTTTTTTGGCTTAAACAAGGAATAGCGAAAAAAACGATTCGAATGCGTGATGAACCAAAAGCTCCATGGCTCTTTAGCGGAGAGAAAAAAAATACCTCGATCTTATCTTCTACATCATCATTAGCCAGCACTCTAGAAAGCGGTGGCGTCCAAATACGATTCCAAAAAACCTTAGATGCTGCACACTCTGTCGCCATGCTCGATTTTGGTACACAAAGCTACTTGGTACTTTTAGGCAACAACACTATTTTATTGGATAGATTTCAAGACAACATTCCAATTTCACAAAATGAATTTGAAACCCTTCTCAAATCAAAACATCAGGATCTTGATGGTTTTTTTCAATTGGGAACGACGCAAGATGAGTCTTTCGACTCTTACAAAGAAAAAGCTTCAGGAGGGTATTAAAATACCCTCTTTCCAGCTGGGAAACTTATCCTAAAAATCTGGCGTAACTGGATTAATTGCGTAAACGACTTTTAGCATTCACAACTCATAGAAGAAGCTTTAAACCCTTCATATATCTGACGATTCTCACGAAAAAATTGATCCACAACTTCCATGAAGTGTACAGGATCATCAATACGATTAACCGCATCACGCAAAGCAGATGCCCCCTCATACCCTTTAGAATACGTGTGAACATGCTTACGGAACATAACAACACCTCTATCACCATAAAAAGAAATCATACCCTTTACATGTTCCATAATAATGGCATGCTTTAGCATAGGATCAACATCGCTGTTTCCCGTTTTTAATTGATGAAAAATCCATGGCGCACCTACCGCACCTCTGCCTATCATCACACCATCAGCTTTTGTATGTTGTAAAACCCATTGCGCTTTTTCATACGAATCAATATCACCATTTGCTATTACGGGTATACTAATTGCTGACTTTATTTGGGCAATCGCATCGTAATCAACTGGAGCTTTGAATTTTCCAGCACGTGTTCGTCCGTGCACTGCTATAAAATCAGCACCGCATTCCTGAACCAGTTTAGCAATTTCCATATGGTTCTTTTCTTCAAATCCCAAGCGTATTTTCACACTAAGCGTTGACTTATTAGAAGTTTTTTTGATCGTTTCAATGATCTTAGCCATCCGTGGAAGATCTTTCAGCAAAGAACTCCCAGATCCATGACAGACAATTTTAGGTACAGGACAACCGCAATTAAGATCTATGATGTCAATGTTCTCTTGCTCATTCAAAATTTCAACTGCACGACGCACAATATCTACTTCTGAACCCGCGATTTGTACCGAATAAGGGTCCTCATTAGGACTTCGTTCCAACATCTTAAATGTTTTTTCCGATCCATGAGCCAAAGCGTTGGAACTTAACATTTCACTAACAGTTAAATCAGCACCAAATTTTTTAACAACATTTCGAAAAGGGAGATCCGTATAACCGGCTAAAGGAGCAAGAGCATATATGGGTGTAGCAAAAGAAAGTTTATCTGTCATAATTTTTTTACCTATCAAAAGAAGCAATAAGATAAAGGAAATCCTTTATCATAAAGCTGTATTAATCGCAGTATCGTCGGAAAAAGATAGCGATATCATAATGCTTATTAGAGCGCTTAAGATCTCGGTATGCTTTGAAGATTTGGTACTCATCATGAGCGGTATTGTTAAGCAACTCATTGGCAGTATCTATCATTTGCAAATCATATAAGGTATAAAAATACGCTTCCATGACATCATCACATTGCTCACTCATTGTCTCAAATAAACGAATACGCTGCTCTGGAAGCATATTTTTAGATAATGCAATCGATAAATCAATAAAATCATTACTTGTCAATTTGAGGGTTTTAATCAATGCGATTGCTTCATCATTCTTCATGTCTATGCCGTATTCATCACTGTTAATACGATTAAGGAAGCTGTAAAGTGATGATTTGCTAAATAAGTTCTTGTATTTAAGAACGGAACCCATGGATGCAGTTTTTACATAAGACTCATATGCTTTTTTACATACGATATCACCATAGCTCTCATGGCGCGATAAAATTTCATCAGCATTTAGTTCGCCACGTTCAAAGCGATTCAAATTATTCTGAATCATCAGTGATGTTGCATTCGCTAAATGGAATTTTTTAATATCGACTTTTTTATTTGCTTTTACATCAGACAGTAACGTTAATGCTTCGTCAATTTTTTCATTACCGATGTCATGCAACGTCTCATAAGGCAAAAGAAGGGAATTATCAATCAACTTACCCATGAGCTTGTAAGCATCACTTTTAAATGCATAATGACGGTCGCTCACACCCAATAAAGCATCGCGTAATGCATCAATCATCTTTTCATGATCTCGGTTTAAACGACGAAGTTTAAAATTTCCGACCAAGACATAGACTGCCATGTGCAATATACTGGCAAGATATAAGAGAGCAAGAGGCACAACTACCCAAAATGCAATAGGAAGATTTGGAAAATATATCCCCAAAAGATCAAACGAAACCGATTCACTGTTAATGCTGTAAACGGAAAAACCGACCAAAATCATTAAAATAAAAGAGCCGATGGTATAACGTTTTAGCTGCATTAATTCCCCTTTATGCTTTGTTTTTCTCAGCGATAGGACGACACACGATACAATATTTAGCATGTGCTTTCACTTTAAGACGCTGAAATCCAATATCGTCTTCACACATATCACATATACCGTATTGTTTACTTTTAATTTTAGCCAATGCGGCTTCTATTTCATTTAACTCTTGGAGCTGCTGTGCGCCGATAGCACTCTCTACTAGATTTTCATTACTCGCAGACGCGTAATCACCCTCATCGTTAAGTTCAGACTCGCGAAGCTGAATCATCTCCTGCTCCACTCCATTCAAATTTTTTATAATTTGAACCTTTCGGGCCAATAAAATCTCTTCAAAATAATGCAGCTCATTGTCTCTCATGTATTTCCTTATTTATGATACGGGTGATTACTCAATAGCGTAAAGCCCCTGTATATCTGTTCTAACAAGACGGCTTTCGCAATCTTATGACTCATTGTAAGTTCAGAAAGACTTATAACACTGTCACACTGCGCAACAAACGACTCTTCAAAGCCGAATGCTCCCCCAATGAAAAATTGTATCGCGATTTTATCACACAGGAGCTTACTAAAAGCCAAACTATCACATTTTTTTCCATCGGGATGTAACGCAATTGAATAACTTTTTCCCAACATCGGTTCTAACAGCTTGCTGTATGCTATTTTTGATGCTTCAGGACTTATCTGATGAGCTTTTACCACTTCTTTTGGGAACAATTCAACATCATCGAGTTTTGCGAAACGGGATATCATTTTTATCTGTTCTTGATAAAGAGGATCATACAAACAGCGCTCTTTTTTTGCGATGGAAACCACTGATATGTTCACAACAGCCCGCTTCCAACAACATGATACGTAACGTATTCAAAAACATCATCCATCTTTACGCCGCCGATTGCGGCAACGGGATGAACCGAGTGTTTTGCCAACGAATCTAACGTATCACCTAAAACACCCGCTTCTTTTTTTGTCGATGTTGCTCGAAAGGCACCCAAACCGATGTAATTAAGCTCTAACGCATTCGCAATCTCTATTTCAGCGGCATTATGCGTGGAAAGTCCTATGATTTTATCGTTGCCGATCGCCATTTTAAGGATTTCAAGTGCACGGGAGGGATCACTCTCAATCGCATAAAGGTCATCTTGTCCAATATGGATACCGTCACAATAGGGTGCTAACTCATAATGATCATTAATGATTAAAAAACCGTCCCATAGCTTGCGCAATGCAATCAAATCATTTTTAATGATTGCAATATCATCATGCTTATTACGGTATTGTACAATTTGGCCGTTATATGATTTTACTTTTTCGATGAACTGTGCAAAACTGACACCTCGTGAACGTAAAACGTCACGATCGCATAAAGCATACAGTTGCATTAAGGGAGGAGAAGTTTAAGAAGGTCACTTAGTGTATCTTTGAGCTCATTACGCTCTACGATCATATCAATAGACCCTTTTTCAAGTAAAAACTCAGCTCTCTGAAAGCCCTCAGGCAAATCCGAACCGATTGTTTGCTTAATAACCCGCTGACCCGCAAATCCAACCAAAGCTCCAGGCTCAGCAATAATAATATCACCCAGTGTTGCGAATGAAGCACTGACCCCGCCCATGGTCGGATCAGTAAGTAAGGAGATGTACGGAAGCTTTGCTTGGGCTAAACGTGCCAATGCGGCAGAGGTCTTCGACATTTGCATAAGAGAAAAAGTGCTCTCTTGCATACGTGCACCACCGCTGGCACTGACAATAATCAGACCTTGACGTTTTTCCATGGCACGATTGATCGCACGCACAATTTTTTCGCCCTCAACTGAACCCAAAGATCCGCCCATGAAGTTGAAATCAAAAACCACCAGCTGTGCAGGAACAGAGTTAATCGTACATTCTCCGCTGACAACAGACGAATACCGTCCATTTTTAGCATATCCTTCTTGAATTCGTGCAGCATAACTTTTTTTATCAACAAAATCCAAAGGGTCAATCGGTTTTAAAGCCGCATCAAATTCGACAAAACTGCCCTCATCTGTGATAATAGCAAGGCGTTCTTGCACACCGATACGCAAATGGAACCCACATTTTGGACAAACATGATTTTGTTTTTCCATCTCTTTGTAGTACATTAACGACTGACATGAAGTACATTTTACCCAGTGAGAAGGTGCTTCGCTTTTCGTAGGCTGTTTCTTTTTCTCGGAGTCACCGAACAGGTTAAATAGACTCAAAAATACTCCTTTTCAACAATCAAACGTATCCGTTCAAACACTTCTTTATCCGAGCTCAAGAGGATATATCTCTCATCTTGGAACCCATAAAGGTGTTGGCTCAAGTACAAGCCTGCTTGGATATCAAACGAGCGCATTGTACCTAAAAATAACACATATTTAACATAAGGCGCATAGGCCAACGAGAGTGCAAGCGCACCTGGTGAGCGATATTTCAACTTATTTTGCATCAATTTCTCACCCAATAAAGGGTGTTCAGGTCCTTTTTCAAAAAGACCTATTTTTGATTTTTCATTGGTTTCAATGGCAACTTTTTTTCCAGAAGCATCCATAGTCGTACGATAATATTCAGTTAGCGTACGTACAAAGATATCCCCATTGGCTAGATTACAAACGACAGCCTCAGTTGTGTCACCTTCATTTTCTAATGCGACAGAAACACCATAATAAGGAAAAGATGAAACAAAATTATCACTTCCATCAATTGGGTCTAAAATTATATTGCGAGATCCTGCAGGCGACATCCATCCACTTTCTTCAGAAAAAAGAGAACCGAATGAGGATAAATTTGCAAAGAAAATTTCTTCAGCACGTAAATCAATACCGCTGCTTATGTCCCCACCGTGTCCCTTATGAAACGAATCAAAAAGAGATCTATCCGTCGAATCGATTATTAAATCCCGCACCTGAATGCAAGACTCTATAACCGCTTTAATAAACGGGCTCATTATCCGAGTAAAGATTTAACCATCGCACGAGCCGCTTCACGTCCATCATACGCCGCGGTTACGACCAGATCAGCACCTCTATAACAATCGCCTCCGGCATAGATACCAGGTGTTGTCGTTTGAAAGTGTTCATCGATAACGATACCGCCCCATGCGTTTACAGCAATTCCATTTTCAGCTAAAATAGCCGGTACTTCCGGATCAAATCCAAGAGCCATGATCACAACATCTGCATTGACATTAAAATCTCCCCCTTTGATCTCTTCCATCTTTTGTCTGCCGCTTGCATCCTTAGCGCCTAAAACCGTTTTTGCCATATGAACAGACACGGCTTTGTTGCTGTCATTGAGTATTACTTCTTTTGGAGATGCGTGAAAAGAAAATTCTACACCCTCTTCAATTGCATTTTTGTATTCTCTTTGTGAACCTGGCATATTATGAGCATCACGACGATACAGACACGTAACGGTTTTGGCTCCTTCACGTTTGGCGGTGCGGACACAGTCCATTGCGGTATCACCGCCTCCAATGACTACGACTTCTAAATCTTTAAAATCAAATTTCTTGTCGTAAGTCAGACCAAAATTTTTACGTTGAATAGCCGTCAAATATTCCATAGCAACATAAACATTGGATGCATTGTCCCCTGCAAGATTTGCAGTTTTTGATTTTGTAGCACCAAGACCTAGGAAAATTGCATCGTGACTGTCCGCAATCGCATCAAATTCAATATCTTTTCCCACTTCGCAGTTCAATACCAATTTTAATCCGGCTTCAACGAGTAACCCTACTCGACGATCAACGATTTTTTTATCCAATTTAAAATTTGGGATACCGTACGTCAGTAATCCGCCTGCGTGGTCGCTTCGCTCATACATAGTAACTGAAATTCCAGATCGCAATAAATAGGTTGCAGCAGAAAGTCCGGCAGGCCCTGAACCGATTATTGCCACTTTTTTGTCTGTAGTGATACCAGGAAAATAAGGTTTAAGTCCTTGTTTAAATCCTTCTTCATTAATAAACGTCTCAATAGAACCGATGGTAATCGCTCCATGCCCGTCATTAAGAGTACAATCACCTTCACACAAGCGATCATGCGGGCAAACGCGTCCCATAACTTCTGGAAAAGGGGATGGCTCATTAGAAAGATTGAATGCAAATTTCAAATCTTTTTCTGCCACGGCTTTGAGCCACTGCGGGATGTAGTTGTGTAATGGGCATTTATTCAGACAAAACGGATCACCGCATTGAATACAGCGATCACTTTGTGATGATGCTTCATGCGTATCTACAGGCTCATAGATCTCACTAAAATCTTTTAGTCGTTGGACAACACCGCGCTTTGTTGGATCAATACGTTCAATGGTTAAAAATTCTCTCATAATTAGTCCCCTTTATCAGGATTAAGTGGCAATTTTGTCAAATTTTTCGGACGAACCATCCAAAAATTTCGGATTTCATCGCGAAAATTATCGAGTAATGTCTGTGCTTTCTTGCTCTGTGTCTCTGCAACGTAGTCTTTCAAAAGACGTTTAAGATAATGACGTGCTTCGTCACCATCATCCGTGTCAATACGAAGTGCGTCTACAAGCTCACGGTTGACATTTTCAACAAAACTGTGGTTTTCGTCATACACAAACGCAACGCCGCCTGTCATACCGGCACCAAAATTGATACCCGTCTGTCCCAAGATAACGACAATACCACCTGTCATGTACTCACAGGCATTATCACCCGTCCCCTCAACAACTGCAAAAGCACCTGAGTTACGAACCGCAAAACGTTCACCTACACATCCTGCAACAAAGAGCTTACCGCCTGTTGCACCATACAAACAGGTATTACCACCGGCTGCAAACGATTCACCCTCGTTTTTAGACTTAATAACGATCTTTCCTCCATGCATCCCTTTACCAATATAGTCATTGGCAACACCGTCTACATGCAAAGAGATACCATTGATCAAAAACGCACCCAGCGCCTGACCCGCAATTCCTGTCAAATTGATACGAATGGTATCCGATTTCAATCCCTCATCACCGTAATACTGAGCAATTTCACCGCTTATACGCGCTCCAAAACTACGATTTGTATTACAGATTGTACGTGTAATTCTTACAGGACGCTCCGGATTTTTAATCGCATCCATCGCTTCACTCAAAACATCTTTTTCAAATGCATTATCATCAAATGGTTTATTGCTCTCGTATTGACGGGTATTTACACCCTCTTCACGATGCAATATGTTGCTAAAATCAAATTTACGCGCGAATTCGTTATCGGTAACCTGTAACAAGTCACTGCGTCCAACCAACTCTTCCATCGTCTCATATCCGAGTTTTGCCATGATTTGACGTACATCTTCTGCCAAATAGGTAAAGTAATTAATCAACTGTTCTACGGTTCCCGTAAAATACTCACTTCGTAATTTTTCATTTTGGGTAGCAATTCCGACGGAACACTTGTTGACATGACAAATACGCAGTAATTTACACCCGATAATCGTCAATGCACCTGTACCAAATGCATAACTTTCTGCACCTAAAAGTGCTGCTTTTACGACGTCTTGCCCTGTTTTTAATCCGCCATCCGTTTGAAGATGTACAAGTCCGCGCAGATTATTCACCTTTAAAGCATTATGCGCTTCAGAAAGCCCAAGTTCCCATGGATTGCCCGCAAATTTAATCGATGTCAATGGTGCCGCACCCGTACCGCCATCTCCGCCAGAGATAACAATTTTATCAGCATACGCTTTGGCAACACCTGCGGCAATCGTACCGACACCTGCTGCAGAAACGAGTTTAACAGCCACTACCGCATTAGGATTGACCTGTTTCATGTCAAAAATAAGCTGTGCCAAATCTTCAATCGAATAGATATCATGATGCGGAGGAGGAGAAATCAGTGTAACACCCGGTGTTGTATGACGTAAACGTGCAATCAAAGGTGAAACCTTGTGACCAGGAAGCTGACCGCCCTCACCCGGTTTTGCTCCTTGTGCTACTTTTATCTGAATCTCTTCAGCACTGCGCAAATACGCCGGTGTTACCCCAAATCGTCCAGATGCCACTTGTTTAATCTTGGAGTTTTTCAACGTATCAAAACGTGCTGAATCTTCACCGCCTTCACCTGAATTGCTCTGAGCACCAATGGTGTTCATCGCAACTGCCAGACACTCATGAGCCTCAGGAGAGATAGATCCCAAACTCATTGCAGCCGATGCAAAACGCTTGAATATTTTTTCTTTGGACTCAACTTTTGAAAGTTCGATACTGGCTCTATCGGATTTAAATTCAAAGAAATCACGAATAAATTTTTGACCGCGCTTATTTACCAATGAAGTAAGGTAATCAAAATCTTCACGCTTTCCGCTTTTGGAAACACGATGAATAGCATGAATAACATCTGGATTGAAATCGTGATGCTCTTGTCCATTGTAAAACTTGTAGAATCCGCCTATTTTAAGTGGAAAAATACGATTAAAACCATTTTGTTCAAATGCTTCTTTATGGTATTTTGTTAAGCGCTCATCAATATCTTCATACGTTAATCCAGGAATCATTGCATGCGAATCCCCAAAACAATCGTCCACAATTTCACGGCTTAAACCCATAATGTCAAATAAGCCGGAGTTGCGATAGGATCCAATAGTAGCTATTCCCATTTTGGACATGATTTTCAATAACCCACCGTTAAGAGCGTAATGAGCTGCTTTAAATGCTTCCGCACAATTGGTTTCATCTTCATTGCTCTGCTTTACACGTGCAGCGATTGTTGCAAAAAGCAGACTTGGATAGACAGCACTTGCACCGTATGCAATCAACGTTGCAGCACTATGTGAATCAACAACTTCACACGTAGAGGCAATAATCGATCCCAAATGTCGTATTTTAGCATCCAGCAATGCACGACTGATTCTTCCAACAGCCATTAACATTGGTATTGTCTTATGCTCACTGTCAAAACTGCTGTCATCAAGAATAATGATACGTATGCCTTCTTCTTTAACCGCATTCGTGATTTCAAGAACCAAGGCCTGCAAAGCATCTCTCAAAGTACCCTTATAAGCTGTAGAGAAAGTTTTATACGTAAAAGAAGCGTTATAGCGCGGGGATTTTTTATCTCCAAACGATTTCAATACCTCTAATTTCTCTTTGAGCATAATTGGCGAGATTGCTTTTAGACGATTGGCATGAGATGGTATTTCATTTAAAATATTGTGTGTCTCACCAAAACCGGTGTTCAAGCTCATAACCACTTTTTCACGAATCGGATCAATCGGCGGATTAGTGACTTGTGCAAAACGTTGTTTGAAGAAATCACTAAAACTGCGTTGAACGCTGCTAAAAGCCGCAAGAGGGGTATCATCACCCATCGATCCAACGGCTTCTTTTCCATCACGCATCATAGGCTCAATCACTTGTTCAACGATTTCTTGCGTGATGTTGTAATAACGCTGACGCTGAATAAGTTCATCTACCGTGCCCTCATCACACTTGGTAACATATTGATTTTCAACATGTTCTTGAAGGTAGGTTAAATGCTCATTGAGCCACGTCATATACGGATTGGACGTTTTTAGATATTCATTGATATCTTCATCTTTTAATACTTTTCCGAACTTTAAATCCAGACCAATCATTTGACCTGATTGCAAACGTCCGCGCTCTTTGATATTCTCTTCAGGGATGTCAATAACCCCATATTCACTCGCGATGAGCAATGTGTCATCATGCGTAATAATGTATTTGGATGGACGAAGACCGTTACGATCCAAGACACATCCAATATAGCGACCATCGGTCAATGAAAATGCTGCAGGACCGTCCCATGCTTCAAAAACGGTCGAGTGGTATTCATAAAATGCTCTTAGCTGCGGATCCATTTGTGGAGCATTCTGCCATGGGGCTGGAATAATCGCACGAGCTGCTTTAAAGAAATCCATACCATTTGCAATCAAAAACTCAAAGAAGTTATCGGCACTGGCACTGTCTGAACCGTGCGGCTGTAAGATTGGCAAAAGACGTGCAATCTCTTCATCCGTGAAAACTTCACTCGTTATTGATTCGGATTTTACCGCTACGTTAAAACGATTTGCTTCAACAGAGTTGATCTCTCCATTATGGGCTACCGCACGGAAAGGTTGAGCCAAACGCCATTTTGGCAGAGTATTCGTTGAAAAACGCTGGTGAAAGAGAGAAAACGAAATTTTAAAATTATCATTTTGAAAATCAGTATAAAATTCTTTAATGTGCGTGGGCATGATCAGCCCCTTGTACGAAATGACTCTCGTAGACATTGAGGGGATATAAAAATCTTCATCAGCAACGAACTTATGCTCTGTCTCTTTACGACTTAAATAAAGGAGAGCATCAAAACGCTGACTTGCCATCAAGGAATTAGGGGTAATAAAGATATGGTGAATTTCAGGAAGACTGCGCAATGCTTGCTCGCCTAGGGCATTAGTATCTACAGGGACAACGCGGTCTAGAACAACTTTTAAATCATTGGTTGCACAAATACGTTCCAATTCAATAAGTTGCGCTGGATTACGGGTAAATACAACAGCAATCGCATACATTTCAGGAAGTTCAATCCCTTTTTCAGCGGCACATACACGCATAAAATCCTGTGGAATAGAGAGAAGCAAACCGCTTCCGTCACCTGTCTTACCGTCTGCCGCTACTGCGCCTCGGTGCATCATACGCTCTAAGGCGGTAATTGCATTTTCAAGCGTTTCATGAGAAGGACGGTTTTTAATGTTGGCGATCAGACCGAAACCGCAGTTATCTTTAAATGATCGTAATAAATCTTGGTATTCCACTGAGATATCACCTTATGCATCGGAAAATTCCGGAAATTATTTGTATTTAATCTCTTTTTAAACATAACTAGTTTAAAGAGGATCAAAATTTCTTTATTTTACCAACTATTTGGTTAAAAAGCTTTAAAATACGGTAATAATTAAAAAAAATACCAAATAAAAGTGTAGTTTAGAAGCAACAATGCAGGGATTTATAATCAAACTTAGCCGTGTCCGTGACGAAGATATGATAGTAACAATCATATCCGAGGATTGCTTAACAACGCTTTATCGCTTTTATGGTGCACGTCACAGTCCGATAAACTTGGGCTTTAAAATTGATTATGAGTCCGAAAATTCCCTAAAAAGTTCCATTCCTCGAATGAAGGATGTAATCCACTTAGGGTACTCTTGGATGGGGGAATATAATCGAATCCTCATTTGGCAACAGTTCATATCCCTCTTTTATCCCCATATTTCCAGTTCAGAAGAGATCGGTCCCTTTTATTACCAATTATTAAATGATTGCGCAAATCGCTGGAATGACCAAAATCCAAAACGACTCGCAATAGAAGCATATGTTTCGTTATTAGAGCATGAGGGGAGACTCCACTCTCAAATGAATTGTTTTTTTTGCAACGAACCCATAGAGAATGAGATTTCATTAATACGTGCATTTTTACCTGCCCATCAAGAATGTTCCCATACTCTGTCTATTAATTCCAAGGGACTCTCATGGTTGTATGAGCACTATTCAACCCTGTTCTTGGATAATCACGAAATTGAGCGTCTTTGGTACGTAATGAGTGAAGGTTTATGATTTTACGGAATAGTTCTTGCTTTGTAAACAATAGAATCCCACAACGAGTACCTAATGAGTAAAAATGAAGTCAGCGAAAACCTAATATCCCATTATCTTGAGCCTAAAAAACCTAAGTTTGCTTCCTTGAAATCACTTCTGTCAGCGAAGAAAAAAAATAAGACACTGAATAATTTTTCTGTTGAAGTTAAAATTCAAAAAAGTATCTATTCCATTGATAGTATATACAATGGGAAAAATGCCCGCGAAATTGAAATCATGATGATAAAAAATCGAAAACTAATCGAAGAAAATTATTCAAAGCATTAAGATACCGCTCATTATGAGCGTTTATATCTCATAAAAATGGGGCTGATACGCCTGGTCCAGTTCGGAGAGTTTTAACCCGAACAATCCTTTCATCTTATCTTCTATTTCTTTCCAAAAATATTCAAGTATTAAACTTGACCCCACATTTCCATCTATTTTATAGAAAGGTCCCTCAAGTGATTCTATGATTTCAATCACTTCAATTTCATGTGCCGGCCGTGCTAATTTATATCCACCCGATGCACCTCGTATGCTCATCACTAAATTCTGACGGCGCATAATCGAAAGAAGCTGTTCCAAATAACCATGTGATATTTGCGTCATAGCAGCGATTTCCTTCACCTGCATCGAACGTCCATTCGTCGCATGCGATAATACATGCATTGCTGCTAATCCGTAAATCGCTTTAGAAGACAATGCCGCCATTATTCAAATCCCTTTGGATAAATCTTTCGTGCCATACTGTAAACCTGACACGCGATACAGTAATCAAACAACAGATCCAACACAACACATGCTATAAAAACGGCAGCAACAATCCAGATTCCAAATGTGAATCCAAGTATGTCAAAAACAAGCATAGCGATCGAAAAAGTCAAACCAAATATTGCGGCTAATCGCTTTGCCCCTGCATCTTCAAGACGCGTCGAAAGGTTCAAGGATGTCTTAATAAAACAAGAGACTCTAAAAATAGGGCTAAACCCTTTTAGTTTACTAAGACGGAGAATAAAATCAATGATGATAAAGATTAAAATGAATTTTTGCATCGTTACTAAATAAGTGATAACACCTAATGAAACAGCGACAGCACTCATCTTGCTAATATTGGCATCGACTTGTCGAAAAAGTAGCGGGCATGCTTTTGACATAATAATTCCTTATAAATTTAGTAAATTATAATGGCAATTATATTTATAGTCAAGTATCCTTACTTGTTTACTTATGTATAAAGTAAAATAATCTATCGACGGATGGCATCACTCTCTTTTACCCATAGATCTTCTCCCTCACCGGTTCCCTGAAAAACGCGGTTAACAAAATATCCTGTAATATGAATCCATCCATCAGACGCACCGCTTCCGGTAAATGAACGACGCGCCTCCCAGGTATCGATTACTCGCCCATTTGGTCCATTATAAATCGACGCATTGCTTGCCATACGATAGACCCCTGCTGACTTTTTAGCATTGTTCGATGGAATTGCCGCAGCAGAAGCCACTTTTTTTACAGCCGGTGCCGAAATTGTTTTAGCAGTTGTATGCGGGAGAGGGTTAATCAGTGGAGGCGGAAGTGCCCCGGAAATACTACGTTTAACCGATGTCTTTTCTAAATCTTTTGCAAGTTTGAGATTAATGCTCTTTTGACGCTCCAGGTCTAAGGCTAATTTATCCATTTTTCGTCGAGTAGTTTCATCAATGGTCGGCTTTTCCACAATGACTTTTTTCGTCACTATTTTTTCGACTGGACGATCTTTGTAGACAACCAGTTCATGCGTCACAACGCGGTCTTTGTAGATCACTTTTGACCCATTCTTCTGAAGGTCAGCAATGGTTGCTTTTGCGCTCGCGAGTTCGCGTGTCAGTGCTTGAATTTTTGCCGTTGGTTCAACTGTTTTTGTCACTATTTTTTCGACTGGACGATCTTTGTAAACCACTTTTTCTTTGGTTACTATTCGGTCCTTATAAACTACTTTTTCTTGAGTAACTACTCGGTCTTGATATACCACCTGAGGCTGCTGTACTTGCGTCTTTTGCGGTGCGCTTCGTAACTGTGTTATGACCATATTCGCGGCATTCAACTGTGACTGAAGTGCAAGAATCTTATCAGTCGGTTCGACCACTTTAGTCACTATTTTTTCATGTGTTGTAACTTTTTGAGGCTGCGACTGGAGTTTGGCAAGGGTTGATTTTGTTGCTTGTAATTCTTCACGCATCCGCACTATCGACGAACTGCCTCCCCTGAGTTCCTTTTGAGCAAGCGCGAGTTCTCCCTTGACTGATATCAAGGCCCTTTTTAACATTTCACGCTCTTGCCCAGTAACGTTTTGTGTATGCAATTGAGCTATGAGATTTTTATTCCGCGCATTGGTCTCACGGTATGAACGGTCACGTAAAAGCATTGTCTGCTCAAGGCTCTTAATAACTCCGTTTTTTTGATTGATTTCAACGGCTAATTTTTGATTTTTATCCCTAGACTCAGCCAATACTTTTGGATCGATACCCTTGATCTCACCCTGACTTGCACGACATTCATCATATTTCTGACGCAATTCACTCACTTCCCTCAAAATCGACTGAGAATCTCCGCTTGCACCCATTAGGATACTTGCCGCATATAAAGAAAGCAAAATTATTTTCAAGACAAAACCTTTCGGGTAAGTTTTACCCCTATTTCTAAATGATGGGTATACGGGAACTGATCAAACAATGCCATAGAATCTACGATATGGGTGCTACTTAGAAATTCGAGATCACGAAGCAGCGTGTCAGGGTTGCACGAAATATAAAGAAGATGATCAAAACGGCGTGCGAAGTCACACGGCTGGGCACCTAAACCGCTTCGAGGAGGATCAACAAAAAGCGTCTTAAGCTGATAATCACCGAAGTTCTCACCCTCTAAACGTTTAAATACGCGCGTTTTATCCAATGCTTGTGTAAATTCTTCCGCACTTAAACGGACAAAATGTATGTTATCCACATGGTTGAGTTCCATATTGCGTTTTGCCGCAACAATGGAGGGTTTTGAAATCTCTGTTGCCAATACGCGATCAAATTTAGCGGCAAAAGGTATCGTAAAATTCCCTGCACCGCAATAAAGTTCAAGTAAATCTCCCCCAATATTATCCAGTTGAGAGAGGGACCATTCAATCATTTTCTCATTGACCTGCGCATTGGGCTGTGTGAAACTGTTCTCAATATGAACATAACGATAATTTCGTTCACCTATTCTGAGTGTTTCGGTCACATAATCCTGAGAAAGAATGAGTTTTTGCTTACGACTTCGTCCGATGATGTGGATGCCTAATTTGACAGCTATCGCCTTGGCGATTTCCTGCCACTGCTCATCCAATGCTCGGTGATACAATAAACTGGCAACCACTTCACCCGCTTGCGTCGAGAGAAAATCTATGCCAAAGAGTTTATCTTCAATCTTTGCTTCACATACAGCATCCAGCAAAGGGGTCATGATGTTAGCAATGGGCTGTGAGACTATCGAACAACCGCTAATTTTTACCGATCCTTGCTTGTCCATTCGGCTCATCGCGTACGATACGGTCCCCTCATCATGATAGACTTTAAACTCAGATCGGTAGCGGTAACGCTCTTGGGCTGAAGAAAATACCTCAATTTTTCCCTGATAATAAGGAAAAAAACTGTCGATGATTGTGTTGCTTTTTTCATTTAACTGTTCATCGTATCCGCTCTCATAAACACGGCAGCTGCCGCATAATCCAAAATATTCACACTGCATACGTACCCTTACTTGACACTGGCAATCAAGTTACCGATGAGAAGATTCCACCCATCGACCATAATAAAAACCAAAATTTTAAACGGCATTGAGATCATAACCGGCGGTAGCATCATCATACCCATAGACATCAAGATGGAAGCCACAACCATGTCAATAACCAAAAATGGCAAAAAGAGGAGAAATCCGATCTCAAACGCCGTTTTTAGCTCGCTGATGACAAAGGCAGGGATAACGATAGTAAGCGGTACTTCTTTGATCGATTGAGGGTTTTGCATATGCCTGATACGCAAGAACAAGGCTAAATCTTTTTCTCGTGTATTGCGCACCATAAAATTTTTGAAGGGATCGGTCGTTTTTTCAAAGGCTTCATCATAAGTAATGAGATTCTCGCTGTACGGTTTTATCCCCTCATCATATGCTTTGGTTGCAACGGGTTCCATGACAAATATCGTGAGGATGAGTGCCAGCATGACTAAAAGCTGCGTAGGAGGAACTTGTTGTGTTCCCAATGCCTGACGCAAAAAGCCAAATACGATAACAAAACGGGTAAATGTTGTCATCACAAGCACCAAACTCGGTGCCAAAAACAACACCGTGAGCATCATCAAAACATTGAGAGAACTCACCATTTGCGCGGGAGTATCAGGGGAGGCCAAATTGAAGCTCATACTGGGAACGGGGTTACTAGCCGCAAAAAGTGTAGCGCCCATCCAAAGCATAACCATTAATAAACGAGCCAAATAATCACCCCTGAAAGTCTTTTAAGTAGGCGATAATACCACAAACTAAGTGTGGTTCTCGATTAATTCTGCTAAAATAACATCAATTTGTTCTCAGGAGCCCTAATGCCACACTCTCTTTCCATTGTTATCCTTGCTGCAGGAAAAGGGAGTCGGATGAAGTCGCCTAAAGCGAAAGTTCTCCATGAAATTTGCGGGTGTGAAATGCTATATTATAGCATCAAAGCGGCACGTGCACTCAGTAATGATGTTATTGTCGTTGTGGCACACCAAAAAGATGCTGTAATCGCTTCCATGGAGCGCTATTTTGACGGCCTTACCTTTGTGACACAAGATACTGAAAACTTCCCTGGTACTGGCGGTGCCATGATGGACGTCAAACCCAAACATGACAATGTCCTTGTCCTCAATGGCGATATGCCTCTCATCACCGAACACTCCGTCAAGGAGTTTATGAAAAGTGACAGTGATATCGTGATGTCGGTGATCGAGCTAGAAGACTCGAGCGGTTACGGGCGCGTGGTTATCCAAGACGGTCATGTTCTGCGCATAGTCGAAGAAAAAGACGCAACCGATGCGCAAAAAGCCATCCTCACGGTCAATGCAGGGGTTTATGCCTTCAAACGTAGCGTTTTAGAAACCTATTTACCAAAACTCTCCAATGCAAATGCTCAAAGTGAATATTATCTCACCGACGTCATTGCCCTTGCTCGTACTGACGGCTTGGAAATATCCCCGTTGATTGTCGAAGAAGTAGAATTCAAAGGAGTGAACTCCAAATTTGACCTTGCAAATGCTGAAATCATTATGATGGATAGAATCCGCCGTACATGGATGGATGCAGGGGTTATTATGCAATTGCCCGAAACGATCTATATCGAAGAAGGGGTCCGTTTTGAGGGAGAATCCATCATCGAAAACGGCGTACGTCTCTGTGGTGATACGCTAATTGTAAACTCACACATCAAAGCGTATAGCGTGATTGAGCAAAGCGTTATCCGTGATTCGGACATCGGACCCATGGGTCATATCCGTCCGCTTAGCGTGATCGAGGGTACACATATCGGAAATTTCGTTGAAGTCAAAAAATCAACACTCAACGGTGTAAAAGCAGGACACCTGAGCTATATAGGGGATGCTACCATTGATCAGGGAACCAACATCGGTGCGGGAACCATCACCTGTAACTACGACGGTGTCAATAAATATAAAACGATCATCGGTAAAAATGTCTTTATCGGAAGTGACACCCAGCTCGTAGCTCCAGTAGAGATCGCCGACAACGTCATGATCGCCGCAGGAACGACCGTCACATCCGGTAAATATGAGAGCGATATCCTCATCCTCAGCCGTACCCCGATCCGTAAAGTAGCCGGCTTTTTTACTAAATTTTTCGGCAAAGGCGCGTAATGCTTATCCCTACGAATTTGTTAGATGGTAAAAAAATACTTTTAGGGGTCACAGGTTCCATCGCCGCGTATAAATCACTCGAACTGTTGCGCCTGTATACCAAAGCGGGTGCCGATGTTCGTGTCGTCATGAGCCCTTCTGCCAAAAAATTCATCGCACCCTTGAGTTTCGAAGCACTTAGCCATAACCGTGTCCTTGATGATTCAAATGAATCCTGGGCAGATGATTTTAATCATATCAAAACATCGCAATGGGCTGATATCATGGTCATCGCCCCTGCATCTGCCAATACCATCGCCAAACTGGCAAATGGTCTTGCCGATACTATTTTGACCCAATGTGCCCTAGCCTTCCCAGGGATGAAACTCATCGCCCCATCAGCTAACACCCACATGATACAAAATCCGATGATTCAGGCATCGCTCAAAATGCTCGCGATTGCGAACTACGAAGTAGTCTCTACGCAGACCAAAGAACTCGCCTGTGAAACGGTTGGTGATGGAGCCATGGCAGAACCTATAGAAATATTTTGGAACACAGCACGTATCCTCATGAGAAATGCCTTTTGGAGTGATCGACGTGTCATCGTCACAGGAGGAGGAACCATCGAACGCCTCGATGATGTCCGTTATATCAGTAATTTTTCCAGTGGGAAAATGGCTTCAGCACTTGCTACTGCACTGTATGTACGCGGTGCCGATGTCAACCTTATCTCAACGCGTTTTGAGAATAATTTGCCAAATACCATTCACACCATTGACGTAGAAAGCTCTGCAGAAATGGAAGAGTATTTGACCGATTCTATCCGTATTGCAAAGAAGGGAAAACTCTCAAAACCCTCCCTGATCCATGACGAACCAATTGGTTTGATCCAAAAAGAGCCCTTTTTATTTATGGCAGCAGCGATCAGCGACTACATACCAACCCATCCTCAAAGCGGAAAACTCAAAAAAGAGATGCTCGGAGAAACATGGAACATAGCGATGAAAAAAAACAGTGACATTATCGCCTCTTGCAACAAAGAAGGGATCAAGACCGTCGCATTCAAAGCGGAAATGGATCCCTCTACAGCCACCCAAAATGCACAAAACCTTCTCACGAGCAAAGGGGTAAACGCGGTTTGTCTGAACATCATCAATGAAAACAATACTTTTGGAAGCGACAGCAATGCCATAAACTTCATTACCAAAAATGAGAATGTTGCGTTTGCAAAAGCAGACAAACTTACCCTTTCACTGAGTATCATCGACCAAGCATCGGTATTATGAACAATAACCCCAGTCATATCGCAATCATCATGGACGGAAATGGCCGATGGGCACAAGCACAGGGAAAAAACCGTACCTTTGGACATGAAAAAGGTTCTGAGATCGTACGCACCATTACTACCTACTGCGCCAAGCATCCCGAAATCGACCGCTTAACCCTCTACGCTTTTAGTACCGAAAACTGGAAACGCCCAAAACTTGAAGTCGAATTTTTGATGAAGCTGCTCCAAAAGTATCTAAAAAAAGAATTGCCGACCTATTTGGAAGGGAATATCCGTTTTCAGCCTATCGGCGATCTGTCCGGCTTTTCAATTTCATTGCAAAAAACGATCAACGAGGTCCAAGAATCGACTCAGCATTGCACAGGACTTATTCAAAGTTTGGCGCTCAATTACGGCGGGCGTGACGAGATCATCCGTGCCGCAGCTGCATTGCAAGTAGCACAGACCCCTATTACCCTTGATTTAATATCACAAACGCTAGACTGCGCAACGGATGTTGATCTATTGATTCGTACCGGAGGGGATCACCGCCTCTCTAATTTTATGCTTTGGCAGTCAGCGTATGCCGAGCTTTTTTTTACCGATACCTTGTGGCCTGAATTCACAATCGATGAGTTGGAAAAAATCATACATAAATTTAAAAAAGTTGAACGACGTTTTGGAGGACTTAATTAATGGAATTGATATTAGTATTTACAGTAGGGATCATGATCGGTTCTTTTCTCAATGTGTTAATCCTTCGCACACCACTTGACCAAAGTGTCTCTTTTCCCGCTTCTCATTGTATGAGCTGCAATACTCCATTGCGTGCATGGCACAATGTTCCCCTCCTCTCATGGATCGTATTGCGTGGTAAATGTGCATTTTGCGGTGTCAAGATATCCATTCAGTACCCTGTTGTCGAACTCATCAGTGGCCTTATCTTTTTGTGTGCTGCATGGAAACTTGGTATCACTTACCAGGCATTTGGTATCGCGATGGTATTTGCACTTCTCCTTGCCCTTTCCGTTATTGATTTTCGCTACAAGATGGTCCCTGACAGTATTAATCTGTCCGCTCTCACATTTGCCATATTCAGTGTCGCAACGTTTGGGGAATTTGTAACTCATTTCACGAATGCATTGCTGTTCGCCGGAGGATTTACCCTGTTGCGTTTTTACCTCTCCTACGCGATCAAAAAAGAGGCGATGGGGGAAGCGGACATTATGATAGCCGCAACCATGGGTGCCGTATTGGGAGTCAAGCTGGCCCTTGTCGCTATTTTTCTTGCTGCCGTCTTGGCCCTTCCCGCGCTCATGCTGACACGTACCGATGACGAAGAATCACAACAACTCCCGTTTATCCCGTTTTTGGCCATGGCCATGTGGATCGTATTGATGTTTAACACCCAAATTTCACTGTATTTGGAAGCGCTTTATGGGTAAATTACGTCACTACATCTTTTCCCATTTAAACGTTCTGTTTTTCTCAATTTTTATACCGCTGTTTACCATTGCATCGGTTATCTTTCTAATCAAAATTGCGACACTGACCTCCGTCATCTCACTGAACCTCTCTGAGATGGGGAAGCTCTATGTGTTTGCTCTTCCTGAGCTTCTTTTTTACACCCTTCCTATCGCCTTTTTTGTCTCTGCGGCACTGACCCTCTTTCGCCTTTCCAATGACAATGAGATGGTTGTGGTCTTCTCGATGGGAATATCACCGCGCTTTTTGGTACGGATCTTGGCCCTTCCCTCTTTTACCCTCAGCCTTCTGCTGCTGATCAATTTTTTGGTGATCACCCCCTACATCAATCACATCAACAAAAGTTTCAGTCAAGCCAAAAAAAGCGAGGCAAAATTCAATCTCACCGCGTCTGAATTCGGTCACCACTTTGGAGATTGGATGCTTTTTATCAACAAGAGCGACAATGATAATCGTAAATATGGCGGGATTGTCCTGTTCAATAAAGAGCAAAAAGAAGAGATTCTCATCGTTGCAAAAGAAGCGGAACTTCTCAATAATCACGGTCTATTACAGCTGAAACTTCACAACGGTGAGGGATATAGCTACGACGACAAGACTTTTAAACATATGAAGTTCCAAACGCTTAAAATCAATGACACCATGGAAAAAAACGCTCATACTTATAACGGGATTATCGGCTATTGGGAAAACTACAAAGAGGCAAGTTTTAAGCAAAAGCTCCTCATTACCAATACCCTGCTGAGTCTCTTCCCCCTGCTGTCCGTCTTCCTCATCGTCGCACTCGGTGTTGTACACGCACGCCATCAAAAACGGTGGATCTACCTCTGGCTCTTTTTGAGTATCGTCACCTTTTACGCCTCGGCTATCCTGCTGCAAAAATGGCTCGTTTTTTGGACGATACCGACGGTTGCCGTACTCTGGGTAGCGATCACCTATACTTTTTACCGACGCTTGGTGGGTAATCGCTTTTGAATCGTGCCAAGATCACCCTGAGCTATAACGGTTCAGCGTTCATGGGTTCGCAACAGCAGCCCACGACGACCAATACCGTCATAGGAACCCTCACCATAGCGCTCAAGCGCCTCAAAATCGCTTCCGTGCCTAAAGGGTCAGGGAGAACCGATCGGGGCGTTCATGCGACCCATCAGGTGATGCACATTGATCTTCCCCACTTTTGGACCGATCTGCGACGGCTCAAAGACATGCTCAATCTTCAACTCCCACCTTCTGTTCGTATCCGCCGTATCGAATTTGTTGCACCTGAATTTCATGCCCGCTACGGCGCACGAAAACGGGTCTACCGCTATATCTTCAAAGAAGGAATCAGTAACCCTTTTGAAGATGATTTTGTCACCTTTGTTCCCTCCCTCAACCGTGAAGTAATCAGTGATGCTATCACTGCGTTTCAAGGTGACCACAACTTTGAACTCTTCAAAAAAAGCGGTGACGATATGGAACACTATATTCGCCGTATCTACCGTGCTTACGCGTATACGCACAAGGACTACTTTATCCTCGTCTTTGAGGGAAACGGTTTCCTCCGCTCCCAAATCCGCCTGATGGTCGGATTTTTACTGCGTATTTCCAACGGCAAAGCGACTAGAGAGCAGCTTATCGAACAGCTAAACGGCATTAAACGCCACAGTACGAGTATCGCACCACACAACGGTCTTTATCTTACACGCATAAAGTATTAGTCTTATAGACTAAACTTTATTGATACTTCTTGCATTATTAATACTATTTCGTTAAAATCACACTTCTAAATTTTAACCATCAAAGGAAACAGTCACATGGCAAAACATCAGTTTCAAACCGAAGTTTCACAAATCTTACAGTTAATGATCCACTCGCTCTATTCGAACAAAGAAATCTTTGTTCGCGAACTCGTATCGAATGGTTCAGACGCCCTCGACAAGCTCAACATGCTTGTGCTCACCGATGATGCTTACAAGGGGATCACGTTTATCCCTCGTATTGATATTATCGTTGATAAAGAGGCGAAAACCCTTACCATCAGCGACAGCGGTATCGGTATGAATGAAACCGATCTTGTTGAAAACCTCGGAACGATTGCAAAATCAGGAACCAAAGCATTTTTATCACAACTCTCAGGCGATCAGAAAAAAGATTCCAATCTTATCGGCCAGTTTGGTGTAGGTTTCTACGCGGCATTTATGGTTGCGGATAAAGTCGAAGTCATCAGCCGCAAAGCGGGTGAAGAGAGCGCATACAAGTGGAGCTCAATGGCGGGCAGCGAGTATGACCTAGAACCAGCAACGCGCGACACACACGGTACCTCGATCATCATGCACCTAAAAGACGATGAGGACGAGTTCCTAGAAGCACACCGTATCGAAACTATCATCAAAAAATACTCTAACCACATCCCTTTCCCTATCTTCATGGACAAGGAAGAGTACGTAGCACCGGCAGAGGGTGAAGAAAAAGGTTCTAACGTAACCAATAACGTTCAAATCAACAAAGCAAACGCTCTGTGGACGATCAGCAAATCTGATATTAGCGACGATGAATACAAAGATTTCTACTCCAGCATCGCTCATGATTCTGCTGAACCGTTGATGTGGATGCACAACAAGGCAGAGGGGTCACTCGAGTACACTACCCTATTCTATATCCCATCCAAAGCGCCGATGGACTTGTACCGTGTTGATTACCAAAGCGGTGTCAAACTCTACATTAACCGCGTTTTCATCTCTGATGATGAAAAAGAGCTTATGCCGACGTACTTGCGTTTCTTACGCGGGGTAATCGACTCTGCTGACCTTCCATTGAACGTCAGCCGTGAGATCTTGCAAAGCAACAAAGTGATGAGCAAGATCAAAAACGCATCGGTCAAAAAAGTTCTCGGTGAGCTTTCAAAAGTTGCTGAAAACGATACAGAGAAATACGACGCATTCTACAAAGAGTTCGGCAACGTTCTCAAAGAGGGTCTCTACAGCGACATGGGCAACCGTGAGCGAATCATGGAGCTTCTCAAACTCAACACCCTAAACTCTGCCGAGCCTGTTATGTTCAGCAAGTTTGTAGAGGGTGTTGATGCTGAGAAAAAAGAGATCTATTACATCACTGCGAAGATGTCTCTGCAAATGCTCAAAAACTCTCCGAGCCTTGAGCGTTTCAAAGCAAAAGGGATTGATGTACTAGTACTCAACGAAGAGATCGACACCATCGTCTTCCCAATGGTAAACGAGTACAAAGAGTTCAAACTCATCAACGTTACCGATGCAAAACTCGAAGAGACCGAAGAAGAGAAAAAAGAACATGAAGAAAAAGCAAAAGGGCTAGAATCGTTTATCGCTCAGCTCAAAAGCTCATTGGGTGATGACGTATCCAAAGTCGAAACCACGTTTGACCTTACAGACTCAGCGGTCTGTATCAAAGTGGACAAAGAAGATTCAGGCTACATGATGGCACAGATGATGAAACAGTTCGGGAACATGGGTGGCGACATCCCAGCACCAAAACAAATCCTACAAATCAACCCGAACCATGAGTTGATCAAAAAGCTCAGTGATTCAGCAGATGTAGCTCTCATCGACGATGCAGCGCACGTATTGCTCGATCAGGCGAAACTCTATGAGGGCGAAACCCTTGCCGATACTGCAGGGTTTATCGCACGTCTTAACCGTATTATGGCTAAGGCGCTGTAATCTCTCCATCATTCCCACGAAAGTGGGAATAAACTAATTTTATATTTCATTACTTCCACAAACTCAAAAGTGAATCATTTTTATTAATTTTTACAACATTTACTGTATATTACATGTTATTTTGTTTTTAAGGATTTTTGATCAATGGCATCAAATAAAAATTGCTGGACAGAAACAGAAATAGAAAATGGTTTTTTTGAATGTGCGCTTGATTCTTGGAAATGTTTTGGAGAATATATTAATGAAGAAATGCTCAACCACACAAATTATATTTATCGTGGGCATGGAGATCATACTTGGAAATTAGAACCTACAATAGATCGTATAGTTACTGATCCATCTTCAGAAATAAGAGAAGAACATTTAGAACGGTTTAAATATGAAATTAGATCTCGACGAGGTAAAAATCCGTCTATTCTCAACGATGACAATGACTGGTGGGCATTAGGTCAGCATCATGGATTAAATACTCCTCTATTAGATTGGACACAATCTCCATTCATTGCACTTTATTTTGCTGCTTCTGTAGCGTTAAAAGAAAAAAGTGAAAAATGTTCTGTATATGCTTTATGGCAAAATAGTGTCAAGATAATTAATGATTCTATTAAAAGTAATGAATTAATTAAGGAAGTGAATGGACATAAACCGACTGTAAAACTTTTTCATCCTCTCAGTGATGAGAACAATAGATTGGTAAATCAAAGAGGATTGTTTACAAGAGGTCCAAACAATATGCCATTAGAAGACTGGGTTTCAAAATTAAATATGAATATACCTGAGACGAAAAACTATTGTGTGCTTATCAAAATCAATATACCTTCGAAAGATTTAGATAACTGTTTACGTTATTTAAATAGGATGAACATCAGTAATTCAACATTATTTCCAGATTTGATGGGTGCTTCATTACATTGCAATGATTATTTAATTTTTGAAAACTATTAACTACTCTTAAATGACCTTTTCCCTCGTTCCCACTCTCCCGAAGTGGGAATGCACCTCTTTTACCCACAAAATAAAATTCTGCTACAATAACCGCATAAAATTGAACCTTTGAAATAAGGAGTAGATATGAAATACACCGTTGTCGATGCCCATTACCTGCACGATTACCAAATCGCCATGACTTTTGAAGACGGTAAGCATGGTATCGTCGATCTCTCAGAATACACCCAACGCGGCGGCGTATTTGCCAATTTTGGACACATCGACTATTTTAAAAACTTTACGATTGATTACGGCACATTGGTATGGGATGGTGAAGTAGATATTGCCCCCGAAAGACTCTACGAAAAAGCGGTATGATATGAGGAAAAAGCACTGCCAAATCTCATGAAAATCACCCCTGTTACCGAAACCAATTCCCATATCTATCACAACCTCATGCAATGCTACGAAGCTGAGTTCTCAGCTATCACAGGAAAGAAACCGAATGATTCTGGTCTGTTCGAACTCGATACCCATCTAGGAGAGGATACACTAGGCTTTTTACTCGTAATCGACAATGTCCCTGCCGGAATCGCTGCAATCCATTGTAAAGAGGCTCAAGCCTACGAGGTATGTGAGTTTTACATAATCCCCTATTTTCGAAAAAACGGTATCGGAATGAAGTTTGCCCACACTATTTGGAGAGACTATCCCGGAGATTGGGAGATCAAACAGATTCAGGGAGCCCAATACGCCACCGCATTTTGGCGTAAAACAATAAACTCTTTTATCGAGACAGAGTATACTGAAGAGTGCTATGATGACCTCTATTGGGGAATAGTCACGAGACAGAAATTTACGGTAAATTAAGATAGAGGTCATTCCACACTACCAAACTATTATTTCATCCCTAGTACACCAATACGCCATAGGAAGAATTCGGCTAGAAGCTTAGAAAAATATTTAAATAAGTTTTATTTAATCAATAGTTGTATAACATTTTCTTAAATAATGTTATACAAAAAAAGGAGATGAGTATGAAGTCTATCGTTTTTTTATTGGCAACTTTGAGTTTGTTTGGCACTGCACAGGTGTTTGCGCAATCTCCTGCAAGTTGCGGCAAAAGTGGAGAAATCATTGAAGTGCATGAATCTAAATCGAGCAAAGGCATAATTAAAGAAATTCCGCTTGAATGCAGACAAGGTAGAGAGGAAAACTGGTTCGGTGCTCCCCCTGAGGCTGGTATGACCAAAGAAGAAATCTGCCAAAAAACAATGAACCCCTATGATGAGTATACGGGCAGGGATATGGTGGGAATGAAGAATATGTCTGCATGTTTTTGCATGGTTGATCAGCAATTTTCCAGTGGAAAAATGACAAAATGCTGGACTTATTTTGACCGTGACCGTCGGTAACAATAACTGCGACCTCCACATTATTCCCTCCTTTCCACTCTCCTGAGTGGGCGGGATGCATGCCCTCTCTCAACATTACTTCATCTTCAAAATCCACGGAAAAGAAGTCAAGTTGTGAGTGATTAAGCAAAAGTCTATACAATTACGTAACTGATTACACAATACTCAAGGAACCACCATCAAACCCTCACACACTGACAGAAAAACAACACCAAAAAGAAATTATGCAAATCCCCCTCAAAACTTTACGCGCAAAGCACCGCCGAAAAAAGAAAATCTAGAGACTCTGCAAGTCAATGAGATCAAGATGATGTTTATGAATTGGTTTAAATCAAGCCGAGCGGCCGAGGGTCATGTTATGAACAAGTCAGACGTGATCAAAAATATTTTGAAAAAATTGGATCCGAAACAAGACAAACTCTTTACAAGAGCAATGGATGAACTCACCAATGACGCTATCATCGAAGTACAACCAGACGGCGTTACTTTGGTATTGACCCAAAAAGGTGCTGATCTTCTCTAACCACAACGCTGACCATGTATAACTTAATCTCTTAAAATTAAGTTATAATACTTTATTCTTCACTTAATATAAATAAAAATTTGGGATGCAATGGATTCTGATATCTTAAAGCGGGTTGATGTACTCGTAAAAAAAGCCTACTATACATCTGAAAGATTTCGTCTAAGCGTAACATTTGCGTTGTTATATCATGAAGAATCGTTGAATATCGTAGAATTATCCAAATATATCAGAATTACCGATCAAGCAATCTCTCTTGATGACAATCACTACTTTATCATTTTTGCATACACCTCACATGAAAACTCCTACAAAGCATCCCAAAATACCGTACACAGTTTGGACAAGTATTTTAATAATTTTACCACTTGCATCGCACTCGACACTTTTGATACTTCAAAATCTTCTCAAATCGTTTTAAGCCGATTGCACCAAATTCTTGCTGAAACCAAAAAAAGCTCCTACATCCGAACCGAAACGGAAGACATACTCGACGACAAAAGAAAGTTATAAAATCCCAAAAATAGAGTAGAATTTCATAAAAATTCAAAAGGATCATTATGGCATGGGCAACCGCACGACATATTTTAGTAGCGACAGAAGAAGAATGTAACACACTCAAAGCACAAATCGAGAATGGTGAGTCTTTTGAAAGCGCTGCGGCAGAAAATTCTAAATGTCCATCAGGAAGAAAAGGCGGAGATCTTGGTAAATTCGGTCCTGGCCAAATGGTTCCTGAGTTTGACCAGGCAGTCTTTGGCGGTGATGTCGGTGTATTATACGGTCCTATCAAAACCCAATTCGGCTACCACTTGTTAGAGGTCACAAGCAGAGGTTAATCTCTCAATTTTCAGCCTGTGCGCTGAAAAACATACTTTATATTCTCACCTTTCCATTTCTTTCATAATAAACTCACAATTTTTTAGTACAATAATATTTGATACAATAAATATAAATGAAGGATGTGCAAATGAAAACAAATTTATTAGCGGTTTGTCTCGTTCTAGCCACAGCAGCGATAGCTGAACCGAATAATTATGAAATAGAGCCTTCGTCCAATACGGTTACAAGAGATATTGAATATGTGCCCGTTACCCGTTCACAACCGGTTTATTCCAATATCATCAAAAATATTCCGCACGAGGTATGTCAGGATCAGCAAGTGGCGATTCAGCAGCAAAGTGGCGGAAGCAGTGCTATGAGCGGAATAGTCGGAGGCATTATCGGAGGTGTATTAGGTCATCAAATCGGTGGCGGAAGCGGAAAAGTTGCTGCAACTATCGGGGGTGCAACTGTGGGAACAATGATCGGACAAAGCGGTGCCCGTGATACCAGAACTACTTATCAAACCGTGCGCCGATGTGTCATACAATATGAAACCAAGTCTGAAAATGTCCTAACCGGTTACATCAACTATGCCAAATACCGTGATCAAGACATTGCAAAAATGAGTGATGAGCCGCTTAAAGAAATAAAAGTGACCAACTCTTTTAGTTTTTAACGAAATAAACTGCACCATTTCAAGGAGTCAGAAATGAAAAAAATAATCTTACTAACCCTAGCGGTTCTGATGGCATCCGGGTCGCTTTATGCACATGGAGGCAGTCGCGGCTATTATGTTGGTCATGGCGGCTGGCTTTTCCCCTTTGTTCTGGGAGGCATATTAGGTTCTGCCGTCTCTCGACAGACAGTTGTTTACGATCCACAGCCAACAGTTATTTATACTTCACCGCCGACAACCATCATTCGAGATACTCCACATGGTGCCATTGTACAGCAGTCTGATGAGAGTTGGAGAGAAGGCCCTGTGTATGAAGAGCGCTGGGTCTATTTTGAAGATTGCAAGTGCGAACGCAAAGTTCTCATCAATACGCAGTACTAAACCTTTTTTTTCACACCGCCTCAATGTATTAGTTACGAGCTATTGGAACCCTAAAACATCTAAAATTCTGATAGAATAATGCAAAAAGGAAAGAAGATGAAAAAGACTCTAATAGCGATACTTGCAACAGCAACGATACTTATGGCGAATGACGCACTAATCACTGAGTTAAGTACCCTTAGCATCATCCAAGAAAACCAAATCAATATACTCAAAGTCAAAGATGAGGGTAACATCTACCTCGTCAAGGGAGAACCGACCCGCGTAGCTGTCGGTCAGCCGAAAATTCCTTTCGATTTTTATGTGACTAAAGATAAAAAAATCATTATCATGGGTAACGCGATCTATACCGATACCAAAGAAAGAGTCTCTTTCCCTATAGATAAAAATATTCTCGTAGGTAAAGAGGCATTCAGTTATGGGAAAGGCCCGCAGGTCTTGTATGTCTTCACCGATCCTGAATGTCCCTACTGTAAAACATTTGAAAAGATCATGGCAACGCTAAAAGAAAAATATACCTTCAAAATCTATTTGTTCCCATTGCCATTCCACGCCCAGGCAATACCGATGAGCAAATGGATACTAAAAGGCAAAGACGGCAATGAGATGGGGGAGCGGCTAATAGCATTGGCCAATGGCTCAGAAGAGTACAAAAAGCTGGTATTAAGTGCGAATGAGGAAGAACGGTTTATGGAAATAATCAACAAACAAAAAGAGATATCCCAAGAAGCTGAAGTCAGAGCAACCCCTACCGTTTTGGATAGTAACTTCAACAAAGTGAATTGGCAGGCTCTTTAAGCATTGCGAGCTTGAGATAATTATGCAATTTTGCAAAGGGTCATACAGTGAATTGTAAAAGTTGGTTAGCAAATTCTAAAAACTTTTTTTACATCGATACCAGCCATTACCCTGGTGTCCGGGACATCGCGATTATCGTCTTTCTAATGTTTATCGGAATGCTTATAATTGTTCTTTTGCCTCCCATCATCCAAGCGCAGGGTTTGAAAGACTACTTGCCTCTGCACAGTGCTCTTGAAACGCTTTCCATAATTATTGCAATGCTTATATTTGTCGTCGGATGGAATACCTACAGCAATCGATTACCTGCGAATATAGTTCTTCTATCCACGATATTTTTTGGAGTAGCCGTACTTGATTTTTCACATATTATCTCCTATGACGGCATGCCCGATTTTGTGACCCCAAGCGGTGCGGATAAGGGGATTGATTTCTGGCTGGCGGCCAGATTACTCTCTTCGATTGGGCTTATTTCATTTCTTTTTTTCCCGATAAAAAGTCTCAGTTCTAAAGTTTATAATTACTTGCTTCTAGGAATCATCCTCATTTACATAGGTGCTATCCACTGGCTGGTCCTATTTAACTACGACTTGATCCCCCATCTTTTTTTTATGCAGGATCAGGGGCTTACTCCCTTAAAAGTCAACACTGAATATACCATCATCGCATTTAATCTGATCACGGCAATGATACTTTTTTATCGTATGCGCTATCCTCAGCCCTATCATGCAGCGGCTTTGTTAGGGGCAACATGCATCATGGCTATGAGTGAATTTTTCTTCACTCTCTATGCTGATGTAACCGATGTTTACAATATCTTAGGCCATATTTATAAAGCCGTTGCTTATCTATTTATCTACCGGGCAATTTTTGTCACCACCGTAGAAAAGCCTTATAAAGAATTAGAAGAATCACAAAATCAGCTTCGTGATAAAAATCAGCTTCTAAACAGTATTATCGACAACATTCCTCACATGATTTTTCTAAAAAGTGCATCAGAATTACGTTATGTGCTGTTTAATAAAGGCGGCGAAAAACTGTTTGGCCTAGATAATGATGCATTAATCGGTCGTAACGATTATGATTTTTTTCCCAAAGAACAAGCAGATTTTTTTGCCAAAAAAGATCGAGAAACATTGCAAAGCAATGATCTGTTAGATATACCAGAAGAATCTATTGAAACTTCGCAGGGAACCCGTATCCTTCACACCAAAAAGATAAGCTTGCGAAATGAAGCTGGACTACCACAATTCTTATTAGGGATTTCAGAGGACATTACCCAGCGTAAACAAGCCGAAGATCGTATTGAAAAACTTGCCCACTACGATCAACTCACTGGCTTGCCAAACCGCATTTTACTTAGTGACCGAATCAAGTACCTCCTCAATCACGCACAACGTAATAATGAATCATTGGCCGTCATGTTGTTGGATCTCGATCATTTTAAAAGTATTAATGACACACTGGGACATACCGTCGGAGATCAACTCTTAATAGAAATAGCCAAACGGCTCAAAGCTGCCATTGGGGGTGAAGATACGGTATCACGATCAAGTGGAGATGAATTCATTTTTCTTTTCCCAGATACCGATGCAAATATGGCTATGCATATCGCGACCAAACTGATCTCAGAAGTTTCAATTCCTGCGACCATCTCACAGCATGAGCTCGTCATTACCCCATCAATCGGGATTGCTATCTATCCTTTTGATGGTGAAAATTTCGAAACCTTATTGAAAAATGCCGATACCGCTATGTACCAAACCAAGCGTTTTAGCCGTAATTCTTTCCAGTTCTTTACACCGGAAATGCAGTTGAATTCAGCTCGCGATCTGCAACTGGAAAATGCGCTGCGCTATGCACTGCAACGCAATGAATTACAGTTACACTATCAACCGCAAATTTCCACTCAAGATGGCAAAATTATCGGGGCAGAAGCCCTTCTTCGCTGGACTCATCCGGAGCTAGGAGTGATCTCTCCTGCTGAATTCATCCCGATTGCTGAAAATAGCGGCCAAATAATACAAATCGGGGAATGGGTTTTGCGCACAGCCGTTAATCAAATGAAAGCATGGCAAGAAAGCGGATTCGCTCCTATGATTATCGCTGTTAATCTCTCCGCTGTGCAGTTTCAACAAAGTAATCTGATTGAGTTGGTCACCAATATCCTGGATGAAGTACAGCTGCCTCATGAATATCTGGAACTAGAACTGACCGAAGCTATAACCATGAATGATCCGCAATCAGCCATTGATATCATGAATAAACTCCATGATAATGGGATACGGATGTCTATCGATGATTTCGGTACCGGATATTCATCTCTCAGCTATTTGAAACAATTCAAGGTGTACAAACTAAAAATCGATCAATCTTTTATCCGCAATATTGCCGATGATTTAGAAGATCAAGGCATTGTAAAAGCAATTATCCAAATGGCAAAAAGCTTAGGGTTACAAACCATCGCAGAGGGTGTAGAGACCGCTGAGCAATTGGCTTTCCTCCGTGACAATCACTGTAATGAGATACAAGGGCATTACTATAGTAAAGCAATTCCGGCTGAAGAGTTTGGTAAATTCGCTAAAAAGATACATCATGACAATTCTCCCGATATTTAAAAAACTCACACGCGATCAACGCCGTGTGGCTCTCGTTATTGTTCTCAATATTGTAATCGTACTCATTGAGAGTACTGTAGGTGTTATTAGCGGATCACTTGCCCTGCTCTCCGATGCATGGCACAATTTGAGTGATGTTCTAGCTTTGGTTGTGACGGCAATAGCACTTGGGCTTGCATCACGCCCTGCATCCCTAACGATGACGTATGGATATGTCCGCTCAGAGATGATGGCAACGTTTATTAATGCTGGCTTCTTATCACTGCTAATGATCTGGGTAGCCGTTGAAGCTGTTGATCGTCTTCTTCACCCGATTCCTGTTGACGGATGGCTAACCATGATTACAGCTGCTGTAGCACTGGTCGTCAATACGGTAAGTGCCCTTGTATTGGGTGGACATGCCCATACGCATTCACATCAGGATCATGAACACGATCTCAATATTCGTGCCGCTTTTTGGCACATGGCCAGTGATGCAATACTATCCCTTGCGGTTGTATTGGGTGGTGGGGCCATGATTCTTTGGAGGGTAGCATGGGTTGACTCTCTCTTATCCCTTTTGTTTGCAGCAGTCATTTTAATCGCCAGCGGAAAACTCATATCCCAATCGTTTGCAAGTCTAATGGATCGTACGGATCCGCGAACAGTCACCAAGCTCTCAACCATAGTAACCGATCACCCCATGGTATTAGAGATACATGATGTTCATTTTCAAAAACCCTCGAGTAAAGAGCGCTTTTTTTCTGCGCATATTGTTTTAAAAGAGTCTTTGACACTCGGTGAAGTCCAACCTATTATTGAAGAATTACGTCATGCCCTGTCCCATGCAGGAGTTACCCACGTTCTTCTTCAGCCTGAAACTGAAAAATACTTGGCAGGAGAAAAGTCTCACTGCAATGGACATATCGAACATCACCATCATGCGCACACTTAATAAAAACATTATAGCCCTGGGGGCCAACAGTTTTTTTACCGATTTTTCTACCGAAATGATTTTGCCGTTGCTTCCCCTCTTTTTAGAGCGTTTTTTACATGCAACAAAAGGAGAAATCGGACTGATTGAAGGGGCTGCTGAATTTGGAGTCGCGTTATTGATTGCTCTCTCAGGATTTTATTCTGATAGAATCGGACGGCGCAAGGGACTGACCGTTTTTGGATACGGTCTGTCCAATTTGATTAAACCTTTGGCTTTTTTTGCTCAAAGTACGACCATGATTGCCACCATCAGAATAAGTGACCGTTTGGCAAAAGGGATCCGCGTCGCTCCACGTGATGCGCTCATCAGCGCATCGACCCCCAAAGAGATCAGCGGATTTGTATTTGGTTTTCACAAAATGATGGACGGTGCAGGCGCGTTGGTGGGTTCATTGTCCGCTTTTGGCCTGTTATGGTGGCTTGGAGAGTGTGAATCATCCTTTCGAACCATCTTTGCCCTGAGTCTCATCCCTGGACTCATTTCGATGGCAATTCTAATCTTTTTGGTTACAGACGTTTCCTTTACTCCAGCCCCTGCCCGCCGTTTTGTACCGGAAGCGCTTCCTTCCCCCTTTTATTGGCTTGTCGGATTTCAGAGCCTATTTAGTCTCTTTGCGATGAACTATTCGTTCATGATCCTCAAAGCCGGAGATAACGGTTTGGCTCTAGCCATGATCCCATTGGCGTATGCCGTTTACAATCTGACACAAGCAGTGTTTGCAATCCCCATTGGAAAACTTTCCGATAAATCAGGAAAACCGGTACTTTTGGCATGCGTTTACCTGGCGTTTGGGTTAGGAGCCATGGCAATGGCAACAGGAACGATTTGGGGTGTCTGGCTTGGATTTAGTATTTATGGCTTTTTTGCCGGTGGTTTTAATGCTCTGGCCAAAGCAATCATCTCCGATACGGCTCCGCATGAGCTAAAAGCAACTGCTTACGGTGTCTATTATACTGCTGTAGGTATCTCTACTCTCATCTCCCTTGCTACAGCCGGATGGTTATGGGATCATTTTGGAAGTACGCTCCCCTTTACGATTGCCTCCGTTTCAGCCATGACGATTGCCAGCGGACTTTTTTTAATGCGTAAAAAGTTCAAACTCTCCTGATATGTGTTAAAATAGCGTTATGTTCATACGTTTATTAGCCCTTTTTTTTCTCTTTTTTTCTCCATTGTATTGTGATACCTTACAGCAAACATACACATTTAAAGATCCAAAAATCATCTCAACTGATCTCGTAAGCAGTTGTAAAAAACGGTTTGAGATACTGCAAATACCTGATGGAAAAACTACTTATCGAATCAATGCTCAAATTATCGCCAAAACTTATGAGCTAAACGGATGCACTTTGGACGTTGGAAAAGTCCGTTATGTCAATTTTACCAAACAAACAACACTGAATCTATCGCCTCTAAAATTACAGCTCTACGATGCGTTTATGACCAATTATCCCACTATGATAATCCAGAAGATCGATGTATTTCCCCGTGGTTTTATCGAATCACTGCCAGAACATCCCAACGCTGTTTTTGATCGGGATGTGTGTGATAAAAATAATGGGACATTTTACGTACTTGATAAAAACGGCATACGGCATTATTTTGATTTCTCATTAGAAGCGACCCTGAGCGTGTTGCATAGCAAGCAAAAAATCAAGCGCAATGAGGTCATCTCTTCGACCAATGCATCCCTCAAATTAATCCCATTCTCCTCATTTAAAGGTAAACCAATCAGTTCCTTTCCCCAACGTGCGCAACGATTTCGTCTCTCCCTAAGAGAAAACGTTCCGATTGTCGATCGAAATCTGGAACCTTTGCCCATCGTATTACGAGGTGCAAAAGTAGGTGTACAAGTACAAAATGGGTTAGTAATCGTCGAGTTTATAGCTACGGCCACACAAGAAGGGGCACTGTATGATATTATTACGATTGAAAAAAGTGACAAGAAAAGGGCAAAAGCCAAAGTGATCGGAGAAAATCGGGTGGAATTGCAATGAAGGTTGTCGTCGGAATCAGTGGTGCAAGCGGTGCAAGTCTGGGTTTGAAGTTTATACATGCACTGCCCAGTGAGATACAAAAACATCTTATTGTCTCCAATCACGCACAAATTGTCCTCGATAAAGAAGAAAATACAACGCTGCATTCCAACGATGAGATTTGGGCTTCGGTAGCATCGGGCTCCTACGGTGCTGATGCGATGATTATTGTACCGTGCAGTATGAATACGCTGGCCAAAATAGCATGCGGAATAGCCGACAACCTCATAACCCGAGCAGCAAGCGTTATGATCAAAGAACGCCGTACCCTTATTTTGGCACCTAGAGAAATCCCTTTTTCACCGATCGCTTTGGAAAATATGCATAAGCTGTCTATGATGGGGGTTATTATTGCCCCGCCTGTATTGGCCTATTATTCGGGACAAGAGAGTTTGGATGAAATGGAAAACTTTATGATCGGAAAATGGTGCGATTTGATGGGCATTGAAAATAACCTTTACAAGCGATGGAGCGATCATGCATAAAATTGCGCTCTACCCAGGTACATTTGACCCTATTACCAACGGTCATTTTGATATCATAGAACGGGCTCTTAGGCTTTTTGATGAAGTGGTCGTCGCTGTTGCTGATTCATCGGATAAACGACCCAGATTCACGCTTGATGAGCGTGTTACCATGGTAGAACTTGCTGTTAAAGAGTTTGATCGTGTCCGCGTTGTGGGATTTGATAACCTAACAGTGGAATTGGCCAAATCGATCAACTCAACCGTCCTCATACGCGGCCTACGCGCAGTAAGTGATTTTGAATTTGAACTTCAATTAGGGTATTTGAATAACTCTTTGGATCCCGAAATCGAAACGGTCTATTTGATGCCCAAGCTCAAACATGCCTTTATCAGTTCATCCATCGTTCGCAATTTGTTAAAATTCAACGGCAAAACGGATCATCTGCTTCCCGCCTCCGTTCAAAATGTTATTGGGAGTATGAAATCATGTACGTTACCATAGAGGGAATCGATACTGCTGGTAAAAGCACCCAAATAGAAGCTTTGCGTAAAGTCTTTCCAGATGCTGTGTTTACCAAAGAACCTGGCGGAACCGCAGTTGGAAAGACCATACGGTCTATGGTTCTCAACGGGGAATTAGCCAATAAACGTGCTGAAATGTTTATGTTTTTAGCCGATCGTGCAGAACATAGTGAAAAGGTCATCTTACCTAATATCAATTCCCTGATCATCTCGGATCGCTCATGCGTATCAGGTGTGGCGTACGCAACTGTTCAAGATGTTTGTGATCTCGATACCCTCGTACAGCTGAATCGTTTAGCTACTGACAATCATCTGCCGCAGCATGTTTTTATCCTTGTGCTGACACCGCAAGAACTGGCTTATCGGCTATCTCAAAAAGAGCACGATGTAATCGAATCCAGAGGGATTGATTACCTTCTCTCTATACAAGAAGCCCTCATAGCATCTGCGCATGCACTTGGTATACAGACCCATGTAATCGATGCGTCACAATCTATTGATACCATTACACTCGAGATTGCCAATCTCATCAAAGGAGCCTTATGATCCAATCTTTGCGCGGGATGAACGATATCCTTTCCCCAGAGTATGAGCGCTTTGACTATTTTATAGAAACAGCGACTACCATTGCCAAGCGGTATGGATTTCATTATGTTGAAACCCCATTGCTCGAGGAAACGGCATTGTTCAAGCGCTCAGTCGGTGAGAGTAGCGATATTGTCGGTAAAGAGATGTACCAGTTCACGGACAAAGGGGGCAATGATGTCTGTCTGCGCCCTGAGGGAACAGCGGGAGTCGTACGTGCCTTTATCCAACAAAAGCTGGACAAAAAAGGAGGCATCCACCGTTTTTATTATCACGGGGCTATGTTTCGCTATGAGCGTCCGCAAAAAGGTCGATTGAGAGAGTTTCACCAATTTGGCGTTGAAAGTTTCGGGGTGGATTCAGTTTACGAAGATGCTCTGATGATTATGATGGTAGCCGATATCCTCAAAGCGTTGGGAATTGGCTACCGCCTCCAGCTCAATTCTTTGGGGGATCAAAACTGTATGCCCGCATACCGTGACAATCTCGTTTCCTTCATCGACTCCTGCGGCGATAATATCTGTGAAGATTGCCAACGACGCAAAATAACGAATCCGATCCGTGTTTTGGATTGTAAAAACGAAAAATGCCAACATCTCTATGCAAATGCACCGAAACTCATTAATCAGCTTTGCAAAGCTTGCGAGAGTGATTTCAACACACTCAAAACGATTCTTGATGATCATAACATTGGCTATGAAATTGATACCAATTTGGTACGCGGATTGGATTATTACTCCAAAACCGCCTTTGAGTTTGTCAGTGATAACATCGGTTCTCAAAGTGCCATTGCAGGAGGGGGAAGATATGACCGTCTTATCGAGTTTCTGGACGGAAAACCAACCCCTGCTGTTGGATTCGCGATTGGGATTGAGCGTCTTTTAGAACTTATCGTCATGCCTGAATCTGTGAGAAGCGGTTATTATTTAGGTGCTATGGAAAACGAGTCATTACCAATGATCCTCAAGTGTGCTGAAAAATATCGTCAAACCGGCAGAGCAGTCGTAGAGTATGAGCCGAAAAACCTCAAAAATCATTTAAAAGGCGCAGATCGTATCAATGCGCGATACTGTGCTGTCATCGGTGAAAATGAACGGAACAGCAATTCTATATGGATTAAAGATTTAGTAGAGCAAAAAGAGACTATGATCTCATTAGATTCGATCTAAAAGGCTTTAGAATGTTTGAAAATTTGGAGCATATTATTGTCACTGTAATAAGTCAAATTCTCGCATTTGGTTTTTGGATTATTCCTATATTGCTTTTTATACTTTTTGTACACGACCGCTATGTGCAGCGCAGGCATCAATTGTTAGTTCATTACCCTGTCATTGGTCGCATGCGCTATCTTTTCGAGGCTTTGCGTGAACCTATGCGCCAATATTTTGCGAATGAAGCTTTTTATGACTCACGGGATAAAATCGATTGGGTATATAAAGCCGCTAAAAATGTTCCCAATTTTATGTCTTTTTCACTCACACAGCCATTCAATGGTTCCCGCTTTATTGTCAAGCACTCTTCCCATGTATTAAATGAATCAGAACTCTCCCATGATCTTGGACTTACATTTGGTGAAAAACGAACTATTCCTTATAAGACATCTACTCCCATCATACGTTCTGCAATGAGCGATGGTGCACTTAGCCCTGAGGGAATACGTGCTTTTGCGCTGGGTTCAACCATGGGACATTTTCCTGTTAATACCGGAGAGGGAGGCCTTACTTCCAACTTTTTTTACACTCATTGCCCTGATCTGTCCAACATGGAGTACCTTGAAACCGTTAAAGGGACTTGGTTTGCTGAGTTGGCATTCAAACTTGCGGCTTTTATCTTTAACCGTAATATTGCAATCAAAATATATCGCCGTATTCTGTTGCACAGTAAAACAGAAAATACCTATTTATATGATCCTATTTCACACTTACTTTTCCGTATCAACTGGAATGCACCGCTAAGTGCTTTCCCCAAAGAGGTCCCCGCAGATATGCCGGATATTATTTTTCAAATCGGTTCAGGCTTGTACGGCGTTCGTGACAAAGATGGAAACTTTGATTTTAACCGATATGCAAAAGTTATGTGCTTTTGCCGTATGACAGAGATCAAAATTGCACAAGGGGCGAAACAAACAGGTGGTAAGCTCACTGCAACAAAGGTATCCGATGATATTGCCTACTATCGTGGAGTTGAAGCGCATAAAGACCTTATTTCACCTAACCGTTTCCCCTTTGCTTCTAGCAATGAGGGACTTTTAGACTTTATTACAAAACTTCAAGACATTTCACTCAAACCGGTCGGTATGAAAATCGTCATCTCTGATGATGCCAATGTCCGTTCGCTTGCCCAAACCATGTCAGAGCGAAAACGGACAAACAAGAGTAACCCTGATTTTATTACTGTTGACAGCGGAGATGGCGGAAGTGCGACTGCCCCATTGGAACTCATGGGTTCTGTTGGACTCACTACGCTTAATGCCCTGTACATACTTGACACAGTCATGAAAGATTATGGCTTACGAGATGACCTTAAACTCATTGCCAGTGGTAAAATATTGACGCCGGATGATGTTATCATCACTTTAGCTATGGGTGCAGATGCTGTTGGAATCGCACGTGGATTTATGATGAGTGCGGGCTGTATTCGAGCGCGCATGTGTGCAGGAACAGGCTCTCACCATTGCCCCATTGGACTGGCCACACAAAATCCTACTTTACGTGCATCGTATTTAGTCCTTCGCAAAGCGGGTGAAATCGCGAACTATCATAATAATCTTCTCAAGGGGATCAAAAATATGTTAGCCGTTATGGGTATCCATAAAGTTACCGAACTCGACCGAAATTATTTAACATTTAAAAATGAAAACGGAGAAATTTATTTTGACGTTAACATGTATTTCCATCAAAAATTCCACCACTAAAGGTCATTAATGCAAAATTACGGTATCGATATCTGGGGTGAAAACAATTTTATGATTGACCAAGGTAAAGTCAAAGTTAATTATAAAAGTTCACCGTCACTTATAGAGATTACACAAAAAATACGAAAAACAAATCTCAGAGGACCGCTAATACTGCGCTTCCCCCATCTTATTGGAAAACAAATTGATCTTTTGTATTCCAACTTTCAACGTGCAATCTTTGAAAATGACTACACAGGAAAGTTTCGTGCCGTTTTTCCGCTCAAAGTAAACCAATTTCCAGAAGCCGTTGATGCCATAGTCGAACTTGGCGAAAAATACGGCTATGGATTAGAAGCGGGTTCAAAGGCTGAACTTGCCATTGCTATGGCGAAGACCCCCTTGGGTTCACCCATCACCGTTAACGGGTTTAAAGATGAAGAGATGGTCACCCTTGGCTTTATGGCGGCACAGATGGGCCATGATATTACCATCACTATTGAAGGGCTCGGTGAGCTAGAATGGATTATCGATGTTGCACAATCCTGTGATTTAAAAGTCCCAAATATCGGCTTTCGTGTCCGTTTGCAAAGCGAAGGGAGCGGTATCTGGGCTAAAAGCAGTGGCTTAAGTGCAAAATTCGGTCTCACCTCCACCGAACTTATTGAAGCCATAGGGATGCTTCAAGAAAACAATATGGTAGAGTATTTCACTATGATCCATTTCCATGTCGGATCACAGATGCAAGACATCTCTACTCTCAAACGGGTCTTGCGCGAATCGGGAAATATTTACGCTGAACTCAAAAAAATGGGTGCTGACAACCTCCATGCGATCAATATTGGAGGGGGGTTAGCGGTTGAGTATTCCCAACACACGGCAACACGTCTACGAAACTATACCCTGGAAGAATTTTCAAACAGCGTCGTCTTTTTGCTACGCGAAATCATGAATGCAAAAGGGGTTGCACACCCTGATATTTATACCGAATCGGGACGTTTTATTGTCGCATCCCACTCGGTACTCATTGCCCCCGTATTGGAGCTTTTTTCGCACGATTATCAAGCAAAATCACTTAAACTAAAAGAGAACAACCCTCCCCTAATCGAAGAGTTGCGAGAGCTAAATGCTCTGCTCGCACCACGCACGTGTATCGAATACATGCACGATGCGCTTGATCATATGGAATCACTCTTAACCCTCTTTAATTTGGGTCACATTGATCTTCAAGATCGATCCAATGCCGAAATATTGGTTCATCAAATTATCAAAAAATCTCTCTATCTCTCTCAGGACAATCCGATGCCTGAAATTGAGCGATTGCAAGTCAAAATGCAAGAGCGCTATTTGATTAACACCTCTATATTTCAAAGTATCCCTGACTACTGGGGACTGCAGCAACAATTTCCGATCATGCCGCTTGATCGACTCGACATACCGGCGATTCGTGCTGCGAGTCTTTGGGATATCACCTGTGACAGTGACGGAGAAATACGGTTCAAACCCGAAACCCCTCTTTATCTTCATGACATTGATTTGGATCAGGAAGAATATTTTCTTGCATTTTTCAATGTAGGAGCATACCAAGAGACTCTTGGGATGAACCATAACCTTTTCACCCATCCCAGTGAATGTACAATTCTCATCAGCGATACGGGCTATGAAATCGAAAACTTTACCGAATCCGATAATGTCCTAAATATTCTTGAAGATATTGGATATGATGCATCAAAACTTCTAACCAACCTTAAACATAAATTGGCCACGAGTGAATTTATTACAGAAGAAGAAAAAAGTGATACACTTCAAAAACTAGAAATGTACCTCTATCAAAATGGGTATTTAAGAACAACACGTTAAGGAGAACTCTTTGGGACTGTTTAGTGAAATTTCTGAAGACTTTTCAAATGTATATAAGAATGACCCGGCTATTAGCTCTCGTCTAGAGCTCTTGTTCAACTACCCGGGAGTATGGTCCATTTTTTGGTACCGTATTGCCAATCGTCTTTACCGTAATAACTTCAAAGCAATCGCCCGCATCATCATGGGTGTCAATCAAATCATCACCAATATTGATATCCATCCGGGTGCCACTATTGGCCGTCGTGTCTTTATCGACCACGGTACCGGTGTTGTCATTGGTCAAACCGCTATTATTGAAGATGATGTCCTTATCTATCAGGGTGTGACACTTGGAGGCGTAAGCTTAACTCCGGGAAAACGGCATCCTACCATCAAACGCGGAGCCGTCATAGGTGCAGGTGCCAAGGTGCTGGGTAACATCACCATAGGTGAAAACTCCAAAGTAGGTGCCAATTCGGTTGTGGTGCGCAATGTCCCTGAAAACAGTACCGCAATCGGTATTCCGGCACATGTTATCCAAAAAGGTCGTGATAAAGATCCGTTCAGTCACAACAAACTTCCCGATATTAACAAAGAGATGTTTGAATATCTTCTCAAGCGTGTTGCAGTCTTGGAACATTATTTAGTTCAAGACAACACTGAAATCCTTGAGCAAGATCTCCAGTTAGAAGATATCTATGAATCATTTATCAAGGCTATGAAAAATTAAGCGTTAGGTGCTGAATGAAAAATTCTCCGTTACAAGTTGCGTTTGGAATAACCTTTTTTTTTTCATTGCTTTTAGATGCAAGTGCATTAACGTCAAATCAGTTACGTTCCGGCCTTTCTAGCAATAACTTTTCATCAACTCTTACCACCCTTACCTCAGATAAATCCGATGATAACAAATTTTGGTACTGGCTCAACCTCGCACGCCTCCAACAGGCAAATGGTGATTTTAGCACTTCGATTCAATCTTTTGAAACGGCATACGCGATTTTGGATGAATACGAAAACAGAGCAACCATAAGCTTGCGCAACATTGGCTCATTCCTTGGTTCTTCCTTTATGAGCAAAGGCTCAGAATCCTACTATGGAAAAGGATATGAGCGAACTTTGATGCACACCCTTAATGCTCTTAACTATATGATGCTTGGTGATTTTGGAAACGCTGCAGTTGAAATGCGCCGCATGGAGCAGCGCCAAGAATTTTGGCTAAAAGAGAGTGAAACTAAAATAAAAGAAGCATCCGAAGAAAAAGAAAAAGCACGCCGCCAGGGCAATGACACTACGCGTATTCCTGATGGCTATTCATTAGCAGCACTCCTGGAAGATGAAGACGTTAGAACTCTCGCCAATAATTATCAAGATCCTTTTTCATATACCCTTAGCAGTATAATTTCAGATATCTCGGGTCAATCTGCTGCCTCTGGCAATTCTGCAGACATTAGTTTAAAAAGAGCCTTGGCACTCAATCCTGACGTTTCAAAAGCATTTGTACAACTTCCTGTTTCTAACTTCATTCCAAAAAACGGGTTAAAAGAGAAAATGGAAGTTATTGTTATTGTTTTGACAGGAGAAGCCCCTGCCCTTAAAATAGAAAAAATCCGTTTTCCTATCTTTCACGGTGCTGAATATACCAGTATTGATTTGCCTTCCTATACATCACCCTTAAATGATACCAGCAGCATTACCATAACCACTGAACAACTCAAACTTCAACCGCCAAGACTTCTAAAAACCGATCTTATGGCCTATAAAACACTCAAAGATGAACTACCGGGTGAACTGGCAAAATCAGTCGTTCGTGCCACGACCAAAGCCATTGCAGCAAAACAAATTTCTGATCATTTTGGAGATTTAGGGGGACTTGTGGCATCATTAGTATTCGATGTTGGAAGCTCTTATGCGGATTCTGGATTTAGAAATTGGGAAGTGATGCCAAATTCAGGCTATGTTTCAAAATTTGAAGCCATAAAAAATTCAACCCTCAGCATCAAACTCAATAATGCGCAGGAATCGCTTGTGCTCCCATCTGATAAAAAGGGAACCATCATTCTTGTTACCTATTTAACTCCAGACAATATAAGGATCGATCATGTCTCTTACTAAAAATATGTTAATTTCATTGGGGATAAGTACACTTGCAGTTGTTTTTATCCCTGGATGCTCGTCCAAAAATATCAATATTATCGGCGAAAAAAGAGTAGAAATCACAAAGCATAAAAGTGTTCAAGAAGGTAATTTTTTGAAAATAATGGCCGAATTGGAAAATGATGATACGGACGAGACCGAAGGGTTTGTCTACCAGATAGAATGGTATGATAAAAATGGCTTCATCAAGGATACTACGCCATGGAAAGCGATCACCATCCATAAAAACCAAAAAGTACAAGTCATTGAAATGACCAATATTCCTGATATAGTTGATTATAAAATCATTGTCTCAGTACCTAATAAATAAGGAAAAATATTCATGAAAACGATTACAAAAGTTTCTCTATCAATGACTATGGCAACGATATTCTTAAGCGGTTGCGCGCCTAAAGGCGGTGCAGGAATGGTCGGTTACGATTCAAATGTAAAATACGGTGATGCAAAAGCAGTAGAAACCGTCACAGCAGATTTTGGGTCAACTGATCTTCAATCAACGGCAGAGAGCTTAACCCAGTCGCTTTTAGAATCACGGTACATTGCCAAAGCGCCACAACCTCCAAAAGTACGCTTGCGTTCCGTTAATAACCTTACATACGAGCATATCGACACCAAAGCGATCACCGATAAGATTCGTATCAAACTTCTAAAATCGGGACAAGTACGTTTCTTGGCAGATACCGCAAACCTCAATCAAGTCAAAGATGAACGAGAATTTACCACGTCAGCCACAGCGAATAAAGACAACAAAGCAATGGCCGATTCCGATTACATCATTACAGGCAATGTTCGTTCAATCAAAAAAGCAAACGACGATGTAAAAGATGTCTACTATAATGTTTCGCTTGAATTGGTAAATCCGCAGTCGGGTGAGATCCTATGGGCAGATGAAAAAGAAATTCGCAAAGTAACTTCAAAATCATCACTAGGATGGTAAAACCTATGAAATACTCAATCATTTTAATAATGGCTTTGATTAACTTGAGTTATGCCGAGGCACCTGCTAGTGTTGTAATCGATGGAGTCGAGTATGTTCCTCTTCCTAAAAATACCCAAGAGCAAAACTACACCATTCCTTCAAGCTCTCTGGGTGGTGTGGAAAACTGCTGGTACGAGCAAGTGGCAATTCCAAGTAGCACTGTAAATGAATCTCCTAATATTTATGGAGCAATCGTAGGTGGTATTATCGGAGGAGTGATTGGGCATCAATTAGGAAGTGGTAGTGGTAAGACAGCGGCAACGATCACAGGAGCTGCTCTAGGTACTGCCCTGGGCTCTACACCGCAACAATCTGCAGCGCCAGGGTATCAAACAGTACGCAAGTGTAATACAGCCCGCTAGAAAGTTTTAATTTTCCTTCGTAGGATCAATGATTTCTATGACATCCAATCCAAAACCATTGAGTGCGGAGAATTCTGTATTTTTATTGTCGGCAAGAAGTCGCATATGGCGTACACCTAAAATTTTTAAAATCTGCGCTCCGATACCGTACTCTTTCATACTCCCATTGCTGTTATTAGGCTTATTAATAAAAAGCAATACCCCACTGTTTTGCTTTAGATAGTGTATCGAATCAATCAACTGGATATAGCGACTTTGATTTAACAGCAAGTCTATATCAGGAATGACATTATGAACACGTACATTGGATGTTTCCCCTGCTTTGTAAAAAACGATTGCCGTATGTTCATCACCCTGATGATCTTCAAAAAGATATTTTTTGACATTGACACCAAAAAACTCAATCTCCTCTTCGGACGTGGCTTTGACCAAAATCTCATTCGCAAGACGATATTCAACGATGTCAGAGATATAAACCGTTTTCAAATCATGTTTCAGCGCAAAAACATCCAAATCATCACGACGTGCCATTGAGCCGTCTTCTTTCATAATTTCACAAATAACGGCAGATTCCGCCAATCCCGAAAGACGGCACAGGTCGACTGATCCTTCCGTATGACCTATACGGACAAGGGTACCGCCCTCTTTTGCTATCAACGGAAAAATATGACCTGGCATAACCAGCTCTGTTGGATGGCTAATCGGATTAGCCAAAATCTTGATCGTCATGTCCCTCTCTGCCGTTGAAATGCCTGTTGTTGCGGCAGTAGCATCTACGGAGACCGTGAAGGCGGTTTCATGCATAGAGGAGTTCGACTTCACCATCGGCTCCAAATTAAGTCTCTTGGCGATTGCAGGGTTAATGGCGACACAAATCAATCCCTTGGCATGCGTAGCCATGAAATTAACATGATCCGGGCTTGAAAACACCGATGCATAGACAAGATCCCCTTCATTTTCACGATCTTCGTCATCTACCATGATGACCATACGCCCTTTTTTGAATTCTTCAATAGCTTCTAATACACGTTTCATTGCTGGCATCATAATCTCTTCAATTAGTATATATTTAACGATTATTATAGTCAAATTGGGTTAAAAACCTATCACATTCATATTTAATCGATATTTTTCAAAAAGATTCACAAAAGTCTTGACAATTTCCCCAAAAGAATCTATAATTTCGGCCTCTTAAAAGAGAACCCATTGGGGTATAGGCAAATGGTATGCCAACAGTTTTTGGTACTGTAGATTGGAGGTTCGAGTCCTCCTACCCCATCCACATTTTTAGTTCGCGGAATAGAGCAGTCCGGTAGCTCGTCGGGCTCATAACCCGAAGGTCGTAGGTTCAAATCCTGCTTCCGCAACCAACCTTTTTTAGCAATCCCTAAAAACTCCTTTAAACCCTTCATTTCATATTCACAGTTTAAAACCCTTTTTCCGGCTATTTTCCGGTACTTTTTGAAAAATATTTCACAAAATATCTTTGCTACTATCCCCTACACTTCCATTTCAATAGTGTTTATTTTTTCCGACTATGTGCCGCTACTATTTGGATTATTGCGATTTTCAAAGAATTTGTCTTATCCAAGTGATACCGTTTTGTTAATTTTTACTCGTGCATTCTTATTTTGTTGATAAATATTTTTCTTTATTAAAAAATATTTAAGATACAAAAGAGTACCATTGAGTTATTGCAAAGCTAAAATATTAGTTTGCTACTAAAGGAGTTAAGATGTTTAAGAAAATTATTGTTTGGTTTATACCAATAATCATGAGCTTTTTTGTTACTGGATGCGGCTCGGGAGGAGATCCGATTCTCGGACATTCTGCTAGCGATACAAGTCTTGTTCCTAGAGTAGTTGCTGTAGCACCTTTGAATAATGAGACGAATGTATCTTATAATCTTAAAAGCGTTACAGCCGAATTTAATGTGCCAATGGATCCGGCAACACTGACTGCAACTAGCTTTACGCTCTCAACGGGCACTCCGGCTGTGCTCGTAACAGGAGCAGTTACCTATGCAAATAGAGTGGCAGAGCTTACTCTTGATGCAAACCTAACGACAAATACTCTTTATACCGCTACCATTACCACTGTAGCTAAAAGCGCGGATGGTGTTGCGCTCTTAAACAATTATGTTTGGACATTTACAACAGGATCAACTTCCGATACTACTCTTCCTACTATTGTCTCAACCAGCCCAAGAAATGGTGATCTCAATGTATCAATCACAAAAATAATTACTGCAACTTTTAGTGAGGCAATGAAGTCTTTATCTATCACTGCAGCAGGAACTTTTACTGTGAAGGACACAAATACCTCTGTAAATGTACCAGGAACTACAGCGTACTCTGTAATCAACAAAATTGCTTCATTTAAGCCAACTGCTAATTTAGCGGCAGACACCAATTACACGGCTATCATTACAACTGCGGCACAAGATTTGGCTGGCAATGCAATGGCAAGTGATTACAATTGGACTTTTAAAACAGCAGCAGCAGGCGTACCATCATCACTAGTGGCCCTCGGTCTAGCTTCAACTTATGGAATTGCTTCTACTGGAGGGATAACTAACACTCCTACCACGCCTAGAACACAGATAGATGGGGATGTTGTGTTAAACCCGACTGCCACATGTAATGCTGATACAGTTCCTGGTGATGGTACTATTGGTACTTGTGGCAGCACTACCCCAACTTCTGTCCCACTAATTAGTGGAATAGTAGCTAGTAAAACTCCCCCTTCTCCAGACGCAACAACTGCGCAAAATGTTACGGATGACTTGCGTGCAGCCTATCTCAGCATTACTCCTGCAAATATGCCTGGAGGAACTTCAATAGCAGCAGGAACCACCTTGGGTGCTCCAATAGGAAACCCGCTAGTTCAGGGAGACAACTACTTCACTACCGGTGTCTATACATCCAACACATCCATTCTCATAACGGGTGACCTGACCCTCGATGCAGGCGGCAATCCAGATGCCACCTTCGTTTTCCAATCAGCTTCAACTGTTGGTACGGCTCCTGGCGCTCGCATATTATTAGTAGGCGGGGCTAAAGCATCCAATGTCTGGTGGCAAGCTGGATCTTCTGCCACACTCCAAACAAATACTGTTTGGAATGGCAACATACTTGCATATGCATCTATTACAATGGTAACCGGAACAAGCTCATGCGGTAGATTATTTGCCGGTGCTTTTACAGATGGCGCATTTGTGTTTGATTCTAACCATGTTACAGTACCTGGAAGCACATCCGGGACTGCACTTGCAGGGTGTAACTAAAAAAATATAGGCAGTAGATACAAACATGAAGGATGATTTCTGATGGTTTGTATCAAGATATATAAATAAAATTTAATACTTAGAGGAGAAAAAGATGAAATTTACAGTTATCAGAGCTGGAAAAACAGCTGGTTTTTTACTGTTGGCTACCTTTGCTAATCCATTGATGGCACAAACGACAACCGATTATGGTTCAGGCTGGTACATGGGCGGCAACATCGGTATTTCAGCTGCAAATATAGATAAAGATAAAATTACTCAAAATCTAACAAACCCGTCATACACCGATGACGAGAGTGACCTTGGTTACAAGCTTTTTGGAGGCTACCAATTTAACAAATATTTTGCCCTAGAGGGCGGTTATTTTAATCTTGGAATGTTTGATTATGCTCTATCCACAGGTACAGGAACGGCAGCGGGAAATATCAAAATAATGGGAGTAAATCTTGATGCAGTTGCTATTTTACCTGTCACTGAAAACTTTTCAGTATTTGGTAGAGCAGGAGCGAATTATGCTCGAGCAAAAGACTCTTTTAGCACAACCGGAAGCATATCTATTACAGATACTAATCCTAAAAAGTCTGATCTTAATTACAAATTTGGAGTCGGGCTCCAATACGCAATTACCGATGCGGTAGGAATACGATTAGAAGCAGAACGCTATCGTATTAACGATGCAGTCGGTAATATGGGAGATATAGATCTTTTCTCAGTTGGTCTTACTTATAGATTTGGTGTAACCAAAGAAGCTGCTCCTGTTTCAGAAGAAAAAGAGGCAGTTGCTCCTGTTTCAGAGCCGGAAGAAGTACTTGTTGTTGTAACTGCAGCAGATGCTCAAGAGAAAATAAAAGAGACTGTAATACAAAAGAAAACAGTTGTTCTTGTTTTTCAGGATATCCATTTTGAGTTTGATAAGTCTACATTAAATAAAGAGGCAAAAGGTGCACTTAAAAGAGATATCTCTCAATTAGATAAGAATACTAACGTTACAATGCTCGTTGCAGGATATGCGTCTGAAAGCGGTACAGAGAAATACAACCAAGCCTTGAGCGAAAGAAGAGCAGAGTCTGTTAAAGATTATCTAATCCAAGAAAAGTTTTTCCCGGCAAATAAAATTTCTACTATTGGTTATGGAGAGACAAGCCCTGCACTATATGAGGCAAATCCAAGCGATATTCACTCAAAAGAAGCAAAAGCCAACATGCGAGTTTTGCTTAAAATCATTCACAAATAGCTAGGGTAATGAGGGTAAAATACACCCTTCCCGTGAGTGAATCTACACTTTTACGCCACTATTTATGATTATCAACTGTTGAGGGGATGTGATCTCCGCTGGCTTGCAGTGCAATTGCTTCCGGATATCTTTTATAATGGCTGCGAACCCCATTCGCTAAAATAGCTTTTATTTTTTCATCTACATGGATTGTATCACCCTCCCCCAAAGAATTAATAATCGATTGCAAAAGATCATTTTGTACTCCGTTCAATCTACCAATCCATGACTGTAATAGTGTCTTATTAACATGTGATGGCAATGACCCCATGATCCCTACATCATTTTGGTCGTGTATCAACAATCCCGATGTGGTACCGCGATCGAGGGTAAGTACCTGAAGCAAATACAGCGTATGGTAGTGCAGTTGATTTAAACGTGCCGTATCATCATAAGTGACGCGGTTTGCTATAGCATTGCGAATGATACTGATGTACGTATCGATCACTTTTTTTCCAAAGCTCAACGCAAAACTTTGATCGGCGACCTCATCACCCGTGTTAAAATTTTCAAGATAAAAATGGGACACCCCTCTATGTCGCTGCAATGCGGGAATGTAAAAATAACGGTTTCCTTGTGTACTTCCCTCTTCATAATAAGTCCCGGCAGCTTTTTGAAGCATATTTACGAACTGTTGTGTATCCGATGCATCAGCATTGCTAGGATTGAGATCTGCCATTACCCTCCAATAGCCACTGCCGTCACGCATCTGTGTCCAGCTGATGTGCATATGCATCGAAGGCACTAATGGATTTTGAGGATGTATAATTGTAGAGATAGCCGTTGCGGACGAGAGTTTTTTAGTTTCGTCATCGTCATAATGCACTTGGGAATAATTGACCGAACCGCGATTAAACAATTGTTCATCTTCTGACTCATATCGTACCCCTCCGCCATGGGTTCCAACATCTCGAAACCACTCTACCGGACTAAATGGTTTGTTCGCTCCTAATGTATGTGATAGGTCGTTGAGGGAATCTACAAAATGAGACTGTAATTCTAAAACGATTGTGGAGGCGGTATGGGCGCTTGGAGACTTAGGGGCTATTCGTGTCATTGTTTGTGTCCTTTACTATTTCATCGCGGTTACTAAGAAGATCGGATAACTGCCATCTTCTCTATCAACACGGTAGGCATCATGAAAGCGGACATTTTTAAATCCTGCTTTTTCAATCGTTGCTCGCAGGACATCTCTGTTAAACCCAAAATGGTGTACTCCGTCATTGCCGTGTTGTGCGTGAAACGTTCCGTCTTCTTCTTCCAAATCAGCAATGGCTATAAACCCGTCACGCTTCAGATGCGCATAAAATGTCTCAAACAAACGTGCCGTGTTTTGTACATGGTGCATTGCCATCGAGCTTACGATACCGTTAAACTTTTGCTCCAACGGATGTTCCATAATATCTTGCAACACTGCGCTCACATGAACAGCAGCACTGTTCTTGGCTTCCAACTGTTCTAGCATACCGCCTGAAAGATCTACCCCGGTAACCGATCTAACCATAGTGGCTAGTTTAAAGCTCAGCAATCCAGTACCCGCTCCAAAATCCATGATATGCATCGTGTTTAGTAATGCTATACGGCTGACGATCGTTTTAAAAACAGCGTCCGCGATGTTTTGTCGCATATCACCGCTGTCCCACTCCTGTGCAGCTTTATCAAATCGTTCTGTCATCTATACATACTCCTCAATATTAATTGCATGATCAATAAAAATCATATTTACCTGCCGTTATATCGGTTTTTATGTCATTAAGCGCTTCTTCCATAATAACAATCAATTGGTTTGCCACTTCATGATCATCTACCTCGGGAATATCCCAATCGGTAATCGTCATGTTGGCTTGAAAGAGAAGTTCAATCGCCTTACGAATTTCTGCTTTTCGACTCTCTAATTCTTTTTGTATCGCATTCATTTGAAGTTCCTTTTTGTAAATCATATCATAATGATTACAATGGCTGTGAAATTTTATAAAAAAAAACTCTATCAGCATTCGATATCACGATATACTTCCTCCAAATTTTTTTGAAATGATCCCTATGTCCAAATTCCTGCTATTTTTCACTCTTCTATTTCAGTTACTTCTCTTTGGTGACACCCATACCATCTATGACATACGCGGTAGTTCACGGCTTTTAGATGCCAATATGACTCTTTTTCTGGATCATTGGCGTACTACTACTATCACCCCTATCCAACACGGAAATTATAAGAATGTGATTGTCAACGGTGATACCGATGTAAAAAATGTCACCCTTACATTTGACGATGCCCCCGATGAAAACAATACTTATAAACTCCTCGATATTCTCAAAGAACACGAGGTAAAAGCTGCATTTTTTATGATCGGCGGAACCATGAAAGATGATAATGTCAGCGTTGTAAAACGGACATTCGACGAAGGGCATCTTGTTCTAAATCACAGCTTTAACCATCCCCGCATGACAGATCTTAATGTAAGCGGTATGGATTTACAACTTGATCGTGCTTCACAGCGGATCGAAGAGATTACCGGCAGTTATCCGATCCTCTTTCGCCCACCATACGGCTCAATTAATCTTCTCGTTGTTGATACGATCAATGATCACAATATGACTACTATACTGTGGTCTTTGGATTCACTTGATTGGACACTAAAAGATCCTGATGCTGTCATCCAAAATGTTACAAGCAATGTTCGTAACGGTGACATCATCCTCATGCACCGTAATAGCGTCAGTGTCGCCGCTTTGCCAAAAATTATCGAAATACTCAAAGAAAAAGGTTATGCTTTCGTAAAATTGGATGACATGTTAGGTGTTAAAGCCTACCGGCACAGTATAAAACAAACTCATCATTACAACAATTATTAACTTATTTAATGTATAATAAACAGTATATTGCACATAAATATGGTTTAGGTGCCTACATGACACTTTTTAATCAAATTTAAAACCTTCTAAGGAGGATGTAATGCCTGAGAATAAAAAAATTATGCAACATACTGCAAGTAGCGGCACGTCTAATCAAAATTGGTGGCCAAACCAGCTAAAGCTCGATATTTTGCACCAGCATTCTACCTTGTCAAATCCTTTAGGTGCTGATTTCAACTACGCTGAGGAATTTAAAAAGCTTGATCTAAAAGCTGTAAAAAATGATCTCATTACCGTGATGACTACCTCACAAGATTGGTGGCCCTCTGACTTTGGTCACTATGGTCCATTATTTATTCGTATGGCATGGCACAGTGCCGGTACTTACCGAACCGGTGATGGTCGAGGTGGAGGGAGCAGTGGAAATCAACGCTTCGCCCCTCTTAACAGCTGGCCTGATAACGTTAATCTTGACAAAGCGCGTAGGCTTATTTGGCCCGTAAAGCAGAAGTATGGACAGAAAATATCTTGGGCTGATTTGATGATCCTTGCAGGTAACGTCGCACTAGAATCCATGGGTTTTAAGACCTTTGGTTTCGCCGGCGGACGTGAGGATATCTGGGAGCCGGAGAAAGATATCTATTGGGGTACTGAAGATAAATGGTTGGATGACAAACGCTACTCTGGTAAGCATAAAGAGTTAGAAAACCCTCTCGCAGCAGTTCAAATGGGATTGATTTACGTAAATCCGGAAGGTCCTAACGGTATCCCGGATCCCATCGCAGCAGCCAAAGATATCCGCGAGACTTTTGCACGTATGGCGATGAATGATGAGGAAACAGTAGCACTTATTGCTGGTGGTCACAGCTTTGGAAAAACTCATGGTGCGGGTGATGCAAAACATGTAGGCCCTGAGCCCGAAGCAGCCGGTATGGAAGAACAGGGGCTGGGCTGGAAGAACAGCTTTGGCTCAGGTAAAGGTGCTGATACGATCTCCAGCGGTTTAGAAGTAACATGGACCTCCACACCAACGAAATGGAGCAGTAATTTTTTATGGAACCTCTTTGGTTACGAATGGGAACTAACAAAGAGCCCTGCGGGTGCGCATCAATGGACACCGAAAAACGGTGCAGGTGCCAATTCGATACCGGATGCTCACGATCCATTAAAACGCCACGCGCCAACGATGCTGACCACTGACCTCTCTTTGCGCTTTGACCCCGCATATGAAAAAATTGCAAGGCGCTTCCTTGAAAATCCCAATGATTTTCAAGACGCATTTGCTCGTGCATGGTTTAAACTCACTCACCGTGACTTAGGTCCACGTGCACGCTATCTTGGTTCTGAGGTTCCAAAAGAGGAACTTCTCTGGCAAGACCCGATTCCTGCGGTTGATCATAAACTCATTGGTAAAAAAAATATTGCTGTATTAAAAAGCAAAATCCTTGATTCCGGACTTTCTGTGTCCGAACTGGTTTCAACTGCTTGGGCATCTGCTTCTACCTTCCGTGGTTCTGACAAACGCGGTGGCGCAAACGGTGGACGGATTCGTTTAGCACCACAAAAGGATTGGGAGGTACACCAACCCGATCAACTCTCAAAAGTGCTTGCCACACTTGAAGGAATTCAAGGTGAGTTTAACGACGCTCATACTGGAGGAAAGAAAGTCTCACTCGCGGATTTGATTGTTCTGGCAGGTTGTGCCGGTATTGAACAAGCAGCCAAGAATGCTGGCCATAAGATTACGGTTCCATTCATACCGGGGCGTATGGATGCTTCGCAGGAACAAACCGATCCGCTCTCTTTTGCCGTACTTGAACCGATTGCGGATGGATTTAGAAACTACCAAAAAGGCAAATACTCCGTTTCTACAGAAGAGCTGTTACTTGATCGTGCACAACTGCTAACACTTACTGCACCGGAAATGACGGTTCTTATCGGCGGAATGCGCGTTTTGAATACCAATGTAGGGCAAAGCCAGCATGGTGTTTTTACCAAACGGCCAGAATCTTTAACGAATGACTTTTTTGTTAACCTGCTTGATATGAGCACTACATGGAAGGCAGTTTCAAAAGATAATGATTTGTTCGAGGGGAGTGATCTCGCCAGCGGTGAACTAAAATGGACAGCCACACGAGTCGATCTTATTTTTGGGTCGAATTCCCAGCTACGTGCCCTAGCTGAAGTCTATGGAAGCGCTGATGCACGAAAGCACTTTATTCATGATTTTGTCGCTGCATGGACTAAAGTGATGAATCTGGATCGGTTCGATCTGGCTTAATAGTCAAAAGAGATTAATTCAGAGAATGAGCAATGCCAAAAAAGCCCTACGTCTTTTAGCTTTATACGCGGTCTGAGCAACACTACGCTATAATACGCTTAATAATCAATCGTATGCTCTCCAGCTTACCTTAGCCTCGCTTCAGAGGTTTATACTCCTAAGGACTTTCATGTCATCAACTATCAAACGTCAGAACCACCGTATACACCCTTGTAGTACTATCCGTAAATCGGAATTACTTAACTTTGTAATCTCTCAAAATCCTAACCGATCAATCCTCGTCGTAACCGCCAACGATCCAAAAGCGATTGAAGTAGTTGAAAATCAAAATGTAACCGTCGTAACGGACAATGATTTAATACAACCAAACGAGACTACCTACGACATACTCATCAGCTATGATTTACCTGAAAAAGCTATCCTTTACATGACACGCTATGCTCGTGCTGGTGAATTTGCCATCATTTTATTGGGTTCAGAAGATCAAAAATATCTTTATGCCATTGAAACCCTTTTCGGACGTACCATCACACAAGAACCTGTTGCAGGTTTTGAGCCGAATTTCGGAATCGCCGTAGAACAAAAAAACAAGGAAGAGATGGCCATACAACGTGCCAAGCGTGAAGAAGAACGTGCTAGACCATCACGCGCACCTAAGCGTGAGTTTAAACCTAAGAGAGAGGACTCAAAATCCGAGTTCAAACCAAGGCGTGATGATGCAAGACCTGAGTTTAAACGCGAAGAGCGTGGGCCTAGAGACGATAACCGCCCAGCTCGCAAACCGTATGAGGGTAATAAAACTGAATCAAAGAGTTCAAATCCATGGGATAAAAAGGCCAGACCTACCGAATTTTTAGGCAAAGACGAAAACGGTAAACCGATTTTTGGAACCAAAACACGCGAACGCAACCATTATCACGATGGTACACCAAGAAGTGATGCAGATAAGTTTGCAAAAACAGCGTACGTAAATAAACCAAAGTTTTTTGGTGAACATGACAAGTCTAAGACCAATGATGAGAAAAAAGCTCCTTTCAATTCTGAGCGTAAACCGTATGAGGGAAAACAAGCGTTTAACAAAGACGACAAGCGCCCGCATGAAGACAAGAAGCCATACGGAGACAAGAAGCCTTTTGGAGATAAAAAAACCTTCGGCGAAAAGAAGGCCTTTGGGGATAAAAAACCGTTTGGTGACAAGAAGCCGTACGGAGACAAAAAATCGTATGGTGAGAAGAAGCCTTACGATAACAAATCAACAAGTAATTACAAACCATCCTTCGACGCCCATAAAGCCGCTCAAACAGATACCGCTCCAAAGCGGGCACCACGCCGTATCAGCGTAAAATCACTTAAACCTTCTGAAGACAAACAATAGGCTTTAGGCCTATTTAGTGTGAAATTTCTTCCAGTTTATCAACGCTGTATCTCCATGTTACAAACGCTGATAGCGTTACGGTAAGCGCGATACCTAACCAAATCCAAACTACTTCAAGCCCTAAATACGTCATCAAGCTTAAAATCAATATCGGCGCAAGTATCTGTCTGAAAATAGAGATGTAAAAGATAAAGCCGGGTTTTTCAATCCCCTGCAGCATTGCAAGATGAACAAAAATCACTACAAAAGAAAAAAGAATAAAGGCTTCCACTCTTAAATAAAGAACCCCTGCTTCTATAACCTTGATATCCTGACTGAAAAACTGCATAAATTGCTCTGCTCCTCCTAGCAATAATAACATGCCAAGCAGAGAAATCAATCCGCCGTAATACAATGCAATCTTCAACGTTTGTTTAATACGCTCAAACTGTTTTGCCCCATTATTTTGTGCGACAATGGCCAAGACAGCTACATTTAAACCGATGGTCGGCATCAAAATGATCTGTTCAATTCTCATTCCAATACCAAAAGCAGCAACCACTTCCTGTCCAAAATGGGCTGCAAAATAGGTAATGATAAAAATACCAGTCGCCATCATAACCATATTGACGCTGGGAGGGAGTCCTTGGACAATAAGTGATTTAAAAACGGTGCTATCAAGTGAAAATTCTCTGTAACCATCCAACAAAGGAGTCTTGGTCAATTTATAAAAAAGGTAGATAACGGCAATCGATTCAGTGATAACGGTGGCTGTAGAAATCCCGCTCACCCCAAAAGGTCGGATTCCCAATCCTCCGTAAACAAACCAATAGTCCAACACAACATTCAAAAATGCAGAAAAAATCAAAATATTTCGAAATGAAACCGTATCACCTACCGCATTCAATAAAGCATTAATAAAAAAAACAAAAACAAAAAATACGGAACCGTATAAAATGACATTGATATAATCCAATGATTCTTCTAAATAAAAACCATGTGCCCCTAATAAACTCATCAAATAGGGAGTTGAAAGCACACCTATTATGGTTAAAATAAAAGAAAGAAAAAAAGCAAATACCAAAGCATTAAGCGCTATATGCACTGCCATGGAGCGATCTTTTTTACCTAATGCATTTCCAACAAGAGCCGTAACTGCCTCACTCATTCCTCCCGCAATCGCAATCATCATAAAAAAAAGCGAGAAAGAAAGTGTGAGTGAGGAAAGCGCCTGAGTAGATAGTAATCCGGCGAAATAGGTATCGGTGACGTTATACATCGTATGAAAGAAAAATCCGATACTTGCAGGGATAGAGAGCTTTTTAATTTGCGTTTTAATGTCACCTTGGGTTAAATCTAGGTGCATAAATTTAGCTTTTCCCCATCATCAATGTTTTTTTGACCTCTAACCGATCATACAGTTTGAGCATATTGTGATAATCTTGGTGCAACGTGACATCAATCAAGAACTCTTCACCTTCTATGATCAGCAGCGCCTGTTCAACTTTTTCTTTCCCATAGATATCAAACAACGCTTCTTCATACTCTTCCCATGGTAACTCTGCCTCACCCATTCGAATCAACTCTGCAACAATATGACCCATTTTATTGGTTCCAAATTCCAATAACGCCAATGCCTCTTGCGCATTTCCAGCTAACACATACATTTGCGCTTTTAACTCTGCCATCGTAAAATTGTTTTCGAAAATAACTCCTATGTATTTTTCTACATTGAGGGTATCTTCAAGTGACTCAATTAAATCCAATACCTCTTCAGGATCAACCTCTGCAAAATTCAAAACCATTTCTCGGATAAACTTCCCATTATTCTTGTTATTATAGGTCAAATCTTCAATCGGATAGACTTCCGAGACACCGGGAACGATCATCTGGCACGAGTAAAACCCTAAATAGCTGTATTCTCGTACATACATCTCTTTTTTCATATTTGTTAGAATCTCAAGCAAGTAATCGTATTCAGCGACACTTCCCTCACCTTTGTAATCCCAGGGTGTATATTTAAAACTCTTTTTAGCACTCAAAAATCCAAATCCTAGTTTACCATTGGAATCAATAAAATGGGATTCGAGATTAAAACTGTCCGAAACCAAACTCATATCAAACGTCGGTATTTCAAACGCGTCCAAATTCTCTAAACCGCGTCCTTGCATCAGCTCCGTCATGGTACGCTCTAATGACACCTGCAAGATCGGATGTGCCCCAAATGAAACAAAGAGGGTTGAATTCTCAGGATTAATAAGCGAAATTGCCGTTACGGGGAATTTACCGCCCAAAGAAGCATCCAACACTTCAACAATGTATCCCAATGCTCGCAGCGCATGAACATCATGACTCAGTCTCTCGAAGGAGTGGATAACCTCTTCTGGGAATTTTGGGAGGGCATAGCCGTTTTTAATAATTGCAATTTTGGCATAACGTTCAAAAATCTCACTCAACGCCTGAACTTTTGCTTCTTCAGGGGTATTACCAGTAGCCAGCCCGTTGCTCACATAGAGATTACTCAAAATATTGAGGGGGATATAGACGGTTTGTCCATCCGAATGTTTTTTAAACGGTAATGCAACGATTTTATCCTCGTAGTCACTGTTATAATCCACAAGATCTTCGTCACTCAAACTACCCTCAGGGTTATACACTTTTTTCAATTCATCGTTGAGATATGCCCCGCCAAATTCAAACGCCACCTCGTCAGGATAATATTTACGGTTGGGAAGATGAAAGTCTATAAAAAAATTATTCGTCTGAAGACGCTCGATGTACTCTCCCAGTGCGCTGGCTTTGGAAGCATCCGATACGATTCCCTTACCATTTGAATAGATATGACGAGGGGCTTCTATGGATGCCAAATTGACGGAATAGCAGTATTCTAACGGGTGTTTTTCCTGCGAAAAAACAGCTTCGCACCCAACATCCACCAATACCGCCTCCATTTTCTTGATCGATTCTTCGAGTGGGGCATTTTTGGATAATAAATTCATTAATATTCACTTTGCTAATTTTAGTTAGAGTATACCCTATTATTTAATCATATAATATGTTATCATTAGATGATAATAAAAGGAACCAATGTGGGTGATTTAGAAAACCTGTTGTTGCTAGACGGTGAAATCTTTCCTATGGATAACGGCTATTGGGTAAAGTTTGAAGCCAAAGTTGTAGAACTAAGCGAAAACATACCGCATGGGGTTCGCTATTCGTTGACACTGCACGATAAAAGCAATCATCGTATTATCGGCTATGACAATGCCCACAGTTTCAGACCTAGCAGTTTTCGATACGGTGCTAGAAAAACAACATGGGATCATATCCACAGAAAAGAAGAAACTTTTCCGTATGAGTTCGATTGTGCAGGTGTACTCATGGAAGATTTTTGGAACAGCGTCAATTATTATTTAGTAAACCATTGAAGGGAAATAGTATGAAATCTAAAATTTTATATGTCGGTATTATGAACAAAGCCGATTACATCAAACGAACCATTGCAATTGCAAAAGGGGAATACAAACCAAAAACAGATGAACCGAAAGTGTGGTTCGAGTCGATCAAGTCATTGGCTCAAATTCTAAGTAACGAAAATCAAGAACTTTTAAAAATTATCGATGAAAAGCACCCAAAATCTCTGACAGAGCTTGAATCTTTGACTGGTAGAAAGAAATCAAACCTTTCACGTACGCTCAAAACACTCGAACGCTATGGAATTGTGGAATTACACAAAGAAAAAAATAATCTTATTCCAACCGTTCAAGCAACTGATTTTCGAGTCGAATTTGGATTTGGTAGTACTGCGGCGTAGAATATAATCAAAAGTAGAAAATATTTTGGAAACAGTGTTACCTATACATGTTAAAAATGATAATTATCATAAGGAAATATCCGATGAGCTATAGGGATAAACTTTTAGAAATCCTCTTAAGATAATTAGATAATATTCTCAATCCAAAATTCGCAAATAAGTATATTTTTTCACTCTTTTTTCTTGGTGCATCATCAATAGATTGGATTCTTGACATTATGGGTCACATGGATGATAGGGTAAATCGCAATCAATACACAGGTCGGCTAGACGTAGATATGTCTAAAATAGGGGCTATCGCCATATAAGATATGGCAACCTTTTCAAAATAGATGCCATAAAAGCCTACAGCGACGGCATGGCACAGAATTATGCTATAGTTGTAAAAATATTTAGTATGGAAAATCATGGCTATAATCTCTATTGCATCGACCAAAGGGGGAGTTGGAAAAACCTCTCTGGCTTTCTCTCTCGCCAAAGATCTAGGCTATCGTTACGCGACCAATGACATGTCCGTAGTGCTGAATAAATACAAAAACGCTCGCTATTATCCCAATAAGATTCCATTACATCCTGATACTGTCTACGATTTTGGAGGATTTGACGCGCAACATGCGGATGAGATATTACGCGCTTCCGATATCATTCTAGTAGCTACGATCAACGATCTCAATTCCATTATGAAGAGTTTGATTTTTATCAAGAACTACAAAGAAAAAACCATCCTTGTTTTTGCCAATATGATTGATAACGCCAACGATGCCGCTATGATTCGCCAAAAGATTCATGAACATTTCCCCAATCTCGCATTTACCTATCTGCGCCGTACCAAACTGCTCAAAAATGCACTCGAAACAGGTATGAGTGCAAGCGAACTGTACGAGTCCAGTAAACATACCCAGCACCTCTATAAACAAGCCTACAGCGAATACCATAAAATTCTCAAACTCTTCACAACCAATGGGCAGTATTTTAAAAGTTCCGTCCTATGACAACCATTCTTCTCACGACCCTAAATGCACGCTACGCACACAGTGCATTGGGGCTTCGCTATCTTTATGCTAACATGCACGAACTGCAAAGTGATACGCAGATCGTCGAATTTACGATTAACGAACAAATACAAAGTATCGCCGAGGTGATTCTCGAACATTCGCCAAAAATCATCGGAATCAGCGTCTATATCTGGAATGCCACCGAAACCGCGCAACTCATCGAAATACTCAAAAAAGTATCTCCCGACACCACCATCGTCCTCGGTGGTCCTGAAGCCTCACACATGCCTCACCGTGTCAATTTTGACAATGCCGATTATATTATTAGTGGCGAGGGGGAAGTGGCGTTTTATGAGTTGTGTCGAAGTGTGCTGGATGGCATAACACCATCTGAACGATTCATACGCGCTTCAATGCCTGATCTAAAAGCCATCGCACTGCCTTATACTGCTTACAGCGATGAAGACGTTGCGCATCGCACCATCTATGTTGAAGCATCCCGAGGATGTCCGTTTGAGTGCGAGTTCTGCCTCTCCTCTATCGATGAAAAGGTACGTAACTTTCCTCTAGATGAATTACTCCAAGAGTTTGAAATCCTATGGAATCGCGGGGCACGCAGTTTCAAATTCATCGACCGTACGTTTAATCTAAACATGACGTTTGCCAACCGTATCCTAAATTTTTTCCTCTCCAAAGAACCACCCTACTTCGCCCATTTTGAAGTGATACCTGACCATTTTCCCGATGTGTTGAAATCAAAAATAGCCCTATTCCCTCCCGGATCGCTTCAACTGGAAATCGGTATCCAGACACTCGATCCCATTATTGCCAAAGGGATCAACCGCCCTCTCAAACTCGAAAAAATTTATGAGAATTTACAGTTTTTAGAAAATGAAACCAAAGCCCATATGCACCTCGATCTCATCGTGGGACTTCCGGGAGAAACGATAGAAGGATTTGGACGCAATCTCGATAAACTTGTCTCGCTTACCCACAGCGAGATACAAATCGGGATACTCAAAAATCTCTCTGGCACTACTCTCGCGCGCCATGACAAAGAGCATGGAATGCTCTACAGTGATATTCCGCCCTATGACATTCTCCAAAACAATAATCTAAGCTTCACGCAGATTCAAAAAATGAAACGCTTTGCCCGCTTTTGGGATCTTTATTACAACAGCGGAAATTTTGATAGAAGTGTTAAATTGTTATGGAAAGAAGAAAAGCAGTTTGACGGGTTTTATGCGTTTAGCGAGTGGATTTTCACCCAGACACTTTCAACATGGAAAATATCGCTTGATCGGCAGATATCGCTCCTGTATGAATATCTACTGCCGCATACACCACTTGAAATGATACAAGCGGCACTGATAGAAGATATTAACACAACCCCAGGGAGGAGAATCCCCTATTTTTTAACACACGATGTGTCCAAAGAAGGACCAAAAAGCACCGAAAAACAAGTTACACCAAAGCGGCAGGCAAAGCGTACTTAATTACCAGTTACGAATGCGAATATGGCACGAACTGCATTGCTTTAGCAGTTGGTTATAATCTTCCAATGCGTCATCCATGTGTCCTGCATCAATTGATGTGATCATATCATCCGAATACAAACGTAACATACTCGCTGTTTTTTGAGCAAATTTATACGCATAGACTTGATCTTTTGGGAGAATCCATTTGATTTCATCACTTTCTAACGTTTTTAGCGTCCCTTGAAGTTTTTTTACGCCGGCTTTCATTTCGTCAGACGAACTATAAAAACCGCCACGCTGTATCTGTTCCATACCTTCAAGCATGGTGCGCATATCCTTCATAAGCATCGTCCGATGCTCATTTTCTACTGCATTAAGCGACCCTGCCAATAAAGAGGCAAAAGCGATTGCTGTTAATACTTTTTTCATTGTTACCCCTTTAATATTGAACGATGTCTTTGGAATATTCGGTTAATTTAACAGTTTTCGCCGAAATAGAGACCAACTGTTTGCCTTGCGCTATTCCACCGTAAAATTCTTTGAGCTCAGGTTTAAACGATTTGAAGTAGTCTTGAAATTTATCAGGCCCCAATATTCCAACTGCCCAAATAGTATCGTCTGCAGCTACATCCAATACAACAGCTGCCAATGGCTGCGTAGCTGCACCACGAAGATTTTTTGCACCAGCCTTGGCATCGTATGCCGAAAGATGAGAGGAGCAAACGATAACACCACTATTATCATACGCCATAGTCGGTTTTGATTTAGGGACATATTGTATAAAATTGTCATTTGGCGTCGGATGAGTAAGTTGATGTGGACAAATAGCGGAATAAGCTACAATTGTTCGATCCTTTCCTAGCCCGCTTTTCCACACATATTCTTCGCCACTATCGGATTTCAATTGCACTTCCTGTTGGGTCGGTTCAGGAAGGTTGATAATCATACACGGGGTAGATGCATAAGGGTAATTGAAGATATAGGTCATCTCAGTATCCAATGCCGACGCCTTAATCGGATTACCGGCTGCATCAACCAATTGTGCTTTTTCATATGCAGTATATAAGCGCCCATCAGCCGCATACAAGTTCCCACGTATCAATGAAGGATTAACAGCGATAACTGTCGCACCTGCAGCCATGATTTTCAAAAAATTTCGTCTCTGCACTTTTTCTCCTCGCATTCTTTATTTTTTTTTGGTCAAATATTATCAAAGACATATTCCAAAAATAACACTATTTCTCGGATATGTCTTGTACGATGCCCTTTGGCACCGTACATATAATCATTAGTTAAACAAATCTCGGTAAAGACCTTTGCCCCACTCTTTGAGACCTTTTCCGCCATCAAGACCTTCAGCTCCATCCCATTTTTCATTCATACCTGCATTAGCAAAACCAAATGCTTTGTTAGCGTCATTATATGCATACTCTGCATGTACTGAAATAGCACGAAGATCAGGAGTAGCGCTAACTGCTGAAAAACATACAGTCAATGGAGAAGTCCATGTTTTTCGGCTAAGTTCTTGTCCACCCAAATATTTAACGATATTTGCTGCAACAATCTTACCTTCAGTATTTGCAGTGTTAGCTGATTTACTGAAGCCCATAGGGCGTACATCACCTGTACAGAAGACATTTTTATCTCCGATAACCTGATACGTAAATGGATCAATATTCGCTTCAGCTTTATTTGCCGGACTGTCTTTTGCAACGCCCGCAATCTCAAGTAATCTATTACCGCGAACACGAGGATAAAGAGCCGCATCTGCAAATTCGATTTCCTTACCAAACTCAGTAACAATCTTTTGTTTATATGGATCAATAGTATCAATCGTTGTACTTGGCATGTATGTAATATAATCTTTATACAAAGTATCAAATGCAGAGTGGAAACCAGCCGCTTTGATCGTAATATCCGCATTTTCATCCAAAATGATTACTTTACCGTTAATCTTGTTTTTCTTAAAGTAGTCCGCAATCAAACAACTACGCTCATATGGTCCAGGTAAACAACGGTAGTTACCGCCAGGAACCGTTACCACAAAATTCCCACCCTCAAAGTTTTCTATTTTTGATTTTAGAGACAACGTTTCACTACCTGCAATAAATGCCGCAGGAAATTTAGTACGAAGTACTGTCTCAAGCTCAACATCACCTTTTGTCCAATGTGAATAATCATAATCGATACCAGGAGCCAATACAAGAACATCATATTTTACAGTACCCTCATTGGTAAATACTGTTTTGGATGTACGATCAATGTCGTGTACCGTTGCTTGTAAAAAATTATAGTTCCCATTACGAGCAGCTTCCAAGAAGTCATGTGTAATAAATTCAAGTGGAAGAACACCAGTTGCAACCAAGTTACTCAAAAAACCAGACATAAAGACTGAACGTTTGTCCATCAATACAACATCTACTTTTGGATTCCCTTTTTTGATGTATTTTGCAATAGTTAAACCAGATGCTCCAGCTCCAACAATAACAACACGCTGTCCTTTAGCAGCCGGAATCGGTGCTGGAGCCAACAATATGCCTTTAGCTGTCGATTTTGCAGCAGGTGTGCCAGTTTTTGCATAACCGCTTGCTGCAGCTGTAATTGCAGCAAGTCCAGTAAACCTCATTGCATCTCTTCTTGATATTCCCATCGTAATCCCCTTTTTATTATAAGATTTTGCTTAGACGAGTATACTAACAGTGTATAGCTTAAGTATTTTTAAATATTAAACTCCGTTATCTTATAATATCTATAATAAATCATTAAATATCACAATATAATCACAACTTTTACTCTTTACCCTTCGTTACAGCGCATCATTTATCACATTCTTAACAAAGGTATAAAAAAATATCCTAAAAAAAGAATTTACCCCTGCATTGGCAAAAAATACACTTTGTGCTATGATTTACAAAGACAAGATGCAAAAAAGAAGGAATTTAGTCACATGAAAGTGGAAGATTGTTCATCACTTGAAGAGGTACGAAATTATATTGATCAGCTTGACAATCAGATTGTAGAGCTGATAGCCGCACGAAATGCCTACGTAAAACAGGCAGCAAAGTTTAAAGAGTCAATATCAGAGATCAAAGGCAAAGAGCGAATGGAGGCGGTCATGGATCGTGTTCGCACCCACGCAATGGAATTGGGTGTTTCTCCCAATCTCCTCACAAAACTCTACACAATTATGATAGATGAAATGGTCGAAGCCGAAATTGCTGAGTTTCGAAACGCTAAATCACTTTAAAAGCGGGTGATTTCATCACCTTGCACTGCCATAGTAACACGGCCTGACAATATTTCATTTTTATAAAGTGAGTGATGATGTCCGACGCTCAACGACTCATTTGGATTAAACAGAATCACATTGGCTCGCTCACCTACCGCAATCTTCGGAATATCTATACCAGCTTGTAATGCAGGAGCATACGACGTCAAGCGAGACAGTGTTGACATATCTATAATACCGCTTTGTACTAGATAGGTATAACACAACGGTAAATACTCTCCAATGGAGGTTGTTCCATAACTGGCATCGTAAAAGGTAATGTCTTTATAGACGTCCGAGTTTGGTTGGTGTAATGCACTTAACGAAGTGATATCCCCTCTTTGCAATGCACCAATCAGCATTTTTCGTTTTAAATCACTCACCAACGGAGGATTGATCTTTGCATCTGTGTCAAACCCTCTGCATGATTCGTCACTGTGCACCAAATGATGCAGAGCAATCTCACATTCTACTTTGACACCTTCCCTGCGTGCTTGTGCTATTAATTCAACCGAACGAGGTTCTGTAACGCTTTTAAAGATAATAGTGATTTCATACTCACGTGCGATTTCAATCATTGCAGCTATGTGTACCACTTCGCAGATTGCAGGAATACCGGGAAGACCCAACGAAGTCGCTATTTCCCCATCACTCATCACACCACTTTCATTTAAACTCTTGTCTTGTGCTAAATAAAACAACGGCTTATTCGACATCTTAAGATATTGGGCCATACGCATAATCAGGTTGTAATCACTGATCGTCTTGGTATAAAGAGCCTTGCCGCCTTTTTTCAGAAGAAGTGCTATATTGGTCAGGTTTCCTTCTTCGCCAAGGGCGCTGATGGCACATTCGATTTTTGCTCCGCCATCATGCCATTGGTGCTTGTGAACAAACTCAAGGGTAATTTCATTGTCCACGCGCCCGACCATTTCACCGCTCAGCACAACCGTACTCACTCCACCGCTGAGCGCTTCACGTGAAAGTGTTTCGAGATTTTTCCCATTTAACTGAAGATCTTTCAAACGGACATTGGTATCTACCAATCCGGGCATCAAATAGCATCCCGAAGCATCAATACATTCACTATCTTTGAGGTTAGACCCTATTTGCGTAATGACGCCATTTTCTATTCTCACATCTTCTTGACGATTTCCGTGTATGTCACAAATTATGGCATTGCAAATAAGCATAGGACTCCCGTTTGGCTATAATAATGTTATTGTAATCTATGAACGTTTAAAAAGGGATAGTGTGCGACCATTCATTTGGCTTTTATTGTGTGCGATTGGGCTTATGGCTTCTGATCACCTTTATGGTGAGGGAAAGAAAGTTTATTTTTCAAAAGGGTGCAATGGATGCCATGGAGTTGATGCTAAAGGGCTCGCACAATATCCGGGTTTGGCCTACAGGCCTAAAGCATTTTTAAACTATAAACTGCAACGTTATCGAAAAAAAATTGCCGATACGCAACAAGCCCAGCTGATGATTCCTTTTGCAGAACATTTAACGGATACACAAATTCAAATGCTTATAACTTTCTTATCCGATTACCATGAGGAAGCAAGCCACCAAACAACAGAAGGTCGTATAAAAGGAGATGGCGGATCATGAAAATATTAGTTTCTGCACTCGAACATTCTGCCAATGTACATTTGAAATACCTGATGAAAGAGTTAGGGAATGATGTAGAAATCTGTGGTATTTTTGATTCATCACTTGGTGAGAGTATTGTCGATTTGCGTTCCACGGCCATTATGGGATTTGTGGATGTCTTCAAAAAACTCCCTTTCTTTTTTCGACTCAAAGACCAGATGGTGAAGCTCTCGCACGAAGTTGATAAAGTTTTGCTCATCGATTCATCCGGATTTAACCTCCCTTTGGCCAAAGCGATCCGAAAACGCTATCCCGATAAAGAGATTATTTACTATATCCTTCCGCAAGCGTGGGCATGGAAGAAAAAACGGATTCCCGTTTTGGAAAAGACGATCACGAAACTCGCTTCCATATTGCCATTTGAGCCCTCATACTATTCACCAATGGCACCCATAGAGTATGTTGGCCACCCTCTTCTCGATGAGATAACTATCCAAAAAACCGATCTGACTCCGACGGGAAGAATCACGTTTATGCCGGGAAGCAGGCCTGGTGAGATACAAAAACTTATGAATGTCTACAGAGAGGTTCGTGCACGCATCGATTGCGAAGCAATGCTTGTTATCCCTCCGCATTTTAGCGATGAAAAAATAGCTCAGCTGTATGGAGACATAAGTGCCTTTACCGTTACCAATGATGCACATACCACTTTGGCTACTTCCGATTTTGCATTTATATGCAGTGGTACGGCTACGCTTGAAGCATCACTGATCGGAACACCGTTCGTGCTTGTCTACATTGCCAAAAAGCTGGATTATATGATTGGCAGAGCACTGATAAAACTTCAATATGCAGGGCTTGCCAATCTTTTACTGTCACACGCTTATGGGATGACACTGCACCCAGAATTTATCCAGCATGAGGTTACGGCCGAAAACCTGTATAATAGCTATATTAAAATGGATAAGGTACAATTTTTTCATAATGCTGCAAAACTGCGATCACTGCTTGGGCATGGAAGCGCAAAGCGTGTCAGCGAAATTATAAAGGAAACTCATGCTTAGAATTACTTCTTGGATTAGCAATGGCGTCAATAGCCTAATGCAAGACAAAATAATGCCCTATATATTCACGCTAAGTGACTCTCCTATGCTATTAAGAGAATTACTGCATACCAATAAAATGTATCAGGACGGCCTTAAACTAGAAGGAAATGTTCCGGGATTTCGTATGAGTGTTGGTAGAAGCTATCTCGTCTTTATAGCGCTATGGCATGCCATTATTATTATACCAGCCATATTCTTCCATGCAAAACTGGAAAAACTGGATTGTCATCTACTAATGATCATGGCAATTTTATTTACGGGGATGTTTTTTGCAACGTATGCGATTTTCAAAGAATATTTAATTGATACTGTCGCACTTAAAATTCTCAAAAAAGGATGGGAAAATCATTTTCCCCATTTTGATTATGATCGCCATGCTAAAGAGGTCGCCCTCATTTATGCAGATGCACTGGAAAAAGAGATACCGCATAAAAATATGCAGCTTTATATTCTAGAGAGACTCATAGATGGAAAGCCTAAGGCTTCTTAATTACAATTTATTTTAACCCTTGAAGGTGTTTTAACAGCTCTAATGGCTCTTTAAATCCGATAATGGTCAACTCATTGTTCAAATGACCATTTCCATCAAAAAATAAAATAGCCGGAGGTCCAAAGATATTATATTTTTTCGTAAAAGCTTTTGCCGCATCATCATTAGCCGTTAGATTAACCTGGACTAAAACAAGTTTATCCATTTCAGTTTTCACCGCTTCATCGCTGAAGGTTATCTCTTCAAATTCTTTGCACGACGTACACCAGTCGGCATAAAAATCGACCATTACCTGCTTCCCTTTATTTTCTGCCAAAATAGCATTCAATTCTTCAATGGAAGTAATTTTTACAAACGTTTTATGCGCAGTCGCGAGGGATGAGATTTCTTGGCTCTTGCTCAAAAATGGATCAAGTGGATGCAAAAGATTTTTAGCACCCGCCATTCCCCCTAAAAGCAATGACATTCCATACAACAGTATCAAAAAGCCAAGAGCTTTCACGTTGGAGCGTGAACTCCATGCCGGATGTTCTCCTAGAGGTTCCAATGCACCTGTATTGATCGCCACAAAAATCGCTAAGCCTCCCCACAACAACAATGTCGTATTTTCATCCAAAACACGACCCATCATCCAAATGGCGATACCAAGCAGCATAACCCCAAATATGGCCTTGATCACATCCATCCACATTCCAGGTTTCGGCATGAATTTACCCGATGTAGTTCCTACAATAAGCAAAGGAACACCCATCCCTATACTCAATGCAAAAAGTGCGATACCACCCAGCAGAGCATCACCCGTTTGACCGATATAAATCAGTGCTCCTGCCAACGGCGCTGCAACACATGGCCCTACAATCAGTGCCGATAAAAAACCCATAATAGCAATGCCGACAACCCCGCTTCGTTGACCGCCGAGTTTAGAGATACGTGATTGAATAAAATTCGGAATTTGAAGCTCATACACATCAAACATCGACAAGGATAAAAGAACAAAAACCAGTGCGAATACCATGATAATCCATGGTGTTTGGAACGCTGCTTGTAAATTGGCCCCAAAAAGCCCCGCTAAAACCCCTGCAATCGTGTAAGCGACTGCCATAGACAACACATAAAGCAAAGAGAGCCAAAACGCTTTCTTCGCCCCCATTCCTTCACCTTGCGCAAGAATTACGGAGGAGATAATGGGAATCATCGGAAAGACACATGGCGTAAGGGAGAGCAATAGACCAAATCCGAAGAAGCTGATAATGATCAACCAGATACTCCCACCTTGAATAACGTTCGCTATTCGATCCGTTTCCGATGCACTTGCAGGAGATTTTGTCTTATTTTGTCCTTCTGCTACCAACGGTTTTAATACTTTTGCTTCTATAGCATCCGCTTTTATGACCGATGGTTCTTCAGTTTTAATCTCATTTAGTTGATCAGTATCAATTAATATTTCCAGTGTTGTATCCATAGGCTCATAACACAGACCTGCGGATGAACACCCCTGATAACTAAGGTTTACTTTGATTTTCAGGTCACCGTTTAAAGCACTCTTTTTTAATAAATCAATGCGGATTTTAGGAGAAGAAAAAAACACCTGTTCACCATCGTGGTCAACCGAATTTCCCATTTTTACAGACTTAAAATCAATCCCATCTTTTAAATTTGCATCTTCTATTTTCAGTTTGCTTTTGTAAAGATATATATCTTCACCTAAATCAATATCAATACCAATCGTGTCTTTGTCAATTTGACTGATTCTAGGCTTGAAAGCCTCTTCTGGCTGAAGAAAACCGACCCCAAAAAGAGAGATAGAAAAAAATATTAAAAATAAGAATCGCATCCATAAAACCTTTTGATAACTTGTTCTGGTTATTTTAGCATACCTTACCGTAAGAAAAAGTGTTTTCTACTATTAACCGTGTTAATGGATTACCGCAAAATCTCACTGTTCTTTTGTCAAAAGAGTAATACCCAGTCCTGTTTCAATTGGATAACCCTCTTTGGCCCATCCTTTGAGTCCACCCTTTAGATTTGTCGCATTAACATAACCTAACTTTTTAAGCGTCTGAGCAGCTAATGCACCTCGGCCACCACTACGACAATAAGTCACAATCACTGCATTTTTATCTTTGATTTTATTAAGCACTTCAAATTCCAAATTTCCGCGTGTGATTGCCATGGTAGTTGTTGCGTAAATTTCACCCTCTGCACGCTGATTCTCTTCGCGTACGTCCATAACGATCACGTTTTTTTCCCCATCAATCATCTTTTTCAACTCTATAGGAGCCATTTCTCCCACTTCTTGCTTTGCGGTAGAAATTAGTTTTTCGGACTCCGCTTGACTTGCCATTAGTGATGAACCTATCATCAAACCCGCTACCATTAATACAACTCTTGCTTTCATCTTATGTTCCTATATATTGAAGTAAACTTATTAGCTAAATTCCTAAGTTATTTGTATGGTACAATACTATTACTGAATTTGTCAAGGATAACAATGCTCGATATGGAACAAAAGCTCAAAATTTTTAAAGCTCTGAGCAATAAAACTCGTTTTATGATTTTCAAAAATGTCTTTACAGGGGGATATACCTGTTCACTTGATAAAAAACAAGCCGGAGTAGACGTAAATCCTATAGCTACGTGTGTCAGTACGGTTGCGGAACATTTTAATTTTTCTCTTCCTACTATTTCAGCACATATCAAAGAGCTTAAAGAAGCCAATATTATTACCGTAGAAAAAAAAGGGAACAAAGTTTACATCGAACCCAATATCGAAACGATTCGAGAGTTGGCAGAATGTTTTCAAACATTAATAACCAATTTCGATAATAATCGAGAGCTTTTTTTCGGAGATACTCTTTCGGTTAAATAAAAAAGAAAAAAATCAGCTTTTTTGTAGTCTCAAATGCTACACTATGCCATATTTTTATGGAGCCTACTATGTCCAACCGTTTAGCACTCGAAGATTCTCCTTATCTACAACAACACAAAGACAATCCCTTTCATTGGTATGGCTGGTGCGATGAAGCTTTTGAGAGAGCAAAGCATGAGCATAAAGCTATTTTTATCTCCATCGGATACAGCAGCTGTCATTGGTGTCACGTGATGGAACACGATGTTTTTGAAAACGAGGAGATTGCCGCATTTGTAAACGAGCATATCATCTGTATCAAAGTAGACCGTGAAGAACGGCCTGACATCGACAAACATTTTCAAGAAGTGCATATGCTGCTCAACCGACGTAGCGGAGGATGGCCGCTTTCTATCTTTTGTACTCCCGACAATAAGCCTTTTTACGCCGCTACGTATATGCCTCCGTACAATCGTGAACGGATGATGGGGTTTAGTGAACTGACGGCCATTATTGCCGACAAAGTAGCGCAAAACGATGAAAAACTCTTTCAAAATGCGGATGAAATCAGCCAGTTTCTCCGTCCAAAAAATGAACCGACACAAGCAACTCAACTGACGAATAAAATCATCACCCAATTTGTGATGCAGGCAACCCATAATTTTGATACTGTTAATGGTGGATTCTCGCAATCACCTAAATTTCCCCATACCTCCACACTTAAAACTCTTATGAAGATCGAGCAGCTTGAATCTGATGATGAGAGACAAAACATCATTACCCATACGCTCAATAGTATGGCACGAGGCGGAATGAATGATCTTATCGACGGAGGCTTTTGCCGATACAGCACCGAAGCAACATGGCTAATCCCCCATTTCGAAAAGATGACCTACGATAACGCCCTGCTCTGCGAACTCTATACCCTAGCCTCTGTCCAGTTTAATAATCCTCTTTATTTACGCTGCGCGACCCAAACAGCTGATTTTATGATGAATTTTATGATGGAAAATGATCTTTTTTACAGTGCGAGTGATGCGGATACCGATGGTGTTGAGGGTAAATATTTTGTTTACAGCTACGACGAAGTCATCGAAATACTAAAGAACTGTAATATTGAGAATGTGAAAGAAGCCGCATCCCATATTGGGGCGACACCTGAGGGAAATTTTGAGGGGCACTGCATCATCACGCTCAAAACGTTAGAACGCCCAGCGTGGTTTAATGATTTTGTAATCCAAGCAAAAAAACTTCTCAAGACACGGACCTATCCGTTCATCGACCGTAAAATTATCACGGCATGGAACGCAATGATGATCAAATCCCTGTTTGTACTCGGAGATCATGTGAGTATGTATCAAAAAGCGGCCATCGCTGCTCTGGACAAATTACTCTCAACGATGGTGATCGAAGGACAGCTTTACCATACAACTCTCATCCACAAAGCACCAAAAATCGAGGCCTTTTTAGAAGATTACGCCTACTTGGCAGATGCCCTCATCATAGCATACCAATCAACATTTGATGAACGCTATCTCATAGAAGCTCAACGATTTGCCAATAAAGCCTTGGAGTGCTTCTATACCGAGGGTCAATGGTATTTCAGCCGTGGTGACTTCCCCACTGTCTGCGAACTCGACGATGGTTCGTATCCTAGCGCTATGGCTGTTATGGTGGATGTATTGCTTAGCCTTGGAAGCTTAATCGATGGAAAATACCGTCATTTTGCATTTAAAAGCCTCGAATATGTATCCATTAAACTGATGAAAAGCCCTATCTACTACCCAAGACTCACGGAACAGAGTGTTCGCTATCTCAAAGGTGACCGTATTATCAAAGGTCCAAAAAAAACTTTTAAAGAAAATGGTCCATTTCCATCATTGTCCTATCCATTTACACTCTTAAAGCGGGATGAGACTGCCACTTCATTATTAATATGCGGTGAAAATTCATGTTTTGCCTCCACAAACGATGTCAAGGAACTTGAGGCTCTACTAAAAGCCTCACTTTAAAATATTTTGAGTTACAATGAAAAAAACATCCGAGGTTCCTATGCGTAGTAAAAATTCGATGGTCAGAAATGAAATTGCTGAGACAAAAGTACTGGAAGATATCGTCCATCCTGATCGCAAACAAAGTGCCGAGGAACAAGAAAAAGACCAACGTAAAAAAAGTAAAAAAGAAGAACGTCTCCCCATTTGGGTAAAATCGAGTGTTATTGAATACGAAGAAGAACTCAAAAAACTTCAGATCGAATTACTCAAACTTCAAAATCATGTCAAAGACAAAGGTCTAAAGGTCCTCATGATTTTTGAAGGACGTGATGCTGCCGGAAAAGGCGGTACGATCAAACGTATTACGGAGCATTTAAACCCACGCGGTGCCCGCGTCGTAGCTCTCGACAAACCTTCTGACGTCGAGAAAACACAATGGTATTTTCAACGCTATGTACAACATCTCCCATGCGCCGGAGAAATGGTCTTTTTCGACCGAAGCTGGTACAATCGGGCGGGTGTTGAACCAGTTATGGGATTTTGCAACGAAGAAGAGCACAAAGAGTTTTTACATGAGGTCGGTGAGTATGAGCGAATGCTCGTCAACTCTGGAATTATTTTATTTAAATTTTATTTTTCCGTTTCTAAAAATGAACAGGCAAAACGCTTTAAAGAACGTAAAACAGATCCGCTGAAGCAATTCAAGCTTTCACCCGTTGACGCTAAATCCCAAGACTTATGGGATAAATACACCATTGCCAAATACTCAATGCTGCTTGCTTCCCATACCAATCATGCACCATGGGTTATCATTCGGTCAGACAATAAGAAAAAAGCACGCCTTAACTGCTTCAAGCATATCCTATCTCAAAGTAATTATCCCACAAAATTCAAATCTTCTCATCTAACAATATCCGATAAAATACTGCTAGATGGCGATAAAGAACTCAAATTGATGGAATCAAGTATGTCACTGAAAAAAAATGATGAGTTCAATGAGAAAGGGTAATCTTGCGACTTATCCCCCTCTTTAAATCAAAAAACCTTCTAGGTGACTTTTGGGGCGGAACATCAGCAATGCTGGTTGCCTTGCCAGCCTCTATTGCATTTGGTGTTACTGTTTATGCAACACTGGGCGGGCATTATGCAGCCTATGGAGCAATCGCAGGTATTTTAGGAGTTGTAGCGGTCGGTATAACGGCATCAATGTTAGGTGGCACGGACCGTTTGATCTCTGCACCCAGTGCCCCGGCAGCAGCTGTTTTATCAGCATTTGCTCTTGAGTATATGACGCACGGATTCAATCCTGATAGTATCTTTATTATGCTAATCGTTGTAGCACTTTTGGCCGGCATACTTCAAATAATGTTTGGAGCAATCGGCTTTGGTCGGTTGATTAAGTATATGCCCTATCCAGTAGTTAGTGGCTATTTGAGTGGTGTTGGTTTGTATATCATAGCATCTCAAACGCCGAAATTTTTGGGTATGCCATTGGGATCACATTTTTTGGAAAGCTTGAAAAGCCCTTCTTTATGGCACTGGCAAAGTATTATTGTAGGATCTTTAACAATCATAACGATGATTTATTCAACTAAATATATTCGCACAATTCCGGCTGTAATCATAGCTTTAGCTGTCGGAATCTGTTCTTATTTGATCTTAGGGATAATCGATCCTTCTTTACTTCAAATCAACAACCCTTTTCTCATAGGAAAGCTCGGGAATGGTGGTGGTATAGATTTCATCGAAACATTAACAAAATCTTTTCAAAATCTTTTACACCTTTCATGGAACAATGTATTACTACTTTTTTTCCCAGCATTGACGCTGGCTGCACTTCTTTCTATTGACACACTCAAAACCTGTATTGTATTGGATACTATGACGCATACCTTTCATAATCCAAACAAGGAACTGATTGCCCAGGGTACCGGTAATATCACCTCCGCCTTAATCGGTGGTATGCCTGGATCCGGAACGATGGGTCCTACTATGGTTAACTTCTCCAGTGGAGCTTCATCTCGTACGTCCGGTTTAATAGAAGGCGTGATGGCCATTCTTGCTTTTCTTATCCTGGGGAGTTTAATAGCATGGATTCCCATCGCATCATTAGCAGGAATTCTAATTATTATTGGTTTTAGGATGATTGATAGACATAGTATTCAACTCATTAAAACACGTAAAACATCTCTGGATTTTTTAATAATTGTGGCTGTAGCGCTGACTGCAATATCAGTGAGCCTCATAGTAGCTTCCGGAGTCGGTTTGGCATTGGCAATTGCCTTGTATATAGCGCAGCAAATAGGGATATCCGTCGTATATCGGCATTTTGATGGTTCTGAGATTAGAAGTAAACTCATCCGTAATCGGGAAGAAACAGATCTTTTACTCGAAAAAGGATCTGAATTCTCAGTTTATGAACTGCATGGAAGCCTCTTTTTTGGAACTGCAAATCAACTCTATGCAATGCTGCAAGAAGATCTAAAAACAAAAAAATACATTATTATTGACATGAAACGCATACAGACAGTCGATCTAACGGCAGCGCATATTTTACTTCAAATCAAAGATATCCTTCATGATAAAAACGGCTATCTTCTACTTAGCAGGCTTCCTCACAAGCTTCCGACCGGTGATGATCTTGAACACTATTTTAATCAAATCGGATTATTAAAGCATCTGAGCCCCATAAAATTTTTTGATGACTTGGATGATGCAATAGAGTGGACAGAAAATAAAATTATAAAACAGAATCTTATCCAGCAAAAAAAGGAAGATCTTCTGGAATTACGAGATTTTGATCTCTTTAAAGAGCGCAATGAGGATACGCTGACGGAAATTCAGAGTCTTGTAGAGGTGAGATCATTTAAAAAAGGGGATGTAATTTATTCGCAGGGAGATGCTATGGGGGAAATATTTCTGATTCGTCGCGGTCTTGTTCGTATTATGCTCCCTTTTCCTGATCGTAAAAGTGTCCATCTCAACACGATAGGACAGAACAATTTTTTTGGAGAGTTTTCATTTTTAGAAGGAAGTCCCCACTATACAGATGTAGTTGCAGCATCTGATACGGATCTTTACGCCATTTCACGTCAAGCCTTCGACATATTCTCGCAACACCATAAAAAGGCATCCTTTCATTTCATGCAAAGTCTCGCAACCGTTTTGTCCGAACGGCTTCGACTTACACGCTCAGAATTGGGTGCTGAAGTCGATGTGTAACTAAAAGTTAGAGAAACTTTAAAATTTCAGTTTCGATGTCTTCTTTGTCAATGACGATATCTTGAACAATTGGCTTGGAAAAAAGTTCCTGTATCACTTTTGGAATAGAGATATTAGCTGTACGTGCGATCGATTTGAGTGCATCAATATCATTCGCATCGGTCTCACCTGTAAGCGCATTGGCAATAGTGGGTGAAAACTTTGTCCACTCTGCTGTTGAATATACAATGGTTTTTAATGGTTTGGTTGCACAGCAATCGTAGGCTTTAAAACACGTAGCCGTGTGCGGATCCATCAAATAACCACTATCATATGCCTCTTTAATGTATCCCTTTCCCTCTGCACCGTTACAATAATCTGCCGCAAAGAGCACCTGAAGCTTCATCGTCTCATCATCGCTCAATGCATAATAACGGTTGTTCTCTAATGAAGACATCAGTTCTTTTGCACGTGCGGCTCCAAAGAAATCAAATAAAATACGCTCCACATTGCTAGAGATCAGAATATCCATTGCAGGCGACGTCGTAGGGACAACTTTTTCACCGCGAAGATCATAGCGTCCCGTATTAATCAAACGGGTAAGGACATTGTTTTCATTGGAAGCAATAATAATCTTTTCAACAGGAAGCCCCATTTTGTAAGCATAATATCCGCCAAGAGCATTCCCGAAATTTCCACTTGGAACATCCAAATAGATTTTTTCACCCATCGTAATAACATTTTGACGTACAAGTTCCAGATAACTGTGAATGTGATAGATCGTTTGAAAAATAATGCGTCCAAAATTAACGGAGTTGGCTGCCGAAAGGGCAATGTTTTTGGCTTTTAGAGCCGTATTAAAGCTCTCAGAACTCAAAAGACGCTTCAATGCGCTTTGCGCATCATCAAAATCCCCGTGAATTCCGATAACTTTGAGATTGGGTGCATCTTCAGTCACCATTTGCAACCGTTGCACATCGGAGGTTCCGCCATGGGGATAGAGACATACGACACGGACATTGGGACGATTTTTAAACGTTTCAAGCGCCGCGGGCCCTGTGTCACCACTTGTTGCTGCGAGTATCAGGTACTCTTCTCCTCGCTTTTGCGCTATGGAAGAGAGAACCACACCAAAAGGCTGTAGCGCCATATCTTTAAACGCACGGGTTGGCCCATGATACAGTTCGCTCACGTACAAATCATCGCGTACTTTGACAACAGGAACCGGATTGGTAGGATCATCAAATTTATCATACAAAGAGAGAGCTTCAGCAATAACCGAAGGCTCAATATCAATATCAAGCGTAGCAAGCAAATCAGAAGCCAACTCTTTATACGAAGAATTCAAATGTTTGGTTAAAAACGGCTCACCAAGAACAGGAAGTTCTTTAGGAACATACAAACCGCCAAACGATGCGATAGGACTTAAAATCGCCTGAGAAAAAGTAATCTCTTCTGAATGAATTCCGTCATTTCCGCGTGTTTCTATAAATTTCATGGTACTGCTTTAGTAAATTTTTTTGCCATTATATCAAAGAGCCTCCAAGTCGAGGCTTAGAGGGTTATCTGTGTTCCAACTCCATCAGAGGTGAAAATCTCAAGCAAAATAGCATGATCGATACGTCCATCGATAATATGGGCTTTTTTGACACCGCCATCAACGGCTTCGAGGCAGGCATCCACTTTTGGAACCATACCGCCGTGAATCGTTCCATCCTTTTTCAATGCTTCAACCTGTGCTTCACTCAATGTTGAAAGAAGCTCTTTCTTCTGATTTAGAACACCAGGAGTGTCGGTCATAAAGATCACTTTGCATGCACCGATTGCCGCAGCAATAGCAGAAGCTGCAAGATCGGCATTGATGTTATATCCCGGATGACCCACTTCATCATCCGCACCGATAGGGGCAATAACAGGGATAAACCCTTCACGCAATAGATTATGAATCACATCTGCCTTAACACTCTCTACACGGCCCGTAAGACCAAATTTAACCGCATCTTTTGGTTTTGCTTTGAGAAAATGTGCATCTTTTCCACTGATTCCGATTGCTTTTGCACCATAGGAGTTAAGCAGTGAAGTAATCTCTTTGTTGATTTCACCGCTGAGGACCATCTCAACGATACGCATAACCTGAGGTGTGCTGACACGTTCACCATCAATGAACTCCGTCGGTATCTTCAAATCAGATAAAAGTTCACTAATACGATTGCCGCCGCCATGCACGATCACGACTTTAACACCAACAAGGTGTAGCAGAACAATATCTTGAGCGAATTTTGCCTTCAACTCATCGGAACTTTGTGCCGAACCGCCGTATTTAATGACGATAACCTCATCACGAAATTCTTTGATAAACGGCATCGCGTCCATCAGAGTTCGGACGGTCTCAATCTTTTTTTGCATGTACATACTCCCTCACGGTATCAATTAAATCAGGGTTTAACTCTAGGTCTAGCGCCAGTAAAGATATTGGTAGATTAAAAGGTGCTATTTTAACAAAGTCTTTCTGAGTAACGAGCAAACTCTCAGCCCCCGTTTGCATCAAAATCTCCTCTAGTTCCTCTTTGGTAAAAAAATGATGGTCTTCAAAATAGATTTTCTCCATAACCAAAGGCAAATAAGGGTTCAATCGCTGCGGACGGGCAATAGCAGTTACCAATACCATCTTCTGGGTTTTATTCTCAACATGGACTTTACGGATAAAAGAGCGATCTTCATTGACGATAACCACCTTTTTTCCATTCCACAAACGCTCTCTATAGGGTCCGCTTGGAAGACAAAAGGAGTTGGGTGTCTCAACATCAATTAGCAAATCAAGTTTTTGTATCGAATGTTTCCCATAACCGTCATCGAGAAAGACCACTTCGCATCTCATGGATTTTGCCATTTCTATCGCTAAGTCGCGTTTTTCACTAACGATAACTACGGCATGAGAGAGATTCTGTGCATACAACATCGCTTCATCACCACTTTGTAAAACGTCACATACGATACCGCTGGTATCTCTTACAATCACCAACCCTCGACTCGCTCTACCGTACCCGCGCAATACAATCGCCGGCTTATCATAATGTGAACACAAGGCAATAACCAAAGGGGTCTTGCCACTCCCCCCAACGGTGAGATTGCCGACACTGACGATCGGTATTCCAAAATCTTTTGCAGTTGTTAAAACATAACGTATCCAAGCCGCGAAACAATAAAGAAGACTCATCGGGTACAAGAAGAGAGAAAGAAGTTTTTGCATCGCACAGGGGTGATAAAAATACCCCTCGATCCAAAAGGTGATTAGCCGTTTCAAACGCGTGTTGAGGCCACGTCTAAGATTGCATCACAAATTTCATTAACTTCATCGTCAGTTAATGCCGCATAGTTAGGTATAGAGAGTACCTGTTGGTAATTACGCAACGCAACAGGAAAATCATTAATCCGCAATGAATATTTCGACTTATAGTAACTCATTAAATGTAATGGAATATAATGAAGACCCGTTTCCACACCGCGAGCAGAAAGTTCCCGTGCAAATGAATCACGATTCTTATCGATTTTGAGAATATAAAGGGAGTATGCATGGTCTTGCGTAACAACAGGAATCGTAACATGAGGAGCATCCATAAGGCGTTCATTAAAAATCTCTGCGATCTCTTTTTGACGTTCAATAATGTCATCCTGCTTTTCAAGCTGTACAGATATAGTGGCGGCATCCAATGGACTCATTGAATACTCACTCCCGATATCGGTCACATCATAAACATACCCAAGAGCATCATCATCAACGACCAATGCATGATAACGTAACGATTTTGCCCGCTCAATGATCTCTTCATCATCACTGACCATCATTCCGCCATTACAAACATTGCGACGTAAATGGGGACTAAAATCAAAACACGTGATATCAGCACCCGTTGAGCCGATTTTTTGCCCTTTATACGTTGCACCTAATGCATCTGAAGCGTCTTCAATCACTTTTACATCATAGCTCTTAGCAATCTCATACAACCTGTCAAGATCAATGCTTTGACCGGCAGAATGAGAGACGATAACTGCTTTAAGTTTTTTTGATTTATTGATAGACAAATAAGTTTCGAGCTTGTCTAAATCAATAATGTAACTGTCAGGATCGATATCAATAAAAATTGGTTCTGCATCAAAGTGGCGGACAACTTCAGGAATTGAAGGAAAAGCATTAATAGAACACAGTACTTTATCCCCTCTCTTCAAATCGATAGCCAACATTGCCAAATGCAACGCACTTGTACCGTGTGAGGTTGCAAGAGCATACGTTGCACCAATGTAGGACTCAAATGCAGATTCCAGATCTTGAACGATATCGGGGGCTTCACCGTCCAATACTTCATCAATTTTTTCTCGTTCATCACCGCCGACGTCGACTCGATAAAATGGAATACTCATAGGATGCTCCTTATAAAGTTATATCTCTTGGATAATTAAAATCATGGTTGATGGTGCGCGATGTCAATTTGGCGATGATAGGCATTTTTCGCTTAAATTGATTTTTATAAATTCGCTCAACAACCATATTCACTAATTGCGGATCTTCACCTGCTTTGATCAATTCTTCTTTGGTATGGCGTAATTCCACACATCCTTTTAAAACACGATCCAAATCAGAATAAGCATAACCTATTTCCGATTCATCACTCTGCCCTTCCCACAAATCAGCCGAAGGAGCCTTAGATCTAATAGAATCATTAACATCCAAATACTCAGCCAATTCAAAAACCTCGGTTTTATACAAATCGCCGATCGGATTGATAGCACTTGCCAAATCGCCGTACAATGTTCCGTACCCGAGCATCAGTTCACTTTTATTGCTCGTGCCCAAAACCAAAGCACCTTCGCGTGCTGATATATCAAAAAGGGTCGCCATACGAAGGCGTGCAGAGAAATTACCGATTCGCAAGCGGGACATGTCACTCGTTACACAGGTACGCAACAGAGATTCAATACTGCAACTTTCACAACGAATAGCAAACTTCTCGCACAAAGCATCCGCATCATCAAGGCTGCTTTGAGATGAATAATGCGAGGGCATCTTCACACACAGCAAATCATTTCCAAAAACTTTCTGGGCCAAAACAGCAACTACAGCCGAATCCAAACCTCCGCTAAGCCCAAGAACGACTTTATGAATGCCTGTTTTACGAACTTCACTGCTTAGAAAGTTTTCCAAATAATGACTGATAAGTGTGTATCTACTCACATCAAAACCTTGTTAAATTATAAACGTTTTGTATTATAACTAATATTTTGCATTAAGTGTCAACATTGTATTAACGATATTTTTTCCAGTTCGCTGCATTCAAATCCTGCAGCTTTTCGGGCATCACAATTGATAGCTGTTTTACGAGGAAAGCTTTGCGGATAGTGCCGTTCAATAATCTCAAAAAATACATCAGGATCAACATTCTGGCGTTGACATGCATAGTGAAACCATCTATCGCCTCTGCGTACATGATCAATCTCTTCATCCAGTATGATCTGCAAAGCTGTTATGATTTTTGACACCATTGGGTCATTGCGTAAGGGTTCAAGCTTTTGCAGGATAAGAGGCGTGGCATCCAACCCATTTGCTTCTAAATAACGAGGCACTACCGCCATACGGTCCAAGAGGGTCTGTGTCTGTTTAGAAGCTTCAAACAATGCATCATGAACCATGTGCTCACCGTAAAAACTCCCCATTTCATGCAGCAATTCATTGATCATGACAAAATGGCGTACTTCATCATCCGCTACTTTTAGCCAATCCGCGATAAATTCATCCCCGACATCACGAAACCGATACGCCGCATCCAATGCTAAATCAATCGCGCTGTACTCAATATGGGCGATGGAATGCAGTAGCAAAATTTGTCCGCGTACCGCACCCAGTTTTGAGCGTCTTGGTGCTTCTTTTTGATCGCAATAGTTCACAAAACCAGCATAGGATGGCTTGTCAAATAATAACGGTTCAGCACAACCGTCTTTGCGCATATTACCTTGTAAATATTTGCTGTAAAATGTTTTAAATGCACTAACTTTTTCGTCTGGTTTTTGAAGAGTGAGAATCTGTTTAAGGTTGCTGTAGAGTTCCATTGTGCAATTATGCTAAAATTTGACTAAAAAAAGAGCTAAACATTATGGAAATTTTAAAACAGCCTATGGGCCCTTATCAGACCAATTGCTACATCGTCAAAACTCAGGGAAAAGAATTTATTATTGATCCGGGTGTCGGGGCGACGCAGTGGGTACTTAAAAACGTTACCAATCCCATCGCCATTCTCAATACACACGGCCATTTTGACCATGTTTGGAGTAACCACGAACTGCAAACAACATTAAACATCCCGCTGTATACACCTGAGGGTGATGTTTTTTTACTCCAAAGCAGTGAATGGATGCCTGACCTTCCCCCCTCTTTTCCCGACGTAGAGGTCAAAGGAGATGAAACGTTTGATTTTGATGGGACTGAAGTAAAATTTCATCACTTTCCGGGACATTGTCCAGGATGTTCTATGATTGAAATCGGAGAGGTGATGTTCAGCGGCGATTTTTTATTTCATGACTCCATCGGCCGCTACGATTTTCCGTATTCAAGTCCTGAGGACATGAAAAACAGTTTGAAAAAAATGCGCTTAATGAAAGAGGATAAAACCCTTTATCCAGGGCATGGAGGGGAAACAACCCTTTTTCATGAGCAGCGCAATGTTGATTATTGGCTGCAGAGATTGGAATAAGTCAAACTTCCTGATGCAGCTCTTCTGTATTTTTCAATAAATCTAAACGAAGGACATGACGATCGGTAATGATCGTTTTAAATTCTCCTTCAAACACTTTGATATCATAGACATACCCTTTTACATTGACGGTACGCTTTCTACCTTCTTTTTGATGCTCTTCTGCTTCGAACCTCACCTGATCGCCTACGCGCACCGGTGAAAAAAACATACAATTGCACGATGCTAAAACGACATTAGGTTCATTTACCGCTGCCATTGCCGCAAAATCAGCCGCACCAAAGATAAATCCGCCATGTACCATTCCAATTTCATCTGCCCGCATGACTTCCAATGTATCTAAAATGACACTTGCATATCCCGGATTGATCGAAACTACTTCTCCACTAAAACTTGTATTGACCTTCATATGAGTCATTAAGCTGGTTTGCTCTTTGTAAATTAAATGTGACAATTCATCGTGAGCTTCTATCTCTTCTTCGGCCACTTCTACCCCTTTTTGATTCGAACATAACCGCGTACAGGTGCGGGATATCCTTCTACTGTTTTGGTACTATCGTCCGGATCGAGAAAATCTTCAAGGCTTTGGGATTCTATCCAATCGGTTTTACGCTGTTCTTCAGCAGTTGTTACTACGGTTCCCAACACCTCAAAGCCTGAAAATCCGGCTTTGAGGCACCAATTTTCCAATGCTTTAAGCGTCGGTACGAAATAAACATTTGTAATTTTAGAGTAACTTCCTTGTGGGCAAAGCGCGTAAGATTCCTCTCCCTCAATGATAAAGGTGTCCAAATAAAGTTCACCGCCTTTTTCCAATCCTTGGAAAAGTGCTTTTAACATCGCAACAGGATCACTACGATGATACAAAACACCCAAGCAAAAAATAACATCAAATTTTTCTTCATAAAAGGGTAAATGTTCCACACCCAACAGCTCATAAACAATGTCGCTTTTCACAAAATGATTGATCAAATCAAACTGCGATTTAAACAATGCGGAAGGGTCAAATCCGACCACTTTAGCCGGAGCATCTTCGAGAAAACGAAACATATAATAGCCGTTGTTACACCCGATGTCCGCTACTTTTTTCCCCGAAAGATTAAAATGAGGGCGAAGAAAATTGTACTTTTGATCACTGCGCCATTCCGTGTCGATAAAAAGACCGAAAAGATCAAACGGTCCCTTACGCCACGGCATCATCAAACGAGCTGTTGTCTCTAGTGCCTCAAGATCTACTGACGCGTCGCTTTTGAGCGTTACAGTATTGCCCAGCGTGACCGTTGTATTAATATTTGGAAGCTGATCGATTGCATCACGTAATGGCGCAATGTTTTTCCATGTCATCCATTTTTGCCGCTCACTACGTACCGCTTGTAAATCCACGAATAACCCCTCGTTTTAAAGAGTTGATTTTAACAATATTAGGCTAAAATCCTATCATGCGAATAGAAAAAAAAGCCACCCTTATCTCCAGCAGTGTCGCACTTGTTCTTGTGACACTCAAACTCTCCGTTGGTATACTCAGCGGATCGGTTGCCGTTTTGGCTTCTGCCATCGACTCTTTGCTTGACCTTGTTGTCTCTGCATTTAACTACTTTGCCCTACATAACTCCGACAAAGAACCCGATGAAAAATTCAACTTCGGCCGTCGTAAACTTGAACCGCTTGCTGCGGTCATCGAGGGGACGATTATCAGCATGTCTGCTTTGTTTATCCTCTATGAAGCCATCTCAAAAATGGTACAAGGAAGTGTAATTACTCACCTTCAGGCCTCATTAGGCGTCATGGTCGTTTCACTGGTCATTACTGCCGGATTGGTAATCTTTTTAAACATTGTTGCAAAAAAGACCAACAATATGGTTATCAAAGCCGACGCACTTCACTATCAGACAGACTTATTGAGTAATGGAGCCGTTCTCCTCTCTTTGGCTTTTATTGCACTTACAGATTATACGTTTGTTGATCCTATTTTAGGAATCGGAATCAGTATGTACATGCTATTTTCTGCATTTCCTCTCATAAAAGAGGGAATATTGATGCTTCTGGATGCAGCGCTTGCACCTGAAGACGTGAATAAAATACAGTCTATTTTGGATAAAGAAGAAGCGATAAACTCGTATCATGATCTTAGAACGCGCCGCTCAGCTTCTGAAATTTTCATCAGTGTTCACATCGTTTTTAATGTAAGTACGTCCTTGTTCGATGCTCACCAAGCAGGAGATAAAATTGAGCTCGCGATGATTGCACTCTTCCCAGACAATACGGTACATGCACTGGTCCACCTTGATCCCTATGACGATTCAGAAGGTATTCATGAAAATCATGAAACTATTTAACTCTAAAGGAATGAAATGAACTTTTCAACACTTTTACTCTCTTCACTCATGGTGACCATTTCTCTGTATGCTCAAAATGATTCCAAGGAAGGCAGTGCAAAAATTGGTGAGACCGTGTCCGCTGCACTAATCCAAAAATTGGGCGGTGAACTCAAAGCGCAAATGATGAACAATGGTCCCATTGCAGCTTTGGGCTTTTGCAATGCACGTGCTCAAGTGTTGACAAAAGAGATATCCGATAGCACCCATTACAATGTAAAACGGGTCAGTTTGCTCAATCGCAACCCTCAAAACCGTGCAAGCACTCAAGAAGCAGTTATTATGGATGCGTGGCAAAACAAACTCAAAGAGGCTCAAACGCTTCCTGCCTATGAAATACACTCCGATGGAAATGTAAATCATTTTTACAAACCGATCCTTATCAACAACGAAGCGTGTCTGAAATGTCATGGAAGCGTTGATGCACAATCAGAACTGGGTAAAGCCATCAAGGCCGCTTATCCAAACGATCCAGCTACAGGATATAAAATGGGAGATTTACGCGGGATGATCGTGGTTGATATCCCATTGAAGCGATAAATAATCAGATGCCGCTTGAAGGCATCTATCGCGCGTATTCGACTACGCGGCTTTCTCGAATAACATTAACCTTGATCTCACCTGGAAATTGAACTTTTTGAGCGATTTCATCCGCGATTTCACGTGCCAATAAAAAACTTTCATCGTCATTGATACTTTGCGCATTCACAATAACCCGTACTTCTCGTCCTGCATTGATCGCATACGCTTGTTTCACGCCGTATTTTTGCGTTGCTATATTTTCAATCTCCGTAACACGGCGTAAGAAGCTCTCTAAAACTTCACGTCGCGCACCTGGACGCGCTGCAGAAAGGGCATCGGCGGCACAAACCGCGGCACATTCAATGCTATTCATCTCTTCATGCCCATGATGCGCGTAAATCGCATTGATGACCACCGGATTTTCATTGAGTCTTCGACAAATTTCTACTCCCAAATCAACATGGCTTCCACCGGCTTCTTGTGTCAGCGATTTACCGATATCGTGTAGCAGTCCCGCACGACGCGCCAACTTCACATCCCCGCCCATTTCAGCTGCCATGAGACCTGCCAAATGAGCTACTTCGAGCGTATGCGCTAACGCATTTTGACCGTAACTGGATCGGTAACGAAGGCGCCCGATAAGCCTCATCAGCTCCGGATGCATCGCCCCTATTCCTAATTCAAAAACGACCTCTTCGCCCTCGCGTAAAATCGCCTCTTCAAATTCATCGGTGACTTTTTGAAATACTTCCTCAATACGAGCAGGCTGAATACGTCCATCTTCTATCAGCAACGCAATTGTTTTCGTAGCAATCGCCCGTCTAAAGAGGTTAAAAGAGCTTACCGAAATCGTATTAGGTGTTTCATCAATGATAATGTCAACGCCGCATATCAGCTCAAGACTCTTGATATTTCGACCCTCTTTACCGATGATACGCCCTTTAAGCTCATCGCTCTCAAGATGAATAACACTAATAAGACGCTCAGAGGCAAATTCTCCGGCAAATCGTGCCGTTGCTTGTCCCAGTATATAATCCGCTTTACGCTTGAGCTGTTCTTTACTCTGCCCTTCGAGTTCACGTGTCAGTCGAGCGAGTTCAAGCCGCGCGTCTTCACGGACATTATCCATCAGCATACTTTTAGCCTCTTGCGCTGAGAGATGTGAGCGCTCTTCGAGCACCGACATGATTTGCATACCTTTTTGTCGATAGTCTTCTTTTAATTTCTCTAACGCATGTTCATTACGTTCCAAATTGAACCGTGAATTGTCAACAGCTGTGCGCTGTATACGCAAAACTTCCAATTCACTCTGACGAAACTGCTCAAAATCGCGTTCCATCCCAACTACTTTGGCTTCCTGATCCTTTAAATCACGTTTGACACGTTCATAAGCCTCATCGTATTTACGTTGAGCCTCTTTTTCAATCTCGCTGGAGCGAAAAGTAGCGCGTTCTAAAATGATATGCGCTTCTGCTTCGATCACACTGGCTTTTGCTTTTGCTTGCGCTAAATAAAGCTCAGAGTTTGCAGAAGATATTTTTTTTGAAATTAAAAAACCGACTACCCCGCTAAGAGCGGCTATACCGCTGCCTATGAGTAGTTCGTTTAACATGAAATTCCTTATTAGCATCCACCCCGCGTGGTGTGATTAACAAATCCCCTGATATATCATAATCGTCACACAACTTTTCCGATGTCAGACAAGCGCGTGACTGTATAAAAATGGTTAATGGTTTCGACTTGAGTGTGGGAAAAAATCGGTCATACATACCCTTGCCAAAACCAATTCGACAAAAGGATCCGTCCACACCCACGACAGGGACAATAGCTACATCAATTATTTTAATATTTAAATTCGAAAACCGAGGTTCATAGATCCCGAAGGCTTTATGCTCCAACGGTAATCTTAATGGTACCATTTTGAAACTTTCGCCATCCATAAATGGCAAATATAATGATTTTTTAGAGCGTAATGCCCAAATACTTTTGCGAATATCGACTTCAAAACCAAAAGGCCAATAGACTAAAATGCGTTTACCCTTCTCTTTACGTAACACTTTCATCAAATATCGGTTTACTTTGGCATCACGGTAAAGTTTACCAATCGGCGAAAGATTCCTCATTTGGTTAAGACAATCAGAGCGGAAATCGCTTTTGGTCACATTAATCCTTTCATGTTATAATGACATATTCTATCAAATGGACATTAAAATGCGTTTTAGCACACTTATCATTCCTCTTATGAGCTTATTATTATTAACCGGATGCGGTGAAGAAACGGCAGAAGAAGCCACCGTATCTACCGCATCCTTTCACCTCCTTGATAGTCAAGGAAAGTCGTATGTTGTTGAAAAAAGAGGCACCAACTTCACGCTGGATGCGGGCAAAGATAAAATCGTACTTTTTGATATTTTTGCAACATGGTGTCCTCCCTGCCGTGCCGAAGTACGCCATTTAGGAAACTTACAAAAAAAGTACGGCGATCAGCTTATTGTTATGGGAATTACGATCGAAGATGATGTTTCCAATGATGAACTCGAAAAATTCAAAAAAACCTACAATGGTGATTACCTTATCTCCAATAAAGCTGAAAATCAATCCCTCGCGCGCTCCATTGCATCCACAATAGGGGTTGGGCAACAATTCCCAATCCCACTGATGGTTCTCTATAAAAATGGGGAGTACGTCACCCATTATCAAGGTGCCACCCAAGAAGAGATCATCGACAGTGACATCGCGCAAGCTTTGGGCAAATAAACGATGTTTTCATTTATCAAAAAAGGGCTGCAAAAAACAGTTGATGCAATCGCAGCAATCGTTCCTGAAAAGAAACTCAAGATATCCAAAGAGGAACTGGAAAATATTCTCCTCGAATCCGATGTTGAATACGATCTCGTTGAGATTATCCTGCGTGAGCTTTATCAAAATGATATTACCCGTGAACAGTTGCGCTCAAAACTTCTTGCAACGCTCAGCTTTGCTCAAAATACCCTTCCTGATAATCCGAACAAACCCACGGTAACCCTCATTATCGGCGTCAATGGCGCAGGTAAGACCACAACGATTGCAAAACTGGCACAGCATCATCTCAATAACGGTGAACGAGTCATCTTAGGTGCAGCAGATACCTTCCGTGCCGCAGCAATCGAACAGCTCACACGCTGGGCCGATAAACTTGAAATTCCGATCATCTCTTCACGTCAGGGGCACGATCCAAGCGCCGTTGCCTACGATACGATCGAATCGGCCAAAGCGAGAGGATTTGAGCAGGTTATCATCGATACCGCAGGACGTTTGCATACTCAAACCAACTTGAGCAATGAGCTTAAAAAGATTGTCCGTATCTGTGACAAAGCACACACAGGCGCACCGCACCATAAAATCCTCATCCTCGATGGAACACAGGGAAGCTCTGCTATTGCTCAGGCAAAAGCATTCAATGAAATGGTCGGCGTTGATGGTATCATCATCACAAAACTCGACGGCACCGCCAAAGGAGGATCGGTTTTCAGTATCGCTTATGCTTTACAGCTGCCAATTCTCTACATCGGCGTTGGCGAACAGCCAGAGCATCTGATAGCCTTTGACAAATACGCGTTTGTGGATGGTATTTTAGATGCGATTTACGTAGCAGAACCCAACGAATAATGGCCAAGAAAAAAACAACCCTCTTTGAATGTCAGCACTGCGGATTTACAACACCTAAGTGGATGGGGAAATGTACCAACTGCGGCGGCTGGGACTGTATGATCGAGCTCAATGAGCAGCAACAGGATGTTATCAAACTCACATCTTCCTCTTCACCGCTGGCGGGTACAAAAGCACAAGAGATTACGAAAATCGAAGAAGAAAATGTCCAGCGCTACAGCAGCGACGATACGGAATTGGATATGGTACTTGGCGGTGGTGTTGTTCCGGGTTCTTTGGTTCTGATCGGCGGAAGCCCTGGGGTGGGAAAATCAACCCTCCTTCTCAAAATCGGATCGAATCTTGCGCGTCAAAACCGTAATGTTCTCTATGTTTCGGGAGAAGAAAGTGCGGGACAGATCAAACTGCGAGCTAATAGACTTCAAGCCAATGTTGACAATCTCTATTTACTTGCAGAAATCAGTCTCGAAAAAGTCCTCGCAGAGTTACACGAACGCAGCTATGAATGTATCATCATCGACTCCATACAAACCATGTATTCCGAAACAATCGGTTCGGCACCCGGATCAGTGACACAGGTACGCCAGATTACATTTGATTTGATGCGCATCGCCAAAGAGCGTCAGATCGCGATATTCATCATCGGACACATCACCAAAGAAGGCTCCATCGCAGGTCCAAGGGTGCTCGAGCATATGGTAGACGTCGTGCTGTACTTCGAGGGTGACAGCGGGCATGAACTGCGGATTTTACGAGGCTTTAAAAACCGTTTTGGCCCTACAAGCGAAATCGGTGTTTTTGAGATGCGTTCGGAAGGATTGATTTCGGCAAAAGACATCTCATCCCGTTTTTTCAACCGCAACAAATCCCAAAGTGGCTCAGCACTTACTGTCATAATGGAAGGGTCACGCCCTATCGTCCTAGAAGTCCAAGCCCTCGTCAGTGACACGCATGCGTCTAATCCTAAACGCCAAGCTACGGGATTTGACAACAACCGCCTTAACATGCTTCTGGCGTTGCTAGAGCGAAAACTCGAAATACCACTCAACAGCTATGATGTTTTTGTTAACATTACCGGCGGAATAAAAATCATGGAGACCTCTGCGGATTTGGCGATTCTCGCCGCTATCATCAGCAGTTTTCGTAATCGTGCCATCTCTAAAGAGACAGTGTTTATCGGGGAGGTCTCTCTCGTAGGGGATATACGCGAAGTGTATCAACTCGATGTACGTCTAAAAGAGGCGGCTTCCCAGCAGATCACCAAAGCGCTTATACCCAAAAAACCGCTTGAAAAAACTACCATGAAATGCTATGAAATTGATGAAGTCAGCAAGCTTTTGGAATGGTTTTAACCTAAATTACGTATAATAACTCCAATAAGACTCAAAGGATATCCATTATGACAGAATGCTCTATCATTGCAGATCACAAATCCGAAGAACGCTATTCAAAACTCTCTCTTGCATACACAACTCCTGAAGAAAAACAACAAATTGAAGACGCTATCACAGCTTGTTCGGTTGAATGTTCGATTGTGCCAGTTACCTATGGTGGAGATGTCACTCAAGGCAGAAAAATGATTACCATTGAATACCATGATGATGCCGATCGTGAAGGTGGCGCCGTTTTTGAGAAAATTTTACATTGCTTAGGGATCAAAGAGTGTCATTAGGGTTAAACGGATCAGATCAAAGCGCACTTCTGCTACAAGAGTTTGTGAAGGGAAATGAAACCTTTCAACAGACCTATTTTAAAAAGCATGAAACGCAACTGCTCACCCTTGTACGAGACGGCCAAAATCCGAGAGCTTTGTTCATAGGATGTTCAGATTCACGCGTTATTCCTGACTTGATTGTACAAACACGTCCAGGCGACCTATTCGTCGTTCGCAATGTCGGAAACTTTGTGGCTCCCTATAAACCCGATGAAGATTTTCACTCGACGGCTTCTGCCATTGAATATGCGGTACATGTGTTAAAAGTTTCTGAGATTATTATCTGCGGACACTCTCACTGCGGTGCGATTGCGGCACTGTATGACTCTTTGTGCGATTTGAGTATGATTCATACACGCAAATGGCTGACTTTGGGTGAAAAAGCAAAAGATATGGCGATTACGGCATTGGGAGAAAATGCTCCTCAAGAGGAATTGCTACGGGCAACCGAACACTTCTCTGTCCTAACGCAAATAGAGAATCTGCTCACCTATCCGTACGTCAAAAAACTGGTAGAAGACGAAAAACTGTTTATACACGGATGGTATTACGATATCGAAACCGGTGGCATCGATTATTACGATCCTGACACCAAGCAGTTTGACCCGCTTAGCGATTTGGCCGAATAGTTCTTACCAATCCAAATACAAAAAGAGTGATGATATGAAGTAGTTGGTGATAAAAATCGCCACTGCCGAATAAACAACGGCACTGATTGTCGACTGCCCTACTCCCCGTGCTCCACCGCTTGTGTGATACCCGATGTAGCTTCCAATCGAACTTACAATAAACCCGAACACAGCCGCTTTTATAACCCCCGTCATAATGTCATCAAATTCGCCCAAACGCATCAGTGTTTCCTGATAGGCGGTCGGATTGATTCCAAGAACATTGGTAGAGATAAAAAACGCAGAGCCAATAGCAATGAAATCAAACCAGATGACAAGCAAAGGAAGCGAGATAACCGTAGCAACAATCCGGGGAGTTATCAAATACTCTTTTGAATTGACTCCTAAGATATCAATCGCATCAATTTGCTCAGAAACGCGCATCGTTCCCAACTCTGCCGCCATTGCACTTATAGAACGGGAGATGAGCATCAACGACGCAAAAACAGGTCCCAGTTCCTTGGTGATAGAGAGGAAGATGGTGTAACCCATAAAACTTTCAATGCCAAACTGATGAAATCCACTGTAGAGCTGAATTGCTTCAACCATTCCGGTAAAAAGTGCAGTCAAAGTTACAACACCGACACATCCAAGCCCAATGACATCAATTTGAGTCAAAAGTATCTTTGAACGCTTTAATACATGCACATAGAGAGGAAAGAGCCTAATTTGAAATAAGACAAAGATACCGAATCGTTCTAAGACTTCTAACATATTCAAAAAAGGGCGGCCGATTAACGTTAATACTTTTTCCATTATAACCCTTTATTGAAACAAAACCGTATCATTGACGATCGAAGTGAATATGCCATCCTTGTACAAACGCCCATTGTGCACAGAGCCTATTTTATACCCCGAACCGTCTTGCAATAATTGGCACGAAGGATGTTGTATCTGCTTTACCTGCACTTTTACTGATGTCTCTTGGACCACAGGTACAATGTCATTGTGAATCACGAGAGGTACTTCGCTCGCACCGCCAAAACTTCGCCCCTCTTTGTCCTCTAAAAAATCCTTGGAAATTCTCCCCTCTGCAATCGCAAACGTTTTTTCCAACTCAATCTTTTTGACAATCTGTTTTTCTTCTTTTGCTTCAAATACCTCTTGGGTATTCAAAATGGTTTCTGTGCGCATAGGGCCCTTAATGAGGTTCAATACACCCTCGCTTGCTCCACCAAAATAACGCTCGCTGCGACATTCGCTGGGGATAAGATACACGCCATTCTCATTAACAAAAAAAGTTTCTTGATACTTTGCAGTGAGCATCTCCAGATTTTTAGTCGTAGAATCATTTGAAATATGAATCAAATCCGCTCCATACATCGTAACGCCCGCTAAAAGAAAGAAAAAAAATCTCATTTAAAAACATCCTGATCACTTAACCACAAAATCCAAGAACGCTCTTTGATCTTGCCCACATCGATCAACCCGTCATTTTTAAGTTTGTAATACTCGTAGACAACCGAAATCTTTCCATTCTTTGCCGCATCAATGTAGGGTTGTGGAATAATGATCTTGTAAGACTGCGTACTAGGACCTACCCCATCATCATCCGCTTTGTCCAACGCCAAGACACCAAAGAGTTCTTTCTCACTGTTAGGTACTTTGATACGAACGTGCTTTGCCCCATGATACAATGCTTGTCTGTACGCTTTTAGAAGATCCCGATCAGGCATCTCAAGAGAGTTGTAACGCGTTGAGCTTTGGAACGGAGAGGTAAACTCTCCCTTCATGACAAAGCTTTTATCCTCTGCCGCAATAACGATATCTGGATTTTCAACTTTTCCGTGCGCAATTGTCCGGTTGTAAGTGGTCACAGAACATCCCGTTACGACCAAAACTAAAAAAGTGGAGAGCAATAGAGAACGCATTCAATTCCTTTATGTATGACAAAAATGCTATTGGTCTAAGTTTAACCAAATAAACCTTAGGCCTATTTCATAAAGAAATAGTGTACGTTGCACAATATTCATCGCTATCTTGGTACAATTAAGCAATTATTTTTAATCAGGAGTGATATATGGCTGGAAAAGAACACGCAGAAGAGGTCCCAGAAAACGGAGAAAAGAAAAAATCGGGGAATATGCTCCTAATTATAATCATCGCGGTTTTTGTGCTTATACTCGTGATTGGTGGGGTAATGGTTGCTTTGATGTCTGGAAATGACGAAGAATCAGGAGCTTCAACTCACAAAGAAGCATCTGCAAAAAGTGATGAAAAACAAGCGGAAGGTGAGCATGGAGCATCCTCAGCCGGAGGCAGTCATGGAGAAATCTCGACAGAAGTAGGCATCATGTTCCCGCTGGATTTATTTACGGTCAATCTCCTCTCTGAAAGCGGAAGACGATACCTAAAGGTTGAGATGAACCTAGAACTTGAAGGCGAAGAACTCGCTCTTGAACTCGAAAGCAAAAAACCGGTATTGAGAGATGTCATCATCCGTATACTTTCAGGTAAATCCCTCGAAGAGGTTTCCACCATCAAAGGTAAAGAAACCCTCAAAGAAGAAATTGTCCATGATCTTAATCAGCGCGTCAAAGACGGAAAAATCAAAAACGTCTACTTCACCGATTTTGTAGTTCAATAATCACGAATGATCGGCATCGATCTCATTAAAGTCGATCGTATGAAACGCTTGCTTGAGCGTTTTGGCGACCGTGGATTGTCTAAGTTTCTCTCTCAAGCCGAAATAGCACTCGTCAAAAACCCTCGTACAGCCGCAGGATTTTGGGCAGCCAAAGAGGCGTGTGCCAAAGCATTAGGCTGCGGCATCGGAGCTGAGTGCGGATTTCATGATATCATCCTCACTAAAACAGCCTATGGGGCACCGCAACTCGCATTGAGTGCGAAAGTGCAAGAGCATTTCAACATCAGCTATACATCCGTATCAATCACCCACGATGGCGATTATGCCATCGCCGTAGTAGCATTAGAATCAAACATCAAAGGAAAACAATGAGTACAGTACAACAAAGAAGCAATAATCAGTGTGAACTATGCGGTTCAACCGAGAACTTAGACGTTTTAAATATCGGAGATGGCAGTCCTGAACAATCTCTCTATGCGTGTGAAACCTGCCGTACACAAATTGCAAATCCTGAAAATTTGGATGCCAATCACTGGCGCTGCCTAAGCGACAGTATGTGGAGCGAAACACCTGCCGTACAAGTAATGTCATATCGACTCCTCCAAGCGCTTGGCAATCAAGAGCTGTTAGACATGATGTATCTTGAAGACGACCTAAAGGCATGGGCAGATTCTGAAAAAATAAACACTGGTAACACGAATGAAGTAGGAGTGGTCGTTCACCGCGACAGCAATGGAACGATATTGGCCCAAGGCGACACGGTAACCCTCATCAAAGACCTTGATGTCAAAGGGGCAGGATTTACTGCAAAACGCGGAACCATTGTTAAAAATATCCATCTCACCGATGATGCAAAATTTATCGAGGGAAAAATCAACGGAACCCAAATTGTTTTGGTTGCCGCGTATATGAAGAAGTCTTTATAGTCCCCTAATACGGGGCATAAAATTCATCTTCGTCCATTTATAGTACCATCCCCACGCGATCTTCATCCAGTGCCCGATAATCGGCATCGGAATCAATAGCGCTTTGGTATCATTACGATACACAAAGCCCGCGCCATTTCCCATGTCCATGACACATAAAATACTCAAGTGCTCTTGATATCCCTTCAGCTCACCAATTTTGAGACCTAACGCTATTGCGCTGTTATGCGCACTGTTACGTGCCATTACTTCGGCAATATGTCCTTGTTTTGCTTTCCAATCAGGGCCTTCTAGCGCTGCAACATCCCCAATAGCATACCATCCCTCGATCCCCTCAATTTGACAATAGTCATCGATACGGATAAATCCTGCATCGTTTTGAGGCAAGTCGCTTGATTTTATGATCCCATGACCATCACCGGCGGGGATAAACATCGTCAAATCGCTTTCCAAAATACTCCCATCTTCAAAGAAGACGCCATTGGACTCAAAACGGCTAATCTTTTGACCGTAACGCGTCTCTATTTTGTTACGTGTAAACATTTTTCCCAGCATAGTAAGTGCTTTTTTGCCCATGCGCGCACCAGGCTCACTCATAGGAGCAAAAAAAGTCAGTTCAAAATGATCACGTATCCCCTTGATAGTCAATTGATGATGAAGATTGAAAAGAAGTTCAAATCCTGGACCGCCACGTACACCGCTTGTATCTTTTGGATTTCCTCCAAAACCAAGGGCAATCTTTCCGCTCCCCTTTGTTATCAAATCATCAATACGCTTCTTAAGCATCACGGACTGCTCAGGTGCTCCACAAATGGAAAGGGTATGTTCCAACCCCTCATGTTTCATTTTACCAGAGCCTACTGCGATTACGAGGTGTTCCACCTCTCGTGTACCGCTATTTTTGAGCGTTATACTTTTTTGTGAACCACTTATCTCTAATACGCTGTCCTGCGTAAAAGCAAAGCCATGGCGTTGTGCCAGTTTTTCCAATGGCATAGAAGCATATTCAAACGGTGTCATCCCAACAGGAATCCAAATTGAAATCGGATAGATGAACAAATAGTCTCGTTCACTCACCAACTCAACCGCAAATCCCTCTTTACGGTAAAAAATAGCCGCTTCTATTGCAGCAATACCGCCACCGAGGATTACTACGGACTTCATTCACACTCTCCAACGCTTTTTTTAATAACATAATATATCATTATTTTAATTATTACATAATAAAAATTTGCAAAGGTAGTTTAATAGATATCTTTTAAGCGGTCACGTATCACCAAGAATTCATCCAAATGATCAAAAAAAATGTCAATAAGTTTTGGGTCAAAATGTTTCCCGCGTTCTTCGTTAAAAAACGCAAATATTTGCGTATCATCCCATGCTTTTTTATACACCCGATCGCTTCCAAGTGCATCAAATACATCTGCCAACGCTGTAATACGCCCATATATATGTATATCTTCGCCACTTAAACCTCTCGGATAACCGCTTCCGTCCCATTTCTCATGATGTTCATACGCTACCGTTGCTGCCATCATAAGAAGTGCACGACGAGAATTTTTGAGCATGTCGTACCCAAGCGCCGCATGTGTATCCATAATTTTGCGTTCTTCCTCATTAAAACGGCCCGGTTTATTGAGCACTGCATCAGGAATTGCTACTTTACCGATATCGTGCATAGGCGATGCTTGTCTGAGCATCTCTGATTCTGCTTCCCTCAATCCATAATGGATTGCTAGCAGTTTGGTGTATTCCGCAACTCTCTTGACATGGTTCCCCGTCTCTTTGGAGCGGCTTTCACCAATAGAACCCATCGTGAAAACAACCTCACGCTGCGTATCCTCGATCTCTTCATTGAGCGCTATAATTTCTTCCAGCGCCTGATCCATACCGCTAATCATCGTATTGAACGCATCGGTGAGCTGTCCTATCTCATCATCCCGATCTACTGCAACTTTTTGAGTATAATCTTGAGTACGTGTGATCTTTTTAGCTACCTCTGATAGGCTAATAACAGGGCGAATAAGCAAGGTCGCAATATAATATGCAGCTGACGCAATAACCACGGCTCCTGCAAGCAACATGATCGTAAACCACTTCTCATACTTGTACAGGAGATGATAGGCGAACTCTTTTTTCTCTTCAAGGATAATGGTGGTATCTGGCTTATTCCCTAACCTTCGGGTAACCTTTAGCGACTCTTTAAAAACACTTGGACGCAGATGGGAACTTCCATCATGATGAACAACATAATAATGACGTTCCGGAGAGTTCGAAAAAAACGGTTTAAAGTTTTCCATTGGATACGTCAGCACCAATTGACCGATTTTCTGTTGCGTTAAGCTCGATATTACGGGAACGCTCAAAAATGTTTCTCTTTCTTGTTTCTTGAAAATCGGAGTAAAATTTTTAGAAATCGCAGTAAAATCACTGGAGGCTACGATCATATTCTTTTGATCTAGAACATAAAAATTACCTATCATATTCATGTCGTATTTTTTTGTTGACAACAAGGTAGCGATGCGCTTATCCAAATCATTCGTATAAAGATCATTCATTACATCCGATTTGGCCATAAATTCCATATCTTTTTTCAGCGTAGCAAAGTGCTGATCTATGCGCTGAACCGTTAGATCCAGTTGGGTATTCATCTCTCTGGTCACGGCATCATACTGCTCTGTACGAAACGAGTTACCTAAAAATACCATGGTAAGCGCATAGGGAATAAGGCTGAGCGCTAAAAAGAGAAGAATTGTTTTAATTTTAAAACTCATAGATCGCCTTTACGCTGTTATCCACCATTGAGGAGGGGACACATCCAATCGAGCCTTCCACACTCTGAACAAACGCTTTTATCGATTCAAATGAGCCTTGCGTCAAGGGTGGAGAAATTCCCTCATAATGCTGTTTGATCCAGTAACTGTTCAAACGATTACGATCCATACCGAGAACGGATGACTCAAATAGAGTACGTGACTCGTGTTCTCCCACTAAGTTAATCGGAATGACCAAAGCATTTCCAACAAAATGACGTTTTTGCAAAAATATCTCTTTGACCTGAAGTGTGGACAATGACCCCAAGCTACTCTTTTTAGAAACGATCAATGCATACTGCGATCCCAGCAGCGCCATTGAAAGTCCTATACAAAAGAGCAGCGCTTTCATTAGAAAAGTACCGAAAATGAGAATAACGCACGATTCTCATCGTTTTGAGAGTGCCATTGATACTCCCCTTTGAGCGACACAGGATAAAGCGGGCGGTAACTGTAACCCAAAATAGCAATGTTATCCTCATATTGAGTATGATGATTATTGAAATGCTCTATACGCCCTACAAAACCATGCTGAGGGTTATAACGGTACATTCCCTGCACATAGCCTGATAACGCATAATCCTCTACGCTGTTGGCGTATTCACTTCTTGCCACTAACCCCTCAGCCATCACCTGCCATGTGGCATCGTCACATTTTACATTGGCTTGCACGAAACGGGTTCGTTGAGCGCCATTTAATACGATGTATTCACCGACGCTTCCCCCACTGCTCCAATCGTTTGAAATCTCTTTTTCAACCGAGAGTCCAAAAAAATGGGTATTGGGAATATTGATATACTCTTTGTCTAAATCGCTGTTATTTTGTCCAAAAAGGTGATAATGAGTTGCTTCCAATCCAGGAATATACCCGTTGATATCAATACCCGTGAAAAATTTTGGAAATGAAAGCATGGCATAAAGAGGATTGGAAGAGGTATTGCGCAAAACATTGATCGGCTCAGTATTCCAGTATCCGATCGGCGTTATTTGTTTACCAAAGCGTACATTGTAGGCATCTGATAGCCACAAGTCACCATATAGACGCTCTGCATGAAATTTCTTGTTTCTGCTTTCGTCTCCATTTGAAAGGTTTTTACTGTAAAACCCTACCGCTTCATATTCTGCCAAATACGAAAGCATAGGATTGATCTCTCCATATGCCATTACGGCAACATCATCAGGAGCCGTGAGTAATTTTTGGCTCCCTTTTACTTCAAGTTGACTCGAAAAATAACCCCCTATATTGAGCATAGGGTCCACCTGATAACCCGATCCCAATGTGTACGGCTCAGCTTGTAATAACGATACAGCCAGTAAAATTGATAACCTTAGTATATGAAGTCTCATATGCACGAACGCCCCACTCTCGACCTGCAGTCTTTTGTAGTCTTATAGTAGCACAGATTCTTTTAGTAATTACAATGGGCTTTATTCATCGCTTACTCCCTATGTGATACCATTACGCCATCCGTCACATAGCTTTTTAATGGGACAAAATCAGGAAACAGATGAAAAATGTCACCATTACCAAAATCGCCTCTTATAAGCTCAGAAGTTTTTTTTGCTGGGTCTATCAAAACGAGCTAGTTACGCCTATCGATGCTTCCGATGGAGAAGTCATCGATGTCCTCTCCCATAACGGTGAGTTTTTAGGCAGAGGATACATCAACCAAAAAAGCAAAATATCCATCCGTATCCTCACCTTTGAACAGCGCGAAATCGATCAAGATTTTTTTACCGCACGTCTGCAACACGCACTCGCCAAGCGAAAAAATATCACCAATGCCTCCGATGCTTACCGAGTCGTACATTCTGAAGCCGATTTTTTACCCGGACTGATCGTCGATTGGTACAACGGCTATGCGGCGATACAGATCAATACGCTGGGGATGGAGTGTTTTCGTAAAGAGATCATCCAGTCATTGATTGATGTACTCAATCCCAAGGGTATCTTTGACAAATCCGATATCAAAGTACGTGCGATAGAGGGAATCGAAACGCTAAACGGTGTTATTTACGGCGAAGTTCCTCAAGAGATCACCATCGCTGAAAACGGCATCTCCTTCGTCGTTAATCTCTATGAGGGACAAAAGACGGGATTTTATTTGGATCAACGTCGTAACCGACAAGCCGTAGCTCACCATATTCGCAAAAACGATAAAGTACTCGATATCTTTTGCAACGCAGGTGGATTTGGTCTGTATGCACTCAAAAACGGGGCACATGTTCGTTTTGTCGATCTTGCGGATCATGCACTGGCGCAAGTGGCGCAAAACATTACCCTTAACAGTTTTGAAGCGTGTGAGATTATCAAACAAGATGCGTTTGATTTTTTAACCCTGGAGAAAATGACCCAAAATACCTATGACTGCATCGTCCTCGATCCTCCGCCCTTTGCTAAAACCAAAAAAGAGGCAGAAGGGGCAATCAAAGGATTTAAATTTCTCCTCTCTGCGGCCTTGAAACTGTTAAACGAAAATGGCATTGTTGCAGTGTTCTCATGCTCACATCATGTCTCTTTAAATGACTTGCAGGAACTTTCCCTAGAAGCATCTACCAAAGCACGTATCCCATTGGAAGTCATTGAACTGTTACGCGCCGATGAAGATCATCCGTATATCCTCAATATTCCAAATTCCGCCTATCTCAGCGGCATCGTATTACGAAAAACAGCTTTATAGGAGAAAATGATGGAAGAATTAATCACCATTCAAAAATACGCATCCCTCTATCGACTCAGCATCCACACCGTCATCAAAAAAACGATGAACGGTGAGTTGAAAACCGTGGTTAAAGAAGAGAATGGGAAAGAAGTCACCTACATCCTCAATCCTGAAAAACAAAAAACAGCGATTGAAGCACCTCGTGTTGAAAAAGCATCGGATGAGGAATGTACGATTGATTACCAAAAGGCGTATGAAGACCTAAACAAAGAGTATCTCATCCTCAAAACGAAGTATGATAAACTTGTTTCCAAACAGTTATAATTTCAATTCAGCCTGTTACCATTTATACACTTTTAGTTTATCTTGTGCTATAATTATCATACAAATTTCCTTCGGGACTACTCTTGGGGCAACCCAAGGGGAACAATTCACAACTTCATCAATTCTCTCAGTTTATTTCTCAGTTTCTCAAAATCTTCTTCGCTAATCGTACCAAGTTTTCGTTCAAGCCGTTTTGCATCGAATAATCTCACTTGTGACAAAATTGCATAACTTGCTTTTCCTTCGATAAATGAAAACCCATAATGAAACATATCCTCTTTGATCGAACTGGTCAGAGGGATACCGATAAAACTTTGTTTACTAAATTTACGCAGTACCAAAATCGGTCGAACGAAACCATCCCCTTTGCCATCTTGCTCATAACCTATATTACTTCCCATCGTCGAAACATAAATTTCGCGCTCTCGAAAATGCGCTGATTCTGTTTTAATATGAACCATTTTTTTCGTCTCGTTCCATTCATCAAATCGTTTGCTCATTTTAATTCAGCCTCGTTTTCTCAATATAACTTAATAGCATCTACCCCATATAATTGATATTGTCTTAAATGATTTTCTCTAATCGTCTCATAGTTAAATTTATTATCAAGAAGTTCAACAATTGAATCAGCCCAATTTCGATAATTCACCATATCAGGATGACCATTAAGTAAAATATTTTGTTCAACATCTATTTGCATCAAATAAACAGAATTTCCGTATTTATCAGATTCTGGGGCGTTTCGCCTATCCATTGCTGATGGAATACCCAAAATTTTTGAATATTCCCCAATGCCAATAGATGAGCCTTGTGAAATTAATTTAATTGATAAGGTTATATATTTATTTTTAAAGGTCTCAGCAATTTCATAATCACTGTTTTTTTCTATGCTAATTTTAGTATCAGGAGGTAAAATGACTTGATCTCCAAACCCATGATGAATCGTTTCATAAAGTTTAGCTTTTACAAAATAATTTTCGGGTAATTTTTGCATCACTTCGCCAATAGGATAGGTTGTTCCTGCATCATTTAGTGACTGCCAACTTAACTGCTCGCCATTTGGTGTAATCATTTTTTTTGCTTTCACATTCCATGCTCTTGAGTATCTTTCAAAAATTGTTGTAATAATTGCATATTGTATAGCGTCAAAATACATTTTTGATCCAAAGCCAATATCAACGGAATTATGCTCATTTTTTGGTAAATCTTGTTCTGGAATCTCTTGAGAACAAATCATCATCTCTCTTGTAAATGGCATATTTATATTAAGTGGTGAATATTTAGGTAAACCATAAAAAACAGCTATTGGAATTTCTTTCGTATATTTTTCAGTTTTGTTAGAAATAGACTCTTTTGTAATGAATCCTAGCGCCCCAATCATCATCGCAGTTGCGAACGTTAATATTACACGATCAGAATCTCTATTGAGCCATGCATATATAATGACACCGATTACAAGTAGAACAGAAAAAATTATTAATGCTGTTTTCATTTAGTGTTCTCCCTCCACAATCCTAATCTCATCCTCACTCAACCCATAAAGCGCATAAAGCATCACATCAATATTCTTGCATTGATTTTTTAAAAAAATTGCCGATTTTTGTGCCTCACTGTTAAAGTGAGGATATTATAGCGCAATCAGAAGAGTGCTTTATTCACCCGCCGCCCACAAAATCAAGCAGTTCGATGGTGTCCCCGTCGTTCAAAACCGCTTGATCCCACGCATCTTGTTTTACGATTTCCATATTGACCGCGGCGGCCATGACCTTTGATTCCAATCCCAGTGATTGGATTAACATTTGAAGTGTCGTTCCATCCTCAAAACTTCGTATTTCTCCGTTTACTTTTATTGTCATCGTTTTCCTTGTCTGATTTTATTCTTTTACAAAACGGATCATTTTAAACCTCTCGCCCATAAGCGATGGAGTAATGAGAACTTTTACCTTTTCAAGCTCTTGGGTATAGATCTCATCGCTTGCTTTTTCTTTCAGTGTCGAAAGTAAATCCAAAATTCCCATCTCTACGAGTGCCACCAACTGCGTCGAATACTGCACACACTTCATATCCTGAACTTCAAAGGCTTCTTTAACATGAGCAAAATTAACATCATAGGTGATATCGGTGGTTGCAAATGCTTTTTGCATCTCTAGAGCCTCATCAAACAGCGGAAAAACTTTGTGCTCTTGATAGACGCGGATGGAAAAATCACTGCGCGCATCCAATTCACCGTAATCAAAGCTCATAAACTCAAATTTAGGAACACTGCGACTCATTGATTGAGCAAAAGCTTCGTATCCTACGGCAATCTCTCCACGATCTTTTTTATATTTTAAAGCATGTTCACTGCATTGGGATGACTCTACGTCAAAGATTACTTTGCCCTCTTCCACTCGACCAATTTTCCCTTTGTAAAAAAGCTCACAAGAAAAGGCATCGAATATTTCATTAGCCACAAAAAAAGCGCACGAAGCGTCTATCTCGCTGACATCATGATAATGTTCCAGCGCTATTACATCACCAAAAGATTCCTCAAAATAACTCTTTTGTTGAACCTGAAGCGCATCAAATCGCTCAATAATTCCAAATCGTAGTGTTCGCAATAATTCGGGTCGAAGAGTATAAAGAAATTCAATGATATCAGCCAATAAATAACCATGATGAGCACCAATCTCACAGATAAGTGAATCCTCGGCTAAAAACCCCTCCTCGATGCGCTTGATGATATGTTGTGCGATGGAACCGCCAAAAAACTTGGAGGTACTGACCGCGGTGTAAAAATCCCCTTTTTTACCGATGGGATGATACGACCCGTAATAGCCATTTTCACCATACAGCCACTCGTGCATATACTGACTAAAAAGCATTCGTGACCTTATAAACTTGCCATCGCTTTTTCAAGTCGCGCAAATCCTTCATCGATATCCTCTTTAGTGATAGTCAAAGGTGGGAGAAAGCGCAACGTGTTACGTCCTGCCTTGAGAACAATGACTCCAGCAATACGTGCAGCATTAATGATCCGACCTAACGTATCGGCATCCACAACACGCAGTCCACGCATAAGCCCAAATCCTACATGCTCCATAAATGCGGCAGGATGATGTGCCTTAAATCGAGACAGTGCCTCTTCAAAATAAATCAACGTCTCATCGAGCTCACCGCTATTTTTAAGTTCTTCGAGAATGTCCAGTACTTCATTGGCAGCCGCAGTGGAGAGATAGTTGCCTCCAAACGTTGATCCATGATCACCTGCAGCAAAAATATCCAGTCGGTTGGTCATCACAACACCGATAGGAACACCGCCGCCAAGACCTTTTGCCAATGTAATAACATCGGGTTGAATCTCATACAGATTCGAAGCCAAAAATTCACCCGTACGGTAGATACCCGTTTGTACTTCATCCACCATCAGCAAAATATTTTTAGATTTCAATAATGCTGCCAATGCTTGTACTTTTGCACGATCCAACGGCTGTACTCCGCCCTCGCCTTGTACCAATTCGATCATCACCGCAACCGTGTGCTCGTCCAACAGCGACTCAATCTCATCAATATTTTTAGCATACACAAATCCATCCGGAAAAGGGCCAAAATAGTTGTGCATAGACTCTTGACCTGTAGCTTTAAGTGCTGTAATCGTACGGCCATGGAACGAGTGCTCAAGCGTGATGATTTTATAACGCTTCGGTTCTCCATCGACTTCACCAAATTTACGCGCAATCTTGATCGCCCCTTCGTTTGCTTCAGCACCGCTGTTTCCAAAAAAACATTTCATGTCATAACCGCTTTGTTGAACAATACGACGGGCACACTCACCCTGCGGCTCAATATAATAGAGATTGGAGACATGGATCACTTTGGATACTTGATCCGTAATCGCTTTGGTTAAACGGTCATTTGCGTGCCCTACACTGCACACGGCGATACCTGCCGCAAAATCAATGTATTCTTTTCCATCGCTGTCCGTAAGACGGGCATTTTTTCCCTTTACAAAGCTCAGAGGTTGACGCGCATACGTCGGAAGGACAAATTGATCAAAATTTTGAGTTAACATTTTTCTACCTTTATTTTATTTTCTTGATATATCGCGCTCTCACCCTCGTAACTCAAAAGACTTGGGGTAAGAGTATTTAACCCAGGCGTTCCGGCATAGATGATCGCGCAGTCACTGCGTAATCGATCATCATAACACACGGATAATTGTATGGATCCGGTTTTACTGGTAATGGTTACCATCTCTCCCGCCTCAAACCCGCACTGCGGATGCAGATAAACTCCACTTGAACGGTGGAACTGCGAATTAAGTGATCGGGCCGCTTTTAGGGTTAATAAAAAAAGTCCCTCTTCCTCATTGCTACCCAAATCCAGCTCGTCCATAAATTCAAATTCACCGCTATCGGTTTCAAATCCGTTTTCATACGGAATACTAGGCACCTCTTTTCTATAGTCTACTCCATCTTTCCTTACCATCTGATCATAAAAACAATCCAAACATTCCTGCTGCGTAGGGATAGAGAGATTAAAGCGATTACACAAAGCGGATGCGAGATCATATTCACTGATCCCTATTTCACACTCCCGCAGTTTTGACATTTTTTGCAGTGTGAAATCTCCGTACGAACTGCGTACGTCCTCTTTTTCCAAAAATGTTTTTGCCGGAAGTATCAAATCGCATGCCGCTGAAGTTTCATTTTCATAAAGACCAAAATAAATTTTAAATCCTGATCTCTTAAAGCTTTCTGTTACTTTTCTGCTGTTTGGCATCTGGGATAACGGATTTCCACCCTGAACAAATACCGTATCAAATGCTGAAAAGTCGATGGTAGGTTTAGGAACCGTTTTATGTAACGTACGAAACGGCAATTCTAACCCCTGCGTCGATGATCCTAAAAATCCCACACCGCATCCCGCTTTTCCAAATAAGCCCAAAATCGCTCCAAACCCATCTATCGCACGCAGTACATCCGCACCGTTGCGATATTTTTGGACACCTGCACCAACCAGTATCACTGTTTTTTTACCTCGAATCAACTCTAATACCGATCCTATTTGACCCAGCGTCACATCAATCGCTTCAAGTGTTGCTTTAATTCGAAGAGTTTGTGTCAGTTCATAAAAATCGTGATATGCACTCCCGTATTCTTCTAAAAAGGCTTCATCCTGAGATCCTTCAATAATCACGAAACGGGACAGTAACAACGCCAACTGTAAATCACAATGGGGTTTGATCTGAAGATAAAGATTGGCCGTTTTTGCCAACTGCGTTTGGACGGGATCGATCACGACAATAAACTTATTTTTTAATACCCCTAATAAATGCGAATGGGTAACATGAGGATTTCGCCCCCATACGATCACCACTTCAGCCTCATCTATGATCTTAGGCGAAAGTGCGTGATTTATCCCTCGTCCCAAAATTATGCCTGCTTCTCCAGCACCGTCGCATAACGAACCTCGCGTCCCTGTTGCACCCATACCTGCAAAAAAGTGATCCGTACTGCGTTGCATAAGAGCAATATTTCCGCTTCCACGGTAGAACAAAGTCCTTTGAGGGTCACTGTTTTGCAGTGCAGTGGACAATCGTTCTATGGCTTCGGTCATGGAGATTGTTTTACCTGCAAAACGTGGTTCAACAATTCGCTCAAATTCATCAAAATGGTTCAAATGAGGACATAAATATCCCCGTGTAACAGGATGACTTTCATCCCCTTTTATCTTTCCATTCGCATCGATCAATATCCTGCATGCATCATAGCAATCCAGCGGACAAGTAGTGGTTTGAATCATTTTAAGTATGCTCTGCTTTCATCTATTACAGATTTGGCATATTTTACAGTGCTGCGGCTTTACTTTTTAGTAAAAAAATTCCCTTATTTGTGATATCATTAATACAATTAATTAGCAGAGGATCAGAATGTCTCTTTTAGAACATGTAGATGCGTCCACTAACCTGGCCAAAAATAATGAGGTACAGCTCCTCATCTTCAAAATTGATGCTGCTGAAACATCTCCATACTATGCAATAAACGTTTTTAAAACACGTGAAGTAGTCGAAGCAAAACACCATAATTTGACCCAAATTCCTGCTGCACATCACCTTCTTGAAGGGACGATTGTTTTACGAGGTTTGCAAATTCCCATTCTTAATCTTCCAAAATGGTTAGGGGCCCCATTGGATGGCGAAAAGAAAAAAGCCTCAAACCTTCTTATATGCGATTTTAATGGGATTATTATCGGTATTCGTATCATGTTTGCCCATCGAGTCATCAAGAAAAACTGGAACGAAATGCATGCACCCGATAGTTATCGCATGGGAGAGGATGGTCTTATTATTAATGATACCCGCCTTGATGATGGAAGCTTGTGTTTGGTACTCGACTATGAAAAACTCTTGGCGGATGTTATTCCTCAAGCCATGGTTAACATCCAAGAGTCCCCTGAAAATATTCAAAGCCTGGTTATTCCGGAGAAACTGCGAAATGGTACCGTTCTTATAGCTGAGGATTCCAAAACCGCACAGCGCCATTTACGACAAATTTTTGCAAATGCCAATCTTTCCTATCAAATGTTCAATAATGGAAAAGAATTGATTGACTATATTACGGCCCACCCAAACCCCTCTTCGATCCCCGCAATTATTACCGATATCGAAATGCCGGAAATGTCCGGATTTACCGTTGTAAAAATACTAAAAGCAAATCCAGAAACTAAAAATATTCCTATTATCGTCAACAGCTCTATGACGGGAGACAATAATAAACGTGAAGCTACAGGCTTGGGGGCAAACGGTTTCATCAACAAAACCAAAAGCCATGACATTATCCCACTTATTATTGCGAAAATGGAAGAGTGCTCTGGTAATTTATTGCCAAGATAAAAAGGTGAAGAAATAAGAAGTTTCCCCAAAGGGGAAATAAGCGTAAAATTCGAGTAAAAAGATTACTCTACTACTGCAAGTACTTGACCCGCTTCGATTTTATCATTTGGCACAACACTGATTGATGTCACTTTACCCGCACGCGGAGCAAGAACATCAATCTCCATTTTCATAGCTTCCAAAATCATAATCTTGTCGCCAGCATTAACACTGTCGCCAACTGATGCAACAAGCTTAAATACTGAACCTGGAAGTTCAGCACAAATTGCATTTGCATTTGCAGCCGGTGCTGCTACAGCTACTGGTGCTGCTACTGGTGCAGCTACAGGTGCTGCTACTACTGATTGAACATTTGCATTTCCATTTACAATTTGTACATTGTATTGTTGTCCGTCTACGATTACTGTGTAAGTGCCATTTGCCATATTAAAATTCTCCTGTAGTGTTGATTGAAGTGATTCTGGCACTTTCGGGCCATTTTTTCGTACATTTACCGTAGCTTCCCCTTTGAGGAAAGCAATTCCTTTGACATCACATGACGCCGCAATGAAAATATTTTCATCGGTGGCTTCAATGCCTTCTTCTTTGAGCGCTTTAGTCCAGTACGCAATCGATTTCTTTTCATCTCGATCCGCGATATCGATTGCATTCTCAGTTGTAGGGTCTAGTTTTAACTGCTCGGATGCGATACGAATAACCTCTGCATCCGGGGCTGTTGGTGTTTTACCGAAGTAGCCCAAGACCATCTTTCCATAACCCGGTGCAATTTTTTTCCATGGACCCATCAATGCGTTATTAAGGGCTTGTTGGAAATAAAACTGGGATACCGGAGTAACCGATGTACCGTACCCCCCTTTCTCTACCACTTCGCGCATCGCACGAATTACTTCAGGGTAACGGTCTAACATGTTATTGTCACGCATCATCTGTGTATTCGCTGTCAATGCACCACCCGGCATTGGTGAGAATGGAATCAGAGGTGAAACTTGGGTAGCTTCTGGCGGCATGAAATAATCTTTTAAACAATCCGTTAGAACATCTTCGTATTGAAGAATTTTTTCTAATTCTAAACCGCCGAGATCGAAATTTTTACCCTTAACCGCGTGCAGCATGGTCAAAATATCCGGCTGTGACGTACCGCCGCTCACAGGGCAAGCGGCCATATCGATACCATCGATACCCGCATCAAGAGCCGCGAGATAACACGCAACGCTCACACCTGCTGTTTCATGGGTATGAAGACGCAGATGCATCGACTCAGGTACAAGTTTACGAGCCATTTTAATGGTTTCATACACTTTTTGAGGACTTGACGTTCCACTCGCATCTTTGAAACAGATTGAATGGTATGGAATACCTGAATCCAAGAGGGCACGAAGGGTTTTTTCATAAAATGGAACATCATGAGCACCTACACACCCTGGAGGAAGATCCATTAACGTAACAACCGCTTCATGCTTCAAACCATGGTGAACGATTCGCTCACCTGAATATTTAAGATTTTCAATGTCATTGAGCGCGTCAAAATTTCGGATCGTAGTTGCTCCATGTTTTTTGAACATCTTCGCATGCAAATCAACCATTTCACGGCTTCCCGTATCAAGCATGACCGTGTTAACACCACGAGCGAGTGTCTGAAGATTTGCATCAGAACCTACAATGGCACGAAATTTATCCATCATCTCAAATGCATTTTCATTTAGATAGAAAAAAAGACTTTGAAAACGTGCTCCGCCGCCGAATTCAAAATGGGTGATTCCTGCTTCTTTTGCAGCTTCAACTGCGGGAAAGAAATCATTCATCAACACACGTCCCCCGAAAACGGATTGGAATCCGTCACGGAACGTAGTGTCCATTACGTCGATGTATTTTTTTGCCATATATCAGCTTCCCTACTTCTTAGTGTTTTTGTGGTGATGAATCGCGGCCACTAAAGCAGCAAGCCCCCATGCACCGTTATTCTGAGATGCTGTTTCGAGTTCATGATGATGAAGTGCAGCAGCAATTGCAGCCACTCGTGCTCGTACATCATTTTCAACAGTCTCATGATGGTGCAGTGCTGTAGCAATTGCCGCAACTTTTGCACCCTCTGTACGATCACACAAGGCTGAATCACATCCGGTGAGAGAATTATTTCCTGCACACACTTGTAACTCTGAGAGATTCTTGGCTTGAAATACGTTTAAATATTTCATTACTTTGGTTAGTAATTCCATGTTCTACTCTCCCTTGTTTAATTTGCACGTCTTAATACGTTGACGTGATTCTAGTATAAACTTCATTAAAAAAGTTTTACTCTTAGACTTTCAATTAACCTATAAGAATATTTCGTTACAATCCGCGCCAATTATTACATACTTAATAGAAGAGGTACCCTTATGGATCTTAACAAAATCGGATACGGTGAAAATCCGGATAAAGTCAAAGCGATTATTGAAATAGCATGCGGATCAAACATTAAATACGAAGTTGAAAAAGAAAGCGGTGCGTTAGTGCTTGACCGCGTCATGCACTCAGCAATGTATTATCCGGCAAACTACGGTTTTGTTAATAAAACACTTTCACAAGACGGCGATCCGGCGGATATTTTGATCCTCACAGAATACCCGATGGTAGAGGGATGCGTTACGAACTGTCGTTTGGTGGGTGTATTGATCATGGAAGACGAAAGCGGTATCGATGAAAAACTCCTCGCTGTTCCTACGTCAAAAATAGATCCTTCGTTTGATGAGATTCAAGATCTTGGTGATATTCCAAAACACACCTTGGCAAAAATCAAAAACTTTTTTGAAACCTATAAAATGCTTGAGCCGAACAAATGGGTAAAAGTAAAAGGATTTGAGGATAAAGCATCCGCAACTAAAATCCTTCAAGATGCTATTAGCAATTATAAAGAGTAAATAAGACAATGATTGATTTTACTTCACCGGAATTTTATTCCTATACTATTTTCGGCGTAATCCTCAATTTTCTCTTTTCGATGGCCCTTGGGGTTTATCTGAGTAATAATATCGGTGTTGAAGAGATGGTTCTCTCCAAAGGGGATCAGGAACAGCCGTGGTGGATGTTCTTCACTCTTATTATTCCGTTTGCTAAAATGGTTATCACACTCTATCGTGTTGCCATCTTGCAGTTTTATTTTCTTAATGAGGGAAAAACGCACAAAGACTTTTGGATTTATCTGACTAGCAAGTAATCCAAAAAACCTTAGCGTTTCTTTTCAATGCACTTTTGGAGAATATCACTTTCGTAAATTCTCTCTTTCTTCTTTTGTCCACGTAAAACAGCCCGTTTAAACTTTTCATTCCATTCACTGTTATTATACTTCTCATCCACTACCGCCAAGCCTTCGTTTAACAACATCTCACTGTAGCTCTCAGGACCGTTTGCATAGAGTATGCATCCTTTGTCACTTTTCTCATAATGGTACGTCTGGTAGAGGTGCAAGTGCTCCTGCGCATACAATCGTTCATGTGGATGCGCGGTATAGAAAACATCCACGCTTTTTTGACATTCAGCAGGGGTTGCTGCATCACGAATCATCCATTCCAATGTTTTGATCCCGTGCGGTTCACACCGTATAGGAATATTATTATCCAAAAGTGTCATTGCCGAGTTATTTTCGATGCTGCTCATCTGCCCTAGCATAATTTTTGCATTTAATGATATTGAGAAACACACAAATGCGATACAAAGTTTAAATCGTGTTTCTTTTTTACACATTGTTATTTTTTTCCTTCATTTCAAGCTTAAATATAGCTTATTTTTAACCCCAAACTTAAAGCACAAGCCGAATAAGTAACATATAAACACAATAAAACACCGTATAATGGGCGAAACTTAATATTAGTTTTCCCTATGGATAGGGGCAAATGGATGATATTCATAACTTTATCTTAACTCAAACGGTTACCAACTTCACACACGGCTTTGAGGCTGCTCAATGGTTTAAACTTTCACTACCAAAATAAGGAGCTATTAATTTTGAAATTCATTTCGTTTATAATACTGCTAACCCTCTCGTCTTTTGCAAACAATCTCAGCAACAAAATGTCCACAAAACAACTACACGTTTTACAAACTGTGCGTGACGTTGCCAAAAGTATACCCGATAAACATGGGACAACCTATGAAAATACAATCAGCGCTATTTGTATCACAGAAAGCGATGCCGGTGACAATTTAGTAGGTGATTATCACCATAAAAGATCAATCACCAAAGCATCTCTAGGCGCAATGCAGATCCGTGTCAATACCGCTAGGCATGTCTCTCAATACGTTAAAAAGCTTAAATGGATTAATAAACTAAGCGACATTCAAATTGCAGCCCGTTTATTAGGTGATATTCGCCTTTCAGCTAGAATTGCCACCCATTACGTAGTCCTCTTACATGAACAGCGCAGTAACTCCTTTCATGCAGTCAGTGGATACAATGGAGGTATGAACAACCACCCTTACTACAACAGAGTTATGAAAAATATGGCCGTCGTTGACCGCCTCGTCTCTTCAGGAAAACTCTCCTAATTTTTATAAATCCCCTAAATAAGCTATAATATTCCTAATACCCTTAGGAAGGCTATTGCTCCACACGTGACATTGATTACACCCTGAAATAGGCTTCTTTTTCACTTATTCCAACATGTTAGAGATTACGACCGTAACCGATTACCATTATATTCATCTATAATTTGTATTAGAACAGTAATTAAACAGTTAAACATTGCTATAATCATCACAATATTGTTTTATTTAAAATAATAAATAACCGTTAGATTCTCTTTTATATTCTCTGCCACGTTTATTCTACCTATGAAAAGCATACCTATAAACTTCATTAATTAAAAAAAGGTTCAACATGCTTGACATGAACAGAAAACTCGCGAACGAAATTGCATCGGGAAGTCCTAGTAAGATTCGTCGTCTTCAAGCAGAAGAAATCACCCAAAGAATAGCTACTCTCTCACAACAAGATTTCGAAACATTATCGCCCGCAGAAACGCAGCGGATTTTTCATGGTTTGCAACTGTATCAAATTGAATTTGAGATGCAAAATGAAGAATTACGCCGAATACAAATCGAACTTGACGCAGAAAGAGAACGTTATTTTGATCTTTATAATATTGCACCGGTAGGATATTGCACTCTTAGCGAACACGGATTAATTAAACAAGCCAACCTTACTGCCGCCACACTGCTTGGGGTAAGTCAAAATGAGCTGATCAAGCAGCCAATCACCCGTTTTATTACCAAAGAGCACCAAGGAAGCTACTACCTTTACCGTAAACAGTTTGATCAATCTGTCAAATCACACTCGTGTGAACTGCGTATGATGCGTCATGATGGAACAGAATTTTGGGCCCACCTTGAAGCTACAAATGCACAAAATCCTACTAGTACATCCGAATATCATCTTATAGTCAGCGATATTAGCAACTATATTAGTATGAAAGAGACGTTAAAACTTAATGAAAATATCATGCTTGCACAATCACAAAAAGCAGCTATGGGGGAACTGATGTCCATGATTGCACATCAATGGAGACAGCCTCTAAACAATATGGCACTTATAAATCAGGATATGTATATCAAATGGGAATTGGGTAAATTGGATTCGCCAAGTTTTTACAGTTCCCATGAGCAGATGGATGGAATTTTGCAGTTTATGTCTAAAACGATCGATGATTTTAGAAATTTTTTCATACCGGATCAACCAAAAGAGCTAATATCAATAGAGGAAGTATTAAGCAACACTTTGAAAATTGTCGGTCAAAGTCTTAACAATCTAAATATTAAAATAAACATCCAAAACAATAGCCAAACTGCTTTCCTGATTCACAAAAATTCATTGGTACAAGTTTTCCTCAATATTTTAACCAATGCAAAAAATGCCCTTGAAGCTAATTCTGTGAAACCTGCCGCTATTATGATAAGTATTGATGAAATCCAAGAATCACTGGTTGTCACGATATGTGATAATGGGGGAGGCATTCCTAAAAATATTGTGGATAAAATCGGTCAGCCCTATTTTACGACTAAAGGACTTATGGGTACCGGATTGGGGCTGCATATCTCTCAAACAATTATCGAAAAATATTTTAACGGAACACTAACCTGGTACAACAAACCAGAAGGTGCTTGCTTTGTCATAACCTTAAATGTTAATAATGCATAAATTAGAGTAGAATAAAAAATATAACCCCATTAACGGTTCTCAGATATCGTAAAAAGCAAGGAAATGTAAAATAGATGGAATATTCAGAGAGCATCATCAACACCGTACGTGAACCCTTAATCGTTTTAGATCAAAAGCTAAGAGTGGTTTCAGTCAGCCGTTCCTTCTATGAATTTTTCAAGGTCAAGCCTGAGGATACCGTCGGACAGCTGATTTATGATCTCGGAAACAAACAGTGGGATATCCCAAAACTGCGGGAACTGCTCGAAACCGTCCTTCCTCAGCAGACCACGTTTGATGACTATGAGGTTGAACACGATTTTGCCACTATCGGTAGACGCATCATGCTTCTAAATGCCCGTCAAATCGAACAAGCCAGAGGAAAAGAGAGAATTATTCTTTTGGCCATCGAGGATATCACCGAGCGTAAAGAGATCGAAGCCGGGTTGGAAAAGACCCGACAAGAGCTGGCAGTTATTAAAAAATCCGCGGATGAAGCGAGAGATTTTGCCGAGAGTATCATCAACACGGTCCGTGAACCCTTAATCGCGCTGGATCAAGACCTCAGAGTCGTTGCCGTCAGCCGCTCCTTCTATGAATTTTTCAAGGTCAAGCCTAAGGAGACAATGGGACAGCTAATTTATGATCTTGGAAACAAACAGTGGGATATCCCTAAACTGCGGGAACTGCTCGAAACCGTCCTTCCTCAGCAGACCACGTTTGATGACTATGAGGTTGAACATGACTTTGCCACTATCGGCAGACGCATCATGCTTCTCAATGCTCGTCAGATCGAACAAGTGAGCGGCAAAGAGAGAATCATCCTTCTGGCCATCGAGGATATTACTGCGCGCAGGGCGATAGAAGATGGGCTTGAAAAGACCCGAAAAGAGCTGGCAGTTATTAAAAAATCCGCGGATGAAGCGAGAGAGTTTGCCGAAAGCATCATCAACACGGTACGTGAACCTTTGATCTCTTTGGATCAAGACCTCAGAGTCGTTGCCGTCAGCCGCTCTTTCTATGAATTTTTCAAGGTCAAGCCTGAGGAGACAATGGGACAGCTAATTTATGATCTGGGAAACAAACAGTGGGATATCCCCAAACTTCGGGAACTGCTGGAAACCGTCCTTCCTCAGCAAACCACCTTTGATGACTATGAGGTTGAACACGATTTTGCCACCATCGGCAGACGCATCATGCTTCTAAATGCCCGTCAAATCGAACAGGCCAGCGGAAAAGAGAGAATCATCCTTCTGGCCATCGAGGACATTACCGAGCGCAGGGCAATAGAAGATAGATTGGAACATGCCAAACAAGCAGCTGAGCTAGCAGCAAAAGCAAAATCCGACTTTTTAGCAAATATGAGTCATGAAATACGGACGCCGCTAAACGGTATTATCGGTTTGAACAATTTAATCTTGAAAACCTCTTTAACCCCGTTGCAGGAAGATTACATGACTAAATCACAGCAGTCATCGAATGCATTGCTCAGCGTCATTAATGATATTTTGGATTATTCAAAAATCGAAGCGGGCAAGTTGGAATTTGAGGAGAAAGCTTTTTCAATAGAGACCGTATTACGAAATGTTTCTGATTTATTTGAATATGCTATCATCAAAAAATCACTCGAGATACACATCGATATCCATCCGGATACACCGCAAATAGTCAGAGGTGATTCTCTGAGGTTGGGGCAAGTGTTTAATAATCTTGTCGGAAATGCCGTCAAGTTTACTGAAACAGGGGATATTACGATCCGAGTTGAGCCGATATCTCAAACCGAAACACATGTCCAGCTACAGTGTTCGGTCAGCGATACGGGTATTGGAATGAGCGAAAAAGAACAAGCCAAACTTTTTCAGGCATTTTCTCAAACCGATACTTCCAATACTCGCAAATATGGAGGAACGGGGCTTGGGCTTACAATTTGTAGCCAATTGGTTGAACTCATGTCTGGACGGATATGGCAAGAGAGCGTTAAATCAAAAGGTTCAATCTTTTATTTTACGGTACAGCTTCGAAAAGATGAATCTGAAGTATCTTCGCTTCTTAATCCCCATTATTTTCGTAATCTCCGGTTTTTGGTCGTCGATGACAATCAGCTTGAACGCGAGCTTATCGGCAGTATCTTGTCATCTTGGGATGCATGTCCAACACTATGCGAAAATGGTCAAGAAGCAATTGATCTGGCGAAAAATCAACCATTTGACTATTTAATTATCGATTGGAAGATGCCGGGTATTGATGGTATTGATGTTATCAAAATTCTTCAAGAAAAGCTAAAAGCCACTTTTCCAAAAGTGATCATGGTAACCGCTTACAACAAAGAAAAATTGCTGCAAGCGGCTGTAATTCGGAATGTGCAGCTGGATAAAATTCTGCATAAGCCTGTTACACCATCCGTATTGTTTAACGCTATCACGGAAACAAATATGATAGATAAACTTGAAAAAAATACCTCTGATAGATGCTTTTTTGCAGGGGGGAAGGTGCTTGTTGTTGAAGACAACGAGATCAACCAGCTAGTCGCGCGTGATTTGCTTGAATCATTCGGGCTGGATGTGAGCATGGCTGATAATGGAAAAGAAGCGGTCAAGAAAGTAAAAAATGGATCATACGATTTGATACTGATGGATCTGCAGATGCCAATCATGGACGGATTTGAAGCAACCCGTAAAATCCGTGAGTTCAATCGAGACATTCCTATTTTTGCTTTGAGTGCCGCCGTGATGGAACATGATAAAGAACTCACTATAGCTGCGGGAATGAATGATCATTTGGCTAAACCGATAAACGTGGATGAATTGCAACATCTATTAGAACATTATTTAAAAACCGGATGGATAGAGGAAGATATCGTTTTGCCAAACGACGATGTATTCTATGGAATTAATCTAACAGAGCTCTCTAAAAAATCCAAACAGCCTGAAAATATAAAACGTTTTTTGCAGCTTTTCGCAGATGAGCATCGAGACTTTGATTTCAAAATCATGAGCGCTCCTATAGGTAGCGAAACTTATAAGCAACTGATCCATACGCTTATGGGAGTGAGCGGGAATATATCGGCAACAATGGTATATGATATTGTTAAAGCAATCAATGACAGCGATGATGAGGATGTGCAAAAAGAGCTGATTCCCCATTTAATCGAGGAAGTCAATCAGGTAATAATATCGATTGATCGACGATTTCCAAAAATTGTTGCGTAATAAGCTATAATATTCCTAATACGTTTAGGAAGGCTGTTTTATGGATGATGATAAACTAAAACTTATTCTTGCAGTTCTTGGGGGGTTGATTTTTAGTCTTATTTTCATTTTACTTGCCTTCGTTTTACCGCTTAAAGATCATTCTGTCAACACGAGTCTTCAGGCCAAACATACCTTGGAAAAAATATCAAAAGGGATTAAAGAAGGTCAGCTTCACCCGCCTCCCAAAGAAAAATGAACATGAAAAGTTTATTTATCCTTTTTACCTTATGGAGTTTCCTTATGTCTGCATCGTCTGTTTATGATATTGACGTCACAACCATACGTAATGAAAAAACAACGCTGGCACCCTATAAAGGTAAAGTTATTCTCATCGTTAATACGGCAAGCGGATGTGGTTTTACACCTCAATTTGAAGGACTTGAAAAGCTCTACAAAACCTATGGGACAAAAGGGTTTACAGTTTTGGGCTTCCCCTGCAATCAATTTGCCGGACAGGAACCTCTCAATGAAGCAGGGATTGAAAATTTTTGCCGTATTAATTATGGTGTCACTTTTCCCATGTTTGCTAAAATAAACGTCAATGGAAACAATGATCATCCCCTCTATCAATACCTGAAGCAACAAGCACCAGGAATTTTAGGAAGCGAAGTAATTAAATGGAATTTTACGAAGTTTCTCATTGATAAAAAGGGAAAAGTCGTTCACCGGTATGCCCCTTCCACACCACCCGAATCGATTGCTTCTGACATAGAAAAGTTGTTCTAATAAATTATATATCTATTTTTTCCTATACCTTAGAAGAGAGGTAAAATTATGAACATATTACTTACCGGTGCGAGTGGATACATTGGAGGACGGCTTAAACAGCGTCTTTTATTGGAAAAAAATATCACTCTTCGACTTTTCATGAAACAAATACGAGCTGTCAAACAACAATCAAATATCCAGATTGCACAAGGTAATACGTTTGATATCAAAAGTCTTGAAGCCGCACTTGAGGGTATCGATACCGCTTATTACTTGATACATTCCATGGAGTCCAAAAATTATCGCGAACTCGATCGAAAAAGCGCACAGAACTTTTTGGATGCCTGTATCAAACAAGGGGTAAAGCGGATCATATATTTAGGAGGACTTGGTGAAAAAGAGAGTGCCAGCGAGCACCTCCTAAGCCGCATTGAAACCGGAGAAATACTAAGCTCACAGCCTGATAAGATCCAAACCCTATGGTTTCGTGCCGGAGTTATCATCGGCTCCGGATCAGCGAGTTTTGAGATCATTCGTAATCTGGTTGAAAAACTCCCCTTTATGATCACCCCAAAATGGGTCAATACCCTATGTCAACCCAGTGCCCAATGTGATGTCATCGAATATTTAGCCCAAGCATCAAGGTTAAGCGAAAAAGAAAATGCCATTATCGACATTGGAAGTGAGCAGATGAGCTATAAAGAACTGTTACTAGGCTATGCGCATGCCGTTGGATTAGAACGCATCTTGATACCTGTGCCCTTTTTCTCACCAAAACTTTCTTCCTATTGGCTCACGCTCATGACGCCCGTCCCCTACTCCGTGGCATCAGCACTTATAGAAGGGTTAAAAAGTGAAGTCATCGTTAAAAACAACAATGCGGCACTATTCTTTCCTACCATTAAGCCCATAAGCTATGATCAGGCAGTTAAAGCAGCTGTAGAAGAGATCAAAAACACCCAAGTTATCAGCCGATGGTCGGATGCCTCGGGTGAAGCATGGGAAATTGATCATTCCACATTGGCTGATGCCGTCTTCGCCGATAGACAGATCATCCCGCTCAAGGGCATCGATCCAAAAGATCTTTTTGATACCGTATGTACTATCGGTGGTTTCAACGGTTGGTTCGGATTTGATCTGTTATGGAAAATTCGCGGTTTTATTGACAAACTTTTTGGAGGGTATGGCCTATCAAGAGGTCGGCGTGACCCTATCAATCTGCGAATCGGTGACAGTGTCGATTTTTGGAAAGTTGTTGATTTGCAAGAAAATACAAGGGTTTTACTCTATGCACAGATGAAGCTTCCGGGAAAAGCATGGCTGGAGTTCTTGATAAAGGATGGTTCTTTGTATCAAACAGCCTATTTTTATCCTCATGGTCTATTGGGAAGGGTCTATTGGTATCTTATGTTTCCTTTTCATCTTTTCATCTTTGCCAGGATGGCAAGAAATTTGATGAAAAGGGCAAAAGGTTCAATCACATGCGCATAGCTGTCTCCGCTTGTTTGCTAGGTGCCAAAGTTCGCTTTGACGCAGGACATAAACACGACCACTTCATCACCGACGAATTGGGACAATTCGCAGAGTTTGTCTCTTTTTGCCCTGAACATCTCGCCTATGGCACCCCCCGTCCTTCTATCCGTTTAGTCAAAGAAAATGATATTATCCGTGTCCACTCCAATAAAGACGGCAGTGATCTCACGGAATCACTACTCGAGCAAAGCCGACATGAACTCTCACAACTCGAATCCCAAAACCTCTGTGGCATTATTTTCAAATCAAAATCACCAAGTTGCGCAATGAGAAGTGCCAAACTCTATCTCGAAAATGGGTTTTGCGAGGGAAAAGAAGATGGAATTTTTATGGCTATGTGCCGTGAACGTTTTCCTCTGCTACCTATGGAAGAAGAAGGACGTCTTGAAGACGCCTGGCTTCGGGAAAACTTCGTGATGCAAGTATTCGCGTATGATCAGTTTCAAAAATTCAAAGCAGCGTCCCCTACCCTAAACGATCTCATAAAATTTCACACGGAACACAAGTTCATGCTACAAGCCAAAGACGAACAGCTTTATCGAGAATTGGGCAATATCGTTGCCAATCGCAACGATCTCTCTTTTGAAGCGTTGTTAGGACAATATGAGCTTGGATTCAAAACCGCCATCAGCCGAAAAAGTTCGATCAAACGTAATCGAAACGTCCTCGATCATCTGGCAGGATTTTTCAAAAAAGAGCTCACCAAAGGGGAAAAAGAAACCCTTCACGATCAGATACGCGATTATGCTGAGAAGATCATCCCCATTATTGTTCCCCTGTCAACCATTGTTCTGTATGCCAAAAAATATAACACTGCTTATTTGCTAAACCAAACGTTTTTAGATCCCTATCCCAAAATACTGGCATTGCGTTCTCACATCAAAAGCGGAAAATAACAGTGCGGCGGATTTTATGGTTTCGGCGGGATTTAAGAGTTGAGGACAATCTCCTCCTCTCCCAAGAAGGTGATGTTCTCCCGATTTTTATTTTTGATCCAGCTATTTTGGAATCTCTTGCCTCCAATAATCGGCGTGTCACATTTATCTTTAATTCACTTCTAAATCTCAAATCTGCATTACGTGCGCGAGGGCTTGACCTGGCAATTTTTTATGGTAAGCCTGCTGATGTATTTGGGTGGCTGTTAAAAAATGGCTCCTATAATGATGTCTGTGCATCGGGAGATTATGATGCTTATGCTCTAACACGTGACCGTGAAATTGCTCATCTTTTGAAGTTTAACTATCTGCATGACACGTATATTTTTCAACCCGATGAAGTGCTCAAAAAAGACAAAACTCCCTACCAAGTATTTACTCCGTTTTACAACTGTGCCAAAATTCTCTTTAATCCTATGCATATGGAAGAATTTATTCCTGTTTCACAACCCTTGATCGACTTTGATTACACCAAAATCCATTGTATTGATCAAAACGGACATTCCACCCTCCCTATTTCCCTAGAATCAATCGGCTTCCAACCACAGAGCCTGACCGTTAGTCACACTATGTCTCCTAATGAAAAACTCGAACAATTTGCTTCAAAAATCGCCTCGTATGCTCATGACCGAGACTACATGATTCTCGATGCCACCTCTTCCCTTAGTACCGATCTGCGGTTTGGAACTATTTCCATTCGTGCCATACTGCGTTGGCTGTCCCAGCAAAAAAAGTTGGGAATGGATACCGAACCGTTTTTTCGACAACTCATCTTTCGTGATTTTTACGCCATGCTGTTGTACCACTTTCCGCATCTCACTACACAGAACTTTCGATACCGCTTTGAAGGGATACCTAACGACGACTATTTCGAAGCATTTTGTACCGCACAAACGGGAGTTCCTATCGTAGATGCAGGTGTTCGAGAACTGTTGGAAACGGGAGAGATGCATAATCGTGTTCGTATGATTTGCGCATCATTTTTTACGAAAAATTTATTATTGCCGTGGCAATGGGGCGAAGCTTTTTTTGCCCAATATTTGATGGATTATGATGCAGCCAGCAATATTCTCTCATGGCAATGGAGTGCCGGAACGGGTGTTGATCCACAGCCCTATTTTCGAATCTTCAATCCCTACACCCAAACCGCTAAATTTGATAAAAATGCGGCTTATATCAAAAAGCATCTCTCACAGTATTTTCAAGAGTACCCTAAACAACCTATCGTAGATCATAAAGAGAGTTCTAAAAAAGCATTGGCGTATTTTAAAAACACTCTTTAACCCCATGCTCTTTCATTATCCATTTAGCGCTACTATGCCATTTATATTTTAACTTTTACGAGGATATCATGACACAAATTTTTCTTTTAGCCTTTTTAGCCGCGATCTTTTATTGGATTTCCAAGGGCTATTCAAAGTATGAAGGGAGTGAATACTCTCAAAAACAATTTAGAGGCTTTGTTCTAACCAAAGAATCCCTTGCCAAAAGTGAACTGGGCCTTTTTGTTGCACTGGCTGCAAAAGTGGCCAAAGCTGACGGCAGAGTCGATGAACTCGAAGCGGAACTCGTCGGGAATATGTTCAACGACATAAGCTCACTGTTCCCAGAACCGGAAACTGCCAAAAAGCTTCTCAAAGAGATTTTTGATATCGAAAAACAAGTACCGCACAATCTCGACACTGTATCACACGCTTTGTATGCGATTATCCAGAATGATTCACACAAGCGTATACAGATGATGCAGTTTTTAGTCAATCTCGCTTACATCGATGGAACCCTAAGCCACAGTGAAGAATCGATGCTGACCAAAATTGCCGCATTTTTGCACTTTACTCCCAATGAATTCACCGCAATACTGGAGCAATTTGGATCATTTCACCATAAAAGTGTCAAGGAAAGTTCAATAGACAGCGCCTATACCCTTTTAGGTATCACGAACGAAGCATCCAATGATGAACTTAAACGTGCATACAGAGCTCTCGTCAAACAGTACCACCCAGATATTGTCAAAGCGCAGGGAGCCGATGAAGATTATATTCAGGCTGCAACGGCGAAAGTACAGGAGATTAACAGTGCATATGAGATGATCAAGAAAAACAGAGGGATATAAAAATTCTCAAAATTTAATTCTCTGTGCTAAACTATAAATATGATAACTCTCAAGCCCGATGCGAAAATCAACATTATGATGCCACATCAAAATAAAGCACTTAATGTTGCCCTCTCGCTTGCCAGCCCTGTGCAGTTGGAGCAGTTAAAGGAGGGAAAAGATCTTCAGTCCATTGTCTCTTCGCTCTTTCAATCCAAAATTTCGAACACAAAATCTGATCAGGTACTTCTGGATATTCTCAAGAACAACAATGTCTTTAAACAGTTTGGCAGTTTTACCGGGGAACTTAAAAATTTACTAACAACACTCAAATCCAACCCTGATCTCGCGCCTAAACTGTCCAAACTAGAAAACTCACTTAAATCGATTACCGCATTGGATGTCCCCACGCTCAAAGGGCAAATTGCCAATTCCGGTGTCTTTATGGAATCAAAAATTGCCTCAGCCATACAAACTATGCCGATGATTCGTGAAACACTTCAAAATCTTCAGCACGCATTGGCTCAAACCAATCAAGGTGAAGCCAAAAATCTCTCCCTAAGCCTTTTAGAACTACTAGAGCATCCTATTTTAGAAAAGGCCGGTGAGGATATAGGATCCGCACGTATTCTCATCAAAACCCTCCAAACGCTTACCGATACACTTGAGCGCATCCTCCCTAAAATCGATCCGCTGACACCTCATGAACAAGAAGCGGTGGAAGAAATTCACAGTGCCATCAAACAATTGACTCCGTTTGTAAAACCTGAACAGCTTTTGATAAACGCCCAAATGCAAGAGCATCTAAGCCATGACGTTAAGTCTCAGCTTTTACAGCTAAACGAGGAACTTAAAACCCTCACAAATCCCGTTTCCAATGAAGTCCAGACGCAACTCGATGAGCTCATCACGCATATCGATTATCATCAGCTGCTTTCTCATTTGGATGGGTCTAACACCCTGTATTTCCCATTTTCTTGGGACGCGCTTGAAGAAGGTTCCCTCTCTATTAAGCAACGTGAGGAAAAAAAGTTTTATTGTGAAATCAATCTTCAACTCAAAGAGTACGGAAAAATTGATTTGATGATGGCACTGCATGAAGAAAATCAGCTAGAGATCCAAGCACATACCGAAAAATCAGAGTTTAAAGAGCTTATACAAAAGCATATGGAAGAGCTAAGGGCACTGCTGAGGCAAGCAGGGCTAAATCCTAGAGCCATTCGAGTCTACGACGCCAAAGAGTCTACAACACCTTCTAGTAGTGCCTATACCCCTGATGATACCGATTTCCAATCAGGATTTGAAGTAATAGTATGAAAAAAGCCGTTGCCCTTCGATATGACCCATCCAAAGAAGACTCTCCCCGCGTCGTTGCAACGGGCAAAGGTGCAACCGCAGAAAATATCATCAAAATTGCCGAGCTGCACAATCTCCCCATACAAAAAGACGAAGACCTCGTTGAGCTCTTGAGCAAAGTAGAATTGGACAAAGAGGTACCCGAAAAACTTTATCTCGCTGTTGCGGAAGTGTTTCGGTTTTTATATGACATAACTCGAAAGTCATAATTGGACTATTTTTTGCTCTAGTACTTCATACATAACGTATGAGGAGCATAGGTGCAAGTTCAAACAAACAGTTCATCCCCCTCTTTTAATCCTTATGAAACGCAACCTGATCCTATGCAAGACCAACTTCAAAGTGATTTTATCACGATTGCCCCTCAGCTTAGCCCTTCTGAAAAACGGCTCTATAATTCCCTTATGTACACGCAAAACTATGAAGGGGCAAAAGAGATAATTGCCCTTGGTTTTATGCGCTCCACCAATCTAGAGCAAGCCGATCAGCCGACAAGACTTTTGGATCTTAAGGCGTAAAGTTTAAAAAGTAAGTGCATTTACTAAATCATGTGCATTTCTATCACGATCCGTAAGCGGTTCAAGATCATATCGATGTTCTATAAGTTTTAGTATCGAGGTCGTATCGTAAGGGGTATGATCTATGTAACTGCGCTTGGCATAGGGAGAAATGACAATCGCGGGTATTCTCGTCCCAGGACCCCATCTATCACCTTTGGGCGGTGCCGCATGGTCCCACAATCCTCCATTTTCATCGTAGGTGACGATGATCACTGATTTTTGCCAAACTGTTTGGTTTGCTTGAACTGATTCAATGATTTGGCGCAGTTTGTCGTCAGCTGCCCGCACACTCGCGTATCCCGGATGTTGATTATCCAAAGCCGCTGGTTTGAAAAAAACAACACTAGGAAGTTTCCCCTCACGTAACTCGCTAAAAAAAAGCTTTTCATCTTTGATGTGTCCCCTTCCCTCAGTGTTTGGAGCATATTTTTCAAAGTACAAAAACGGATTATGGTGATATTGATAGTTTATAATATCACCTTTTCCCTCCACCGCTTCATCGTATCCGCCGCTGTACCAACTCCACGTGATTTTTTTCTCACTGAGACGATCACCGATGGTATCGTAGGTCAAAGGTTTCAACCGCATTTTTGGATCGGCATATTTGGCTTTATACGGAGGATTAAAAGGCTGAATCGTGTTTACGGCGTAACCATCGCTAGTGAGTATCCCATCACGGATGATTTCACCGTTGGATGAGAGTTCATAGCGAGAGATATTTGTCTCTTCGCCCACATACGGGGTACGTGCCGCAATCAGCCATTGGTGATTCAAAAATGACCCGCCAAACGCCGCCGCAAAAAAATTATCGCACAGCGTGTACTCTTTGGCGTAACGCCACAATGTGCTTTTATGGATATCGTGATACCCCATAGCAAGCCCTTTTTCATCGCTAATGTCTGCAAAGCGATCATTTTTGCCCCCATTGATTTGAAGCTGATTTTGATAAAAACGGTGCACCAAATCGGGAATAATCGCCTCTTGAGAGACCGTTTGGTCTAGTAAAAACGGCCCATTATTAATCGTGTTTGGAAAGCCCGACTTTATCCCCTCTTCGCCCATCTCTAAACGTGGATAAACGCTCCCGTTTCGATCACTTTGAAGCGCATAAGCCATTTTTGGATGAGCAGAGGTATCAGCGCCCTCAAACCCCCGAAAAAGATTGTCAAAACTGCGGTTTTCGAGATAGACAACGATGATATGGTCGATTTTGGAGTGCAAGCCATCTGCACGTACAAATGACACCAAAAGTCCTATTAAAAGTAACCATTTTTGCATTTATTTCTCCCTCTAAAAGTGACCGTAGTATACTCCATTGTGAAACTTGAACCTCACTTTTGCTATACTAAGTTTCTAAATAAAGGACCTCTTTAATGGTGAAATCAGAATGAGTACAAAGAAATAGTATGGAGCAGTTTGCTTTTATCATCGCACTGCTATTGATAGGTATGGTGCTGCAAAAGGCGGATGCTCCTGCTGATTTTTCCAAAAGCCTCAATTTTTTCGTCATCTACGTTTCCCTTCCGGCAACGGTTTTGATTCAGGTGCCGAAGATCGCCTTAAATATGTCTGCACTCTCTACCATTCTCATCCCATGGCTCTTACTGCCCATTATGTTCTACCTCGTTATTTTAATGACCAAAAATTACGCCACTGACATAAGAGCGGCACTGCTGCTTGTCATCCCTTTGGGTAACACGTCGTTCGTCGGAATACCGATCATCAAAACCCTTCTTGGAACCGATGCGATAGGCTATGTCCTTATGTACGATCAATTCGGAACCTTTTTAATGCTCGCCTTGTACGGAAGCGCCATCATCTCTTATTATGAAATCGGCAAAATCCATAAACGTCTTATTCTTAAAAAGCTGTTCCTTTTTCCACCCTTTTTTTTCCTTCTCTTTGCTGTGTTTTTTGGGAAGATGCCTTTATCGGTTTATCCGTATCTGGAGACACTCGCTGCAACCCTTGTCCCCCTAGCATTGGTCTCTGTGGGATATTCGCTGCGCTTTAGCGGTGAGATTGATTATTTTCTCCTCTCAAAAGCGCTGGTTCTCAAACTCCTAGTGATGCCCCTCATCGCATTTGGAATTTTATATAAACTGGGCGTTGATCCCATCGCTATGCAAGTCTCTGTTTTGGAGTCAGGGATGCCATCAATGATTACGGCGGGAGCATTGGCAATCGCCTCCGGATTTGCCCCTGCTTTGAGTGCGGCATTGGTCGGATACGGGATTATTATCTGCTTGATCACCCTTCCGCTGATTGCCTATGTGATGCAGAGTCTTTTATAATACTCTCTATCGCGTCATAGGAACTTCAAAAAGAAGCAGATGTGTCTGGCTCAAAGCATGGATAGCAAACGATTGTGTATCCAGCGTTTGCAATTCATCGCGCCGATGCAACGTCTCTCCTTCAATTCCTATTTCACCCTCAACCACAAACAACAGTCTTCCGTATCCGATGGGAACTTCATCGCATACAATCTCCATACCTGCGCTCAATCGAGTCATCTTGATATTGGCATCTTGCGCTATTTTCATCGAGCCCTCACGTCCGTCACCGCTCACCAGCAGTGCCCACACGCCTGCCATCGAAACATCGCGAAAATCTCGCTGTTCATAATGGGGAATAAGATTGTGGGTATTGGGGAAAATCCAAATTTGAAACAGCTCCAACGGCTCATCCATAGAGGGGTTGCGCTCTGAATGTTCGATTCCCGTTCCCGCAGACATTATCTGTATTTCACCTGCATTGGTAAATCCGTGATGACCCAATGAATCGGTATGTTCAATGGAACCCTTTAACACAATGGTAACAATTTCCATATCGCGATGAGGATGCATTCCGAATCCGCTTTGCGGTTCGACAACATCATCATTGATAACACGCAATGCGCCAAAACCCATCCGTTCACCGTCGTGATACTCCGAGAAGCTAAAACTAAATCGGCTGTGCAGCCAGCCGTGCTCAGCAACTCCCCGTTCGCTTGCTCTATGGATTGTGTAATTCATCTCATTCTTCTTCGAGCTGCGAAAACTCCTCTTTGGGCGCGCCACAATCAGGGCACGTCCAACCGTCCGGAAGATCTTCAAAAGCTGTCCCTGGTTCTATACCGTTTTCAGGGTCCCCTGTCAGTGGATCATAAATGTATCCGCATCGATCGCATTCATATTTTTTCATATGATATCCTTTAGTTAATATTTAACATATAGTGCCTACATACACATCACAAGTGAATTAAAAATAAAATCTATAAAAGATGCGTTGACAAACCAAATAGTCTGATGTAGAATACTCATAACATACTGCAAAGTTCGTACTTGGAGGACTTATGAAAAATGATGTACGCGAGCAACTCATACACACGATGTTCACATCTTTGTACCATGAGGGGTACCATGCGTGCAATCTCAATGATCTGCTTCGCCGTGCCGGAAGTTCCAAAGGGGGACTTTATCATTATTTCGGCTCCAAAAAAGAGCTTGCACTCGAATCGATAAAAACTGTCTTAGAAGCGTTTGTCGAACGCTTTTGGAAACAGGGTCTTCAAATGCATAATGATCCTATTGTCGCACTTGAATCCTTGTTAAAAGAACTTCCCCATACAACCCTCCTTCAAAACGTCCCCTTCGAAATTCGATACGGATGCCCGATAAACAATCTTATCCACGAACTCAGTGCTGTTGATGAAGATTTTGCAATCCTATTAACTTCCATCATGGATACATGGCACGATGCGATAACGGATACATTGCAACGCGGTATCGATGCCAACATCATTCGCGCTGATGTCAATGTACAACAACTCGCCCATTTTGTCATCGCTTCCATCCAAGGGTCACTTTCGATTGCAAAAGGAGATCGTGATGAAGAGACCTATCATTCCAGTATCGCTATTTTAATAACCTATTTGAATATCTTGAAAATAGTCAAAAAAACATCTGTTCCTAAAAAACAATCTGTTCACCAATCTTTGTTCGAATGATGAAACATTTTACCGATACCCATCGCGGCATACTGCTCATGCTTGCTGCCTCGTTTTTGTTTTCTCTGACAATGGTATTTGCCAAACTTCTCTCTGCGCATATGGGATCAGTGGAAGTGACCTTTTGGCGTAACGCCATTGGCCTGATCATCCTTTTAGCATTTATAGCACGAAAGCCGATCCATAATAAGGGTGGACGACCGGTTACTCTTATCTTTCGCGGAGTGATTGGAACAATTGCCCTGCTTGCCTTTTTTTATACCATCAGCGCTACATCACTTTCTAATGCAATCGTGTATGCAAAAACAGAGCCCATTTTCACAGCATTACTTGCCTTTTTTTTACTGGGTGAGAAACTCAAATCCCGCGCAGTCCTTGCTATTTTTATTGGCTTTGCAGGGGTTGCTGTATTGAGTGGTTTGCATTTTGACTATCTGCACCTCATGGGGATCTTGACCGGATTTCTCTCAGCGCTCGCTTATACCAGCGTCCGAAGCCTCAAAGCTCATTACGACGCACGTACAGTGGTTTTGTCATTTATGTTTTTTGGTGTTCTTATCCCGATTATTTTGATGGCAGTTTCAGAGTTTTACACTTCTGACGTATTTGCCTTCGCGCTCAATCCTTTTGTCGTACCACGAGGCAATGAGTGGATTTGGATCATTTTGATGGGGCTCGCTGCGGCATATGGGCAACTATTCATGACCCATGCTTATTTCTATGCCAAAGCAGGATTGGTTAGTACTATCAGTTATTCGGTTGTACTGTTTGCATCATTTTTTGGAATACTGCTTGGCGATATTTTGCCAACAGCGATGATAGCGGCAGGTGCTATCATGATTGTCATGAGTGGCGTTATTCTTTCCAGAGAAAAATAACCCTATTTGATTTTATCTTTCAAGGAACCGGCGATACTGTCCCCTAATCTATCAATAGGCATCCCTTTTCTACTTTGCCAACCTGTTCTATTCTGCTCATCTGCAGTGTTGCTCTTGACCTCTGGAGCTGGCTGTACTGCAGCCTCCTGAACCACTGGTGATTGTTTTACTTCAACAACCGGAGCACTTTCTAAAGAAGCGTTTGTTTCAGCAGAAACTTCTTTTTTTTGATAGTCATAATAAAATGTTTTATAAAACATGGCTACGAGTGCCAAAATAAGAATATAAATAATTGGTCGCATTATCTCTCCCTCTAAAATTTGATCGGATTCCGTAACGAAATTGTATCATCAGTTAATATAACAAGAAATTTAATGATACACTTTGATTATGAAAAAGAATAATACTCACTTTTGGGAAACGAAACATTTGCATGAACTTTCTCATGAGGAATGGGAGTCTTTGTGTGATGGGTGTGGATTGTGCTGTCTGCATAAATTGCAAGACGAAGAGGACGATGATGCACCTGTATTGATGACCCGAGTTGTCTGCCATTGCTACGACATCACAGCATCCCAGTGCAGCGATTATGCCAACCGTCACATAAAAGTTCCTGGATGCACCGCGTTAACCGTCAGTAGAGCTGCCCAATTTGATTGGCTTCCCCTCACATGTGCCTACCGTTTACGTCATCACAATCTGCCTCTTCCCTCTTGGCATCCACTTATCAGCGGTTCAAAAGAGAGTGTCATACCCTATGGTATTCATAGGCTGACTCCCGTACTCGAAACAGCTGATATCGATTTAGAAGATTATCTGATCGAAATTCAACCTGATTTATCAATAAGATAATACGCTATGACACAAGAACTGTCTTATTACGAAAGATGTTTTTTAGAAATGAAGGAGATGTTTAATCTTCCAGATGAAATATTTTTTGAATTAAATGACGCATTTTTTGACATAGCTTTCCAACAAATCGAACTGCTAAGAACCGCTTTGTTACAAAAAGACATGGAACAACTTATTTTGCATTCTCACACCCTCAAGGGCAGTTCTCTATCACTGCGTCATCTATCCATTAGCCGTATTGCAGCTGAAATCGAACATCATGCCAAAGAAAAAACTTTTTTTGCTTACGCGACAGCGATTTACACCCTTTCAGAAGAGATTACCAAGATTAGAAGCCAGTATATGAATTGGAAATCTCACCAATCTGATCAATGAGTACTACCTCAACCACTCCCTATACCCTCTATCTACTACGTTGTAGCGATGGAACACTTTATACAGGTATCACCATCGATATTAAACGCAGGATCGATGAGCATAATACCTCTGCCAAGGGTGCTAAATACACGAAAAGCAGACGTCCGTGTATTCTAGTATACAATGAATTATTGAATACCAAAAGTGCCGCACTGAAACGGGAAATGAGCATCAAAAAAATGACAAAAGCCCAAAAAGAATCACTATTATTAACATCCACTTGTGCTATACTATAACTATAGATGTATGCATAAAGGAAGCCTCATATGAGCCAGGTAGAAAATGGAATAATTAGCGAGATTGAAAAGGGTGAGTGGAGTCAGCTCTTTGAATCTGCCATAAACACTCAAAAAGACCTCATAGTATTGATGCATAAAAATACTCCAATCATTTTCAACAGTGCCTTTAAAAATTTTGCAGGTGTTTCCTCTGTCAAGGAGTTTTTACGAGAGTTTGGGTCACTTCCTGAGCGTTTTGTTCCTCATGATTCTTATTTTCATATCGGTAAAGCGGCTAATTATGACGAGTGGGTAACAGAACTTGCAGCCCTTCCCGATCACGACAGGATTGTCAGTATGTTTAATTCCCGTACGGAACCGTTTGCTTTTTCCGTCACGGTTGACTCTTCTGTGCCGGACTATTCGATTATCTCCTTTACTGATATTTCACAAGACTTCATCAAGCGTATTATGATCGAAAACGATGTCAGTATTGATAAAGAAAGCGGTGCCTACGATAAAGAATATTTCATTCATACGTCTAAAAGTTTTTATGATGCCGCAGAGTTTAATGAAAAGTTCATCGGTATTACGATGATTGAATTGATGTCATCCGACGTTGAATCTGAAAAGTTTCTCCGTGATTTTGCTTTAAGTATCAAGAGCAATATCCGCCAAAGTGATATGCTCATACGCTGGGAAAAGAAAGTTTTCGTATTAGCTTATCTCACCAATACGCAAAACGACGTAATGGCATTCAGCCAAAAGCTACTACAAATCATGCGCCGAGAACCGTTTGAACGGCTTAATACGATCAGTATGCGCATGGGAGCAGCCATACAAAATAAAAATGAAGAAATGACCCAGATAATCAAACGCGCACAAATAGCCCTGGAACAATCAAACGACTTGCAGGTGACATTGCTTTAGCGTGTCACCGTATTTATATTTTGAGTGAGATTCTCTATCTCAACGGTTTCGAGTTCAAATTCAAAAATTTTCAAATCCTCTTCCATATGCTGCTTGGAGGTTGAGCCGATCAAAGGGACGATTCCAACCTGATTCAAATACCGATACAGTATTTGAGCGTGTGTCTTATCGTATTTTTGCGCCAAAGCTTCTACCATTTGACTCGCTAAGATATGGGGGTTGGCAGTTAAACTCCAGAAACTTTGATAAATAATTCCCTTCTCATCACACCATTGGCGTAAATCTACATCATAGCCGCTATCGCTGTAAAAGCGATTTTGCACTGCAGAAGGTTTCACTTGAGAATCCTCATATAACCGCTTTAACAGCTCCAAATCATAACAGTTGCTAATTCCAAGCTGACGTGTTCCGCCGCTATGAAAAATTGTTTCCATCGCACTCCAAACGCTTTTAAGATTGGCGTATGGGAAAGGAGGTGAATGAAGGACCAATGAATCCACATACTCAGTCCCTAAGTTACGCTTTGATGATTCAAAAGACTGTGCTACTTGAACTTCCAACATGGCATTCGGGTCATACGGTATTCGCTGCGGATCTTGACCTGAAAGCGGTGTAAACTTGGTTTGGATAAACAGCTCTTCCCGCATAATTGAGTGACCTCTTAATCGCTTAATGGCAGCACCAACCAGTGGCTCTTCATAGTGCTTAGGCTGACAGGCGGTATCAATACCCCGAAATCCGCTCAGAACTGCCTGAACCACCAAATCCGACGTTCGCTCTTTTTTCCATGCTGTTCCGTAGATGAGCGCGGGCATTTTGACATTTTTTATGATGAACTCCTTTTTTTTAAATCTGTTTATTTGACTCGTTTTCCAACAATATCCCCAAATAAAAGAACATCCTCAAGTACCGCTTTTTCGCATAACCCTTCCGAATCCAGATTAATCAATAACTCTCCATTGCGACTTGCGAATATACGATCATTTAGAATCACTTTTAAAAAGGTTCCTTCTTCCATCTCCAACGCTTTTTTTATCTCCGACAATTCCTCATTTTTAGGATATACGGCATCAATACGGCCATCTTTTTTATTCCCTCCGATTGCGTAAAAAGTATAGTTTTGCTGTTTGGAGTAATTTTTAAGATTAAAAAACAAGCTCAAAAAATCTTCCTGTGCATAATAATCATTTTTATCGTTATCTGTATGAGACTGTCCATTTTTTGTTTCAATGGTCTGAGTTAATACAACCTTATTTTCATGATCGAATGTATAGGTCTTCACTGTTTTATTCGAATTTGTCTGACGCGTTTTCACAAAAACAGATGGCACAAGCTTGCCGTTTTTGACAATTCCCCTACTCTCATACATCTCAACACGATTGTTTGAAAGAAATTTAGCGATACCCGTTGTTTTGGCAGTTACATAAATGTTATAGGTCTGATCGTCTTTAATTTCAAACTGCGTTTGTGCAATCCCCATCGTTTGCAGTATCCCAAATGAGACCTCATACGTTGCACTCAAAATTTTACCGCTTGCAAGTTGTGCGAATAGTAGTAATAGCCACAGAATTTTTTTCATCTCAGTATCCTTTTTTATCCAAAATATTATAGTCCAATTGTGAAGAAATAGTAAAACATTCATCTACAACCTCTCCTAAAGCCCAAAGCCCCTAAAATACGTCTATTATTTACGAGGAAACACTTTATGTCCTTTTCAACACTTGGTCTCTCATCTCAAATTTTACGCGCATTGGATCAAAGCGGCTACAAAGAGCCCACTCCTATCCAAAACGAAGTGATACCGCTCGTACTCGCCCATCACGATGTCATGGCAAGGGCACAGACAGGCAGTGGTAAGAGTGCGAGTTTTGTTTTACCCATTTTGGAGCTTTGGTCCAAAAATATGGGTGAGGGAAAATCCAAAATAAAAGCATTGGTATTGACCCCTACACGAGAATTAACCCTCCAAGTAGCACAAACCTTTGAGACGATGGGTGCCTTTTTACCTCAGAAACCAAAAGTAGTCAGTATCATCGGCGGAGAGAGTATTGGCGATCAGCTTTTTGCGATACAAAAAGGGTGCGATATTGTTGTGGCGACCTCGGGCAGACTGATCGATGTCCTCAAAAAAAAGCAGATGAATCTATCACATCTGCAATTTTTTGTCCTGGATGAAGCGGACAAGATGCTCGATCTAGGATTTGCCGAAGAGCTTGAGATGATCTTAAAAGAAATTCCACTTCAGCGCCAAAATCTCTTGTTTTCAGCAACTTACCCGCCAAAAATGCAAATCATCGCCTCACGAATTACCCAAGACCCAATCCAAGTGATCATGGAATCGGATCAGCCAACCGTTGAAACGATCCAACAGCGCGTCATTGAAGTCAATCAGGCCAATCGCGGTCCCCTCTTGCGACACTTGCTCGAATCGGAAAAATGGGAGCAGGTACTCGTATTTATGGCCAATAAAAGAGCTACGGACAATATCGCCGCAAAATTCAAAAAATACGGCTTTTTGGCAGAATCGTTTCATGGTGATCTGTTGCAAGATGAGCGTACCTACACACTTGATCAGTTCAAAGCCAAAAAAATCCGTATTCTATTTGCCACCGACATCGCTGCACGAGGTCTGGACATCGACGACATTACGTGCGTTATCAACTTCGATCTCCCCCGTTCACCCGCCGATTACATCCACCGCATAGGACGCACAGGCAGAGCGGGGAAATCAGGAATTGCCGTCTCTTTTATCGATCACGAAGACCAAGAACACTTTGCCCTGATCGAAAAACGCTCTAACATAAAACTCCCAAGAGAACAAATCGCAGGATATGAACTAAGCGGAAGTGCTCCTATCAAAACAAAAGGACCCGAACCGATCAAAGGGAAGGGAAAAAGTAAAAAAGACAAACTCAGAGAGCAGACAGCTAAAGCAAACGGCTAAAACCTACCACCGTCCCTCCAGTGTTAAAAGAAGAGATGAATTTGAGTACTCATGATTGATTTGTGTCTCACTTGGGGTATTGGATGTTGTTACTATCGTTGAATGGGTCATGTTTTTCCAGTTAAGCTGCAGTTTAAATGTCTCGTCAAGCTGTTTATTGACGTACATATCCAATGTTCCATATCCCTTTTGAACTTGCGAAATTTGATTTTCATCCAGAGGATCATCATAGCCTCCCACATAGCGATAGGCCGTTCCATAAGTAAGTTTGTACGATTGCAATGTGTGATCAACTCCGATGTTGTAGAGATAGTTGCTCGTTTGCTTAATCGGTCGCTTGAATCCTGTTGCAGTATTGGTGATCGATGAGTTTTGAAATGTGGCATTGGCAAAAGTTCCCAAACCGTCAATATACGCATTCAGCGATTTTTTTAGCTCCAGTTCGATCCCCCATAAACTACCCTGCCCCGAATTATAGGGACGCATCATATAGCGTCCACCTTCCAATACCGTCATTTTTTCAATTTTATCATCAATGATACGGTAAAAACTGCCAAAACTCACGATTCCTTTATCCTCAAAAAAATGTTCCAAACGCAGCTCATAACTCAGTGCTTTTTCTTCGGTTAGATTTGCATTCCCCGTCAAATCTGGATGATGGATATCGTTACGATCAAACGTACTGTCAACGCTGGTGGAAAGCTCATCCAAACGAGGAAGCTTCACCGTTTTCGCAACACTTGCTCTGAGGTTATCACTTGGGGTAAGACGTCCTAGTATGTGCAATGAAGGAGCCAGATAATCAATATGCCCTGTTGCTCCGTAGTTTCTAGCAATCGTCTCATACCGCATGCCGGGAGTCACGATCAATGACTCTCCAAAACTAATCTCATCTTGAACATACAAAGCCCCTTTGGTTTGGTGCATCGAGACATTATCCGCAGGTGTTGTAACATCCGTTGCATTGACATCACGGTGCACCTCATCATACTGATTCAGCCCTTTGAGTTCCATCCCAATTTTAACAAAATGATCCCCTTTGGCTACCGAATAACTTCCCTCAGCGCCCAATACACGAAAAAGGCTCTTGTCTTCTTGAAAGCTCACACTCGATGTTGGAAGCGATTGCAAAGAACTGCTTTCTCCCATGTCGTTGTTTTCATGAAACTTTACTTTCCAATCCACGAGCTCACTTCCAGAGAGATGATGTTCCCCTTTTATAGAAGACCAAAGCATCGTGCCTCGAGATCTATCATAATTGCTAAAAAGACGAGAGGAACCTGTCGAATCGGTATCGGTTTTGATCTCATTTTTAGTGATAGAACCGTCAAAGGTATATTTATCTTTGGATGAGGGTGCATAGGTTAATTTTGTGGTTATGCCCAAAGATTGATTGCGTGTCATTTCCTCCCGAAATTCATCACTGATACCTACTCTGAGTATAGACGAAGTATCTTTTTGGCGATTATCCGATGCATTCAGATTGATAAGATACGCCAAATTGCCTGATTTCCCCTCCCGCTGTAGAAAAACAGTCTCCATGGGTACATCACCGCCATAAACTCCGCCTGTAATCTTCGCCGTAGTAAGCCCTTGTGCTTTTGGTTTTTTGAGGATTATATTAACGATCCCTCCCATCGACTCCGCCGTATATTCCGCTGAACCGTTGGTCATGACCTCGATACGTTCAATCATATCTGATGCGATCTGTTCCAGGGGGTTGCCACGACGTTTGGACCCCGTTGATGCCTCTTCTCCGTCAATCATCACCACCGTATATCCCTTGCCGGGTGACCCTTTTTTTCCTCTTCCCTCTGGGATACTTACACCGGGTGTGCGTTTGAGTATTTCCAGCGCATTTAGATCACCGTATTGGGTTAATTCCGTACCGCTGATAATGCGTTTGGCTATTGAGTGATCCCGCCGCTCCTCCAAAGTAGCCGTATTTGCTTCGACCTGTATTTTTTCAAGAGCAATTATCTCCTCGGCATAGGCGCTTGCAATGCTCATACTTGAGGCCAAAAGTATCCGGATTAAGGGGCGATGGTTCAAAATATCTCCTGGAATGTGAAATCGTGAAACTTTATCTTAAAGAAGAGAAAAAGTCCGCTAGAATTGCAATCATGAATTTTACGATTTATACTCTTCTTTTACTTAATTGTGTAGCATTTGCGGTATTTGGAATGGACAAATATTTGGCCATCACCAATCGACACCGCATCAGCGAAAAAAATTTACTTTTTTTTGCACTTCTTGGTGGCAGTATCGGAGCTATAGTCGCTCAACAGCTGTTTCGTCATAAAACAAAAAAATTCAAATACATTCTATGGCTCATACTGTGTGCACATGTCGGCATAGGATGGTTCGTATCCTACTCATTTTCTTTCTTTATCTAAAATGAACCCCATAAAAACGCTACAATACCAAAAAAAATCGGAGCAATATAATGAACAAAAAACAAATAATCAATAGTATCTACTATCTTGCAATCGCGGTAGTAGCTGTCTATTTTGCTTATTTCAAGGGTTGGATATTCACCGATTTTGAATCCATCTCTCCAAAACAAGCCTACGAACTTTTGGAAAATGACAAAAATATAGCACTTTTGGATGTACGAACACCAAAAGAATTTTCTCAAGAGCATATTCAGGGAGCAACACTTATCCCCGTGCAGGAATTAAGCCAAAATCTTGCAAAACTTTCAGATGTTAAAGACAAAAAGATTATTGTTTATTGCCACAGCGGTGCTCGAAGTGTTGCTGCTTCACGCATATTGGTTGACAATGGATTTACCCCCATAAATGTAAAGGGCGGGATCACTGCGTGGAAGAGTGAAGGATTAAGCGTTACCGCATTTTAAAAAATCCCTATCCTGCCGATATATCTGTAACTCCAAAAAGGGGATAAAGTATGAATGCAATCAATTCGAACACAATGACGGGTCCTGAGATATTTGCTATGAAAAAAGCGATGGAAGTTCAGGAGCAAGGGGTAATGAAGGTATTAGAAAGTGCACAAGCGCCTGCTGTATCCTCAACCTCAGGTTCCTCGCTTACAGGTATCGGTCAGACTCTCGATCTTCGTGCCTAATCAACAGACCTTTTTCGGTCTGCTGACGTTCACATCGCCTGATGGTAATAACGATTTAAGTCATACAATCCGGCTTTTATAGGCTCAGCTTTATTAAAATCATTTTGAAACCACTCGTATGTTTCCCAAAACTTTGGATTTGATCGATTGATACCGTATTTGGTGATCTTGAGTTTATCCGATTCAGAGCCGTCATAATGTCCCATCAAATCAAAAAAATCACCAATGTCACTCCCCTCCACATCTAAAAAATAGTTCGGATAGGAACCGATGTATCCGATAAAAAAATCAATCGTATCTTTTTCAGGGTTTAAGCGGTTTCGCTCATTAAAGAGAGCATTGACATTGTCATGCCATCGATTAATAACAATCGAAACGACCATATCTTTTCCTTCAACATTTCTGATTCGCACCAATAATACATCCGCTTTAAATTCATTGATCACCCGTTTTAACGCTGTTCCTTTTTTCGTCAGAGATTGGAGGGCTTGTACTATCTCTTTTTTACCGCTCAATACTTTTGGCATTACAGGAGGTATCTGATTTAATCGATAGTAGTTGTTCTGATCAAACACACTATGAGTCGATGGAAGAAAATGGTGGTCTACCAACCTCTCCATAAGTTCTCGTTTGGGATCATTGCTTTGGTATTTAATCGCTGTTTTTAGCTTACTGCAGACTTGATGGAAACGGACATTTTCAATCTCCTCTCCGATGTACCACGATTTCAGTGTCTCATAGCGATCTTTTTCCGGTAAAAATTGCAAAAAATTCAGCTCACCTTCGATACGCAAATAATCCATATAACGGCGAACATTGGTCTGATGGGTTACGTTGCCAAAAATGTCAAAACCTGCCACCAAGGCATAATACATCCGTTCAAGCTGCGAATAATCCATGACCCATACTGTTTTGGGCAATTCTCCCAGTACCCCCGAATGGACGGAAGCACTTTCAAAATGGCGATAAACACTCAGTACAGGGGTATCCGTAGCTACATCTCCTTTCCAAATGGCATCCATCGGCAAACCAACAGGATATTCGCTCATATACTTCACCATTTTCGCTTTATAAAATGCCTCATAGCGATCTCGATACTCATCACTAAAGATATTCCACAATTTTCCCCCGCTTCCCTTCTCTGTCGGCAATGAGAGATTGTAGCGCTGCGAGCGTAAAAAATCGGGATACTTAACCCCAAGATCATGTGCAGGGGCGATGAACATCATCCAAAAATGATCTTCAATGACATTAAGAGCGATTTGTCCTTTGCATACAGGGCCGCGAATGAAACTGTCGACGATGTACTCAGAGTGATCCAGTAAAAATTGATAGCGCGAACGCGTAGGGATTTGGGCATACATCACAAAAGGGTTACCGTTAAATTCATCCTTATAGGAAACGACATAAGGTTTTTCGAGCCATGTTGAATCGATAAACAGCTCTTTATACCGGTTCAGCGTTTGATGCCCAAAAGAAAAGAGCAAATGGGTTTTATGAATGATCGTTGAATGAATTTTACGAAAACGGTAGTAAAATCTTTTAGTACCTGGATCATCATAGGGACGTATGGTGGGTATGATGACGATTGCCTCAGGCGAAGCGGTTGTAGAGCGGACTATTTCATAAAACTCATTCGTCGGTGTCCCTTCAAAATGTATATGGGCTAAAAACAAATGATCGTATAAATAGCGTCCACTCATCACGTGTTTCGGATCAGTTGCATTGAAAAAAGATTCCCATTGTTTGATCTGACTCTCTGCTGCGGATGAAGGTTTAATCAATAACGCCTGCTCTTTTAGACTGGGCCCTTTTGCCCCTTGGGAAAGCCATTGGACGATCGTAGTATGTTCCGTTTTAGTGAGAGGAGGAAATCCAAACGGCATACCGTTATGAGGATGTTTATCCATGTATCGGGTGATTTCTTTAGAATCTTTGGCACAGGTCAGATCTTCCGCTTCCGGATAATAGCTCCCCTTTGGGAGAGGGTTCTTTTGTTTTAAAACGAGTAAACGCTCTGTCATAGAGGCATTGGTTTCATCCCCTAAAAGCTTATCCGTTACACTAAAAAACTCTTTTGTTCGCCACTCTTCTGTTGTTGCTGCATCGATAAACAAACGCGAAGGATCTTGCGCCCTCAATCGTGTAACCAAATAGACCAATTTTTTAGTAGCACCGCGATCGATCCCCTCAAACGAGTCGAGCTTTAGCTGGCAAGGAGAGTTATAGCAAGAGTGGCATACCGTACAACGATGATCCAAAATCGGTTTAACCTCTTTGAGATAGTTGATTTCAGAACCCAATAAATGATAACTCACTATTATAAAAAACATAAAAAATTTAATCATCATAGATTATAGCCAATAATGCTATTGTAGATTTAAAGAAAAGATAGGAAGAAGCATCGCGGTAACCATCACACCGATAAGCCCTCCAATAATAAGCATCAGCGCAGGTTCTAGTACCGAAAGGAAAAGAGTGATCTTGTCTTTGTTCGTTTCGATATAAAGAGCAGAGAGATGCTGAAGCATTAAGGCTACTTCACTGGTCTCTTCCCCAATGGCTATGGCTTCAACAAAAGAGGCATCAAGCTGATATCCCGCTGTTTGACTCAATGCTTTGGACAAGGACGATCCCTCAACAACTTTAATAGAGGCCTGCTCAAAAAGTTCTTTGATCACCTCGGAAGACAGCGTAATGCAGGAGAGCTTAATCGTATTGACGAGTGGTATTCCCGAACGGATCAACAGTGAAGAAATCGTGGAAAAGCGGGCTAAATCACCCGTTTCTATCATTTTCCCCACGAAGGGAAGTTTCAAAATAATAGCATGAACCCCTTTTCTAAATTCATAATGGGTCACCATTTTATAGGTAAAAATCCCTACGCTTATGAGTATCCCTAGAAGCATAAAAAACCAGTACTGGGCAAAAAAATGGGCCATATTAATAACAATCTGTGTTAGAAGCGGCAATGCCTGACCGGTAGATTCAAAAATAGCGGTAATTTTCGGAACAACTACGGTCAGCATAAAAGAAATCATCAAAATCGAAACGATAATAATAAAAGAGGGATATACCAGTGCCTGTCCCAATTGCTTTTTGATTTTTTCCTGTAGTGTTAAATACATCGAAAGTTCCCCTAAAACTTCAGCAAGTATCCCTCGGTCTTCTGATATTCTCAAGGTTCCGGTATAAAAAATAGGTAATGCGTAGTGCTCTTGAAGTTCGAGCGCTTGGGCGAAACTGTTCCCTTCATTGATAAGAATGATGACCGCTTCAAAAAAATGGTTCAATCGTCTGTTCTTTTGATTTTGATGTTTCAAAAGAGTGAGCGAACGTATCAAAGGAATACTCGCATTTAAATAGACGGCAAGATCTCGGCTAAGAGTTGCCAACAAGGATGAGGGGAAATTTTTTTGTTTAAATAAAGCAAGGACTCCAAAAAAAGATTGCTCATTTAAGGAAATATCCGAATACAAAATAGCTTGCGCCTTTAGCTTCATTTTTGCCTCTTCAAGAGTTGAAGCTTCAAGTGTTGCTTTAATCACTGTTCCTGCGCTGTTGATCCCTTTGTAATGAAATTCCATTATGCTTCTTTAACTCCCACACGAATGATCTCATCAAGACCGGTGATACGATCCAGGAGTAAAGCAATCAATTGATCAGAGAGAAATTTCATACCTTTGGCTTTCATGATTTCCCGAATTTCAAAATCGTTTTCACTATTTTTCAGTATAGTTCGTACCGAATCATCGATCATTAAAAACTCACCAATAGCGACGCGCCCATGATAGCCTGTATAATGACAGCTCATGCACCCTTTGGATTGTGCTACCATCCGTCCATGTGCAACTCCCAAATCATCAGCATCCTCATTCGATAAAAGCACCTCTGTTTTACATTCAGAACACAAACATCGCACAAGCCGCTGTGCTAATACCCCTATGAGCGTAGAGGTAATCAAAAATTTATCAATCCCCATGTCGGACAATCGCGTAATTGCTGCCGTCGCATTGTTGGTGTGGAGTGTTGAGAGGACCAGATGTCCCGTCATGGCTGCTTGAATCGCAATATGTGCCGTTTCAGTATCGCGAATCTCTCCAATCATAATAATATCCGGGTCTTGCCGTAATATGGAGCGCAAACCGCTTGCAAACGTAAGCCCTGCTTTCGCATTGACGGCAATCTGACTGACACGAGGAGCATCGTACTCTACGGGGTCTTCGATTGAGATGATATTTTTTTCAGGAGAGGCAAGTTGTTGTAAAAAAGAGTGCAACGTGGTCGACTTACCACTTCCTGTAGGGCCTGTTACCAGAATAATCCCATGAGAGAATTTGAGTAGTTCTTCAAACTCCGACGTCGTTTTTTCGTCAAATCCTAACTCACGCAAAGAGGGAATAGACGTTGCCTGCATTAAAAGTCGCAGAACAACCCTCTCTCCATGATAAGTCGGAAGTACGGAAACACGTACATCTAAATTTTTTCCGGCTACTTTTACTTGCGTTCGACCATCTTGAGGTATCCTTTTCTCCGAAATATCCAAAGATGAGATAACTTTTATACGACTAATAATCAAATCAATCACATTTTTATCCAGATCGATATGCTTGATCAAAGCCCCATCAATGCGAAATCGGACCTCCCCATTTTTTTCATGTGTTTCGATATGAATATCACTCGCTTTACGCTTAATCGCTTGATAAAAAATAGTATTTACAAATTTGATGATGGGTGCAGATTCTTCACTGGTCAAAAGATCAGCAGAATTTTTGATAAAATCAACCAAAGAGAGTTCTTCATCAATAAATTCATCTGTGCTTGGAGCCGTTTTCGAAATATCAAGATCGGTTTTCAATTCTAAAAATTTCAAATACAAGCTATCATATGCAGAAGAGGTAAGATGCCCAATGGGGTAGACGAGAGAGAGCTTATTGTACAGTTGTAATGCTCCTATGGAGTCTGATTGGGGAATGATAGCAAATACTTCTTCTTCAAATTTGCAGAACAGGAGGGAGTGACGAAGAGACAATTTGATATCAATATTTTCGGGATGAAAAAAATGGATACGTGTTTCATCCAAAAAGGGAAGCGTTATCATGGCTTACTCTCTTTTTTTACTTCAAGACTTTTGGTAACATTCACAATGTAACGTGCTTGTATTGCATCCAACTCTGTCAATTGAGCCCGTAACGTGCTCAAATCGCTGCTTTTTTCAATGATATACGGGGTAAGTATAATGACAAGATTAATTTTATCGTGTTTCGTTGCTTTACTTTTAAAGAGGTTTCCTAAAATAGGAATATCCCCTAAAAAAGGTATCTTCGTGTTTTCGTCTCCATTCTTTTCCCGAATAAGTCCCCCGATAATAACACTTTCACCATTATTCACAATCGCAGAGGTGAGCACTTCTCTCTTTGTCGTACTGGGACGACTTGCGATAGAGTTTGGCTCAATATCTTCAAGTTTAGCCGTCACACCCAAAAGTACTTTATGATCATTAGAGAGTCTTGGCTTTATTTTCAGTGTGAGCCCGATATCTTGGCGCGTAAAATTTTCTTGCGAGATACCAGTCCCTGTGAGCGTCGTTCCAGCACTTATCGACTCAGTTTTACCCACATAGATGGAAGACTCTTGATTGTCTATACAGAGAATGGAGGGCTCCGATAAAATATCGGCGGCCCCGTTTGTATTTAACAATGCTATATTCGCACCCAGTGCTATCCCGCTGGTAAGGCTTGGAAGCGTAAACGCCCCCAGCAATGCAGAATCAAGCGATATGGCCGATGTTGCCCCATCACCCAATAGCGTATCAAAAGTAAAAAGCCCGTTTGATCCTATTTGTCCACCGGACAACCCATATTTAATCCCTATTTCTTGAGATTTATTCTCACTGATTTCGATAATTTTAGCCCTCACATAGACTTGCTGACGCTCATGGTCCAGACTCAGTATGGTTGTTTCCAAACTCTTGAACAGTTCATCGCTTGCAATCACAATGAGAGAGTTGGTCGTCTCGTCACTTGTCAAACTGGGCGGCTGTTGACCTTGGATCAGTGTCATTTTCCCCAAGATAGTGTTGAGTGTCGTAACAAGCGATTTCGCATCCGCATTCTTTAAAGGGATAACGTGCGTCGTATTGGCAATCGTTTCATCTCTCGCATCGAGGATCAGCGCCGCTTTTTCAATGGTTTTGATATTTTCTGGAAAATCAGTTACGATAACCGAATTAGACTCTTTTGAAGCAGTGATTTTTGCATTTTTACTGGTGAAATGCTTGATCTTAGCCCCCATATTTTCAGCAGTTGCAAAACGAAATGTAAAAATATGGGTTTGCATTTGTGCAATATCGCTTGTTTTCATAAAAGGGAGGTTCATTTGTGTTGCATCAACGATCTTGACCACACTCAAATACCCTCCTCCCGTGTCCACCATCGTATATCCTCTGGCTTCGAGACTGGTTTGCAACAAACCAAACATATCTTTTTTATTAATCGGTTTATTCCCGGCGTAGCTAATGGTCCCTGGTACCTCTTCGCCGATAAATATATTTTTATGCGTCGTGGCTGCAACCAGTTTGATCAACTCAGTTATCGCCATCCCGTCAATTGAAAGGGATACTTTTTCATGATGCACAGAGGCTGCTGACAAAAGAGCTGCCAAATAAATCGATAGGAGAAAAACTTTAGCGGGTGATTTCATAGACAATATCCTTTTGTAAGTTATTTCTAAGTACGGTCATTCGGATACTTCTAAGGTGAGCGATTTTAGCGTACACCGTTAAGACATCTCCAAATGATTCGAGCTTTTGGTTATTAACAGATTGGATGACATCTCCCTGAAGAAGACCAAGCTGCGAAAAAAGAGAATTAGAGGCGATACTATTAATGCGATATCCCATAAATTTTGATCCATTCATGCTTTGGGAGATGTCGATGGACTTCGTAATATTTTGCAAGTCCCCTATTTGATTTATAACCGTGTTGTATGCGATAGAATGCCACTCTTTTTCATGTATTCCCTCCTGCAACGGATCAGAAATGGAGCGTGTTATCACCTCTTGGCGGCTTAACATATCATCATGTCCCAATCGCAAACGAAACGTTTTTCCGTATCCTTGAAAGATGGCAACGCTATCGCTGAGTCCTATCAGATGATAAGCGTCCTTGTATTTTCCTCTGATTGGGACTATCACCGTCTCTTTACCATCATTAATACTGGTAAAAGAGCCGGATTGTGAACGATAAATCGCTTTAATCCGATGGGGATAAGAGACCAAAGTTTTGGTTGTAACCAATTTAGAATGAATAGCCCCGGCAAAATTTTCTGCAATTGCAAATTTATCTCCAAAATGAAAAATCTCAAAAAAAGGTTCAAATCGATAAACGAGGCCCTCAGTCCCGACATTGGACAAAAAAACACCTCCCGCACTGACAAGACTCCAAACGATAACCAGCGGCAAAACCAATCTGTTAAAACGTTGAAAATAAGATTCGTTAAAAATCACTTTCATAGACTAGCCCCTCCTTCTCTTGATGCAATTTAAAAACAAGCAACGGATAGTTTCGAAGCTCAGGCGTAGCCTCAAATACGATCCGTACCTTGTGATTGACCAGATCAAACATACCCTCGCCGTGACCGAAATCTCCCTTTGCCCTCAGTTCAAGACTAAGAGGGTGCAACAGCGAGTAGGTCAAGACGAGCGTATCAATTTTTCCAGGAAAAAAGGTACGATAAAGTGGTGAGGGGATGATGGAAGAGATCGAGATATGATTGCTCAATACCCATGGCGCGATTCGGATCTTCCCGATTGTAGCAATCTCCTGATTATCTAAAAGAAGTATCCCATTATCCGCATCAAGATACAAAAGACGGTTTGTGAAACTTTCACCATTGATAAAAAGATGATACTTTGAGAGAAAGGATTCAAACGTAAAAAAGAGTTTTTCCTTTGGCATCATCACCATGAGAATGAGGAGAATATAAACAATATATAAAAACCGCTTCATGCTTCAATCTCCACGAGTATTGTCCCCTTTGAGGCGTTGTTGCGCCGCAGGGTTAGTTTTTTTACCACCAGCATGGAGTTAAGAATTTTATTTGAAAGTTGATCAAATTCACTCATCGAAAGATTTTCATATTCAAAATAAACGTTTCTTCCCCTTTTTTCTTGTTTTACCAAATTTAAATGATTTTTCAAAAAGTCAAAATCGATTTGAGACTCTTGCGTAGACCACCTTTTTTTCAAACGGCCGATCTCTTTTGCCTGTTGCGATAGCGTTTTATGTTCAAGACAAAGAGCTTGAACCGTTGCATGTTCTTTTGAAGCCCATAGAATGGTAATAACCATCAAAGAAAGGGATACCAGAAGTGTTACCTTAAGCGTTTTTGGTTTCATTTCAAGCCGACCTCCAGTTGATTTCCATGCACTTCGAATTGGGCTTTATTAAACCGTTTCATAAACGCTATTTTCAGCTTTTCAGCCGAACTAAAATCGTGTGCATCAATGATAAGATTGATCGAATGACCGTCATACTCCAATACTTGCATCCCTTCACCGTGATAATCAATACTCAATAACGGCGGCTTATTGTCGATCAGTAAACGATTGGATTCACCCGGCTTCGAACCTGGGATCAAGACGATACCATTGGTCAGTGCCGCAGAAACTTCAGGTGCTGCTGGCAATGGTGGAAGCGAAACTGGCTTAACTTCCATAGGAATATCACTGATTTGTTTGCATTGACGGCGAAACTGCAGCTGCTGTTGCTCTTTCATCTTTAACGAATCCAAGATTGCTACGCGTTCAATCGAAGTTTCAGGCAGTTTGGATTCACTCAAAACTTCTTGAATTTTTGCATACAGCCGATTTGACTCTTGATGCTGTACTATCGCTTCTGCGACAAGATTGGCAAATAGCATCACAAAAATAACAACCGTCGTTTTTAATGTTTTCGCAGTAACTTCTGCGCTTGCCAACCCCTCTATTTGAACCGTTCTTACAAAAGAACCGCGTGAGGCCAATGCTTCGATAAGAGGGACAGACGTATCGGCTTGAACATAGGGTGAATCCATCTCGATAACAATACCGTCCATTATCGTTAAATATTTATCGTTATTCAACTGTATGGGCTGTGTTATGTCAGCAAATACCCATTGAGCGAACGTTATTTTTTCATTTTTTGAAAAGGCCTCTAATGAGCGTAGCTTTTGAGATATTTCATCCGGATTATAAGCGATCAAAAGGTAGCTGTTATCCCCTACTTTTTGAGCAACATATCGATACTCATCACTGAGTTCAAATAACGCCGATCCGTATTTGGCTGCCTCTTTTTCGGTTTTAACGTTCAAAGTCACACGCAAAACCCAATAATCACTCGGAGGGAGAACTAAAATAGCCTCACTGGATGGCGAAGCAGTAATTGTGTTATCGGCATATACCAAGGGTAAAGAACGGCAAAATATACGGCGTATCCGTATAGATTTTGCACAAACCAATCGGGATATCCTCATCGTATCAGAGAAACTCAACACGGTGTACCTTCTTCTCTAACAAATTATATTGGAACGTCAGATGTTCCTCATGAGCATTCTCTTTTAAGCGTACATCGCATACCAAAGTATAAGAATCTCCCGGTTTATAAATAAAGAAATAGTTATCAAACACTGTTCCCAATGCAGGTTCTGCAGCGACAACCTCTTCTTTAGAAGCATAGGCTTTGGTTCGATAGAGAGTCAATGCACGAATTTTTTCGGGAGACACACCGGGGAGTATCAGTGACAATATTTCAGGATTGAGTGCGTTAAAATCCATTTTATCTCCAGCATAGCCAATGTAAAGATTCCAGGGAATCGACAAGACTTCCGTATCTCTCGTAATTTCAATATAGCGTTCTAAAATACAGTTAAACTGTGCTGCATTAGCTATTACCCCATTTTTAAAATCGGGCCGTGTCAAACCGATCTCAGTATCAATCCCGCGCTCTGCACGATCAGTGTCCAATGTATCAAATACGAGATTCAGGAACACCTCTGGATTCGAAATCGGATGCAATGCAAACAATCGCATCCAGACAGCCACATAATGCTCATTGATCTTCCCATCAGGGTCCATAAGAGCGTTTATATTAAGACGGCTATAAGTAGAAGTAAGTCTGGCTTTTAACATAAAATCTCCTTTTTTACTTTCAAGCTGTAATGGTAAACGCATCGCCAAATCAAGTTGCTCTGCTCCGGTAATAACAGAAAGAAGCGATGGGAGCTGCCGCTCTAAATCGCTCACAATCCCCAATGAAACACTCTGAGAAAATGCATTCTTCCCCAACTGTAACAATCGTTTACTCTGAGTCAGGACTAAAGCAGTGATCCCCATCATTATGGTTATCAGCAGTAAAGTCATCATCAAGATCATCCCACTTTTTTTCATACCGCTTAAGTCTTCTTTTCTTATATTTTAAATACAATGTGGTCATTATAACTAATAAAAGATAACAGGAGTCATTAAATGTCGTTATTATTGAAACGAAAAGCGTTTACGCTCATTGAAATTATGGTCGTCATTATTATCTTAGGCCTTTTGGCATCATTTGTCATTCCAAACATCACCGGAAAAAGTGGAGAAGCCAAACAAAAATTGGTCTGTATTCAGATGAAAAGTTTAAATGAAAGCCTTAAAATGTTTAAAATTGACAACGGCTCGTACCCTACAAGTGAAGAGGGATTAAAGGCGCTCATGGTCAATCCCAATCCTGAAGAATACAGTGCCTATTCTCCAAGCGGTTACATCGAGGGTAAAAACCTTCCTAAAGACCCGTGGAACAAATCCTATTTATATCTCAATCTCGATGGTACTATTGAGCTTATCTCCATGGGAAGCGATGGCAAAGAGGGTGGAAAGAATGAGGATAAGGATCAAAAACTTTCCGAGTGCCGCTAGTGAAAGCATCACGTGCAGGGATGACCCTCTTTGAATTGCTGGTCGTTATGACCATTGTAGGAATTGTTTACTCTGTCGGTATTTTTACGTTAAAGAAAGAGAAAGTAACCAATGCAAAGATGAGTCTTTCAACCCTCAAAACAAACCTTTTAGCCCTTTCTAATCCCAATAAGCTTCGAATGGTATGTGACACTCACGGCCAGTGTCAGGTATACTCAAACGATGAAAAAATGATCACCACCTTGTATCTGCATTCAGAGGGGACAATAAAGCGCTACGGCTTTAATCGTTTCGGAGAGCTGCAATTATGGGGAAATGTGGTTGCCCATACCAATAAAGGATTGAGCCAAGGGTGTTTTGAAATGTCACTGCGACCCGATGGTACCGTAAATCCCTTAATCCTAAAAAGCAACGATACCTTTTATGCCTATACACCACTTGGGGGTGATAAACCCTATATCACCATAAACGAAGAAGCCCTGAAAAACTTCATCTTTAATGCGTCTCTTTATCCTTTAGCTGTGAGCGATACCTATGGCGTACAGTAAAGGCTTTTCCCTTATTGAAACACTCGTTGCCATAACCATTGCCTCCATCGCAACACTCGCATTGATGAGGGTCATTTCACATGCCTCACATACCTCAGCCGAAGTCATTAATCATTTTGATTCCTCAATCATGATGGGGCTCGTTGCCACAGAGGTAAGCGATGCGCTTCAGGGAAAAGTCATGAATGTTGACGACCTGCTGGGCACTCGTTATACGATTGATCATCCTGTGATTCGAAAATCGCTTAAATCAACCGCCTATGAGATTCAGCTATCCCAAAAAGAAGTTCTTAATCCGCCAATGAATGTCATGGATTTTACAACGTCTACAGGTACAATCGCCATCCAAAAAGTGCTCCTCCAAAACGCCCAAGAGAAAACAGCTTTTTTCCGCCTTACCGATGGTATCCAATGAGACGAAATGCCTTTACCCTCGTTGAGCTATTGGTTTCCATCGCCCTCTTTGGTCTTATCGCCATTTTTTTATTCGGCACAATTGACCAGTTACGCAAACAGCAGATTTTTTTTCAAAAAAAAGAAGCCATCCTTTCTAGAAAAAATATGATTTTGTCATCGCTGCGAACCGATTTAGATCGCGCACACTCTGTTACTGTATCCGCGACTACGAGTCGGGACTTTGACACTGTCTCGATAACCGGTTCAAATCACTCTTTGTACGCTATAGACTCGCCTTATGTCGTATGGCTTATCCTTAAAGTCGACAATACATTGGTTCGGCTGGAATCCCCTGTCCCCATTACCGTACCAATCCCGGAAAAAGAACGCTATCTCGTTCACAGTGATCTCATTGCAAAAGATTGCGAACTGTTTCGTCTTTATGATTCTCCTAAACACCGACTGATCTACTTGAAATTTGAACAGCAATCGCCTTTGATTGTAGAAACATACAAATAGATGTCTGTAAAATGCTCTAGGAATACTGTTTTTCACCCATTCAACAGCAGGAAAACAGTGCATAAGAGCTAAAATCAAAACTATGATAAAGGGAAAATAAGCATGGCATCACGAAAACCACCAAAAATCCAGACAAAAGCCCTTTCTGAATTTCCAATCGTTGCTATCGGTGCTTCTGCCGGGGGATTGGCTGCGTTCGAAGCATTCTTTTCAGCGGTAAGTACCGATACCGATTTAGGGATGGCCTTTGTTCTCATTCAGCACCTTGCCCCGGATCATAAGAGTCTGCTGACCGATATCATACGACACTATACACGCATGGAAGTGTTTGAAGTTGAGGATGCAATGCAAGTACAACCCAACTGCGTTTATGTTATCCCTCCTAACCGTGACATGGCCATACTCAACAATACCTTCCAATTGCTCGAACCATCTTTCCCTCATGGACAACGATTGCCAATCGACTTTTTCTTCCACTCTTTGGCACAAGACCAGCACAAACACGCCATTGCCATCATCCTCTCAGGCACCGGCAGTGATGGATCAAAAGGGATAGCCTCCATAAAAGCCGATGGGGGAATTGTCATGGCACAAGATCTGGACTCTTGTGAATACGACGGTATGCCAAAAAGTGCCATTGATACAGGGCTTGTCGATTATGTACTGCCTCCCTCTCAAATGCTAAAACAGCTCAGGGCTTCTATAAAACAACCTGTTAAACGTTCTGCTAAACACCTATCCGTCTATACATCAAAGGAAAATGATCTTCATAAAGTATTCGTTCTCCTGCGTGATCAGACCGGTCACGATTTTTCCCAATACAAACCCAGCACTATCCATCGCCGAATTGAGCGGCGCATGGCGGTTGGGCATATAGATTCTTTGCAAGACTATGCCAAACATCTGCAACACTCTGCCTCTGAGATAGACGCACTGTTTAACGATCTTTTAATCGGTGTAACCAATTTTTTTCGTGATCCTGAAGCCTTTGCATTTCTAAAAAAACACATTATCCCGAAAATATTAAGCCTAAAACCTATCGGCACGACAATCCGTGTCTGGACAACAGGATGTTCCACCGGCGAAGAGGCCTATTCCATAGCCATCCTGCTCAAAGAGTGCATGGAAGAGATGAAACAAAATTTTGCAGTACAAATCTTCGCCACGGATATTGATCCAAAAGCCATAGTCGTAGCACGCGCCGGAGCTTACCCTCGCGATATTAGCGATCATGTCTCCGAAGAGAGACTGGCACGCTTTTTTACTCCCCTAGTCGATGGAAGCGGTTACCGTATTCATAAAAATATTCGGGATATGCTCGTCTTCTCGGAACAAAATGTGATCAAAGATCCCCCTTTTTCCAGACTTGACCTCTTAAGCTGCCGCAATCTCCTCATCTATATGGATTCGGAGTTACAAAAAAAACTTATCCCCCTCTTTCACTACGCACTGAACTCTGAGGGTATCCTCTTTCTTGGTTCTTCAGAGAGTGTGGGAGAATTTAGCGATCTGTTTGCTACACTGGATCAACAATCCAAATTTTATCAACGCAAAGAGACAAATCCTTCACTCCAATACACCATAGCATCATCCAAAAGACTTTCCCCATCCGTAAACGTCCGTACACCACTCCCAAAAGTAGCCGAGAAAAATACCTATCCGGCCAAACTTCCGTTACGTGAACTAACCGAACAAACCCTTTTGCAACAATGCGCCCTAACTGGAATTTTGGTAACGGATCAAGGTGACATTCTCTATTTGCATGGCCACACCGGGATGTATTTGGAACTCCCCTCAGGTGAGGTCCTTCTTAACAATATCCTCAAAATGGCCCGAGAGGGACTGCGGCGCGAGTTGACCACGGCATTGCATAAAGCAACTGTGAGCAAACAAATTGTCCGCGTCACGAATCTGCACATCAAAATGATCGATCGCATATCCACTGTCAATATCACGATCCATCCATTAGTACAACCTGAAGAATCAACCTTGTACCTCGTGATTATCGAAGATGTCCCTCTTCTTGCTGCTCCAGAACATTCAATCACGGCGAATAATCCGTCACACACCTCCGATTCGCGCATCGAAGAGCTCAAACATGAACTCCTTACCCAAGAAGAGTTTCTCAATGCCGCCAACGCAAAACTCGAAACCTCCAACGAAGAGCTCAAATCGTTTAATGAAGAGATGCAATCCCTCAATGAAGAGTTGCAATCCACCAACGAAGAGCTTGAAACTTCCAAAGAAGAACTCCAATCGGTCAACGAAGAACTTTCCACTGTCAATGCCGAACTGCAAACCAAGGTTGCTGACCTGTCGCGTTCAAACAATGACATGAACAATCTCTTAGCCGGTACCGGAATCGGTACGATCTTCGTCGATCATAAGCTCTGTATCCTCCGATTTACCCCTGCCGTAACTCAGATTATCCATCTGATCCTCAGTGATTTGGGACGTCCTGTCGGGCACATCGTCTCTAACCTACTAGGCTACGACCGTCTCGTAGCCGACACACAAGCGGTACTGGACACGTTGATTCCCAAAGAAGTCGAAGTGCAGACCGCCGAAAAACTCTGGTACACACTGCGTATCCAGCCCTACCGCACCCTGGAAAATGTGATAGAGGGGGCAGTAATCTCATTTGTCAATATCACTGAAACGGTACAAATGCGTGAGGCATTGTATAATGCCAATGAGCTCTCACGCTTGGCCGTGGTCGTTCGTGATGCCCACGATGCCATCACCGTACAAGATATGGATGGCCGTATCCTCGCATGGAATAATGGTGCGGTTCGAATGTATGGCTGGAGTGAAGCAGAAGCGCTTAATATGAACGTGAGTGATCGTATCCCCCAAAAACAACGCAAAAAGGAACTTTCAAAACTGCATGAACTGAGTCATGATGAGATTTTAAAACCCTATCGCACCCAGCGCTTAACCAAAAAAGGGGACACGGTAGAAGTTTGGATGACCGCTACGACCTTAATAAATGAGAATGGTAAAATGTACGCGATTGCAACAACTGAACGTGCCAAGTTACCGAAATTATCAGATAATATTTAACGTAATAACAAAACAGGCCCCTTGGTCATTGTTATGCCATTTTAAGGTTCCTGAAAAATAGGTTTCAAGAATCGTTTCAGAGATATACAGCCCCAATCCCGTACCGCTAACCCCCTTGGTCGTAAAATACGGCGCAGCAATTTTATCAATGATCTCCTCAGGTATCTCTCCCCCATTGTCGCAAATGGTGACAATGACGTGTTGGGGCGTTTCATCAATACTTATCGCAATAGCACCCGATTTTACGCGTTTGGAATCCAGTGCCTGTTTTGCATTGCCTAATATATTGAGAAATACTTGCACCAATGAATTTTTATGCATCAGCAATACGGTTTTACTGTTGTTTTCAATATTAATGGCAATATTCATCGTTGTGTAACTCTCCCTAATAATGCTCAAGGTCTTGAGTAACACATCTTCAACCGTTGAAAATTCTCTGGCTTGATCCGGTGAGAAAAAATTTCTAAAATCATCGATCGTTTTGGATAGAAACTGTAATATTTCATCTATTTTTTCATGCACATAGTAGATACTATTGTTATCCAATTTACCCAATTCCAATTTGACGTACATATCCTGATTTAGAAGAGCAATGTTGTTCAGCGGCTGTCTCCACTGATGAGCAATCATCGACATGAGTTCCCCCATACTTGCTTTTTGCGCTTGCGCCAGCATAACATTCTCATTGCATTTTAACGTCTCTTTGATAGTGACATATTTGCTGATATCACTCAAAATAAGATGACTTTCTTCCATATTATCAGGGTTATACCCATCTTTGCTCTCCAGATGAGCCCAAAATGCCATCCCCTCTTTACCCCGCATACGCAACTCACACATGCGCAACTCACCAAAATTCTTAACATTTTTTTGACAGAGATAATAAATATCCTGATCTTCTTGGAGAATAAAATCAGTAATTTTTTTATTGACAAGATCGCTTTGACTAACCCCAAGCAGGTTTGCAGCCGTATTATTGCCTTCGAGAATCAAACCCGCAGAGGTAAGGGTGCAATACCCTACCGGTGCCAGATCATAGAGATCACTATAGCGATTGCGCTGGGTAACAAGCTCTCCTTGGATAAGCTTTAACTGATTGTTTTGCATCTCCAGCTCAATTTTCTGCACTTGCAATTCATAGTAAACACGTTTGATTTCTTCGGGTGATAAGCGTTCGAGATCATCAGGAACCAAACTGGCTGCTCTGCATGCTCTGCATGCAACTTCCTCAGCACTAAGGCGCAGAGTATTGTCGCTAAAATCTCCATAAACGTTCTGATGGCTGTCGGTCATAATGCACCTTCCAACATTTTTTTATTAGTAGAGTTGTCCTTTATTATACTCAATATAAATGACTTTTTTAACAATTTTATTGATAAATATCATAAATATTAACACTTTTATGCGATTGATTTGTCTTTTTGCAATTGAAAAAAATACAGTATATTATTTTAAATTAATTATTATTTTAATATAATATAAAATGTTTCATCTGAGAAAGATGCATATTTTTATAAAAAGGAATACCATGTTGAAAAAAATACTATTAGGCGCTTTTATCAGCAGCGCTGCATTTGCCGCACATCAAGCAGAGATCAATGTTAACAGTCACGATGTTGAGGGTCAGATCCGTATTGATATGGCAAAAATGGGCAATGCATCCCTTGAGGGTGCCTTCATCGGTGGTCGAATATTAAACGGCGACGAACACAACAGCGATCGCATCGGAAACATACATCCCTTATCAGAAGTCTCATTTATGGTACAGCGTCCCGTTGATGGCGTAGCCGGTCTTGCCCTGGGCCTTGGGATCAAGGGAGAATATACCCGATTTGACGGACAAAGCTATGCCGCCCTCCCTCTGGGCTTGGAAGCCGATATGAAACTGCCGCTCACCACTCCTTTTCCCTTATACGTCGGAGGAGCTTTGTATTATGCCCCATCCGTTTTGGCATTTAATGACGCCCAAAACTATTTAGAAACCCGTGTCCATCTCGATGCCGAACCGATTCACAACGGACGTATTGAAGTGGGTTATCGCAATATCGATACCGATGTCAAAAACCATAATGTCACCTATAACGATGCGTGGTACTTTGGACTAAGACTCGATTTTTAAATTCTTCGCTCCCCTGTTCTTTGGGAGCAAACCCGTCTATTTTTTCCGACCTCTTCGAAACCATATGATAATGACGATAATGCCTGCTATTCCCAACAATCCACTAACCACAATCAATGTCTCCTGCAACGATTGACGATTTTTTTGCTCATTATACGTTTCAGTACACTTAGCAAACGCCGCATTGATCTCTACCTGCGGTAAAATAATTGGAAAATATTGATCTCTGGCAATCGTAGTTTTAACCGTAGTAAAATACGGTGATCTTCCATTGGAAGATTGCTCTTCATTTACATTGTCTTGATATTTGACGTACAGCTTAACAAATTTTGCATTCGATATAGCGTTTAACTCATCTGCAAACAATTCATTATTTTTTCGGATGAGTTTGATCGTATTGTCTTTATATATCCGTTCTTCACTCGCTTTTATGGGATACATTTTTCCATCACTCCACAAAGATATCTCTTTGATGGTTGTATGACTTCCTAAAAGAGCCTCATCCTCTACTGTAATTTTAAAGAGACTGTTTTCATACACCTGCTCAAAAGGATTCGTATTACTTAAATAACACTCTTGAGACACATGCATTTTGATGGGCTTGACTTCTGCTGCAACCATTGCATTGGTAATCATCAGTAGTAGCAATAATTTTTTATTCACTCTTTCCTCCTATCTTACTAAGTTGTTTATTATAATACAAATTTTAACATTAATACACTTTATATGGTTATTTCTATTTTACAAGCATAAATCAAGACTATAAGACTACAATATGTTACAAATTTTAACAATAATTAATAATAAGTGTGATTTTTGTTAAGGAGATAGTATGATAGACAATACTGTAAAAGTTCTAGGGGAACGTCCCACCATTTTGGTAGTTGATGATACGTCGGAAAACTTAATGCTCATGTCCTCGTTGCTAAAAGATATCTACAATGTAAAAGTAGCCAATAGCGGTGAAAAGGCCCTGAAATATTTACAAGGCGATGTCCATCCCGATTTAATTCTCCTCGACATCATTATGATTGGATTATCGGGCTATGACGTCATTTTTGAACTCAAATCCAATCCCAAGACGCAGGAAATTCCTGTCATTTTTCTAACAGCCATGAATTCAGCTGAAGATGAAAAAAATGGGCTCGAAATGGGTGCGGTCGACTACATCACCAAACCGATATCACCGGCCATTGTTCTCGCACGTATCAAATCACAGCTGCAAGTCAAAGCGGCTTCCGATTTTCTAAACGATAAAAACCTCTATCTTGAAACCGAAATAGCCAAACGTACCCGTGAAATATTGGCGGTGCAGGATGTAACAATTTTAGCGATGGCATCACTTGCCGAAACACGCGATTTGGAGACAGGAAACCATATCCGGCGTACCCAGCATTATGTCAAAGCACTTGCCAAAAAACTCAAAACACATCCTAATTTTAGCTATTTTCTCACCGATAACATGATCGAAATACTGTTCAAATCAGCACCGCTGCATGATATTGGCAAAGTGGGAATTCCCGATAGCATCCTCCTGAAGCCGGGGAAATTGACTCCAGAAGAGTTCGAAATCATGAAAACTCATACCACCCTGGGAAGAGATGCCATAAAACATGCGGAAACAGAACTCGGAGTACAAGTCGAATTCCTCCGTATCGCCAAGGAAATTGCGTACAATCATCAGGAAAAATGGGATGGCAGCGGTTATCCTACGGGTGCAAGCGGCAATGATATCCCCATTTCGGCTCGGCTTATGGCACTGGCCGATGTATATGATGCCCTCATAAGCCGCCGAGTATACAAAGAACCGATGCCCCATGAGATAGCGGTCAAAATCATTGTTGAGGGAAAAGGAAAGCATTTTGATCCGGATATTGTGGATACTTTTCTTTCCCTCCAAGATGAATTTCAATCCATTGCATCGCGTTTTTCGGACAGTGATGCGGACATAAAAGCCAAAGAGCAGCAATTGGAAGCACTGCAAAGCACTCTATCTAAGGAAAACAACCATGCCTAATTCAATGAATTTTATAGAAAAAATGCAGCTCGGCAGCAAGTTGCTGCTGGTGGTTGGCTCTGGTATTCTCGTTACTGTCATCATAGGGGTCCAGAGTATCTATACGATGGATAAGCTAAGTCACATCCAAAGCAGAATGTACAACATGCATTTGGTTGGCATTACGCATCTTGAATCCGTGGCAGACGGTGTGACCAAGATAGAACAAGGCCTCCGTCAGGTCGTACGCGCATCGAATGCCAAAGAACTTAACTCCGCTAAAAAGTTGCTTGAATCTTCCCAAAAGAAGGTAAAAGAGGAAGCCGTTAACAGCCATAAACATCTTATCAATGATGCCGCAAAAATCAAGATGAACCAATTTGATCTTTCCTTCGCCTCCTATACCAAAAACATTACCCATGCACTCGATCTGCAAGCTAAAGACAATCAGGAAGCCGCCCAGTTCATCATAAGCAAGGAATTTACAGATATTGCGTCCGAGACGAGTGATATTGTTGTAAAGATGATCAGGATAAAACAAAACAATGCCCGATCGGCCATGGAAGAGAGTCTGCTTTTATCAAACACGACACAGAAAATTTCTCTCTGGTTCTTAATTTTTGGATTGATACTTAGTATCACGCTGGGCTTTTTAGTATCCGTATCCATCCGTGTCCCCTTGATTACATTAAGAAATAGGATCAATGATCTTGCCCAAGGACGATTGAACATCACCATACCCTATACCGAATATAATAATGAAATCGGACAGATAGCACAATCCCTCGTCGTTTTACAACATGGAACTAAAGTTTTAGAAAGCGAATACTGGATCAAAGAAAAACTTGCCCAAATCAATCATGCTATGCAAGGAATCAACTCCTATGAAGAGTTTGCCGATACCGTATCCCAGAATCTTGCACTCATCATGGGTCTTGTCTATGCGGCCCTCTACATCGCGGATAAGGAAGAATCCATGCTTGAGCGCATCGGTGGTTACGGCTGTGATGATGATTCCTATCAACGCCATTTTACTCGTGGTGAGGGCTTGGTGGGGCAAGCTATGGCAGAGGAACACACCATCACTGTCTCTCCCTCACAGGAAGAGAGATTGCACATCTCAACGGGTCTTGGAAAAATTGAAATTAAAACCCTGCTGATATCCGCCATCAAAACTCGCGGTAAGGTATTGGGGGTACTCGAAATTGGGTCATTGGAATCTTTTACCCCTCAACAGAGCTCATTTTATGACATTTATCTGCCGTTGCTCGCCGAAAAGCTCCAAATTTTATCCGGAAATATAGCCATCCAAGATTTGCTCGATCAAACGCAAGCACAAGCTCTGGAATTATCCGCTTCAGAACATCAATTACTCTCCCGCAAGGAGGAACTGGAGAAAAGCCACGCAATACTGGCAGAAAATGAGGAACGCTTACAACTCATGCTCGATACCAGTCCTGTAGGAATCACGTTTACAACCAATGGAACGATCCGATTTGTCAACCCGTTTTTTAGCGAAATGTTTGGGGTCAAAATCGGTGATGACGCCCATCACCTTTATGTCCATCCCCAAGAGCGTGATGAGCTGCTTGATCACTTAAAACGTGATGGAATCGTCAAAAATATGGAAGTAAAAATGGTAAATAAAAATGGTCAAGAATGCACCATGTCAGCGACATTCTTACCAATGCATTTCGGTGACGAAGAGGGAGTATTGGGATGGCTCTCCGATATTACCGCTCAAAATGCCGCCACACTGGAGATACAAAAAGCTAAAAAGATAGCCGAAGACGCGACAAAAGCAAAAAGCAACTTTCTCGCCAATATGAGCCACGAAATTCGCACCCCGATGAATGCGATTATTGGCATGTCGAATCTGGCACTGCAAACCGATCTCAATCCTAAACAGCGTAACTATATCTCAAAAGTCGATTCATCCGCCAAAAATTTATTGGCTATTATTAATGATATTCTTGATTTTTCAAAGATCGAAGCGGGAAAAATAACCTTTGAACGTATCGATTTCTATCTCGAAGATGTCATGGACACCCTCGCCGATATCTCTATCATAAAAACGCAGGAAAAAAATCTCGAAATGCTGTTTGATATTGGTACGGATGTCCCCACCGCACTCATAGGAGATCCGTTTCGTTTAGGACAAGTACTCATCAATTTGGTCAACAATGCCATCAAATTTACCTCAAAAGGTGAAATCACCGTCGGCATACACAAAATATCCGATGAATCTGATGGTGTGCGTTTGCGTTTTGACATCACCGATACGGGAATCGGTCTCACACAAGAACAACAAAATAATCTTTTTAGTGCCTTCACTCAAGCGGATTCATCCACCAGTCGTAAATACGGCGGAACAGGGCTTGGTCTGACTATCAGCAAACATCTCATTGAAATAATGGAAGGGGAGATAGGGGTAGAAAGTGAGCTTGGAGTGGGAAGCGTTTTTCACTTCACTGCCAAATTTGGTGTTCAGCTCGAACAACGCAATCTAACCCTCAATGCCCATGATATCCAAGGATTGCGAGTTTTAGCTGTTGACGACAATGCAAATGCCAGAGAAATCATCCATAACATTCTAACCTCCTTAAAATTTAACCCCACTACGGTGAGCAGTGGAGCCGAAGCGATACGTGCGTTGGAAGATGCCCAGCGTGAGGGAAAACCTTATGGATTGGTACTTATGGATTGGCAAATGCCAGAGATGAATGGTTTTCAAACCATTAAACGCATACGCGATAACAGCACCCTGCATCAGATCCCTGCTTTTATCATGGTAACGGCCTTTAACCGAGATGAACTTCTTCTCGAAGCGCAGGGGACACTGATTGATGGATTGCTGGTTAAACCCATAAGCCCCTCCAACATGCTTGATGCTATTCTAAAAGCGCTCGGCAAAGAGACTTTTCAACGAACACGCAAATATGAAAAAGAAGTCAACACCAAAGAAGCCATCGAATCTCTTCAGGGTGCACATGTGTTGCTTGTAGAAGATAACGAAGTAAATATGGAATTGGCTCTTGAACTGTTACAAGAAGCAGGGTTACACGTAGATGTCGCACTTAACGGTGCAGAAGCCATTGAAAAAGTTGAGAAAACTGCCTATGACGGCGTCTTGATGGACTGCCAGATGCCGATCATGGACGGCTTTGAAGCAACACAGCATATTCGTCAAAATGACCGCTTCGCAAACCTCCCTATCCTAGCCATGACGGCCAACGCGATGGCAGGAGATAAAGAAAAATGCCTAGAATGGGGGATGAATGACCATATCCCAAAACCAATCGATGTAACCCAGTTATTTTCAACAATGGCCAAATGGATCAAGCCGGCACATCCCCAAACAAAACCCATCGCGCCCTCTTCTGAAACATCTGCCATCCCAGAAATTCCAGAGCTCGAAATCAACAATACACTCATACGCATGGGTGGGAATATCAAACTCCTCCGCAAGCTTATCCATCGTTTTAGTGAAACCCAAACTGATGTAACGGCGCGGATCAAAGCCGCCCTTGCCTCTGATGATACAAAAACGGCAAAGCGTGAAGCACATACCCTCAAAGGTCTCGCGGCAACGATAGGTGCAACCTTGATAGCGCAGCGTGCCGCAACACTGGAAGATATGCTTAATAAACACATTACCATGGGACGTAACGAAGTAATAATGAACATAGAAACGGATATGATCAGTCTTTTTAAAATCATCAAATCTGTGTACAGTGCTACAGAACAAGAAAACATTACTCCGGATACCAGCAACTTTATCCCACTTGATAAAGATAATCTGACACTTAAACTTCGACAATTTAATGCTCAGTTAGCCCAATTGGATTCCGAAGCCGCCACCACACTCCAAGAACTCACTGAAGAACTAGGAGAATTTGAAGAGATCATACACATACAAAAATTGGTCGATGAGTTTGAGTTTGAGGATGCACGAAAGCAGTTATTAATATTGGCGCAATCGTTAGAGATTGTCCTGTAAGAATTTCCCGCTAGTGCGGGAAACTAGCCGATAAAGAAGTTTAGAAACGAAGATTGACGCCAACATACCACATTTTAAGAGTATCAGCATCAAATTTTATCCCTAAAACAGTATCATTCCCTGTTTCAATAAGATAGCGATAACCGCCCTCTACTTCGATATTATTAAGAACTCGAACAATTACACCGGCTTCTCCACCGTAATGCATTCCGCTAAGATCCAGTTTGATTCCTGCGACCTCTTCCTTATAACGGGTGTAACCGATCACAGGACCTGCGTATAACATAAATGCATTATCCACAACCGGGACAAGGAAATCAAATGCAAGTGATGCAGCATCACTGTTTTTGACATTATTTTTGGGTTCTACATACGAATAGGAGAGTGCAATTCTCCCGTTATCCCCAATGTATTGACCCAATGACGCCGTATAATGAGTATCATCAACACGGGCCTCATGGGAAGTCGGTCCAATATTGCTTTTTAATTCAGCATTACCAACACTAACTCCGATAAACGGAACATTATCCGCAGCCATCAATCCACTACCCGCTAGCAATGTTGCTAAAAGTATTTTTTTCATAGTACATCCTTAATGTGTGATTTTTTATTCAATTTAAATGATTGCATTATTATTTTTTTGCATCACTTCTTTTAAATTTTGCAGCCGTCTCATGTACAGCCGTAGTAAATTTATTCCATGTACTTTCTAGACCTTCTTTGAGAGATTCCCATGTGTCTTCACCGGAAATCTCCAATTCTTTGAGTTTAGCATTGATCGTCTCAGCCATTTTTTCAAGTTCAGCAACATGCTGCGTATATTCGATACGGACATCCGCTGCAGAGCTTTTAGCTTCGGCTTTGTATTCAGCTAATTTAGCCTGAACGACTTCCAACTCTGCTTCAATTTTTTGTTTGTATACTTCTTTTTTACTCATGATGGTCCCTTTATTTGTTTGGAAATAAAATTAATCTCTTTTATTTCCAAAAAGCAGTATTAAACTACCAAATGCTATTGCACCGGCACCAGCCCACACAGGGACATTGATTGTCTCTTTTTCTTTAATCGACAAATCGATCGGCCCGACTTTGGTACTTTGTGTCTCTTTTGTATAGGTGAAACCTCCGTAAACCAACCCTAGAACACCACCAATAATCATCATAATTGCTGCAATTCTTAATATGTTCATTGTTATCCCCGTTTTTTGTGAAATTTTGAAAGAGAATCTTAGAAAATAAAACACTATTATGCTTTCCACTAGAGCACTTTCATACCATTGCAGAACGTTATATGCGACGTCCTTGAATGATGCGTATTAAAATAACCACAAGTGCGACAACCAACAAGAGATGAATAAATCCGCCCATGGTATACGAAGTGACGAAACCCAGTATCCAAAGAATAATTAAAACGAATGCGATAGTTTCAAGCATAATAACTCTTTATAGCCGTATGAGGCATATCGTAAATATTGCAGACCAGTGTCTACAGCTGTAAAATTACGCGTTAATAAAAACGTAATGTCATTATTGTGTATATAGGTTATTATACATACAATATAAAACATATACTGTTACTATACAATGCAAACCTTAAATTATTTTAATAATAAATAAGTATATTAAATGTTATTTATTGTTTTATTAATTGGTTAGATTAAGCTTAAAAATATTAAATGAGGCGCATACTGTTAATAATCGTATATAAATGTTATATACTGATAAACAATAATCGAAAGTAGGTTTTATTATGGAAATCTTTAAAAAATACTCAAATCAACTCATATGGCTCAGTATTCTTGCACTAAGCATTGTCGTGATTGGATGCGGTGGCGGAGGTAGCGCTAGTGGAACAAGTAGCGGTGCAACAACCGCACCAACGGTTATTTCAACAGTCCCTGATAACAATATCACAGCTGTCCCTTCTAACCGTAAAATCACCGCTACCTTTAGTACGGCTATGGATG
>JBAZTK010000001.1:151607-458065 GCA_041661985.1 Sulfuricurvum sp. | reverse complement strand
AGGTGGCTATAGAGAGGGGGAAACGCCCGGTCCCATTCCGAACCCGGAAGCTAAGACCCTCTTCGCTCATAATACTGCATCTTTCAGGTGTGGAAACGTAGGTCGCCGCCTGGCCTCAGATTTACAACTCCTTCTTCCTAACTTTTAATCTCCCTATTTTTTATAAATCACTAACTTGACTCTTTTTTATTATATAGCTACAATGACCGTATTACAATCTAAAAGGTTATTTATGGTTAAATTTTTTCTTGCACTCTTACTTTTTTCATCATTACTTTTTTCTGCTGTCAATGTTAATCGAGCGAACTCGGCTCAGCTTCAAACGCTTAATGGTATTGGTCCGACAAAGGCTCAAGAAATTATAAAATACCGTAAATCTCACGGTGGATTTACAACAGTTGATGAGTTAGTGAATGTAAAAGGGATTGGACCTAAAACACTTCAGAAAATGAAATCACAAGTCGCAATCCGCTAAGGAATATAGATTTTATCAAGCATCTCTTGGTATTCGCTTTGGGGGTTGCTGTCCGCTGTGATACCGCCTCCGCTTTTGTACATAAGTCCTTCTTGTGTTTGTTCAATATACCGAATAGAAACAGCGCTGTATAGATTTTCTCCATCAAAATATCCGAATATTCCGCTAAAGTATCCTCTTTCATAACCTTCGATCGTTTCAATGAGTTCAACACTCTTTTTTTTTGGTGTACCGCTTATACTGCCTGCCGGTAAGAGAGCTTGTAGGATATTGCCAATATTGTCTTTCCAGTTATCATTGAGTTTCCCGCTTATATGTGAGCTGACTTGATGCAGTTTTTTACTACCTGTTTCTATCGTGCTCAGGTATCGGAACTCTTCAACCCTGATATCGGTACTGACGATCCCTAAGTCATTGCGCAGCAAGTCGACTATCATCGTATGTTCTGCCAACTCTTTTGGATCGTTTAATATGATCTCTACTGCATTAGGGACATCGGCATCGATGGTTCCTTTCATCGGATAGGTATGTATTCGATTACCTTCAATGGTGACAAAGGGTTCAGGAGAGAAACAGACAAATTTTTGACCTATGCGTAATTTATAGGGAGCATTTGCCATGGTGTAAATTTCACGCAATGTATAGGGTGAAATGATAGGTGTTGGCTGTGTTAGATTTAGCAAATAGGTATTACCTGCGCGTATGTGCTGTTGAACCTGCTTGAATTTTTTTTCATAGTCAGCAAACTTGATCGGACTTGATGTTGGTGTATGGGGACTATTGTGAGGATTTCGTTTTTCATTGAATGAAAATTCAATATCATGATGTATAAGTTGGTCAAGTGCATAGCAGTGAAACTTTTCGCCCTTGAAATCACTGTAAAAGAAGACAGGAGTCCCTTGAGATACAAGTTGGCATAGTTGAGCGTACATTACGCTATTAGAGCCTTAAGGACTGCCATTCGAATTGAGACACCGTTCTTGACTTGTTCAAGAACTTTGCATCGCGGATCACCCAGCATGGCATCATCGATATCGATGTTGCGGTGGACGGGCCCCGGATGCATGATGATGATATCTCTGTTTTGAATCATTTTTTTGGTGATGCAAAAGTCGCTCGCATAATCTTTGAGAGATCCATAGGTTTGATGGGAATGGCGCTCTGTTTGGGTACGCAAGCTCATAATTGCATCCACATTGTCGAGAATATCATGAAGATTATGAGTTGTTTTAAGGGTTGTTGTCGGTAAAAAATGAGGTGGTGCTACGAGGGTAATGTCCATTCCAAAACGTGTCAGCAGTTCAATATTACTGTTAGCAACGCGAGAGTTTTTGATATCCCCGACAATGGCAATTTTTTTACCGGATACATCACCAAAATGCTGTTGGAGGGTGAAGAGATCCAAGAGTGCTTGGGTGGGATGTGCATGGGCACCATCACCTGCATTGATAATGGAGGCATTCGTGTGTTGCGCGAGTGTATGGGGAACACCTGCATGGGCATGGCGTACGATCATGGCGTGTGGTCCCATTGCATCAAGATTGGTCGCAGTATCGATGAGGCTCTCCCCTTTTTGTGTAGAGCTTTTTTGAACATCCAAATGGATCACTTCGGCACCCAAACGTTTGGCGGCGATTTCAAAAGAGCTTTTGGTTCGGGTAGAGTTCTCAAAAAAGAGGGTGATGATAATCTTTTCGCGCAGTATAGGATTAAAACGTCCATCACTGAATAAAGTTGCGTCTTTCAAAACAGCGTTGATTTGATCAGTAGTGAAATCGTCGGTGCGGATTAGATGACGCATTCATGCTCCTTGCGAGTTTTCTTGATTTATTTTATCCAATAATGCTTGAGCAAGCGCTGTATTGTCATGTCCGATGACGAAAAGAGGATCAAACTTATTTTTAAAATAGGGAAGGGACACTTGGGTAAAGCTTTCATCTCCTACACGGCAATTCAATGTCCACAAATGGGGAAGACTTGCAGAATTCAGAGCATTTAGACTAAGAAGGGTATCGTTTATGCAGCCGAGATGGCAGTGAGTCACTAAAAGTGTGAGGGCTTGAAAATGACGCGGAAGATCGATCATCATAAGCTCTTCATCAATGGGAACCATAAGCCCTCCTGCCCCTTCGATGAGAACAATGTCACAGAGAGCTTCAATTTTTTCCAATGCGCGGTCAAAATGTGTTAAGTCAATTTTTTTGGCTTTGTTCGCAACATACGGTGCTGCGGGGAGGGATAAGGAGAGAGTAACAATGTCGTTTACCCGCAGAACTTTAAGTTGTGGATTGAGTATTTGCGCATGTTTTAAAAGGAGGATTCCATCCGCAGGGAGACCATTTACTCCTGTTTCGATCGGTTTGTAGACACCCACACGAAGCCCGATTTTTGTCAGGGCTTCCATGAGTTTTATGGTCGTGTAGGTTTTACCCACATTGGTGTTGGTGGCGGTGATGAAAATTCGTTTAGACAAGGATTTGCCCTTTTGGCTATAATTAGCGCAATTTTAATACATCTTTCGTAAAGATAAGGCAATAAAGGAATAATAATGCGTTTCGAAGAGTTTAGCACAAAATTTGTTCAACAAGTCGGGAAAAAAGAGGGTGCTATCAGTCCTGTCATGATTAACTCGGCATCGTTTGGATACGGCGACAGCGAAACGGGTGAGGGTATTTTTGACGGTTCGGTTAAAAAACCATTGTATTCACGCATGGGAAATCCGACGTCTGGACAGTTGGAACAAATTTTAGCTCAGATGGATGGCGGTATCGGTGCCGTTGTTGCTTCGTCGGGAATGGGCGCAACGGCGATGGCAACGATTAGTTTGCTTAAAAGCGGTGATGAAATTGTCAGTGTCGGAGGATTATTCGGCGGGACTTATTCTTATTTTTCTGAAACTTTAACCCGCTTCGGAATCTTTACCCGTTTCTTCGATGTGGATGAATTGGATGCGATTGAAGCGGCTATTACCGATAAAACAAAAATACTTTTTTTAGAGAGTGTCGGTAATCCGAATATGCGTCTTCCCGATATTCAAGCGATCGCTGCTATTGCCGATAAATTCGGTGTTGTATTAATGGTGGATAATACCTGTACCCCCCTGAGTATTGCCCCCATAGCGTTAGGCGCGGATATCGTTGTCTATTCTACGACGAAGATTATTACGGGGAATGCATCATCATTGGGCGGGGCAGTAGTGTTTCGTGCTATTAGTGAAGGTGACGACAAATTCAAAACACAGCGTTACGCAGAAGTGCATCCTTTTATCAAAAAAATGGGAGCAATGGCACTCATCGCCAATGCAAAGAAAAGAGCGCTTCGTGATTTCGGGATGTCTGCGAATGGCTTTGGAAGTTATTTGACGCTCCTTGGGCTTGAAACACTTCCTTTGCGAATGGATCGCATTGTGGACAGTGTTGAAAAAGTAGCGCAAAAACTTAGTGCGGCCGGATTTACGATCAATCACCCTTGTCTAAGCGGACACCCGCATCATGAACGTTATTTAAGCCAATTTTCTCAAGGATGCGGAACATTACTCACGATTGATATGGGGAGCAAAGAGGCTGCTTTCGCATTTTTAAATGCGTCAAAATTAATTACCATTACTGCCAATATTGGAGACAGTCGTACGCTTGGTCTTCATATGGCATCGACAATCTATCGTGATTTTGATGATGCCACGAAAGAATTTTTGGGAATCACTCCCGGACTCATCCGTATTTCGATTGGGTTGGAAAACCCTGAACACATTATCCAGGATTTTATCGCTGCTCGGGGGTGATAAAGCCCCTCTTTTACTATAATCTTCTCATTTAAGCCAAAAAACACGAAATCCTTGTTACATTATTTCTTTTAAATCAGACGGGAATTATTTTTGAGTACAAAGACCACACATCAAACCCAAGGTTCCCTTAGTATAAGTGAGCCTAAACAATATCACGTTTATTTATTAAATGACGATTACACGTCGATGGATTTTGTCATCGATATTTTAATACGAATTTTTCACAAAAGTTACGCAGATGCACAGCGCATTATGATGCAGGTGCATCAAGTGCAACGGGGGTTATGCGGCACGTATTCGTATGAAATTGCAGAAACAAAGGTCCATCAGGTAAGCTCACTTGCCAGAGAGAGTGGATTTCCGCTGAAAGCGGTCATGGAGGAAGCGTAATGATTAGTACGGGGCTCAATGTAATTTTTCAAAAAGCTGTCGCGTTCGCACGGCATCAGCGTCATGAGTATTTAACGATTGAGCACGTGATGCTCGCTTTGTTAAATACGCCGGAAGGTTCAGGTATCATTGAATCTTGCGGTGGTGATGTTCAGGTGATACGGGAATCGTTGGGGCAGTATTTGGTGCAAACCATTGAGCCTTTGCCGGATGACGTCACCCAAGAACCTTTTGAAACCATAGCGTTGGCTCGGATGATCGATGAGATGATGCGTCATGTCAGCAGTGCACAAAAACAGCACGCCGATATCGGTGATTTTATTGCGGCTATCTATGAAGAAAATCATACGTACGCGTGTTTACTGCTGCAAGAGTATGGGATAAGCCGTGTGGATCTGCTTGAAGCAATTTCTCATCGAGATACAACAATGCCGCAAGCCCCTATGCAAAATGAAGGGGCTTTGGAGCAGTATGCCATTAATCTCAATGAGCAGGCGAAGCTTGGAAAAATCGATCCGGTAATCGGGCGATCTGCTGAGATCGAGCGCACTATCCAAACCCTTTGCCGCCGTAAGAAAAACAATCCTCTTCTCATTGGCGAACCGGGTGTGGGTAAAACTGCGATTGCGGAGGGATTGGCACTACGTATCGTTGCCGGTGATGTTCCTAAAATACTGCAAGATGCAGAGTTGTTTGCCCTTGATTTGGGCGCAATGCTCGCAGGTACCAAATATCGGGGTGATTTTGAAAAGCGGCTCAAATCGGTTATTGATGAGGTAGAAAGTCATCACAATGCAATTTTATTTATTGATGAAATACATACTATTGTGGGAGCAGGTGCCGTTGGAGGAGGAAGTATGGATGCTTCCAACCAACTCAAACCTGCCCTTGCCTCTGGGGCACTCAAATGTATGGGGGCCACGACGCATGCGGAATATCGGAGTGTTTTTGAAAAAGACCGGGCGTTAAGCCGCCGTTTTGCACGCATTGATGTGAATGAGCCTTCGTTGGAAGACAGCTTTTTAATTCTCAAAGGGTTGCGTGCGCGCTATGAAAAGCACCACGGAGTCAAATATACCGATAAAACGCTTCGTTCAGCCGTAGAACTTTCCAAAAAATTCATTACAGACCGTTTTTTGCCGGATGTGGCGATTGATCTGATTGATGAAGCGGGAGCATCGTTTCATCTGCACAATCACAAAAGAACAACAGTAACCCCTCATGACATCGAAATGGTCATTTCCAAGATCACAGGAGTACCAACGTCTAAAATAGGCAATGATGCGCGTGAACAGCTTGCAGGACTCGAAGATGAGCTTAAAATGCTCGTGATAGGGCAATATCATGCCATCACTCAAGTAGTTCGCTCGATCAAGCGCTCTTATGCCGGTATGAGTGCTCCCCATAAACCTATTGCATCTTTCTTGTTCTCAGGTCCTACGGGTGTAGGAAAAACAGAGCTTGCCAAATCCCTTGCCGAGTCTATGGGGATCTATTTTGAGCGTTTTGATATGTCTGAATACATGGAGAAACATGCCGTCAGTCGTTTGATCGGTGCACCTCCAGGGTATGTCGGATTTGAACAGGGGGGATTGCTTAGCGAAGCCGTGCGTAAGCACCCTTATATGGTTTTATTGCTCGATGAGATTGAAAAAGCACATCCCGATTTGGTCAACATATTATTGCAGGTGATGGACAGTGCGACATTGACTGATAATAACGGTTATAAGGCTAATTTTGCAAATGTGGTTTTGATTATGACTTCCAATGTCGGAGCAACGGAACGTACGGTAATGGGTTTCAACGCCGATGCGTCGATTTCTCGTAATGAAGCGCTGAAATCATTTTTCACTCCTGAGTTTCGTAATCGTCTGGATGCTGTGGTTGAGTTTGGTGCATTGCCTTCGAGTGTGGTCAAGGGAATCGTTGATAAATTCATCCGCGAACTCAATGTACAGCTTAAACCGAAGAAAGTGATGATAACCCTTACTGAAAAAGCAAAAGAATATTTGGCGAAAGTCGGATATGACAAAGCAATGGGAGCGAGACCGCTTGGACGTGTGATCCAAGAAAAAATCAAAGATCCTTTGGTCGATGAGATGCTCTTTGGTAAGTTAGTGCAAGGCGGCACAGTAGCCGTCGATTTTGATGAGACGCTTGTATTTGAGTACCGCTAATTTCACAATATGATACCAAAGCTGACCTATCACCTCTCCTTTCCAGATCCTCGTACCGCAACGGAAGGGATGGTAGCTTTTGGCGGAGATTTGACGGCTTCTCGTATTATGATGGCGTATCGTATGGGTATTTTCCCATGGTACAGCGTTAACGATCCAATTATTTGGTGGTCTCCTGATCCCCGTCTGATACTGGAGTTTGACGAGTTCAAACTCCATAAATCATTGCGTAAAAAAATACCTCATTTCGAGATCCGATTTGACACCGCCTTTGCCGAAGTCATTCGTGAGTGCAGTACGATGAACCGACACGGACAAAAGGGGAGCTGGATTGTCCCTGAGATGATCGAAGCGTATGAAATATTACACGGTATGGGGTATGCGCACAGTGTCGAGGCATATCAAGAAGGTGTTTTAGTAGGCGGCTTATACGGGGTGAGTGTAGGAGGAGTATTTTGCGGTGAGTCGATGTTCGCCAAGGTATCCGATGCTTCCAAAGTCGCGCTTGCCGTTTTGATAGAGCGTTTGCGAGAGTGGGGCTACGATTTTATCGATTGTCAGGTACCGACCGATCATTTGAAAAGCTTGGGGGCAAAAGAGGTATCGAGGGATGAGTTTTTAGAACGCTTGCGGATGTCTTTAAGTGAGAGCTTATCCATGGATGCGTGGGAATATAAGCGTAAAAATGAAATCGAAGTAACTCGCTTATCGTCTTAAATCAATAGAGAGTATTATCATAATATGTTTGATGGTACTTTTTGCATTAATAGCACGATCGATGCACGAAAATATTGAAAAATTGGAGGATTTATAAAATGGCTACATATATGATAATATTTTTGGCTATCGCACTGGTAGTAACATTGAGTTATGGAACATATGAATTAACACGAGAAAGTAAGTGAGTGTTTTCTATATGCACCAAAACTGACTTAGCAAACAGTAAAGCCGAATTATTAAAATGGGCAAAAGCGGCTAAACTCGCTAAAAAAGATAAAAATTATTTACAGTTTATCAATGAAATTGATAATGAATCGGCTGCCATAAAAGAGACTATTCACCTTCTATCCTCTAAAACCAATCGAGACAGGCTTAGTGATGCAATAGAGCAAATCGAAAATTCACAATTCACGAAACGAGAACTTAGTATAGAATAATCAACTTGTTTACAAAATTATAGAAGATTTGATTGTGGTTGCAGAGTGCAGGTATCATTATTGAGAAAACTTTAGAAACCAAACACCAACCTTATTCCTGCCTCATCATCTTTGCCCCAAAGTTTAAAAATTATCTTCTTATTGATCGGTGTAACAAAATATGCTTCAAAATCAGATTTGCTTTAGTGATGTTTTTTCACAAAATTTAATAAATGTTACATCAATATTACATTGTTTAGATATTATTGTATATCTATGTAAAGGAAATATTATGAAGATACATGCTTTAGTCAGTACATCAATACTTGTTTTTATGACAGGTTGTGCAACAATGCAAAAAACTGAAACACATCAAACTCCTCCTGCGACAATTGCTCCAACTAATAATGTTATTAAAATTAAAGACAATGAGCCTAATGGGTTAAAAAGAAAAGTTGCTATTGGACGTTTTACTAATGAGACACGATATGGCCAAAGTTTTTTTATAGATCAAAATAATGACAAAATTGGCAAACAAGCAATGGATATTTTGTCTGCAAAACTTTTTCAAACAGGAAAGTTTATTATGCTTGAAAGAGCAGATCTTTCTAAAATTGAAAAAGAGCTAAAAATTGGGAATTCTTCACAACTTGATAATGCAGCAGACTATTTGATTTTAGGCTCTATTACTGAACTTGGATATAAAGAGGTTACAGATGTAGGACTTTTTAGTCGAGTAAAAAAGCAAGATACTTTTGCAAAAGTGCATATCCGTATTGTTGATGTTAGCACTGGTCAGATTATTTATTCTGAAGAAGGGAGGGGAACTGCATTTAGTGAAGCTGGCACTATGATGGGCGTTGGTGATAAAGCTGGATATGATGGTCAATTAAACGATAAAGCTATTGATGCTGCTATTTCAGATCTCGCATCCAATGTTATTCAAAATATGCTCGATAAACCATGGAATGGATATATTTTGGGTTATGAAGATGGTAATTTAATTACATCTGGAGGTAAAAGTCAAAATATTAAAGTGGGAAGTATTTTTGACGTATTTCAAAAAGGTAAACAGGTTAAAAATCCCCAAACAAATATGTTGATAACTTTACCGGGTAAAAAAATAGGCTCAATTTCCATTACAGCTACTATGGGAGATACGCCAGAGGCAGAAGTCTCTTTAGCTACGATCACAAGTGGGGATTTTCAGCAATACATAACAGCTAAAAACTTTTCAAATCTTTACATACAAACGGGAGATAAAAAATGAAATACAACATTATATTAGTCACTCTTTTAGCTATTGTCGGGTTAAGTGGATGTGGATATAAAGAAGGCGTAGCAACTGCTGAACAAAAGTCATACTTGTACTTTACAGGTAATGTCAGTGATATAAAAGTCTCTGTTGATAATGGAGCCACTTTTAAGGTTGAATCAGGAATCAATCATCAGTATAAGATTAATTCTGGCAAGCATACAATTACAATTTATCGTGAAAATAATGTAATACTTAAACGTGAAATTTATGTAAGTGACAGTATTGCAAAAGAAATTGAGGTACAACAATGAAAATAAGTAAAAGTATAAAATATTTAGCTTTCTCAATTGTAATGCTAATAATTACTGGATGTGCTACACAACCTCAACCGTTGTATGCCTATGGAGATTATAGTGACAGTTATTATTCATACAAAAAACATGCAACACCTGAATCATTACTAGAGCTTCAAAAATCGATGGAATCAGCTATCGAAAATAGTTCAAATAGTCGATCAGGACGTGTGCCTCCTGGAATGTATGCAAACCTTGGTTATTTGTATCTAAAGGCGGGGAAGCCTAATGATGCTATTTCTAACTTTACAAAAGAAAAGACTATTTATCCCGAATCTGCGCTTTTTATGAATCGTGTTATCAATAAAATTCAAGTTACAGAAGGAAATGTAAAATGATAAAATATTTAAATATACTAATATTGAGTATATCTGTTCTGTTAATTTCTGGATGTGCGCCAAAAATGATTACAAAAGGGGAAAAATTTCCAAAAATGTATGATCAACAGCCTCGATCTCTTTTAATACTTCCACCTATGAATGAAAGTACAGATGCTGAGGCAAAAGATTATTATATGACAACAGTAGAAGCGCCTTTTGCATTGTCAGGGTACTATGTATTACCTGTAGAGATGGTAGGAGATATTTTAAAACAAGAAGGTATTCAAAGTACCGAGCTTCTTTACAATTTACCTCCTGATAAGTTACATGAATATTTTGGTGCTGACGCAGTGATGTATACACGGATCAAAAAATGGGATGTTTCCTATATGGTCATTGCTTCAAGTCTAACGGTATCAATCGAATCTGAAATTGTTTCGTCAAAAACTTCTGAGAAATTGTGGAACTATACAGGTACAGTAGTTGTTGATCTATCTGGTGGAAATTCCGGAGGAGGCATAGCAGGATTAATTATAAAAGCTGTTGCAGCAGCAATAAATACTGCTACAGCAGACTATGTGAAATATGCTCGAGTTGCAAATGCACGATTGATTTATACTCTTCCTGTTGGACCATATCATGAAATGCATATTAAAGATCAAAGTGTTCAATTTCTAGACCAAACGCCAAAAAAAGATATCTAATTTATTATTTAGATGAAATATGCTTGTAACTTTTGTGTAAAATTTAAGTTTCATTCCTTTATACTCTGTTCATTCTTAATGAAAAAGGGGTATCTAATGAAAAAAATTCTTATCAGTATCGTTGCTGTTGCAGCACTAAGCACAGCAGGTTTTGCAACTGTGAATAACCAAACGGGATGCGGTCTTGGTTCTCAAATCATTCATGACGACAGTTCAGCGGTAATGTTGGCGCTTCAAGCAACTACCAATGGTACATCTGGAAACCAAACATTTGGTGTTACTTCAGGGACTTCTGGATGTAAAAAATCACGATTTGTTATGAATGAGCGTGCAGCAGAGTTTGTAGCGGCAAATATGGATCAGCTTTCACGCGAGATCGCTATCGGTCAGGGCGAAAGCGTTGAAACATTGGCAGAGCTTTTGAATATCGAAAACAAAGCGGCATTCGCAGTAGCATTGCAAGCAAATTACAAAGCTATTTATACGAATGAAAAAGCAGATATGGCAAACGTGCTTGATAACGTTGTCACTATCGCGGGTTAATTAATTCTACGTATACAATCTCCCGCGTATGCGGGAGTGATTTGACTTTGAAGGCCTAGTTTGCCGATTCTTTTTTTATTATGCGCACTGAGTTTATCGATCTGGTCTGCGACGACCGATGAGCTGATTGCGCAAGCCCACTCTCTCAAACTCTCCGAATCCCGTTACTGGCATTTATTGATGCACTCTCCCAAAAATGAGAGTGAAATTGATGATGACGCTTTTTTTCTAGCACAAGATGGTAAAGCTAACTTGGTTTCTGAATTGGATGCGACTATTACGCATTTCAATGAAGATACAAATCGAAGTGATGAGAGTCTGTTTTGCCATTTTCCTGCACGTAGAGCATGGCTGGAACATGAGCTGAAGGTTTCGTTTGGCGAGGGTGATTGCCAAGCGTATGATGCGCTCGTTTCCAAGATGGACCCTCAAAAAGTAACCCTCGTTTTTCCTACGGCGCATATTAACTCTCCCGCCTCGATGTTTGGACATACTTTTTTGCGCGTTGATTCGTCTATGGAATCCAAGCTGATGTCGTATGCGATCAATTATGCCGCTCAAACGGATGAAACCAATGGAGTTACGTTTGCCTACAAAGGGCTTTTTGGAGGATATTTGGGATTTTATTCGATGTTGCCGTATTATGAAAAACTCAAAGAATACCGCGACAGTGAATCGCGTGATGTTTGGGAATACGATCTTAATTTGACCCATGATGAGGTGATAGCGATGGTACGTCATATCTGGGAATTGCAGCGGATTAATTCATGGTATTTCTTTTTTGATGAGAACTGCTCGTATCACATGTTGTGGTTGGCCCAAATCGCCCGTCCAAGTGTGCGCTTGAGAGAGCATTTTACCTATCATGTTATTCCTCCCGAAACGGTACGGGCAATGGAAGAAGAGGGGTTAGTGGGCACAAAACATTTTCGCCCCTCAAAGCGTACGAAGCTGTTGGCATATGAAAAACAACTCACATTAGAATCGATAAAAACAGCGAAAGCACTGGCTTCGGGTGAAATTAAATCTCAGAGTAGTATTTTTGATAATCAGCATCGCTATACACTAGAGGCGGCAGCGGAACTTGTCGAATATGACTACATTGAAGGAAAAATCACCAAAGAGGTGTACGCAAAGCGCTATCATGAGCTACTAACAGCGCGGGCGATACTGGGGCAGGGTGAAGAACTACCGATTGCGCAGAAGTCAAATCCGGATACTGCTCATCACGCGGCACGTATTTCAGTAGCGCAAGGATGGTATGACCATCGCTCCCCGCTGTTAATCGGTGTACGACCTGCATTTCATGATTTGAGTGAAGATGATACCGGACATTTGAGCGGCGCGCAGATCGAGTTTCTGGATATACAAGCCGGTATGGATCATGATAAGCTTTCTCTCGAAAAATTGACACTCCTTTCTCTAGCATCGATTACTCCTGTCAGCCATTTTTTCAAACCATTGTCATGGCGGATGAAAAGCGGATGGGATCGTGATTATGGCAATGATAATCTGAGTTTTATTACACGGGTTGGAGCAGGTGCATCGATCGGTGATGATAAATTGTTTGGATATTTACTGACTGAGCCTGAAGTGCGGCTGGGATTTAATCCTGATATTGGGATTGGTCTGACTATGGGAGCAAGTTTAAGCTGGGGTTATCGTATGAAGACACTTGTAGAAATCGGAAAAATTGTTTATTTGGATGCGTCATCAAGAACGCATGGGTCAATCTCGCACTTATGGCAATGGGGGCCATCGGGTAATTTGTTCGGTCGTTTAGACGTTGCAGATCAGGAGAATCGGGAGAGTCGAATCTCTGTGGGGACTAACCTTTATTTTTAATATTTTTTTGGCATAATCGTTCTAGCTAATTATTTTGGAGTTGATACAGATGTTTATTCCTGAGTCACGTTTTTCATTATGGGCTGACTTTATAGAACGCTCGTTTTTGGACGAGGGGTTCAAAGAGCTCATAGCAAAAGGGATTATAAACGGAGCTACTTCCAATCCGGCTATTTTTAAAAGTGCTATCTTGACTTCGAGTGCGTACAAAGAGCAGCTATCTACACTGGGGGCATTAAGCCCAAAAGAGAAATACGAAGCATTGGCCATTTTTGATATTCAAAAAGCGGCGGATATCCTTCGTCCCTTATCCGATGCGGGTGATGACGGATATGTGAGTATTGAAGTTGATCCATTTTTGTGTGATGATACTCAAGCTACGATTGCCGAAGGTATCCGTTTGCATCAGACGATTGGACGTCCCAATGTCATGATCAAAGTTCCTGCGACCAAAGCCGGATACGGGGCGATGGAAGCGTTGGCGTCAAGGGGGATCGCGGTTAATGCAACGCTTATTTTTTCCGTTGACCAGGCATTGCAATGCGCGTCAGCTTTTGCTGCAGCCGCTGCTAAGAGCGCAATCGCTGTAGACAGTGTTATCAGTGTTTTTGTCAGTCGCATTGACAGGGCTATTGACGAAACACTTCGCGCAAAGGGTGTAGAAATCGGCTTGATGGGTATTATAAATGCCGCAGATATTTACAACAGAGTCCAAGCGCTGAATGTTCCAAAATGCCGTGTATTATTTGCAAGTACTGGGGTAAAGGGAGATGAACTCAGAGCTTCATACTACATTGATGAGCTACTGGCACCTAAGAGTGTTAACACGGCCCCTATTGCTACGATTGAAGCGTATGTTGCAGGTGGTGATCGAACCATGAAGCTGCCATTATCACCTGCAACAATAGAAGCACATGCCCAAAAAGTGCGTGAAGCAGGTGTGAATATGGATCATGTGATCGCAGATCAGATTAGCGAAGGGCTTGAGGCGTTTAAAATCGCTTTTGGTGAAATTTTGAGTACATTGGAGTAAAAGATGGCAGAAGAGGGACAATTTCACGTTAACGTGGACGATCTAGATTTTAATGTGTTACAAAAAGTACGGGGTTATTTGCGTCGTATGGTGGATGCAGGCGGAAGCGACTTGCATATTAAAGCCAATGGTGTCGTTCGTGCACGAATCAACGGAGATATTATCCCTTTGTCCGGAGAGATCTTTTCCAAGGATGATGCGTTGACATTTGCCAAAGAGCTGTTGCGCACCCGTTTTCATGAATTGGTTGAGAAAAAAGAGCTTGACCTTGTTTATCCGTTTGATGAATTGACCCGTTTTCGTATCAATATCTTTTTTCAAATGGAGGGGATATCGGCAGTTTTCCGTCTTATTCCTGTTAAGATTTTAACGATTGACGAGCTTAATTTGCCTAGCATAGTACATAGTTTTGCGCAGATGGAGCGTGGTCTTGTTTTGGTGACCGGTGTTACGGGTAGCGGTAAGTCAACAACTCTTGCAGCGCTTATTAATGAGATCAACATAAATAGACGTAAGCACATTATTACGATTGAAGATCCGATTGAATTCGTCCATAAAGATCGAAAATGCATCATTAATCAGCGCAGTGTCGGGCAAGACACTCTTAGCTTTGGAAGCGCCTTGCGTGCAGCGCTTCGGGAGGATCCTGACATTATCCTAGTAGGGGAGATGCGGGATATGGAGACGATTGAGATTGCCTTGCACGCGGCGGATACAGGTCATCTTGTTTTTTCGACATTGCATACGTTGGATGCCAAGGAAACCATAAACCGTATTGTGTCCGTTTTTCCTTCTGTGGAACAAAATCGTGTTCGTATGACTCTCGCTGCGGTGATAAAAGGAGTTATTTCACAGCGCCTTATTCAAACAGTAGATGGAAAACGGACGGCGGCATTGGAAATTATGGTTCGAACCGCACGTATTGAGCAGTTAATCGCTGAAAATCGTGATTTTGAGATTCCGGACACAATGTTTGAGGGTAAAGAACTTTATGGTTCTCAAACATTTGATCAGGGCATTTTGGATTTATATCTTGCAGGGCGCATCAGTCGTGAAGATGCTCTCGCCAATGCTACATCCGCTTCAGATTTGAAGCTTCGTATGGAAGGATTATCAGGCTCGATTGATAAAAACAGTATTGGACAAGAGCATGAGCCTAAAGAGTTCGCGGAAAGTGAATTAATTGGCTTAAAGCACTAGGCTGAAGATTTAGGATAATTAAACGTATTTTTAAGTATAATGCGTTCCATTTTATTTTGAAGGACACACTATGCTAGAAGGCATCGTTAGAGAGAGTATTGGCAAACCCGCTACAAAAGCGCTACGCCGTGATGGTTATCTTATTGCCAACATCTACGGAAAAGGAATTGAGAATGTACACGCTGCATTCAAAATGAATGATTTTATCCGTACGGTACGTAACAAAGAGACAATCGCATTTCCAGTTTCTGTAGCTGGAACAGAGTATAACCTTGTTGTTCAAGGGTATGAGTCTCATCCGGTTTCTGGAAATTTGTTGCATGTCGATTTGATGATAGCACAGCCTGGTCTAGTTGCACATTACCATGTTCCTGTTAAACCAGTGGGAATTCCTGTCGGTTTGAAAAACAAAGGGATGTTGTTCGTTGCGAAGAAGCGTCTTCGTGTTAAAGCGGCAATCGAAAGCCTACCAAACGCAATCGAAATTAACGTAGCACCACTTGATTTGGGTGATTCAGTTTTGCTTCGTGACGTAACACGCATTGATAATGTTACTTTCACTGATGCGGACCGTGTATCGGTTTTAAGTATCATTAAAGCTAAGTAATCATGCTGATCGTCGGACTGGGAAATCCAGGAACGGCGTACGCGCAAACTCGACACAATGTCGGGTTTATGGTGATTGACGAATTGAAGCGTCGTCATAATGGTACGAATGTTTCAAAGAGTTCCTTTGATGGGGAATTGTTTAAAATAGGCAACCATTTTCTCCTCAAACCGCAAACCTATATGAACCTCTCCGGAAAATCGATTTTAGCTGTTAAAAACTTTTACAAAATCGAAGATGTGATTGTGATCCATGATGATCTTGATCTCCCTTTTGGTGCATTACGTTTTAAAGTGGGTGGTGGTCATGGAGGCCATAATGGATTAAAATCGGCGGATGCTGCTATCTCTTCTGAGTACATACGAGTTCGTATGGGGATCTCAAAGCCTGAGCATAAATCTCAAGTGGCCGATTATGTTTTGCATCCGTTCACGCCCGAAGAGCAGATGCACTTAGACGATTGGATCGCAAAAGCTGCCGATGCGGTAGAACTTTTACTACGTTTACCTTGTACCGAAGTTGCATCAAAGTGTTCTATCAAAGGTTTAAAGGTATAATAAAAGCCATTTAACTTCAGCTGGGTATTTATGCTTTTTTTTAAAACAATATCGTTTTTGTATCTTCGCTATTGTGTTATTATTTTAGCGTCATTAACGGCCTTTATGGTTGGTTTTGATCTTATGGGCAATACCGCAGAACTTCCTTCTTCTGTTAACTTATTGATTATTTATGTGGTCTATAAATGGCTCTATGCGATTGATATGATGCTCCCTATTTCTTTGGTTTTTGCGTTTATTGCGGCGCTTGTCGAATTGATTCGTTCCAATGCTTTAACGGCGTTCTATGCTCTTGGATATTCACGCATTAAAGTTTTAGCTCCTTTTGTTTTTGTAGCCACATTTTTGATAATAATGCATATTTTAGCCCATGCCACCTCATTTGCGCGGGCTAATGAGTATGCGGATAACTTAAGAGAAACGTCGCAGGTATTGACCCCTACAAACAATTTATTTTTTACCCATGAGGGGAACTATATCTATTTTGGAAGTTTGAACCCATTGACTCAAAAAGCCCACTCTATACGTGTTTTTACATTCAAGGGTGGAGTGTTAACAGAGGCATTAAGTGCGCAAGAAGCGTATTATCAAGATCACTATTGGGTCATTCAAAAGGCTCATTTGATCCGTCCTCCTGCTACGTTGGATTTGAAGGGCAAAGGGATCGTTACCAAAGATGCCCAAACGATACAGGTTCTTCACGATTTTCGCCCTAAAATTTTAGATCAGATTTATGAGGGGAAAGTAAATTTTACCATTATGGACGCATTGGATGCAAAAAATTTGTTGAAAACTCAAAATATTGATCTTTCAAAAGTGACGAGTTCTTTGTATCGGACCTTTGTTACGCCGTGGTTTTCCTTGATGATCCTGCTGATCATCTACACGTATGCGCCAATCGGGGCACGATTTGTCAATCTTTCCTTTTACAGTTTCGGTGCGATATTGGGAACACTGATTGTTTGGGGGATGTTATTTATGAGCGGAGAGCTCTCCAACAATAAAACACTCTCTCCGGAAATGGGAATCCTGGCACCGATTGTAGTGCTTGGGGGATACATGGCGCTACGTCTAAGTCGATTTAAGATAAAATCGCACAAAAATTTATCACAAAAAGGTTAGCACGTGATCCAATTTCAAGCTTTGGCGCAAACCTACGGAACTCCTTTGTATGTTTATGATTTTGATGCAATGAAAGAGCAGTTTGAATCCCTAAAAGATGCCTTTAGAGGAAGAAAATCGATTCTTGCCTATGCGGTAAAGGCAAACTCAAATTTGAGCGTTATTAAGCATTTTGCTGCGCAAGGTTCAGGTGCTGATTGTGTTTCCATCGGCGAAGTACGCCGTGCGTTGATGGCAGGTGTCCCTAAATACCGCATTATTTTCAGCGGTGTCGGAAAACGCGATGATGAGATACGTGAGGCGATTGAAAGTGATATCCTCTATATCAATGTAGAGAGTGAGGGTGAGTTAGGCCGTGTTGAAACGATTGCTAAAGAGTTGAACATCAAGGCGCGCATCAGTATCCGGGTCAATCCCAATATCGACCCTAAAACTCACCCATATATTTCTACGGGATTGCATGACAATAAGTTTGGTGTTGAGATTGATGCGGCAAAACGGATGTATATCCATGCAAAAAATTCTGAAAATTTGGACGCGGTAGGTATCCATTTTCATATAGGAAGCCAGCTCACGGAGCTTGAACCGATCTATGAAGCGGCGGTTATCGTGGCCGATTTACTGCGTTCATTGCAAGCCATTGACATTGAATTGAAATTTTTTGACATTGGCGGAGGTCTTGGAGTTCGCTACAACGATGAGACAACGATTACCCCATACGATTATGCACAAGCAATCCTCGCAGCCCTCAAAGGGATCGATGTGACGATCATTTGTGAGCCTGGGCGTTTTCTGACGGCTAATGCCGGATACTTTTTGACAAAAGTGTTGTATGAGAAGAAAAATGGGGCAAAGCGTTTTGTTGTGGTTGATGGGGCAATGAATGATTTGATCCGTCCGAGCCTCTACAATGCCTATCACCGTATCGAAGCTGTTGGTAAGACAATACCGGCAACCCCTGTCGATGTTGTAGGTCCTGTATGTGAAAGCGGCGATTTTTTAGCCAAAAATTATCCGCTGCCTCCCATGGAACATAATGATTTGTTAGTAGTGCACAGTGCGGGTGCTTACGGTTTTGGAATGGGAAGCAATTACAATACGCGAGGCCGCTCTGCTGAAGTAGCCCTTGAAAATGGGGAAGCGCGTTTGATTCGAAAACGCGAAACATTTGAAGATCTAATTTCCCTAGAGCGTGAGTACCTGTAATGTTTTTTATCGACGTACAAGGTACTTTGATTGATGATAACAGCAAGCAGCCCATCCGTGGTGCCATGGCTTTTATCGATCAGTTAAATACGTCGAAGATCCCCTATATGGTGATAACGAACAGTACAAAGAATCCGAGTGATGAATTTTTGGCGTATCTAAATTCGATTGGATTAAATATACCAAAGGATCATTATCTCGACCCGTTAATGGTGCTTGAGCGTCATATCGATCCCAGTGAAAAAATAGCGGCCTATGGCTCGTCAGAATTTTTGGATGTATTAGTCTCTATGGGCTTTACGCTTGATTATGCAAATCCATCGGTTGTATTACTCGCGATTAAAGAAGATTTTAGTCCGGATGAATATGCACAAATGATTGAGTTTATTCTCTGCGGTTCACGTTTGATCGGGATGCATGAAACATCGATATATGCAAAAAACAACAAACGCTATCCTGGAGTAGGGGCACTGCTAAAAATGTTAGAATATGCCACTTCGAGTTCTTATACGGTGGTGGGAAAACCGAGCACAGCATTTTTCAGCGAGGCACTAGGACGCATAGGGCAACAACATGAGGGAGCAACTTTCAAGGATATCACGATTGTCAGTGATGATATGAGCGGTGATCTCATAGGGGCACAGAATTTGGGGATGAGGGGAATATTTGTCTTAAGCGGTAAGTATCGCTCTACGGCAGAAATATTGCCTCAATTGAGCTCAGATCAGCAGCCCTATGCAGTCTGTGCAGATATGCAAGAGGTATTGGAGAGTTTATGAATACATTGGAAGAGTGCAGAAGCCTTATCGACATGCTGGATAATGATATTATCGCATTGTTGAACCGCCGCATGGAAGTGGTACAGCGTGTTGGTGAAATCAAACACGAAAGCAAGGGCGCGATCTACCGTCCTGAACGTGAAAAATCCATCATTGATCGCTTAAGTCAGCTGAGTCTTGAAAGTGGCGGCTTATTGAACCGTTCTGCTATTGAGGCTATTTTTCTTGAAATCTTTGCAGTGGCTCGAAATTTGGAATTGCCGGAACGTATTGCCTATTTGGGGCCGGAGGGAAGCTTTACCCACCAAGCGGCAGAATCTCGATTTGGGGGGATGAGTGATTATCTCTCACTGGGGTCTATCGAAGCCGTTTTTAAAACACTCGAAGCTGGCCGTGCAAAATTTGGTGTGGTTCCTATTGAAAACAGCCGTGACGGAGTAGTGGGCGAAACCCTTGATTTACTGGGGAAAAGCAGTGTTAAAATCGTAGCTGAACTCTATATGCCCATCCATATGGCATTTGTTTCCAAAGCCGAAAAACTTCATCAAATCAAACGTATTTACTCCAAAGATAAAGGGTTTGGCCAGTGTCGTGAGTTTTTATTGGAGCATGGGTTTGAGGGCGTTGAGCATATTCCCGTTGAATCAACAGCAAAAGCAGCTGTCCTTGCATCCAAAGATCCCGAAGCAGCGGCCATTTGTTCTCATATCGCGGCAAAGCTGTATGGCGTACCGACGTTGTTTGAAAATATTGAAGACACACATAACAATGCAACGCGGTTTTTTATTCTCAGTGATTTTAAAAATGCTGCAAGCGGTGAGGATAAGACATCGATTTTGGTGCGTTTGAAGGATGCTCAGAAAGCGGGGGCCTTGGTTCATTTTCTGGAAGATTTTGATGCGGCGGCTATTAATCTCAGTAAAATTGAGAGCCGTCCATCAAGAGAAAAGGATGGATTTGGCTACTGGTTCTTTATTGACTTTTTTGGTCATATTGATGAGGTTAGGGTTCAAGAGCTAATGGACAAACACGCGGATGAAGTGACTTGGTTAGGAAGCTACGTAAAGGGAGAATTATGAATTTTAACAGTGCATTAGAAAACATTAAAAGTTATGAAGCAGGCAAGCCGATTGAACTTGTAGTGCGTGAATACGGTATTGACAAAGATCACATTGTAAAATTAGCAAGTAATGAGAATCCTTTTGGGTGTTCCCCAAAAGTAAAAGATGCTGTTCGCAAAATTATTGACAATATGTCTTTGTATCCTGATGATTCAATGGTAAAGTTAAAAAATGCGCTTGGATCAAAGTACGGTATCACCACTGATGAAATAGTAATCGGTGCCGGAAGTGATCAAGTCATCGAATTTGCCATCCATGCCAAAGCGCACAACGGATCGAAAGTATTGATGAACAGTGTTACCTTTGCGATGTATGAAATTTATGCAAAACAAGTGGGTGCGGTGATAGTCCGTACGGCTTCGAGAGAGCATGATATGGACGAATTTTATGCGCTATACCAAGAGCATAAACCTTCGATTATCTTTTTATGTACTCCTAATAATCCTACAGGGGATGCTATTGATGCGGAATCGATGCTCGCCTTTATTGAAAAGGTCGATAACGATACTTTGGTTATTGTGGATGGTGCTTATATGGAATATGCCCGTTTTAAAGACAGTTCAAAAGCTGTAGATCCCAAAGCACTCATTAAAAAATTTGAGAACGTTTTGTTTTTGGGAACTTTTTCAAAGGCATACGGTTTGGGTGGAATGCGTGTTGGGTACGGAATCGCGCAAGCCGATATTATAAAAGCACTTTATAAAGTACGCCCTCCCTTTAATATCACAACACTTTCTTTGGAAGCTGCTTCCGTTGCGTTGGAAGATGAAGCATTTGTGACCGAATGCATTGCCGATAATTTTAATCAGATGAAGCGTTATGAAGCATTTGCACAGGAAAAAGGGATTCAAATAATCGATAGTTATACCAATTTTGTCACATTATCGCTTCCTGAGGCAAAAAATTCATCTGAAATAGCACAAGCATTGTTAAAAAAGGGTATGATTATACGTGATTTAAGCAGTTATGGATTGAATGCAATTCGTGTGACGATTGGTACGCAAGTACAAAATAGTCGATTTTTCGAGCTCTGTGAGCCGTTATTATAAATAATTATTTAGGTACCAATGGATTTTAAAGCTCTCTTTTCGCAACTTGTCGTTTTATTTGGAAAGTTAACGCAAGCACAAAAAATAATTATTGGCATAGCCGTTGCCAGTATTATTGGATTTCTTTTATTTTTAGTGCTCTTTACTTCCGAGGCTAAAGACAAAAGTGAAGAGGGGTATCAGGTCCTTTTTGAGCAGCTTACACCGCAGGATGCTGCACAAGTCGTTGCGCAGCTTGAAAAAGATAAAATTCCTTATAAAATACCACGTGACAATGTTATCGAAGTTCCTAAAGAGGTTGTGTACAAAGAACGTATAACAATTGCATCCATGGGGATTCCAAAAGAGGGTCATGTCGGCTTTGAACTGTTTGATAAGCAAGAATTTGGAGCAACAAATTTTGACCAAGAGGTTAAGTTTAGACGTGCTCTTGAGGGTGAATTAGCACGCTCTATCGATTCTCTCTCTCCTGTGGAAAAATCAAGTGTTTCGCTTGCCTTGCCTAAAGAAACTCTTTTCGTATCAGAAGCAGTGGCTCCTTCTGCCTCTGTAATGGTGCAATTGTATGCAGATCGCAAGCTCACCGCTAAGCAAATTCGAGGTATTAAAAAGCTCGTGGCGTCTGCCGTTCCAAAATTGACGGTCGAAAACGTGACGCTGATTAACTCTGAGGGTGAAAGCTTGGGGGACAATGATGCTGAAGCAATGATGGGTGAACTCTCGTCAATGCAACAGCAGTACAAAACAAAAGAAGAAAAAAAGCAAGAAGAAAAGATAGTCAATGTCCTCTCCCCGTTTATCGGAGGCAAAGATCGTGTCGTTGCCAAAGTAACCATCGAATACGATTTTTCGGAACAAAGTTCAACATCTGAAAAATATGATCCTGAGAATGTGGTGCGCAGTGAGCAGACACTGGAAGAAAAACGTGATGGGCAAACTCCTCCTCAAGTCGGTGGTGTTCCTGGAGCTGTAAGCAATATTGGTCCAGTCGAGGGGCTGAACGCTCAAGGTGCAGGAGAAAAATATGAAAAAACTCAAGGCACTACGAACTACGAAATTTCCAAAACAGTCTCTACGACTAAAATGGAGTTTGCAAGAATCAAGAGGATAACAGCAGCAGTTGTCGTGGATGGCAAGTATGAGCTTAAAAAAGAGACCAATGGACTCGTGGGCGAAGAGGTTTCTTATATCCCGCTGGATCAAACGCAAATTGATGCGATTACTTCTCTTGTAAAACAATCAATAGGGGTTGATGATGCTCGCGGGGACTTGGTAACCGTTCGAAATTTTGAATTTCAAAATTCTAGAAATGCTTTGTCTCCTCAAAATGCAGTATCCAAAACAGGCGAATTCTTTGGCACCTATATCAAGCCTTTGATGCCTGTGCTAAAATACCTGTTAGTAGCTATAATTTTGTTTGTAGCGTACAGAAAGGTGATTCTTCCATTTGCGGATCGTATGTTGGAATTCAGCAGAGAAGAAGAAGAATATGAGCGTCCTATCCTTGATATTTCTGAGGATGATAGCGAAGACCTGGTTGAAAAAGTACAGCAGATGCGTAAAAAAGTCGAAAGTCAGCTTGGTTTTGGAGATAATTTCAATGAAGATGATCTTAAGTATGAAGTAGTACTTGAAAAAATACGTGAAATTACCGAAGAACGTCCTGAAGAGATTTCCTCTTTGATCCAAACGTTAATTAATGAAGAGGTCGAGGCCAGCAGAGGGGTTAAAAGATGACATTAAATCCGGCGCAGCAGTCCCAATTTGATGAAATGAGCATGGCAGAAAAAGTGGCTATTCTCTTAATTCAGCTTGGTGAAGAAAGTACATCCCAAATTTTTGGGCGAATGAGTGTAGAGGCCATTACAGAGGTTTCAAAATATATTGCGATGAACCGTTCCATTGAAAAAAGCATTGGGGCAGCAGTTTTAGAAGAATTTTACGCCATTATCCAATCGAATCAGTACCTTAACGCCGGTGGTCTTGAGTTCGCCCGTGAGATTTTGTACAAAGCATTGGGTACAGAGGAGGCTAAACGCGTGTTGGACCGCCTCTCCAAGATGAGTCAAGGGGCCCAAAACTTTGCCTATCTTGCAAAAATCAAACCGCAGCAGCTTGCCGACTTTATCACGACAGAGCATCCTCAGACCATTGCCCTTATTTTGGCGCACATGGAACCTTCAGCAGCGGCAGAAACCTTGTATCTATTTACGGATGACTTGCGGGCAGAAGTGGCGATGCGTATGGCTAAATTGGGGGATATTTCTCCGTCTATTATCAAGCGTGTAAGTGCTGTTTTAGAATCTAAACTTGAAGCATTGGCAACCTATAAAGTTGAAGTTGGCGGACCTCGTGCTGTTGCTGATGTCTTTAATCGCTTGGGTGCTACCGCATCCAAAGCAACATTGGCACAAATTGAACAGCTTGATCAAGAATTGGCATTATCCATTAAAGAAATGATGTTTACCTTTGAGGATATTGCTACTCTAGACGTGAACAGTGTCCGAGAGATTCTTAAAGCAGTTGACAAGAATGACCTGATGCTTGCGCTTAAAAGTGCCCCGGAAGAGCTTAAAGAGAAGTTCTATTCGAATATGTCTCAAAGAGCGAGAGATACATTTATTGAAGAACTACAGTTCTTAGGTGCCGTCAAGATGAAAGAGGTTGAAAGCTCACAGCGTAAGATTGTTGATGCAGTTCAAGCACTCGCAGAACAAGGTGTGGTTCAGCTTGGCGGAACCGAAGAGATGATTGACTAAACCATGACAGAAGAAGTCATTATCACGAAAGAAAATTTGAATGAGCACACCGTAGGGAAGTATCAGTTTAAAATTCTTTCGGCTTTGAGCGGGGCAAGTGTGCATGAAGCAGCTGAAGAGCTGGGGCTTGAACATACCTCCAGAGACAGTGAAGAAATACAACCTCATTATGAGGCATCGCAAACGACTTCCGGTTCACATAAAGATGAAGTGATTGAATCGTTATTAAAAAAAGCCGACGAGATGAGTTCGAACTTTATTAAGATGCAAATGCGTCTTGAAAATCTTCAAGAAGATCAGGCATCTGCTCTCGAGATTGCCAAAAAAACAAGTTATGATGAAGGCTTTGCCGCGGGCCTGTTGAGTGAGCAATCTCAGGATTCACAACGAAAAGAGCAAGCGCAAGAACAGCTTGCAAGCTCCGTTAAAACACTCGATGGTGCGGTAACTTCGTTTAGTAATGCTTTGGAATCGATTAAAAAAGAATTGACGCATACTGCTATAGAAATTGCAAGTGAAGTTATTGGAGTTGAAACGCAAGAAAATGGCGCTAAAATAGCGGCCAAGCTTGCAACGGATTTGATTGAAGAACTCGGTGAAGCCTCAAAAATAACGTTACGTGTCAATCCTGCAGATCATGGATTTATTTCTGAAAAGGTAGGATCACTTTCTAATGTGGAAGTCTTGTCTGACCGTGCAATCAGCACAGGCGGAGTTGTAGCTATTAGTGATTTGGGCAATATAGATTCACAGATTAAAAAAAGATTTGAGCGATTAAAACGATCATTATTATTAGAGTCTTAAGTTAGGTTTGGTATGAATATAAAAGAATACACACATGAACAGCTCAGGGAGCTTTCTCAAAAAATTCGGGATCGTATTTTGGCAGTTGTGAGTAAAAATGGCGGACATTTAAGCTCAACACTTGGGGCAACCGAAATTATTATTGCCATGCACAAAGTTTTTGATGCTCATCAAGACCCTTTTATTTTTGATGTTTCTCATCAGGCCTATGCGCATAAGTTGTTGACGGATCGATGGGATGAATTTGAAACATTGCGCCAGTTTGGCGGTATGAGCGGATACACTAAACCCAGTGAATCTCCGTGTGATTATTTTATTGCCGGACACAGTTCGACATCGATTTCATTGGGGGTAGGAGCAGCAAAGGCCATAGCGCTTAAGGGTGAAGAATCAACACGTATTCCTGTGGTGTTGATAGGTGATGGGGCAATGAGTGCCGGGATGGTCTATGAAGCGCTCAACGAGCTTGGCGATCTTAAATACCCTATGGTAATTATCCTCAATGATAACGAGATGAGCATTGCCAAGCCAATCGGGGCTATTAGCCGGATGCTCAGTTCCGCGATGGCAAGCCCCTTTTATCAGCGATTTAAAAAGAAAACAGAGCAGTTTGTGGATAATTTCGGCGAAGGGGCGCATTATCTCGCAAAACGCTTTGAAGAGTCGTTTAAACTGATTACGCCAGGAATTTTATTCGAAGAGATGGGGATTGAGTACATAGGTCCCATTGACGGTCATGATTTGAAATCATTGATTGATATTTTTACGGTAGCTAAAGGGATGGGTAAGCCTGTTTTAGTGCATGTGCAAACGATCAAAGGCAAGGGCTATGAGATAGCTGAGGGGAAACATGAAAAATGGCATGGTGTTTCCCCTTTTGATCTTAAAAGTGGTACGGCAAACGCTAAAAGCAGTGCTAAAAATGCAACACAAATTTATGCGGAAGCGTTAATGTATCAAGCGGACATCAATCCTAAGATTGTAGGTGTCACCGCGGCAATGCCAAGCGGTACGGGACTCAGTGCCGTCATGGAAAAATACCCGGATCGTTTTTGGGATGTTGCGATTGCTGAGCAGCATGCGGTGACATCGATGGCTGCAATGGCCAAAGAGGGGTTTAAACCGTTTTGTACCCTCTATTCAACTTTCTTGCAACGTGGATACGATCAGGTGATTCATGATGTTTGTCTGATGGACCTTCCTGTTGTTTTTGCGCTCGATCGAGCAGGTATCGTCGGAGAAGACGGTGAAACACATCAAGGAGTGTTTGATATCAGCTTTTTACGTGTGCTACCTAATATGACACTGTGCGCACCTCGGGATGAAACATCATTTCATCAGACGGTAGCGTTTGCGGCACAGTATGACCATCCTTGCGCGATTCGTTATCCTCGTGGGGCCTTTTACGAAGCTGATCTCCCGGAATCAAGTCCGTATGAGCTTGGAAGATCACAGCTTTTGGTTGCTAATGACAGTAATATCCTATTTATCGGATACGGCAATGGCGTCGGACGCGCTGCACAAAGTATGGAATTTATGGTCGAAAAACCTTCACTCCTAGACCTTCGTTTTGTGAAGCCGTTGGATGAAAATATGTTAAGATCCATGGCTGCTTTGCACAAGCAATGGTATGTCTTCAGCGATTCGGCACGATTGGGCGGTGTCGGCAGCGCATTGCTCGAATGGTTAAGCGAGGCAAATATTTCAGATGTTTGTGTGGTGAGCTTTGAATACGATGATTTCTTTATAAAGCATGGCAATACGACCTTTGTCGAAGAATCTTTGGGAATCCTGCCTGAACAATTGGCTAAGCGGGTAATGGACGCAATACAATAACTCCTGCAATACGCCCTGTATGTTGTGAATCGGCTCGGTAAGAGAAATAGTCATTGGAGTTGCACGATGTGCATTCCATCGTTTCTGCTATCTGTTCTGTGGTAATCCCAAGTGTTTTTAACTGAAGGTGTAAAATAGTATTCACATTCAAAAAAACTTTCTCCTTTTTGTATGTCAATGCATCTTCATACCCTTTTGAGATCACTTCACTTGCAATGGGCTCATTAACCTCATAACAGCATCCGTGTATTGAGGGACCAAATGTGATACGCATATCAGATACGGAAGTTCCATAATTTTTTTTCATAGCATCGAGGGTTTTTAGGAGTATACCATTGAGGGCTCCGGCCCGTCCTGCATGAACAGCACCGATTGCATGGCGAGCAGGGTCATAGAGCAGTATTGGCGTACAGTCAGCACTCATGACCATAAGCGGTATATCCGTACAGTTTGTAATCAATGCATCGCATTGGGGAGGTGTATGAAAGTTCATTGTATTATCCACGATTACGATGGTATCGGAGTGAATTTGACGCATATGTACAAGGCGCTCGTGATCATAACTTAGTACTTTTCCTAGCAGTCGATGATTTTCATACACATCTTGTTCTCGATCTCCAACATGAAAAGCGAGATTGAGTGTACTATAGGGAGGGTTGGAGATACCACCATGCCGAGTTGTAAAATGAGCAGATACATGAGGATAGGGGGAGAAAAGCTTTGGCGAAAGAAGTGTCATCAGTGAAATAATGATTTAGAAGACCGAAGAGCCCTATGGGTTCTCGGCGAGCATTCCGTCAAGTAGAGCGAAAAGCCGATCACTTGCACTTTCCATCTCTTGGAAATTGGTGATGATCTCACTGCCATGTTCAAGCATACGATCTTGTCCAAGATCAATAAATAAAAGATTTTTATTGGCATTTTGGTGGACAACTGCATGTGGGTCTTTCATGAGGCTATAACTATTGGTTCGGCCAAAACGCTCTTTCCCCTCACCGTCATACCATTTTCCCATACGACATTGATGGGAATCAACAGCTGTGAGCTGTTGATCACATAGCATAATACTATTGTAGGCGCGTGCTTTGTAGAGAATATGATCGATTTTTGCCAATATCACAAAAGTAGTGTTTTCCATGCGGTGGGACGAATTGACAATTTGTGAAGAGCCTTCGTTGAGCTGTACGAGAGTACTTTCAAAGTTGTTGATACTTGAACTGGACCGCTCAACTACTTCGTTCATCTCTTCGGCACTGGTTTGTATCTCACTCATATCTTGCTGAAGCGAATTGATGGATACAGAAATCTCACCCGTAGCTTTATGGGTACGTTCGGCGAGTTTACGAACTTCATCGGCGACGACTGCAAATCCACGACCATGCTCGCCTGCGCGTGCGGCTTCGATAGCGGCATTGAGTGCGAGAAGGTTCGTCTGATCGGCGATATCCGTAATCAACTGAATCACTGAATTGATCTCATTGGTACGTGAAGTGATATGCCCGATAGCATCATTGTTATTACTTACTTTTTCATTGAGCATATTGAGTTCATTGATGATGATAGAGATAGTGTCTCGACTGTCGTTAGCAAGATCTGCCGCATTTCTAGTGGCACTTGTAACTTCTTTTAGATCTTGGATATTGTTGTTCAAATCGTCTTGTATGACACTGAGGCTTTCGGTAACATTGACGCTGAGTTGACTCAGCTGTGAATTGAGGGTATCGCGACGTTTTTTGAGTTCTTGCTCTTTCATAATTGTGATACTTTTGTCTACGTTTTCAATAGCATCTATAAATTCTCCGTGCATGCTATCGCTGGACAGAGTATGAGAAAAATCTCCCTTCGTAGCCCCAGAAATGGAGCTATTGATCTGATGAATAAAAGTTTGAATTTGAGAAATAAGCTGATGAAGGGCACTTCCCATAATTCCCAACTCTGTTCCTGGACAAGCATCTGTCGCAGTATCGTTAAAACTGCCTTCCGATACACGTTTAATCACTTGGGTAAATTTATCCAAGGCGATGGTAATGGAACGGCGAACCATACTGGCAAAGAGGAAAATCACGATTGCAACGGCCACGCCTGTTATGAGTACAAAAAATTTGTAAAATTCTATTTCACTGCGCAAATCTTTAGAAGCATTTAGTAAGTCTTCACGTTTGTCTTTAACAACTTTTTCAAAACTTTCGCGTGAAGCATCTGCATACGGAGTCATCTCTATTTTGTAAGCAGCATAAATTGAGGAGGTGTTGCCCGCGATCGTGGCTGGATCAAGCGCTTTCATCATTTTGATTGTATTGTCTAAAAATACAGTAGTACTCTCTTTGGCATCGGCAATCATCTTTTTTTCAACGGGGTGTACGACTGTTTTCTCTAATTCGATAAAAGAGGCATTGATGGTTGCGCTATGCTCTTCGAGTTTGGTTATATTTTTGCTGTAATCGCCACCGAGCATAATGTCACGACTGGTACGACTAATATAGTTGAGTTCCTTTTCAATTTCAAGTGCATGCATTGCGCCGATAATAGTTTTATTTTGAAGTTCATCGTATTGATTTTCGATACTGCTCATTGCAATGAATACAAAGATAGAAGCACCGATAACGGAAACAGTCGCAGCTCCTACTAAATAGTTCATTCTTTGTTTAATGCTCATCTTATGAAGCGCTTGACTAAACATATATAACCGCCCTTAATTCTAGTTTGCTATTGGATAATCGTTATTATAGTCACTTTTATTTATAGTTCGAGTAAAATTTTCTCAATCTTGAGTAAGGGTAGTTGGGTACAATTATCACAAATACAGTTTCGAGGAAAAGCCTAGTGAATAAAAGACAGATGCAACCCATTCGACTAGAGGGAGGAAGTGAGAAGGAAAAGCGTATAGAAATACGCCGTTATTTTCATCAAAGCTTTGATCTTTTCGAGTCGTTATTTGAGCTTTTTAGCTCGGATAAGGTTTTTTATGCGCAACCCGAACCTACGCGACATCCAATGATTTTTTATTTTGGCCATACGGCAGTTTTTTATATTAATAAACTTGTTTTGAGCGGAGCACTGGATAGGGGAATTGACCCAAAGCTAGAAGGGCTTTTTGCGGTGGGTGTTGATGAGATGATTTGGGATAATATGGATGAGCAGTTTGAGGGACTTAGTGTTCAGCTGGTCAGAAAATATCGAAAAGAAGTACGCGCATGCGTTGACGAGCTAATCTCTCAATTGCCGCTTACGCTCCCAATCACACAAGCAGATCCTTTCTGGGCAATATTGATGGGGTGTGAGCATGAACGGATTCACATTGAAACATCCAGCGTATTGCACCGTCAACTGCCGCTAGAGTTAGTTCAAAACCATAATGATTTTCCATTATGCCCATTGAGCGGTGATAGCCTTGAAAATACGATGGTTCCCATCAAAGGGGCAACAATCACTCTGGGCAAGGGAGATAAAGATCACGGTTTGTACGGATGGGACAATGAGTATGGAACACAGGTTTACGAAGTTGAGGATTTTGAAGCGTCGCTTTTCTTGGTGAGCAATGGCGAGTTTTTGGATTTTGTTAATGCCAATGGGTATAAAACTGAACGCTGGTGGGATAAAGAAGGGCTTAAATATTTAGTGATTCGAGGGGCAATATGCCCGCCGTTTTGGATTCCTAAGGAAGATGGCAGTTATGCTTATCGTTCATTGACACAAGAAATGCCTATGCCGTATAATTGGCCCGTAGAGGTCAATGCTCTGGAGGCGCAAGCGTTCTGCCGATGGAAAAGTGCTCAAGAGGGGATGAACTATCGTCTTCCTACTGAAGCAGAGTATGCAGTACTGCTTCAAGAATGCGGTATCGTAAGTGATATTTTTGATGACAATACGGCTAATATCAATCTTGCACACTTTGCTTCATCCGTGCCTGTGGATACTTTTTTCCATGGTAAAGTATACGATGCAGTAGGTAATGTCTGGCAATGGAGCAGTAGCCAAATGGATGGATTTGAAGGATTTGCACCGCATTGGCTGTACGATGATTTTTCTGTTCCGACATTTGATACAAAACATAATATTTTCAAGGGCGGATCTTGGATCTCTACGGGAAACGAGATTGTAAGGGCATCGCGCTATGCTTTTAGACGCCATTTTATACAGCATGCGGGATTTCGATATGTGGCCGATTAATGGGTGATTTTGACTTTATAGATCGTTCGCACAGCAATGCTGAAAAGCATACACTCAAACAGAAGCTTTTTGGCACGGATGATGTGCTGCCGATGTGGGTGGCTGACATGGACATTGCTACACCTGCGTGTGTGATAGAAGCGGTACGTGAGCGATTGAATCATCCAGTGGTCGGATATGAGATTATGCGCGAGTCTGCGTACAATGCACAGTGTGATTGGGTAGAGCGCCACCACGGCTGGAAAATGAAGCCTGAATGGTTGAGCTATTCTCCCTCGGTGGTGGCATCGATAGGGTGTGCTATACGAGCCTTTAGCGCAGAGGGTGACGAAATTATTGTCCAAAGCCCCGTGTATCCTCCATTTTATGACATGGTCCGTAATAATAATCGCAAACTGCTACTTAACCCGCTAACTCAAGGCGGCAGTGGAGAATATCGGTTTGATTTGGAAGATTTAAAAGCAAAAATCAGCCCAAAGACGAAGCTTCTTTTACTCTGCTCTCCTCATAATCCTGTTGGCCGTGTCTGGTTAAAAGAAGAACTCATGGCCTTGGGAGAACTGTGCTTGCAAAATAATATTGTTATGATCAGCGATGAGGTGCACTGTGATATTCTTTTTGGTGACAATATACATGTACCATTTGCCTCCATATCTGATGCGATTAGTCAAAATACAGTGACACTGATGGGCCCTGGGAAGACGTTTAACATGGCCGGATTTTCAATTTCCACTGTGGCAATAGCATCGGAAGAACTGCGTGAACAGTATCGTATGCAATTGCATAAAGTCCATTACGGGGATGGTGCAGTGTTGTCTCATGTCGCATTCGAAGCGGCATACACGCTTGGAGATGAGTGGCATACTGATTTAGTTAAGCATTTAAGTACGAATCGTGCAATGATTGAGCAGTGGTGCCATATGCATCCGGTGATCAACTTTCACAAGCCTCAGGGAACGTATCTGGCATGGCTGAATTGCCGTGCGCTGAAAATGGGAGATAGAGAACTGCGTGATTTCTTTGCGAAAGAAGCAGGGCTTGGTTTGAGTGCAGGTCTGGGTTTTGGAAAAGAGGGATCGGGATACATGCGTCTGAATTTTGCAGTGGCACGTGAAGTTTTAGAGAGGGCATTGGAACAGCTATCTCATGCATTGGAAAGAAATGGCTATGGATGAGAAGATAGAGAAATTTATTGCCAAACATCATCTGCTCTCGTTGGCTACTTTCGGGGAGACTTTGTGGTGCTGTTCGGCATTTTATGCCTTTGACAAAGATGCGGGTATTTTTATCATTGCCTCCGAGGAACAAACGCTCCATATCCAAAATATCAAAATGAATGCGCGTGTGGCGGGTACGATCGCGCAAGAGACAAAAGTAGTCGGAAAAATTCAGGGGATACAGTTTACAGGAGAAATAAGCATTTTAGAAGATGAGCATGAGCGTGCGCTTTACATGAAAAGATTTCCGTATGCGCGAGCCATGAACCCTACGCTGTGGAAAATAGAGCTTGATGTCATCAAAATGACGGACAATACCCTTGGGTTTGGAAAAAAACTTATTTGGAATCGGGAAATTTAGAGGTAAAAAAACTGCATGGCTTCCCGCTAGAACTCAAAACAACTTGGGAAGGTAAAAACTTACTTTTAAACCCGTATGCCTTGCATCCATGGGGTTGGTTGGCCTGCCAAGTGACAAAATAATAGGTACATCGATGACAATTGATTTTTTGCATAGGGAATTTTACCTATAATTTCACACTTTTAAAAGGATGATCATGAATAAACTACTCTGTATGTTCGAACTTCAGCAAGATCTCAATGATTCCACAAATGGAAAAGGATGGGAAAAAGGGACAACCAAAAACGGTAAAAAGATCAATTGGCGCCGCTGTATTACGATGGAATCTGCTGAGATGATCGATTCATTCGGATGGAAGCATTGGAAAAGTATTGCGTCAGAGACCGATTATGCGAATCTGCAAATTGAAATTGTGGACGTGTGGCACTTTGTGATGAGTTTGGCGCTGGAATTTTCCCATAAAACAGGTACGGAGAGTGTCCAAGAATTGGTTGAGCGAATATCTCAAACACCTGAATATCAAAAAATTAATAATGATAGTGAATTGAGTTTCGGAAGTGATGAACTTCTTTTGTACCGAATTGAAAATGTTATGCGTCTCTCGCTTATTCCTGTTTCTCCTGAGATGATTGGTGCATTGATCGAAGAGTTTTTTGAACTGACCCATTTGGGAGCACTGAATGCGACGCAATTGTATCGTTTGTATGTGGGTAAAAATATCCTCAACCAGTTTCGCCAAGATCATGGCTACAAAGAGGGAAGTTACATCAAAGTATGGAACGGGGAAGAGGATAATGTCGTTATGAAGCGTGCTTGGGATGAGAATCCTGATATGGCACCGACGCAATTGTACGATGTACTAAAATCGACTTATCCCGCGTAAATTTCGTTAAACTCGCTTTTCCACCGTTTGTGGCACCAAAACCAAAATTTTGGATTGTCACGGATAGTCTTCTCTAAAGTGTTCACTTGTGCTTGCGTTGCGCTAATGATGGATTGTTCATCATCGCCAGCTACTTCAATAGGCTCAACAAAGCGAATCGTATAATTTTCTTCATCGTCTGTATAAATATAAAGAGCGACAATCGGGGCATTGTATTTGCGAGAAAGTTGTGCCGCGGCAGAAGTGTGATAGGTCGGATGGTTGAAAAAGTTAACTTTTATACCCGATTTTGCATTGCTGGACTGATCGATCAAGAGGGATACGCATTGGTTGTTTTTTAAAGCACGCGCCAGATGTTTGATCGCGCCATTTTTTTCAACAAGATTGAGACGGTGGCGGGTTCTTGCTTCCAGTAAATAAGGGTTGAAGGCATCATTGTCCAACCCTTTGTAAATAGAGGTAATGGGGGTAATCAAGGCAGCCAGTGAAGCCGCACCAATTTCCCAATTCCCATGATGCGCGGATATAAAGATAATAGGCCGATTTTGATTCAAATAACTATCAACCATCTCTCTGTTTTCAAAGGTGACCCGTGCCGCTAAATCATTAGCAGTATTACGTCTATTTTCCATTACTTGGAGCAGATTAAGTGCTAAATTACGGTAGCAATAGCGCTCAATCTCTTTTTTTTCACTTTGGCTCAAGGTCTCTTGAAAAGCAAAATCAAGATTGGCTTGAATGATACGATTGCGTTTTTTGGCAAAGGAGTGGGCCACAGAGGCGAGGGAGAAAAAAAGTTTCTTTCTCCAATCGCGGGACAGTTTCATCACGAGGTAATCAAAAAGTAAAAAGAAGTAAAAACCTATCATAAAAGTTCAATTGCTTTGTCAGCGATATGCCGGGGATCGATTTGTTTTATCGAAAAGTCATTGCGGTTGATATGATAAATATCGACTTCGGAGGGAGATTTGATTCCAATGTTGGTAGAAGTCGGATAGATCATTCGCTGGGTCGTAGGCCCAAAGAGCGTTATGGAGGGGCGGTTCATGGCCCATGCCATATGTGTAGGACCCGTATCGTTGCCAATGGTGAGATCACAGTAGGCGATAAAGGTAACCAGCTCCTGAAGAGACATCTGATCGGTAACGAAAGCGTTGCTGGAATGCTCGGTAATCCACAGCGCGTCTTGGTATTCATTTTTATTTCCCCAAATGAGATGACAAGGGTAGGGTAAGAGATCACAAAGGGCTGAGAATTGTTCTTTTGGGTAGCATTTACTTGGCCACGATGCGCCAATGACGAGTGCGATTTTTTTCTCCTTTTGAGGAGGCATATTAACCGAAAATATAGGAGATTTTTGTTCTATCAACGCATCCGAATAAGGGATATTTAAGGCCTGGGTTATGACCATCACGTTGCGCTTTATGATATTCATGTCATACGGAATATGGGAGGTGGTTTTGTAAAACCAGGAAGCAACAGCCTCTCGAGCACTATGGCGGTCGAAACCATGTACGGGGCCTTGTAAGCAAGCTGTTACAATGGCAGATTTCAGAAGTCCTTGTGCATCAATGATATGGTCGTATTTTTCGCGTGAGCGTAATGCCTGTAGGGTTGCATAAAGTAAAGAAAGATTTTTTTCTTTTTTGATTTTTTTAAGAGGGATAGCGACTACTTCATGGATAAGCGGGTGCCCTTCCAAGAGAGGGGAAAACGCCTCTTCAACAAACCAATCAATTTGGGCATCCGGATAATGATGGCGGATGATTTGCAGTACTACAGCCGTATTAACAATGTCCCCAAGAGCGCTCAGACGGACAATGGCAATACGTAAAGAAGGTTTATTCATAAGCGTAATTATAGCGCAAACAAGCTACAATAATCCATCAAAAAATGAGAAGAGGATGAGGCAATGGTTGTACAAGACATACAACAGTTTTCTGAAATACGTCCAAAGGCGCGGGCCTATTTTTGCTATCTTTTTCATAAAAATCTTCCCAATCATCTCCCCTCCGTTTCGGTGGAGTCTATTACGGCACGCTTGCTTAAAATCCGTGGTGATTTACAGGGTGTTGAAGCCTTGTATTTACTTGATGCTAAGGGAAATCAGGTAGGTCCAACCTACTTAAAAGAGGGAAAAAACGAAGAGGATATCGGTAAAAATCGCTCTACGAGGGCCTATTATTACCGTGCGATGCATGAACGCCGCTGCACGATTACCGATCCGTACCCATCATTGCTCAATGATGAGCTGACGGTAACGGCTTCTGAACCCATTTTTGACGAAAATGGCGAGATTGTGTATGTTGCCTGTTTGGACATGCCATTGGCAGAAGTGCTCAAAATCGCGCATCCTATGGCACTTGAATCAAATGCAGGACGTTTTTTTAAATGGGTGTATGCCGGATTCACCGTTGCGCTGGCTTTTGTCTCCTTACTTCTTTTTGTAAAGGGAATTGAGAGCTTTTTGTCGTATGGATTTGGTCATCTTGAGAGTCTTGAGATTAAAAATATCTTTGAATCCACTATCTTACTCACCTTGTCTCTGGCGATATTCGATTTGGTTAAAACGCTTTTTGAAGAAGAGGTGCTTGGGCGTCCAAAGCACGATCCAACGTCGAGTATCCACAAAACCATGGTCCGTTTTTTGGGGTCTATTATTATTGCACTTTCGATTGAAGCACTGATGCTGGTATTTAAATTTGCAATGACCGAACCTGATATGCTGGTAAATGCCATATACATTATTGCAGGGGTTTCGATGATGTTGATTGGACTTGCTGTTTATATTCGTTTTACGGACCATGGAGAGCGCCGTTGATTGCTATTGTTGATTATAATATGGGAAACTTGGCCAGTGTGCGTAATGCGTTTGATGTGTTGGGTGAGAAGGTTGTGATTGAATCCAACCCTGACAAACTCGCTCAGTACGATCGAATTATACTACCGGGTGTAGGTGCTTTTGGCGATGCCATGGAACACTTGAAGACGAATGGGATGGATGAAGCCGTAGCTCAATATGCTCAGAGTGGAAAATACATATTAGGTATTTGTCTCGGGATGCAACTTTTGTTTGAGTCGAGTGAAGAATTTGGAATCAGTTCAGGGCTTGGCTTGATTCCGGGACGCGTTGTAGCCTTTGATTCGAGCCGTTTTCATACGCCACTAAAAGTTCCTCATATGGGATGGAATAAAATGCTTACAAGCGAGCACCCACTTTTTGAAGGGCTTGATGATGGGCATTATCTTTATTTTGTCCATTCCTATCATGCACTGTGCACACATGAGGAACACACTATCGGTGAATGTATTTACGGATATAAATTTACCAGCGCCGTTGCTCGTGACAATGTAATGGGAATACAGCCTCACCCTGAAAAAAGCCACGAAAATGGGCTTCGCATACTTAAAAATTTTATTACTTTATAAAGGACACACACGATGACTATTTTTCCCGCAATCGACCTTAAAGATGGTAAAGCGGTTCGGTTAACCAAAGGGTTGATGGAGAGTGCTAAAATTTATTCGGACACTCCCTGGGAGTTGGTAAAAACATTTGAAGAGATGGGAGCACAATGGGTTCATTTGGTGGACCTCAATGGCGCATTCGCAGGTGAGCCAAAAAATTTAGATCAGATTCGCAGCATTCGTGAAAATTGCAACGTCAAGCTTCAGCTAGGAGGCGGAATCCGTGACGAAGCAACGATCAAACGCTATCTTGATTTAGGTATTGATCGATTGATTTTGGGATCGATTGCTTTACGTGATCCTGAGTTTGTAAAGGCAATGGCGGCAAAATACCCGATTGTTGTCGGTATTGATGCTATCGATGGATACGTTGCGGTTGAGGGCTGGGGCGAAGTAAGTACTATGAAGGCAACCGATTTGGCACGATTATTCGCGGATGCAGGGGTACAAGCCATTATTTGCACCGATGTGGGCCGAGACGGTACACTTTCTGGCGTAAATGTCGATTTTACACTTGACATTGCGTCAGCTTGCGGAATTCCAACCATTGCAAGCGGCGGAGTAAAGGATGACAGTGACATTGAAGCTCTGTTGGCAACGGGTGAAGTGGCGGGTGTTATAGTGGGAAAAGCATTTTATGAGGGTACAATTGACCTAAAACGGTTTTTTTAAACTTCACACAAACTTCGTTTGGCTATCATTGGGTAGTTATTCTAAAAGAATTATATAAATTGTAAAGGACTTGCCTTGAAATTATTGGTAGTAGATGATAGTTCGACTATGCGCCGTATTATTAAAAATACCCTTTCACGTCTTGGATATGAAGATGTTTTAGAGGGTGAAGACGGTGTTCAGGGATGGAATGTTTTGAATGAAAATGAAGATATTGGAATGCTAATAACGGATTGGAATATGCCGGAGATGAATGGGTTGGAATTGGTTAAAAAAGTTCGTGCTGATGCTCGTTTTACCGATCTTCCTATTATTATGGTTACGACTGAGGGTGGAAAAACAGAAGTCATTACCGCCCTAAAAGCTGGAGTAAATAACTATATAGTAAAACCGTTCACCCCTCAAGTACTTAAAGAAAAACTTGCAGCAGTCCTTGGCACCGAGGGTTAATGCAAGACTACTATTATATGCTGGTGGTGAAGCCATCATCGCATTTAGACCTTTTTAGCGATTTTTTAGTAGATGTCATCCCTGTGGGTTTTGAAGAAATAGAAGATGGATTTGTAATACGCAGTGAAGAAGATTTAGAAACGATTAGTTGGGGAATTGAGCAGTTTGCCGAGGCACTTCAAAGGGCAACCGGCGAAGTGGTCGATCTTGAACTTACGTTGACGAAAGAAAAAAACAAAGATTGGATTGCACAGTACCAAAATGCAATCACCCCGATCGAAATCTCTCCTTTTTACATTCATCCAACGTGGGAAGTTCCTAAAGTTGGGATGCTGAACATTGTTCTTGACCCTGCACTTGCTTTTGGGACGGGGCATCATCCTACTACAGCATCTTGTTTGCGGGCACTTGCATCGTATGTACACGAAGGTGATGTTGTTCTGGATGTTGGATGCGGAAGCGGAATATTAGCCATAGCAGCCCTTAAAAAAGGGGCCATTGTTGACGCGTGCGATACAGACCCCGTATCGGTAGAAAATTCAGCATTGAATGCAAGTGCCAACAACGTCTCTTGCCGACGATTGTGGGAAGGACCTGTCCAAGAGACAAATGAAGTGTATGATGTCATTGTTGCCAATATCGTTGCCGATGTTTTGGTCTTTATCGCCAGTGATCTCAAAAAGCGCTTACGTGAGCAGGGAATATTAATATTGTCAGGTATTATGGATAAATATGAAGATAAAGTGTTACGTGCCTATAAAACGTGTACGCTCCAAGAGCGTATTGTTGAAAATGAATGGGTTACTTTAGTATTAAGCAAGAAGGAAATTATCAATGGCTAGTCCAGAGCAGAATACGCCACCAGAAAAAAATAACAATTTTTTTAATAAAAATCCACTGATCACTTTTGCCATATTTTCGGTTGTGGTTATTATGCTGTTTAAAGCATTTATTGGGGATGAAAGTGATCTTGCCGGAAAGTTAAACGGTCAAGCAGTTACCCGCACTCAAGATGTGAGTTATGCGGAACTTAAAGGACTGATTAACAATAAGCAGGTTCAAAAAGTTTCAATCGGTCAATCGTATATCCGCGCTATTGGCAGTGATGCGAATGGAAAAGTGGCCTATACAACACGAATCGTTGGTCCTGATCAAACGCTTATCCCTTTATTGGACAAGCAGGGGATTGATTACACCGGGTTTAGTGAGAGCAACTGGTTTACCGAAATGTTTGGATGGTTGTTTCCGTTCTTGATCATTATCGCTATTTGGATGTTTTTTGCCGGACGTATGCAAAAAAGTATGGGTGGCGGTATTTTAGGGATGGGGAGCTCTAAAAAGCTCGTAAATTCAGAAAAACCAAAAACAAAATTTGCGGATGTCGCTGGCGTTCAAGAAGCAAAAGAAGAGGTTTTAGAAATCGTTGACTTCTTGCGCTTTCCCGATCGTTATGTGGAATTGGGCGCAAAAATTCCTAAGGGAGTACTTCTCGTAGGCAGCCCGGGTACAGGTAAAACATTATTGGCAAAAGCGGTTGCCGGTGAGGCAGAAGTTCCTTTTTTCTCTGTATCAGGTTCGAGTTTTATTGAGATGTTTGTGGGAGTAGGGGCAGCGCGTGTTCGTGATTTGTTTGAACAAGCAAAAAAAGATGCTCCGTCCATTATCTTTATCGATGAAATTGATGCAATTGGTAAAAGCCGTGCCGCGGGTGGTATGATGGGGGGAAATGATGAGCGTGAACAGACACTTAATCAGCTCCTTGCAGAGATGGATGGCTTTGGGACAGATACCCCTATTATTATTCTAGCAGCGACGAACAGACCTGAGATTTTAGATCCGGCCTTATTGCGTCCGGGCCGATTTGATCGTCAAGTATTGGTCGATAAACCCGACTTTCAGGGACGTATTGATATCTTGAATGTCCATATAAAGGTAATTAAAAGAGACCCTGATACGGATGTAGAAGAAATAGCCCGATTGACGGCAGGCCTTGCTGGGGCGGATTTGGCAAATATCATTAATGAGGCTGCGTTGTTAGCGGGGCGTAAAAGCCAAAAAACAGTCCGTCAAGAAGATTTGCGCGAAGCCGTAGAACGTGCAATCGCCGGTTTGTCGAAAAAGAGCCGTCGTATTGATGAAAAAGAGAAACGGATTGTGGCGTATCATGAAAGCGGACATGCTCTTCTTGCAGAAACAACCAAAGGGGCCAAAAAAGTTTCGAAAGTTTCCATTGTGCCTCGCGGACTTGCGGCTCTTGGATACACCCTCAATACCCCCGAAGAGAATAAATATCTAATGCAGCGTCATGAACTATGGGCTGAAGTGGATGTTCTGCTAGGCGGTCGTGCGGCTGAAGAAGTATTCATCGGTGAGATTAGTACGGGTGCTGCCAATGATTTGGAACGCAGTACGGATATTATCAAAGCGATGGTTCAAGTATATGGAATGAGCGATGTAGCAGGGCTTATGGTACTTGAGAAACAGCGTAGCAGCTTCTTGGGCGGTGGAATGGCTCAGGCAAGAGAATACAGTGAAAAAATGGCTGAGGACATGGATACGTTTATCAAGGTTTCTCTCAATGAACGCTATGTGGAAGTTAAAGAGCGTCTTGAAGAATATCGTGATGCGATCGAAAAAATGGTTGAGCTTTTGTATGAGCATGAGAACATTACAGGCGATCAAGTACGTGAGATTATCCAAAAATTTGAAGTGGACAACGCGATTGAAACAAAGCTGGAACCTCGTAAAGAGTCAACGGCCAACAAAGATGTAACGAGCCCAAAATCTGGTGAATAGGGACCTTTTATGATAATCCAAAGCGATACCTTTATCCTGTCAAAGCGTGGGTGGCTTCCAAGTATGTTGGTAGCTTCTTTTTTTCTTTTTTTTACGATGACCAATTTAAATTTATTTCAGTTTGCAAGTGGTGCCCTCCTCATTGGGCTGCTTATCGTCTACCGTAATCCTGAGAGAACGACAACTATTAACGAAAGCAATACAATTCTTAGCAGTGTTGATGGGGTTGTCTTGGGTATTGAGGATGCAGTTATCAATGACACGATGATGAAAAAAGTGACAGTGCTTAATGGCTTATGGGACGTTTCGATGCTACGTGCACCTTTTGACGGGATTGTTGATGGGTATCAAATTCGTCATGGAGTTTCTTTGCCGCTTTACAGTGCGCTTTCAGATGAATTAAATGAAAAAGCAGTGCTCTCATTTCGCTCTATATCTGGCGAAGAAGTCTTTATTGAGCACATGAGTGATCAAAGTTGTTTTTCAATCCATATTGAGGCAGAAGACGGGCAAAAGATCAAAGAGGGAAGCCGTTATGGCTTTTTAGCAAAGGGAAGAACAATTTTCTATCTGCCGCACAGCGCAATTATCAGTATTCACACAGGAAGCAATGTCCGAGCGGGTGAAAGTGTCATTGGAAAATTTGCTTCTTAAGTTAAAATTCACGCGCTCTTACTAGAGTGGATGATATTGTTTGGGTTCAGTCACCAATTTATCGGTATCAATTTTGAAATCGAACGTACGTGATTTAAACCCCTTATCTCCCATTTTGGCAAACTGGACAACTGCTGCTTGATTATTTTGAGTTTGTATGTAGAGTAATCCAAGAGCGTAACGGCTTTCTAAATAATTGGGGTTGCTCATCTTGGATAATTGGAACAGAGAAATGGCATTTTGATAATGTTCTGCTCCTATGGATGCCAATCCTCCCATATAGTATGTTCTCTCATCTTTTAATCCAAATTTATCTATTGCATCGTTGTATAAAGCATATGATTTTTCAAAATCTTGATTGTAAAAATAGGCAAGCGCTAGGGCAGCCGTAATGGTTGCGCGATTATCGGAGGTCGTTTGCAATTTTTGCTCTAATCTTTGAATCATTGGGGATAAAGAACCCGTCAGGGCGGCCATTAAAACATTTCGCTCTCTAGTGATTTGTGGACCAAAATCAAAATCCTTATAGGTAAAGGTCTGATTTTTAAGATAATTGATACACGAGCGCGCATAAATTTTTGGAGGATTTTCTTTGAAATGAGTGTCAATGTACAGCAGGTGAGGAAGAATATCATGTGGCTGCATGGCGCATAGCTTTTCAGAGGCTTTTTTGGCTTGAGCATCCATTCCAAGCTCAGAGGCGATGATGACCTTCATCCCGAGATAGAGCGGACGATCTTTGTAGCGATTATCAAGCCATCGTCCGGCACCTGCATAGTTATTTTCGCGCATTGAAGAAAGAGTACGATAGAGATCAAATTCTTCTGTTGCGGGTTCCTGAGAAAGGTTTTCATTAATCACTGTAATAAGTTTGGTGTTTGGCTTAGAGATTAATTCTGAGGTCATAATCGCGAAAATACCTGAAAGATAGTTATTGGCATCTAAATGGTACGAGCGTAAAAAATAGTCATAGGCATTTGAATAGTCACCAAGCTGAGCATAGGTGAGTGCTAGATTATAATTAAGGATAGCGTGTTTTGGATTAGCCAGCAGGAGCTTTTTAAATTGGTTATTGGCATCGATTAGACGAAAGTTAAGGGCTTTTTGTATTCCCATGGCTATTCCATAATCAATATCTGAAGTATTTGCACTTTTGGTCAGATACTCTTTTGCAGAAGCTGCATCATCAATATACAGGTTGGCATTTCCTTTTTGAATATAGCCGAGGGTTTGATTGGCATTGAAAACTTTATAAGGGGCAAAAGCAAAAATTTTCTGATAGGTCTGCGGATGAAATTTAGCATTTATGGTACGGTATGATTTCTGAACCGAATCTGGATGAAACAGTCCGGGTCTGAGAAAAACTTTGATGGGATAAGGAGCATAAACATCATCCGGATAGTCTTCTGTGACTTGGCTTAATATTCCTGAAGCTTCTTCGTGCAAGCCGAGTTTCAGATCAACATAGACCAAGGAGAGCTTCTCTTCAATGGGCTTTTTATTTTGAATAACAGCGGTATTAAAATATTCTCGTGCTTTTTCCAAATTTCCCGCATTGGCATACAGTGAACCTAATGTGAAAGAATCAGCTTCCTGCAAAGGTTTTTCCAAGGCATCAATGGCCCCGCTATAATTGCCATACAGCGTGTTAATTTTCGCTTTTAGCTTGTTTTGAGAAATTTGATATTCATCGGTTGTTGGATGATTGAGGGCACTGAGCGCTTCTAGATAATGGCCTTGGTAGTAATTGACAAGGGCATAGTAGTAAGAGTACATCGGAGAATTGCTCTCATAACTCAAATAAGCATTGGCCAGGTCAATGTAGTAATCAAAGTTCTCTTTTTGCTTTAAATGCAGACAACAAACTGCGGCATTGATAGCACTGACGCAGCGATTTTCACTGTTGGCAATGGAACGCTTGAAATTTTCCAAAGCGCCTTCATACTCTTTCTCTTTGAGCTGCACTACGCCTAAATTGTATTGAGAAATAGATTCAGAATACAGTGCGATTTTTTCGTAGAGCTTTAGCGCATCACGTTGATTTCCATTGGAATACATAAAGTTTGCCCGCTCAATCATGTGCTCGAGTTCACTTGGCTCAATCTTGGGGTCTTGTGGGTTTGAAGAATGGATGAGATCTGCTTCTTGGGCAATTACTTCATGGGCAGGATGCGAAAGAAGCGTAAAGGCAATTCCTCCCCCTAGCAATAAAGCACTCAAGGCACTAGCAATAAGGATAACTTTCTTTTTATTGAAAGGTGAAGTGGCTGAGGATAGAGTGGACTCATCAGGCATACCCTTAGATTCGATACCGGAGGCATCGGACTCTTCGATGATGATGATTTCTTCTAGATCTTCAGCCATGGGTTCACTTTAGGGTTTATAAATATTTTTGCAATACAGCAGGGATCACAATTGATCCGTCTTCTTGTTGAAAATTTTCCATAATAGCTACCATCGTCCGACCGACCGCTAAACTTGAACCGTTGAGCGTATGGGCGAGGAGATTCTTTCCCTCTTCTTTGTATCGGATCTTGGCGCGGCGTGCTTGGAAATCTCTCGTGTTGGAAACGGAACTGATTTCACGGTAGGTGTTTTGTCCCGGTAACCATACCTCTAAATCAACGGTTTTCGCAGCGCCAAAGCCTAAATCTCCGGTACATAGAGTGACAAGGCGATGTGGAAGCCCAAGAGCGCTTAGCAAATCAGATGCGCAGGCTACCATCTCCTCGAATACGGCATCACTTTGATCAGCGCGGGTGATGGCTACGAGTTCCACTTTGTGAAACTGATGTTGGCGGATCATTCCGCGTACATCGCGTCCGCCTGAACCTGCTTCTTTTCGAAAACATGAGGTATAGCCGCACATCTTAATCGGAAGCTCGGTAGAGGGGATAATCTCATCTTGGTAGAGATTGGTGATGGGTACTTCGGCAGTTGGGATTAAAAACAGTTCTTCTCCCTCTACTTTGAACAAATCATCTTCGAATTTCGGAAGCTGACCTGTCCCCTCCAATGCACGGCGATTGACGAGCATCGGCACGCTCACTTCCATAAATCCGCGTTCACGGTTAAAGTCGAGCATAAAATTGATGAGCGCACGCTCCAAACGTGCCCCCATCCCTAATACAACTGAAAAACGGCTCTTGGCAAGCTTGACTCCCCGTTCAAAATCAATCCATTCGTTTTGCTCTGCAAGTTCCCAGTGCTCTTTTGGGGTAAAAGCAAAGCTAGGAGGTGTGAGTACTTTTTTGATCTCGATATTATCGTCTTCATCGGCTCCGTCAGGGACATTCGAATCGGGGAGATTGGGAACACGCATGATGATCGCATCGAGAGCTTCTTCGGCGGCACGTTGTGTTTCGAGAAGATCATTGAGAGTTGCTTTGTTGTTATCGACTTCGATTTTGAGCTCGTCGGTATTTTTTCCCTCTTTCTTGTATTGCCCAAAAAGTTTACTGAGTTCATTTTGTTTGGCTTGGAGTGTTTCATACGCGAGCTTGGCTGTTTTGAGGTCTTCATTGGCGGTTTTAAGTTCTGCAATCATCTCTGAAGAGACTTTTTTACGCATAAGCGCAGAGGCGGTTTCGTCAAAATTTTTCTGGAGTAGTTTTACATCGATCATATAGGTTCATTCCTGCGATTAAATAATGATCGATTATAGCCAAAAGAGGCTGAAATTAGCTCAAAATAGCCTTTGCAAGTTCAAACTGATTGGCGGTCATGATATGAATTTTTGGATGCAATGCTTTGAGCTCTTCGAAAAGTTTTTTACTCAAATCAAATCCCACTTTGTACTCTTCTTCGACGCTGATAAGAGAAGCTTTTTCGAGGGCTTCGACCCATGCAATCGGAACATAAATCCCAGGAACATTTTCATCCAAAAATCGGGCAGTGCGAAGTTTTGTGATCGGAAAATAGCCTAAAACCAGTACACAATTGGCATTATTTTCGCGGTTTGCTTCAGCCATCATATCCAGCAGTTTTTTGGCATTTTCGAGATCATAGACGGGCTGAGAGATGATAGCGATGGCTCCGTGGGCCACTTTTTTGGTCATTTTCTTTTGTAATGTTGCGGAACTTTTGGCATAGGCATCGATAACGGCGAAGGAATAAATTTCTTGGACGGGTGCGAGGAGTTTTTGTTCTGCGAGATCAGTTCCGTTGTTAAGGGTGGAGATAATATCAAGCAGCAGTTTGCTGTTTCCCTCAAATACCCCTTTGGCATGAGGCTGATCGGAATAGTGTGCGCTGTCACCCGTAAGCGCCAAAATGGCTCTAACATTAGCTTCATTAGCTCCCAACAAATCGCTTTGCAGTGCGATGCGATTGCGATCACGCATGCTCATGGTGGCTAGGGTGGGTTTTCCAAAGCGGTCTTGGAGTTTCATGGCGGCAAACATCGCATTGTATTTGAGTTTGGCGAGAGGGTTATCGGTCGTGCTGAATCCATCGACGAGAACATCAAGCCCAAGGGCTGCAATTTTTTCAATAGTGGGCGCAAATTGAGCCGAACGAGACGGGGTTGTTTCTAGTGTGATATAGGTTCCGTGACGGAGTTTATGGATAAATGATTCGAACAAAAGCTACCCTTGGATATAATTGCCTTATTATAACAAACTAGGATATGTGTTTTGATGAAATTGTGCGTATTTGATTTCGATTCGACGTTAATGGATGGGGAAACCATCGATTTTTTTGCAGAAGCTATAGGAATCGGGGCCGAAGTGTCTGCGATTACCGAGCGGGCGATGAACGGAGAACTGGACTTTTTTGAGTCATTGCAGCAGCGGGTTGGATTGCTTCAAGGATTGGAATTTTCTAAAGTAGAGGAAATCTGTCACCATCTTCCCTATATGAACGGTGCCATTGAGACGATCAGCGATCTCAAGGCGCGCGGGCTGAAAGTCATCTGTTTTAGCGGAGGGTTTCGCACAGCGACTTCATTTGCTAAGAATATTCTGGGGTATGATGCCGATTTTTCAAATGTATTGCATGCAAGAAATGGAAAACTCACAGGGCTAGTGGGCGGAGACATGATGTTTGATTACTCAAAGGGCGATATGCTCCTTCGATTGCAAGCATTGCTGGGGATAACTCCCCAACAGACAATGGTCGTCGGTGATGGTGCCAATGATCGTTCCATGTTTGCGCATGCAGGTACTCGTGTCGCATTTTGTGCCAAAGAGATACTCAAAAAAGAAGCCAATATTATCGTCGAAACAAAAGATTTAACCCAAATTATTACAAAGGTATTTAATGCTTGAGAACTCTCTATGGTTGCGTTACAACCCTACCAAAACAATGCGCGAAGTATTGGCACGTATCTATGAGTGCAGTGCCGTTGAGCTCAACGATGACGAGCGTGCTCTTTATGCCGCTCTTAAGCGCCATTTGACGAAAAAAGAGCTTCGCATGATTATTATGAATGAAGCCGAGCTTAGTGCTGAAGAGATAGGTGCTGAAGTGGGTTTGAGCGGTGATGAATTGAAAAAAGCACAATACAAAGCTTATCGAAAAATTCGCCAGGAAAAAATTCGCCACGATGTAAAAGCAGGACCTCAAAACGAAGCAGCAATTGATACAGCAGTTGAAGAAGATGGTGCAGAATAACTGTCACATTTTGATACAACAGCTGTAAAATTCTTTAAACAATAAGAGAGCTGTCCCTGTGTTAATCATTCATTTATTCTTTCTGAGATAACATTGGACGAGAAAAACTGCCTTTGCTTTTTTTATAAAAAGAGAAGGTGTTTTTAATATGATTTATAAAACTAAAAAAAGGAGAATGATATGACAAAATCAACTTCATTGTTGCTAGCAACAGTTGTCGCTTTTGGTATGATGGCTACCACAGCATCTGCAGATATTAAAAAAGGCCAAAAGGCTTATTTGAAAACATGTAAAAACTGTCATGGCAACGGTACTAAAGGTGCTGCTATGCATACACAAGCAGAATGGGAAGATTTATTTGCCAATGGTGGTGAGAACATCATCAAAAAGCATGCAGGAACCAAAGCTGAGGCATTCTTCGGTGGAAGTACATTTAAGGGTACTTCACAAGATCTTCGCGATTTCTTGTTTGAGTACGGTTCTGATTCGGGCAACGTCCCTTCTTGCGGCTAAATCTCAGTTTATCCCTCATTCTGAGGGGTGAGTTCTCTTTATTCTTTCTTTAATTATTTTTCTCTCTCTATTTTTAACCCTTCATCGTAAAGCAACACGTTACAATTTGCCCATTAAAGTGATTTTTTTAAGGATTTAAATGAAGATAGTCGTTTGTGGCATGAGTGGTTTTGTGGGAACTGCTTTGCATGATTTTTTGACTGTACAGCATCATGAAATCGTTTCATTAAGCATACGCCCAAGTTCTTCTGTTGAATCGATTGTTAAAGTTCTCGAGGGATCTGATATTGTGATCAATCTCTCGGGTGCGAATATTTTGGGTCGCTGGAGTGCATCGTATAAGAAGCTGTTACGCTCTAGCCGAATAGAAAGTACGGCTTCGTTGACGCACGCACTAACACATTGCTCGAATCCTCCTCATACCTTGATGAATGCGTCAGCTGTCGGCGTATACGATTCCTATCACCAGCATGATGAATATTCACGTCATTTAGGGGATGATTTTTTAGCGACTTTGGTCCAAGATTGGGAAGAAGTTGCATGCAGTGCGAGAGCTTTGGGAACGAGAGTGTGCATTATGCGCTTTGGCGTTGTGTATGGAAGCCTCGGAGGAGCTATGTTCAAAATGCTTTCGCCGTTTAAGCTAGGACTTGGTGGAAAAATGGGGGATGGATTTCAGATGATTTCCTGGATTCATTTAGAAGATCTGGTTCGTGCATGCTTGTTTTTGATTGAGAACAAAGAGTTGGAAGGTATTTTTAATTTCACCTCACCAGAGCCAATTTGTAATTTGGAGCAGACGAAAAAAATGGGAAAACATCTTGGCCGTCCTACCTTCATGAGTATGCCATCATGGCTCGTAAAACTGATTTTCGGTGAAGGGTCGTGTGTTATGCTTGACTCTAAAGAGGTTTACCCAAAACGTCTTCAAGAAGCGGGATTTATCTTTAGCTACCCTACATTTGACAGTGCGATGGAGCAAATTGTTCACGACCTAGGTTGAGAAGCTCTTGATCCATATGATAAGGGTTGAGGGCAACCTCATTAATGGTTTTAAAATTAAAATGACTTTTTGAATAGCAGACCACCGAATTATTGTGCCCCTCCAGCAATGCATCTATAGCGTGTGTGACAAATCCATAGGCCATGAGCCGATCGTATACGCTTGGATTTCCCCCTCGCTGAATGTGCCCTAATACGCTGACACGTGATTCAAATCCCAGTTCTTCTTCAAACCATTGTGCTACTTCATGAGAATTCTTCAGACCTTCGGACACGATGGCAATAAAATAATCACGTCCTTTGCGTATTTGGGATTCAAAGCACCCTTTATACTCATGGATATCAATGGGTATTTCGGGGATAAGACACACTTCGGCACCTGAAGTAATGGCAGAGACGAGTGCCAAATAGCCGCAGTCTCGCCCCATCGTTTCGATGACAAAGGCGCGCCGAAAAGAGGAAGCGGTATCGCGGATGGAGTCAATCGCGTTTTTGATGACATTGAGTGCCGTATCGACTCCTAGGCAGTAGTCGGTACCGTTTATGTCATTGTCAATGGTTGAGGGGATACCGCAAAAAGAAATACCGCACTCATCATGAAAGCGTTCCATACCGCGAAAACTGCCATCGCCTCCCAGTACGATGAGCTTTGTGATTCCTTTGTTGCGTAGGTTTTCAGCTGCGATGGCGCGATAGGATGCTTCTTTGAATCGGATGGATCGTGCTGAATGTATTTTGGTTCCGCCTCGTGTGATAATCCCAGCTACGTCTTCGTAATGCGCCTCACTGATGTGATTGTCGATAAGCCCTTCGTATCCGTTGTAGACAAAAAAAGGCTGCATCCCTTTGGCGTAGGCATATTCAACAAAACGTTTGAGGGCAGGGTTCATACCCGATACATCACCTCCGGAGCAAAGAATGGCTATTTTATCCATTTATTTTCCTTCATGGTTAGGTTGAGCCAAGCGATGCATTGATTTGAGAGTGCATGAGTTGCATTATTCAAAGCGGTTACCCCTCCGTGAGCATCCATGCTTGGTGCGGGTGAAGTAATTGTGAATCGTTTTGAAGCAATGATTTTTTTGGTTTTTTGATCGATGAGAAGATAGGTGATGTCTATGTAAGCATCGCTGGTTTTATCTTCGTGTATGCGATGATAGAAAGAGGAGAGGGAAGATTCAAGCAGCAAATCGGCATTTACTGTTGATGTTTTAGGAATAAGTGTCGAAAAAAGGTTACTGTCATTTATAGAAGCTGCCAGTGAACGATCGATCAGTGCGCTTGGAACATCACTCCATCTGCTGTAGAGATATTCACCTACTTCTTGATGATCGGTCAGATAGAGAAGCCCTTTAGATGAGAGTGAAGGGATGGTTTTCGTACCTGCCATTTTGAGCGTTAAGGATGATTTGGAACCTGCCGAAGCGTCAGTTCCCCTATCGGGTAAAGCAAGGGTATAATCGGTTACCGGAGTCGTGATCGTGGTACATCCGACGAGGTACAGTCCAAAAAATGATAAAAAAAGAGCGCGAATCATAGTTATTCTCCCGGGCCTGGTTTAGGTTTAGATTTTTTCAATAATAGATCAGAGGGGCTTTGATGCAGGGTATGAATGGTAGCTTCCATCTCCTGTGTCAGTGTTTTACTTCGCTCAATCAAATCGTTCAGTTCATTGAGCGTCGGTGCCGTAATGGTTTGCAGGTTATAGTCTCCCCGATCCATAGTGGATTCAATTTTTTGGATGAGGGCATGGCTATTTTTGGACGTGGTTTCTAAGGATTGCAAAGTAGTGCTCAGTTTGGTTTGAATTTCAAGGGATGAGGACTTGGCACTGCGTGCTGTCTCATTGATCGTTTCAATGGTATGACTGGCATTATTCTCAAGGGCGATTGCTTGTGTCAATAAAAGTTTGATTTTATTTTGATAGCCATCAATTTGCTCCGTGAGAGAACGTAGATGATCAAGTGACTGGGCGACATTATGAATATTTTGATCGCTGAAGAGACGATCGGCACGATCAAGGGTAGTTGAGAGTTTGGTAGCGACACTGCTGAGTGATTCATCCAGGCGTTTTATGAGGGAGGGTGAGGTCGCAATGGTGGCTATACGTTCATCATCGCCGCTAAGAAGAGGGGCATTTTTTGAACCTCCTTCAATCTCGAGATAGGCAAGCCCCGTGATGCCGTAAAACTTTAGTGTGGCAAAGGAATCGATTTTTATAGGAGTCTCTTTTTTAACTTTGAGGGTCAGTTCGACCTCTTCGCTGTTTTTTGGATTTATTCTGAGAGATTCTACTTTACCCACATCAACCCCGTGAAATTTTACAGCGGCTTCAGGGGCTAATCCTGCGACGGATTCGGTTAGGTAAACTTTGTAGTGGGTATAGGCCCTCACATTGTCATTGTATTTTCCAAGCCAGAATGCAAACGCGATTAATGCACTGCTAAACAGCAGTAAAAATAATCCCGTCAACGTGTAATCAACTTTGGATTCCATGGATCTCCTTTGGATGATATGTACGAGTATCAGTTTGAAAAAAGTAATCAATAAGCGGATGGTTGATGGCTAGAACTTCTTTGAGTGAACCCTCGGCAATCACTTTTGCTTCGCCCAGCAGGGCAAATCGATCAACAATGTGATGTATGGTATCCAAATCATGTGTTACCATGACTACGGTTAATCCTAAGAGATCGCGCAACTCATGGATTAGAGTATCAAATTGTCGTGAACTTAGAGGATCAAGTCCAGAGGTAGGCTCATCTAAAAATAAAAGCTTGGGGTCAAGAGCCAGCGCTCGAGCGAGAGCTGCACGTTTGACCATACCGCCGCTAAGCTGACTTGGGTAAAGATAGCGTGCACGGGAGGGTAAACCTACGATATCAATTTTGAGTTTGACGAGTTCATTGATGAGGTTACCGGGTAAATCTGTATATTCTTTGTACAGAAGTTCGATATTCTCTCCCAGGGTCAAGGATGAAAATAGAGCTCCGGACTGAAATAAAACACCCCACTGCTGACGTAATTTTTGAGCGCTTTTTGGGGTTAAAGTGGCAAGGTTCTGATCCATTATGGTTATGATACCGCTTTGGGGGCGCTGTAGAAGAACCATTTCACGCATGAGTGTTGATTTACCTGATCCGCTTCCTCCTAGCAGCGCATATATTTCATGTTCATAAATGGTACAACTGATATGATCATGAATGAGGGTATCTCCAAAAGCAGTAACTACATTGTCAACGTGGATGATTGGCGGTTTCATAATTTAAGCTCGGTCAGGAGAACTGAGAAGAGGGCATCGCAGGCAATGACCAAAAAAATAGAGTTGACGACACTTATTGTTGTATAGTGGCCGATGCTTTCTGTATTTAGTGAGACTTGAAATCCTCTGTAGGTGCTGATTATGCCAATTAAAAAGGCGAAGAAAGGCCCTTTTATGATTCCAATGAGATAGTGTTTCAATGCGAGTGCTCCCTTGAGCCGATAAAGAAATTCACTAAAGGAGAGGTCTGCTTGTGCCCGAGCAGCAATCATACCTCCAAATATACCAATGATATCGGCGAAAAAAATCAGTAAAGGCATAACAATCATAAGCGCGATAATTCTGGGCCATACTAAGAAAATAAAGGGATTAAATCCCATTGTCTTCATGGCATCAATCTCATGCGTCATTTTCATTGCTCCTATTTGAGCCGTAAAAGCTGATCCGCTGCGTCCTGCAACGACAATAGCGGTGATAAGGGGCGCGAGCTCTCGTGTGAGGGATATTCCAATGGTATCGACGATAAAAATATCCGCTCCAAATTTTTGCAGTTGAACGAGACTTTGAAAGGCGATCACGACACCAATTAGGAATGCGCTAATCGCAACAATGGGCAGCGCACTTAATCCTGTAGTAAAAATATAGGACATGATAGAACGGTAACGAATTTTGCCTGGATAGCGTAATGTATAGAAAAGAAGGACAAAGGCTTCTCCAAAAAACGCTAAAAATTCTCCGATTCCATGAATATTTTGATGCCATTTTTCTCCTAAGCGGTAAAGCCATGAAGGAGGTTTGGGTTCTAGTATTTCGCTATGTGGATGTTGATAGAGTAAATGGTACAGTTTTGTGTGGATCTCATTAGCACCTGTGAGTTCAGATGAGAAGCCTTTTTCTTCAAAGGTTCGATAGTAAAGCTGTAGTAAAGCGACACCTGCTGAGTCGAGTTGTGCGATGTGGGAAATGTCCCATCTAAGCTGCTGGTATGGATTGAAAGATTCTAAATTGTTAGCTACTAAAGAGAGATGGGGTAATGTCCATATCCCACTGCACGTAATCAGGGTGAAAGATGGGTTATTAACAATGGTAAGCGCAGCATGAGGTAAGCTTTTCATAAGTTATTGTAACATAACGAGTTTCAATTTAATAAACGTTGGTATGATACTGAAGGTCTGATGTGGACCATCCATTGCTTTATGTGGGTATTGAATATGATTTTAGGACAACAACTATGATACTAATTAAAACTATAGGGCTGTGTCTAGCCCTTTCTATTGCGGCACATGCTAGCATTGATAAGCATGAACTTGATGGGCTAAAAGTGGGGGCTTTGGTTGTCAAAGATTTAAACAGCAAGCGTATTTTGTACACTAAAGATGCCGAAAAACGTGTCAGCCCTGCAAGTTTAACCAAAGTAATGACGGCACTTTTGGCAATACAAAGCGGCAAAATGAATCAAGCCGTGACGATCACGAGAGAAATGACCAAAGTAGAGCCGACAATTGCAGGGTATAAGCGCGGTGATATCGTTTTGATGTCTGATTTGGTCAAAGCGGCGATGATAAAATCAGATAACGATGCGGCAAAAGCGATTGCAATTGTCGTAGGAGGAGATGAGGAGCATTTTGTATCACTGATGAATACCAGAGCCAGACAGCTGGGGATGCGCCATACTCACTTTAGCAACCCTTGTGGATATGACGGAAAAGATCACTATTCTTCTCCCAATGATTTGTTAAAAATGACCGAGTATGCAATTGCCAGTCCAACTTTTAATGCGATCAGTAAACTTAACAGCCACACCTATTATGCGATTAACAAAGGAAAACTCAAGCAGTTCACGGCGTATACACATAATCGCCTTCTTAACCGTTATCAGTATGCGGTAGGGGTTAAAACAGGATTTACCAATAAAGCGGGTGCGTGTTTGATAGCGCGTGCTAAAAAAGATGGGAAAGATTGTTTAATTGTGATGATGAATTCCAAAGTAGATCGTTGGAAAACCGCGAAACAGATTTTTGAGCAGGTATTAAACGGTTAAAAATTGCGTTATAAAAACTTTATACTGTACCGTTTTTTCTTCACGTGTCATACTGGCATGCGCAGGAGAAGTTGAGGGAAGTAATACGAGCTCAATCGGTAAATCTTTGAAATGCATTTTAAACAAATCATACGCTTTTTTACCTGTAAATCCTATCGCGATGACATTAGGATAGGTTTCTAAAAGCGTTTTAAAATCATTGGGAACAATCGCTTTTAAATTGGTATCGCTCGAATTACTCCGCTCGCAAGAGCTTATTACATCCCACAGTCCAATCCCATTGACTAAACAAAATGCTTTTTTATCCTCGTTATTTTTGAGTATTACATTAAAAATACGTTCCATTATTGGCCAAAAAACGTTGCGTGCATGGGCGTAGTAAAAGGAGTGTTCAAACGAAGCAATACTGGGAAAGCTTCCTAAAAAAAGGACACGGGTATGATCATCGATGATGGGAGAAAAGGGATGAGAATATAATTTCATGACAGCAATTTTAGCTCAATTTACCTTCCCCTAAAGCACGCTGGGCTATAATTCCACCACTAATTTATGGGTTTTAAACCCCACTCACAAAGGAAAGCCATGAAGCGTGCATTACTCAGTGTCAGCGACAAAAGTAACATTGTAGAATTTGCCAAATCCCTTATCGGATTGGACTATGAGATTGTCTCTACGGGCGGGACGTTTAAAATGCTGCGCGAGGCTGGAGTAGACGCTATCGAGATTGATGATGTTACCGGCTTTCCTGAGATGTTCGACGGGCGGGTTAAAACGCTTAATCCGTACATACATGGCGGTATTTTGTTTCGCCGTGATGTGGATGCTCATGTTAACACGGCGATGGAATACGGTATCGTAGAAATCGATTTGGTATGTGTAAACCTTTATCCGTTTAAAGCGACGATTGAGCGTACGGATGATTTCGAAGAGATTATAGAAAACATTGATATCGGTGGACCTGCGATGGTCCGTTCTGCAGCGAAAAACTTTACGGATGTTCATATCATCACCGATCCAAGTGATTATTCTGTACTCCTTAATGCACTTCAAAACGGTACTGACAGTATTGAATTCCGTCGCTCTTTGATGATTAAAGCGTATGAGCACACGGCAGCCTATGACAGCATGATCGCCAACTACATGAACAAGCGTTTTAACAACGGTATGGGGGAGAAGCAGTTTATCGTCGGAAATAAAGTCATGGATACCCGTTATGGTGAAAACCCGCATCAAAAGGGCGGCTTGTACGAGTTTGATACGTTCTTTAGCAAGAATTTCAAAACCCTCAAAGGGGAAGCGAGCTTTAACAATCTTACCGACATTAGCGGTGCGGTAAAGATCGCGGCGGCATTTGGTGATGAAAATGCGATTTGTATTGCCAAGCATGGCAATCCATGCGGTTTTGCGATTCGTGACAACTTGATGGATGCGTACACTGAAGCACTCAAATGTGATCCGATTTCAGCTTTTGGCGGAGTTGTTGCGGTGAACGGTGTTGTTACCAAAGAACTTGCGATGAAAATGAACGAGATGTTTTTGGAAGTGATCATTGCAGGGCGCATCGATGACGAAGCACGTGCTGTATTTGAGCCGAAAAAACGTCTTAAGCTGTTTGAATACGGCAGTGATCGTATCTTATTGAGCCGCGATGCTATAGACTTCAAACACATTGATGGCGGCTTCGTATTCCAAGACGCGGATCGTGTAGGTGCCGATGAGGTTAAAAATGCCAAATTGGTTACTACTCATACTGCAAGCGCCAATGAACTCAAAGACGCAGAAATTGCGTATAAAGTAGCATCATTGACCAAGTCAAACTGTGTTGTTTATGTGAAAAATGCCGCGATGGTTGCAGTAGGTATGGGGATGACATCACGTGTTGATGCGGCACGCTGTGCGCTTAAAAAAGCAGACGAGATGGGTCTTGACGTGAGCGGTGCGGCATTGGCATCCGAAGCCTTTTTTCCATTTCGTGACTCGATTGATGCAGCTGCGGGTGCGGGAGTTAAAACCGTTATCCAACCGGGTGGTTCTGTACGTGATGACGAAGTTATTGCAGCAGCCAATGAGTATGGAATTGCATTGTACTTAACAGGTGTTCGTCACTTTTTACACTAACAGACCTGCGCCTCTCTGGCGCAACTTTAAATCCTCTTTTTTCCCCATCTTTACGAGCTGCCTTTTCAAACCTTGATTGATTTTGACTCAACTTTTGTGTTATACTTTCGATCAATAAAGTAATTATAATTTTAATAGGATTTAACGATGTCAAAAAGTTTGTACACAACCCTCGAGATTGCAGCAGGTGCAAGTGAAGCAGAAATCAAAAAAGCATATCGGAAGCTCGCACGTCAATATCATCCAGACGTTAACAAAGACCCAAAAGCCGAAGAAAAGTTCAAAGAGATTAATGCGGCGTATGAAGTTCTTAGCGATAAGGAAAAGCGTGCGAAGTATGATCAGTATGGGGATTCTATGTTCGGCGGGCAAAACTTCCATGATTTTTCACGCGCACAAGGCGGTAATGTTGATCTAGATGAAATTCTGCGCAGTATGTTTTCTCAAGGCGGAGGCGGTGGTTTTGGCGGCTTCGGAGGTGGCGGCTTTGGCGGAGGTTTCGGTGGTGGGGTGAATCTCGATATTGATGCCAATGTTACCGTTCCTTTTAGTGTGGCTGTTCTTGGTGGAAAGCATACGATTAATCTTAGCGGCGAGAGTTTTGATATTAAAATTCCAGCAGGCATTAAAAGCGGTGAAAAACTTCGTGTCCGCGGAAAAGGAAAGCGTCAAGGTTCGCAGGCAGGTGATTTGTATCTGCGTATCGATATCTCTCCAAATCCTGAATACGAGCGAGAGGGTGACACTTTGGTAAAAACGTTCAACGTCCCTCTTTATGCGGCGCTATTTGGCGGAAAAGTGAGCGTTCAGACGCTGGAAAAAGAGGTGACGCTAAAGGTGCCTGAAAATACTAAAAACGGTCAACGATTTCGACTCAAAGAGATGGGAGTTGTAAATCGCCAATCAGGGGCTAGAGGTGATTTGTATCTTAAAGCGAATATCGTATTGCCAAGCGTGTCAAGTATTGATACCGAGTTGGTTGAGCAAATGAAAAAAACCCTTCCGCAAGGAGATTAGTGCATGCACCATTTTGATGAACCGGTCTATATGATCAGTATCGTGGCAAAGATCCTCGAAATCCATCCTCAAACGCTTCGTCAGTATGAGCGTGAAAATTTAATCGCTCCCTCACGTTCCGATGGGCGTATCCGTCTTTATTCACAGCGTGACATTGAAAAGATTAAAACGATTTTGCGTCTTACCCGAGAGCTGGGTGTCAATCTCGCAGGGGTTGATGTGGTGATGCGTTTGAAAACAAAGATGGAGATGATGGAGCAAGAGCTCATGGAGCTTCGTACAGAGCTTGAGCGAGTACGTAACAGCTCAGGTGTTCCTCTCGCAAAATCGTTGGTAGCCACGCGCAGTGTTTATGAAATGGTGATATTCGAAGACGATTTGTTTAAAAAGTAATGAGCACTTCACTCACTCCTATTATTCATGAAAGCTGGAAAAAGAGGCTTGAAAAAGAGTTTAATCATCCTTATATGAGCGAGCTCAAAGCTTTTTTAATTGAAGAAAAAAAACATTATGCTATTTTTCCAAGCGGCTCCCATATTTTCAATGCATTCAATACTACTGCCTTTGATTCGGTAAAAGTGGTAATCTTGGGACAAGATCCCTATCATGGTGCAGGGCAGGCACATGGGCTCTCATTTTCGGTGCAGCATGGTGTTAAACTTCCACCCTCCCTTCAAAATATTTTTAAAGAGCTAGTGGATGATATCGGATGTCCGTTTCCAAAAAGCGGTGATTTAAGCCATTGGGCGCACGAGGGTGTATTGCTATTGAACACGTTGCTGACGGTTCGAGCGAATGAGCCATTTTCGCACAAAGATCGAGGCTGGGAACGATTTACGGACCAAGTGATTCGAACGCTTAGCCGTGAGCGCGAACATATTGTTTTTATCCTCTGGGGCTTACCTGCTCAGAAAAAAGCGGTGCTTATTGACGAAACCAAGCATCTGATCCTTAAAGCTCCACATCCATCTCCGCTATCTTCGTATCGAGGGTTTTTTGGCTCAAAGCCGTTTAGTAAAACCAACACTTATCTTGCAGAGCAGGGGATTGCTCCTATTGATTGGTGTATAGTTTAGCGAATACTGACTTTTGCACAGAGGGGCAGGTGATCCGAATACCCTTCACCTAAATGGTGTTTTGGATATTTGCGAGACTGTTGCCAACGATATATTTTACCTTTGTTAAAAAGGTAGGGTGCTTGAAATCGCTCAAAACTACCCCGGACATACTCCAGACCTTTTCCATCGGCTAGTGCGGGGGATATGATGATATTATCAAGCCCCTCTTTGAATTGTTTGAACTGATGGCTCCATCGCTGATCTTCGGGAAGTTCGTACCAGAGATTGTAGAGGGAATCGTCATTGGATTGCAATGAGGCATAAGTGATCGGATTTCGGTCATCGTCGATGGTTTTGAGGATGTGATTAATCCCCGTAATACCCTCAGTGTCATTGTGCTTTCTGCTTTTTACAAACGTACGGTACTCTTCATAATGGGAATTAAAATCTCCAATGAGGAGAAAAGGTTCATCCGCGTCTAACTCTTCAAGCCGTTTTTTTAGTACTTTGGCACTTTGTACACGCATACTTTCCGGGCCGCTTTTAGACTTCCAATGGTTGACGAATACCCGTAAGCTTTTTCCGTTAATGTTGATTTTTGCCTCTAGTATGTCTCGATATCCTCTGTTGGCACCGACGGATCGGCTCAGGGCACTTGTGATGGGATAACGGCTCAGAAGTGCGACGGCGACGGTCGTATTTTTGGCACGTGCAAAAGCGTAATGGGGATAATAAAGTCCCTGCCGATTTAATTCGGCTTTGAGATCTTTGAGGGCGGTTTCGGATTCGATCTCCTGAAGGCCGATGATGTCTGCACCGATATCATGGATAACCTGCGCCGTATTGCGCAGTTTGGTACGGTACATAGCGTCATTCCATCCCGAGGAGGTATTGGGGATGTACTCTTCGTATTCGTTCCCATCATCATTCATGTCAAATAAGTTTTCAACATTATAGGTAGCTATTTTCACTTCTGTCCCTCCTAGGAGTGTGAGTGCAATGAGTAATATCGACAGGAATTTCATCTATTGATACCGTTGAGGCGCAGGAGGTGTTTTGTTTCACACTCGCGACCCATCATCTCTACAAAAAGCTCTTGCATGCTCTGGCTTCCCCCTTTTGCCAAAACGATTTCTTTGTAATTTTGTGCCAGCGGGGAATCAAAAATTCCCTCATCCACAATCGCGTAATAGGCATCGGCACTGAGGACTTCAGCCCATTTGTAGCTGTAATACCCCGCGCTGTACCCACCGCTGAAGATATGGGAAAAACCGTTTTGAAACTTATTGTACGCAGGCGGTTTGATAAGGGCGGTTTTTTCTCGGATGGAGTCAAGGAGGGCTTGTATCTGTTCTCCTTGATACAGTTTCGAGTGAAGCGTCAGATCAAAGAGAGAGAATTCGAGTTGGCGCAGCATAAAGAGGGCGCTTTGGAAATTTTTGGCACGGATGAGTTTGGCGATCATGTCGTCACTCAAGATTTCATTGGTTTCATGATGTTTTGCAAAAAGCTTGAGTACTTTGGGCTCGTAAGCGAAGTTTTCGAGAAATTGTGAAGGGAACTCCACGGCATCCCACTCGACACCGTTCACGCCGCTGACACCATGCTCTCGAACACGGCTGAGAATATGATGCAGAGTATGCCCCATTTCATGAAAGAGGGTAACCACATCGTCATGGCGTAGAAGGGATGGAGAGGTTTCAGAGGATGGCGGAAAGTTACACACGACAAAAGCGCTGGAGAGGTGAGTGCATCCTGCTGTATCTTCGCAATGGGTTTGGAAATTGTGCATCCACGCACCGCCGCGCTTGCCTTTACGTGCTTCAAGATCGAAATAGATACGGGCACGTAAAACATCATTGTCATAAACATCGTAAGCACTGGCTTTTTCATCCCATAGCACCGCTTCGATCTTTGCAAACCGAATACCGAACATCTGATTTAAAAAGTCAAACATACCGGCAATGACACTATTTTGCTCAAAATAGGGGCGGTACTCCTCTTCGTCGATGTCGTATTGGGCTTTTTTTAGGATTTCTCCGTAAAACGCCGTATCGTAGCTTTGCAAATCAATCCCCTGCGCAATTGCACGCAGTTCAGAAATCTCCTGCTTTGCTTGGGCTTGAGAGGTTTCGACAAGTTCGTTAAGAAACGTCAAAACGCTTTGGGTTGAAGGGGCCATTTTAGACGCGAGAGAATACTCGGTGTAGCTTTCATAGCCCAAGAGGTGTGACATCTCTGAACGAAGCTTTAGAAGTTCATCGATTATTTCAGCGTTTTGCGGGGCACGAGTTGTGTAGGCTTTGTAGAGCTCTTCACGTATCGTGCGATTAGGACCATAAGTCATGTATGCGATGTAGGAGGGCATTTGAAGGGTGAAACGGTATTTGGTAATACCGTCTTCTTCAAAACGGGCATCGTCTAAATCACCTTCGGGAACTCCTTTGATATCTGCTTCATGTGTAATAATTTTTTCATACGCATTGGTGGCATCCAGTACATTTTGAGAAAAATCATTGGTCAGGGTACTTTTGCGTAAATTAATCTCTGAGAGCCTTTTTTTACTCACTTCGTCTAAATGCGCACCAGATAGCTCAAAGCTGAGGATATTGAGATCGAGAATCCGGCGCTGTTCGATGTTGAGCGTATCATACTCGTTGGCTTTGATCTGTTTAAAGGCGTCGTAGATGGCAAGATTTTGACCGACAAAGGTAGAATATTCGGTTAATAGCGGTAACGCATCTGCGTAAACTTTTTGCGTTTCTTCGGTATTTTTAACGGCATTGATGTGGGAAAGAGGGGTGAATAAAAGCTCCATCTCCTCTTCCATAAAATCAAACGGCCTTATAAAATTAGCATAAGTTTTGTCGGGTATAGCCAGCAATGTATCAATAATTGTATGATTATTTGTAATCAACTCATTGAGATCGTTAAGAAAAGTTTCCAAATTGAGGGTAAAATCAGTGAATGGGTGCATAATGGTCTCCTGTATATCGCGTTATTGTAGTGCAGTGTTTCAAAATTTATTCTATAATAGGCTAATTTATTTAAAAAAGGAAAGATGTGCGTAATATTTTGAATGCAAAAATGAAATTGTTAGTTCGGTATATTTTTGTGGGGGCGCTCTCACTGTTTCCTCTTGTTTTGGTGTTAATTGTCGTTAATTTTCTCAAAGGTCTTGGGGTAAGCGCCTATCTTTCGCTGCATGATTATACGAATTCGTTTGGTATTACGATTGCCCTGATGGCTGCCGTGATCGTAATGTTTGCCATACTAGGGTATTCAATCGAGCGGTATGGAAAATCGATGTTTGTCTCCATTATTGATAACACGTTTGCACGTATACCTGCCATCCGATCGGTCTACTCGGTTTCCAAAAAGCTCGCTGCGATGCTCTCCGGGGGTGAAGACGGAGGAAAAAAAGAGGTGGTTTTGGTGGAATATCCCAAAGAGAACCTCTGGGTGCCGGCGTATTTGCTCAACCGTCATGCGCATGTATGCGTTTTGTTTATCCCAACGTCACCGAATCCGACAAGCGGATATACGGTCCTGGTGGATGAAAAACTCACCGTCAAAACGACGATGACACTGCAAGAAGCTTCCTCTTTTATCATCAGTATGGGCGCCGATTTTCCTCGTAAAGAGGAGATCGCACGTCTTATTCCTGTTGCGGATTAATCAAATTCATCATACTTAGGTTCTAGCGCACCAAAGATGCTCATGAGCTTTTGTGAGTAGAGAGGAGCATCACTGAAAAGCTGTTCAAGCGCTTTCAATCCCAGTTCATAAGTCAATGAAGAATCAACAATTACATGGGAAAGATAAATCGTATTTTCATTGATAGAGAATTGCAATCGCTCAAACTTGTCATTTTCACTGAGCAAGAAATCATAGAGTGCTTGAATATTGTTCTGAGGAATCCGGCAGAGGGCACAATCGGCGATGATCACTCCGTTGTCGTAATAGTTGATGTCTATTTTGATGGAGTTTGAGTCGAATTTCCAATTACGCTGGCTTCGGCGGGAGAGAGGAACATTGAGCTTTAAGGCTCCTAAAATTTTTTCAATCAGCTCCACCACTCCAGAGGGCTTGTACCCCTCTCGTCTGCGTTTGGCAACGTCAAGCTTTACTCCGCATTCGGGACAGTAATCATTGAGTATTAATGCCTCCTCAATCATGTTTTTACATGAGTTACATCGAATAATTGCATCATGCTTTAAAGCAATAAATTTTTCCATTACTTCGGATAGATAATAATAGGGAAGAGCAAAGCCAAGATTATTGGAGTTCTGAATAATAAAAGTGTTGACCCCGACGACTTCTTTTTTTTCATTAAGCAGAGGCCCACCGCTGTTGCCTGGGTTAATGGCAGCATCAAATTGTATGTACTCGATCTCCCCCTGCAGACGCGATGCCTTGGAAATAATCCCCTCTGTTGTTGAATAGTTTAGGCCGTAAGGATGACCAATAGCAATGACAACATCGCCATCTTGAACACTCGAGGAACAAAGCTTCAGAGGATGATTGGCCATGATTTTTGCAGGAGGACGTATAAAGGCTAAATCGTAAGAAACGTCATCATAAACGACACTTCCGATGCAGCGCGGGAGGTTTTTAGCACTGATAATCACCTCCTTTAAGCCCCCGACAACATGAGAATTCGTGACAACCAGTTCCCCTATCAAAAAACCGCTTCCAGTGCCATATGGGGTGGAGACTTGGATAATGTTTTCCATGGTATGATCGAGAACTTTTTGAGTAGTAAGGCTCATATTAAGACTCCAAAAAATCTAAATTTTTTATTTGTAAATAAAAGCTTTGACTAAAATTGTCCAAGTCAGTGTAATTGAGAAGGTCACTAAAGTTTTTAAGCCCTTTATAGCGGTTTTGGTAAGGGATAATAGCCGAGTCTATGCAGTTATGAATTCGTCCCTTGTCAAACTGATTAGTTGCAGGAGTATACAGACGCGTTTCTCCCATATCTTCAAAAAAGTCAGATGTATACACCTGAACGTGCAAGTGCATGAGAGTACGAAGGGTTGGGTGCAGTCCATAATTGTATAAAATATACAAAGCAATATAACGATAAATGGCACCAATTACGTAGCTGGAATGATTGCTTTTGTACCATTTTACTTTGAGAAGCGATTCATCTATAAAAGAGACGATTTCCTCGTGCATTGCTTGATCAAATGGAGAAAAGGTATACTCTCCACGGTAAATCTGGGTTGAAAACTCCTCAATCTTTATCGTTTCCAATTCGGACAAATAGCTTTGTAGATCAGCATTTTTATCTTCTGTTAATTTTTCATCATCCATAAAATAGCCGCCGACTTTTTCTGCAATATCCTTGGCCATTTTTTTCCGAGGTATAAGAAGATAATCAATTTGAAGCAGCAGTGCAAGGTAGCTAAATGAGACCATCCCGGTATTATCATTCGCTAAAAGCCCTTGAAGGCTTTGTTTGGTTTGATCGATCCATTTTAGCATCCAGCCATAAAGACGTACATATTGATCCTGGGTAAGATAGTGAACATTGTCATTTTCAAGCAAGGTAATTTCTTTAAACTCACCGGAAAGCATCTCTTTCTCAAAGTCAGCATTTAAGGCTATTTCTCGAAGGGGAAAGAAAATTTTATGGGGAGTAATAGTGGCATTGTCCAAATAAAGCTTTAATGTCAATATCCCCTCTTTATTGCAAAATCGTGCATAAGTGAGCTGAAAATTTCTTTCTAAAAAACGTCGCTTGAGAGCCACGTGCAGATCTATTGATTTGGCAATAACGGCTGTTGCTATGAGCAAATCTTCTGTGACCGTACCGCGAACAATGGCACACCCCTGTAAGAGTTCAAAGGTAATTTTATCTTCGTATACAGTGTACGTAAGATGCTTTGAATTTCCTATATGGGTCAGCGACGAGAGAAAATAATCATACCCCTTGAGGCGATCACCTCTGATGAAAGATTCAGAGGCTTTTTCAAAAAGCTCATGCTCATTAGGATTGGGAAGGGAGTGTACCCCTCGACCATAATGAGGTACAGTTGGGACAACTGGAGAGTACAGCCAATCATGCAACAGCGAGAAGAACTCCACACAGGTCCTTTTATGAGGTTTATTTATGCTTTAAGTGTAATCAAAGCAACCTTAAAGCGACAATAAAGTACAATTACAACAATATCATGAGGGGGTTTTATGGGTTACAAACGTGTATTAGTGAAGTTTTCCGGCGAAGCATTGGCTGGTGAAAACGGTTATGGCATAGATACAAAAATCCTCAAATTCATTGCTACTGAAATTAAGACTCTCATCGATGCTGGCATCGAAGTGGGAATCGTTATCGGTGCGGGAAATATCATTCGTGGTGTAACTGCAGCTGCTGATGGCGTTATCAGCCGTACAGCGGGTGATTATATGGGAATGTTGGGTACCGTTATCAATTCGATTGCGCTTCAAGAAGCATGCGAACATGAGGGGATGCTCGTTCGCGTTCAAAGCGCTATCAAAATGGAGCAAATCGCGGAGGCATTTATTGTGCGTCGTGCAGCGCGTCATTTAGAGCGCGGTCGTGTAGTCGTGTTTGCGGCAGGTACAGGAAACCCTTTCTTTACCACAGATACAGCGGCAACGCTTCGCGCGGTTGAAATAGGAGCTGAAGTTATCATCAAAGCGACTAAGGTCGATGGCGTATATGACAAAGATCCAAACAAGTTTTCAGATGCCGTTAAGCTTCCGACGTTAGGATATGATCAAGCGCTACAAGATCATATCAAAGTGATGGATGACACCTCTATCGCGTTGGCAAAAGAGAACAAGCTCCCGATTATCGTATGTGATATGTTCACACCTGGTAATTTATTAAGCATCATTGGGGGCAATTTTGATAATTGCTCTATCGTTCAATAATCATAACAAAGGAAATTCCATGAGACTCGAAAAACTAACCGCAAAAGCATTAGAAACTGCAAATATCGACCGTTACCAATTGGCACTTGCTGTCGCTAAGCGCTCAGAGCAGCTTCAAAATGGTGCGTCTTCAAAGTTGAATGTCGATTTGAAAAAAATGAAAGCTGCTGATGTCGCTTTGATGGAGATTGCCGAGGGGCATATCACTATCAAAGGTTTTGTAGATAACGCGTAATTCTCCGAAAAAGTTACATCGTTGAATCAAATCGATATTGAAAAAATCAAGCAGATTAATGATGTAGAGCGTGCGATAGCACACTTACATTTATTCATAAATTCCGCTGCCGTTGAGCGTGCTTTCCTTCTCGCAAATTCTGCCCATGAGGGACAATTACGTAAAAGCGGTGAATCTTATATTGTACATCCAGTTCTTGTGGCTTCGCTTGTTGCTGAGCTAACGGGAGATGAGGCAATGGTTATTGCCGCATTGCTGCATGATGTCGTCGAAGATACTGAAACGGGTATCGAAGCAATCCAGGCCGATTATGGCAATGATGTCGCCCACCTCGTCGAGGGCTTGACGAAAATCGACATGATTCGTGATGCAGAACTTATTCCTTCTCATTCAGACCAAAAATTGGTTGTATCTGCATTAACTTTTCGTAAAATGTTACTGGCTTCTATTGAGGACGTTCGCGTTCTGGTCGTGAAGTTGTGTGACCGATTACATAACATGCTCACACTCGATGCGCTTTCCGAAGCAAAACAGTATCGAATAGCAGAAGAGACACTGGTCGTATATGCTCCTATTGCACATCGATTAGGGATTTCATTCTTAAAGAATCTTCTTGAAGATTTGAGTTTTAAATACCTTTTCAGGGAAGATCAAGCAACAATTCAGCAGTATTTGAGTGAAAACTACCGTTCAATACAGGGGCGGCTCAATGAATTTTGCGAGAAGCTTACCCAGATTATACTCTCAGAGGGTCTGTGCAACGACGATTTTGAAATCTTAAGCCGTGTTAAGCATGATTATTCTATTTATTTAAAAATGCAGCGTAAGGGAATTGGGATTGATGAGATTCTTGATCTCTTAGCTGTTCGAATATTGGTTAAAAACCCCATTGATTGTTATCGTGTTTTGGGAATGGTGCATTTGCATTTTCAACCGCTCAATGCACGTTTTAAAGATTACATTGCGATTCCAAAAGAAAATGGATATCAAACCATTCATACGACTGTATTTGATGAGAGTGCTATCTTTGAGATTCAAATCCGTACGTATGAGATGCACGCAACAGCAGAACTGGGTGTTGCTGCACATTGGAAATACAAGAATGGTGGAAATAATACAATCAGCTTAGATTGGTTGCATAATTTACAGTATCAAAATGAATCGGTTGAGGCGTTTTATGAGCTGATTAAAAATGATCTTTACAGTGAAGACATTAGTGTATTTTCACCAAAAGGTAAAGCGTTTACCTTACCTCGAGGAGCGGTTGCTTTGGATTTTGCCTATGCGGTTCATACGGCAGTTGGTGATGGTGCTGAGGGATGTTTGATTAATAAAGAAAAAGCGAGTTTGCTCAGTGAGTTGCATAATGGTGATATCGTCCGGATAGTTACGTCCAGCACGCAAAAAAAGATAACGCGATGCAGCTGGATTGATACAGTTAAAACATCGCGGGCAAAGTCAAGTATGCGTGCTAACTGCAATCAGCGTATTCGTGCCGTGGATGCACAAAGCGGGATTAATATACTCAGCTATATCTTTCATTTGAATTCTGAAAAAATAGTCGAAATCCTGCATGATCAGGATTTGGAAGAGCACTGCTACAGAGTCCCAAGAGAGTTGGACTTTTTAAAAGAGGTCATACACCGTATCGAAGGAGAGTTGCAAGAAACCAGTCGTTTTGGAACTTTTTGGAGCCGAAAACGTTTTAGATTAAAATCTTCAGTCTATGCCTCGATCGAAGTACTGTCCAACCACAGTGTTTCGGATGCGGTATTTGATTATTGCTGTCACCCGAAATCCGGAGATGAAATCGTCGGTGTTATGGTTGATAATAAAGCACATATCCATCATAAGATGTGCAAACATGCGGCTGTGATGATAGAGCAAAATGAGCCTATGGTATTTGTGCGATGGATGCAGCAGCACTTTTATCGTTACCATCTCATTATCAGTATGCAAAATGCGCAAGGCTCACTTGCAGAACTCTTAACGTATATGGCAAAAATGGGCGCTGATATCAACAGTATTGAGCTGGGAAAAGAAAAATCAGAGCATACGCAATATTGTGAGATGGAATTTCAAACATTGGAAAATGATTTGAACCGATTGAAATCAAAACTCGAGAAAAAGGGAAAAATAATACAATTTTTTCGGACCGATGATGCGTACCGAAGCCAAGGATAAACTATGATACACGAAGCACTACGAGAGATTAAACGAGGAACGGCAGAGATTATTGACGATGCCCGTATAGAGACACTGTTAAAGGCTTATTTCGAAAAAGGGATAACGTATACGGTAAAAGCAGGATTTGACCCTACCGCACCTGACCTGCATTTAGGGCATACCGTTTTGTTACAAAAACTTGCAACCTTTCAAAAATACGGCGGGCATATACAATTTTTGATCGGTGATTTTACGGCACAGATCGGTGATCCAACCGGTAAAAGCGAAACACGTAAAAAACTTCTTCCTGCTCAGATTCAAGAAAATGCGCAAAGTTATAAAAATCAGGTGTTTAAAATTTTGGATCCAGAAAAAACAACCGTTGTTTTCAATGCAGATTGGATCAATCCTCTGGGTGCTGCAGGATTGCTAGAACTGACGACTACCTTTAATGTCGCCCGTATGCTTGAACGTGACGATTTTGACAAACGCTATAAAGGGGGAATCTCGATTTCCATCAGCGAATTTTTGTACCCATTACTCCAAGGGTATGACAGTGTTCATTTGAAAAGTGATATTGAGATAGGGGGGACTGATCAAAAGTTCAATCTTCTAATGGGGCGTCATTTACAGCGTTCTTATGAAGTAGGCAAAGAACAAGCAGTCTTGATGATGCCAATCTTAGAGGGGCTAGATGGCGTACAAAAGATGTCAAAAAGCTTAGGTAATTATATCGCTGTAGCGGATGAACCAAACGACATGTACGGTAAAATTTTGAGTATCAGCGATATGTTGATGTGGCGGTACTATGAGCTTTTAAGCACTAAAACACTGAATGAAATTGCAGCTCTCCGGGCAGGCGTAGAAGAGGGCACACTTCATCCCAAGAAGGTAAAAGAAGCGCTAGCCATAGAGATTACCGCCCGGTTTCATACGCAGATTGAAGCAGAAGCTGCAGCAAATGAATTTCAACGAGTCCATGCACAAAGCGAAATTCCGACAGAAATGGATGAGTTCACTTTTGAGGGACCGATCTGGATTGCCAAACTATTGGTAGATGCCCAATTAACGGCATCTACTTCTCAGGCACGTCGGGAGATTAAGCAAGGCTCTGTTAAAATTGATCAAAATAAACTGAGTGATGATCAGTTGCAATTAGAAGCGGGCGAGTACGTCTTGCAAATCGGTAAACGAAAATTTGCCAGAATAAAGGTATCTTAATGAGTTTTAAACCACTTAAAATCGGTAAATATACAATTCCTGTTCCAATCGTACAGGGAGGAATGGGTGTCGGTATCAGCTGGGATCAGTTAGCGGGGAGTGTTTCCAAAGAAGGGGGACTAGGAGTTATCAGTTCTGTTGGAACCGGCAATTATGGCAATAAATCCTATTCTGATAGACTTGTTGCGAATAGACCATTGGAAGTAGAAAACTTTTATTCAAAAAAAGGGCTTGTAGCTATTTTTGAAAATGCACGTAAAATCTGCGGTGATGCACCTTTGGCGTGTAATGTCTTATATGCGATCAACGATTATGGACGTGTTGTTCGTGATGCGTGTGAAGCAGGGGCAAATATTATTATTACAGGGGCGGGATTACCGACCAATATGCCTGAATTTACAGCTGATTTTCCAGACGTTGCTCTAGTGCCAATCGTTTCTTCTCCAAAAGCGCTTTCTATTATTTGCAAACGTTGGCAAAAACGCTATAACCGTTTACCGGATGCTGTAATACTCGAGGGGCCAAAGAGCGGTGGACATCAGGGGTTTACCTATGAGCAGTGTGCTATGGATGAATATCAGCTTGAAAATTTAGTGAAACCGGTTGTTGAAGAAGCGGCATTGTGGGGTGGTATTCCCGTTATTGCTGCCGGCGGTATTTGGGATAAAAATGACATAGATGAAATGATGATCCTTGGTGCGAGCGGTGTACAAATGGGGACGCGATTTATCGGTACTTTTGAATGCGATGCACACCAAAACTTCAAACAAGTATTATTGGATGCAGGAGAAGAAGACATCACCTTGATGAAATCGCCTGTTGGTTACCCTGCACGCGGGGTACGCACCAATTTGCATGGTCTTATTGATACGCGTACAGGTCCTGCTATTAAATGTATTTCCAATTGTGTTGCTCCATGTAACCGAGGTGTTGAGGCTAAAGAAGTCGGTTTTTGTATTGCCGATCGTCTCAGTGATGCTTATTTCGGAGATTTAGAATTGGGCCTTTTCTTCTCAGGGAGCAACGGATACCGCATCGATAAAATTATTTCCGTCAAAGAGTTGATGGAGAAATTGACACAAGGCGAATAAGTTTTGAAGCTAGGGCACATTTTATTCCTTATTTTATTCTTTCTATCTCTTAGTGCAATTGCTGCTGATGATGTGTCTCGGCTGGAAGCCGCTAAAAAAGCGCTTCAAAGCAATGATGAAATTGAACAATTTCGTGGCTACAATGAATGCAAAACAATTTATCTTCGTGCAAATTTGAACAAAAATACCGATTTGGCGCGTGATGCGCTTAGCGGGATTGTCAAAGGCGGCGATATTTTGGGTATAGACGTTACTAAATACAAAACAGAGTTGGCAAAACTACAGCCAGCTTCTTCATCGCCAGTTGTATCCGCAGCTCCGGTGAGCGCAACAGCTCAGATACTCAAACCTCTTGTTTTTCCAAAAGAATATATTAAGACACCCTCATCACAGCCAAAAGAAGCTGTCAATAACTTTTTAACTCCTTCAAGCAAACAGTTGTTCAATCTAGTAGAACCTATTAAGGCCCCGGTTGAAGTAGCTTCTGTAAAACGTCATCGTTTGGTGGACACAAAATGGAAAGACAGTGGATTAGAATTGATTTTTGATACTCCTATGGAAGCAAAAGAGATTCATCTCTCAAAAATAATAGAATCTGAAAAGCAGCGCTTTCGTTATATTATTGACATAGATTCAGCAACATTGCCTCAAGTAAAAATACTGGAGCATAAAAATATCAATCAACTGCGTTTAGGTCAGTACGACGCAAAAACGCTTCGTCTTGTGATTGAACATTCCAAAACGATTTCGATTAAACCAGTGGTGACAGGATCTTCTGTCTATATTGATCTTTCATTACAATCGATTGCAAAAGATATCCCAACTCCTCCAGCAGCAGTTCTTCAACCGCCGGTTCTTGAATTGCCCCCGCTTATAGCTGCTCTGCCTCCATTGGTCAATGTCACACCGAAAGATCGCAGTAAAAAAGTGATTGTCATCGATCCGGGACATGGCGGCAAGGACAGCGGTGCTACAGGCAATGGCTATATGGAAAAAAATATTGTCCTGCAAATTGGTCTTGAACTTGCCGAAGAATTAAAGGCTATGGGGTACACGGTCTATATGACACGTTCCACAGATGTATTTATTGAGCTCAAAGATCGTACTAAATTTGCCAATGATAAGATGGCAGATCTCTTTTTATCCGTTCATGCGAATGCGATTCCAAAAGGAGCTGATGCGAATGCTGCTTATGGGATTGAAACGTATTTTCTTTCACCAGGACGCAGTGAACGGGCAATGCGGGTTGCGGCTTTAGAAAACTCCGAGGATATGGGAGAAATGGGTGCATATGGAAAGCTAAGTTTTTTAAATGTTCTCAATACGGAAAAAATTATTGCATCAAATAAACTGGCAATCGATATCCAAAAAGGTGTTTTGAACAATCTTCGCAAGCAATTTCCGAATGTCAAAGACAATGGTGCGAGAGAAGCTCCATTTTGGGTATTAGTTGGCGCACAGATGCCGGCGATTCTTTTGGAAACAGGATATATTAGTAATCCAGACGAGAGTGCTCGTATTGCTGATACAAAATACCAAAAATGGATGGTTGAGGGGATGATTGACGGAGTAAAACACTATTTTGCCAATAATCCATAAAAGAGTATAAGAATATTTTAGAGCGAGATTATAAAGAGAAAGAGTGGAGCGGGAAACGAGACTCGAACTCGCGACATTCAGCTTGGAAGGCTGACGCTCTAGCCAACTGAGCTATTCCCGCGTATAAAAACAAAATTTATGATTGGTGGCGGACGAGGAGAGATTCGAACTCTCGGTACCGTTGCCAGTACGTCTCCTTAGCAGGGAGGTGGATTCAGCCGCTTTCCTACTCGTCCATTGATAGCAGGTCGAAATTATACTGATGTATAAATAACAAGCACCTTAAAGCTCTCTGAGTATTGCTTCTACGACAGTGGAAGGATTAGCTGATTTATAGATGGGTCGTCCAACGACGATAAAGTCAACGTTTTCCTCATGAGCTGTTTGAACAGTGGCCACACGTTGCTGGTCTCCAGCATCTTCACCAAAGGGTCGTATTCCTGGGGTAAGCGTGACAAAGCTAGGAGTAGTAAGGGATTTGATCGATTTACTCTCATACGCGCTGCAAACGACGCCATCGAGTCCTGCTTCGTATGCATCCTTTGCAAACTGATCGGCTTTTGAGGCAATTGATTCTGAATATATGTGAGAAAATTCACTTTCTTCAAAAGAGGTTAGGGCGGTAACGGCAAGTACTAGAGGGCGACTTTCATACACTTCTAACCGCTTCATCACCTCTCTCATCGCTTTTGGACCTGCAGAAGCATGCACATTAAACATCTGTACACCCAGACCCATTATGGATTCTGCCGCATCGGCCATTGTGTTGGGAATATCGTAAAGTTTAAGGTCAAGAAAGATTTTAAAATCGGGATTAATGGCTTTGATCGCATGAATAAATGGCTCTCCATCACGTATGTAAGATCGAAGACCTACTTTGAGCCATACCGGATAGGCTTTTATTTTTTGGACAAGAGCTAAGTTCTCTTCCATCGAAGGCAGATCAAGTGCGACACAAAGTTCCATAGTATCCCTTTTAAAATGAGTGCAAAAGTATATCAGAGGCTGAATATTTTTTATATTAAGGCATAGTTAAGGAATCATTGTAAAAAACATATTACAATAGGTGAATATTTAATATAAAGGATTTCTCATGAAGAACGGTCTTATTGCTAGAATTGTTTCAGCTTTATTGTTAGGGTCAGTATCACTTTTAGCAGCTCCGTACAGTGTTGATGCATCTCACTCGAGTATTGGATTTAAAGTGAAACATATGATGATCAGTACGGTGAGTGGAAATTTCAGCGATTTTAGCGGATCCTATAATTTAGAAAAAGGTGTTTTGAAATCATTAAGCGGAAAGGTGAAAACAGCTACGATTGATACCGGTATAGTCAAGCGCGATAATCATTTACGCAGTGCTGATTTCTTTGATGTTACAGTTTTTCCTGAAATGACATTAACGATGATCTCACAAAAAGGGAAAAAGGTCACTGGGGATCTCACAATGCACGGTATCCGTAAAAAAGTGACATTTGATTTAGACATGGGTGGTGAAGTGACCGATCCATGGGGGAATAAGCGTTCCGGATTCGTTTTAACGGGTAAGATTAACCGTAAAGATTATGGACTCAATTGGAATGAAGCGATTGAAGCAGGTGGTGTAGTTGTCGGTGAGGAAGTGAAAATGACCATCGAAATAGAAGGTATAGCTGATTGATTTTGTTGTTAAAATATCTTGATAAATCCGTCTCTTTTTGGGCGGAAACCTTCTAAATCCTTTAATGTTAATCCGATGTGTGTACCCCATAATATAATTGATGTGCATTTATGCATTTTTGCATAGTCACATAAATAATCCAGCATTTCTTGAATATGATGGTTATGTTTATCACTTGCGACTAAATCATCAATCATCAAATAGTGCCCAATCTCCAAATTTTCATGGATGCTGACTCCGGCATAAACAGCAAGCTCTCCTCGCTGATAGGCTCCTATGGGTCGATACGTTTGTGGATGATGGGTAGCAATATACGTCAAAAAATTATCTTCTGTTAAATCGGTCCGAAGTGCGGAGAGAAGATGATAACCTGCTTCTAATTCGTTAGAAGAGAGTTCTCGAAATTGCATTTAGTTTTGCAGAGAGGAGAGTTGAACGGTTATTTTTTCAATTTTGTCCTGAGCATCCGCTAAGCCACTACGATTTTCGGTGATAACCGATTCGGGGGCATTAGCAACAAAGCGCTCATTGGAAAGCATCCCGCTCAGTTTATCCGCTTCTTTTTGGAGCTTTTCGCGTTGTTTGGTTAATCGATCGATAATAGGGCTCAGATCAATGGCATCGGTCGGTAGGTAAACTTCGACACACTCCCCTATATCACTGATGGCATTATCCACTTTGGTATTGGTAAATTTTAGAGATTCAACTTTTCCCAAGCGGGCAATAAACGGCTCCATCATGGTGTGATTACCGCTGCACTTTACGTAAGCGATGGGAATTTTCTGGTTTCCTAGATCAACGAGTGTCTTTGCGCGTCGAATGGTGATGATGGCATCCATAATGATGGCAAACTCTGCTTCTATTTCCTCGTCTGTCGTAGTCGCTTCTGGGTATTGCATCACCATGATTGAATTACCATTTTCCAGCGTTGTCCCTGAAAGCTCATGATAGAGGTATTCGGTAATAAACGGCATAAACGGATGAAGCAGCTTCATGGACTCTTTGAAGATACTTCCAAGCTCCTCTACGCTTTCTTTGCTGGCTTTGGCAAGTTCGATACCCCAATCACAAAACTCGTTCCACAAGAAGCGGTAGAGGACCGTTGCCGCATCATTGAAACGGTATTCATCCAAAAAGGCTCTCGTTTCAGATGTAGCTGCGTGAAAACGGCTGAGCATATAGCGGCCCAGAGGTGTTGTGATCTCTTGGCTTGCAAGGTCTTTGAAGGTAGGACTATTCATTTGCAAAAATTTACTGGCGTTGAAAAGTTTATTGGTAAAGTTTCGGCTTTGTTCCAGTCGATCATTACTCAGACGAATGTCTCTTCCTTGCGCTGCTAGAACGGCGAGGGTAAAGCGTAACGCATCGGCGCTGTATTTTTCAATCATGTCGAGTGGATCGATAACATTGCCTTTTGATTTTGACATTTTTTGACCGTTTTCGTCACGTACGAGGGCATGAAGATAGATGTGTTTAAACGGTAATTCTCCCGTAAACGTTTCTCCCATCATCATCATACGCGCAACCCAGAAAAAGAGGATGTCAAATCCGGTGATCAGTAGGCTATTTGGATAAAACTTCGCCATGTCTTCACTCTGGAAGAGGGCATCGGCACTGACATCGCCATTGCCCCAGCCTAATGTTGAGAACGGCCACAGAGCAGAACTAAACCAAGTGTCCAAAACGTCAGGGTCTTGGGTAAATGAGATGCTTGCACAATGAGGACAAGAAGCAGGGTGTTCTTCAAGGCTTGCCCATTCGTGGTCGCAATCGTTACAGTAAAACACAGGGATACGGTGTCCCCACCACAGTTGGCGTGAGATACACCAGTCGCGTAGTTCCCCCATCCATGAGTTGTAGCTGTTGATCCAATGTGGTGGGAAAAATTGGGCTAAACCGTCGTTGGTTTTGTCGATAGAACCGCGTGCGATTTCATTTCGGACAAACCATTGTTTAGAGATGTACGGTTCAACGATATTTTTACAGCGGTAGCAGTGTCCTACTTGGTGGACGTGATCTTCGATTTTTTCGATAAATCCCGCTTCATTTAAGCGGTTGACAATAGTCTCACGTGCTGCAAGACGTTCCAATCCCTCAAACTCACCTGCGTGATGATTTAGAATTCCTTTTTCGTCAAATACGGTAATGAACTCAAGGTCGTGGCGTTTTCCGACTTCATAGTCGTTGGTATCATGTGCAGGAGTGACTTTGACCACGCCTGTTCCAAAATCTTTGTCGACATGCGTATCGGCAATGATTTTTATTTCACGGTTTATGAGAGGGAGGGTGACGCTTTTACCGATGAGGTGGGTATAACGCTCATCGTCAGGATGGACCATGATTGCCGTATCCCCAAAATAGGTTTCAGGACGTGTCGTTGCCACGGTGATGTGACCGCTTCCATCGCTAAAAGCGTAGCGCATATGGTAAAAGTGTCCTTGGTGCTCTTCGTGTTCCACTTCGATGTCACTGAGGGCGCCATCATGGGTACACCAATTGACCATGTAATTTCCGCGAATGATGAGGTTTTTGTTGTAGAGGTGAACAAACGCCTCTTTGACCGAAGATTTTAGCCCCTCGTCCATCGTAAAGCGTTCACGGCTCCATGCGGGAGAAACGCCAAGCTTGCGTAGCTGAGAGACCATAATTCCGCCACTCTCTTCTTTCCATTCCCAAACACGTTTTAAAAATGCGTCGCGACCAAGTTCTTCTTTGGTTGTACCCTCAGCTAGGAGCTGTTTTTCAACCACGTTTTGAGTAGCGATACCGGCATGATCAGTTCCCGGCTGCCAAAGCGTTGCATAACCATCCATCCGCTTGTAGCGGACAATGATATCTTGCAGGGTAAAAGTAAGGCCGTGACCGATGTGCAAACGTCCCGTTACGTTGGGAGGAGGCATCATGATGGCGAAGTGTTTGTTGGGTTTTACGATGGCTTGGTTACCATCCACTTCAAAATACCCGCGATTTTCCCAAAGTGGGTAAAACGTTTCTTCGATATTTTTGGGATCGTAATGAGTAGATGACATAAAGGAGCCTTGATCAAAAGTATTGGCGAATTATACCAAATATTTAGAGGAATAGAATTTGCTTAAAATGATGTAATTCAGGTAAAGGATACCACCATGCAATACAATGTAAAATCCGCCATTTTAGGTTTTGATCAAATTTCAAAAGTAGAACTCAATGAAATTGATGACCTTTTTTCAACACTCAAGAGTTGCGATGAATCAAATACCAGTTTTACGGTTGTAAATCCTTACATGCTGCGTGAATATTCTTTTGATGTACCTAAAGATATTCGTGAATTGTTGGATATCAACGAGGATTCAAAAGTGGTTGTATATAATATGGTAATTGTTCAAGACCCGCTGGATGAATCTCGTATTAATTTTCTCGCTCCGTTGATCTTTAACCAAGGCAATGGCTCAATGGCGCAAGCCGTGTTGGATGCGGATACCCACGCTGAGTTTGGTGTAGCGGTATCGTTAAAAACATTTCGACCATAACATCGCCTCTATAAGGAGGCACAAGGAACCCTTTGCCTCTCTCTCGCCTTAACTCGCAGCAATATACTGCTGCAACAGCTGCCTATGGTCATAATCTTATCATCGCCTCAGCAGGTACAGGTAAAACCTCTACAATTGTGGGTCGTATAGGCTACCTTCTCTCCCAAAACGTCAAACCTGAAGAGATTATGCTTCTGACATTTACCAATAAAGCAGCGGCAGAAATGGTAGAGCGTGTTGCCGCATTTTTCGGTAAAGAGATTGCTTCAAAGATTGATGCAGGGACGTTTCATGCTATCAGTTATCGGTGGCTTAAGCGCAAAGAGGGGAAGGTTGTCCTTAAGCAGCCGCGTGAACTGAAAACTCTTTTTCGAAGTGTTTATGAAAAACGGACTTTTACACACATCGATTGTGTAACACCTGCTTATGGCGCTAACTACCTCTATGATGTTTATTCATATTACCAAAATACAGAGATATCAAGCAATTTTGAAGAGTGGATATTGACCCGTCAGGATGAGCATGCCACATACGCAGCCATCTATGCGGATATTGTCGATGAATTTGAAGCGCTGAAAAAAGAGTATGGTTTTGTCAATTTTAACGATCTCCTTTTGCTGATGCGTACTTTGGCCTCTCAAAATGATTTGGGATACAAAGAGGTTTTAATCGATGAGTATCAAGACACTAATGCGCTTCAAGGGACACTTGTTGAAGCGATGAAGCCTCCATCGCTCTTTTGCGTAGGTGATTATGATCAAAGTATTTATGCCTTCAACGGTGCGGATATCTCCATCATCGGTTCTTTTAGTACCAAACACCCTGACGCAAAAGTGTACACGCTTAATAAAAATTATCGCTCGACAATTCCTATCCTTTCTTTGGCTAATAAAGTGATCGCGTATAATGAGCGTATTTATCCTAAGGCGCTGGAAGTGACTCGTACGCAAGAGGCACAGAGCCCTGCATTGCTGATTTATGAAGAGCTGTTTGAACAATATCATGGTATTGCGCGGGTTATTGGAGATTCTTCTACCAATCGAGAAGAGATTGCGGTTATTTTTCGTAACAATGCCTCTGCAGACGGTATTGAAGCGACTTTGCGTGAACTTGGGATTGCATGCCGGCGTCGAGGCGGGGTGAGTTTTTTTGATTCCAAAGAGATAAAAGCACTTTTGGATATTTTTACCCTTTTAGTTAATGAATCAGACATGATGGCGTTTATTCATCTTTTTGATTATGCAAAAGGGGTAGGAAGTGCTATAGCTAAAGAACTTTTTGTAGCGTTGCAAAAACTTGGGCATGGATCGTTTTTGCGAGGACTTTACAACCCTGACACTTTGATTACTAATCCGTTTGAAAAACGGCGGTTGAACCATCAGCTTGGGTTATTTGATGACTTTGCGGAGCTTGGGAGTGCAGGTCGGTTTGCAAAGCTTGGACTTGATCCAAACTTTATGGGAAATCCGATTCTTAAACATGCTAAGTTAACCAAAGAGTCGGCGACCTTTTTGCATGATCTTTTTATGTTGTTTCGTAAACTTCGTGATGTAAAAGAGCCCAAAGAAGCAGTGCAGAAAATTGCTGTCTCATCGTTGTACGCTCATGTCATCGAATCGTTGTCCCATCGTCGGGCAATGACAGAGAATGGATCTGTGGATGAAAAAGTAAAAGAAGAATCAAAAGAACGGATTCGCCGTAAATGTACCCTTTTGTTTGAGCTCTCTCGTCCCTACAAAGAGCTTGAACGGTTTTTGAATGCAATGGTATTGGGTTCCCAGGATTTAACGCAAGGGGAAGGAGTGCATCTGTTGAGCATCCATGCATCAAAGGGATTAGAATACCAAGAAGTGTATGTTATTGATCTAATGGATGGCCGATTTCCAAATCGGAAGCTTATGAGCCGCAGCGGAAGCATCGAAGAAGAACGACGGCTCTTCTATGTGGCGGTAACAAGGGCTAAAGATCGATTATTTTTGAGTTACGCCAAATACGATAAAATCAAGAAAACCAGTTTCGTCCCCTCTCAATTTATTTATGAGGCAGGAATGATACCTAAAGATGAAGCCTACACGAAGATGATTGAAAAAGAATCGGCTGAGTAGCCGTTTCTTTTAATGTCGTCCCTGTACAGCATCTCCCATTGACCACATAGGCAAGAAAATACCAAGCGCTAATAAAACAACCATACACGCAATTATAAAGAGCATAATCGGCTCAATTGCTTCCGAAAGCCCGTCGATAATGGCATCAAATCGCATTTTGTAATACTCCATAACTTTTTGCAGCATTGCATCGAGCTGGCCGCTTGATTCACCAGCGGATATCATCTGTATGATCATATTTTCAAAGAGGTTGGTTTCTAATAGGCCAGAATGCAGTGATCCCCCCTTTTCTACAGTAGCGCGAACCATTAATAATCGTGCACGCAAGGGAAGATTATCGATCATTGCAACAGAGGTTTCCAGTGCTTCTGCGATAGGAATACCAGCGCGTACCAATTCGGAAAAAACTAGGGTAAAACGGCTAAGTGTTGAAAACATGATGATATTTTTGATTAAATAAAGTTTCAGAAGTATTTGATGCCACTTGTACTTAAATTCTTGATTGTGATCGAGCATGTAACGAAAGCCGATGAAAAAGAGGAATAAACCAGCCAAAACATACAGGCCATAGGTATTAAACAGGTGCTCTAAGAATAGCAGAATCAAGGTTGGCAACGGAAGCTCTGCCCCAAGCTGCTCAAAAATTGTTTTAAATTGCGGAACAACATAGGAAATCAAAATGGTAAAAGCCACGGCCATAGCAATCATGACATTTCGCGGGTAAGCCATTGCTTTTTTAAATTTGATGACATTGCGCCGAATCTCTTCTAGCATATCGGCGAGCTTGTGGAGGGCCTCAGCCATGTTACCGGTTTTTTCTCCCAATTCAATCATCGCCAGTGATAAAGTTCCCAGTTCATAACTAAATTTACGAGCTGTGTGAGAGAGACTATGTCCGGAGTTAATATCCTCTGCCATCGTGGTCAAAACCGTTTTCAGTGTCTGATCCTCGGTTGCATCCGCTATCTCATGCATCGAGTCATGTATGGAGATACCGGCATTTGTCATGACAGCAAGCTGACGTATAGCACCGATCAAACTATTGTCATTTAATTTTCTTTTTTTAAAATTTGAAAGAAGAGTAGTTTTGAAATTATTGAACTGATCTGCAAGAGGGGGAGCTGTTTCAATGGCTTTCAAAACCATTCCAGGATGTTTTATTTTTGCAAGATATTGAGCTTCTTTTTTATGCTCAGCATAAAGACCATGATCGGTTTTTTTCCCTTTGCTCATAACGGTTACGATAAAGTATTTCATCCTTTTGCCACCTTTAATATTTCATCAATTGTCGTGATACCTTGTACGGCTTTGTATATTCCATTTTCAAACATTCCAACAAAACCTTCCTCTTTTGCTTGCTTAAAGATATCATCTTTTGATCCCCCACGCGCGATAAGACTGGATATTTCTTCTGAGATTACTAATACCTCACAGATCATTTCACGTCCCATGTAGCCCGATCCATTACATTCCTTACATCCAGCTCCAGTATGAAAGATGGTATTTGCAGGAATAAAAGCACTGTATTCCTCTCGTAAAGTCATTGGTATGTCCACTTCTTTTTTACAATAGTGGCAGATTTTACGAATAAGCCGTTGGGCTTGTATAGCAACAAGCGCTCCACTGATTAGATAGGGTTCGATCCCCATATCAATCATACGTGGTATCGCGCTGATGGAATCATTGGTATGGAGTGTGGAGATAACCAAGTGACCAGTTAAAGCGGCTTTTATAGCAATTTCAAGGGTTTCATGATCTCGAATTTCCCCTATCATGATTTTATCAGGGTCTTGGCGAAGTATTGAGCGAAGGGCATCTGCAAATGATAAGCCCACTTTTGCATTGACCTGTACTTGTTGAATCAAATTCATTCGATATTCGACTGGATCTTCTACAGTAATGACTTTGTCTTCAACATTACGCAGTTCATTGAGGGCTCCATAAAGTGTTGTCGTTTTTCCACTTCCTGTTGGTCCTGTGACAAGTATAATCCCAAAAGGGGAATGTAATGATTTGATCAGCTTTTGATAACTCTCTGCATCCATTCCTGATTCTTCTAGTTTCACCAAAGCCTTTGTTTTGTCAAGAATACGCATAACAATCGACTCACCATAAAGAATAGGTAACGTGGAGATACGAAAATCGAATTCAGCGTCCATTACAAGTGCGGAGAAGCGTCCATCCTGAGGCTTACGGCGTTCTGCAATGTCAAGATTGGCCAGAAGTTTAATTCGCGAAGCAAGCGGTGGATAAATATCACGGTCAAATATAAATATTTCACTTAACTTCCCATCAATTCTGGTTCGTACGACACAGTTTTTTTCTGTTGGTTCAATGTGTATATCACTGGCGCGCGCTTTAATACAGGCTTTTAAAATAACATCAATAAGTTGTAAAATTGAGGATGCCTCTTGTTGCTCTTCAACTGTCCCTATATTTCGTAATTCATTGCGGATATTGGTTACCAGTTCTTTTACACTGTCTTTTAGTTCAATTTTAAAAAGATAAGCTTGAATTTGTTTTTTTGTGGCAATGGCTATTTGTAAAGACTTTCGTGGAAAAAGTCGCTGGATGGCTTCTTGTGCTTCAATATTAAGTGGATCCGAAAAGGCAATGGTGATATACATATCATCTTGCGAAATAGGCAATGCATTGTAACGCTTTAGTTGCGCAGTTGGAATTTTTTCTACCAATCGGTAATCCATATCAATGGAATCCAAGTCAATAAATACTAAGCCGAGCACTTCAGCAAGGTGGTGTAAAATAGAGGATTCATCAATAAAAGCGTAATTGTTAATTATTGAGAGTTCATATTCTCCAGTTCGAATATGTTCTACGATAAAACGTTTGACAAAATTAAGGGAGATCGCCCCAACTTTAGTCAAAGTTTCTAAGATTGTTTCGTTTTGAACCCCTCTGGAAATTAATCGATCGATTTGTTGTTGAGAGATATGGTTTTTTTCTAGTAAATCATGAGTGATTCTATCCATATCAACTTTCCTTATTAATATACATGATGTTTTGTCAATATTTTATCATAGTATTCATCAATGGCAAATGTTTTATTGGCACCAACTTGAATAGTATAGAGGCTATACGTTTGTCTAGGATTGATTTTATCTGTATATTCTTTGAAGGTGCTAGCTGCCTGTTGGTTTTGACAGTAAAAATCAAATACTTTTGAAAGTAAGTTTGGACTCGTCGGCAACTTGAGTGATTTCAATGGATAGTTATCATAGAGTGATTGGATCAAAAGTTTTTTTTGCAAAACCAAGAGCGAAAAGTAGGAAGCATTGGCCCGAGATTCAGAAGTTTGATTTAAAATTTTAATGGGTGTATTAAGGTTGTCAATTTGATCTGCATTTAAACAAGCAAAGGCGTAAAGAGACAGCTGTGCTTCATTTTGCTGTATTTGTTTTAAATTTTGTGATCCTAACGTACATGCTTCGATATAGGATCCTTTTTGGTAAAGCTGAAGCATTTGGTTCGAAACACTTGCATTTAGAAGGGGGACAGTAAATAGAAGCATTAAAAGGATTTTTATCATTTATCATTTTCCCTGTTAAGTGTGTCTAAGTAGCTTTTAGCACTGTCTGAATTGGAATTTGAAATATAAAGTTGCAAGGTTTTCTTTGCTTGATCTTTTTTTCCAAGCTTGACCAATGATTTGGCAAAAATTAGCCAGTTTTCCTCGAGGGTATTATTTATTGCATTGGTTCGTAAAGCATAATTATAGGCTTCTGCATAGTTACCATGCTCGTAATGATAGTGTGCGATGTACAACCCTAAATTTGGATTGGAGTTATTTTTAAAACGTTCCTCAATCTCATGGATATTAAAGGCCAAATCACCTCTTTTAACTGAGGAAACTTTCTCTTTAACTGGAGTTTGTGTGCTTTGAACAGGTAGAATAGGTTTTAAAACTTCTACATCAGGAATGGTTGAATGAGAAGAAGATACTGGTATTTTCTTTGTAATAGCAGGAAATTTTTGTGAGGCAACGGCTGTTGCAGCAGCAGGTTGAAGGGAGTTTTGACTTGATGGTATTTCCATTGATTGTATAAACTGCATTGATGGTTCTAATACCATAGTGCCATCTGAACTTATGTTTTTTTCAATGTTTGGTGAGGCATTTTTTTGAGCCGTTTTTTTTTCAGATGGATGAGTTATTTTAACGGAGGTCTTAGAAAGTATAAAAGGAATAGTGACAATAAGTGTAATAAGAGCAATCATAGCTAGAGCGTAAGGAAGTAGTGTTTTTATCTTATATTTTAGCCAACGACGCTCCAATTTGGAAATATCAAGCATGAATGAGTCCTGTATGAATGGCTGCCATTTCAATCCATTTTGTCTTAAGCGAATTATATTTTATTTTTGTTGGATGATGTTCTTCATACCATGAATAGAGACTAAAAAGAGCAAACATCAGCTTGTTTGAGTCTCGATAGTTCCCACGTGTGAGTTTATTGATCAATTTGATATTTTTATCATTAATCATATTGGCAACATCGAAACAATTGGCCTTCAATAATTTTTTTTGGATATAAACCTTTAGTTCTTCATGAGATGCATTTTGCAGCTCAATACTTTCCCAGATACGTGTTTGGAAGTGTTCTTTTGCAATGATGTCTTCGTTATCGGTTTTGTGAAGAGCAATGACAAATTTAAGGGCGCGAGCATCGGAAATAAGACGTATTTTCTCCATTAAGGCAGAACTGTAAAGTTGCGCTTCATCGAGCAAGACAATGGGGATAACCGGGTAATTTACAGCAGCTGAAAGTTCTAAAAATCTGGTGAGAGTAAGCGCTTCTCTGCTGGCATACGAGTATATTTTATGAGCTAGAACTCTTAAAAAATCGTCTTCGTCAATAATAGGAATATCGATCATGCATACTTTTTGATGCTTGGACAGGTCATGATGGAGCTTATGCAACAACATACTCTTCCCCGTACCAGGTCTTCCATAAAGTAAAATCATTTTCAGAGGTTTTTGGACTGAAGTTTTGAGGCTTTGATATATGTGTGACACGCTATCGATTTGCACATAGTCTATTGGATTGACTATGTCAATGAAAAGATCGCGAGGTTTTGCAAATAGCGAATTATCCATTCGTTACTTGCTATCCTCTTTTAGTTCTTTTAGTATTTTTTCTTCTTGCTTAACTGCTATGGATTTTTCTAAGGTATCTTTTTCAATAGCCGATCCAATACGGCTATAGCCTAGGTCTGTTAGATTCATATTAGAACCATCATTTTTAACAATATGTGGTTCTATTATAATGACGATTTCTTCGGTCTTTTTCGCTACACCTTCAGATTTAAATAACCACCCTAAGACTGGAAGATCACCCAATAGAGGGACTTTATGGGTTTTTATATCATTTTTAGTGTTAATGAGACCACCCATAATAACGGTGCTTCCATCTTTAACTGTGACGACAGAGGACATCTGACGGCGGCTCAAGTCAGGCGGCATAGAGCGTAATGAATTGTCCGTTGCAAGTTGACTTGCAACATCGGATATGGAGGGGTTGATACGCAAGGTAATACTACCATCATTGGATATTTCAGGGGTGATATCTAGTAGTACTCCTGAGAAAACAGAACTAACAACTTCTGAGGTTGCTTGTTGAGCCGTTGTTCCGCCAGCAAGAGTTGAGGTACTGGTTGTTTTATAAAAAAGTTCTGTCCCTGCAGTGATTAGCGCCGGCTGATTGTTGAGTGTCAATATCTTTGGATTGGATATAGCGTATACATCCCCCTGTGTCTTCAAAAATTTAAGCACTTCACCTAAATGCCCTTTTGCCCCAATTTGGAAAACACTCGCCACGCTGTTTGGAGTTCCTGTGATTGCTGTAATAGGTGAAATGATATTAGTACTCGTACCACCTGTAGTAGTAGCTGCCGTCCCAGTGAACGAAGTAAGATTTTTTGTATTATAGCTGTTGAAGCCTAAATCAATATTTTGAAGTGCATACAGCTGCGCCCAATCGATCCCGGTTGTGCTGCCATCTTCGAACACAACACTGTACATTTTGACATCAATCATTACTTGTGTCTGCATTTTTTTCTGCAAATCGCCGATGTACTTGTCTAAGCGTTGTAGCTGTTTATTAGTAGCCGTAACGGTAACCATACCAGCGCTTTTGTTGATGTAAACGCTGTGTATATCATCACTGTTATTTTGATCCGTTGTATCTTGAGATGTTTGCTTGTAATTGTCTTCAGGACGGTTTAGAATACTTTTAATCTCATTGTCTAAGTCAGTCCAAAATTTCACTTCATCTTTTGATGAAATATTAGTTCCTGATTCAGAAGATGCTCCGCTTCCTGATTCAGATGCAGTCCCAGTTGCACCTGTCGTACTAGATGCACTTCCAGCTGCAGCTCCCGTATTGGAACTCAATCGGATGTTAGTACTACCCTCACCTTTACGCTCTCCACTGATATAATCGAGCTGATAGGTTTTAGTTGTTAGATAGGCAATCTTTAGTACATTGTTTTGAAGACTGTATTGTAGATTGTTTTCTTTGATGATCAAATCAAGAACCTCATTGATCGTCAAGTTTTTCAGATAGGTCTTATGCATCTGTTTTTTGAGAATACTTTCGGCTTCGGCATCCGTTACTATGACGCTCATTCCACATTCATCACTAATTTGATCAATAAAATCACCTACACTTGTACCTTTGACAGAGGCGATATTAAATAACTCGTAGGTGCAGTCAGCCTGTGCTGACGCCGTTAATAGTGTAGCTGCCGTAACTGATAATAAGAATGCTCGTGCATTTGATGTAAATACTGGTCTCATTGTGCTTCCCTATTTGGTATTAATTTTGATATTATTATTTTGCTTACTGATAAATAAGATCAACTGCTGACCTTTAGCACCGGATAACAAAATAGAGCTTGCCTTGATCTCAGCTAGTGTGTAGCTGCGAACAGCATCATTAATGTGATACCATTTTCCATTAATAAGAGCTGATTTATTCATCAACCCTTCTAATCGTAAAGGCTCTATCACCACTTTTGGTATGCTAGGAAGCATTGGCATACTTCCCAATCTAGGAGGTGCTAAAAGATTACCACCGAGCATGCGTAATTTTGGTTCGGGTGATGTGTATTTAATCGGATCGGTCAATGAATTAATAAATCCATCTGCTACACCAATTCTAGCAGGTAAAATCGCCCTGATTTGCTCATCTACCCATGCCAGTTCTTTGTCACTTTTCACTTGAAGAACGGTTACATTTTCAGTCGTTGGTAATGTCATCGGGGCATTAATACTATTCGATGCACTAAGTGTCAATGTCAGGATGAAACTTGAGGTGATAGTAAGTGTTTTCATTGTCGCACGATCCCCCATACTGAAATGTTCAAATCACTGGTTAGTTTTTTGTCCGCCATCATATTAAAATCATGCAGGTCAACTACCAGATAGCTTTGCTCTAATGCATTAATGAATTTGAGAGTATTTTTATAAGGGGCTTCAGCTTTAACATGAATATCTAATACATGTCCAAACGAACTGTTGTCGGTTGTCAGTGTATTTCCAAATTGCAGCAGCTTAACATTATATGCACGTGCATATTTTGAAATAGAGTCCAAATAGCCTCCCCATACTTTTTCATCATAATAGAGAGATGAAATTTGCTCGATTTGCTCTTTAATATAGGTGTTATATTGAATATAGTGCTGATGTTCTACTTGAATAGCAACAGTTTCTCGTTCTAACTGAGCAATTTTTTCAACAGGGTTGGCCTCTAAGTAATTTTTATCATTGGTAAGGTCACTTTCCATTTGAATGGCTTTTTCATGTGATACCTTGAAAGAGGCTTCGGAACTTTCCCATAAAAGTAGATATGAAAATGCGGATAACGAAGCGAAAATCATCACAAACATTACCATTTTATCGCGTTCACTTTTTAAAGAGAGAGTCTGATCCAGTGAGTAGAGGTAGTCCTCGATATTAAATTTCATTTTAGTACCGCCTTGAGCTCACTAAGATAAGATGAAGTGTTGCTATCATAAGAAATTAACTGAAGATCAAAATCGTATCGATCTCTTTTGGTATCAGTGAGATGCTTTAGCAGTGCCGTAACATCTTGCGTCTTTGCAGCAGTCAGCATAAAGCTGAAAGCTTTTACGGTTGAGTTGGCATCCTCGCTGTAACCCATTGATTGCAATTTGACACGATACTGGTTAAAGCTGCGTGTGAAATCTGCTGCAATTTTTGCTTTCATTGGATAATTGACTTTTTTATCATTAATTTGTATCAAACTGTCCTGTTTTTGTTTATATGCGGCTTTTTCCTCATCTAAAAGTGCTTGAGCTGCATTTTTATTGGATGTTTTTAGATTAACAGTCGCCTCACGGGTCATTTTCTCAATGTGTACTTTTTCATATTCTTGATTCATGAGTGCATAGTGAAATTCTTCAACATAAGAAAGACCCCAATACGTACCAGGATATAATAATGCTGCTGCTAGTGAAGCAGCTACAACAAGAATTAGTTTTCCACTGTCTCGTTTAGCAAAAGGAGGAGGACGATGAAAGATCGTAAAGTTACATTCATATCTTTCATCTGATTCAAGACGTGCATAGAGATGCATGAGTTGGTGAATTTGGTCTGCTTTTACTCCGCTTGTTTTAAATCCATAATCAAAATCGAATGGATGTGTTTTTAGACCAAGATAGGTTTGGGCATATTCATCCAATCCACTGATAGTGCCAACAGCACTGCCTATGTAAATAGCGTCAAACAGTTTAATTTCAAATGCACGCTTAGCGTAGGTGATGATATCATTAATGTGCAGAAAGACTTCACCAAAGAGTTTAAATAATGCTTTTTGATATTCCGTATTTGTTGGATTTAATCCCTGTGCAGATAAAATATTTTCAAAACTGCTTAACTCAATCAGTTCACCGATTAGCTCGCAAAAGCGTTCATGCATCTGCTTAAGTGAATATTTTAATGATTTAGCATATATGAATTCTTGATCCCTGTATATCGCCAAAAATGCGTCATTTTCTTGAAAATAAATAAACCCGTGAACACCACTTGAATCCAAAATTTCTTTAACATAGAGTGATTTTAACAGTAACGGTACCGGTACTATCTGATCAATATACTTTATTTGTTCTACGGTAGGGGCGAATTCCTGTTCTAACGTGAGCGGATCAACAACAAATACATGATAGAAATTTTCAGTTTCTGTCGCGTTTCCGGTTGCTTCAATGTATTGAAATTGATATTCAAGCGCCATATCAAGAGCAAGTTCTTCATAAACTTTGTTTTCCAAAGCATCATATACATCATCTTCCGGAATATTTTTACTTATACCGATTAAAGCGGAAATGAATCCCTTTGTATTTAAAAAAGAGACTGCGTACTGCTCTTTTGAAAATGACGGCGAAGCAATGCTAGAAATACTGTTAAGCGTACCAGTATAAAAGTCTTTCCGGTAAGGATTGGCTGATATGATGGTTGAAAACGTTTGCTGTTTGCTCATCCTATTTTCCTATTTAAAATGTATCAAAATCATGCCGCAAAAATCATTTTTCTTATAAAATTCAACACGATATATTTTTGCGTCATTATCGATCGAATATTTTGGATCAAAATCTTTCAATGCAACACGAACATTACTTTCGTCAGTTTTACCTTTTTGAGTAAAACCGATGAAATTTGTACGTGTTTTTGATCTATTGCTAATACTAACATCGGTTGTTACAAAATATTCTTTAGCATAAGTAATATTCTCTTTTTTCTCATCAATATCTAGAACCAGATCGTCTGTACATTTTATATCTGTATGGAGACTTGGCGATAAAGACGTGATCTTCCGATTACCAATATAGAGATTAAATTTTCCATCTTTCTTAAGCATACCACCAAGAGGATGGGTAAAGTTAAAATCGTTCAATTCTGATTTTAGCGGAACAAAACTTAAATCTTTTCTTAAGTTTTCTAAATTTAAATTTATGTTAGTGTTGATAGTCACATTTTCATTCATATTAAGGATTCTTTTTAAATCGTTTATGGTTAATTCAAAAGAACGTGTATAAGTAATTCCCATATAGTGCATATAGCCCTCAATGGCACGGAGTTGGTAAAATACTTTTTCTTCTAAGGTCGGTAGGTTTTTAGAAGTTTCAATTGCAAATGCCGGCTTGTTGTGATTGATCGCGAAGAAAGTCAAAGAATGCTTCATTGCTTCATCATCAAAGCGAGTATTGGTGTTACGCACATCAAAGCAATGGTGATCTTGTATAAGATCGCCATTGAGCTCTTGACTCACAGTAGAAGCAATTTTATTCATATCTTTATAGATATGATCACTATCGAGAGATATTTGATCTATGACACATGTCTGCCCCCATGCTCCTGGGTTGAAAATTGTATTTTGATATGCTTTTCGATAAAAGCCATGTCCGTCGTGAAGATTAAGAATGAGATCAACTTGAGGATCGACGATAATTTTTTTAAGCTCATCGACTATTGGAAAATCGCTATCATCCATGTCAATATCAGCAAATTTGCGATTCATGTCACCATTTACACCGCGGTTATTCATCATAATACTTTCATGATTGAGGTTTGGAATAACCCATAAATTCCCTTTTGTTATTGTGTAGTATTCCGAAAGGATCGAAGCCGCAAAATAACTGCCAGGTTCGTTTCCGTGTATACCGCCTATAACAAATAGGGTAGGCCCTTCTCTGGTGGATGTTTCATGTTTTATGATGGAAAATGGAAGGGCGAGCAAGAGAGTGGTTAGGGAAAAAAGAGCAATGAAAAACCGCATCTTACTGCTCGGAAATAATGGAGATGGATTGATCGTTATTTAGTAAGAGCATTAAGACTTTTTGACCGGCGAAATTATGCTTATCGCTTGTATATGTTTCATCAAAGGTAACCATAAATAGATTCGAGCGTTCACCAGGATACGGGATAATATTAAGGTTAGAAAAAAGGATTTCTTTTGACTCTTTTTTATCAAAAATACGCTGCTTATAGATTTTAAAATCATAATATTCCATCCCATCGTAACGTATGAACGTAGTGTCATAAAACGAAAGATAGGTTTGAAAATCATTGTATTTCCATGCATATCTCCATTGATACAGCTGTGACATTATGGTTGCATAAGGAGATATTGCGTGTTCTTTTAGCTTAGAGTCAATGAGTAGTAAGGTATTTTTATAATCAATTGCTTGATCCAATCCGGTTAGCTCATCATTGTTGATGGCGATACACCCTTTGGTGAAACTGTCACGATTTCCATCAGCAGGGACACCATGAATCCAGATACCAGAACCATTTTTACCGCGAATATGGTCATAGAGATTAGGATAAGAGGTTACAAATGCCATAGGACCATAGAAGGGATCAACGGTATTGAGTTTATGGGTGATGGTATAAACACCAATAGGAGTTTTTCTATCCCCTTCATTTACTTTGTCTCCGTCATATTTACCGGTAAATGCAGAGATACTTTTTTGGAGGGCAAAGCGCTCATTTTTGTCTTTTCGATAAAAGTTAAGGCTTGAATGATCTTTTCCGCAAATCAAGAGGGTATTGGTGGACTCATAGTATCCGAAACGGAGGTCTTTTTGGGCCAGTTTAGACTGCCAGTAGGTTGTATCACCTATGCCGTGATCGATCTCTTTTTGAATGGCTCTCATCCCTCCATTGCGGTAGAGATCCATCACTTCCCCCGCAAAAAGAGAGGTGATGACAAAAGGGAGTAATAAAAGTTTTTTTACCATTCGTATCCTAAATCGCTTAAGAACTTTTTATCGGTGGTCCACCCTTTTTTAACCGAAACAAAAAGTTCAAGATAAACGGGTTTGGAGGCGAGACGTTCGATTTTTTCACGGGCACTTTTACCGATACGTTTGATAGCAACTCCCCCTTTACCGATAATAATCCCTTTTTGAGATTCTTTTTCGACAATAATGGTGGCGCGGATGTGTTCTGTCGGGGAGTCTTCATCGATTTTGTCGATCAAAACGTCAGACTCATAAGGGATTTCATCGCTAATGTTGTCAAAAATTGCTTCTCGTATAAACTCTTTATAGATGGTCCGTATCATCTCTGTGGTGATGTTTTCAGGATCATACAGATAGGGAGATTCATTGAGGTGTTTGACGATTGTATTGAGTAAATCTTCTTTACCTACATTTTTGGTAACAGACATAGGGATAAGAGCTTCAAATTTATCACTGTATTGATTGTATTCCCCGATCTTTTTAAGCAGATCGGATTGAGAAATTTGATCGATTTTACTCAGAACGATAATATGCTTACGCTTATCGCCGTTAATCTCTAAAAACTTTTCATAAAAACTCGTTTTGTCCGATGCCGGTGCCAAATAGACAACGATATCACAATCGCCAATGGCCTTGAGAGCCTCTTCGAGCATGTATTGGTTGAGCATTTTTTCGGCTTGATGAAGACCTGGTGTGTCTACAAAAATGATTTGGTCATCATGGTGCATGACGATTGCGTTGGAACGTTTGCGTGTTGCGTTTGCTTTTTGGCTGACCAGAGCGATTTTTTCACCCAAAATCCAGTTCATCATGGTACTTTTTCCAGCATTAGGTCGGCCGATAAGAGCTACGAATCCAGCCTTACTCACCTTTGATCTCTAGATGAAGAGTTGCGTGGATGCCATGACCTAGTTTGAGGTCGAGATCGTGCATGCCGGTAGTCTTGATTCCGTGCTTGGCATCGAGCTCTTTTTTGTCTATTTCAATACCGTGCTGAGCTTGCAGGGCGTGAGTAATTTCATCTTTGGTTACGGAACCAAAAAGATGTCCTGTATCACCCAATTTTTTACTAATAACCACTTTGATATTTGCCAAAGTTGTTTTGATGGCAGTTAGGCGCTCAATTTCAGCCGCATCAGTTGCTGCTTTTTTTCGCTGATCGGATTCATATTTTTTCAATACTTCATTGGTTGCTGCCTGTGCGAGCCCTTTTCCGATGAGGAAATTTTTCCCATAACCATCGGCTACGTCTTTTATCTCTCCGGCCTTACCGACACCCTTGACATCTTTGGTTAATAATACTTTCATTCTTTTCCTTTTGATTATCCGCGTAGAACTTCACCATGATAGGTGACGATTCCACCCGCTAAATTGGACACTTTTTTATAGCCCATATCGGTTAGGATACGTTGACAATGGGCACTACGACTGCCGACATGACAGTAAACAATGATGTGTTCATCCATGCTTAATGCGGCTTCGGTCAATGTTTGGAAGAAACTGCTCGTTGGTACCAAGGCATCTACGCCCGCGATACGACCTGATTTCCACTCCATCCATTCACGTACGTCAACGACTTTGAAGTTGACCATTCCAAGCTCACGTGCTTCAAAAAGTGAAGCAAGTTCATCGGTGTCAATATTGCTCTTTTGCAGTAAAAACTCACACTCTTCTTTTGAGAGGCCTCGTGAGTGTTGGTGAACAACTTGTTGAAGTTCTTCGCTTTTTGCTTGAGCTGCTGCGTACTCTGGTGTACAAAAAATTTGGCAGTGACAGACACCATCAACAGGAATTTCATGTTCAAGCGCTGGTTTACATGGGCAGATACGATCTTCTTCTTTATTTCCTGTGATAAAGAAACAAGGGCAATAGCGTTTACCGTGCATCAATTTATTACGCGTTAAACCAAATTGTATGCCTTGATTGATTTCAAAATCAGGATTGTAGGAAAAGCCAAATTGGCTGCACACTTTATCCGTAAATTTGATGGTTTTTTCAAGTTCCGTTTTGAACTCAACAGATTCTGGATCAATTTTAGTAATAGTAGTACTCATGATTTTTCCTTATTTGTTTTTTCGCGCTTTACCAGCGATAATAAAGCGTAGAGCGTTGAGTTTGATAAATCCGCCGGCATCTTTTTGGTCATAAACAGAATCTTCTTCAAACGTACAATATTCAGGATTGAACAAAGAGAGATCCGAGGTTCGTCCGACAACATAAACACCACCTTTATAAAGTTTCAAACGGACGCTTCCACGAACATTTTGCTGGGTTTTGTCAATAGCGGCTTGGAGCATTTCACGTTCAGGAGCAAACCAAAATCCATTATAAATGAGTTTTGCATAGCGTGGCATTAATTCATCTTTGAGATGTGCTTCTTCGCGATCAAGCGTGAGTGATTCAATGGCTCGGTGTGCTTTGAGCATAACGGTTCCACCTGGCGTTTCATAACATCCGCGGCTTTTCATCCCTACAAATCGATTTTCGACGATATCAGCACGTCCGATACCGTGGCGTCCTGCGATGATGTTGAGTTGTTCTAGCATAATCGCAGGTGAAAGCGCTTTTCCGTTAAGAGAAATAGGATCGCCTTTTTCATAGCCAATTTCAATATACTCAGCCTTATCGGGAGCATTTTCAGGTGAAGTTGTCCAACGCCACATACTCTCTTCAGGCTCAGCGGAAGGATCTTCTAAGATACCGCCCTCATAAGAGATATGGAGCAAATTCGCATCCATAGAATACGGAGATTTTGTGCCGCTCATCTCGATTTTAATGCCATGTTCTGCAGCATAAGCGAGAAGCTTTTCTCTGGAGTTAAGATCCCACTCCCGCCATGGAGCGATAATGGTAAGGGAACTGTCTTGTCCCAGGTAGCCCATCTCGAAGCGCACTTGGTCATTTCCTTTTCCGGTTGCGCCGTGACTTACTGCGTCTGCACCTGTTATGCGAGCAATTTCTGCTTGGCGTTTTGCAATGAGTGGACGGGCGATGGAAGTACCTAAAAGATACTCTCCCTCATAAATAGCATTGGCACGAAACATAGGGAAAACATAATCACGGACAAATTCTTCGCGAAGGTCTTCGATGTAAATGTTTTCAGGCTTGATCCCAAGACTGATTGCTTTCGCACGTGCCGGTTCTACTTCTTCACCTTGACCTATGTCTGCCGTGAACGTCACGACTTCACATTTGTATTCATCTTGAAGCCACTTGAGGATAACACTGGTATCAAGACCGCCAGAATAGGCTAGTACTACTTTTTTGACCTCTTTTTTCATCACAATTCCTATGAGTATATTTTCCACAACTGTGGAGTAAATGGCGCGATTTTAGCAAAAAGTAGATGAGTGCAGGGTTAAAGTTTAAAATTGATCGAAGATGCGGGGGTATTTTCGGTTGCTTTTAAAAAATCTATCGTATTTTTAAGTTGTTGAAGGGAAACAAGCATTGATGACTGTTCCATTTCTAAAAGTGTTTTAGCGTAATGCAATAAATAGGCGGCTTCTTCCATCTGTGAGAGAGACTCCATAGGAGGCATTTCATTGATAAGATGCTCCAGTGTTTCAAATTCCTTTAGGATAACTGCCTTTTTAAAGTTGGTCAGCCACATTGACGTTCTCTCTCCAAGCCTCTAGAAGACCTTTCATTACTTGATTGACTTCATCAAGTTTTGCAATATCATTATGAATATTTGCTTCTAAAAGAAGACGCAATTGATGCTGATACAGTCCTGCAAGATAATGAGCAACATCACCTTGATTGAAATCGAGGATATTGATCAGTTCGCTAATGACAGCATTTGAGCGATTGATCCAATAGGTTCGTCTCTCAATGTCTCCGTCGTTAATAGAACGTTTTGCTTGCATATTAAAACGTAAAACACCCTCATACATCATCTGGATGAGCTTTTCCGGGGATTCTACCCCAATATTATTTTGAGCATAAGTGTTGTAGGCAAGATTGTTGTTATACATAAAAATATCCTTGATTATACTGTATCGAAATTGATTAAATAAGTTTGTTATTAGCCTTTTATATCGAAAAGCATCCCTGTCACTTCTTTCATCTTAGGCAATAATTGTTCTGCCTGTTCAAGCGGAAAACGTCTTAGGACTGCATTGCGCTGAGTGTCAATTACCGAAACATAAAAGGCATCATCGTAACCAAAACGCAATGTAGTGCTGAAGGGGTCAAGAGACTTATTAAGCTGTTCAATAAGGGCATCCATATCTTTTTGAGAACTTACTTTGGTTGTTTTTGCTTCGGTGTTTGCCTCAGATACTTTATCTTGGCTAATTTGTGCTTTTTGCAGCTGCTGAACACTTTGTGCAGCTGGCTCTTGAGCTGGTCTTGATGTACCCATTTGGGCTTGCTGCATTTTTGCAGTCGATTGTAGAATTTCCATAATAACGCTCCTTGTGCATCATAAGCTTATTCGATTGATACACCTAAATCGACCAGTAATATGAAAACTTTAATCTCGAATCGATTTTACTATGCTACGCTTCCATTTATGAAACGCTATTGGAACCTTTTACGTACTGAACCTTTGCTTGCTAAACTCTCTCTTATACAGCTGATTGCGTATTTTGGGGCATGGTTTAGCAATGTGGCTATTTATACTTTACTGATCACGTTGCATGTGGATGCTTCTACCATTGCTTTTGTGGCGGCATTGCATTTTTTTGCCGGAGTGTTGCAAGCACCCTTAAGCGGTGTTATAATCGACCGAGTTTCTCCTAAGAATCTGATGATTTTATTGACCCTGATTGAGATTAGTTGTACGCTTATGTTGGTCAGTATTGATGAGGTGTCGAAACTACCGTTACTCTATGTTCTGGTATTTGCCAGAATGGCAGCTGCCAGTTTTCAATTTACCGTTGAAATGTCCCTTTTACCTCGAATTTTGAGTGGAAAATCACTTCAAAGTGCGAATGAAATTCATTCGATTATCTGGTCATTGTCGTATACGCTTGGAATGGCATTGAGCGGTGTTGTTGTTTATGCTCTTGGCGTCACGTACGCTTTTTTGTTGGATGCTTTTTTGTTTGTGCTGGTGCTGGTTCTTCAGATGAACTTACACTTTGAGGTTCAGACTGTACGAGTCTCAGAGCGTTTTTTAACGATGATGGGGGATGCGTTACGCTACATACGAAAAGAGCGGGTCGTATGGCATTTGATGTTGCTGCATTCGGTGGTCGCGTTTACGGCTTTTGATGCTTTAGTTGTGTTGAGCGCGCAGAAGTATTATATGAATATCATTGCTGTTTCATTAGGAATTGGATTGGTCCATGCTGCGCGTGCGGTGGGATTAGCGATTGGCCCTTTGTTTTTGGGAGAATGGGTCACGATTAAACGATTGGAATTTTTACTACTGGCAGAAGCATTTGCGATTGGATTGTGGGCATGGGCTATGTCTAATTTTTATGCTTCACTGGCTGCATCGGTGTTGGTAGGCTTTATGACAACGACATTATGGTCGTATACGTACACACTGTTACAAAAACATACTCATCATGAGTATTATGGGCGTGTGGTCGCTTATAATGATATGATTTTTTTAACAGTAGGGGGCTTGGTTTCTTTGTTGATAGGCTTTTTAGTAAAGCTTGGATGGACGTTGGAATCTATTACATTGGTGTTGGGAGGAGCATTTCTCATTGCAGCACTTTATTATCGATGGCTGCGTCAACAGCATGAACTTCAGGAGATTGGATTATGACTCAAAAATTATACGCATATGAAGGTGGGGAAATTGATTTATCTCTGGTGACACGTTTGTATCCTGCTGCATTGATCAGTGCGGGTGGAGAGAGTGCCTCGGTATCCCTTGAATGGGCAGACATGAAAAAAGAGCAGATTACGCTTGAAGCCTATGTCTTGATTTGTGATTTTGATCCCGTGGGTGAGGTTCCGGTTAATCGTGTGGAGATACGATTTGGTACCAAAGAAGAGCTTTTTGGTGCGATGAGTGAGATCGCTTCGCTTATACAGTCTTGAACTCACTCAGCCTTAAACGCCGCGTTATTTCCTTGGCCATTCCGGCCGCTTTAAAACAACTTCTTGATATTGTTCAGTTGCTCATTGATATGCTGATGGTAGGTACATTGGGCATTGCTGCATTGGCTGCGGTGGGTTTGAGTATGCAGTTTATGATGCTGATTCAGACGCTCATGGGGCTTTATGTCGTCGGTGGAAGTGCGGTAATTGCACGCTACATCGGAAGCGGTCGAGTGAAGCGTGCAGGAAGTGTTGCCTACGTCACGGCTATTATGGCGTTAGTGCTTTCGCTTGTCATCACGGCAATTGGCTATTACGGTTCGGAGAGCTTTTTTCGTTTGATGGGTTCGGACGCGCAAGTTGTCCAACTAGGAAGTACCTATTTTGGTACGTTATCGTTGGGAATGATCTTGATTTTTATGGATACGTTGGCGTTTACGGTGCTAAGTGCCGCGGGGGACACCAAAAGTTCTCTCTATATCAAAATTTTTTCTGCCGCTTTGCATGCCGGATTGAACTATATGTTTATCTTTGGGCATGGCGGCTTTGAAGCGATGGGGATTGTGGGTGCAGCGTATGCGACTTTGTGCGCATACGGTTTTAGTTTAGTAGCTTACACGTGGCTGTTTTATAGGGGAAAAAAGATACGAGTTATCCCCATTTTCCATTGGAGCGATGTCAAGCGGATTGTGATGATCGGATTTCCGGCAGTGGCAGAGCGTTTTATCGGAATCAGTGCGTTTTTGATTTTTGTCTGGCTGATCGCATCGTATGGAACTCAGGCTCTTGCGGGGTATCAAGTGGGGGCGCGCATAGAGGCATTTGCCTTTATGCCGGGCTATGGATTTTCAGTTGCGGCGATGGTGTTAAGCGGGCAGTATCTGGGAGCGAAACAAAAAGAAAATGCGTATGAGGCAGGATTGCTCAGCGCCAAGATCGCGGCGGGTTTTATGGGTAGCGTGGGGGTTGTTTTAGTTGTTTTCCCTCATTATTTAGCCCACTTTTTTACGAATGATGCGGATACGATTGATCAGGCGGCGCTTTACTTGCGCCTTGTGGGAGTAACTCAAATTCCACTTGCTGTCACTTTTGTTATGAGCGGAGCATTGCGCGGTGCGGGGGCTACACGTACAACACTGCGTATTAGCACCACCTCAATGTGGTGCTTTCGTATTCTGCCTGCAGGACTTGTTGTGCATTATGGGATGAGCATTGTTGGTGTCTATCTGGCGATGGGTATCGAAACATTTATCAAAGGGATATGGTTTTACAGAGTATATCGCCAGCGAAAATGGCTGAATGAGAAGATCTAACGTTCTTTGTCAATCATCTGCTTGTATTGTTGTTCGATACTTTGTATTCGGATACGCTCTGGAACTTTGCGTGACGCTATGTAGCCTATGATTTCTCCTAAAGCATCTTTTTTGGGAACGATATTGACAATAACCCAGTAAAATTTTCCATCTTTTCGAAGGTTTTTGACGTAACCTTCCCAAATTTTTCCGTCTTGAATGATTTTCCACATTTGTTCAAATGCCACTTTTGGCATATCAGGATGACGAAGCAGGTTGTGCGGCTGTCCTATGGCTTCATCTTTACTGTAACCACTCATCTCACTAAATTTACGGTTTACAAATGTGATGATCCCTTTGGTATCGGTTTCGGAGATGAGACTTCGCCCGTCAAAAAATACTTCTTCATTTATGGGAGTAGGATGTTTCATGGTATGCTTCCTAAGCTTATTTTTTTATTTGTTTGGGTTATTGTATCAAAAGTATTAAAAAAACAAAAGATTATTATAAAATAATATTAATATATAATGATTCTGGATGGAGAAGAAATTTATGGACCACTATTTGATGACCAATCCACTGTGCGGTTTATACATCACTGAAGATATAGATGGTATTTGTGCCGGTTTTGCTTTCATAGGGGCATTGGGGATGAGTGGCTGGGTATGTGAAATTGCATCCGATGCTTCACACCCCTATGCCACCATCGACAAGATTTTACATTTGCTGTTTGTTGCCTCAGCGAAAAAAATAATTATTGGTACGTCTTCATCTGCTCTGTACGAAACTCTAAAACATCATTTTGAGTCATTTGATGTTGTGCTTGAATTGACGCTTTTATCATCCAGTGAACAAAATGAGTTATTTGAAAATGTTTTTGCTTTGCGTTCTCTTTTAAATCCTATTGATCATCTGAGTTTGGAAGAGTCTGCTCAGGCGGCTATGGCTCTTGGGTTACTCTCTATGCATGTCCAGAACAGCAGTTTTCTCCCATTTGTCACTCCAAAAGTCTTGCAAATGCATGGATTACTTCAAATGGGGAACAATCCTCTGGAACAGCTGGAAATGGTATCGCATGATGAGCGGGAGCCGAGTATCGCTAAACTTTTTTTAAAGATGCGAACGTTGGAGGGACAACAGCTAGGACGCTTTCGTTTTGGTCTTCCTATCACTGATACAGATGAACTTAACGAACGGTATGAACTTATTGAAAAACTGCGTTCACACTGTGATTTTTTGGATCAGGAATTAGCACTTTTGCCAAATATATCCCAATCATGGGCTATTGTGCGGCTCCATAAATTTTGGGACAAGCAAGCAGAAAAGTTGTGTGAAGGATTAGAACGCTTGGCTGCAATAGATGAGTATTTGGTGAAGCATAACGTAGTTATACGACTGGTAGGGGCATCTGCGATTCGAGATTGGTGCTGTGAGTTTCGCAATAACCATAATCGATCACAGTGGCTTAAAGAGCAAAATACGTTTATTGGTTCGCTTCTTTTATGGATAGCGCAGATCGATGTCGCGGTAACATCGGCTTTGGTGGCAAAACGGCATGGCCTATGCCGTCCGACATTGGTCAAAACACACAGAGATGAATCGTTTATACAGGTTATGGGACTGCGTCACCTTCTCGTAGAGGCACAAGGCAATGACTACGTTCCGAACGACATTGTAATGGGAAATCGCGATTATCTGGATATGCCGTATCCCCAAACAGTGATGCTCAATCCAAGAGTCCATGACGGAGCCAATATCAATGGGGTCTTGCTGTATGGTATTAATTCAAGCGGGAAGTCTTCCCTGATGAAAAGCATAGGAATTGCGGTTATTTTAGCGCAAGCCGGTTTTTTTGTCCCTGCCAGAGCAATGAAATTTTCCCCTTTTGAAGCATTGTTTACCCGTATCTTATCGCGCGACAATGTTGTCAAATCGCTTTCGACGTTTGGGGTGGAGATGCTTGAACTCAACAGCATTTTTCATAAAGTAACTCCAAAAACGCTGGTATTGGGTGATGAGATCAGTCATGGTACGGAAACATTATCTGCGGTTGCTATTGTCGCTAGTACAATAATCGAACTTGCCATAAATAATTCCATTTTTATATTGACAACCCATTTGCATCAGCTCTCCATGGTCAATGAACTTGTAAATCTGCGTACTGTTGTGAGTTTGCATCTGAGTGTCCATTATGATGACAAAAGTGACAGCTTAGTGTATGATCGTATCTTACGTGCAGGACGTGGCAGCAGTGTATACGGCCTGGAATTTGCCGAATCTCTTCATATGCATGAGGGCTTCTTGGCCAATGCAAAACGGATTAGGGAAAATTTGGCGTCAGAATATGATGGACTTGAACTTCGCCGACAGCTAAAATCTCCGAAGGCAAAATCAATGTACGTCAGATTATAATTAGTGTTCATGATTATTATAGAGGAAACCAATTGAACGTTATTGAACTTTTTAAACAATTTATCGAATCCAAAAGCCAAACTCCTGATGATGGGGGGATGTTGGAATTTATTGAGCACTATTTGGTCGGATTTACTGCCATTCGTATTGATAGAGAAGGGGTGAAGAACCTTTTTGCCTATCGTCGTTTTGGAGAGGGTCCCCATTTGTGTTTTGCAGGGCATGTTGATGTGGTTCCTGCAGGAGACGGATGGATCACCGATCCCTATACGGCGACAGAGATCGATGGATACATCTACGGGCGCGGTGCTCAGGACATGAAAAGCGGCGTGAGTGCTTTTACGCAAGCGCTCAAGGATGCCCAGTATTTTAACGGGACACTCTCACTTTTGCTCACTTCAGATGAAGAGGGGCCTGCGAAATTTGGAACCGTTGAAGTGTTGGCGTATTTAAAAGAATATGGCTTATTGCCTGATGCGGTTGTGGTAGCGGAACCTACGTGTGAAACGATTTTTGGAGATGCGATCAAAGTAGGGCGACGAGGTTCGATCAACGGTGTGCTGGAACTGCACGGCAAGCAAGGACATGCGGCATACCCTGAAAAAGCGATCAATCCGATCCATCAAATCGCACGGGTTCTTTCAAAAGTTGCCGGGGCTTTTTTAGATGAGGGAGATCAGTATTTTGCTCCAAGCCAATTGGTCGTGACCGATATTCGCTCAGGAATTGAAACGACCAATGTCTCTCCTGGAAAGCTGAAGATGATGTTCAATGTCCGTAACTCGACCAAGACCGATAAAGCGGCCATTGAGGCGTTTATTGCTCATCATTTTGAAGGACTGCCTTACACTCTTAGCCTTGATCAGTCGGCGCAAGCTTTTGTGACGGATACCCATACACGGATCGTTCAAATCCTAAGCGACTCCATTCGTGAAGTATGTCATATCACGCCAAAACATTCAACGGCAGGGGGGACATCGGATGCCCGTTTTGTCGCTGCGTACGGGATTGATGTGATCGAGTTTGGGGTGATTAACGATACGATTCACGCACCCAATGAACGTACTTCGATTCATGAAGTAGAACAATTGCACCGTGTATTCAGTCGTCTGATTGAACAATTTTGATAAAATACGTAACAGTTAAAAGGTAAATGATGAAAAAAATATTTTTACTGATGATGTTCACTGTATTCGTATTCGGTGCTGAGATTACGTGGAATAACTCGTACGAGCAAGCATTGGCAAAGGCTAAAAAAGAGTCAAAACCTTTGATGGTGTTGATTACAAGTGAGCAGTGCCGTTGGTGCCGAAAAATGGAGAATACGACGTTGCAAGACGAAGAGATTGTCTCACGGATTAATGCTAAGTTTCAAGCGGTTAATGTCACTAAAGATAAGAGTGCTTATCCAAAGAACCTAACGGCAAAAATGGTCCCTATGAGTTATTTTATCGATCCTTCTAACAGCAAAGTTCTCTACTCGATTCCAGGTTACTGGGGAAGCGAAGATTATAACTCGATTCTCGATGATGCTTTGCGAAAATACAAAAAATAAAGGTACGCCATGATGACAATAGTACAAACTCCCGATGCTCCTGCGGCAATAGGACCATATTCCCAAGCGATGATTGCAAACGGTATGGTCTTCACATCAGGCCAAATCGCTTTGACCCCTGAGGGCGTGATGCTCACAGGCGATGTCAAAGAACAATGCGCTCAAGTTTTGTCTAATCTCAAAGCGGTTTTGGAAGCGGCAGGAAGCTCTATGAATAAAGTTGTAAAGACAACGATTTTTCTCGATAATATGGACGATTTTGTGGCGGTCAATGAGCTTTATGCAGCGGCTTTCGGAAATCATAAGCCTGCTCGTTCTACTGTGGCGGTTAAAACACTTCCTAAAAATGCATTGGTTGAAATCGACGCGATTGCGTTGGTTTAATAGGTTCATCATTATGGTAAGGTTTGTCGGTGTTATTAGTTTATTATTCGTTTTCACAGCCACTTTTGTACATGCTGGTCCGCAAATGTGTGATTCTGGAAATGTTACTAAATTACTTAGTGATGATAATACAGATAGTCGTCATCAAAGGTTTATCATTAGATTATCGTCTGGGAAAAGCTTGTTGATTGCTCACAATATTGATTTAGCACCAAAAGTATCTTCACTAAAAGAGGGTGATTTAGTAAAGTTTTGTGGTGAATATGAAAATAACGCCAAGGGTGGTGTTGTACACTGGACGCATCATGATCCACATAAGCATCATCTTGGTGGTTGGCTAGAATATAATGGTCAGAAATATGAGTAACTTATTTAGAAAAATTCATAATAATCATATGTATTATTAATTCGTATTTTTTAATACCTTTTCCTCATACACTCTCAGTCCACCAAGTAGCCATAGGGTTGCTTTTTGGGTAAACAGATCACTTTTGAGTGTTGCTTCTTTTGCTTTTGCGGCGGAGAGATCAGCAATTGAGCGGCTAAGTTCATCAGCACTGGCCAGTTTGTTGTCAAAGCGCCCGCGTGTGAGATTCGCGTACTCTTGGGCGGCTTTGACTTCCATTTGCGTACTGTGCAACATTCCATCTAGTGTATTTAGCTCCTCAAAGGCATTATCAATTTCCATAGACACTTTATTTTTGTAATCTTCATAGGTTAGCTGTGCAGAGAGTTTTTGTGCCTGTGCCGCTTGGATAGCATGAGAGTCAGACATACCGTTATATAGATTCCATGATGCGGTTGCCCCTGCGTAGCTTTTGTTAGCATTGCTGTATCCATCACCATTGAGTTCCATCGTATCGCCTTGGTGTTTAATCGCGCCTACTAGAGCGATATTGGGGTAGTATTGGCTTTTAGCCAGAGTGATGTCGCTTTGAGCGAGCTTCAACCCTTTTGTCAACGCTCTGAGATCTTCACGCTCAGATAGGGCGATATTGACCAATTCGTCATGTGTAGGTACGGTGAGCGTATCAGTAAAGGGCGTTGTCTCTTTGATGTCGCTGTGGGTCAGATAGGAGAGCTGATTTAGGGCTTGTCGCTTACGATTTTTAGCTTGATCCAACTGTGCATTGACATTGTGTGTTTTTGCTTCAATAGCATAGAGTTCTGCGGGAGCGAGAAGCCCGTTATCGTAAAAACCTTTGGCTTTAGCATAGGCATCATCCATCGATTTTTTGGATTCTTTGTATGCTTCTATGGTACTCTCAGCGGAGATAACGCTAGCGTATAGCCGTGTTGCATTCAAATAAAGATTTCGTTTGAGATCGGATACAAAAAGACCTGCTTTTTCGTGTTCGATGGCTGCTTTTTCATTCAGAGCACTGATGGCGAATCCGCTAAAGAGGGGATAGGTGATACTCAGAGTTCCTTCGGTATGGTTTTTTGTCCCCATGGGTGCCGTTTGCGGTGTTGGAGAGTAGAAGGTGACACTAGGCGTTTCTTGAAAACGTATGGCACTTAGTGTCGCGTCGATGGTCGGGTAGTTTTTTCCTTCCGTCATTTTGGCATTTTCTAAGGCCGCTTTTTGCATCTGTTGTGCACTTTGAACAAGCAGCGAGTTGTTTAAGCTTTCAATCATTTCGCGATAGCTTTGCGCAAACATGAGGGAGGGGATCAGCATAGCGATAAATAGTTTCATACGATTTCCTTGGAAGGTTTCAATTTTACGAAGAGTAATAAAACAAAGAAAGAGCCTAGCAACCCCCAATATCCGGCATGGACAAAGGTGTTGTAGAATCCGTAGCTGTAGCTCATGAGGGCCTCGTAGTTTGCGAATACGGCACTCATCTGTTCATGGGTGATACTCATCTGTTCTTGTGCGTTACCTAGAAATCCACTGAGATACTGCGTGTTTTGGAGCTCTTCCATACGGGTGAACGAAAGATTTTTAAAATACTCCATGTTGTTGGTAGCCAGTGCAGTCCCGAAACTTCCCCCGACAAATCGAAAATAGTCCATGAGGACGATGGCAAGTTCACTCTTGTGTGTGGGTGCATTTTGGAGCAGAAGTACGGTAACGGGGGCGAAAAAGAGCCCCATACCGATGCCGAAAGGGATGGTCAAGATCATCGCTTGGTGAAGCGGAGTGTAATAGTTCAATGATGGTAGTATGGTCATCGAGGTGATGACGTAAACGACAGTCGCCATCAAGAGGGTTATTCGCGCTCCGATTTTATCGGCCAAAATTCCTGCTATTGGAGCACATATACCGATGAAAAGTGCGAAGACAAAGACGGCAAGACCGGCATCAAACGTAGGGAGCATTTTGATGTGTTCGTAATAGATAGGTAAAAGATAAAAATACTGATACATCGAAAAACCTAAAACAAAAAAGTAGATCATGATCCCATTGAAAAAGGTGATGTTTTTAAAAAGGCTAAAATCGATCAGGGGTTCTTTGGAATGCAGTTCACTCAAGGCGTACAAGGCAAAAGAGAGGAGTGACGCTAAGAGAAAAAATCCGATTAGTTGTGAATTAAACCATCCCAATTGTTGACCACGGCTGAGCATAATGAGTAAAGAGATCGTAGCGATACTCAGCAATGAAAAGCTCAAAATATTGAATTTAACTTTCTCAAACGTCAAGGATTTAGGCAGATGAATCCATCCGGCGATAAACAAAAGGATCCCGATGGGGACATTGACATAAAATACCATGCGCCAGTCGTAGTACTCGGTGAGATATCCGCCAAGCGTAGGGCCAACGGCAGGTCCAAAACTTACCCCTAGACCAAAAATTCCCATAGCAAGCCCCTGCTTTTCAGGAGCGAAGTAACTGAATATCATGATGTGTGCGGTAACCATGATCAGCGCTTCCCCAAATCCTTGGATGACACGAAAGAGGATCATTTGCTCGAGCGTAGCGCTCAGGCCGCAGGCCAGAGATGCGAGTGAAAAAACGGCTACACCGGTTAAAAATACCCCTTTGGCACCGATACGTTTGATGAGGTACTCGGTGGTAAGCAGGGCAATGGCTGCCGCGATCATATAGCTCGTAATAATCCACTGGGCTCCAAACATATCGGTTGAGAGTGGCCCTGTAAGTTTTGGGACAATGACATCCACGATGGTGGTATCCAAAATGGCCATAAATGCACCGGTCATGACGATGATGGTGAAGATGGCACGCTCTTTTGGACTAATGTCCCAAGGCTTATTCATTTAGTCTCTCGCGATGGCTACAGTAGCCCCCATACCTGCACGCAGATTATGGACATTTTCCAGCGTTAGACGTACGGCGAAGCGCTGGTCGAGTTTGGTGAATTCACCACTGGCAATGTCCCTAGGAACAAGTGAAAATGTGGAAGCAGAGGTGGCTGAAATCGATTCGACATGGGCGTTGTACTGGGTATTTGGAACTCCATCGGTATGCACTTTTGCTAAATTACCGGGTTTGATTCCGTGGAGCTCTTTTTCGGAGAGAAGCACTTCGACATAAAGCGCTTTAGGGTCCGTTAGAGCATAGATAGGGGAACCTTGCTTGGCAATGCTGGGAGCATGGACAAATTTCTTGGCAATGACACCATCGAAAGGAGCATAGAGATGTGTATAGCCTACTTTGTGTTCCAAATCTTTTAGAGAAGAATCAAGCGCCTTTTTTTGAGCTTCCATTGAGAGTATTTGCTGATCCAGTTCACTTGTCTGTTTCTCATTTAATGTACTTAATGTCATAGCATTTTTAGCTTTGGATTGTGCAGATTTCAGGGTAGAGAGTTTCTCTTCCAGGGCAGAAAGCTCTTCTTGGGCAACAATGCTTTGAAGGTGAACGGCTTCGTAATCCGAAGATGCGATCAACCGCTCTTTGAGCATGGAGGCATAACGGTGTTCATCCAGTGCGTGTTTATTGGAACGTTCGCGGGCTGCTTTGATTTGATGAATGAGGGCAGAAATTTCGCTATGGGCAGTGTCTATATCTTTGGAAGCGATGGATGTTTGAAGGCTAAACGTCGGGCTTAGACGATTACGCTGCAATTTGAGTGCTAGGATTTGAGCATCCATGCTGTGTATGCGGTGGCTTAGTTCCTCTTTTGCCGTTGTGAGATCGATGGGATCGATAATACCCAGCAGTTCCCCTTTTTTTACGGCGTCATTTTCTTTTTTTGTCAAAGAAATGACATTCCCGCTGATATTAAATGAAAGTGTTGCAAGCTGGTCGCTTTTGATGAAAGCGGCATCGGTAACGGCATTTTTGGAGTGGTAATAAAAATAGCTTCCCCCTTGATAGAGAAAAAAGGCGATAAGACTCACAATGATAACTGTTCCGATTTTTTTGCGCATAATTGCCTCTTTTAGTTTTCCCACCCGCCACCGAGAGCTTTGTAAAGGCTGATCGTGGTGGTGAGAACGTTTTGTTTCGAAATTATAGCCTGCTGTTGGGCAGCTATCCAGTTTTGTTGAACGACAAGCAGATCGGTATAAGAGTAGGTGCCTACTTTGTACCGAAGCTGTGCTTGAACAAATGCTTTTTTCAGGGCATCGGCTCTTTTTTGATTAAAGATGACTTGTTCTTTGGCTTTGGCATTTTGGGCTAGAGCATTGTCTGTATCGTTGAGAGCAGTCAGGACGGTTTTTTGATAGAGTGCTACGCTTTGGTTGTAATCCGCACGGGCTACTTTCATTTGAGCATCTATGAGTCCAGCCGTAAAGATAGGAATCGAAGCAACTGGAGTAATTTGCCAGAGTTTTGTAGGATTGGAAAATACATTGGACAACGTGTCACTTTGTACTCCCAGCATCGCGGTTAGGCTAAGACTCGGAAAATAAGCTGCTTTGGTGATCCCGATCTTTGCATTGGCAGCAATAAGATTTTGTTCTGCAGCTGCAACGTCAGGACGGCGAGTGAGAAGCTGGCTTGGCAGACCTACAGGTACCTCTGGGACGCTGATAGACTCCATCGCAGACACTTGAATGCTTTTAGTATTTTCTCCCAATAAGGTATTGAGTGTCGTTTCTTCAGCAGTTTGTGCCGCTTCGAGTTGGGAAAGCGTAGAACGGGATGCTTCAACTTGAGCGGATGCGCTGAGCCACTCAGTCTCTGAAATAGCCCCAAGTCTGTATTTCAGAAGGGTATTTTTTTCGATTTCTTGTGTGGCGGTAATATTGTCGTGTGCTAAATGTATTTGATCATTGAGTGAGGAGAGACGGGCGTACGAGGCACATACGCTTGCCGATACGGTGAGTTGAACACTGCGACGGTTATACTCACTGCTAAGCAGCTGTGAACGTGCGGCATCCGTTGTCCGTTTGACCTTTCCATAGAGATCGATCTCATAGCTCGCCATACTCAGTGTGCCTGCATACGTAGAGGTGATCCCATCGCGGAGATTTCTGTTGGGGATTGCATTTTCCGTACTTTTTCGATCAAAGGATGCCGAGGCGTTGATGTGAGGATAGAGATAGGATTCGGTTTGATCAAATTGACCGAGATACGCGTCTAACTGCGCGTTTGAAACGGCAATATCGTAGTTGGTGATGAGCGCTTTAGTGACGAGCTGTGTCAGAATCGGATCATGAAATGATTCCCACCAGTTTTTATCTATCATCCCTTTTTGGATTAGGGATTGATTGGCATCGGTGTTGTGAAAAGTTTCCGGTGTTACTGTATTGGGTTTGACATAATCAGGTCCGATACTGCAGCCGCTCATCAGTAGGAGCGATGAGAGTAAAAGTGAGGAATTAATCTTCATGGTTTTCCCCTTTTACAGGTGAGAATTTTTCTTGGAAGGTAGCCACCCAATAGTAGAGATACGGGATAAAATAACGTTCGATAAAGGTCGCCGAGAGCATCCCTCCAAACATCGCAATACCGATCGCCATACGTCCCATGGAACCGGCACCTGAGCTAAAGATGAGGGGGAGCATCCCTGCCAAAAAGGCAAATGAGGTCATCATCATCGGGCGATAACGCAATCGTGCCGCTTCCATGGCAGAATCGTAGATGCTTTTTCCCATTTGCCGCTGCTCTTCGGCAAATTCGACGACCAAAATCGCATTTTTTGCCGAAAGGGCGATGAGCGTAAGAAGCCCAATCTGGAAAAAGACGTTGTTATTCAAAAACGGAATCAACCATACCACAGCGTAGGCTCCCATAATACCGTATGGAACGGCGAGCATAATGGATATCGGAAGAGTCCAGCGCTCATAAAGTGCAGCCAGGATTAAATAGACCATCACCAATGCAAAAGCGATAATCATGAGTGCTTTGGAACCGACCAGTTTCTCTTGGAGATAGAGGCCATCCCAATCGTAGCTTATCGTATTGGGTAAAACAGTGTCAGCTTTGGATTCTAAAATTTTAATAAGATCGCCTGAACTGTATCCTGGGGCAGGTGAACCCATGACGGTGGTACACAGCACGCCGTTGAAATGCTCAATGGATGATGGGGCACTGGACATTGTGACGTGTACCACTGACGAGAGAGGGACAAGTTGACCGCCGTTTGAGCGAACCCATGCACGGCCGATGTCCTCTGGTGTTGCACGATAGGGAGAATCGGATTGCATCTGTACCCAGTAAGTTTTACCATTTTTATCGAACTGATTGACGTACATGGTACCGATGGTTGCTTGGAGTGTTTGGAAAACATCACTGATGGCAAGACCCATCATTTTTGCTTTTTCGCGATCCACTTCCACTAAGAGGGTAGGCGTCGTGATGTTCATCGTTGTCATCGGATTTTTAATACGGGGATCATTGCGCAGATTACCGACAAACGCATTGGTCGCATCGGAAAGCTTATTGAAATCGTTGTCTCCCGGTTGCAGCAATCGTAAACTGAACATATCTGACGGCCCCATTCCGCGAATCGGCGGTGGAGGCATGGCGAATACTTTAGCCTCTTTGATACTGCCAAGTTTTGGTCCTAATGACCCAAGAAGGCCAAAAACGCTGAGTTCTTTAGTAGTACGCTCACTCCACGGTTTCAGCCGGGTAAAGATAACCGCGGCATTAGGCTCTTGCGAGAAGGTGAGGATATTAAGTCCTGTAATAGCTGTAAATTTAGCTACCCCTTCTTGCTTGCCGAGAATTGCTTCAACTTGTTTGACAACTTCCAATGTACGGTTTGCGGTCGCACCATCAGGCAAAATGACTGCGGTGATAAAATACCCCTGATCTTCCATCGGTAAAAAGGCACTCGGGAGGGTTTTATGGAAAAAGGCGATAAAACCGTATGTCGAGAGATAGATGAGTAAAAAGATAAACGACTTACGGATCATCCATCCTGAACGGCGGACGTAGTTTTCGGTCATTTTTCCAAAAGCACGGTTGAACCAGCGGAAAAAGCGTGCGGGTTCATTCTCATGATGTTTGAGGATCAGTGCACCGATAGCAGGAGCAAACGTAAGCGCCATAAAGCCTGAAAAGACAACAGAAATAGCGATGGTAGCTGCAAATTGTTTATAGAGCTGACCTGTCATTCCTCCCAAGAACGTAGCCGGGATGAAAACGGCACACATAACAAGGACGATAGCAACCACAGGACCCGAAATTTGAGCCATCGCTTTGATCGCGGCTTCGCGTGGGGAGACCTTCTCGGTTTGTAAAATACGTTCCATGTTTTCGATAACAACAATCGCATCATCGACAACGATACCGATGGCAAGAACCAGACCAAAGAGGGTGAGGGTATTGATTGAATACCCCAGCAGGTACATTCCGATAAAGGCACCCGTTAGTGAGATCGGGATAGAGAGGATCGGGATCATTGCGGCCCGTGAGCTTTGTAAAAAGAGATAAATAACCAAACTGACCAAAACGATGGAGGCAAGAAGGGTAAAGATGACCTCTTCAATCGAGATCTTGACGAAATCGGTTGTGTCATAAGGGATATCATACGTTATCCCTTTTGGAAATTTATGGGAGAGCTTTTCTATTTTTTCGGCCACGGCGGCAGAGGTGTCCAGAGCATTGGCGTTGGTATCGGCGAAAATACCGATCATCGCGGCAGGTTTCCCGTTTACCCGTCCAAAAAATTCGTAGTTTTGGCTTCCCAACTCTACGCGGGCAACGTCTTTGAGACGCAGCATTGAACCATCTGTCTTAGCACGGACAATGATGTTTTGAAACTCTTCAGGTGTGCTAAAACGCCCTTTTGAAGTGAGTTGCATCGTCCACATCTGCTCATCATTGGTAGGGGCTTGTCCCAAGCGTCCCGGGGAGACTTGAAGATTTTGATCTCTGATGGCGCTTGCAATTTCAGAAGTGCTTACTCCCAGAGAGGCCATCCGATCGGGATTGAGCCAAACACGCATCGCATAGTCGCGCTGCCCGAAGATTTGTGCCCGTCCCGCACCGGGAATCTTTTTGACTTCATCGAGGAGATTGGACGAGATATAGTTGCTGATTTGGGTTGCGTCAAAACTTCCATCAGGAGAGGTGATAGCAACGATGAGTAAAATGTCCGAGGTCTTTTTTTGTACGGTGACTCCCAGATCACGGGTGCTTTGAGGGAGTTGTGAGATAACCGAATTGATACGGTTTTGAACATCCACCGCAGCCATATCCTGATTGACACCGATGTTGAATGTACAGGTAATCGTGGCACTACCAGGTAATGCCGCGGCTTTAGAACTCATATACATGAGACCATCAGCCCCTGAGATTTGAGATTCCAACGGAGTTAATATGTTATTAGCGATGGTTTGTGCGTCTGCCCCTGGGTATTGCGCTGTGACAACTACCGTAGGTGGGGTAAGATTTGGCAATTGCGAAATGGGGAGCGTTTTGATGGCTACGAACCCAAGCAACACAATGATTAGGGCAATAACGGTCGATAATACAGGTCTGTTTATGAAATATTTACTAAACATAATTATTTGCTATTCGGAATAACATCCGCCCCCGGTTTGAGTTTAGGAAGTCCATCAGCGGCAATTTTTTCTCCCGCGGTGACACCACTTTCGATGAGAACATTTTCACCGATCCACTCTCCCGCAACGACAGGTTTAACCGTGACGGTGTTATTAGTTTCGATGGTGTAAACAAATTTCCCTTTTTCTCCTGTAAGGAGTGTTTTTTGAGGGACATAAAGGGCATTTTTCCACTCCATTCCTTTGACTTTGACATGGACGAATTGTCCTGGGAGAAGTCTATGATCGCTGTTGTCGATCAGTGCACGATAGGTGATATTACCCGTCGTTGAGTCGATAAACGGTGCGATAAAGTTAATCTCACCTTTGCGTGCTAATATTGTTCCGTCACTTAGGGTGAGTTCCACTTCGTATTTACCGTTTTTTGGAGTAATCAGCTTACCGCTGGCGATGGCATTTTGTCGGGCAATTTTTTGGTTTTCACTGAAGGTAAAATTGATGTACATCGGATTACTTTGATAGACGGTTGTGAGCAAACCGTTTGCTCCTGCAGCGACATAGGTACCAACATCAATTTTGGATTTGTCAACAAATCCACTGATCGGCGCGGTGATTGTCGTATAACTGAGATTGAGTTTGGCTTGTTCCAAGGAAGCTTTAGATCCCATTACCGCGGCAGCAGTATTGCGCTCATTGGCGATTGCGGTATCCAGCTCTTGATGGCTTGCAGCATTGGCTTCTACAAGAGGTTTCATTCGATTTAGAATGGCTTTGGCATTGGTGTGATTGGCAATGGCGAGCTCATACGAGGCTTTGGCGCTCTCAAGCGCATTTCTCAAATCGGAAGGGTCGATTGTAAAGAGGGTTTGTCCCTTTTGCACCTGTGAGCCTTCAATGTACGCACGTTTTTGAAGGTATCCGTTAATACGCGCATAGACTTGTACCGTATTAAAGGCTTGAGTTTGTCCCGTTGCTTCTAAAACGGCAGGAAAATCACCTGTTTTTACTTCTGTTGTTGTAATTGGGACAGGCCCTTCAGGCGGTTTTTCCATCCCTGCAGCTTTTGGACGTTCGCATCCGTTAAGTGCGAGGAGTAAAACAGTAGAGAGAGTAATAGTCGTTAATCGGTTCATAAAAGTTCCTTGGATAAATTTGGTGTTGAATTGAGGGTCTGACACATATTTTGTAAAACACGCAGAGTGATTTCGAGTTCTTGGGGATCGATATTGCGATGGATAAATTGGGTGGCTTTATCCACTACAGCCATTGTCGGTATTTCTAATGCTATGCCTTGAGAAGTTAGAGTGACGAGGTTGCACCGCTTATCGGTTTTATCAGTGCAGCGCTGAATCAGAGAGCGTTTTTCAAGACCTGCAATGAGGCGTGTAACGCTCGTCTTATCTTTGCCGACAAAATCGGCAATATTTTGCTGTGTCGAGCTTTTTTCTTTCCACAACACCACCATCACTTTGAATTGCTCGATCGTCATATCGATTCCATGAAGGTCCAATTGGCGAGATAAAAATGCCCGTGCGCTTAGTGCAGTTTGAGTCGTGATACATCCCAATGAGAGACCAGTAGGGCATTCGCATCGATTCATAAATTCTCCTCTAGTTGATTATGCAACTAATTTGAGAGAATTGTATCTATTCGTATTTAAAATATTGATTAAATATTTGTTTTACTATCGGTAACGTCTTTGATTTTCATCATGATGACGCTCATGTCTCTCACTGTTATTCCAATATCGTGCATATTCCCTACAATGATGAATATTATAGTTATCGTAAGTGGGAACTGAATTAACATATATGACACGAGGTTGTGTATAGATAATCTGCTGAGGGACTTCACGATACACGACACGCGTTGGATAACTGTAGTTATTATTACGATATTCACTTTGATCTTCACTGCCAATCATCGCGCCAAGTGTTGCACCGGTTATAGTGGTGATAACTTTACCGTTACCGCCTCCAAGTTGATTTCCAATAATACCGCCAATAGCACCCCCGATCATTCCACCCATCACATCCTGAGCTACAAGTATGGTTGATGCGGTTAATACCCAGGTAATAAGAATCTTTTTCATATTTGATTCCTCCATTTCTATAATTTCAAAAGTATAAAAGGAGGATGTGAAGGAATTGTGAAGAAAGCAGTAGTAGCTCAGTCTTGTGTATAGGAGGACACGCTATAATTTCGATCAAAGCGCTAAAGGAAAATTATGTTGGTTACTAAAAACTGTATTGTCACTATTGATTATCATATAAACGATAATGAGGGAAATCTTCTTTATGAAGAAGCAGAGCCTCTCTCGTATTTACATGGTGATTACGGCCAGCTTTTTAAAGCAGTTGAAAATGCTTTAGAAGGAAAAAAAATCGGAGAAACGTTCAAGATAGCTCTGTGCGCAGATGAGGCATTTGGTGACTATGATCCAGAGTTGGTTGTTACTGAAAACATCAGCGAACTTCCATCAGATTTAACCATTGGAATGGAAATCGATGGATACATAGAAGACGACAGCGAAGATGTTATTATTTATACCGTCAAAGAGATAAAAGGGAAAAAAGCGACGCTGGATGGAAACCATCCCCTAGCAGGCATGGATCTCATCTTTGAGGGGACTGTTTTGAATATTCATGAAGCGGATGCAAAAACCATCAAAGAAGTTCAAGACAATAGTTACCACGAACTTTCCTAATTTACTAAAAGCAGATTAGAAGAAGCAGTTATTGCTTCTTCGTAAATTTTGCTTCTACCTCTTGCAATATTTTGAGGAAAGATTTGGCATTCTTTCCGCCATACAGCGTTTCCTCGATAAATTCCCCTTTTGCATTTACAAAATGAAATACAGGACTGGCTTTAACGATGAGGTGCTTTGGCGCATCGGATTTGCTGACGTTGAGTAATACAGGGACAAAGTGTTCATTAGTGTAAGCGCTCAAATTTTCATCTTTGAATACTTTTGCTTCTAAAAAGTCACACGACTCACAGCCGGGACGGTGCATATAAACAACCATCGGCTTGTTCTCTTTGGCAGCTACCGCCGAACCTTCTTTATAGGTATAAAGCCAGTTGATCTGTGCGGCATTGAGTGTGAGGGCCATTACTAATATGAAAAGAATCTTTTTCATCATTTCTCCTATTTAAGTATTTAGCATAGTTACTAATTATTAAGAGTTAAAATTATATCATTGCTACCTAATATTTGAATAAGCAGTGAGATAATAAAAGGATCATAATTGAGTACAACAGCATGTGCAACACAGCAAATTATTACACTTTATAGCGATTTGGCCCTGAACCCCCATAAAAATTTCGGATGGGACAAGGGGATTGAAAACGCCCGCAGTCATGGCTACAAAGAGGAATGGATTGAGCAACTTCCTGCATCGCTGTGGGATTATTGTGCCGCAGTAGGCAATCCCTTTTCATTAGGTGAATTCCCTGTGGGTTCAACGGTGCTTGATCTTGGATGCGGGGCAGGGGTTGATGTGTGTGTTGCTGCATTGTTGGTAGGTGAGAGCGGGAAGGTAATCGGGGTTGATATTACGCCTTTGATGGTAGAAACGGCACAGCGCCATGCCGCGCAAGCAGGATTTCAAAATGTCCAGGTAGTAGAAGCAACTCTTGAATCGTTGCCACTTGAGGATGAGAGTGTCGATATTATCATCTCAAACGGGGCGATTAACCTCACATCTTCAAAAGAAAAAGTGTTTTCGGAAGCATTTCGTGTTCTTCGGCCTGAGGGGAAACTTTATTTTGCAGATATGATCAAGCGTTCGGATGTTAAGGTGCAAGCATGTTGTACCGAAGATTCATGGGAAGACTGTGTTGCCGGAACGCTTGAAGAGGGGTGTTTACTTGCGCTTATTGAAGGTGCGGGATTTAGTGATGCACAGTGCGTAGGACATACGCATTATGTAACTTCTTCTTCAACCATCGGTGCTGCATTTAGTGCCTTGAAAAAGGGATAAGTATGGGAAGACAGAAGCACTGGGAAACGGTTTATCAAACCAAAGACCATACCAAAGTGGGATGGTATCAGCCTGCTTGCCATATTTCATTGGAGCTTTTGGACAAAATAGGAATCACGCAAGAAGCATCCGTAATTGATATAGGAGCAGGTGCCTCTACTTTTGTAGATGGACTGCTGGAATGCGGGTTTAGTAACATTACGTTGCTGGATATATCCAAAGAGGCTTTAGACATTGTCAAAGAGCGGTTAGGAAAAAAGGCTAACACTCCTCAGTACCTAGTGGAAGACATTACGACTGCTTCTTTGCCCCAGCACTATGATCTATGGCATGATCGAGCGGCATTTCATTTTTTACAAGATGCAGGTGAGCAGCAAGCTTACATACGAACGATGTGTGCGTCACTAAATTCTAACGGGTATGCCATTATTGGAACATTTGCCGTAGATGGTCCCGATAGCTGCAGTACACTGAGCGTGAAGCAATACAATCGTGAAAATATGCAACAGGTTTTAGGCAATTGTATCACTATTCTTGATGTCATTGAAACGACACACATCACTCCAAGCGGCGTTGAGCAGAAGTTTTCGTTTTTTATTTTAAAAGCTATTTAGTCTATTAGGTGGGGCTAATGTAGATTGATGTATAATGCATCAGCTAGATTATAGGTCAGATTGACGTATATTGATACGTAAACTTGTGGGTTGTTGTAATAAGTACTCCATTTTAATTTAAGCTTAAATATTATTTCGCTACAATTCGCAACTTTTTGTAGACTTGTAAAGTAAGGAACACGTAATGTACGCAATTATCAAAAACGGCGGAAAACAGTACAAAGTTCAAGAGGGTGATATCCTTTTGTTCGATAAAATGAGTCTTGATCCAAAGACTACCGTCGAAATCAAAGAAGTTCTTGCCGTTAATAACGGTGAACTAAGAACTGGTACTCCATATGTAGAGGGTGCTGTCGTCACTTTTGAAGTTATTAATGAGGGCCGTGACCGTAAAGTCATCGTTTTCAAAAAACGTCGTCGTAAAGACAGTAAAGTTAAACGTGGTTTCCGTAGAGATCACACACGCGTTCGTATCGTTAAGATCGCTGCGTAATTATAAAGTAGGAGGACAGCATGGCTCATAAGAAAGGTCAAGGTAGTACACAGAATAACCGCGACTCAGCGGGACGTAGACTCGGTGTCAAAAAATATGGTGGTGAAGTAGTACGTGCGGGTAATATTATTATTCGTCAACGTGGAACAAAAGTTCACCCAGGTAAAAATATCGGTATGGGTAAAGACCACACTTTGTATGCTTTGGTTGATGGTGTTGTTTTATTTCACCGTAAAGACAAAAAACGCAAACAAGTTTCTGTCGTTCCTGCCGCATAATTTTCCTCATCGGGCATCTCTGCCCGGTCTCTAATTTTTCCAACAATGTATTTTCTTAATAGTGTACTTTTTCGACAATCTTGAAGTTCAAGTATAGTTTTAAGCCAGATAAGGATGATAAATGTTTAGCGATAGCGTAGTAATAACTGTTTCTTCAGGTAAAGGTGGAGCAGGTTGTGTCGCGTTTAGACGCGAAAAATTTGTCATTCAAGGCGGACCTGACGGCGGTGATGGTGGAAAAGGTGGAGATGTTTACTTTAAAGTAGATAACAATACCCACACTTTGGCCAATTTCCAGGGAAATAAAACACTCAAAGCAGAAAAAGGTCAGCCGGGTTCAGGATCGAACATGTACGGTAAAGCCGGTAAAAAATTGATTATCGTTGTTCCGCCAGGAACTCAAGTAGTCGATGTTGAGACGGGCGAAGTTCTTCTCGATTTATTAACCAACGGTCAAGAAGTATTGTTCCTGACGGGAGGTCGTGGTGGTCTTGGAAACGTTCACTTTAAATCCTCAATCAATCAAAAACCGATGTATGCTCAGCCGGGTGAACCTGAAACAACGAGAGTTGTAAGACTTGATCTAAAACTCATTGCAGACGTAGGATTGGTTGGATTTCCAAATGTTGGAAAATCAACCCTCATCTCTACCGTTTCAAACGCACGTCCAGAAGTAGCCAACTACGAGTTTACAACATTGACACCAAAATTAGGTCAGATTAACATTGGCGATCTTGATTCGTATATTATGGCGGACATTCCGGGTATTATCGGTGGAGCATCCGAGGGCAAAGGTCTTGGTCTTAAGTTCTTGCGCCACATCGAGCGGACGAAAACATTGCTCTTTATGATTGACTTAGCATCGTACCATGAACTTCAGCATCAGTACGAAACGCTTAAATCAGAGCTTGAGAAATTCTCACCGCTATTGGCCCAGCGTAATTATGCGATTGCATTGACACGTTCAGATGCAATGAGTCAAGAGGAAGCTATTGAGAAAAGCAATGCATTTTTGAAACTTCTTGATCTAAAACCGGTAACAAAAAGCCGTTTTGGATTCAATGAAGAGTATCCTGCCTATGAACAAGAGAATTTTGATATAGGATTCCGTGATACGTCCTTGCCATTTTTTGTTGCACCGATCTCTTCTGCAACAAGTTTGAACATCAAGCCTCTTACGTATGCTCTTTACCATATGGTACTAATCGAGCGTTAATGAAACGGTTGGTGGTAAAAGTCGGAAGTGCAGTTTTAAGCGAGCAAAATCGCATTGCCAAAGATCGGATGCAAAATCTGGTCGACTTTATCGCTGAGCTAAAATCGCGATATGAAGTGATCCTTGTCTCTTCCGGTGCCGTTGCTGCTGGCTATACCGAACTAAAGCTTGATAAAAAAATCTTGGCGAATAAGCAAGCCTTGGCATCCATCGGTCAGCCGATCTTGATGAATAAATACAAAAAGATGTTCGAGCATCATCACATTATTCCCGCACAAATCTTAGTGACCGCTGCAAATTTTAATACCGATGAAGAATCACAAAAAGCCAAAGACACCATAGAAACACTATTACAGCACAATGTAGTTCCCATTATCAATGAAAACGATGCCACGGCAACCGAAGAGTTGGTGCTTGGGGACAATGATCAATTATCAGCCTATGCAGCGCATCATTTTGGCGCCGATATGTTGGTGATACTCTCTGATATTGATGCCTATTACGATAAAGATCCACGAAGTCATGCGGATGCAAAAATCAGAGCACGTGTTGAGTTGATCACTCAGGATGAACTTAACAGCGAAGTTACTCCGAATCATAATTTTGCAACAGGCGGAATTGTGACGAAACTTAAAGCCGCCGATTTTTTATTGAAGCGCAACGGGGCCATGTTTTTAGCCAGTGGATTTGATCTTTCCGATATACGATCTTTTTTGATGGATGATAATCATACGGGCGGTACTTTGTTTCAGGCACATACACTCTCATGACACGTGTTATTTTTATGGGAACTCCGGAGTATGCGGCGGAGATTCTCAAAGTGCTTATCAGTGCTAAGGCTGTAGAAATTGTTGCAGTTTATACGCAACCTGACAAGCCTGTAGGCCGTAAAGCGATTTTAACACCTCCTATTGTTAAAACAATAGCACTTGAGGCAAACATTCCTGTCTATCAGCCAACTAAACTAAGAGATGATGCTGTGGTTGAGGAGCTGCTAAATATTGAGTGTGATATGATTATTGTCGCAGCTTATGGACAAATTCTGCCAAAAGAAATTTTACAGCATGCCCCCTGCGTCAATCTCCATGCATCGATCCTCCCTCAATATCGAGGAGCCAGCCCGATTCAGCAAAGCTTACTGAACAATGACACCCAAAGTGGCGTAACGGCCATGTGGATGGATGAAGGTCTTGATACGGGTGCTATTATTAAAATCGCAACTTTGGATATTGCTTCTAATGAAATGGTTGAATCTTTGTATGAGCGTTTAACAAAATCAGCGTGTGAACTCACTTTGGATATCGTTCATAATTGGGATCGAAAAAGCTGCATTCCTCAAAATGAATCAGATGCGACACACTGCACCAAGATTTCTAAATCAGACGGATTAATTGCCTTTGACAATGCGGCTGAAATATTCAATCGCTATCGCGCCTTTACCCCATGGCCCGGTATCTATCTGGAGTCTGGATTGAAGCTCAAAGAGATGAAATTGGTTGAGAATCAGAGTCATGGAATTGCAGGAGAGATCCTTGCTGTAGAGGATGCCAGTATTATCGTACAATGCGTAAAAGGGTCATTACGATTAATAAAGGTTCAAGCTCCATCAAAACAAGAAACATCTGCTATGTCATACTTAAATGGAAAGAGACTTGGGTGTGGAAATACTCTGGTTTGATGAATTAGCTTCAACACAAGCCTACATAATAGAAGCGCTTAAAGCGGAAACGTTGAAGGCTCCTGTATGTGTGGGAGTATCTTTGCAGACGCAAGGCAAGGGGAGCCGCGGTAACGAATGGATCGGTGAAAAAGGAAATCTTTTTATTTCTGTAGCCGTTAATCGTTCGCAGTTGCCCAATGACTTGAAACTAGAGTCCTCCTCAATATATTTTGCATTTATTATGAAAGAAGTTTTAAGCAATTTAGGTTCGCAAGTGTGGCTGAAGTGGCCTAACGATTTTTATTTGGATCAGCAAAAAATGGGTGGGGTGATCACAAATCTAGTGGGTGACTGCCTTGTATGCGGGGTTGGATTGAACCTTGCCAATGCACCACAGGATTTTTCTAAAATGGATATTACAATCAGCCCTTATGAATTAACAAATAGTTATGTTACAGAACTGAAAAAGTTTCCTTCATGGAAGCAGATATTTAGTAAATACAAGTTAGAATTCAACAGAAGTAAATCTTTCATGACACATAGGGATGAAACGATTTTTAGATTAGAAGATGCCGTCTTATTAGAGGATGGTTCCCTTGAATGCAATGGGCAAAGGATATTTAGTTTACGATGAGCGAAGTAATAGTTATTGCAAACCAAAAGGGCGGCGTTGGTAAGACAACTACCGCTGTAAACTTAGCTGCCTCGTTAGCAGTTGCTGAGAAACGTGTTCTTCTCATCGATGCTGATCCTCAAGCGAATGCCACAACCTCATTGGGATATCATCGTAACAATTATGAGTTTAATATTTATCATGTTCTTATCGGTGCCAAAAAATTACGTGAGATTATTTTAAAAACAGAATTGCCAAAACTTTTTATTGCACCTTCAAATATTGGTTTGGTTGGGGTTGAAAAAGAGTATTACGATGCGGCAAATGCAACAGGGAGAGAATTAATTCTCAAGCGCGCGATTGCGCAGGTAAAAGACGAATACGACTATGTTATTATCGACTCACCTCCAGCACTTGGGCCAATGACGATCAATGCACTTAGTGCCTCTAATTCGGTGATAATTCCTATCCAATGTGAGTTTTTTGCCCTTGAGGGGTTAGCCCAATTGCTTAATACGGTTAAGCTCGTGCGTAAAACGATCAATCCGAAGCTCACCATCAAAGGGTTCCTTCCTACGATGTACAGCGCACAAAATAATCTTTCTCGTCAAGTATTTGCTGATTTGCGACAACATTTTCAAGCAAAACTCTTTAAATTACGCGACGATGAATACATCGTGATACCGCGTAATGTAAAATTGGCTGAATCTCCAAGTTTTGGAAAACCGGCAATTTTGTACGATGTAAAATCGAGTGGATCTTTGGCTTATCAAGATCTTGCTCACGCAATCATTGCTTAAGGATCGTTAATGGCAAAAGCATCAGCGCTAGGACGAGGTCTGGGTGCCTTACTGAGTGAAATAGAAGAAGCATACGACAACGAACTTCCTAAACGGAATGGATTTGAAGAAATTTCGATCACAGAAGTTCGCGCCAATCCGTATCAGCCGCGTAAACACTTTGATCCTGCATCTCTTGCGGAATTGAGTGAATCGATCAAAACTCACGGTCTTTTACAGCCGATTGTCGTTAAAGAAGATCTGGACGGATATGTTCTCATCGCGGGTGAACGACGTTTGCGTGCGAGTAAATTAGCAAAATTTAAAACCATTAAAGCGATTATTGTTAGCGTTAGTGATGAGCAAATGCGTCAACACGCTTTGATTGAAAATATTCAGCGTGATGAGCTTAATGCAATTGATTTAGCGCAAGCCTATCAGGAGTTGATTGACATCCATGAAATCACGCATGATCAGCTTTCTCATACAGTCCATAAAAGCCGTGCGCAAATTACGAACACGCTACGTTTGCTGCAGCTGTGTGATAAAGGTCGTAAAGCATTGGTCGAGGGCAAAATTAGCGCCGGTCATGCAAAAGTAGTGGTTGGTTTAGAAGCAAATGAACAGGCTTTAATGATTGATTCAATTATTGGTCAAAAGCTGAGTGTTCGTGACGTAGAACAAATGGCAAAAAATATGAAATTTCCGCGTGAGACAACCAAACGCACATCTACTAAAATCAATGAACTTGATTTTGATAAATTGGAAAGCTATTTTGTGAAGATGGGTCTTAAAACATCTAAAAAAGGGTCAAAATTGACTCTTGAGTTTGACAGTAATAGACAAATTGATTCATTTTTAGCCACACTTTCATCATAATTCCCTCCGTTTAACTATCCCTTCAATTTACAAGTTGTATAATCACGCAACTTTTAGGAGGTGGTATGTTAGATATAGATCTGAAGTTGCTAGGCAGCACACTGATTGTCTTCCTTATCCTTATTGCTGCTCTTAATAGTTTGCTTTACAAACCTCTTTTCAACTATATGGAAAAAAGAGATGCAGATTTAAAAAAAGATCTTGAGCAAGTTGGAAACAACGATGCCGAGGTTGCTGCATTTCATGCACAAGCTGAAAAGATTATTAGTGATGCTAAACTAGAAGCGCATGTAATAAGAGAAAAAGTTGTTGCTGAGGCCAAGGCGTTGGCAAACAGCAAGATAGAGGCAAAACGTGCTGAACTGGCACTGGAATATTCTAAGTTTGAAGACGCGATGTCTGAAGAACGTTCACGATTGAAAGAGGCGCTTCATGCAGAAGCTCCATCTTTCCAAGCTGCTGTGTCAGCTAAGCTAAATCAGATTTGAGGAGATAATATGGGTAAATTATTGGTTACTTTATTAATGCTCAGTGCTTATCTGTTTGGATCTGACGCTGCGCATGAGGGTTCTACGGACATTGTACAACGTACCGTTAACTTTCTTATATTTGCAGGGATACTTTATTATTTATTGGCAGAGCCGCTCAAAAATTATTTTGTCGGCAGAAGTGCAGGAATCGCCTCTGAACTTGAAAAAGTTCAAGAGCGTCTGCGTGAGTCAAAACGTACAAAAGAAGCTGCAGAACACAAGATAGATGATGCTAATCGTTTTGCAAGTGAATTGAGTGAAGTCACTAAAAAAGAGTGCAAGCTCCTTAGTGAAAAAATCATGGCACAAAATGATGTGGATGTTGAAATTGCGCAAAAGCATAATAACGCGTTAATGGATCTTGAAAAGCGCAAAATGGTGCGCGATGTAGTTGGCGAAGTTATGAGCGATGTTATGCGCGCTAGCGATGCAAGCTTGAGTAAAGATGCAATGACAGACATTTTGAAAAAGAAGGTGGCCTAAATGCAGGAAGAACTGATTGCTAAGCGTTATGTTCAATCTCTGATGGCTGTCTTGGATGAATCTTCATTAGATAATACAGCAGAACTGTTCACGGTTCTTGCGACTGCATTTAGTGATAGTAAATTCCTTCAAATCATGCGCAGTAACGATATTGCAGTTTTGGCTAAAACGAATTTGGTTCTTGAAATGGTTAAAAGTGCTAACAGTACTGAAATCAGTAATCTTATCAAACTTCTAGGTGAAAACGGCAGATTGTCTTTAATCCCAGCAATAGCAAAAGATTTAAAACGTCAAATTGCTTCTAAGAAGCGTGTCTATAATGGCCGTGTCTACAGCATTTCTGAAATCAAGCAAGATTCGATTGACTCAATCGCGCATGATTTAGGCAAAAAAATGGGAGCTACAATTTCATTGCAGTTTGTTCCATCAAACAGTGAAGGAATACGTGTCATTGTTGATGATTTAAATGTTGAAATTGATTTTTCAAAAAGCCGCCTTAATGCTCAACTAGTTGAGCACATTTTAAAAGCAATTTAACCCTCGCGAAAGGAGATATAGTGGTAGCAAAAGTACAAGTAGATGAAGTCAGTTCAATCATTAAAGAAAGAATTGGAAATTTTGAACTAAATGTAGATATTAATGAAACTGGTAAAATCGTCTCATATGGAGATGGCGTTGCACAAGTTTATGGCCTTAACAATGTTATGGCTGGAGAAATGGTTGAATTTGAAGACGGGACTCGCGGTCTTGTTATGAACCTTGAAGAAAGCGCCGTTGGTGTTGTTATTCTTGGTAAAGGAATTGAACTTCGTGAGGGAATGTCAGTAAAACGTCTTGGACGTTTGTTGAAAGTTCCTGTTGGTGATGCACTTCTTGGTCGTGTCGTCAATGCATTGGGTGAGCCAATCGATGGAAAAGGTCCAATTGAATCTACAGAATCACGTTTTGTAGAAGAGAAAGCACCTGGTATTATGGCTCGTAAATCGGTTCATGAGCCAATGGCAACTGGTATCAAGTCAATTGATGCTCTTGTTCCAATCGGACGTGGCCAACGCGAGTTGATTATCGGTGACCGTCAAACAGGTAAGACAACGATTGCTCTTGATGCTATTATGAATCAAAAAGGTAACGGCGTAGTATGTATCTATGTTGCTATCGGTCAAAAAGAATCAACGGTTGCAAACGTTATCCGTCGTCTTGAAGAGAGTGGCGCGATGGAGTATACCATCGTAGTTTCTTCTTCAGCGTCAGAAGCGGCGGCTTTGCAATTCTTGGCTCCTTATACAGGTGTTACTATGGCAGAGTATTTCCGTGATTCAGCACGTCATGGTTTGATCGTTTATGATGATCTTTCAAAGCATGCCGTTGCATACCGCGAAATGTCATTGATCCTTCGTCGTCCTCCGGGCCGTGAAGCATATCCGGGTGACGTTTTCTATATCCACTCTCGTTTGTTAGAGCGTGCTGCTAAATTGAGCGATGAATTGGGTAACGGTTCATTGACTGCTCTTCCAATTATTGAGACTCAAGCAGGTGACGTTGCGGCGTATATCCCTACAAACGTTATTTCGATTACAGATGGTCAAATCTTCTTGGAGACAGACTTGTTTAATGCAGGCGTCCGTCCTGCGATCAACGTTGGTCTTTCTGTTTCTCGTGTTGGTGGTGCGGCTCAAATCAAAGCTACCAAACAAGTGGCAGGAACATTGCGTCTTGACCTTGCACAGTACCGTGAACTACAAGCGTTTGCACAGTTTGCTTCTGATTTGGATGAAGTAAGCCGTAAGCAGCTTGAGCGTGGTCAGCGTATGGTTGAAGTATTGAAGCAGCCTCCATATTCTCCACTTTCTGTTGAAAAACAGGCATTGATTATTTTTGCAGGTAATGAAGGGTATCTTGATAGCCTTCCAGCATCCGCTGTTGTACAATTTGAAGCAGATTTGTATCCGTTTATTGAAGCAAGTTATCCACAAATTTTTGAAAGTATCCGTACTTCATCTAAAATTGACGATGATACTATGGCAACGATGAAAAAAGCGCTCGAAGAGTTTAAAACTACTTTCGTTGCGCAATAAGGATCTTTAATGGCTAACTTGAAAGAGATTCAAAGACAGATAAAGAGTGTTTCAAACACGCAAAAAACTACGCGTGCAATGAAACTCGTCTCTACGGCGAAACTTCGCCGTGCGGAAGAGTTAGCGAAACGTTCACGTCTGTTTGCACAAAAAACGAATCAAGTCATAGCTGAAATCGCAAGTCGCATCCATTGCAGTAAAGTCGGCGGCATTGACAGCCGTTGTTTTGTTCAAAATGATGCGCCTAAAACGATCGATATTATTTTTGTAACAGCTGATAAAGGGCTTTGCGGCGGTTTTAATCTGCAAACGATTAAAGCGGTTAAGCGTTTAATGAGCGAGCACAAAGATAAAAATGTAAACATGCGCATCCGCGGTATTGGTAAAAAAGGGATTGAATATTTTAATTTTAATCAAGTTGAATTGCTTGATGAAGTTAAAAATCTTAGCTCTAATCCTGATATGCAGCGTTCAAGTGAGTTTATGACTCGATCGATTAAAGATTTCAAAGATGGGATTGTTGATGCTGTTTATCTCGTTTATAACGGCTACAAGAATGTTATCACTCAAGAGTTGCATGTAAATAAAATTTTGCCTGTAGATGTATCAGATTTTGATTGTGAAAAGACAAAGGACTCTGTTCTTGAACTTGAAGCACATGATGAAGAAGCAATGCTTGATTCATTGATAACTAAATACGCTGAATTCAATATGTATTACGCGTTAATTGACTCGGTTGCGGCTGAGCACAGTGCGCGTATGCAAGCAATGGATGCAGCAACCAACAATGCCAAGCAAATGGTTAAAACGTTAACGGTCAAGTATAACAAAGCGCGACAAGAAGCGATTACAACAGAACTTATTGAGATAATAAGCGGCGTTGAGTCGATGAAATAATGATGGAGGAAAGAATGATTGGTAAAATTGCTCAAGTAATTGGTCCTGTTGTTGACGTTGATTTTGAAGGTACCCTTCCTGCAATCAATGAAGCAATAGAAGTAAATGTTAGTGTTGATGGAAAGACGACTCGTCTTGTTCTTGAAGTAGCTTCTCACCTTGGTAATGGTCGTGTTCGTACGATTGCTATGGACATGTCAGAGGGCCTAGTACGTGGTCTTGCAGCTACGGCTACAGGCGCACCGATCAAAGTCCCGGTTGGTGATAAAGTACTCGGACGTATTTTTAACGTTATTGGTGAAACCATCGATGGCGGAGACCAAATTGTTGATTGTGAGAAATGGTCTATTCACCGTTCTCCACCACCACTTATCGAACAAAGTACGACAACGGAAATGTTCGAAACAGGTATCAAAGTTGTTGACCTTCTAGCACCGTATGCAAAAGGTGGTAAAGTCGGTCTCTTTGGTGGTGCGGGTGTTGGTAAAACCGTTATTATCATGGAATTGATCCATAACGTTGCTCACGGGCACGATGGTCTTTCTGTATTCGCAGGTGTCGGTGAACGTACACGTGAAGGTAATGACCTTTATCATGAGATGAAAGATTCGAGCGTTTTGGACAAAGTTGCACTGTGCTACGGTCAAATGTCTGAGCCTCCTGGAGCACGTAACCGTATCGCCTTGACAGGTTTGACAATGGCAGAGTATTTCCGTGATGAAAAAGGGCTTGATGTATTGATGTTTATCGATAATATCTTCCGTTTTGCACAATCTGGTTCTGAAATGTCAGCACTTCTTGGACGTATTCCATCAGCCGTTGGTTACCAACCGACATTGGCGCGTGAGATGGGTGCATTGCAAGATCGTATTACCTCAACAACGAAGGGTTCTATTACTTCGGTTCAAGCGGTATACGTACCTGCGGATGACTTGACGGATCCGGCTCCTGCTTCTGTATTTGCTCACCTTGATGCAACAACGGTTCTTAACCGTAAAATTGCTGAAAAAGGGATTTATCCTGCTGTTGATCCATTGGATTCAACATCACGTTTGCTTGATCCGCAAATCGTTGGTGAAGAGCACTACGGTGTTGCTCGCGGTGTTCAAAAGACACTACAAAAATACAAAGATTTGCAAGATATTATTGCAATTCTTGGTATGGACGAGCTCTCTGAAGAAGATAAATCAGTTGTTGAGCGTGCGCGTAAAATTGAGAAATTCCTTTCTCAACCTTTCTTCGTTGCGGAAGTATTCACAGGTTCTCCTGGTAAATACGTTAAGCTTGAAGACACCATTAAAGGATTCAAAGGAATCCTTAACGGTGATTATGACCACTTGCCAGAAAGTGCATTTTACATGGTTGGCGATATGAATGAAGCGATTGAAAAAGCTGCAAAACAGAAAAGCAAATAATTGCTTTTCATCCTAAAGGATAGATAGTGCATACTCTAGATTTAGAAGTGCTAACACCGAGTGGATCTATTTTCAATGGGGCTGTTAAAAGTGTAACAGTTCCTGGAGAAGAGGGAGAATTCGGTGTTCTACCTGAGCACGTGGGATTAACAACACTGCTTCAAGCAGGTGTTATTGATATCATTAAAGACAACGGTACAAAAGAATCAATCGTCGTAAATTGGGGTGTTGTCCAAATCAGTAATAATTTGGTAACAGTTCTAGTAGACGGCGCTGTCGCTATACGTGGTGACAGCGAAGGTGAAATTGCAAAAGCTCTTGACGAAGCAAAAGATCTTATTGCAAGTGTTGCAGATTCTCACTCTATGATAGCGTCTGTTTCAGCGCGCATTGAGTCTGCTGCTCACAATCAAAATCACTCACATATGCTCTAACACTCATGTTTGAGCATCTTTCAGATTTTATAGCTAAAAGTCATCCAGTAACACTTGGCGTGTTACTGCTTCTCACTCTTTATTTTATTGTTATAAATTGGGTTTTCTTTTATCGATGGCTATCTCTTAGCCAATGGATTTCACAAGAAAATGAGACATTAGAATCACTTTTAATGGGTGCTCAACGCGTAAATGACTATTCATTCTTAAGCCCTTTTTTAAAAAGCGGTTCTTCTCATTCTAAAGCTTTGTTTGATTTGGCTCAGTTCGCTGCTACTAAAGAAGCGACTAAGGGATTGACGGTGCTTTCAGTCGTAGCATCAACAACTCCGTTTATTGGTCTTTTTGGAACAGTGGTTTCTATTTTAGCTACTTTTGACAACATCGGGCAAGCAAGCGGGACGATGAGTATCATTGCCGCAGGCGTATCCGATGCTCTTGTTGCAACAGCGTCAGGGATTTTTGTAGCTATATTTGCATACAGTTATCATCAAATTCTGAAACGCCAATCGTTTGAAGTAGTAGGGCTTATCCGAATGCAGAGTGATTCGTTGCTTTCTAAGGTAGATTAAGTATGTACGATTGGGACGATAAGCCTGAACTCAACATTACACCTCTTGTAGATGTTATGTTAGTTTTGTTAGCCATCTTGATGGTAATATCGCCCAATATTATTTATGAAGAGTTGATTCATCTCCCTAAAGGATCAGCTCAAACACAAGTTAAAGAGAAAAAAGAGATAGAAATACTGATTAGTGCATCTAAGCAAATCAAGGTGAATAATCAAATATTTGACTTTATGACTTTTAGTGACAATTTTAGATTGTTTTCCAATAATTTTTCACCCGAGACCGTGGTACGTATTAGTGCCGATGACAAGCTCGATTACGGGGATGTAATGAATGTCATGAGTGCTGTAAAGCGTTCAGGATTAACGAATATTTCACTCGCAACCAGCGGTTGAGTTCATCTAAAAACTATCACACGAGTATTTTTTACATGAATTTACACTATCAGCGTTTTTTTCTTCAAAGTGGGTTGATCACTTTTTTTATTTTAGGGTTAATTCTTTCTTTTTTTCTAAGTGGAGTGTTAAAAACATCTCAGCCTGAAGCCTTCGCCTTAACAAAAAGTGATGTTATTTCGATTTCGCTGGATGAAGCGATTTCTCCTGTTTCAGAAGTTATTGCTTCACCACATGATGTTCAACCACCCTCTTCTTCTAAGCCTGTAGAAAAAAATACACTTGAAAAGAGTGTTGAAAAGGAAACTGTACCGGAAATAAATGATTTATTTTCTACTGTTAAGATTACAAAGAACAAGCAAAAAAAAGTGGACAATTCAAAGCAGCTTTCGGAACTTAATGCTTTGGAAGAGAAAGTACTTACCACAAGCCGTGATTCGAAACTTTTTGATAAAGTAAAAACATTTGAATTGGCAAAATCAGGGGTCAAAATGGTAGCAACCTCCAGTGGGCCAGCCGTTAATGAATACAATGCTAAGATTCAAGGGATCATTTATTCAAATTTTCATCCGGCAGCCGGGACAGAAGGGTTTGCTGCTCGTGTCAAAATAGTACTCAGTCCCGATGGACGTTTGCTTTCTTACCGTGTTATAAGCTATTCTGGAAATGCTGTATTTAATGCTGAAGTAGATTGGTTAAAAGAACGATTACGCCAAGTAGGGCTTCCTTCTCATCCGCAAGGGCAAGAGGCTGTATTTGAGATTATATTGACCGCAAAGGAATGAAATGCGCTATTTGATTATCATAGCCACATTGATGTCTGCTCTTTGGAGTGCTGATGCTACTTTGGAAGTGACAAAGACTGTAGGAATGCTGCCCCGACTAGCGATAGAAGATGGAAGCATTACCGGAAGTGAATATGGATCAAAATTTCATAAAATGCTAAGTGCTGATATGAAAGTGGTCTCATTGTTTGATGTAGATGATCGTTATGCAGAACAATCTTTAGACAATGTGCAATCTGCTGCAATTCACAAAGATGCTGCGTATATTTTACGTTATCGACTGACGGCTGACGGCAGCGGCGGATATCGGTCCGATGTTAAATTATTTCAAAATGGTTTAGAACTTTTTAGTAAGATATACTATTTAAAGCAAAGTGAAATGTTGGTTTTTTTAGCGCACTCCGTCGCATATGACATCAATGCAAAAATGGGAGGCGGTCCACTGGAATGGATGAAACGAAAAGTGATTTTTGTTCGTCTTAGTGGACCGAGACGCTCTGATATTGTTGCAGCCGATTACACATTATCGTATCAAAAAGTTCTTTTGAGCGGTGGGATGTATGGTTTTGCAAAATGGGCCAATCGTGAACAAACGGATTTTTATTATACTTCTTTGAGTGATTTTCGTCCTACAATTTACAAAGCGAATTTGGCAACAGGAAATAAGGTTGCCATCGTTTCATCTGACGGAATGGCTGTTTGTTCGGATGTAAATGAGAATGGGAATAAATTATTATTGACTTTGGCTCCGAATGGTCAACCTGATATTTATTTGTATGATATACGCACAAAAGAGAAAAGCCGGTTAACTGATTACTCCGGAATTGACGTCAGCGGTCAGTTTATGGGTGAGGATAGAATCGCATTTGTATCAAATCGCATGGGCAATCCTAATATTTTTGCTAAAAAAATTGGAGAGAGTGCCATTAATCAAGTAGTGTTTGAGGGAAAAAACAATTCATCCTGCAGTGCATATCGTGATTGGTTGGTTTACAAAGCACGTGAAAGTTCAACAGCAGGCGGGAGTACTTTTAATCTTCATTTGATTTCTTTACATAATAGTAAAATCCGTCGTTTGACGAGCAGTGGAGATAATGATTATCCGCGATTCTCACATGATGGTGAAGCGATATTGCATATTAAACATGAAGGGTCACGCAGTATGGTGGGAATAATCCGTCTAGGTGTGAATAAAAGTTTTAGTTTTCCATTACATATAGGACGAATGCAATCCATTGACTGGTGATTTACTTTTTTTTAGATATAATAATAATTAAAATATTTAAATTAAGAGGTGATATATCATGAAACGCGTAGCATATTTAAGCGCTGTATTGGCAGCATTAGTATTTAGTGGATGTACAAAAGAACCTGCTATCGATGCAACTGCAAATGGCAGTGTCTCAGGAAATGGCGGCAGTAGTACGTCTAATACACAAACAAGCGGCACCGATGGATCAGCTGTTATTTCACCTGTCACGAATGCAAGTTCTGTTGATAATGGAGCTGCCGGTGCGAACGCTTCAGGGGATGCAGCTAATACGCAGATTGTTAATATTTTGTTTAACTATGACAAGTTTGATATTCGTGAAGATATGATGGCTGCTGTAAAAGGCAACGCCGCTTTACTTAAAAATAAAACCTTTAAACTTGAGGGTAACTGTGATGAATTCGGTAGCGATGAATATAACTTTGCTTTAGGTCTTAAACGTGCAAATGCTGTTAAAACAGCTCTTGTAAATGAGGGGATCAATGCTGATGCAATCAGTATGACAAGCTTAGGCGAGGGTAATCCTGCATGTACGGAAAAGACTCAAGAGTGCTGGGCAAAAAATCGTCGTGTTGAAGTAAAACTTCCGTAAATGCGTTTTTTCGTTCTTTTTTCGTTACTCTCCTCGTTAGTACTAGCATCGGAACCATCGGTTTTCGGTGCCGGTAACCTCAATGCTCCTGATCCTTACGGTCTTACTGCTGAAGAAAAATTGATTCTTGAGAATAAAAAAGAGATTCAAGCTGTTGTGCAAAAAAATAATATACAAAGTGCCAAAGTTGAAACAGTGAGCGAGCGTCTTGATGGTTTGCAGGCTATTATAGAAGGGCTTGGTCAATCGGTTAACGAGCATAAGATTTCTCTTCAAAAAATTGCAGAGTCATCTGCTGCGGACGGTAATTTCTCTTCATCTATGTCAGAATTACAAAAGCAAACTTCCCTCAACAGTGAAAATATTATTCAGCTTAAAACATTGTTGGAAGAACTTTCGCATGTTGTTGATTCTGTGAATGCCTCGTATGTGAGTAAAGAAGAATTTTCGCTTTTGATGAAGCAGTTGAAAATGACGATTCCCCTCAAGGCCGAGGTAAACAGTAAAATGGATGCCGGCACGCTTGAGAAAAAAGCGAAAGAGTTATTTGATCAGAAAAAGTATGCTGAAGCACAGACATATTATGAGATGTTGATAAAGAAAAAGTATAAAGCTCACGAATCCAATTTTTGGATTGGTGAGACCTTCTTTATGCGTAAAGAGTACAAGCAGGCTATTGCCTATTATAAAGAAAGCGCTTCGTTGAATGATAAAGCGACGTATATGCCCACGCTGCTTTTACATACGGGGAATGCCATGGAAAAAAATGGCGATATTTCCAGTGCGAAAGCTTTTTATAAAGCAACCGTCAGTAAATACAGCGGCAGCGGCTCAGCAAATGAGGCAGAAGAACGACTCTCTAAGCTGAAATAGCTATATGTCCCTTTTCAGGATACCTATAGCTAATTGTGCTAAAATCGCATTATCTTAAAAATTGTAAGGCAGATCAATGGCAATTGAAGCAAATCAGATCGTTTCGATCGAATATGAAGTACGTGATGGACAAAATGTTGTGGACAGTAATGTTGGTGGTGCACCACTGGTATTTATGTTCGGAAAAAATCAAGTTATCCCAGGTTTAGAGTCTGGTATCGCTAATATGAAAATCGGTGAAAAATCCGATGTTATGGTAAAAGCTGCCGATGCATACGGCGATTACAATGATGAAGCACAGCAAGAGCTTCCGCGTGAGCAATTTGCAGGTATTGATCTGAATCCGGGTATGACACTTTACGGTCAAGGCGAAGATGGCGGAACAGTACAAGTAACGGTTAAAGAAGTCAAAGACGAAAACGTTATTATTGACTTCAATCACCCATTAGCGGGTAAAGATTTGATGTTTACCGTAACCATCAATGATGTTCGTGATGCGTCTGCTGCAGAAGCTGCAAGCGGCATCCCTGCTGAAAATGCTGTTGATGACAGCGGATGTTGTGGAAGCGGTGGTAACCACGGTTGTGGATGTCACTAATTTTTTAACTGCTTCAAACGCCTCTTTAGAGGCGTTTAAGACCGCAAATTTATTAAAAGCTCTATCGGTGAATGCCATGATTATTGGCGAGCGAGGTACGGGTAAACTCACTTTAGCGCGTTACATACTCCCCCATGCTCCTATTGTTGATGCAAGTCGTTTTGATGAACTTCTTGAAGCAGTTGAACGTAATAATGAGATTATTATTCATCGTTTGGATGATGTTGCCAACCTCAAACGTTTAATTGAAACATTGAGCAGGACCAAAACGAGAGTTGTTGCGACTGGGGGTTACCGTTATACACAAGAGCAGCTGGATGAAATTTTTTCCATTCGTTTGGTGTTGCCACCCTTGAACCAACGGCACGAAGACATTGGGCTTTTGGTAAATTTGTTTGCAGAAGAAGCTAAAAATACCTTTGGAAGATCGGATGTATTTGATCCCAAGGATTTTATTCCTGATGTGAGTGAAAATGCACTCTCTTTGCGACGGCAGGTTTATCTGCATTACTTGTTGAGCAATATCCAAGAAAATGACTTGATGGGGGTCGTTGAGAATTTCTTGGTAGATCAGCTGGGCAGTAACAACGATTACCGAAAATTTTTGCATTTATACGAAGTTCCGTTGATACGTGCAGGAATCAAGCGATTTAAGTCGCAGCTGCAGCTGGCGGATAAATTGGGTCTTAATCGTAATACGTTACGTAAAAAAATCGCTGAAAACAGCGAATATCAATTTGATTTAAAGGACAGTTAGTGGATCACAAAAGAATAGCGATGATTTTTCCAGGGCAGGGAAGCCAAAGTATCGGTATGGGGAAATCGTTTTATGAAAACAGTTCTGTTGCACGTGAAATGTTTGAAAAAGCAGGTGAACGTATCGGAGTTGATTTCACGAAATTGTTATTTGAAGAAAATGATCAACTGGATAAAACGGCATATACGCAACCCGCTATTTTGCTGATCTCTTTGATCGCTTATCGATTATTTCAAGATGCGTTCCCCACCAAGCCAGCCATGTTGCTGGGACACTCGTTAGGGGAGTTTAGTGCTCTTAGTGCTACAGGTGCTATTGATTATGTCGATGCCGTTGAATTGGTGCATAAGCGCGGCGCATTGATGCAAAGTGCATGTGAAACGATAGATGCTGGAATGATGGCTATTTTAGGGCTTGATGATGATGTTGTAGAGCAGCTTTGTGAAACGGCCAATAGATCAGGTAAAAAAGTGTGGCCTGCCAATTTCAATCAAAACGGTCAGCTTGTTGTTGCGGGTCTTAAAGCCGATTTACAATCAATGGAAGCGACATTCAAAGAAGCAGGTGCAAAACGTGCATTGTTGCTGAATATGTCGATCGCAAGTCACTGTCCGCTTCTGGCTTCTGCACAAGAACCACTGGCTCAAGTGATGGAAAAAATGGTGAATGATACTTTTATTGCACCTGTTATTTCTAACGTTACCATGCAAAAATATTCAACTAAAGCAGAGGCTGTATCATTGCTCAAAGATCAGTTGGTCAAGCCAGTACGTTATAAGCAATCCATTGAATCCATTGTCGGTGATATTGATGTCATGATTGAATTTGGTAATGGCGCCGTCCTAAAAGGGCTTAACAAGCGTAATGCTCCTAATAATGAGACTTACGGGATATCTGATATGGAAACACTTGCAAAGGTGTGCGAAGCATTAAAATGAAAGTTGCTTTAATCCAATCAGCACCTAAATTGAACCGTTCAAATCTTCAGGAGGTTTTAGCCCTTGTGGACAAGCACTGTGATGCCGATGTTGTGGTTTTTCCAGAATTGGCATTGAGCGGGTATCTGCTGCAGGACAAACTCTATGAAGATGCATGGAACGTGAATGAATTACAGGAACTCTCAGCTGCAAGTCTGAAATGCGATATTGCTATTGGAGCCGCGTTGTGGGACAATGGAAAAGTTTATAACAGTGCCCTGTATTTTAGTCAGGGAGAATTACTTCATATCCACCATAAAAACCATTTGCCAACGTACGGGATGTTCGAAGAGGGGCGTTATTTTGCGTCTGGGGGCGAGATTAAAGGCTTCAAAACGCGCTATGGTAATGCGGCTATGGTAGTGTGTGAAGATTTATGGCGCGCACAGACATTGGATGCCTTGGCTTCATGTGATGCGGATGTTATTTATGTTTTGGCAGCGTCTCCTGCACGTGATTTTAGCGAGGAAGGTTTATTGATTGAGCGCCAGTGGGATGCATTGTTGAAATCATGTGCTCTTTTGACTCATGCGTACGTGGTCTTCGTGAACCGTGTTGGGTTTGAAGACGGTCTTGGATTTTGGGGGGGAAGCCGTGTGATTACCCCTTTAGGAGAAAGTGAATACACGCTTGACCTTTTGGATACCCAAGAGAAAACGGTTTCTTTAAACCATGCGCTTCACAAGCTTCAGCGTTACATCGTTAAGCATTCATAATAATATAACAATCAAAGGACATAGAATGAAAATAGCCATCATGGGCGCAATGCGCGAAGAAATTGACCCGATTTTAAGTACGGTTGAAAAATATACGAGTACGGAATATGCCGGAAATGTATTTTATGAATGTAACTACGGCGGTCATGAATTGGTCATCGCCTACTCAAAAATAGGGAAAGTTTTTTCTGCTATTACGGCATCGGTTATGCTTGAACGGTTTAAGGCAGAGACATTATTGTTTAGCGGTGTTGCAGGCGGAATCAGTAAAAGTTTAAAAATCGGTGATTTGGTTATGGCCAGCGCATTGTGTCAGCACGATGTTGATATTACCGCATTCGGTCATCCTGCCGGTTTTATCCCTGAGGGAACGCTGATGATCGAAGCGGATGCCCAGCTTCGCTCTTTGGCATCTGAAGTTGCGGTGGATATGGGGATCGATTTGTACGAGGGGATTATTGCTACGGGCGATCAGTTTGTCGCAAGCAGTGAGCGCAAAGAGTGGATTGAAAAAACATTTAATGCAGATGCTTTGGAAATGGAAGGGGCAAGCGTCGCCTGTGTTTGTCAGAATTTTGGCGTTCCGTTTTTTGTCCTACGGGCGATCAGTGACACGGCGGACGGCGGTGCCAGTGATGATTTTGATGCCTTTTTGAAAACATCGGCGCAGGTAAGTGCGAAGTTTATTTTGGACATGGTAAAACGCCTTGGCCATTAAGCTCAGTAAAAAAATCATGCGCCGTATGGGTCAAACCAATGCGGCGTTTAATTTGATCGAAGAGGGAGATAAAATCCTTGTGGGTCTAAGCGGTGGCAAAGATTCCCTTACGATGATACATGCGCTCATGGAGCAGCAGCGTCGTGCCCCTTTTAACTTTGAACTTCTTGCCGTGACCGTTACGTATGGGATGGGAGAAGATTTGAGCGCGCTAGTGGCTCATTGTGCTCAACACAACATTCCTCATGTTATCCACGAAACCAATACCTATGAAATCGCGGGTGAAAAAATCCGTAAAAACTCCTCTTTTTGCAGTTTTTTTTCCCGTATGCGTCGAGGTTCACTGTACAGTGCGGCGTTAGAGCACGGGTGCAATAAAGTAGCCTTGGGTCACCACCTGGATGATGCGGCTGAGAGCTTTTTTATGAACATGATTTACAATGGGCACATGCGCGCTCTTGCCCCCAAATACAAAGCCGAAAACGGACTGATTATTATCCGCCCTTTGATTCAAATGCGTGAGCGTCAGTTAAGTGCGTGTGCGATTGAGAATGAGATGCCAACCATCGGAGATGAAGCGTGTCCATCGATGCGGTTTGATGTTAAAATGCCTCATGCAAGAGCCAGCATGAAAGTGATGCTCGCAGAGATGGAGGAGAAATACCCTGATATCTTTGTCTCGATCAACTCCGCCTTCGGGCATATCAGCGACGATACCTTTTTTGATCCGAGCCGATTTAAACTATAAGCTTTAGTACTTTATGATCGGCACCGCTTAGAGAGAGGTTTATGATCTCGCTAGATGCAAACCATACACACTCTTCATTGATATAGTCGCCCTCACAGACATAGACATCCGCTTGCAAGGTAAAATGGCTGTAATGTTGCGTAACATGTCCTAATAAAATTTCTTCGTTTTTCTCAAATACTTCATATTGTATAAACCCCCAAAGTCCATGCAAAAAACGCTCTTTTCGTTGGGAGAGAGCAAATTGACCGTTACGTTTATAAACGATGATAGTACGGTTTCGGACGGGTTTGATTTTTTTGATTTTCGGTTGGGGATACTTTTGGGGAGCAGACTTACCATCGCACCCTTGCTCAAAAGGGCACACTGCACAAAGCGGTTTTTTCGCCAGACACACCATTGAACCGATATCCATCATCGCTTGATTGTACTCAAACGGGTGTGTTGCATCAAAAAGTTCATAAGCCGCTTTCCACAGCTGTTTTTCATCACGCTTTTCAATGGCAAAATAGCGATGGAGGATTCGTTTGACGTTGGCATCGAGAATCGGTAGCGCCTCTTGGTACGCAAAGGCACTGATGGCATGTGCTGTGGAACGTCCGATTCCCGGTAGCTCTAAAAGTTCGGATGCTTTTTTTGGTAAAACTCCTTGGCATTGTCGTGCTGCTGTATGCAAGTTTTTGGCGCGCGTGTAGTAGCCTAATCCCTCCCACATTTTGAGTACATCGTCCAAATCGCTTTTGGCAACATCCAAAAGAGTAGGAAATTTTTCTAAAAAAGGGAAATAAAACCGTTCTAACACCGTTTTGACCTGCGTTTGCTGCAGCATGATTTCACTGAGGTAAATTTTATAGGGATCATCTGTAATACGCCACGGTAAATCATGTCGTCCGTTGCTTTTGTACCATTGCAGGAGTGAATTATGAATTTTATTATGCATGAAATATTGTATCAAAATGTCTTATAAAAAAGATAATATTTATTACTGAAGGTTTTAAGTATAGTAAGGGTATAATCCGCCTAGACAAAAGAATATCTTCATACCGCGGAATAGAGCAGTCCGGTAGCTCGTCGGGCTCATAACCCGAAGGTCGTAGGTTCAAATCCTGCTTCCGCAACCAACCACAAATCCCCTTCACGATGTAATTTAAAAGTTATATAAAATCATTTATTTTTATACTAAATTTGTATTAATATATTTAAATATTATTTTTTATTTTAAAAATTATATGAATTTTTTAAGTAAAAGTTTACTATTCTCTTTTATTAAAACTAATAAAATCCAAATTTCATAATGAAAAGATGTCAATGGAAGAAATAACGTTACCAAAAAGATTTAAAGATAAACTAGATAATTCAAATAAAAAGTTTAATGCAATAATAACAGAGATATTAAGCAATTTCGAAATATATTTGAATGTATCTACATTGGAATTTTTTCCAGAATACAATAACCATGGGATTACACATCTAAATAATATCTTTAAAATCCAAGATGAACTTATTTCTGAAAAGTCCTTTGATTTACTTACTCCAGAGGACATTACAACACTTGTTATCGCTACATTGAGTCACGATATTGGAATGCATTTAAACTATGATGGTTTTTTGACTTTGATTAATGCTGAAACTGTTTATTCTGAAATATGGCGTGAAAAATGGGAGAATTTTTTTCAATTATCAAAAAAATATAATGAATCAAAACTTGTTTTACTTTTTGGAAATACAAAACCTATAACTAATTTTCCTGAGAAAAAACAGGATTTTGAAGATAGAGATTATAGATTAGTTGGTGAATTTCTAAGGATTAATCATCCTCTATTGGCTGAAGAAATTTTAAAATTTGGTTTCCCTATTGCTAATGATAATGTAGAGATTTTTTCTCCACAATTGCAAAAAGAAGAAAAGATTTTAGGTTTTAGTTCTCTACTAGCAAAAAGTCATGGAATGAATTTACGTGATACATTTGAAGAAATTCAATCGATCGGATATGAAGGAGACCTTTTATCTCCCCATAATACACATATTGTCTATTTAATGGTGATTCTACGACTTTCTGATTATTTGGATATATGTAAAAGTAGAAATCCAAGAATACTTTTGGGATTAAAAAACTTTATTAGTGACATTTCAAAGTTTGAGTGGGAAAAAAATATATCTGTGAGTGAGATTAAAGGCCACTGGGATGACAATGAAGCAGTATTCATTGGTGTAGAACCTAAAGATAGTAGATCATTTGTTAATTTGAAAAATTTATTTAAAAGTATTCAATATGAGTTTGATATTTCGTGGGCTGTTTTAGGAGAAATATATAGCAAGGACACAATATTAAAAGAATTTTCAATTAAATACAGAAGGATTTTGTCTAATATTGACAATGAAGATGCTTTTAGAAAAAAAGTTAATTATTTACCTAGAAAAATATCTTTCGATTCAGATCCAGACCTACTAAAATTATTGATTGCTCCACTATATGGCAACAATCCCTCTTACGGAGTCCGAGAATTGCTGCAAAATGCTGTTGATGCGTGTAAGGAATTTCAAGAACTTTCAAAAGAAGGATATAAGCCAAAAATTAAGGTTAATGCCATTGAGGAAAATAATTACTACTATTTTGAAATTATAGATAATGGCCTTGGTATGACTGAAGATACCATCATTAATTATTTTTTAAAAGCTGGAGCATCATTCAGAAATAGTGATTTTTGGATGGAAAAGTTAAAAGATGAAAATAATAAATCAAAAGTTGTGAGAACAGGCAGGTTTGGTGTAGGGCTTCTAGCGGCTTTTTTATTTGGTTCTAAAATTGAGGTAAGAACAAGATCTACTTATGAAGAAATAGGATATTCATTTAAAACACATTTGTCAGATAGTCAAATAAATATTATCAAAGATGCAGACATTGATGTTGGTACAACAATTAAAATTGAGATGAATAAAGATATATTTGACAAATTAATTAATGGTCTCAAAGGCGATAGATATGATGAAGATAACAAAAATTGGAAGGAGTGGTATCTCTTAAATGATATTGATATATTATATAATGGAGAGGCAATAAAAAATGCGATAGATGAAAAAAAATATTTCAAACTTGAACAGGATGAATATACATATGCAGGATGGTTTTTTGAAGACAAAGGAAAAGAAAAAGAAATATTTACATGTAATGGCTTCAAAATTCCCAATGCTAATGTCAAATTAAAATCATTAATTGATATGCCATTTAGTAGAAAAACTTGGAATGGCCATGACAATATGTTTAACACTCCATCGTTTTTAATTACAGATAAAGAAGGAAAGCTACCACTTAGTTTAAGTAGAGAAACTCTTTTAACGCATGAATTTAGTTTGAACGATATAGTGATTAAATCCATGTCAAATGAACTGCATAATAGCCTTATCAATTACAAAGTAGATAGAAATAATTTATCAAAAAATATCTTTCTTAATCATCCAATGTTCAAAGAACGATATTGGAATAATGATGACGTTAATCATACTAGAGCTTTGCACAAAAAATTTATTTTTTATACAAAAGGGTTTAATTTACTTAACTCATATATTATTGAAAAAAGTTGTATAAAAAAACTTGTTTTTATTGAGTTTAATGATAATGAAAGTATCAATAACCATAATGATTTTATTAAGCAATTATTGAATGATGAGACTCCTATATTGTGTAATCATAGTGATATAATTGCTAGTAGTAGTGGCTATAATTATTTATTAAGAATCATGGAAGAAGGATTATTGCGGATTGATAAAGACTTTAAAATTGATTCTGCAAATATATTCATCCCAAAAGAAAAGCATAAAAACCTTCTGACTTTTAAGACTACACATCTTAATATTGGTTTTAAAAATCAAATAATTACTGCGACTCCAAAACACAAAAAAAATAGAGAAGTCATACCTCCAAGTGAAGAATCGAAATTTTTTTCAAAAAGCCACTTTATAAGCGAAAATAAATCCCTATTTAATTTGAAAGACTTAGATCAATACATTGATGATATTGGATTAATTGTTGAAATGTATATAGACCATAACCCCAAAGACAAAAATGATATTGAATTTTATTTTAATAACTTGATGGAAGAACACTTTGCAAATCAAGAACATGATTTAATACCATATACTGAATGATGAATAATTTACTGGTAAATGAAAAAAAAGCTATTCATTATTGGACATCACCTTCAAAATTTCGATTATATCGAGAGATAAAAAAAGCTTGTGAAAACAAATATAGCAATGCAACTCATGATGTAGAACAGAGTTTTATTGATTGTTTTAACAGCTTAGAACATTTGTTTACAAAATATGAAGATAATACAGCTTCACATAAAGCTATTTACAGAGCTGATATAATCGAGAATAAATATTCTAAAGAATTGTCAGATGATGGACTATTCCTTCAATTTTGCAATGACCACAGCAAGGATGAAATTTTTAAATTTGATGATATGATTTGCTCATTTAGTAGCTGTCACGCTCAAGCAAACAAAATAGCGACTAAGAATGACAAATATAAAAATGAAAGAACTCCGAGAGTTTTATTCATCTTAGAAAATCGTATATCAAAATACTTATATATTGCAGATTATTCTCAATTACCAGAAGAAAAGGAAATCCTTACTTTTGGAAAAAATTCATTCAAAGTTGTAAATCAAGAGGTCTTTGAGAATAATTATGTCGAAATTTCTATTGTTGAAATCGAGAACAAGGGAATAGGCTAAATCATCATTTTTTTATACTTGTCTAAGTATTCATCTATCAATTTTACTTTCGCTTTTTAATACTATAATTATGCAATTTAAAAGAGGTATTATGGTCACAGTCGATTCAATTTTTACCGATACGATTGAGATCAAGCAGTCAAAATTCATGGCGTATGTAATGCCAATGGCTCTTTATGAAGAAGAGATGAAGCGTCTGCGTGAGAAACATCCCAAAGCCGTCCATTTTGTAAGTGCGTATCGAATGCTCAATGAATTTGACCAGATCGTCGAGTACAGCGGTGATGACGGTGAGCCCAAAGGGACGTCTGGCAAGCCGACGCTTTCTGTCTTGCAGGGGCATGATCTCATCAATGCTGCGATGATTACGGTACGTTATTTTGGCGGAACGAAACTGGGGCCGGGCGGATTGGTGCGTGCGTATGCCGAGGCTGCAAATGCGGCAGTTGCTCAAGCTCATCTGCGCTCTTATGAAAAGCTTTTTCGACATAAAGTGCAGTGTCTGTACCCAATCATATCGAAACTGGAGTACGAAGCAACGCAGCAATGTGTCGTGATACTACATAAAGAGTTTACCGTTGATGGGGCGGTAGTTGAAATTGAGGGGACGCAGGAACGATTGTGCGCTTTTGAAAATACCATGGGACGTACGATTCACATTTTATAGATGTCTATACTTTACTCCACAGTTTCTCATTGAGCTTTAGTTCCTCTACTAGACCAATGGTGTTGTTTAAAGTATTGACGTACTCCATTACTTGTTTATAATCGAGAAGTGAAGTGAAGACAGTAGGTTCAAAGAGATCTTTTTTTGTAGCGATTGCAATATGGATATGGTTATGAACAAATGAGATAAACAAGGGATAGGAGATTTTTTTCTGAAATTCTACAATCCTTTTCATCATGGAGTGGGTGAGAATGTAATGTGCTTCGATAGGGTCATTTCCGTAAACGACAAACTTTTTTTCAAATTCTGGATCATCGAGCTGGATGACGTTGTCACGTGAGGCATTCTTGGATTGAAGCCAACCTCCGATTAGGTTTCCGAATGTTTTTTCAGCGAGATCAGGGAGAACTACTGTACGGCTTTTGAAATGTTTGTTAAACTCAGCAACAAGGAACAATCCGCGAAAGAGAGTGTGCCATTGGGTACGTCCTTTGGAGTCTTTGGTTTGGTACTCGGCATGTACATCTGAAAACTCTAGGTTGACACCGTCAATGGAGCCTTTAACGTGATCGTTGCCATTGTAGCGGTCAATAGTATGATTGAAAAGAGCTGAACGGCTGAAAAGATGCTGTGAGATGGCAAAAGAAGGGTTGTAAAGCAAATGGTGATCAATGGCCGCAATAAGAGGTGCAATGACTTTGGTTTTAAAATCTTTTGCGTATCCTTGAATCATAAAGCGATACGTGATAGAGGCAATGGCAAGAAAAGCAATCACGATCCCCATCATAAGCGGATGCAGCAAGCCGAAATTTTTTCCCATCCAAAGTGCTGCGATAACAAAGGCAACAACACCCATTGCTCCGTACCATTTTAATTGGGAGAGGATTTGCATGCGTGTTTTTTCTAATTCTTCCAGTGAAGGGTAGAGCTCTTTATAATAAAAATCGGTCAGTTCTGCGGTTGATTTCATTTATTGAAAAGCGCCCCAACATCAACACTTTGACGCTCATTGACCGTGATTTCAAAAACCTTTTTAGGTGGTATATTCATGAAAGATGCTATGAGATTCGTCGGAAACATCTCAATGGCGTTGTTAAGATCGGTGACGGCTTGATTATAGGCGCGGCGTGCAGCAGAAATTTGTTCTTCCGCTTCGTTGAGTGAACGTTGTAGATGCATAACATTTTCATTGGCTTTAAGATCGGGGTAGGCTTCCATTGCGATATTAATGGCACCCAGTGCTGAAGTGAGTTTGGCATCCAAAGCTATTTTTTGATCATCACTGATTCCCGGTTTCATGGCTTGCGCACGAAGTTCGGTTATTTTTTCGAGTGTCGATTTTTCATGTTCCATATACTGAGAGACAGAGGCTACGAGATTGGGAATAAGGTCAAACCGCTTTTTTAAGACAGCATCTACTCCGCCAAAGATATTATCCACCTGATTTTTTTTGCCGATGAGTGAGTTGTACATCAAAATAGCAATTATTACGACGACACCGACAATAATCAAAAACACGTTCATGTAGATCCCTTTAGAAATATTTCTCTATTTTAAGAGAAGTTTTCTAAAGAAAGTATTATGGCAGTTAATATGGTTAATATTAGGTTGATATATATTTTTTGATATTGGTGTAAACTTCATACTATTAATGAAAGAAGGAGTTGACAATGCGAGCAAAAATTTTAATTGGGGTATGTTTGACACTGTTTACACTTACTGCCTCTGTATCGGCTATGGGAGATGAGCACAATGGTCATGTTAAAAGTGAAGCGATAGGGGATAAGACGATTATGGCAAGCGGAACGGTTAAATCGATTGCGCAGGATCACATGAGTCTACGTATTTTTCATGATCCTATTCCTGCTTTGAAATGGCCGGCGATGAATATGCCGTTTGAGGTTGTTGATCATGAGCTGACGCATCCTCTGGAAGTGGGTGATAGAGTAAATTTTGAGTTTGTACAAAAAGATGGCAAAGATATTATTGTGAGAATGCGTAAACAATGAAATGTTTTATTGGATTAATGATGCTTCTAATCGGGGTATTATTAAGTGCCGATGAACACGTCAAGTCACCTGCATCGTTTGATATGAAGGAGGGAAAAAGTGTTTATGCGCCGATTCGATCTTCAGTCAATTTTCAAAATGAGGTTCAAATTCAGCAAAATGATCAAAATGCCACGATGCAGGGCGCAGGCAAATGAATACTAAGCTCCTTTGCTCGTTTGTAACACTATTGACTCTTTCGGGTTGTTCAACCATTTCGCAAAAGGATGTATTTCTTTCTATGGAGAGTCTCACGGCAGATCGTGGAGTGAAAAATTTAAAATGGATAAAGAATGAAGATGAATCAAAAGAAATAGAGGACAGTGTCCAGGCCCTTCTTTCAAAGCCCCTTACTCAAGAGGATGCAGTTCGTGTTTGCCTCCTTAACAACCGTTCGCTTCAACAGACTTATGAGCGTATTGGTATAGCGCAAAGTGAGTTGGTACAAGCAGGGCTTTTAAGTAACCCGCTAGTGGGGTATTCTGTTGGACGGGGGAATGGTATTACTACGTCAACGCTGAGTGTCGAATTTGCATTTTTGGATCTACTTTGGATACCGCTTCGTCGTGAATTGGGAGGATTGGCACTTGAAGAGGCCAAGTTAAGTGTGGGCGATGAAGTGCTGAAGATGGTTCGAGATACGAAAATAAATTATATCGATGCCCGCGTTGCTGAAGAAAAAGCAGCACTGTATGATGAGGTCCTGAAATCGTATGAAGCATCGGTCCAACTGGCCGTTCGGCAGATGAGTGTCGGGAACCTTTCAAAACGTAATTTTTTAAAGATTCAAGATGCATATGCCCATGCCAGACTGGAATCGATGCGGTTTCATCGTGATTTGGCAATGGCGCGTGAATCACTCAACAAGATGATGGGTGTATATGCGCAGCAAACGCACTATACTCTCAGCGATGAGCCTTTGACTTTGCCCTCTAAGATGAAAGAGAACACTCATTTAGAGGACTTGGCTATGAGGAATCGTCTTGATATTTCCGCGGCACAAAAAGCAGTTGAGTACAGTGCTTCCGAAGTTGGGTATACAGGGAAAACACGCTTGATAGACGAGGTACAAATCTCAGGGCAAAGTGAAAAGAAAACCAATGAAAACCGGTTTAACACCTTTGGGATCAAAATACCTCTTCCCCTTTTTGATATGGGACAGGGCCGTGTTAGCCGCGCTCAATCAAACTACAATGCAAGTGTCCATCATCTTTATGAATTGGCGGTCAATACACGCTCAGAAGTACGTGAAGCGTATGCAAAAACACGCTATGCTTATGATATGGCGCATGAATATCAAGATTCTATACTCGATGTAAATCGTGATATCCTGAAAGAGACTCAGCTTTTTTATAATGGTATGCTGGAGGGTATTTATGAGCTTCTCGAAGATCAACGTCGTTATACCGAAACTAAAATGGAAGCGTTATCGGCGATGGGTGAATATCAAAAAGAGCGTTCCAATTTGATTTATACGATAGGCGGGGAAAACAATGCAACACGATAGACGCGATTTTTTAGGTCTTGGGGCCGCACTTTTAACAACGGCCGCTTTGAGCCGTACCGCAAATGCCAAAACAGAAGAGAGTTGTGGTGGTACTTCACCCAAAACAAAACAGCCTACCTTAGCGCAAAACCCAAAACGTGTTCTCTCTCCGGCAACCATAATTACACCATGTAAGGGAAAAAACTACAATCCGGTCGTGACACTCAACGGTTGGACGCTGCCTTATGAGATGAAAGAAGGGGTCAAAGAGTTTCATCTGATCGCTGAACCTGTACTTCGAGAATTTGCACCCGGAATGGTTGTGAACTGTTGGGGATACAACGGCACGTCTCCCGGACCTACGATCGAGGCTGTGGAAGGGGACCGTGTACGTTTTATTGTTACCAATAAATTGCCCGAACATACAACGATTCATTGGCACGGACTTGTTTTGCCTAACGGGATGGATGGGGTAGGGGGACTCACACAGCCTCAAATCGGACCCGGAGAGACGTTCGTTTATGAATTTACGCTGCGTCAGAGCGGAACGTTTATGTATCATCCTCATGCGGATGAGATGGTACAAATGGCGATGGGGGCGATGGGGATGTTTATTATCCATCCCAAAAATTCCAAAGAGCATCGTGTTGACCGCGATTTTTGTTTTTTACTTTCGAGTTACGACATTGCTCCCGGGACCTATACCCCTAATCCCTCAACCATGACGGAATTTAATCTTTGGGCGTTCAATTCTCGTGTATTCCCTGGGATTGATTCGATGAATGTACGTGTAGGGGATCGTGTTCGTATCCGTGTAGGTAACCTCACCATGACGAACCATCCTATCCACATGCACGGGCATACCTTTGAGGTGACATGTACGGATGGAGGATGGGTACCTAGGAGTGCACGGTGGCCTGAAGTAACTACCGATGTGGCTGTAGGACAAATGAGAGCAATAGAGTTTGTGGCTAAGAATGAGGGTGACTGGTCTCTTCATTGTCATAAATCGCATCATACGATGGGACCTATGGGTCATAGTGTCCCAAACATGATTGGGGTCAAACAAGATGATCTAGCTGAAAAAATAAGTGATTTATTGCCTGACTATATGTACATGCCAATGGGTAAAAATGGTATGGCTGAAATGAGCGATATGGTGGACATGGGGATGGCAGTTCCTGAAAACACCTTGCCCATGATGACTGGAAAAGGACCTTTTGGCCCCATTGAAATGGGGGGGATGTTTACCCTCGTAAAGGTTCGCAAAAATCAACCAAAGGGTGACTATTCTGATCCAGGATGGTACGCCCATCCAAAAGGGAGCGTGGCAACCAAAAGATAGAAGCCTTATTTAAGGATAAAAATGGATAATTCGATAATGGTTATTATTTTTATTTAAAAGGTTTTACTGTGCAAGAATTATTAGAATCATTTTGGTCATTGAGTGTGGATATGGGGATATATATCCTTTTGGGTCTTTTAGCTGCAGGAGTCCTGCATCAGTTTATTCGTGAAGAGTGGATTCAAAAACATCTAGGACCCAAAACACACAATGCGGTAGTCAAAGCGGCGTTGATGGGGACACCTTTACCCTTATGTTCCTGCAGCGTTATCCCTTTTGCCGCAACACTTCGACGCAATGGGGCTTCTAAGGGAGCAACCCTCTCCTTTTTAATCTCGACACCCATTACGGGAGTAGATTCGATTTTGGCAACCTTTGGGATGTTTGGAGGGGTGTTTACCCTCTATCGTGTCGCAAGTTCAGTGGTGATTGCGATGGTTGCAGGGATGTTGATGAACTTATTTGAGCCAAAAGAACCAAAAAAAGCTTTTTCATTTACCGCGGCTGCACCTCTCAATACGACAACGAGTATGGCTTCAATGGGCAATGATACGAAGAAAAAATTTTCATTGTACGATGTTTTTCACTACGGTCTTATCACTTTGCTTGGCAGTTTTAGCAAGCCTCTTTTTCTGGGACTGTTGATTGGAGCCATCATCACAGCGGCAATGCCTACCAATTTACACCAATTTTTCGGGGAGAACCGCTTTTTGGGATACGTTATTGCTGTTGCGATTGCGGCACCGATGTACGTATGCGCTACGGCTTCTTTGCCCATTGCCGCATCGTTGGTTCTCGCAGGGGTATCACCCGGGGCGGCATTTATCTTTTTAAGTGCCGGGCCTGCGACCAATACGGTGACGATGGGTGTGGTAAAATCGATGTTAGGGATGCGTGCCCTGATTATTTATCTCTCTGTCATTATGGGTGGAAGTGTTTTGTTTGGAGCGTTGATTGATGTGGGATTTGATACGCTCAGTGTCGGGATGAAGGTGGATATGAATGAGCATCATGGTCTGCTTCAAGAAGGCGCAGCGGTGATTATGCTAGGATTGATAGGATGGCATTTTATAAGCGGATGGTTTAAAAAAGCCGATAAAAGCTGCAATGGAGGATCATGTTGTTCATGAAAAAGTTATTTTTATTACTCTTAATAGTTGCAATGGTGTCTTTGGCGGATACCAATGTCAGCCAGAATAAAGGCGGGAAAAAAGTTTATCCCAGAGGTACTATCGCCACTCATTGAGTGGGTTAATCGATTTTCTTCCGATACCAGAATGCAAAAGCCACAATGGTTCCAAGATGTCCCAAAGCCATGTCTTTTTGTGCATCCCATTGATCTCCCTGCGTCCCTAAAAATGCTGTTCCTAGTTCAGCGTGAGTCATTTCGGTTGCGATCCACTCTATTAGTTCATACACCCCCGAAGCAGCAATAAGAAAGAAAAATGTGAATAAAAATGCGAAGTGTTTTGACTTTAATAAACTAACGAATAGCTCATAAAAGGGTAAAAACATCAAAAATCCGAATAGAAGGTGGATAAGTCGATCGTAATGATTGCGTTCAAAGCCAAAAAAGTGGGTAACAGGTGAAAATAAGGGCATCTCACTGTAGGTATAATGGGAACCAATACTATGCAAAACAAAAAAGATAAAGAGCATCCATATGCTCATAGGTGAAAAATGAATGCGGTGATCGATCCAGAGAATAATTGGGATTGCAATAAAGACCAGAATGTTTTCAAGCCACCAGTCATCACGGTATGATGGATTAATGGCCAATAGCATCCAAATAAAGAGATAGAATGTAAAAAGTATAGGTTTGAGTTTCATGGATGAATGATAGCACATAGATATGATAAAAAAGAGAAGATGTGAAAAAGGTGGCGCAGCCAACGAGACTCGAACTCGCGACCTCCTGCGTGACAGGCAGGCGTTCTAACCAACTGAACTATGGCTGCACAACTGTATGGTGGGAATTACAAGACTCGAACTTGTGACATCTACCTTGTAAGGGTAGCGCTCTACCAACTGAGCTAAACTCCCATGTCTCTCTTGAACAAATGGCGACCCCTAAAGGATTTGAACCTCTGTTCCTACCATGAAGTGATAGTGTCCTTGGCCACTAGACGAAAGGGTCAATCAACTACACATGGTGTCCCGTGATGGATTCGAACCATCGACCCCTTCATTAAAAGTGAAATGCTCTACCAGCTGAGCTAACGGGACCTCTACAAATCTCCAAAAAGAAGCGATTGTGAGGGCGAAATTATAGGGTAAACGAGCTTTATTGTCAAGCTAAAATGGTTTAATGGGCAAAAAACAATTCCCTGTCGCTGTTTATAAGCATCTTAACGGCCATTAAAACGCTTTGCTCCTGTATATATTTGCGATCTCCGTGAAACATAAACCGCTCCGTGTGGACCTGAGTTTTGGTACGTGCGCTGATATAGACGGTTCCTACAGGTTTTGCATCGCTCCCTCCGGTCGGTCCTGCTACACCGCTGATTGCGAGGGCATAATCGGCATAACTGACGTTCATAGCCCCCTCCGACATCTGATTGACGACATCGGCGCTCACGGCACCGTGAGATTCAAGTGACTCATCATCTACGGCGAGCCAGTTGGCTTTTAAAACGTTGTCGTAGGTAATCAGGGAACCTTCAAAAACACTCGAAGCACCGCTGCGGGAGGTAAAATAATAGGCCAGTAAACCGCCGCTGCAACTCTCCGCGAAGGAGAGCTTTTTGTTGTTTTTATGGAGACGTTCGATGATGAATGCGGCAATATCACCTGCCGTGATCACTTTATGACTCATAAGCCCTTTGGTGGAAGCGATAAATTGGGCAAGATTGCCATGTTTGCGTGTATAAATTTTGAGTTTCAGCCACCCCTCGCATAATTCACTAAATTCCAGTCGGACATCAAAGGTTTGTGACAGCGGTTCCAAAAGCGTTTGGGCACTGGTGATGTCTTCATTGAAAATATGAATAACGGCGTTACGATGTTCATCTTCGATCAAAATGGGAGGAAGAGTTTTCCCCTCTTGCGCGAGAATGACATTGATATCAGAGGTGTTGTAATTGAGCAAATAGCTCCCGTTTTCCAAGATACTGGCACGAGAGGGGATAAGCATTTGGTCTTTGAGAATCTGATTATCGGCCGTGACGGTACTGAGCAGTTTGCCGACGATGGTAAAGGTGCTTTTGGTGGTGATGATCACCAGCTTTGATTCGTGTTTCAGGAGTTCTTCCAAATGGAGAAACAACCCTTTATCCGATTCGTCAAAATAGGAAATTGAATCAATCGTAGCGAGCGTGGATTTGAGTGTACGCAAAATGTAGCGTTCGTATGCTTCATTGAGTGTGAGTCGATTGCCAACAAAAATAATATCCCGTTTCATGCTTTTTCCGGTAATGAATTTGAGATAGTATAGCATAGCTGCCCATATGACAGCAAAAATTAATCCCCAAACAGCTATAATTCGCCACTTTTATACGCATATTTTAAGGGATGAGATGGATTACAAAGATACCCTCCTGCTACCTCAAACTGAGTTTCCGATGCGCGGAAATTTGGTGAACAATGAGCCGCAACGCTATGCTTCGTGGATTGCCAAAGATGTCTACGGCAAGATGAAAACTAATCGCAAAGGCGCGCCTACCTTTACCCTACACGATGGACCTCCTTACGCCAATGGACATACCCATATCGGACATGCGCTCAATAAGATTCTTAAAGACATTATTGTCAAATACAACTATTTTAACGGTAAGTCTGTCCGTTTTACTCCGGGTTGGGATTGTCATGGTCTGCCGATTGAGCAGCAAGTCGAGAAGAAGCTGGGCGGAAAGCAAAAAAAAGAGCTTTTGAGCAAAGCGGAAGTACGTAAACTGTGCCGTGCACATGCTTCTGAGTTTGTTGATATACAGCGTGAAGAGTTCAAAAAGCTGGGGGTCATTGCAGATTGGGACAATCCGTATTTGACGATGGATTATAAATTTGAAGCCAATATTTACCGTACCTTGTGTGCTGTGGCAAAAAAAGGGCTGTTGATCGAACGATCCAAGCCGGTCTATTGGAGCTGGGCTGAGCGTACGGCGCTCGCAGAAGCAGAAGTCGAGTACGAAGACAAAGAAGATTACTCGATTTATGTCGCGTTTGAACTCTCAGATGAAGCAAAAATACGCGCAGGGATCGAAGGCAAAGCCGCTATGGTTATCTGGACAACAACCCCATGGACCCTTCCTGCCAATACGGGGATTTCACTTAATCCTGAAGAGATCTATGTCCGTACAACGGATGGCTATATCATCGCCGAAAAACGGTATGACGCATTGATCGAAGAGGGTGTCGTAAGCGGAGCAATAGTGCAGCGTATTGAAGCCAAAAAATTTGAAAATCTTTATGCCATCAATCCTCTTAACGGTCGCGGTTCTCATCTAGTCTTGGGTGAGCACGTTTTGATGGAAAACGGTTCAGGTTGTGTTCACACGGCTCCTGGACATGGGGAAGATGACTACCGTATCGGTTTGGTTTACAATCTCGAAGTGGTGATGCCGGTCGATGAGACGGGATGCTATGACAATACGATCGTTACCGAAAAACTGCTTCCTAATCCAGAGAGTTTTGTCGGAACGCATATTTTTAAAGCGAATGAGCCGATCATTGAATTATTGGGGGCAAGTGCACTCAAAGTATCAAAATTCCGTCACTCCTATCCGCATTGCTGGCGTTCACATACGCCGTTGATTTTCCGTGCGACGAAGCAATGGTTTATCAGTGTGGATGGAACGCCTGATGGCGAGACAAAAACATTGCGCGAAATTGCATTGAGTGAAGTTGCAAAAACAGCATTCTATCCCGAAACAGGACGTAACCGCCTCAATGCAATGGTCGAAAACCGTCCTGATTGGTGCATCTCCCGTCAACGTGATTGGGGTGTTCCGATCGCATTGTTCCGCGTGAAAGAAACCGGTGAAGTGATATTGGACGAGAAAGTTCTCAATTTTACCGCAATGATTTTTGAGATGCACGGCAGTGATGCATGGTACTCGATGAGCAATGAGGAGCTTCTTTATCCGGGATGTCCTCATAAAGCCGATGATCTTGAAAAAGTAACGGACATTTTGGACGTATGGTTTGACAGCGGTTCGACATGGAATGCCGTACTCAAATCACGTAACTACGATGCGGGAACCTATCCGGCAGATTTGTACATCGAAGGTTCTGACCAACACCGAGGATGGTTCCAATCATCCCTATTCTTGAGCACTGCAGTAGAACACATAGCCCCGTATAAAGCACTCTTGACACACGGATTTACCGTTGATGAGAAGGGCGAGAAGATGTCCAAGTCAAAAGGTAACGTTGTTGCTCCCGATACGGTTCTCAAAGAATACGGTTCAGAGATTTTACGTCTGTGGGTTGCGATGAGCGATTATCAAGGCGATCTCAAAATTTCCGGAAATATCCTCAAACAAACTGCTGAGCAATACCGAAAACTGCGTAATACCTTCCGTATTATGTTGGCAAATATTGACGGACTCGAGAGTATCGTACCGTACAGTGAAATGGGTGAGATCGATAAATGGATCGTCTCTAAAGCCAAAGAGGTCTTTGATGAGACACATAGATTGTTTGGTGAGTATAATTTTGTTCATGGGATGAGCGGTTTGAATTATTTTATCGTCAATGAACTCAGCGGTGTCTACATCGATATTACCAAAGACCGTATGTATTGTGACGGAAAAGATTCGATTGAACGTCGCTCAAGTCAGAGTGCAATGGCGATTATTGCCCGCTCGATGCTGGGACTCATCGCACCGATTTTGACCTATACAGCTGATGAGATTTTTGACAATGCTCCCGCAATCTTGCGTGGGGATGCCAGTGATATTTTTGATATCACCTACAGCTCGATCGATGCAGTACAAAGCGCTTGGGACTATGTAACGATGAACGTGATTCGTGAAAAGTTCAATGAGATCGTCGATGGATTGAAAAAAGAAAAAGTGATCAAAAATACGCTTGAACTGGTGATTTCAACGAAGTCATCTTGTGCAGCGTCTGCTAAAAAAGCGGATATTGAAGAGTTCTTGGTCATCTCGAAATGGTGTGCGTGTGAATTGAGTGATGTGTTAGGTACCTTTGAGATCGAGGGTGAGAAGTTTAATATAGCCATTGCATCCAAGGCAAAATGCCCACGCTGTTGGAAATATCACAGCCAAAACGAAGAGAGCCTTTGCGCACGTTGTGCGTCGGTGGTAGGGTAATGATAGACGTAACGCAAAGCGTCCCAATGAGTTTTATTATTGAGACAATAGGTGTTATTTTTGCGATGATCGCAGTCGGTATTTTAATGGTCAGATATGCAAAACGAATAAAGGAGAATAAATGATTACCTTAAAAGAAGCATTAAAGCTCTCAAAAGAGGAGATTGTTGCACTCAAAGAAGAACTTAAAGTCAAGATTGCCGCATATCCTGAGCTTAACGGCTACATTGATGTCCTAAACGTCGGTGAGGGGATTCCCATCGCGATCAAAGACAACATCCAAGTGCAAGGCTGGTCAGTAACTTCGGGATCGAATATTCTCAAAGGGTACATCGCGCCTTACAATGCAACGGTTATTGAAAAGCTCATAGCCAACGGATTGAGTCCATTTGGCCGTACGAATATGGATGAGTTTGCGATGGGTTCTACGACTGAGAGCAGCTGTTACGGTAAAACGCTCAATCCTCGTAATCATAATTGTGTTCCGGGAGGAAGTTCGGGCGGATCAGCTGCGGTCGTGGCGGCAGGTCTTGCGATTGCGGCATTGGGAAGTGATACGGGCGGATCGATCCGTCAGCCTGCTGCTTTTTGCGGAATCGTCGGGATGAAACCGACTTATGGGCGTGTTAGCCGTTATGGATTGGGTGCGTACGCGAGTTCGCTCGATCAAATTGGACCGATGACACAAAATGTCGAGGATGCTGCGATTTTGTACGATATAATCCAAGGACATGATCCTAGAGATTCAACCAGTGCCCAGCGTAATGACGGAATGGTCAGTAATAAATTGGATGCCAACGTCAAGCTGAAAATTGCTATTGTCCCTGAGTATGTCAAAGATGCTTCTCTAGAGGTACGTCAAGCTTATACTAAGGCCGTCGAAGCATTGAGAAACGCAGGACATACCATCATCGAAAAAACATTGATGGATCCAAAATACGATATTTCAGCTTATTACATCACGGCAACGGCGGAAGCGACCACTAATCTCGCCCGTTATGACGGTATCCGTTACGGCAATCGTGTTGAGGGTGATAATCTAAAAGACACGTTTTTGCAAACACGTTCTGCTGGTTTTGGTCCTGAAGTACAACGCCGTATCATGTTGGGAAATTTTGTTCTCTCATCAGGATATTACGATGCGTATTATGTCAAGGCACAAAAAGTACGCTCATTGATCCAAGAAGAGTATAATAAGATTTTTGAAGAAGTGGATCTTATTTTGACTCCGGTTGCTCCGAGAACGGCGTATGAATTTGGTGCTTTGAATGATCCTCTCGAGATGTATTTGAGCGATATTTATACGATTTCGGTCAATCTTGCGGGTCTTCCGGCGATTTCATTGCCTGTGGATACTGCTGATAATGGCATGCCTGTCGGACTTCAGCTTATCGGTGCTGCTTATGCAGAACAAACTTTATTTAACGGGGCTTTGAGTCTCGAAAAACACCTGAAAGGATAATCCATGAATATACGTAAACGCGCACTCACGTTTGAAGATGTACTTCTGATCCCAAAATACTCTGAGGTCCTCCCAAGAGATGTGAGTCTCAAAACGATGTTAACTCGTAATATTCCTCTGAATATTCCTATGGTATCAGCGGCAATGGATACGGTGACGGAATACCAAGCGGCAATCGCTATGGCACATTTGGGTGGAATTGGGATTATTCATAAAAATATGGACATCGAAACTCAGGTAAAACAGGTCAAAAAAGTGAAAAAATCAGAAAGCGGGATCATTATCGATCCGATTGTAGTTCATCCGGACGCAACACTTGAAGAAGCTGAATCATTGATGAATGAATTTCGTATATCGGGTGTTCCTGTTGTGGACGCGCATAATAAACTTTTGGGTATTTTGACGAACCGTGATATGCGTTTTGAAAAGGATCTTACTAAAAAAGCAAATGTTGTCATGACGGCGATGCCTTTGATCACTGCAAAAGCAGGTATCACACTGGAAGAAGCGGCGCAGATTATGCACAAAAATAAGATCGAAAAATTGCCGATTATCGATGATGACGGTCATTTAAAAGGGCTTGTAACCATCAAAGATATCAAAAAGCGCATTGAATATCCGCATGCGAATAAAGACGATTTCGGCCGTCTTCGTGTTGGTGCTGCCATCGGTGTGGGACAGCTTGACCGCGCACAAGCGTTGGTAGATGCAGGCGTTGACGTATTGGTTTTGGATTCTGCTCATGGGCATTCCAAAGGAATTTTGGATACGGTCAAGGCTATTAAAAAACAGATGGTTGTTGAGATTATTGCGGGTAATGTGGCAACGGCAGAAGCTACTCAAGCATTGATTGATGCGGGCGCTGATGGGGTTAAAGTAGGCATTGGACCAGGATCTATCTGTACTACACGTATTGTTGCGGGCGTTGGTGTTCCACAGATTTCTGCGATTGATGAATGTGCGGCTGTCGGACGCAAACATGGAGTGCCTATTATTGCCGATGGAGGTATTCGTTATTCGGGTGACATTGCCAAAGCATTGGCTGTGGGTGCCAGTGCAATTATGGCGGGTTCGCTTCTTGCCGGTACTGAAGAATCCCCTGGAGATACTATTATGTTTCAAGGACGTCAGTACAAATCGTACCGCGGTATGGGATCTATCGGTGCTATGACAAAAGGGTCAACCGATCGTTATTTCCAAGAGGGTACTGCTGCAGATAAGCTTGTTCCTGAAGGAATCGAGGGGCGTGTTCCGTATCGTGGAACAATCTCTGCAGTTGTCCATCAAATGATGGGTGGATTACGTTCGTCTATGGGATACTGTGGATCTGAAAGCATTGAAGCATTCTGGGATAAGGCAGAATTCGTAGAAATCACGAGTGCAGGTCTGAAAGAATCTCATGTTCATGATGTTATTATTACTCAAGAAGCACCAAACTATCACGTTTAAAAAAAGGGTAAACATGCAATTGCAAACAGAAGCACTTCACGCGGGTTACGAAAAAGATGGTCAAAGAACGATGGCAGTGCCCATCTATCAAACAACGGCGTATGAGTTTCGAGATGTTGAACATGCAGCCAATTTGTTTGCGCTAAAAGAGCTTGGAAATATTTATACCCGTCTCAATAACCCTACGACGGATGTTTTTGAAAAGCGTTTTGCAATGTTGGAAGGCGGTGCGGCAGGTCTTGCAACTGCAAGCGGTATGGCGGCTATTTTTTATGCGATTGCCAATGCGGCGGAAGCAGGGGACAATATTATCTGCGCGAAGCAGCTGTATGGCGGATCGTTGACACAAGCTTCTCATACATTAAAACGTTTCGGGATTGAAGCACGTTATTTTGATGTTCAAAATCCTAGTGAAATCGAAGCGTTGATTGATAGTAAAACCAAAGTGATCTTTTTTGAAAGTTTGACAAATCCGAGTATTGATGTCGCTGATATTACGGCAATAACTAAGATTGCAAAAAAATTCGGGGTCTTAACGGTTGTCGATAACACTGTAGCAACGCCTGTTTTATGCCGACCGTTTGAACACGGTGTTGATATTGTTGTTCACAGTGCGAGTAAATACACGACGGGGCAGGGATTGGCTATCGGCGGAATTATGGTTGAACGCAATGATTTGGTTGATTTTATCCGGTCAAATCCTCGTTATCCTCAGTTTAACGAAGGAGATGAGAGTTATCACGGCTTGGTCTATGTCGATGTTCCATTACCTTTGTACACTCTTCGTGCGCGTTTGTCACTTCTGCGTGATTTGGGTGCGGTGGTTTCTCCGTTTAACTCGTGGCTTTTTATACAAGGTATTGAGACGCTTTCATTGCGTATGCGCGAACACTCTCGTAACGCGTTAGCAGTTGCTGAGTTTTTAGAAGCCCATCCAAAGGTGCAAAAAGTCAATTATCCGGGACTCAAAAGCAATGCGAATTATGCGAATGCACAAGTGTATTTTCAAGACGGAATGGCGAGCGGATTATTGAGTTTTGAAGTAGAAAATCTTGAAAAAGCGAAGCAGATCGTCGATGCGACCAAACTGTTTTCATTGGTGGTCAATATTGGTGATTCAAAATCGATCATTACCCATCCAGCATCGACAACCCATCAGCAGCTCAGTCATGAGGAATTGATTGCCTGTGGCGTTCTCCCAGGTCTCATTCGTCTTAGTATCGGATTGGAAGCGAGCATTGATTTGATCAATGATCTGAAACAGGCATTGGACGCGTAAAGGGAAATATGTTAAATCTCAAAACGAAAACGGAACATTTTACAAACCCTCTGTATTTAGAGAGCGGGCGTATTTTAGAACCGTATGACATCGTTTTTGAAACGTATGGCACGTTGAACGATGCCAAAGACAATGTCATCGTTATCTGTCATGCACTTACAGGTTCACATCATGCAGCTGGAACGTATGAAGGGGACAATAAACCCGGATGGTGGGATGGTTTGATAGGTTCTGGAAAAGCGGTTGATACCGACCATTTTTTCGTGATCTGTACCAATGTCATCGGGAGCTGTTTTGGTTCAACAGGGCCTATGTCTCCACGTTATCCTTATAATGAACCGTATCGCTATAAATTTCCGGTGGTTACCATCCTCGACATGGTCAAAGCGCAACGCATTCTTTTTGACCGTCTTGGTATTCATGAAGTACATGCGGTTATCGGCGGATCAATGGGAGGGATGCAGGCGCTTGCATTTGGTGTCTTTTTTCCTAATTTTTCGAAAAAGATCATTGCTATGGCAACAACGCACGCGACGCAAGCTTGGGCCATTGCCTTTAATAAAGTAGCGCAAGAAGCGATATTGCAAGATCCTGAGTTCAAAAATGGATACTATGATCCAAAGATAATACAAGAAAATGGTCTTAGCGGGATGGCAATCGGACGAATGGCAGGACATATCAGCTTCTTATCACCGCAATCGATGGAACGTAAGTTTGGACGTGAGTACAAACGAACCGATGGTTTGTATGAATTGTTCGGAAAATTTCAGGTTGAATCATACCTGGAGTATAATGGATACAATTTTACAAAATGGTTCGATCCGTTGTCGTATTTGTACATAACTAAAGCGATCAATATCCATGACCTCTCCCGAGGATTTGATTCGCTTGAAGAAGCTTTGGATAAAATAGTTTCTGAGCTTTATTTGGTAGGATTTGAGAAAGATTTTCTCTTTTTACCCTCTGAAATGGAACATATCGCGACAACCATGCGAGCAAGCGGAAAAGAAAATGTTGATTACATTGAGATTAAAAGTGATTATGGGCATGATGCCTTTTTAGTTGAGATTGATAAGATTGAACAGTATGTAAGGGATGCACTATGAGTCAAGAAGAAAGTTTTGAAAATAAAATTATTAATGCAAAAGCAATTTTAGAAAAACTAATGGACCCGGCATTGCCAATGAATGAGAGTGTAAAAGCCTATGAATCAGGGATGAATGAGTTAAAAGCTGCTGAAAAGATGTTAGAGCAGGCACAACTGCAAATTCAAATTATTAAAAATCAGGATCAATAATGCGTTGCGCAATTTTACAGCTTCCTTCAATTGGTATGGGGAGTAAAACACTCGAAAACTATACCAGAGTCGCGCATCAAAAAGGGGTAAAGCTTATGCTCCTTGGAGAGTATCTCCTAAATCCTTTTTTCAAGGAGCTTATCAATACGCCAATTTCTATGATTGCCGAACAAAGTGCACATCAAGTTGAGACGCTCAAGGTTTTAGCTGCAAAATATGAGATGGTCTTTGTCGCTCCTATCGTCATAGTAAAGAAAAAAGAGTGCACGAAAATGATCGCAAGAATCAGCGGACGCAGTGTTACGTACTATCCTCAGCAGTTTTTGATCAATTACCCTCATTGGAATGAAGAAGCTTTTTTTGAGAATGCGATTGAACCCGTTAAGCCACCATTGATGTTTTCCATCAATGGTTTTAAATTTGCCGTCATGGGCGGTTTTGAGATTCACTTTGATCCAATGTGGGATGCAATCAGCACCAAGGGGATCGATGCCGTATTGTTACCGAGTGCATCCACGTTTGATTCTCATAACCGTTGGCGTGAGCTGATTAAAATGAGAGCATTTACACACAATTGCTACATACTTCGTGCTAATCGGGTAGGTGAATATCACGATGAGGCTCATGCCTGGAAGTTCTACGGCGATTCAATGCTCGTAACCCCTGATGGTGATGTTGAGAGTGATTTAGGCAATACCGAGGAGCTTTTGATTGTGGATCTAGATCGTAAAATGCTCACGGAAGCTCGAAAAGGGTGGAAGTTCAAAGAAGCTCTAAAAAAACGGAGACTCTTCTCGTGATGCACTATTTTCATAGACAAGTGCAGCTGTGGGGTGAGGAGACGCAAACGCTTTTACAAAACAAGTGTATTGTCATAATCGGGAGTGGTGGATTAGGTTCTTCTTTAGCGTTCGCACTTGGAGCATCTGGAATCGGTGAGATTCATATGGTTGATTTTGATACGGTTAGTTTGCATAATATTCACCGTCAGATTGCATTTAAGATGGGTGATGAGAATAAGTTTAAAGCGGACATAACAGCGCAGCTCATAGAAGATCGTTGCCCGTATGTTAAAAGTCATGCGCATGTATGCAGTTTTGAAGAGTTTACGGCAAAAGGGATCGAGGTTGATCTTATTATCGATGCGACAGACAATCTTCCAACGCGGGGAGCTATTAATACCTACGCAAAACAAATACAAAAGCCATGGGTTTATGGATCAGTAGAAGCATTTAACGGTCAAGTCTGTTTTTTTGAAAATGCATCTTTCACTGAGCTGTTTAAAATTACTCAAAAGACACCTGCTGGTATTGCTGCTCCGATTGTGATGCACATCGCTTCTTTACAAGCCAATTTGGCATTGCGCTTTTTGGCAGGCTTAAGTCTCAAGAAAGATATGCTCTATTATTTGTATTTTAATGAAGACGGGGAAATGGTGACGCAAAAGTTTGCGTTGCCATCTACCAATTGAGCTCAGTAGAAGACTGATGGCAAAGATTGTTGTAAATAGGATCATTAATCATACCTATGCGCAACATGATCCGGATATATTACTTCAAGATACAGTTATCCCGTTTGATTGTTATATTAAAAGGTATGCTGATTATGTAATTATCATTGAAGCCGGTACCTACATCAGCGCAGCATTATTACAAAAAATATCTTCAAATGAGAAAATTTACATTCTAGCTAGTGATACTGAAAAACTTCAAACATATCACATTGCTCATGATTATTGTTACAGTATAAAAAATGACGCAGTAACAATGGAGGAAGCAATAAATGCAGCTTCTGATTTGCCTAATGCATTATCCGAAATAGTAACAAATGAAGAAAAGTTTTCTTTCGTATATGCGACAAGCGCCACTTTAATGGAAACAATTTTTGACTCAGGTCAAGAACAATTACCTGTAAGCGCCATTTATACGTGTATGGAACAGCTTGTAACGTCTGTCAATCTTGAAACAAATGCAGTAGGCCTTCTTTTCAAAAACATTTCAGGCGAGTATACAGCATATTATCATAGTACCAATGTTGCCTTTTTGGCAGTAATTTTAGCTACGAAACTTGGCTTATCAGAAGAAGATAGGATTGGCGTTGGACATGCTGGGCTATTGCATGATATTGGGAAAATTAAAATTGATCAAGAACTGTTATTAAAAGCTTCTTATTTGGAAGATAATGAATTTGAAATTATTAAGCAGCATTCAGAGTATGGGTATATCATTCTAAAAAACAATGGTATCACTGATAAAAAAGTTTTGGATGGTGTGCACTTCCATCATGAAAATTTGAATGGCAGCGGTTATCCCAAAGGCCTTCGAGGTAAATTAATTCCAAAATATGCCAAAATCGTTGGCGTGTGCGATGCATTTGATGCGTTGACAACAAAGCGTACATTTCGAGATAGTTACACGAGCTATGAAGCATTGATTGTTATGAAACGGGAAATGGCTTTACAGTTTGATGAACATTATATAGGTGTATTTATCAAATTATTGCAATAGAAGAAAGAAAGTTTTTTAAAACACGGTGATATTTTGTTTGTGGTAAATAAAAGAATGGGGACTTTTTTAGAAGAAAGTGACTTGTTTTGCACCGAGGTGCAAAACTTATCGCTAGAGCTAATTACTTAGCTGGAGTTGCTTCAGCAGCAGGTGCAGCAGCATCAACAGGTGCAGCAGCATCAACAGGTGCAGCAGCGTCTACAGCAGCAGCATCAGTTGCAGGCATAGCTTCAGCAGCAGGTGCTACTTCCTCAGTTGCAGCAGGTGCTGCCTCAGTAGTAGCTTCTTCTTTACTACATCCAATAAACATTGCAGCTAAAAGCATAGCAAGGGCGATTTTCATCATGTGTGACTCCTTATAAAATATGCTGGAAGTATACACTCAGCATGAACCTTTGTCAAGAGATTTTGCTCTATTTTGAATATTTTTTTTTAGAATCCCTATTTTTAGGGGTTTTATTTTGATGTTATTGTTGATTAAGTGTGTGAAATCAGGGTGGATAGCGATATTTTGAGTATATTTTCAAGGGTTATTCTATGATTTTTAACGCAGTTTACTAACTGTTGTCTTTTTAAGGATGCGATTTTATACAGATTTTTTGTCGCCGCTATTCACTAGGTAGATAGCAACTCTTTCGTCTATGTACTGTTCCATGATAAAGAGCATTAATTTTAGTATATAATCGCGTTTATTATTTCAAAAGAATCGAGTACCAATTCGTGGCGTTTAAATTTTCTTTTTTTCCTTTAGTTCTGTTGGCAACATTAATGTTGTCTGTCCCTATGTATGCGGTTCAAAGTATTCCTGTTTTATGTTATCATCGTTGCGGTGCTGAGGTCAAAGATTCGATGACAATTAAAACGCAGGCGTTTGCTTCTCAGCTTGATTGGCTGATCAAAAACGGTTATACCGTTATACCTTTGGATACTGCGGCGCGTTATATTAAGGGGGAGATTAAGTCGATCCCTGCAAAGTCGATTGTTATCACTGCAGATGATGGTCATAAAAGTGTTTACAGTGATATGGCGCCTATTATTAAAAAGTATAAAGTTCCTGTAACTCTTTTTATATACCCAAGTGCGATTTCAAATGCTAAATACGCAATGACGTGGGATCAGCTACGTGAGCTTGAAGCGACAAAACTGTTTCATGTAGAGTCTCATACCTATTGGCATCCAAACTTTAAGCGCGAAAAAAAGACGCTTTCAAAAGAAGAATACGAGAAGTCCGTTCATGCGCAGTTGTATAAGTCCAAAGCGACCTTGGAGAAAAAAATGGGTCATTCGATCAAGTATCTGGCATGGCCGTTTGGCATCTATGATGAAGACCTTTTGGTAAGAGCAAAAGAAGCAGGGTATGAGATGGCTTTTTCAATCGATCATCACCATGCTAAGTCTACGGAGCCGTTGATGGCAAAATCACGATATATGATTATTGACGGATATAATTTGAAACGATTTGAATCAATCAGCAGCGGGAAAGAGGATAAGTAAAAAATTGCTATAATATGAGACTATTTATCTCATATTAAAGACCGTCCTTTGCACTTTGAACCGTACCCTTTTGAAAAACTAACGTCCCTCTTGGAAGGGATTACTCCCAATTCGGCGTATTCGCCTATTGCGCTTACCATTGGTGAACCGCAGTTTGACACGCCGGCATTCATCCAAAAATCACTCGCCAAACACTCTGAAGAACTTCGCCGTTATCCAAAAACGGCAGGTGAAGCGTATCTCAATGAGTCTATGCGCACCTTTGTTAAGAGCCGTTTTGGTGTGGAACTTAAAACAGATGAATTGATTAGCTCATTTGGGACACGCGAAGTGCTCTTTAATTTTCCGCAGTATTATCTGTTTGATAAAAAAGAATCTGTGATGGCCTACACCAATCCGTTTTATCAGATTTATGAAGGGGCGGCGATTGCTTCGCGCTCTAAAGTGATTCATCTTAATCTGACTGAGCAGAATCAATTTAAACCTGTTGTGAATGAAAATGAACTGGCTCTTTGTGATTTGGTAATTTTGAATTTCCCCAACAATCCTACCGCTTCGGTATTGTCGGTTGAAGAGTTGGGCGAATGGGTTAAGCTTGCACTTAAACACGATTTTCTTCTAATCAATGACGAGTGCTACAGCGAGATTTATACCGATCAAAAAATCCCCTCACTCCTCGAAGCATCGGTGCATGTTGGGAATGTCAGCTTTAAAAACGTACTGGTAATCAATTCGATTTCCAAACGCTCTTCTGCTCCGGGATTACGCAGCGGATTCATCGCAGGGGATGCCGTGATTTTAAAAGGGTATGCTCAATACCGTACCTATGTGGGATGTGCGTCACCGTTGCCTCTTCAAGCGGCTGCGGCGATGGCATGGGCGGATGATGAGCATGTGCAAGTGGCGCGTGACGTGTATGCTGAAAATTTTAAAGCGGCACGTGAGATATTGGGCGTTGAAACATCGGATGCGACGTTTTACCTCTGGCTTAAAGTTCCTAATGCATTGGAATTCACACAAGCGTTGTATCGTGATTACAATGTAAAAGTTCTCCCGGGGGAATTTTTAGCACGCGACAATGCACAAGGTGAAAACCCTGGATTAGGGTATATACGTATCGCATTGGTGGAAGAGACAACGAAGACGATACAAGCGCTTATGCGACTTAAGGAGGCACTACATGGATGAGCTGAAGGAAAAAATTTATAACGCGCAAGCAGCCGGTGATATAGCGGCACTGTATGTTCTCGAAGCACAGGCGCATGAGACATTTGATGACGATACGTTGATGGCATACTATGCGAATATCTTAGACCTTGCACTGGAGCGGATGACCAATGCGTTGGAAAACCTGGAGCGATTGGATATGAACGAGGTTCAAGATTTTGCTACGCTTCGTGCATTGTACGAGTATGCTATCGAGCATTACAGTGCGGGAAGTGCCCACGATGCGAGTGCCCTTTTTGAAGTGATCGGTGGATTAAGCAAAGATGAGCCATTTAACGAGGCGATGAAAATGCACCGTGCGGCATGCGATGCGAAAATCCCGTTTGATGATTTTATCGACGAATATGTGGATATGAAAGCGGTACAAGAGAGCGGAAAGTTTTACATTGGCGAATTTAAAAAATGCATTGAGACAACAGGAGAAACAGCATGAAAATACACTTTATCGGAATCGGCGGCATCGGTATTTCTGGGTTGGCAAAATACATGCGTTTCAGCGGTCATGATGTGAGTGGATCGGACATGAAAGATACCCATATCACCGAACTGTTGCGCAAGCGAGGGATTACGGTGCATATCGGACATGATGCGGCCAATATCCCTGAGGGGTGCGAACTGGTGATTCACTCAGCGATCATCAAACCGACCAATTCCGAAATCGTGGAAGCACATCGCCGTGGAATCGAAGTATTGCACCGTCGGGATGCATTGTTGAAAATCTTGAGCGAGAAAAAAGTGTATGCGGTGTGCGGTGCGCACGGTAAGAGTACGACAACGGCGATTCTTGCGGCGATTATGGACGGGAGTGCTATTATCGGTGCGGAATCCAAAGGATTCGGTTCGAATGTCCGTTATGATGGCAGTACCGATGTATTGCTGTTTGAAGCCGATGAGAGCGATGGGAGCTTTTTGAACTCCAATCCGTACTGCTCTATCGTCACCAATGCCGAGCCTGAACACATGGAGTACTACAACTACAACATCGATGAGTTTCACAATGCGTATCGCCGTTTTGTAGAGATGGGAAGCGTACGGGTGATCAATGCCGAAGATCCGTTTATGGCGACATTGACGTGCGATGCGTTGCGCCTTTATCCAAGCACTGACATTAGCAACATTACGTATACCCTCATCGATGATGAACCGTATACGCGTTTTCACCTCAAAGGGTTTGGCGAGTTTGAAGTATGGGGATTCGGAGAGCATATTGCCATGGATGCGTCACTGGCCATCATGGCGGCGGCACAGACGATGAGCATCGCTTCTATCCGTGTCCATCTGCTCAATTTCCGAGGGATCAAAAAGCGTTTTGATGTGATTTTCAAAGGGTCTGACCGTGTCATCATCGACGATTACGCTCACCATCCAACCGAGATCAAAGCCACCATGCAGTCGCTCAAGACCTACGCACAGCTCAAAGGGTTTGACCGTGTCATCGCGATTTGGCAGCCCCATAAATACTCACGCACCATTGATAATCTGCAAGCGTTTATCGAGTGTTTTGAAGGGGTGGATGAGTTGGTGATCCTTCCTGTTTGGGCTGCGAGTGAAGAGCATCGTGAGATCGATTTCGCAGGTGAATTTGCCCGCTATAACCTCATTTTGGCCGATAAGCTGCACCGCGAGGGCGATACGATCCAAGTGATTATCGGTGATACGGTATACACAACGTATGACAAAGATCTCATCGTCGGATTTGGGGCAGGGGATCTGACCTATCAGCTAAGAGGGATCAAGTGAGAACTTTCTCTTAATGACCGCTCTTTCTCCTAACCTCTCCGAGCTTTTTGGCAAGCTCGATTTACTTCCGCATCTTTATGAGCTTGAGCACTTTTTCTCACGCTCTCAAAACGTCGCTATCCCCGGAGATCAGGAACGCCATTTTCGTTTTATCCAAGCCTTGGATTTGCTGGAATTCAAAGCCCCCTCAAAAAGTATCCCCTTTGAAACCATCATCAATCATCTGAAAAAGCAGGGTGTTTTGCGCTTTGAGGATATGTTTGAAGTGATCAAAGTCGTCCGCTATTTTCGTACCCTTCGCAACAGAGAATTCGCGGGGCTGATCGGGGAGTGGATGGAAACGATCCAAATCCCAGAACCGTTTAATGAGATTGACGACTATTTCGATGAGACGGGCAAATTTATCGAATCGCGTGATGAAGAGCTGTTTAAAATTTCCCAGCGGATCAAGGCGATCAAAACCGAGATCAATGAGGCCATGAAACGCCTTTTGTACACTCAAAAGCTCACCCCTTATCTCGTGGATACCCAAGTGCACTATATCAATGACGAAGAGTGTCTGCTGTTGCGTGGCGGATTTAACCATGTGTTCAAAGGTGCGGTGATCGGTCGTACTGCGGCAGGCTTTTTCTACGTAGCCCCTGATGCGATCTTGCGTTCCAAAGAGCAATTGCGCCATGTGATGCAAGACCGTGAGGCCAAGCTCTATGAATATGCCAAGCGTTTTTCTTCCAAACTCTCACCGTTGACGCCGTTTATCGGATTTATCGACCGTGAGTTTGAGCGATTTGACCATTATCAAGCGCGTGTTTTGTTTGCACGATCCAAAGGGTACGCAATCCTCAAACCGCAAAGCGACAATAAAATTATCCTCGAAGAGTTTTCCCATCCCGCTTTGCACAAACCCAAACCTGTCAGTGTACAGTTCAAAGGCAATTTGTTGATGATTACGGGGGTCAATGCGGGTGGTAAAACGATGCTGCTCAAATCAATCCTCAGCGCCTGCGCGATGGCAAAATATCTCATCCCAATGAAGCTCAATGCACACAAATCCCACATCGGTGGATTTAAACGCATTGAAGCCGTCATCGATGATCCTCAAAATGTAGGCAATGATATCTCGACCTTTGCAGGACGGATGGTGCAGTTTAGCCATCTTTTTGAGCATAAAAATGCCCTTGTCGGAGTGGATGAGATCGAACTGGGTACCGACAGTGACGAGGCGGCAGCGCTTTTTGCCGTGGTGTTGGATGAGCTGATCAAACGGGGACAGAAGATCATCGTAACGACGCATCACAAACGGCTTGCTGCTTTGATGGCGGATCGGGATGATGTGGAGCTGTTAGCCGCCATCTATGATGAAGAGCACCGCGTTCCCACCTACGAATTTTTAAACGGGGTGATTGGGAAAAGTTATGCGTTTGAGACGGCCTCACGCTATGGGATCAATCCCAATATTATCACCCGTGCCAAAGTGCTCTACGGTGAGAATCACGAAAAACTCAATATCCTCATAGAGCGGGGAAGTGAGCTCGAACGTGCATTGAAAACAAAGAACAAAGAGGTAGATGAGCGTTTGGAAGCATTGCGCGCACAAGAGAATGGACTTAAAGAAGCTCGTGAAAACCTGCGCAGTGAACTCGATGCCGAAAAAAATCGCCTGCGTATGTTGTACGATGCGGCAACGAACGAAGCCAAAGAGGCGGCACGAGGCATGGATATGGCCGCGATTCACCGACAGCTCAACAAAGCCGCCGCGATGATCCCCAAAGATCAACCGCTAAAAATCTCCGAACCCGAACCAATTGTTTTTACGGTAGGTCAAACGGTCAAATACCGCAACCAGCGCGCCACTATCGTGAGTATCGGAAATAAAGATGCGATGATCGAGGTTGAGGGGATGCGCTTACGTGTCAAACTCTTCGATCTCAAACCCTCAGGCAATCTACCGAAAAAAGTCAAAACAACCCATACCGCCCAAATCGACCAAAAAAGCGGTCTCAAACTTGATTTGCATGGCCTTCGTGGCGAAGAGGCGTGCGAGAGAATGGACAAATTTCTCTCCGATGCGCTCTTGCAGGGATTTGATGAGGTGATCATCTATCACGGTATTGGAACGGGGAAACTCTCTTATGCGGTCAAAGAGTTTTTAAAAGTCCATCCAAGTGTCAAAAGCTTTACCGATGCCCCTCAGCATTTGGGTGGATTTGGGGCGAAGATCGTACGGCTTTAATTAAAAACAATAAAAAGAGAATTAACAATGGCAAATAATTGGAATATACCCGCTTGGTTAGAAAGAGAAGTCAGAGAACGAGATCAAAAGTGTGTTTATTGCGGGGTTAATTTTACCCCTGCTAATGTTTCAAAAAAAACTGCGGCGAGTTGGGAACATATAATCAATGATGCTAAAATTATTACTCGAGAAAATATTGCCCTTTGTTGTTGTGGATGTAATGCAAGTAAAGGACAAAAGCAACTGTCTATATGGTTGCAAACACCATATTGTCAAGAACGTGGAATTAATCCAGAAACAGTTGCCCCGATAATCAAAGAGGCAATTAAAAACGGATTATAAGAAAAGTAGGAGCGAAACGAAATCGTTACTGTTTTTTTAACTAATTTCTAAAAATCCTGTATAATATTCCGTAAGATTACACGGGAGATTACGATGGTAGCTTATAAACCCAATGAAATGATGAGTTCGAGTGATATAGCGAAAAACTTCGGTGCAGTGCTTTCTAAGCTAGCAAATCATGAAGTCAATAAGATTGGCGTGCTTAAAAACAACAAGCTTGATTTTGTCCTTATGCGTAATGATGAACTCGAAAACTTGATAGAACAAGAAATTCAGCATCGACAATTTGAAGCAGATAAACGCATGGTAGCACATCAAGTTGAAGCACTACGAAGTGGAAAAGTTAAACTTTACTCTATCGATGAAGCGGAAAAAATGTTGGACGAAGCACTTGCACGTTATGAAGATTGAGTTTGATCCCGAATTTATGGTTGCTCTGATCAAGCAACTCGATAAAATAGCGGAAGATAAACCGAGTGCGGCACGCGAATTTAAACAAACGTTGATGGCTCAATGCAAATCATTGGTCGATATGCCGTACCGTTGTCGAAAATCGATCTATTATGACGATGATAATGTTCGCGATTTAATTTTTAAAGGGTACGTGATTGTATATGTTATCCAAGACGATATGATTGCCATCACCTCTTTAATTAATCAACAAAATTTTAAACCAAAAAGTATCGAACCATGACCCACACCGAATACAAAACCGCCGTAGAACAGCTCAAAAAATACTCCTACCACTACTACGTCCTCGATGATCCGATCACCACGGATGAGGAGTATGACCGTCTTTATCATGTCGTTGTGGCGTATGAGTCAGCGCATCCCGATGAGATAATTCCCGATTCACCCACACAGCGCGTAGGCGATCAGCCTCAGGATAAGTTTGACAAAGCGCAGCATCTCAGCCGTATGTGGAGTTTGGAAGATCTCTTTAACAAAGAAGAGCTGGATAAATGGGTCGAGCGGATCACCAAAGTCTACGGCGATGTGAAGTTTTACAGCGAGCCGAAGTTTGACGGGGCGAGTTTGAATCTGATTTATGACAACGGTGCGCTGATACAAGCCATTACCCGTGGTGATGGGACGATAGGGGAAGACGTTACCCAAAATGCAAAAACGATACAGAGTATCCCTCTCACGATTGCTTACCAAGAACGTATAGAAATACGGGGTGAAGTGGTCATCTTCAAAGAAGATTTTGAGAAGATCAACGAAGAACGGTTCAAAAGTGGGGAAAATCTGTTTGCCAATCCACGCAATGCCGCGGCGGGGAGTCTGAGACAGCTCGATACGCGTATCACAGCATCGCGCCGTTTGGTGTTTATGCCTTATGGTATCGGGGCGAACACTCTGGACATTGCCAATCTAAGTGAACGGATGGAGTGGGTGTATGCGTTGGGGTTTCGTAATCCTCACATGACCCATATATGTGTGAGTGCGGATGAGATCGAGACGTTTTATCATGAGATGCGAATCGCACGGGATGATTTTGCGATGCTGTTGGATGGGATGGTGATCAAAGTCGATTCGATCGCGGTGCAAGACGAGCTGGGCTACACGGTGAAAAATCCGCGTTGGGCGGCTGCGTACAAATTTCCTGCTATTGAGAAACTCACGACCCTCAAAGAGGTGATCTACCAAGTGGGGCGAAGCGGCGTTGTGACTCCCGTTGCCATCGTCGAGCCCGTAGACATCGAGGGGGTGACGGTGGAGCGTTCAACGTTGCACAATTTCGATGAGATTGCTCGTAAAGATATCCGCATCGGGGATAAAGTCATTATCTTGCGCAGCGGCGATGTAATCCCTAAAATTGTGAAGGTGATCACGGCAGAGCGTGATGGTAGTGAAATAGAGATTGAGCGACCAAAACAGTGTCCTGTCTGTAACAGCGAACTGCTCGATGAGGGGGCATTGATTAAATGCCAAAACTTGGGCTGTGAAGCGCGTGTGGTAAACTCGATCGTCTATTTTGCCTCCAAACCGTGTCTCAATATCGACGGATTGGGAGACAAGATCGTTTTGGCACTGCACGAAGCGGGATTGATAAAAGAATTGATCGATCTTTTCAGTTTGACGCTTGAACAGCTTTTGAGTCTGGAAGGATTTAAGGAGAAAAAGAGCCGAAACCTTTTGGATGCGATACAAGCGGCACGCGGATGCGATTGCTGGCGTTTTATCAATGCTTTAGGGATAGAACACATCGGTGAAGTCGCTTCTAAAACATTGTGCTCCGCTTTTGGGACGGCCTTTGACAAGGCGAATCGAGAAGATATTTTGGCGCTGGAGGGTTTTGGGGTAGAGATGGTCGAATCGGTGCTGGAGTTTGTTCGGGTTAATGGCGAGAAGATTGATGCGCTGCGAGAAGCACTTTCCCCCGTTGAACCGATCAAAAGAGTTGCTGTTGATAATCCGTTTAAAGACAAAACGGTTGTGGTTACGGGGGCTATGAGCGTTCCGCGTGACACTATCAAAGCGATGCTCGAAGAGTTGGGGGCAAAAGTGGCCTCATCGGTATCCAAAAAGAGTGATTTTGTCATTTATGGCGAAGATGCAGGAAGTAAATACGATAAAGCGGTAGAATTAGGGATTGCATTGCTCACTGAGAGTGAATTTAGAGACATGATAGGAAATACTTAATGCGTTTAGACAGTTATTTGGTTGAATTGGGATTAGTGGAAAGTCGAAATAAAGCACAACAGTTGATAAAAGACCATGCAGTCAGTGTGGATGGAAAGATTATTGATAAAGTATCATTTGAAACGGATGAAACGATGAAGGTCGAGATTGCGGATGTTGCACAGTACGTCAGCCGTGCTGCGATTAAACTCAAAGGTTTTTTACCTTTTACTGAGTGGAATCTTGCAGGATTGAATGCGCTTGATATCGGTTCAAGCACGGGTGGGTTTACTCAGGTGTTACTGGAAGAAGGTCTTGCGCATGTAACGTGTGTCGATGTGGGCAGTGACCAGCTGCATCCGAGCTTACGCAGTGACGCGAGAGTGAGCGTCCATGAAAATACCGATATACGAGAATTTACGTCTGATAAACCTTATGACATTGTAACTTGCGATGTCGCTTTTATCCCCTTGGAATTGGTTCTTTCCTCGATTGATCGATTGAGCTCCCGGTATATCGTTGTCTTGTTTAAACCGCAGTTTCAAGTGGGACGCGAAGTGAAACGAGATAAAAACGGTGTGGTCAAAGATAACAGTGCAATCGGAAAAGCTATGATCAAATTTGAAGATACGTGTTCTCTTTTGGGTTGGAAACTCATTGCGAAAGAGATCGCGCACATAGCGGGAAAAGAGGGAAATCAGGAAACGTGTTATGGCTTCATCAAAGGTTGAAGCCATCGCCATCGGCGGATTTGACGGGATGCATATTGGACATCAGCAATTGTTCGCTCAATTGGGAGAGCATGGGGCGATTGTTGCCATTGAAACAGGCTATGCCAATTTGACTCCTGGGCGAGAGAGGGAAAAACATACCCATCATCCGATTTTTTATTATCCGCTGGAGGATATTCGTCATTTGGAGGGGGCGGAATTTGTAGCCCATTTACTTGCCAAATTTCCTCATTTAAAGAAGATTGTGGTGGGTTATGATTTTCATTTTGGAAAAGACAGGCGCTATTCTCATCAGGATTTAAAGGCTTTTTTTGCAGGTGACGTGTGTGTCGTCGATCAAGTAACCCTGGACAATGATTCGGTGCACTCTCATAAGATCAGAGCGAAACTTCAAATCGGAGATATTCATGGTGCTAACCGATTTTTGGGGCATAATTATTGCATCAGCGGAAACGTCATTGCAGGGCAGGGGATTGGGAAAAAAGAGCTTGTTCCTACACTAAATTTAGAATGTAAAGGTTTTTTACTCCCCGAAGAGGGAGTCTATGCTGCCTTGACACGTATCAATGATGAAGAACATTTTCATCCCTCAGTAGTTTTTGTGGGACATCGCGTGTGTACTGACGGTTCGTATGCGATAGAGAGTCATATTTTGGATTCGGACATAGAAGGTGTTCACAACGCAGTGATCTGTTTTGTCCGTTTTTTACGCAAAAATCAAAAATATGAGACCTTGGAGTTGCTCAAAAAAGCGATCCAAACAGATATTTCAAATGCAAAAAAAGAACTTTCTCATTTGAGTCTGTAGGGATACCCCTCAGTCTGTATGTACTTCATTTTTTTCTCATTAAATTGGCATACAATCTTTTTATATCAAAAAGTTGGAGGTTTTTTAATGAAAACACGTGAATTATTGGTGATCAGTTTCGCATCATTGTTATTGTCAAGTTACTGCAGTGCGAAAGAGTTGGAAACGCCCAGTATGATTTACAAGAATAATTGTGCAGCTTGTCACGGTGAGAGAGCTGACGGAATTAAAAAACTCAAAGGGCTGTCGGGTATAACGACGAAACAAAGAGCTGCCCTTGATGTAGCATCGCACGGACAAGTTTACGTATGCGGCGTGCCGTTGGACACTTTAACTGAAGAAGACTTAGTCCGCAAATTGAGGGATATAAGAAGTAAAAATTTTGACGGCAAATCGTATCACGCTGTTATGAATAGAAATATGAAGAAGGTCGAAGAGCGTGAAGGTAAAATTACCGACGAAAAAATGGCCAAATACATTTATACGACTTTCGGTTTCGGCAGCAAATAATTTGGATTTATAGGAATTTAATCTCTAACCTATTATAATCACGCCAATATTATCCGCAAAGGAACGCTATCACATGGGCGAATTGTTTACTTTCTTTGGTCTTTACAGCGAAGATCATGCTTTTATCTTTCTAACACACATGTTGCTTTCAGCTGCGATCGTGCTTATTATTGCACGTATGGCAACCGCTAATCTTCGTTTGGTTCCAACAGGTGCGCAGAACGTTATGGAAGCGTATCTTAACGGTGTTTTGGCAATGGGTTCAGATGTTATGGGCAAGTCTGAAGCGCGTCGTTACCTTCCTTTGGTAGCAACGATCGGTCTATTTGTCGGTGTTGCAAATGTGATCGGGATTCTTCCTGGCTTTGAAGCACCGAGTGCCTTTTTGGATTTCACCCTTGCGCTTGCATTGGTTGTTTTTACGTATTACAACTTCGAGGGTATCCGTCGTAATGGTTTGATTGCGTATTTCAAACACTTTATGGGCCCTGTATGGTGGTTGGCGTGGTTGATGTTTCCGATCGAGATCGTATCTCACATCTCACGTATTATCTCTTTGAGCTTCCGATTGTTCGGTAACGTCAAAGGGGATGATATGTTCTTGATGGTATTGTTGATGCTGGCACCATGGATCCTTCCGATCGTCCCTTTTGCACTTTTGAGCTTTATGGCATTCTTGCAAGCATTTATCTTCATGATGTTGACATACGTATACCTTGGCGGCGCAGTACTCCTTCACGACGACCACTAACTCTATGAAGCTTCGCAATACACATGATACACTTTTAGGCTTCCTGGGGGGAGCTTCGTGGGGATTTGCTATTGTGGGCACATGGGTTACCTTCCAATCTTTTATCTTCTTAGGCGTTGTTACCGCGACGTTATTTACTTTTCTATTTCTTTTTTTAGCGTTGTTTATGATCGTCGTTTTGGAAAATATCTCCATGTCTCGTGATCGTCATGCCGAGTCATTGAAGCATACCGAGATTCTTATGCAGATACGCGATGTACTCACAGCTAACTCGCTTCAAAGTCAAGAGTGAAATCATATTTAATTACCGATCCTCTTTTCTACGGACAGGATGCACTTACGCTGAATGATCGATTGGAGGGTGCCCTCAACCGTCATGCTCCGGATTTTGCTCTTTTTCGTGATAAAGAAACCCCTTTTTACCCTGAACTTGCAAGTGTGTTTATTGATGTTTGCCGGAAACATAATGTTGGTCATGTGTTGTTGCACGGTGATGCTTTAACCGCTTATGAGCTTGGAGCAGACGGCGTCCATTTGACTTCGCATCAATTCGCAGAGATTACACATGCAAAGTCACGTGGACTGTATGTGATTGTAAGTACTCATACCAATATGGAAGTATTGATGGCCCAAGAATTAGGGGTGGATGCAGTGACATACAGCCCAATTTTTACTTCTCCAAACAAGGGTGAACCGAAGGGTTTAGAGGATTTAAAAGTAATAGTGGATAAAATGAGAATACCTATTTTTGCATTGGGCGGAATCATTTCCCAAGAGCAGATTAACGCAGTCGAAGTAACCGGAGCATACGGGTATGCGTCGATTAGATATTTTGTATAATGAGGAATTTATCACTATGTTTGAAACCGTTATCGGACTAGAAGTACACGTCCAGCTAAATACCGAGTCTAAACTTTTTTGTTCATGCCCTACGAGCTTCAATCACGAACAAAACACGAATACATGCCCTACGTGTTTGGCGCTTCCCGGAGCACTGCCTGTTTTGAACAAAGAAGCTTTGAGAAAAGCGGGAATGTTCGGTACAGCTGTGGATGCTACGATTAATCGTACTTCTTTTTTCGATCGCAAAAGTTATTTTTATCCGGACAGTCCAACGGCTTATCAAATTACACAGCTTTATACCCCTATCGTCGAACACGGAAAATTGACCGTTGATTTTGAAGACGGTACTCAAAAAACGATACGTATCAACCGTGCCCATATCGAGTCCGATGCGGGTAAAAATATCCACGAAGGTCCTATCTCAAAAGTCGATTTGAATCGTGCGGGAACGCCACTGGTGGAGATCGTTTCAGAGCCCGATATGCGCAGTGCAGAAGAAGCGATTTTGTATCTCAAAAAATTGCATTCGATTGTTCGTTATTTGGACATCAGTGATGCCAACATGCAAGAGGGATCATTTCGTGTAGACGTTAACGTCTCGATTCGCCCTAAGGGGGATGAAAAGCTCTATACGCGTGTTGAGATTAAAAATATTAATAGCTTCCGTTTTATCCAAAAAGCGATAGAACTTGAAGTCGCACGTCAGCGCGAAGCATGGGAAGATGGACTGTATGAGCAGGAGATCGTTCAAGAGACCCGTCTTTTTGATCAGACCCGTCAAGAGACACGGTCTATGCGTGGAAAAGAGGGAGCAGCGGATTATCGATATTTCCCAGAGCCTGATTTGCTTAAAGTCGTTGTGGATGACGCTATGTACACGACGATGCGTAATATTCCCGAGCTTCCGGATGCGAAAAAAGAGCGTTTTGTGAGCGAGTTCGGTGTTCGTGAATACGATGCTGCGGTGGTTACGGCGACATTGGAAAGCGCACACTATTTTGAAGCAATGCTAGCTTGCGGTATTACTGCGCGAAATGCAATCACTTGGCTCACCGTTGAGTTGCAAGGGCGTTTGAGCGGCGGTATGAGTGCGGTTGACTCTGTGGTGGATGCTGTGACGTTGGGAACGTTGGTCAAGCGTATCGAAGAGAACGTTATCAGCGGTAATGCAGGTAAAAAAGTTTTGGATTATTTACTCGCGAATAACGGCGGGAATGTGGATGAGATCATTGAAACCTTGGGACTCAAGCAAGTGAGCGATACGGGTGCGCTGGAAGCATTGATCGATGAGATTTTAACGGCGAATGCGGATAAAGTAGCCGAATACAAATCGGGCAAAGACAAGCTTTTCGGTTTCTTTGTAGGTCAAGCGATGAAGGCATCGAAAGGTTCTGCAAATCCTAATGCGCTGAATGATATTTTGATTGCTAAATTAGGACAATAAGACCCATTATGTTAAGTAAATGGCTTGTAGAATTCGCTTTTTTTCTTAATGCTTCTACTCGCTATCGACATAGTAAAAGGTTTTTCTATAACTTATTAGAAAATGCCAATTATCCGTATAAAAAATTCTTTGATTTTACAATGATTTTGATGATTGCCATCAGTGTCTATATCCTCATAAGACATGTTAAACATGAAGTTAGTCCTGCTTGGCTCTTTTTTAATAACTACATTATCTCTATGTTCTTTTTGTGCGAGTATTTAATACGGCTATGGATATACAGCAGTGTTTCAAAAATAATCATAGAACAGTATGAATATGATTTGTATCTTCAACGACAATTTGATTTTTTAGGTGCATTTAAAAAAATTGTTTCGATTAAATTAGGGTTTATTTTCTCTCCAGCCGCTATTATTGATCTATTAGCGATTATGCCATTTTTCCATGAACTTAGAATGCTGCGTATTTTTATCATTTTCAGGGTCTTCAAACTCTTCCGTTATACCAAAAGTTTGCGTCAACTTCTTTCAATTTTAGCGTCAAAAAAGTTTGAAATTTTAACACTTGCGATGTTTGCTGCCGTGATGATCATGGTTTCATCCGTGCTGATCTATGTGATGGAAGCCAATAACCCGGAATCCAAAATAAATACTCTTTTTGATGCGGTTTATTGGTCTGTGGTGACGATTTTTACCGTCGGCTATGGTGATTTTGTCCCTGTTACGCATGAAGGTCGCATTGTCGCAATGCTGATCATTATTGCGGGTATCGCGGTGATTTCATTTGCAACATCGATTGTGGTGTCTGCATTTACCGAAAAACTTGACAGTATCAAAGAAGAAAAGCTCATTGATGATGTTTCTAAAATGAAAATTTTTTATTTGATTTGCGGATACAGTCCATTAGCACATGAAGTTGCCAGTCGGCTTACCAGGAATAAAAGCAGTGTGGTTATTTTAGAAAAAGATCGTAAAAAAGTTGTCGAGGCCCAAAAAGAAGGATTGATAGCGCTAACGCTTGATTCGGCATTATTGCATACGTATCATACCATGCACATTGATTTTAATACCCAAGTCACCAGTGTGATTCTATTGCATGAGAGCGATGTTCTCAATGTTTATACGGCATTGACCATCCGTGAGTTAAGTAAATCGATTCCGATGCTCTCTGTGTTGGAAAAAAGTGAAAATCGTCGTAAACTTTCACTGGCGGGTATTAATGAGATTGTCTATACTCAAGAGCTCATTGGACTCATGAGCAAAGAGATCAGCGGAAAACCCGTAGCTTTTGAAGTTATTCATGCGCTGCGCTCAGAGAATAGTGGCGTTATTATAGAAGAAATTATTTTGGATGCTTCAATGGCCGGTCATTTTTTTGAAGTTGAATCTCGAGATATATTTAAAAAGCGTTTAATTGTATTGGGGCTTTATCGCGGAGATATCAAAAAATTTCTTTTCAATCCTGATACCCGAATGATAGTCGATGAGGGTGATATAGCGATTGTGATTGGAAGCCGTAGCCTGATTGATGAGTTTAAGGCACTTTTGCATAAAAAGGTCAAACGATGATTCGTGATTGCGCTATTATTTTCGGTTACAATGAATATTCCAAAAAAATTGCCGAGCAGATCCATACAGAATACCCGCATTTTGTCCTCTTTACAATGAGTGAAGTTAAAAGAGCACAGGCTAAAGCAGATGGCTTTGAGTCTGAGATTTTCGATCTAAGTGATGATTGGAAAATCATTGAAGAACGATTTGATCCTCGCCGTGTGATCGCTTTTTGTGCATTGGAAAATGACGCGGAGAACGTTTTTTTAACGATATCGTTACGGTCATCTTTTGAAGATATCGCGATTATCGCCCTTGCACAAGATCATGAGAGTGCAGTGAAGCTGACAAGTGCAGGAGCAAATAAAGTAATGCCAATCTTGCAGATTACGGCCAATATTATTGTTGAGATGTTGGAAAAACCAACGGTCACCGAAGTCTTTCATGAAATTTTATATGAAAATTCTGCGCTTAAAATAGCACAAGTCAGTGTCCCTGAAGGTTCATTTATTGTTGAAAAACATTTACATGATCTAGACTGTTCTGAGGAGTATGACATCATTATTTTGGCGATTGTCGACCATGAACTTGGGGCAACATTCAGTTTTACTTCCAAGGGGCACAATCATCACATTGATCCGGGTGATATTCTTATTATTGTTGGATATGAGGATAAAATAGCAGCTTTTAGTAAAGTGCTTGGGGTCTGCGTATGATAAGAGTAGGTGTTATAGGAGCGGGTAAATGGGGTGAAGCTCTCGCCTTTGCCCTGAGTGAAAAAAATGAGGTGATTATTACTTCCCGCACACCCAGAGATTGGAAAAACTTTCGTCCTCTTGAGGAAGTACTTGCGTGCGAGTATCTTATCATCACGGTACCTGCACAGCAGGTCTCACAGTGGCTAAAAGAGTATTTTGTTTTTACAGGGCAAAAGGTTTTGGTTGCGGCCAAAGGGATTGAAGCTTCCAGCGGAAATTTTTTGAATGAAATTTATGCGCAGTATGTACCTGAAGCAAACTTGGCATTTTTATCAGGTCCGTCATTTGCTTCGGAAGTATTGCAGTCGCTTCCGACGGCTTTGGTGGTCAATTCACATTCAGCTCAAACAGCCAAAGAATTCGCAGATCTGTTTCCGAAATTTATTCGTACTTATGTGAGCGATGATGTCATTGGTGCGGAGATCACGGGCGCGTACAAAAATGTGATAGCCATAGCTGCAGGTATCTGTGCGGGATTGGGTCTGGGACATAATGCAGCGGCTTCATTGATTTCCAGAGGGCTTGTGGAGATGCAGCGCTTTGGCAAGGTATACGGAGCACAAGAAGAGACTTTTTTAGGGCTTAGCGGGGCTGGAGATTTGTTTTTAACGGCAAGTTCGTCGATGTCACGGAATTACCGTGTGGGACTTGGATTAGCAAGCGGAGAAAGTAAAGAAGTAGTCTGTGCCCAAATTGGAGAAGTGAGCGAGGGGATCGGAACGGCGTACGCACTGCATGAAATAGCGGTGCAAAAATCGATCTATCTTCCTATCGCGCATGAAGTGTACGCCATTTTAGAGGGGAAATCCCCGAAACAAAGTTTAAAAGATTTATTAGAACGCTAAGGGAAAGACATGTTGGTACACATTGTTATGTTTCAATTCAAGGAAGAAAATAAAGAGGCAAATTTAGCGCAGGTTAAAGCCATGCTAGAGGCACTTCCCAGTAAAATTGAGAGCCTAAAATCGATGGAAGTCGGGCTTGATATCAGCCGTAGTGAGCGCTCATTTGATTTGGTGCTAACGTCAATGTTTGAGGATCATGCAGGGTTAAGTGCGTATGCCGTACATCCGGCACACTTGGATGTTGTGAGCGTGATCAAAGAGGTGACGTCTGTGTCAAAAGTGGTTGATTATCTGCAATAAGCTAAAAATAATAGATTCATTTTTTTCTCATTTGATTGGACTATAATTTTTCCATATCAATTTGGAGGTTTCTTATGAAAGTTTTATTTACCTTATTGTCGGCTTCGGCTATTTTATCAACGTTTGCATTTGCAGAGCCCGTGAAGGCCACTCAACAAACTATGGATCAGACTCAAAATGAAGTGCAAAATCGTTTTCGTAACATGAATACAGATGAGCTTTTACAGAAGCGTGGGACAATGACTCAACAGCGAGATCGTGAGCAACTTCATCAGGAGCTTCAAAACCGTTATCGAACGATGACACAGGAACAAAAGCGTAAATTTGATCAGCATCCACCTGAAAATCGTGTTCCCCAAGGAATGGGTCAAGGTAGCGGTGGTATGGGCGGAGGCAAAGGAGGCCGTTAGGCTTTCTTCGCTTTCTTAAAAAATTAAGAAGTGCTATTGATTGTTTTTTAGCGCTTCGATTTCTTCAGCTTTTTCTTCAATTGTTAGTAATTCATCTACCTTTTCTTCATACTGTACTTTTGCTTTTTCCAACTCCTGCGCTAGAACACTAATCCCTTTTTTCTCATAACATGTTGGATTGGCTAAACATTGGTTGATTTCGTCAATTTGTTTTTCCAAAGCATCGATCTCGAGAGGGAGTTTTTCGAGAGAACGCTGTTCGTTAAAACTCAGCTTGAACACTTTTGTTTTTTGGATTTGTGTTGAAACGGTTGTTACGGATTTGCTAAACTCCGCTTCCATAGCCTTCATCTCGGCAAACTCTTTTTCATCTTCGAGGTATTCGCTATACGGTTTGTAGCTCTCTTCAATGGTTCCGTCACCCTTAAAAATAAAGAGCTTTTTAGCGATCTTATCGACGAAATAGCGGTCATGGCTGACGAGTATTACGGCACCCGGAAAGTTCTGAAGTTTTTCTTCGAGGATGTTGATGGTAGGGATGTCGAGATCATTGGTCGGCTCATCGAGGATGAGACAATCTACCTTTTTAGTAAACAGCAGGGCTAGCGCAACACGATTTTTTTCTCCCCCGCTGAGTGTTCCTACTTTTTTATCCAAAAACTCTCTTGGGAAGAGAAAATTTTTGAGATAGCCGTAGACATGGTAGTCTGTCCCTTGCGCATCGACGCGATCCCCGCCGTTGGGACAGAAGGTCTCAATCAGGTTGAGAGAATCATCGAGCATTTCGCGATGCTGGTCAAAATAACCGATGGTGATCTCACCCATTTTGATGATGCCCGATGTTGGTTTTAAACGTCCCAAAAGGGCTTTGAGAAGGGTTGATTTCCCGCTTCCGTTGGGACCTACGACGGCAATGACGTCCTTTTGCAAAATACGGGTGGAAAAGTCTTTGATAAGGACTTTATCGCCCAGCGTCAGCCCTAATTTTTCGACTTCAAACAGCATTTTTTGACGATTCATCCCCTCTGCGCGATTGAAGTGCTTGGCTTCACGTTCTAATTCCAGGCGCATTTTATGAATTTTTCCGGGATTATTTTTGGCATCTTCGCGCAGGGCCAATACACGTTGCTTACGCCCTTCGTTACGTTTGAGGCGTGCTTTGACACCGCGTGAGAGCCACTCGTTTTCGGTTTTAAGAAGTTTGAGCATGTTGTCGTGTTGTTGAGCCATAGTGCGTAACAGCTCTTGTTTTTGTTCCAGATAGTTGGTATAGCCTCCGGTGAACTCTCGCAGAGCACAATCTTCGACCTCGATGGTTTTGGTCGCAATTTGATCGATAAAATAACGGTCATGGGAAATGAACAGCAGGGTAAAGCGCTCTTTGAGAATCAGCTCCTCGAGAAACTCTACCATGTATACGTCGAGATGATTGGTTGGCTCATCCAGCAGGAGTATGTCGGGTTTTAGTAACAGCAATGATGCCAGTGCTACACGGCGCTGTTCTCCACCGCTGAGGAAGTCAACATTTTTGGACTCGTACTCGGTGAGCATAAAATGGTGCATGATGCGTTCGATTTTATCATCCAGATTCCATGCATTGTGATGATCGAGATAACTTGTGATACGGGCTTGCTCGTCTAAAAGTGCGGTATTTTCAAATTCGGTTGCCAGCAGGGCAGAAATCTCATCAAAGCGGATTTTTGAGGTGCGCAGTTCCCCAAGACCCGCTTCGACGGCCTCGCGTACGGTGTGAGAGGGGTCGAATTTTGGGACTTGGGAGAGCATTTTAATCTCGATGCCCTGCCTCGTAATACGCTCACCGCCATCGGCATCGAGAGAATTGTTGACCAATTTCATGAGGGTTGATTTTCCGCTGCCATTTTTACCGACGATAACGACACGCTCCCCCTCATCGATGTGAAAGTTGATGTTTTCTAAAATTTTCTGCGCTTCGTAGTGTTTGCTAACACCTAGTAGGTCGACTAATGCCATGGGTTATTCCGTAGGTGATGAGATGGTAAAACAGTGATTGCGTGACATATACCATGTTGCAATGGCGTAATCGTTGTATTCATATTCACGTTGAGCTAGGGGAAGAGAGTCATTACGGAGTTTGGAGCGAAGGATTCCAAAGAGGATAAATCCAAGTAATAGCATCCCTATGGCGATAAACCAATCACTTTTCCACCATATCATAAGAGCCAAAGCATAATTACCATAACTTAAACCCCATCCAAGCATACGTGCTATTAGACGGCATTGACGTGTTGGTAACGTTGGTGTGGGATCAATGTGGAAGGTGAAGGGCTCAGTATTCATGGAGCGAATTATAGCCTATTACACCTTCTCTTGGTGTTGAAAGTTAGGGATTGTATTGGTAATGGATCTGATTTTTTCGTGGGTAAGTTCACCGCTAATCTCTGGCGCTTTCATCACAATTCCCTCAGGCACTTTCACGGAATGCAGTTGTACAGCCGTTTGTTTGTAGTTTGGCTCTCCTGATTTTGGGCAAAAGAGGCTTGGGGTGAGGGTGTTAATGAGTTGGGTGTTAAAATGAAACGGTACAAACACATTTCCCTGACGTACCGTTTGCGTCACACGTACCACGACGTTCTCAACCCGTCCGCGTGGGGAACTGATCGCGAGACGATCACCGCTTTTTACACTCAGCGCCAATGCGTCAGCGGGATTGATATCTACCCACGCTTCAGGAGCTAAATCGTTGAGTATGCCGATGTCTCCTGTCTTGGTACGGGTGTGCCACTGCTCGACGGTGCGTCCTGTGTTGAGGATGATGGGGAATTTTTCACCTGTGGGTTCCTGAAGCGGTATCCACTCTAACGGCAACAATTTGGCTTTGCCATCGTAGGTGCGAAATCCGATATCGGGAGTGTAGAGACGCGGTGATCCGTGAGGAAACTGTTCGTTGCACGGCCATTGGACTCCGCCATGTAATTCCATCATTTCATAACTCATTCCCGAATAATCGCACAGCTGCCCTCGGCTGACACGTTTCCACTCTTCAAATGCATCGGTAGGGGATTGCCAGTTTGGATAAATGAGTTCACTGACTCCTTCAAAATAACGGCTGAATTCGAGGAAAATATCAAAATCGCTCTTTGCAATTCCCGGAGGATTTACCGCTTTGTTGGCACGGTTGCATCGGCGCTCGCTGTTGGTGTAGGTGCCCTCTTTTTCTCCCCATGTAGCGGCTGAGAAGATCACATCGGCGAGTTGTGCGGTATCGGACATAAAGGCGTCTTGGACGACAAGCAGTTCGAGTTTTGCGAGTGCTTTGCGCAAACGCGTTTGATCGACGAAGCTCACCAGCGGATTGGTGGCGACCACCCATAGCGCTTTGATCTCTCCGCGTTCGATCGCTTCGATGATTTCGCCGTATTTATACCCGCGTTGCGTGGGGATGATCTCAAGTGGGACGTTGACGATGTCGGCATACTCTTGCGCCGCTTTTTCATCGCCGTAGTTACGGTATCCCGGAAGGGAAGAGGTAAATCCTGTTTCACGTGTTCCCATTGCGTTGCATTGACCCGTGATGGAAAAAGGTGCGGCTCCGGGACGGCCGATTTGTCCTGTCAGCAGATGTAAATTGATAATGGCGCTGACGGTATCGGTCCCCATGGTCGATTGATTGACACCCATCGTCCATGCACTCAAAACAGCCTCGGAGGAAGCATACGATCGTGCGATCTCATAGAGGGTTTTGACATCGATGCCGGTGATGTTGGCAACCTCTTGGGGAGGGTAGTTTTGCAGATGTTTGCGCAAATCTCCTAAGCCGGTGACGTTATTTTTCAGATACTCACTGTTTTCCCATCCTTGCTCGAGGATGATGTAGGCTAAACCATTGAACAGTGCCAAATCGGTACGAGGTTTGAGGGGGATGAACAGATCTGCCATTTGAGCAGTTTTGGATTTGCGCGGATCGATGACGATGATCTTGGGCTTGTTGGGATTCTTTTCGATGTGCAGTTTGAGTATGGGATGGTTGTCCGAAATATTAGCACCCACCAAGACAATGACATTGGCATGCTCAAAATCTTCGTACGAACCCGTAGGGCCGTCGGAACCCAGAGATTGTTTGTATCCCACAACGGCAGAAGCCATGCACAATGTGGTATTCCCATCGTAGTTGTTGGTACGCAATCCCAGCTGGACGAGTTTTCCGAGCGTATAAAACTCTTCAGTGAGCAGTTGTCCCGTTGAAATGACTCCAATGGCTTTGGAGCCGTGTTTTTCGCTGATCTCTTTGAATTTCGTGGAGACTTGAGTGAATGCCTCTTCCCATGAGTTGTTGTGCAGCTTTCCATTTTTGCGTGCCATAGGCGAGAGAATACGGTTGGAAGAGGTAATCATCTCGTGTTCACTTAAACCTTTGGGGCACAGCGTTCCCATATTGACGCTGTGAGCGCTGTTGCCTTTGGTATAGACGGCATGTCCATCTTTGACCCCGATGTACAAACCGCATCCCACACCGCAGTAGCCGCAGGTGGAGAAGACCCATTTGTCGGGTTTTTTCTCACTCGCGATACGCCCGAACATCGGATCATCCGCTAGGGCATATTTGGCAGCTTTGATGTCCAGACCTAGAAAATTTTTGATGGTGGTAAACATGTTATTTCCTTTGCGCCCCGACAAAAAATCCCCCTGCCATTTGCAGAGGTACGGTTGTAGTGTAAAATAAAAATCGATCACATAACTCACTGGCTACGGATAAAACGAATCCAAGAGTAAGCGTAACAATCGCGGCGGTTATAAGACCCGATGCGATCAGCAAGGTTGATAGAAGTGGTAAGGCTAACGCGCCAAGCCCCAATGTTATCCAGCGAAGAGTATGAATTTTGACAAAATGTTCGCGGTATAAACGTAGTGTTTTCTCTAACTGAGGTACGGTTGAGGTTTTGAGTTCATTGTAAGCCCCAAGGGTAAAAAATCCGTGGATAACTGCGAGTATCATCGCACTGCTCAAAAGGGGGGTAGCTGAATCGGTATAGCCCAAAATCACTAACGCCACCGTGATTAAAAACAGTCCGCTGTAGGCCGTGGAAAAAAACTTTTGGTTTGTTGAAAATCGGTCCCATGAGGGGCGTGCGGGGATGCGGTAGATCATCGCTTGGGCGTGGATGCCATAGATGCCCACGAGAAGAGTAAAAGCCTCGTAAGCCAAGCGTATCGTTGTGGCAATGTCGAAAAAGTACAAAACGACGTTGAGTGACATCAGTCCCGCGAATGCGCCCAATGCGGCGGCTTCTCGACTAAGCCAGCTTGTTTTGAGATTTTTCATGGCACTGAGGGCTTTGAGCGGTCGACCCAAATGCAGAGCAGACATTGGAAGCCCCAAAGCCGCAGGAACAAGTGCAACAAGGGCAAATATCCATGTAGGTTTGAAAAAACCAAACAGTGAGAGGATGTCACCGATGAATAATGCGCCAAAAGCTCCGAGCGACATTTGGGTGAGTATGGTCATGAACACCAATGGCAGTTCACCATGCGCAGGTTTGAGATGGTGTTCATCGGCTTTAAGCATCTCTAGTGGCATAGTGTCGGGCAACGTAAAACGGGTAGTGGAATTGGTGAGACGTGCATTGGCTAGATGAGGCATATTGCCTGATTCATCAATATCTTTTTCCAACCACTGGGTGATATTGACCGCTTCGATCTCTATGGCACCGCTAGGGCATGCTTGAACACATGCTGGGCTTTGATCGAGGGCAAGGCGTTCATGACACATGTGGCACTTGGTGACGATGTGGCGCTCTTCATGATAGGTCGGGACGCCGTACGGGCAGTTCCAGGTACAGTATTGGCATCCGATACAGCTGGGATCATCGTGGAAGACGATGCCGTTGTCAAATTTGATGTAGCTGTTGGTAGGACATCCGATGAGGCAGGCGGGATCGACGCAGTGGTTACAGCTCATGGAGTTAAACAACAGTAGGGTATCGGGAAAACTACCCCCCTCCATCTCTCCTACACGGCGCCATTTTATATCTGCTGGATTGTTGTTTTGTTCATTGCACGCTACTTCACAACAGCGACACCCCACGCATTTGGTCGCATCAAAATGAAATCGGTACTGTTCACCTTCTTTGAGTGGTGGGACATCAATAGAATAGTTCCCACATTGCATCCCCGTATCGGCTTTGTAACCGATGAATGATTCGAGTGGAGTAGGGATGTCGTTCATGTTATTGTTCGCTTGAAAGTTTTTTCAGTTCAACCACGATTTCGGTAAAAACCACGGAGCGCTTGAGAGGGTTTGGTTCTACCATTTTGTTAAGTATGGAAGCATAAGTGGACAGCTCTTCTGCTTTGTGGCTATAGCTTTTTTTCTCTTCGGCAAGCGGCTCGTCGGTATCGTACGGATTGGCTCCCGTAACGCCACGAATAACTTGTGCTCCAAAGTCAAAAATCTCATCGCTCTCACGGTGTGAACCGCCTTGTTTTTTGAGGTTAAACGAGAGCATTGCATTGACATTGTTATCAAGACGCATCAAACGGTTCCAGCGCATCACAAAACCGATAGCGTGATTGGTATAGCGTACTTTTAATCGAGTGATAAATTTTTCCAAACTCTCTTTACCGATACGGTGATCGCGATATTGGAACATAAGCTCGGCAACATACTCACGTGCTTCTTCGAGGATAATTCCCTTTAGCAGAAGATGCCCCTCACCACCTTCACCGCTGAGTGTTCCTCCGATAAAGATGTCAACGCCCAACACGGTTTTACCGTTATGAGGAACTTTGCATCCTACAAATCCCAAATCACCTGCGCCATGAATACCACACCCTTTGATGCATGCCGACCAGTACAGACGAATTTTGGCATCCGCAATAGGAACCACGCGTGCCAAATACTCCCCCATCTCTATCGCATCAGGTTTGTTAGGGATAACACCAAACGGGCAGTGTTCTGTTCCCGCACACGCAATGAGATTCGCCATATACGGCGAGGGGCGGTTAGGGTATTTGACAAACAGGGGGTAGCTAAGAGCGTTTGTTTCATCACGTACGCCGGTTATGATGAGGTTTTGTTCAATGGTAAAACGAAGTGCGCCATTTTGTGACGCGGCAATCTCTGCGGCATCTGTTAAATCGCTTCCGCTGAACACGCCGCTTGGGACGGCTGAGTAGAGGGCAAATGATCCGTCGTTGAGAGCAATTTTACCGTAGTGATCTCCCCCCTCACTTGCACAAAGGGTCTCGCCACTGGTATGCATCGCAAACCCTAGCTGTTTTTCGATTGCATTGCGAAACTCATCCATCCCCACCGCGTCAATGAGAAATTTGAGACGGTTTTTGTTGCGGTTGTCACGGAAGCCGTAGGTTTTAAAGAGGCTGGCAACGGCGATAAAGACCTGTTTTGCTTGTGATGGCAAGACAAACATGTCTGCATCCTGTGCCAAAAATCCGACACGACCGCCCAGATAAAGGTTGAAGCCGTAAACACCGTCTTTTTGTGCGAGGGCGAGGGCAAAATCTTGACTGAAAATGTTACAGCGGTTGGAGAGTGAACCGCTGATACCGATGTTGAATTTACGAGGCAATGTCGTAATCCAATCGTCGTTTTTCAAAAATACGGCTTGGATGTCGTTCATGATCTCAACACAGGGGATGATATTGTCCATGGCCATTCCATCCAGCGGATCGATGAGAATGTTACGGAAATTATCAACACCCGTTTGGTAGCTAGTCAGTCCTACGCTCTCCAAAAGTGCCAGCACCTCGGGCATATCCTCTATCGTGATATAGCGCAGTTCGATTTGCATGCGTGTGGTGATGTCGATGTAATCTTGACCAAAACGTTTTGCAACATCAGCAAGTACACGCGCTTGCTCAACACTCAAAATTCCTCCGGCAACACGAACACGGATCATAAAGCGTCCTGGAGTTGCTGGACGATCAAAGACACCGAAGCTTTTGAGGACAAAATCTTTGTCCTCCTCGGTAATGGAGTCGTACCCTGTTTGGGAATAACCGATCAGTCTCTCCCATGCTTCGCTAGCGCTAAAAGTCTCTTTGATGGTTTCGGTTTTATGGCGCTTGGTGCTGCGCGCTTCGTTAGCTTGAGAGAGCGATGTCATGGGTGGTCTCCTTGATCTCATGGATGTATTTTGGCAGTTTTGATTCGAGTGCGACCACATTTCCGAAAATCATGATGGCGGGTTTCGGCGCTTTTTTGGCGGCACTTGCAAGGTCGCACAGTGTCGTGATGATCGTACTTTGATGGGCGGTTGTGGCATTGGAAACGATGGCAACGTTAAGTGAGGAATTGATCCCCTGACGCAACGCTTCGGAGGTGATCTGTTCTGCACGGCTGAGACCCATGAGTACGATGGTTGTATGGTTAGACATTCCTAATAGAGGTATCCATCCTAGATTCACGCGATCGCCTGCAAGATGGGCTGATACAATCGACATCCCCGTCGCAAACCCTCGTGCAGTTGGTGCGATTCCCGCTGAGAGCGGGCCACTGAGGGCGGAGGACATTCCTGGGATTACTTCGGTGTGAATACCGCGCTCCATCGCGTAAATGGCCTCTTCAGTTCCGCGTCCGAAGATATAGGGATCTCCGCATTTGAGACGCCCGACGCACAACCCTCTAAGGGCATAAGAAGCAATCATTGTATTGATCTCATCTTGGGTTGAGCTGTGTTTCCCTTTTTCTTTGCCGACGAATACAACTTTGGTTGACGTTGGAATCAAATCGATAATCTCTTGAGTGAGTAAATGATCGATGAGGGCGACATCAAGTTTTTGGATGGTTTTTAGCGCTTTTATGGTGAGTAAATCGGCATCACCGGGTCCGCATCCGATCAAGTAAAGAGAGCCATTCATCGGGTTTTCCTTTTAAGACTTTTTTATATGGAAATGATAGTGTAAAATGCGATAGCAACTTGCAATAATATGATTAATTTTTAAGCATCTATGCTGATTAAAGAATAGGATGAATTATGGCTCTTTTTCCAATATTTGTTGATCTTAAGGATCAAAATATTTGTGTGATCGGTGCGGGAGAAGTTGCATTGCGTAAAATCGAACAACTTGTAAAGTTCTCTCCTCGCTTAACTGTTATTGCACCCCTGATCCACGAAGAGATTAGAATGCTGTGCGCCTCTTATGCGATGACGCTCATAGAGCGGGAATACGAGATTGGGGATTGTGAGAATCGCTTTTTGGTCATCGGTGCATTGGACGATTTGGGGGAGCAAGAGAAGATATATACGGCGTGCATGAAAACAAAAACACCGGTCAATTGTGTCGATTCTCCAGCCTTGTGTTCATTTATCTTTCCGGCATTGATTGTTGAGGGGGATTTGTGTGTGGGGATAAACACATCTGGAAAAGCACCGGCTGTGAGTTCGGCGTTGCGTCAATATCTCACGAACCTTATCCCCGATGGGATTCATCACCTCATAGAGCGTGTACACATGATCCGTCAAAATGAGAGTGTGGGGAAAGAGCGGCAGAAAAAAATAATTAAAATATGCAGTGACTTTTTTTCATTGACCGCTAAAGAGTAAGATTAGCGTCAATTTTTGCAGTAGGCTCTCCAAAAAAGTATCCCTGCAAATTATTCAAAGAGAGAGTTTGGAGATAATCATGGATACTTTGGGAATGGACAAACTCGGCAACGGTTTGGATATTGAGTTGAGCAGCGAAATCGATAATGGTTTTTGTAATGACTTGTGATGTCATATCCGTATCGATATTTCGGATAATGGAACCGTCTATCTTGATGTAGTCAATATTGAGTTTGGTGATGTACACAAAATTGGAATACCCCGCACCAAAATCATCAATGGCAATTTTGACACCGTATTTTTTTACCTGGCAGATAAACTCATTGATTATTTCATAGTTTTCAATCCCCTCTGATTCGAGGATTTCAAAAATAATTCGATCGCTATAGGAACAATCTCTGATAGTATTGACAATGTACGCATTGGTAAAGGGATCATTAATATCTTCAATCGATAGATTGATAGAACACTGAAGCTTTGGATGATGAACCATTTCCTGAATTACTTTATCCAGCATGATTTTTGTTATGTGATGGTAGAGCCTGACTTTTTTAGAGATTTCTAAAAATTGGATGGGGGGAATCACCGTGCCATCTTCTTCAATGATGCGAACCAACGCTTCGTACTTTTCTATCTGAAGCGTTTCTGCATTGACGATAGGTTGATAAAAAGGGACAACTCTGTCTTGATCAATGGCATTTCGAAGTCGTTTGATCCATAATAAATTGTTTTCGTAGTCCTCTTTTATATGGAACGATTCATTGTAATAAAGGTAGTTTTTTCGTGTTTTTTTCGCCAGTTTGAGTGCCATATCCGAATAAGACATAACATCTTTTTTCTCTTCACTTCCTCCCTTTTCGGGATTAAATCCAGCGATACCGATGGTGACATTCAAGCTTATCTCTTGATTTGCTGCGGTGAATATTTTTTTATTCAGGTGAAGAGAGAGGTCGGTAATACATTCCGAGATTTCATCTTTACTGCACGCACTGTTGATAAGAATCACATACTCATCTACAGGGAGTTTATAGACCGTTGCATTTTTCATGCTTTTTGCATAGCTCACCAACTCTGCCCCAAAAGCGAAAAGAAGCTGATCTGCAATTTTGTGTCCATAAAAAGTATTGACCTCTTTAAAGCTGTCAATATTGAGCAAAACAATGTTAAAAGGAGAATCTATATCGTCGATATCGCTTAACAATTTGGTTCGATTGGGGAGGTTTGTGAGTGCATCGTACTTGGATTCCAACAGTTCTTTATTCAGTTGATGCAATGCGCTCATATCTCGAATACTTACGAGAATACTGTGAATATTCCCTACCTTATCGTATAAAGCTTGAACATTTTTTGAAATATGAACGACAGAGCCATCTTTTCGTATAAAAATTGTTTCTTGATCATTGCAATGTCCGGTAGCCTGTACGCTTGCCATACAGCTTCCCATGATGCTTATATCTCCCAGATGATCGGTTATCGATGTTCCGTATAACTCATCCTCGTTATAGCCTAAAATTTTACAAAATGCAGGATTGACGTACTGAATAAGCATAGCGGTATCAATCGTAAACATCCCATCAGGAGAGTACTCAAGAATTTCTTGAAGCTGAGCACTTTGCAAATTATGTTTATGCATTTAAAACCTTATAGTACTTCTCTTAATATAACATAATAGACTTTATGTCTTTAAAATAATATAAAATAATACTATCAGAAGAAAAAACTCTGTAAAATCATCCTAATTAACCCCATAAAAAGCCGATACATACTATGAATATTAATACTCTTCCAGAATTATTTTTAGCATTTGGAACCTCGAGTGAGGGTTTGAACGATGAGGAAGTCCAGCGCCGTCACGTTCGGTATGGTCTAAACACACTCCCTAAGATACCAACAAAGGCTTGGTATCTTAAATTAGCCGCTCAATTTACCCATTTTTTTGCTCTTTTATTGTGGGTTGCGGCGATCATCAGTTTTATAACTGCTTGGGCCGATCCCTCTTCAAATATGCTCCCTATAGGCTGGGCAATTGTTATTGTCATCGTTTTGAACGGAGCATTCGGTTTTTATCAGGAGTTTCGCACCGAAAAGAGCTTGGAAGCTCTGCGAAATTTTCTTCCGCTGAAAGTGATGGTGTGCCGTTTGGGAAGTGAGCGGCTGATATTGGCTGAAGAACTCGTCCCCGGCGATATTATCGTTCTTCATGAAGGGGATAAGGTTCCTTCTGATGTTTACGTGATACAGGCATTTGATTTGTGGCTCAATGAAAGTACTTTGACGGGGGAAAGCGAACTGGTGTCTGCCGATGCCGTGGGTTCAGGGCATATCAAAACTACTCTCTACTCGGGAACGTATGTTGTCAAAGGGGAAGCCCGAGGATTGGTATTTGCGACGGGCAAGGAGAGCCGATACGGGACGATCGCCGCTTTGACACAAAGAGTCGATCCGGGAGAGAGTCATCTGCAAAAAGAGATCGCCCATATCTCCAAAGTCGTCGCTTTAAGTTCAGCGGTTCTTGCGGGAAGCTTGATTGTCATTGCCATGGGGTCTGGAGGGTTTGAGCTGTGGAAAACTTTTTTGTTTGCGCTGGGGGTTCTCGTGGCATTGATTCCCGAGGGGCTGCTGCCGACGGTGACGCTGGCATTGGCATTTGGGGCACAGAGGATGGCTTCAAAAGGATTTTTAGTCAACGGCCTCTCTGTTATCGAAAATCTGGGGGCCGTGACGGTAATCGCGACGGATAAAACAGGGACGATTACTCAAAACAAGATGGAAGTTGCTGCATGGGAAGAAGATGAAAAGAAGGAACCCTCGCAAGAACTTCTCGATGCGGCTCTCTTGTGTAACCGTGCTGATTTGACGAATGGAGATCCCATAGAGCAGGCACTTGTAAAGTTTGTTAGCGGATATACGGATATCGCAGCAAGGCGTAGTGAGCGTCCCTTGGTGAGTGACTATGCCTTTGATTATCACCTCAAACGGATGAGTACGGTACACTCTGTCGACAACGGTTTTTCTGTTTTTTGCAAAGGGGCACCTGAAGTGGTCCTTGGATTGTGTCATGAGGTATATACGGCCGAAGGGAAAAAAGAGATGACGGCCGATGAAACCAAAAAACTGATGGAAAAACATGACCGTATGGCGGCATTGGGATACAGGGTTCTTGCTTTTGCCAAACGGGACTGTGAATCTGTCCCTGCTTCTCGGAAAGAAGCTGAAAGCGGATTGACCTTTATTGGATTTATTGCGATGGAGGATCCGTTGCGAGATGATATTATTGCGGCCGTCGAATTGTGTAATAAGGCGGGTATCAGGCTGTTGATGATTACGGGTGATCATCCCTTGACCGCTGCTGCAATCGGAATGAAATCGGGAATTATTACGGTAGAAACTCAGGTGACGACGGGAGAGTTTTTGGAGAAACTTCCTCCATCAGCGCTCAAGCATCTGTTACAAAAAAATCATGTATTTGCCCGTGTTTCTCCCGAACAAAAGCTCACCCTCGTGACGTTGCTAAAAGAGATGGGAGATACGGTAGCGGTGACGGGAGATGGGGTGAACGATGCTCCTGCGCTGAAAAAAGCCGATGTAGGTATTGCTATGGGCTCAGGTACGGATGTTGCGAAACAAGCCGCCGATGCGATTTTGATGGACGATCATTTTGCAACAATTGTAAAAGGGATTGAAGAGGGTCGTGCCGTGTATGAAAACATACGGCGTTTTATCACCTATATGCTCGCGAGCAATCTGCCCGAAGCGGTTCCGTATGTGTTCTTCTTTTGGCTGGGGATTCCACTGGCATTGCCCGTTCCCCTGGTATTGGCGATTGATTTGGGGACGGACATTATGCCGGGATTGGCACTGGGGGTAGAATCACCGCATAAGGGTCTGATGAATCAAGGGCCGCGAAGTCAAAAGGAACGTGTTTTGACAATGAGTGTTTATTTAAGAGCCTTTGGATTTTTGGGACTTATTACGGCGGTGTTATCGATGGGACTTTTTTGGTTCTATCTCAAAGCGCACGGCTGGGATGGGGAAGTCTTGGAATGGACGAATCCGTTATACTTGCAAGCGACGACATTGACGTTTACGGCGATTGTTTTTGGACAGATAGCTAACGGGCTTTCGTGCCGAAGTTCAAGAGACTCTTTGTGGACCATAGGGTGGTGGAATAACCGCTATTATTGGATAGCTGTTGCAGTAGAGTTGGGAGTATTGGCGTTGTTGATTTTTGCGGCTCCTATGGCGAGCGTGTTTGGAACGGCCGCTTTTGACCCGATTTATTGGTGGGCGGTCATTGGGGTTACTGTGATCGTATTGTTGGCGGAAGAGGGACGCAAGGTCGTGGTGCGCCGTTATTTATGAGTTTAATTTTTGAAGTGTCCCCTAAGTTCCAAACGCTAAAATGCGCCTATGCAAAAAATCATTATTAATCAAAAATATTACGGCTCTATTGAGTTGGCAAATACACCCGAAGCCGCACGTGTTTTTTCAAAAGTCAAAAGCGCATTGGCTTCTGGTAAAACGATGAAAATTGGTCTGCTTTTTCCCCATTATAAGCTCAAAGCATTGGGGAGCTATCAAAAGGGGGGTGCAAGGCAGGAGCTGGAAGATATTGAGCTGTACATTCAGTTGGGAACACTCTTGAAGTTTGATGTCGCCGATGCGCTGAAACTCAAAAACTCAATCGAGCTGACCAATGACATCGCCCACAACCACTACAACATCTCCAAACGTCTGACCCTCATCAACAAACCAAAAGCGACACAGACTCAAGGGCATTACCTGTTTTGGGACATTGAAAACTTCTCGAATATCGGATCGATGTTCAACGACGTGATTGAAAAGTTTGATATTTCCGATAATCGCATCTACGTTGTTGCCAATCCTGATTCGCTTTATTTGTTTAGAGCCGAATGGGAAGCGGATTTGTACGATTATAAAAAAACGCTCAACTCTTTTAACTTTACCAAATGCGACCACGGAAAAAACGTGGCGGATGATGTGCTATTGGCGAGTTTTAAAGGGCTGGCGTTACGCAATGCCAATGTATATCTCATGACGTTTGACCGTGAGCTCAAAGAGCGGTTTACGCAAGTCACACACGCGAGCAATAACCTCTTTATACTGGAAAAATAAATCACTTTAGGATACCAATGACCCCTCTTATCACACTGCTGCACGAAAAAACCGGCATATCAAAAAGCAACATTGAATCGATTTTAAAACTCCTCGAAGAGGGATCAACGATCCCCTTTATCGCACGATACCGCAAGGAGATGACGGGAGGTGCCACAGATGAGCAGTTGCGTGATTTTGAAACGGTGTATGCCTACTCTAAAAAACTGTTGGAGCGCAAAGAAGAGGTGATGCGCCTGATTGGTGAACGGGGGACATTGACCCCTGAGCTGCGAGCACGCATTGAAGCTGCCCAAACCCTCCAGCTGCTCGAAGATATTTATCGTCCGTTCAAGGAGAAGAAAAATACCCGTGCTGCATCGGCAATCGCGGCTGGATTAGAGCCGTTGGCGAACATCCTAGAGAGCGGTCGATTGGAAACGGCAGAGTTTAAACGCAAAGCGCAGGAGTTCGTAAAATCACCGATTGAAAGTGTCGCTGATGCGATCAAAGGATCTCAGGATATTCTCGCAGAGCGGTACAGCGACGATCCAAAAGAGCGGGATTATTGGAGAAAACAGCTGGAGGGCTATTCCTCTTTTGAGATAAAAGCGGCCAAGGGACTCAAAGAAGAGGGACTGTTTGCAAAGCTCGCAGGCAAATCGGAACGGATCGGTTCGATCCCCTCGCACCGTTATCTTGCCATTATGCGCGGCGTGGCTGAAAAAGAGCTCACTGTTAAAATTACGCACGATATGGACCGTGTGGAAAATGCCATCAAGCAGTATCGGATACCAAAAAACGCTGCAAGTAGTCGAGAACTGCTGTTAGAAGCCTATATGGATGGATTCAAACGGCTGTTATTTCCCTCGTTAGAGCGTGAGATACACGGTGTTATCAAAGAGCGCTCGGATATCCAAGCGATCACGACGTTTGGAAAAAATCTCACACAGCTGTTAGGCTCACCTCCCGTTACCAAACGGGTGATATTGGGAGCCGACCCTGCATACCGTACAGGATGCAAGCTTGCGGTTGTGGATGAACACGGAACGTACCTGGCGCACAGAGTTATTTATCCGACGCCTCCTGTGAGCGATTATGCCGCATCGGCAAAGGTGATCAAAGAGTTAGCCCAAAAATACAACATTACAGGTGTCGCAATCGGAAATGGGACGGCTTCGCGAGAAACGCAGGAATTTTTTGCTCAAGTCAACCGCGATGAGGGGTTGAATCTCTCCTATACGGTGGTTTCCGAAGCGGGTGCATCGGTATATTCGGCGTCAAAAATCGCGCAAGAGGAGTATCCAAATTTGGACGTGACGATACGCGGTGCCATCTCGATTGCTCAGCGTTTGCGTGATCCCATGGCGGCATTGGTTAAAATCGATCCAAAATCGCTGGGGATTGGGCAGTATCAGCACGACGTCGATCAGAAACTCTTGGAGAAAAAACTGCATGAAGTGACCGAAGATTTGGTAAACCGCATCGGCGTGGATCCTAACAGCGCATCGGTTTCTCTTTTGGCATACGTCGCGGGGGTAGGAGCGAAGATAGCGCGTGCGATTGTAGAGTATCGGGAAAGTCACGGTGCGTTCAAAAGCAAAAGTGAACTCTTAAAAGTCAAAGGGCTTGGGGCAAAGGCGTATGAGCAGTGCGCAGGGTTCTTTCGCATACGTGAGGGGAAAAGTATCCTTGATAACACAGGGGTGCATCCAGAGAGCTACAGTGCGGCGCAAACGCTCATTAAAGAGTATGATTTAGCCTCTATTACAAAAGGACAGATTAGCGATATTGCTCAAAATTTAGGAGTAGGGGAAGTGACGCTTGGTGACATCATCTCAGAGTTGCGAAAACCAGGGTTTGACCCCAGAGAAACACTGCCTCCAATCATGTTTCGATCCGATCTTACCGACATCAAAGAGCTCAAAGAGGGGTCGATTGTATCGGGAGTGGTGCGCAACATCGCCGATTTTGGTGCGTTTGTGGATATCGGTCTTAAAAATGACGGGTTGATTCACATCTCGCAGATGAGCGAGAAACGGATTTCGCATCCGCTAGAGGTGTTGAGTGTTAATCAGCAGCTTTCCCGTATCCGTGTACTCGAGGTGGATGTACAAAAAGGGAAAGTAGCACTGAGCCTCAAAGAAGAATAGATGTGGCTACTTGGATAACAGCGCAATAAGTGTTATGGCCTGCGTAAGCAGTAAAAGTAAAAATCCTGTTTTATAAAAGGTTAGTGGAGAACGTTCGATAAGAGGTATCCCTTTTGTGAAAAATGGGTTTACTTTATCGGGTGATTTTAGCTCATGGAAGAACTCTGAGTAGTGGCTATAGCGTTCATTTGGGTTAATGGCGATGGCATGCATAATAATGGAATCCAGCCATGTCGGAATATTGCTGTTTAGTTTGACGGGGCGCTTAGCGCTTTTAAATGTTGGTGTTTGAAACGGTTCGATTTCACCATAGGGAAGGGTACCTGTCAGTGCCCAATACAAGGTTACGCCAATCGAAAATATTTCTGTCGATTCGTTGATAATCCCGCCCGTAAAACGCTCAGGCGCAAGATAGCTCGCAGTTCCTGCACGTGAATTAAGAGAAAAAATTTCGACGATGGACCCAAAATCTACCATTTTGAAATCAACTCCCGCTTCTCCCATTTTTTTGGTGACGATTATATTCTCAGGTTTTATATCACCGTGAACCAATCCAAGTTGCAGTAGATGAGCCTCTGCATTGTGCAAAAATTCACCCAAAGCGATCGCGCTGTCAACAGAGAGGGGACGGTTTATGAGAAACTCGCGCAAGTTGATCCCCTCGATAAGCTCCATCATGTAATAGCGCATGGTGCGATCGTCCGGAACCCACGCATTACCGAAGGCTTTGTGTTTGATTTGTTTCGCATACCATGCTTCGCGAACGAACTCATCAAGCGCTTGCTCATCGTCGGCTCGCATAGGAAACTTCATCACAAAGCTTTCATTGTTTTTGGACACTTTCCAAATGCGTTCATGCTCCATCATAGGGGTCATAAGAATGTAGCCGTCGATTATTTCACCTTGCTTGAGGGTTTGGGGAATAGGCAGTTGAATATTTTTGATGGCATGGAGCGGATCGAGTGCTTCAATGCGAAAAATTTGCAGACTCATATCGTCACGTTCATTTTCTTTGGCGTCTTGGGCTATATGTTGGATAATGCTTTTAGCCCCCAACCCTTTTTGTAAGAGCTGGGTAAAGGCATTGTTCTCGATCAGATTATAAACGCCGTCACTGCACAGTATGAGGGTATCACCAACTTTAACGGGCGTTGATGTGATAGACAGCTCCACATTTTCACTCAAACCGCAGGCTTGGGTCAGGACATGGGACATGTGCTCATCGTCCATCGTATGATCAGTCGTGAGTTGTTTGAGTTGCCCCTCAAGCGTCAAGAGGTAGACACGTGAGTCACCGAGATTGAGGGTGTAAAGGGTATCTCCTTCAATAACGGCAATACATAGCGTGGTTAGCAATTCGATACGCTCGTATTGTGTCATCGACTCTGTAAAAAGGAGGTTATTGATGTGGCGGGTAAATACTTCCATTGTTTTAGGGACAGTCCACGCTCTTGGACGTGTTTTGAACTGATCAATAAAAAATTTTACGCATTGACGTGCGGCAGTACCGCCGCGTCGTGCACTTCCGACGCCATCGCATAAAACGCTCACCAGCAAGGCATTGTCGATGATGCTAAAAGCGCAGGCATCATCTCCATCACGGTTCGGTTTTGAGAGAATGAATTCGCTAGATTGCACTTGAAGCATTACAAAGCCTTAATAATTTTAAATTCGTGCGCCAGAAGCAACGCCCCACGTTGTTCTCCAGCGTGTTTTGACCAAAGAGATACCTGAGATAGCCAGCATTACAAATCCTGCAAAGATCAAGAACCCAGCTGTATAGCCATCAAAAGCTCCCTGCGACCAACCAAATGTTTTGATCAACGCGGATCCGCCTAGACCGCCGGCTGCACCGATCAGTCCCGTCATAATACCGATATCTTTTCCAAAACGTTGTGGGACGAGTTGGAATACTGAACCGTTAGCCATACCAAGGTTAGCCATGATGAGGAACATAACGGTAATCGCAGCCCAAAACGGCAGGTTGATCAGCGCACTCACCAATGAAAGAATTACAATGCTACCATAAAATACATAGAGTGATTTGATACCGCCCATTTTATCAGCGATAGCACCTCCCACAGGACGAAGTACTGCACCTGCAAAGATACAGAGAGCTCCGAAATATCCTGCCATGACTTTTACATTGTCTTCGTTTAGAATATCCAGACCGATTGCAGACATGTCGGCTTGATACGTGTTCATCAAATAGACTTTCATGTAGTTCGCAAATCCGACAAATCCGCCAAAAGAAACGGCATAAAAAAGATTGAACCACCATGTGTCTTTATCACGAAGCAATTTCATATAATCACTAAATTTTTTAGGATTTGGCTTGTAAACGCTCGCAGGTGCGTCTTTTGCCAAAAACATATAGGCGACAAATATGATTGCTGATAAGACACCACCGACCAAGAACACCGAAGGCCATCCCCATAGTTGAGCGATTTTAGGGGCGAATAAAAAGTCGATGACGACACCGATATTTCCGGCTCCCGCAATACCCAAAACAACCCCTTGAAGGCGCGGCGGATACCATTGTCCCGCTTGAGGGAGAGCAACCGCAAACGATGCACCGCCAAAACCAAGTCCTAATGCAACTAAAAGTAATTGATTATAGGTAATCGCATCCGATTGTACAAAAGCAAAAAAGAGAGTTGCAATAACGATCATCTGAGAGACAAGAGCCGTTTTTTTCGGTCCAAATTTGTCCACAAAGAGCCCAAGGAGAATCCGTAATAGCGCCCCTGAGAGGATAGGCAGTGCAAGCAGCGTTGCTAATTGAGAATCATTGAGTCCATTTCCAGCAGAAGTGAGCGTTTCATTAATCTCCGTAGCCAATGGACCCAGCATGGTCCACATCATAAAACTAAAGTCAAAATACAAAAAAGCGGCAAGCAGTGATGGCCAATGCCCCTCTTTTTTTAAATCTGTAAATTTCATTCGTACTCCTATTCGGATTTTTTTATCTCAAAATAGTACAGTAATGCACTGCACATTTTATTCAATCAATTGCTTATATTTTAAGCATATGCAAATGTTCAAAAGCATTAACTTATTAACGTTATAATGCTACAAAATATAAGCAGGAGAAAAGAATGAAAAAAATATCTTTAATTATCAGTGCATTACTGGTAGCAGTAACAGTAAATGCCGGGAATGTAGACGGTAGTGCTGTTCTAGGGAGTATGTTGGGTGCGGGTGCTGGATCTGCTGTTGGTTCATCCATTGGAGGAAAAGAGGGTGCCATTATTGGTGGTGGTGCCGGTGGTGCTCTTGGAGCTGCAATCGGAAGCCGCAGAGATACAACAACACAGACTCAAACAAGAGTGGTTACACATGAGCAAGTGATTTATGCCGATGATGATGATCGCCATGACAATGGCAAACACAAAGGACACTATAAGAAGGGTCACCACCGGGACTAAGGAGGATTATTTCTCTAGGGTGGCAGGACTTTTTTCTATAAATCTTTTTGTTTTTTGGTATGGATTATTACTGTTAGAGATGCACTCAATTTGATATTTCACCATGGATAAAAAAGGGTCTAAAAAAGAACCGAGTGCGTTTTTATCGATGGTTTCTATTCCATGAGCGGTGAGGAGTTCTAAAATGGTGAGTGTTGATTCCATCGTTGAGAGGCAAAAATCTTTGGGCTGTTCTTTGATCTGAAATTGGGATACTTTGGAATGGGTGAAGCTCAATTTTGGCAAACGTTGCAGATTTTGGCTCAAACGTAATATTTTCATTGAACACGGCCATGTGGAATCGATGATGAAAATTACTAATTGTCGATTGTAAAGTTCGATTTTTTGGGTATTTAGATGAATACTCTCATCGCCGGGATAAAGAACATAACAGCAATTATTGGAATCGTCTATGAGGGTATTGATAGCTTTATGGTCGCTAAAGTCAACATCGATATAGAGTTCTGAATTCGGAAGAGAAAGGTGCGTGAGCCGGCCTGTGCCGTTTTTGGTTTTTTTGAACTCTTTTGGGTGCATAAGGATGACAAATTTGGTTTGGGTCGAGATTGGATTTACGGACGTACACATGCATATGTGTTGGGGGCGATAGCATACGTAGCACGTCGCCCTTGTCTGAGTAGAGTCAACACTTTGCTTTACAAAGGTATCAGAAAGAGATTTAGACGGTGACAATGCAGTTTCTACCTTCTTCTTTGGCTCTGTATAAGGCTATGTCGGCAGATATGATTAGATTTTCGTAGTTATTTTCTTCATTTGGAACCATACTTGCAATTCCAAAACTCATCGTCACTGAATCGATTCTACCCCATTGAGATTCGAATCCATTTAGACGTTTCATATTATTTTGAATCGCAATACATACTTCTCTCGCCTCATTGACTTTTGTATCATAGAGGACAATAATAAATTCTTCACCACCGTATCTTGCAATAAAATCACTGTCTCTTTTAAGTGAGTTTTGCATAATTATTGCAAGTTCTTTGAGAATCTCATCTCCGGCTGTGTGTCCATAAGTATCATTGATATCTTTAAAATGATCAATGTCACACATGACGATGGATACATTGACACTATTACGTTTTGCAAGTTGGCTGATATCTCGGAAATGAATTTCAAAGGCTCTTCTGTTGGAAAGTTGTGTGAGGGGATCAGTAAGCGTAAGTGCTTTTAATTGTCGATTTGCGTCTTCCAGTTCTTGAGTTCTTATATTAATTTTCGTTTCCAAGGACTGATTGAGAGTATTTAAGAGTTCTGAATGAGAATGGATTCTTGACACCATAGCAATAATCGCATTATGAATAATACCGACTTCATCGGTTTTGGTAGATGTGGATAATGTAAAATTATTGAGTTTTGGATCGTACTTTAAAACATTACGGGTAAGTTCTTTTAACGATCGGAATTCTCTTCTGATCAACATTAAGTATAGAAATAACAAGATTACAGTGACAGCCAAAATTTGCAGGTTTGTTTTTTTATTGTCTTTCAACATCAGTTGATATTCATGGTCATCGAAATGGGCATGTGCTGTTGCGAGTCTTTCTCCAGTAATAGGGTCCGTTATGACTTTAAATGAAGAATCGATTGTGCAACAATCTTTTGCAATTTTCTTTTTTGGGTCTTTGAGATAATGGTAAAGATCATGCCCATTGGCGTCTCTTAATGTAAGACCTTCTATATCGCTATTTTGATTGACTATCTGGTCTAGATACTCTTTGTTGGCATTGTTTAAACCCAAGGAGAGATTTATCCCAAGAATGGGAGCAATGGTATTGAGCAATAAAGCGTTTTTGGCTTGTTTTGACGCAATGAATTGCTCAGTAATATTATTGGATACTTGATAGCGTTCCCAACCGACAAGGAAGAGTGTAAAAAAGATGATGCTGATTATTATTTTTATTTCGATACTAATATTACGCATTATTGTTCACTCTCATTTAAGTATATTTTTGAAATTCTGATTAAAAGATTATCAAACTCAATTTGGTTTTTTTGAGTAGAATCTAGATTGAGATAAGGGGTGACTTTTCTTCCTAAAAATAGGGAAGCATTGACCCCATAGGTAAGATATTTTGGATCATAAGACATGCTTAAAGAAGAATGCTCAGCGGCGTATTTGAGTGCATTGTGAATGTGTTCTTCATTGGTATTCAGCATAAATACTAAGTGACTGTTTTTACATAAATTGATGTTGGCATAGTCTCCATCTGTAAGTTTTATTGGATGGTTTTTGATTCCATTTGGGTAAGAATTTTGGATTCGCTCTATAAAGGATGTCTTGACTGCTTCATCAATTTTATCATGGAGTACGCATATTTCAATGTTTTCTTTGATCTGGTTTTTTTGAGTGCTCATTAAAATTAAGCGCGGGGCTATTTTTGAAAATATGTCGAGTACATCATCATCATACACTGCGGCACTTAAAGAGGTGGAAGAAATAAAAATTGAGCATATAAGGATTAAAGTCGATTTTACACGCTGCATAGGCAAAGACAACAGGGTTTTCTCCTAAAATGCAAAATATATGTTATTATAATGCAAATAGTATATCATATTTTTAACAAGTAAATTATTATATAACATTTACAAATAAGTATGAACTTTTGTGGGAGATGAAGCAGGTGCAAAAAAGTCTTTTGTGGGGAAGTGTCATTTTATCAATGCTCACAATGGCATATGCGGATGAATTGGATACGAGCAAAGATATGGAATCTTTGCTTGATAACGCGAGTAACGTTGCGATCAAAAAATCACTCAATGTTGATTATTTACCCTCTGTCGTCACAGTCATTGATGCGCAAACTTATAGAGATGCCGGTATCCAAACCATTGCCGAGGCTTTGGACATGCTGCCGGGTATTCAGATGCAAATAAGTCCGATGGGATACCCAATTACGACTGTCAGAGGTTTAAAAACCCCCAACTCAGACCTCTCCGATAAGATGAAAGTATTGATCGACGGGGTAGCGGTCAATAATGAAATATCAGGCAGCAGTTACTTCTATATGGACTTCCCGATGCAGCTGGTGGAAAAAATAGAAGTTTTGCGCGGCCCAAATTCTACGGTTTACGGAGCCGGTGCCTTTTACGGTACGGTTAATATCATTACCAAGCTTGGCAGCAATAAAAAAGAGAATCAGCTTTTTGCGGGAGCAGGAAGTTACCAATATCGTACCGTTGGGACTAATATCAATAGCGCTTCCGGTGATTGGAAATTGTTTGCCGATGGCTATTACAAACAAAATAACAAATCATTGGATGCACTCGATTCCAATGGGGTGTTAAAACAAACAGAAGAAGCGATGAAAGACTTCTCTGTCGGATTCAAGGCGATCAATGGAGGCTTCGAATTTCTCACACGCTTGAAAAAAAGCACCTATGGAAACTTTTACAGTTTTGATGGAGATCTAAATCCGATACCACAGAGAGACCAAGATCATAGTGACACCTATTTTTTCTCTCAACTCTCGTATAAAAAAACAATTGATGATTATAAATTGGAAACCAAAGCCAACTTTTCTCACAGAGAAGTGGACATCAAGGGAAATCTTTTTAGTGTAGCTGATGTGGCGGGCGCTTTTCAAGACATCAATATTACCATGAACGATGGTGGATACTTTCATGAAAAGACACAGGAGCAAAATTTTGAGGTTGAGGCTATCTTGACCCTTCCTAAGATAAAGTCTAACGATATTATAGTGGGGGTCGGGGTACGTCAAGTTAATATCGCTAAGGATGAGTTTTACAGCAGCATAGAAAATGCAATAACCCAAAATCTTGATATGAATGTAAATTATGCTTTTGATTATAATCGACATGGAGAACTGGCATTTTGGGACAACCCAACGACAAAACTTTTGAAAGAGGGAGTCGGCCGCACTATTGGTTATGGTTATGCGCATGACTTGATATCGCTGTCTGACGATGTTGATCTGATTCTTGGGTTGCGGGCGGATGACTATTCGGATTATGGCGTACAGCTGAGCAAAAGAGCGGGACTGGTTTACCGGGCTGCTGATGATACGATTTTGAAACTTCTCTATGGTTCGGCTTTTCGTGTGCCTACGCTGATGGAGGCGTATGGAAACGGTCATATCGATTTTCACGCGGGTGATAGTACCATCGTTCCCGAAGTGACCAATACCTATGAAATACAAGGTATTTATACCCCGAATTTTAATCACAAATTTTCATTGAATCTCTTTTATGCGCAATTGAATCATGTGATTGATCTTGAAGAGGATCAATATACCATTGTGGGATATCAAAATTTTAAAAAACGGCACAACAAAGGGTTTGAGTTTGAATACTTTTATCATAATGGACTGGAACACGATTTTTATTTCAATGCAACTCGTCTTGTCACACAATATACCCTTCCGGCAGAACCGGGCGTAGCAGCGGTTGATATGAATATGCCGGACATCTCAAAAGTGATGCTCAAAGCGATGTATGTCTATCGCCCAATGCAACAGTTCTCATTGGGGACAACGTGGCGCTATTTTTCAGATACGGAGGCCAGCAAGCTCGCATGGGTTCATGGCGATACCACATTGGATGCCACCCATATTTTTGATGAAACGGCAACCTATCGGTTTTCACGCAACAGTGAAGCCAGACTCACGGGCAAAAATATTTTCAACAGAGTAGTGACGCAGCCAAGCCACTACTATAATACGAATAGTGGAATAGTCAGAGAAGGAAGAAACTGGTTTTTAAGTTATGTGTATAAATTTTAATCCCTTTATTCATGCCGCAGGGCATCGATAGGATTGAGCTGTGCTGCTTTTCGCGCCGGGAAATAGCCGAAGAGAATCCCCACCATCGTTGAAAATAAAAACGCGATGATAACGATCGAGGTATTGAAAACAAACGGGAGATCAAAAAAGAGATTGATCCCCATTCCCGCACCAATTCCCAATGCCATGCCGATGATTCCGCCCAACGATGAAAGAACGACCGCTTCGACTAAAAATTGAAGCAATACTTCACGTTCCAATGCTCCGATCGCTAAACGGATTCCGATTTCGCGGGTGCGTTCTGTGACGGATACGAGCATAATATTCATAATCCCAATTCCACCTACAAGCAGACTGATGGCCGCGACGGCACCCAGCAGCAAGGTGAGCATTTTAGTGGTGGAGGAGAGTGTTTGAATCACTTCACGTAAATCCCGAACATTGAAATCATCTTCATCACCCATACGGATATGACGTCGTTCTCGCATAAGGGAGATAATCGAGGTTTTCATATTTTCGATGGAAGAAGGATTTTTGGCGGAGACGAGAACCGCAGATATTTCTTGATTTCCACTGATACGGCGTTGAAACATCCGTATTGGAACGACGATGAGATCATCTTGATCCATTCCAAACATCGAAGCCCCTTTTGAGTGAAGGACTCCGATCACCTGACAGGAAAAATTGCCCAATCGGATGGAAGCATCCAGTGAAATTTGATTTTCAAAGAGTTCTTTTCGGACAGTTTCACCGATAACACAAACGGCTTTTCCCCCTTTGAGCTCTGCATCGGTAAAAGTGCGTCCTTGTTCAAACTGCCAATCTTTGACGGTGAAATAATCGTTATCACTTCCATCGATGGAGGTGGAGTAGTTTCGATTCCCGAAAACGACTTGCATTCCCTTAGACGAGACGGGTGCAACTCCTTTGAGTCCTGGTATTTCACGCGATATTGCGGTGAGATCATCATGCGTAAAGCGTTTGGCTACGGTGTCCCCTCCCGGACTGTGACGATCCTGTCCCGGTCGAACCACGATCATATTGCTCCCCAGCTTGGAAATGCTTTGGGTGACGTAGGCCGTTGTCGCATCGCCAAGCATGACCATAGCAATGACGGAAGCCACTCCGATAACAATGCCCAACGTTGTAAGAAACGAGCGCATGGCACTGCGGCGGATCTCACGAAGTGCAAGGATAAAAGCATTCCAAATCATAGGGCGCTTCTTGGATCATTTGTTGAATCAATACACCCATCACGAAAATGGATAATACGTGAAGCAAATTTTGCCATATCATTTTCATGTGTGACCATAATAATGGTGATTCCCTTCTCCTGATTGAAGGAACGAAGGAGCTCCATGATCTCGATACTTTTGTGTGTATCAAGGTTCCCCGTGGGTTCATCGGCGAGAAGTACAAGCGGATTGGTGACAATCGCACGCGCTATTGCAACGCGCTGCTGTTGTCCGCCTGAAAGCTCTGCTGGAGTGTGGTGCGCGACGTCTTCAAGACCAACACTTCGGAGGGCTTCCATCGCCATGGTATGACGCTGTGCCGCGGGGACACCTCGATAGAGCAAGGGAAGTTCAACATTTTCAAGTGCAGATGTTTTCCCCAGCAGATTGAACCCTTGAAAAATAAAACCGATGTAATTGCGTCGAAGCAGTGCCCGCTGATCACGGCTAAGATTTCCTACCTCAATCCCCTCAAAGAGATAGTCACCCTCAGTAGGGACATCGAGGCATCCGATGATGTTCATGGCCGTTGATTTTCCCGATCCGCTTGGACCCATGATGGCGACAAACTCTCCTTTTTTTATCGTGAGATCAACGCCTTGAAGCGCATATGCGGCGGCATTGCCTTGGCCATAGTATTTTTTGACTTTTTTGAGTTCAATAACCGGTCTGGAAGAATCGATCATGGCTGTTCGTCTATGCCTGTGATGAGCAGATCACCCATTTTGAGAGAAGATGCTGTGACAACGCTAGATATCCCGTCACTTTTTCCAATTTGGACTTTCACTTTGGTAGGAATTGTATTTTTTAGAATCCAGACATGTTCTCCTTTGTCTGTTTCCTCAACTGCATGCTTTTTTTTCTTTTGGGTATCATCATTGCTGATTGGAGGGCTAAAGCGTAATGCGGCATTGGGGATAACGGTGACATTTTTGAGGGTATCGGTGATGATGGAAGCGCTGGCAGTCATCCCTGGACGCAGCTTGAGATCAGTGTTGTCTACTTGAACGACTGCTTCATAGGTGACAACACCGCTGACTATGGCAGAATTGAGACGCAGTTGGATTATTTTTCCCTCAAACTCACGATTTGGGTAAGCATCTACACTGAAACGCACTTCCTGACCCTCTTTTACCCCGCCAATATCGGCTTCATCGACACTCACGATCGCTTTCATCTTGGTAAGATCTTCGGCAAGGGTGAAGAGAATAGGGGTTTGCATGGAGGCTACAACGGTTTGTCCGGGTTCGACTTTTCGAGCGAGTACGATCCCCTCTATTGGAGAAACGACGACTGCTTTGCGAAGATTATCTTGATCACTTTTGAGTTGTGCGGTCGATTGTGCTACTTGTGCTTTGGCCGCAGCGAGTGATGCTTTGGCTTGAAGAAGCATCGTAGAGGATGTTTGCATCTCTTTGCGTGATGGATAATTTCCTCCCGTTGAAGAATACATAGTGTGAGCACGTTCATCCTCAACTGCTGCGTTGTCAACAGCTGCTTTGGCGCTTTGTTCGTTGGCTTGAGATTTCATTAAAATGGCTTGTGAACTGGTTACGGCAGCAGTGAGTTTTGTGGTGTCCAGCCGTGCGAGGATTTGCCCGTTATGGACGCGGTCATTGTAATCGACCAGTACCTCTTCAACAGTTCCTGAGACTTCGATTCCGACATCTATCGTGTTGGTCGGTTCGAGATTTCCGGTAGCTGAAACACTCGTGGTAAGATCTTGCACCTTGAGGGGAACCGTGATGTAGACCGTTTTTTCTTTCGCCGTATGTTTGAGTGTGTATAGGGATGCGGCGGCAATGATGGCCAGAAGACCTGCCCCCAAAAGAATTTTTTTCCACCGTTTCGGGGATTGTTCTGAGGTAAGGCCAAGTGTGGCTTCGATGGTATCGGGTGTCATTGTTTGGACTCCTGTGAATGTTGCATTTGATAGTGAAGTATAGAAAGCTGAATTTGAATATTGATTTCGTTAATTTTAATCTCAAGCTCTTCGATGGCGCGAGTATTCTCAAGGGTTTGCAGGTCATATCCTGCTTTGTATCCTGCTTTAACCGCGGCTTTTGTGGTGCCTAGTAACTCATCATAATATTTGAGATTCTCTTTGGTAATAGCGATTGTATGTTTATAACTCTCAATAAGCGCAACGGTTTGATCGTAAAGGGCATCCATTTGGCGTTTTGTATCGGCAGTTTGGGCCTGTTGTTTTAAATAGAGGGCTTGCGCCTCCTGAGAAGTGGCAGAACCGTTGTAGGCCAATGGCATCGAGAGTTGTAACCCTGCATCGTAAAAGTTTCCGCGATAATCAGCAGAAGTTGTCGTCAGTGCATCAAACCGCTGATAGCCGGTATCGGCGATGAGGGTGAGTTTAGGCAAATAAGAGCTTTTGATTTGGCCGTACTGCTGGGAAGCACTCTCACTGAGAGCTTGAGAATAACGAATGTTCCAGCCCTCTTTTAAAAAAGCCTCTTTTTGTGTGAGGGTATAGGTGGGAATGGCAATGGAATCGATTGATAGATCACACAGTTTGGCAGCTTCGAATTTTTGTTGAGCAAGTGCATACCGCAAGGAAGTGTTATTTTTGAGTTCGCTACTTTGATTCATCAGCGCATTATTGAGAAACGTTATGTCGATATCTCCCGCTTCGTACTGTTTGCGTTTGAGAAAAATTTCGATTTGGGTGTTCTTGAGTCTAAGATCACTTTGTTGCAAGGCAATGGCATTTTTGCGATACGTTAAAACGGCGTTTACGAGCTGTTGACTGACGGTTGCAATCTCTTTTCCAAGAGCCAGTGTATCCGCCTCTTTTTTTGAATGGGCATAGTCAATGGAATAAGTGATTCCTCCTGAGCGAAAGAGATCCTGCGCGATTCCGGCAGAGAGGCTTTGTCGGATATCTTTGGCGCCATATGAGGCTGACTTTTCAACCATACTGGATGCTTTTAGATTGATTGGAGAGAGCCAGTCGTAATGCAGTTTTTCATAATTCGCATCAATCTCATGCTGCTGATACTCGTAATAACGCTGTTTTTGGGGGGAGAGCAACGGCGCAACCTCTCCATAAACAGAGGTTACCATTAAAATAGAGATGAGAGTGCCAAAAATGTAGTTTGATTTCATAGTTTGATTGTAGTGCAATTTTTATTAATGATGGTAAAATTCCCCTTTATTAAAGGAATTTCATGTTAACAACGATTGTCGGACTTTATACTTTTTATATTTTGATGCGCCTGTATGTGAGTGTGATGCAAATAGGGTTTGTTAATCAGGTCAAACGCAAAGGTGCTGTATTGCTGGGAGAGAGCGAATATTTGGATGCTGCTAATTATACGGTAGCTAAAGAGAAGCTTTCCATGCTGGAAGCAATGGCAGAATACGCACTTTTCTTTGTCTGGATGGGGGGAATGCTGGCGTGGTTCGATGAGGTACTCATGGTGCAAACCCCTTTGCTTCATACCATTTACGCGGTCCTGGGACTGATATTGATCAATAGTACGGTTATGCTTCCGTTTGGATGGTATGCAAAATTTAAAATCGATGCTCAATATGGATTCAACCGTTCAAGCACAGGTCAATACATCAAAGACACCCTCATTGGAACATTATTGACGATTGTTATCGGAGGTTTGATCGTTTGGGCTATTTCGGCAATTATCAACGCAAGCGAGTTGTGGTGGTTGTGGAGCTTTTGTTTTATTTTTGGGGTTGTAGTGGCTCTCAATATGTTTTTTCCTACGATTCGGGCGCTGTTTTTTGATAAAGTGACTCCCTTGGATAACCCGGAACTCCAAGAACAGATTGCATCGTTGATGGAAAAAACAGGTTTTGTAAGCAGCGGCGTATTTGTGAGTGATGCGAGCAAGCGTGATGCGAGACTCAATGCGTATTTCGGCGGTTTAGGAAAAACAAAACGGGTGGTATTGTTTGATACCCTGCTGCAAAAATTGACTCCGCAAGAGCTGATCGCTGTTTTGGGACACGAACTGGGGCATTTTGCTCACGGCGACTTGTATAAAAATATCGCGATGGTCGGGATGATGTTATTTGGGATGTTTGCAGCGTTTGGGAATCTTCCTCAATCGCTTTATCTTCAACTTGGTGTTTCGCCATCCCCTCATATCATGATGATGCTGTTTATTCTTCTTATGCCGATGGTAAGTTTTGTGATGATGCCGCTTATGGGGCTTATAAGCCGTCATAACGAGTATGAAGCGGATAAAAAGGGTTCAGAGCTCGGCGGTGCAGAGTATTTGATCTCAGCCCTGACAAAGTTGGTGAGCGAAAATAAAAGCTTCCCTCTTTCTCATCCGCTGTACCGATTTTTTCACACGACCCATCCTCCGGTGATTGAGCGGTTACGTGCACTTGGCTCGGATATTGTTGCAGATGTTACGGAAGATTTTATTGATCCATGCCCAGTACTCTAAAAGAACTGCATAACGAAATCACAGCGAAACTATCTGGGGTTGTCGAATTCCCCCGCCGTGAAGCCGAATTATTATTGATCGCCTATCTACAAAAAGATCAGCTCTACGTTATCACGCACCAAGAGACGTTGATAGACTGCCTAGAACCTCGTCTTTTGGAATGGATTGAGCGTCGAGTACGCAATGAACCGCTTGAATATTTGACAAACCGTGTGAGCTTTTACAGCAGAGAGTTTTACATTGACGAGGGGGCACTTATTCCCCGTCCTGAAACGGAGCTGTTGATTGATGAAGTCTTGGCACGTGTTAATCCAGATGCAGCACTAACATTCGCAGAAGTCGGTGCGGGAAGCGGTATTATCTCTATAGTACTTGCCCTTCATTTACCCAATGCCCGCTTTATTGCTGTGGACATCTCTGCAAGAGCACTGGAAGTTGCACGTCGCAATGTAGAAGCCTTTGGTTTGGGTAATCGTATTGAATTGCGCGAAGGGGATCTGTTGAGCTGTGTGAGTGAAACAATTGATTTTCTGGTGTCCAATCCCCCGTACATTGCTTATGACGCGTCTTTGGAACATAATTTGTCCTATGAACCCCAAAATGCTCTTTTTGGAGGTACAGTTGGGGATGAAATTATACGTCGTCTTTTGGATGAAGTGTTGCTGCGACAAATTCCGACCTTTATTTGTGAAATGGGATACGATCAACGCAAAAAAGTGCAGGAATATCTAAAAACATTTGCGGTACAATCACTGGAATTTTACAAAGATTTGGCCTCGTTTGATCGAGGATTTATACTAAAGGCAAACCATGAATAAAAAAGCCCTGGTCGATGTAACGTATTTACTTACTATCGGTATGACGGTTGGTGCAGTTCTAGTGTTGGGAGCATTTGTGGCGGCAGTCGTCTTTCACTCTGAAGTCTATTTGAGCATACCGTTACTTTCTCGCTATGAAGAGGGAAAAATTATGGGGGAAATATTCCGACGTTTCACCTATTGGGGTTACATTATGGCCGCGATTATTATCACGTATGAAGTATCTCGTTTCAAAGCAATGCAAATTGATAAAATAGCCATCATGGCAGCGTTAGGTGCTGTTGGTACATTGCTCCTTTTTAGCGGTGTGTACAGTCCTAAGATGTTAGAGTTTCAACAATTAGGTGAAGTGGCTATGATGAACAATTCGTTTGAGTCACTGCACAAAGCCAGTGAAATTGATTTTAAGATTTTGTTAGTGATGTTGCTCATTCTTTTTGGCCGTCGTGCCTATTTGATGGCGGCTAAACGATGATCCGTTTTGAAAATGTCACCAAAAGTTTCGGAAAACGCGAAATCTTGCGCGGGGTTAATCTAGAGATAGAGCAGGGGAAAACAACGGTTATTTTCGGCGTATCGGGCGGCGGTAAATCGACGATTATCAAACATATGGTAGGGTTGCTAAGAGCTGATAGCGGAACGATTACTTATAAAGGAACCCGTATAGATCATGCGGATGAAGCGACATTACGAGAAATACGTAAAAAAATAGGCTTTCTTTTTCAAAGCGGTGCATTGTTTGACAGTATGAACATCGGCGAGAATGTTGCTTTTCCGATGATGGAACATCAAAAACTAACTCCCAAAGAGCTTGACTATAAAATCGATGAAAAACTGACGATGGTCGGTCTTGATCCTAAAATCGTCAAATCATTGTACCCTGAGGAACTTAGCGGTGGGATGCGTAAACGCGTAGGACTTGCGCGTACCCTTGCCCTCGAGCCTGAAGTGATTTTATACGATGAACCAACGTCAGGTCTTGATCCTGTTACGAGTGACTTTATCACCCAGATGATCTGTCGTTTGCGCGATGAAATCGGTATGACCTCGGTTCTTATCAGTCACGATATCGCAGAGAGTTTCAAAGCAGGGGATAATTACGCAATGTTATTCGATGGGGTGATTGTTGCAGCAGGAGATAAAGAGGCGTTTAAAAACTCACCCAACGAAGTTGTTCAGCAGTTTATCCATGCGCGTTCTCAGGGACCGATCGCATTTCATTAAAACTACTTATCTCCCCCCGAATTTCTTCGCCCACCACTCTTGCGGAGTGATGGTTTTTTCTTTTAAATATTTTTCATCAAAATTGAATTCGTATTTTGAACAGTATTCCAAGATAACGGCATAGGCTTCATTGATCTGTGTACTCATATCGTGAGCAGTTTCTATATCTTTGGGGTGTTTGTCGGGGTGCCATTGTTTCATCATCATTTTATAGCGGGATTTGATTTCGGATAGAGTGACACGGTCACTTAGGCCAAGGAGTGTTTTGGCCTTTATGAGCGTGTCAAAGGAGAGCATGGGAAAAAGGTGATTAGTCTTTTTGCTGACGCATAAACGTCGGTACGTCTAGGAAGTCTTCGCTATAATCACCGTTTGCTACCATGGCCGCAGCGCGAACTACTACGCGCGGCTTGGCAGAAGCTGCTTCTTTATTTTCAAATTCGCAGTTGTTGATACCCTGTGATGCTTTTTTCTCAAACCCCGTAGCAACGAGTGTTATACGGATAAAATCAAGGGCAAGATTTTCATCGGTTGTTGTACCGAAAATAACTTCAGCACTTTCATCAACACTTTTTTGAACCACTTCCATCGCCGCGCTGAGCTCCATGAAAGGAAACTCAGGGTGCATATTGAAGTGTACTAACACACCAAGTGCGCCGTTGATAGACATATTGTCTAACAATGGAGACTCGATTGCATTTTTGATCGCTTCGTAGGCTGCGTTATCCCCTTTGTATTCGCCCACACCCATGAGTGCGAGTCCACGGTGACTCATAACGGTTCGTAGGTCAGCAAAGTCAAGATTTATATCATTTTCACCGCTGGCCAAGATAACACCTGATGTACCGCTAACAGCACGAGCAAGTACGCTGTCAACGATTTTAAAGCTGTCTTTGATACCAAGCTTTGGATCAATAATAGAAAGCAGTTTGTCATTTGGAATCACGACAATAGAATCCGATTCATTTTTAAGCTCTTCAAGACCCTCTTCTGCAAGTTTAAGACGTTTACGTCCCTCAAAGGAGAACGGTTTAGTAACAACCGCAATCGTCAATGCACCGACTTCTTTTGCGATTTTAGCGATAATAGGGGCAGCACCTGTTCCCGTTCCACCGCCCAAACCAGCAGCAACAAAAACAATATCAGCACCTTCAAGAGCACGACGCAAGTCTTCATAACTCTCAATAGCCGATTCTTTGCCGATTTCAGGTTTCATCCCGGCACCCAAACCTTTGGTTAGTTTGGCACCCAGTTGAATTTTGATAGCAGCAGATCCTTGCTCCAACACTTGCGCATCAGTATTTGCAATAATGAGTTCAATTCCAGGAATTTCCTCTTTAAGCATATAGCCGATCATGTTTCCGCCACCGCCGCCAACACCGACTGCAACAATCCGTGCTCCTGTTAACGTAGATGATTCGTTGATTGAAAATGGTTCCATACTTGCTCCTTGATTGTGTTTAAAATAATTGGCTTGCCCAATTCCAAAACTTGGAAATAGGGTTAGGTTCTTGGTCTTGACTGTTTTTATTTGAACCGATATTGACCATTTTCGAAGGCTCTGTTTTCGGTTTTGGGTCACTTTTAGGAACGCTGTTTTTTGACGTCATAGAAGGAGGTGTTGATGGGAAAGATGTTGATTCTAAATCTTCCATTTCTTCTTCCATGATAGGCGCTTCATAATGAGTCGCCTCTTCACTAGCATGACGCATTCGCTTATTGACATCAATTTCATACGGCGTATATCCGCCGGCTGAATATTTGATAAGGCCAACAGCACCTGAGTAAGAAGGATCACGTAGGGTATCAAATAATCCTCCCATGTCAGATGGCTTAGCAAGACGTACGGGCATGTTATCGAGAATCGCAACGGCGAGCTCCCGAAGACCTTCGATTTTTGTAAATCCTCCGGTCAGAACAATTCCTGCGCCCATATGGTCTTTGAGACCGCTTTTTTCAATGGATTGAGCAATGATCATAAGGGTCTCTTCAACACGTGCATAAATAACGTTGTGTACGACTTCCAGAGATACTTCATGCGTAGAGGTTTCATCCCCAATAACTGGTAGCTCAATCAAATCGTTACTTGGAGCATACAGTGATCCGTAGTTCATTTTGACATTATCAGCCGTTTGCAGCGGTGTGTGCAATGCCATTGATAAATCATTGGTAATGTGGTTAGAGCCAACACCTAGAAAATCGTTATAACGGATCGCATGCCCTGAATGGATAACAATATTACTTGTATTTCCACCCATATCGACGACGGCTGCACCGAGTTCTTTTTCATCCAAATTCAACACTGCGATTGCGGATGCGTAACCGCTTAGCACTATCCCCTCAACATCAACACCCGCAGCTTTAACTGCTTTACGTAGATTATTGAGATTTGATTTTTGGGTTGTGATGATGTGGGTTTCTACTTCCAATCGTGCAGCATTCATCCCAAGTGGATCTTCAATGAAATCTTGATCGTCTACTTTGAAATTATAAGGAAGCGCATGGAGTACTTCAAACTCATTTGGAATGTTGGCATTGTAAAGAGAGGTGTGCATAACACGATTGATTTCTTTGAGTGTTATCTCTTTGTTCGGGACATTCACAATACCGCTTGAGTTAATGCTCTTAGTATAAGCGCCGGAGATAGTGACGATTGCACTTTTAATGTCAGTGCCAGCAACACGACGTGCGTCATTAAGTGCGGCTTTAATAGATTTAGAAGCAAGCTCTATGTTGGTGATGCTCCCTTTGCGCAGACCTTGCGCTTTGGAAATCCCTGCACCAATTATTTGAGGACTGTTAACATCATCTATTTCGGCGATGATGGCACAGACTTTTGTCGAACCGATATCGATGGCTAAAACCGTTCGTTTCAAAATCAGATCCCCTCTGCGTATATTTTTACTGGATATTTACTCTCAAGCATTTTCATCAGCTTTTGATTGAGTAGATTTCCTTTTAGCTTCATCGCGGTATTCTCTTCAGCTACTGTCTTATCTTGAAGCAACTTTTGTTCCAAAACGTTATAGAGAATGACATTTCCACTTTTCAAGGTTAAAAACCCTTGTTTTTGTTTGCTAGCAAACAATTTATCCGTAAATTCAGTGGATTCTGCAACTGATAACCCGCCAAGAGCAGTACTTTGCGTATGCATGATGAAATCACTCACAGTGCCGGTAAATGTTTTATAATTGTTTTGCGCTAACTCTTGCAGTTTGCTTTTTTTCATTTCATTCATATAACCCGCGTTAGCTTCAGCTCTTGCTTCTTCGTAGCTTTTACTAGCAGCAGGGTTAAAGGTATCCAATTTAATGATTACGAACTCATCGCCTAGTTTTCGCGGCTTTAAGAAAGGCTTATCGCTGGTCAAGGCTGTGATCTCTTTGAATAATTCAGGATCGAATGTGTTGGTTTGGGATGAAATTGTTGTTTTGGTAATCTTTACAGAAGGATCAAGCGTTCCTTTTTTGAAATCAATGTAACGACGCAGCGCATCGTTTTGCGTGGCAAGATTGCCCATATGAATGATGGATAGATCATAAGAAGCTTCTTTTTTAAACTCATTTTGATGTTTTTCCCAGAATGTTTTGACACCGGCTTCATCAGAGGAAAGCGTTACCATATCAGGCGTCAATAGCTTGTACTCAATTTTATCCGCAACACCCATAGCTGAGGCAAGAACATCATTTTCTAATGTTCGGGCAACAGGAGTAAAAAGATACAGAGTTTTTTGTATGAGCAGTTCTTTGCGCATCCCTGCTTCATATTCTTTGATTGTAAGATGATTATTGCTCAAGACTTTTGAATACACTTGCTTGTCAAATGAACCGGCTTTGGCAAAAGCACTTTGGGTTTTGATGACATTAAAGAGTTCTTCATCACTGACAGTGATACGGTAATTTTTGGCAAGATTGAGTATCAAAGCTTGATCAACAAGACTTTTAAGCGCTTGACGTTGCAATCCAAATTGTTGCGCTTGCTTTTCGTCCAGTTTACCTTGAAAAAGTTGATTGTATTGGTTAAAAAGATTAGAATAGGTTTTTTGGAGTTCCTCTGCAGTGATGGAAACGTCGCCAACTTGCGCAACAGCACTCGCTTTGTCTCCATAACTGTATTGACCCCATCCCACAAATCCAGCCCCGATAAAGGCGATTGTAGAAACCCAAATCGTAATAACGAGATATTTTCGGTGGTGTTGCATCCAAGTAATCATGATTATGTGGGCCTTTAATTCATTTATGGTGTAAAATTTGAATATTTTATTGCTTTTACCATTAAACTTCGATGAATATTGAGGTGTTATAACGGTTGTTAGTGAATTAAAGCCTAAATTTGTATCCAATAAGGGAAAATATGACAAATCAACACATTTCGAATCGAGATATGAATGTTTTATGGCATCCATGCACACAGATGAAAGATCATGAAACCTTTCCCATAATTCCCATTTCAAAAGGAGAGGGTATTTATCTCGAAGACTTTGAGGGAAATCGCTACATCGATGGAATAAGCAGCTGGTGGGTTAATCTATTTGGGCATGCCAATGTCTATATCAACGAAAAAGTGAAAGAGCAGCTTGATACGCTTGAACATGTTATTTTGGCCGGATTCACCCATGAAGGGATTGTCAGACTTTCTGAGCGACTCGTAGCATTGGCTCCGGATGGATTGACACGCTGTTTTTATGCCGACAATGGATCAAGTGCGGTGGAAGTGGCACTAAAGATGAGTTACCATGCTCATCGCAATCGTGGAGATAACAGAGCGTTATTCGTTTCATTGAGCAACAGTTATCACGGTGAAACACTCGGAGCCCTTTCCATTGGGGATGTTGCGTTGTACAAAGAGACCTATGAACCGTTGTTGATTCGGTCCATTCAAACACAATCTCCAGTGGATCAATCGATTGAAGCAGCACAGGAAGCCATCAGACATTTTGAACAATTATTGAGGGAAAGAAGTTCTGAAATTGCGGCTCTCATTGTGGAGCCGTTAGTCCAGGGGGCAGGCGGAATGGTGATGTATCATCCGCACTTTTTAACCCAAGCCAAGCGGTTGTGCAGTGAATATGGGATTCACTTTATTGCAGATGAGATTATGGTCGGATTTGGAAGAACGGGGACGATGTTTGCCTGCGAGCAAGCACAGATAACACCTGATTTTTTAATCCTCTCAAAAGGGCTTACCGGCGGCTATTTACCTCTGTCGGTAGTTATGACTACGGAATCAATCTATGGAGAATTTTATTGCGATTATAATCCGCATCGCTCCTTTTTACACTCACACAGTTATACGGGAAATGCTTTGGCCTGTGCGGCTGCTAATGCGACACTGGACCTGTTTGAAAAAAATAAGGTGATAGAGGCAAATCACGAGCTTTCAAAAGCGATTAATGAGCGGCTTAAGCGATTTGTTAAGCGTAAAGAAGTCAAAGCAATACGGCAATGCGGGATGATCGGGGTAATTGAATTAGAAGGGTTTTATCCGCATGAACGAATCGGTGTCAAAATACATCGCCATTGTTTGGCAAATGGAATTTTGATACGCCCTTTGGGAAATGTTATCTATGTGATGCCTCCTTATGTGATCACAACAAAGGAGTTGGGGCTTATTTTTGATGCTATTGAGAGCGCTTTAAATGAGTTGACGTTATAATTACGCTAATAAAATACTTAAGGCTAAGTTGTGCAAAAATCCCCTCATATCCCTGTTTTGTACCGTGAAGTAATAGACGCTTTCATGTCATGCAAAGAGGGGACGATTATTGATTGTACGCTAGGCTATGGCGGGCATACCTCATTGCTTCTGGATGCGAATCCTCATTGCCGTTTGATAGGTATTGATCAAGACCCTACGGCCATTGCATTTTCGACGCAACGATTGAGCCCTTACGGAGATCGTATACAAATACGCAAGGGCCGTTTTTCGGCAGTAGCCCAGACACTTTTAGAGGAGTATTCGGATCAAGTTTGCGGAATTTTGGCCGATATAGGAGTATCATCGCTTCAGCTTGATGTGAGAGAGCGCGGGTTTTCGTATGAGAGTGATACGCTTGATATGCGGATGGACCCAGCCGCTGTATTATGTGCGGGTGAAGTCGTGAATGAGTATTCGCAAAGTGCCCTCGAGCAGATTTTGCGCCAATACGGTGAAGTAACCAATGCGAAACAAGTAGCGCAAACGATTGTGCAGCGACGCCCGTTTGAGTCTGCAAAACAGCTCTCTGATGCTATTTTTCATCTGATGCCTAGGGGTAAAAAGATTCATCCCTCTACGTTGGTGATGCAAGCGATTCGTATCGAAGTCAATGATGAGTTGGGTGAGTTGACCCGTTTGTTGGATGCGATTGAAAAGGGACCTCAAAAACGTTTACGTGTAGCCATTATCACGTTTCATTCGTTGGAAGATCGGATTGTAAAGCAACGTTTCTCAACATGGTCTAAAAACTGTATTTGTCCCGATGATGCGATGCGATGTACGTGCGGTAATAATAATGCGATAGGCAAAGTGATCACGAAGAAGCCTTTGAGTGCTCAAGAGGATGAATTGCGTTCAAATTCACGAAGCCGAAGTGCTAAAATGCGAATTTTTGAGATAAACAGATAGGTTTTTAATGAGTGATAAATACGATATTTTAGAAGAAACTCAGGCTATTATTTCACCCGATGATACAATGGGGATCCATTTTTTACGGAATGTATTTGTGGGAATTTTTCTGGTGTTGATCTTTGTATTCCCCAAAATATTTATCCAAACACAAATTTATTTTAAAAGCCGAGAAATTTCAACACTAAATCGTGAACACGATGCCCTCAGAGAAGAAAACCGCATCATCCATTCCAAAGTAGAAACGATGCTCTATAAAAGCAAAATTTTGGATACATTGTATTAAACGGTTGTTTTTAAAAGTGTCAAATAAAGAAAAAATTGAAATAATCTCTGATGGAGACATTATCAATATTTCTTTTGAAGAAGCCAAGAGTAAAGTTGCGAGAGCGATAAACAATATACCAAATAATGAGGGTATTGATCTTAACACAGTCATAGACAAAGTACTTCATTCATAATGACGTATGAAGTTATCGTCGAACCAGAAGCTATCAGTGATTTAATTGCTATTTATAAATATAACTCCAATCAACGCTTTAAAAATGAAGAGGAAATTAAAAGATGAAATATGTAATGAGCTTGCTACTAAGTGCATCAGTACTATTTGGATTTGGAGAATGCGATAAATGTGCAAAGGTACCTATGAATGTGCCCGTCGATTTTTCCAAAAAAGGGACAGTCTATGAGAGCGATTTTCAGGCTCCTTGGAATATTTGGGGATCGCTTGTACAGTTCAATCTAATGGTGGGCTTTAATGTATCATCTTCTTCTTTGCTAAGTGAACAAGAAAAGAAAATCGACAATTATATTTGGAATGGACATCCCGAGAATATAACTCCCTATTTTAAAGTAAAAATTACTCTGACCCCTATTGGCTGGGCGAGTGAAGATGTTACCGTGATTTTGAACAGTGCAGAGTGGCGCAACCGAAAAGAAAAACACTACGTGACAGGGCAAAAGATTGAAGAGATCGTTTTGGTACCTCTTTATGGTGGAGAGAAAGGACATGCAAAGACAATCATGATAGCTGATTTGCAAAGACTGCGAAACTATCATGTACGGGTAGAGAGTTTGGAGGATGTGGAACTACCAAAAGGCGTATCTAGTAAATTTGTTATTAATCGATTCAGTACAAAACACTAACTAACAAGGAAAAAGGGACAGGCTGCTTTAATATAAAAAAATATTGAGTACAAAAAATAATTAGACAAACACATAGCTCTATTAGCCTCTAGCCTGCCACTTTATTTTCATTATGCTATAATCGCCTTTTTTATATGGGAGCAGCTCTCGCATGCTTAAAATATTTTGTTTGTGTTTGCTTTTTGTATCCCTAAACGCCGCGCCATGGCGAGAAATGAAAACGTTTAACGTAGCAAAAGATCAGATGATCAAAATAATGGTCAAAAGTGAAGGTCAGGAGAGACTGCTGGCTTGGAGATGGACGCTTTATACGGACAAAGCACTGATTGTCCATGAAAGTTTTGATCGATTTGTCGGACAGCATGTTTTGTATGCCGGATACAGCAATCAGAGTTTTCGAAAACAGCTTCTTCCTGCAGTGAAGAGCGAACGTGATGCCGCTTATGCGATTGTTGTTTTCAAAAAGTTTGATGAAGGTACCAAAAAAGCACAATTTGATCTCTTGGTGTTTGACAAAGAAAAGCGAATTGTGTTGGATTATTTAACGGAGAAGTGAATCAAGTGATGTTTGAACGTGTTGAAACCATTATTCGCGAGCTTGTAGAGGAAGTTGATTTCCCTCAAGCAACAGAGTTGTTTTCAAAACTCTCTGGGGGCAAACGCTTACGAGCACGATTGATTCTGACCATTGCTCCTAAGCATCCCGATGCACCCTTATTGGGAGCGATTGTGGAGTTAATCCATGCTGCGAGTTTGCTTCATGATGATGTGATTGATGAGGCGATGCTACGCCGTGGTGTTGAATCCGTGAATGCGACACACGGCAGCAAAGTAGCCATTATGCTCGGGGATATTTTGTATTCCAAAGCGTTTAGCGCATTGACTGCTTTTGATCCTGAGATTGCCAGAATGATCTCTCAATCGGTTACACAGCTTTCAATCGGAGAGATGATGGATGTTGAGATGGCGCAGAAGTTCAATTTAGACCGCGACCTTTATCTCAAGATGCTCTATTTGAAAACAGCAACGCTTATTGAGTCCTGTGCCTATTGTGCGGCACGCCTTGAAGGTAAAGAGGCCATACCGTATGGCATTTATGGTAAAAACTTGGGATTGGCATTTCAAATCGTTGATGATATTTTAGACATAACCGCAGATGAAGCAACCCTTGGGAAACCTGCTTTGAATGATTTTGTGGAGGGGAAGACAACACTCCCATATATGGATTTATACGATGCCTTGGATGATTCCGGACGAGAAAAATTGATTGAATATCATGGGCGTACTCTGGATGCCTCAGAGAAACAGTGGCTCTCTAATGCCATGAAAGAACACAGCATAATAGAGCGTTCATATCTAAGAGCACAGGAGCTTTGTGATGAAGCATTAAGTGTCATTGGTGACGAAGATGATTTACATGCAATTCTTACAACCGTGATCCAAAGAAGCCACTAATGCATTATCTTATCATAAGCTTTTCCCATAAAAATTCGACACTCTCCCAGCGTGAGAAGTTGGCCTTTGTAAATGATGCGGCAAAAATAGAAATGATGAAGAAAATAAATCAACATTCGTACATAAGCGAATCTATGGTCCTCTCTACATGCAATAGGATTGAAATTTTTTGCAGTTGCAGTCATATTGAGGATGCGACTGAATATCTTCTCTCTCTTCTATCAGCACATTCTCATTTTGGATTGGATGAGCTAAAAATGCGCGGAGATATTCTGGATGATTATGGCGCAATCCATCATCTGTTCAGCGTTGCCAGTTCTCTTGATTCGATGATCGTGGGAGAGACTCAAATTGCAGGTCAGCTAAAAGATGCCTTTAAATTGTCGCTAGAAAATGAATTTTGCGGACTTAAAATCTCAAGAGCGATGCAGTTTGCTCAAAAATGTGCGGCTGAAATACGTAATGTCACTGAAATATCTTCCAAACCTGTCTCAGTTGCGAGTGTAGCTGTGAGTAAAGCACGTGAATGCTGCGGTTTATTGAATGGGATGAAGGCGTTGGTTATAGGATCGGGAGAGATGTCGGTTATAACGTGCAAGCATTTGAGTGCACAAGGGGTTGATGTAACGATCATGAACCGAACGTTGAGTAAAGCCGAAGCCATAGCAGATGAATGTAATGCAAAAGTTCGTCCGTTTGATGAGCTTGCGGATGCTATTAATGAGTATTCGTTGCTTTTTACAGCAACGGGTTCCATTACGCCTATTATCGATGATGAGATGATTCAAATCTGTTCATATGATCGTTATTGGTTTGATATGGCAGTTCCTAGAGATATTGAGATAGAATCGGAATCATTTGGGGTTCATGTTTACCGAATCGATGATTTAAAAGAGATAGTGACGACCAATATAGGTTTGCGTGAAGATGAGGCACGTACTTCATTTGTCGTGATCGGTCGTCAAGCGACCTCTTTTTTTGAATGGCTCAAAGGATTGACGATTGAGCCGTTGATTAAAACGATGTACGATTCAGCTTATAGTTGTGCGCTTACAGAAACCCAGAGAGTTATTGAAAAAGGGTTTATTCCAAAGGAGTATGAAGCGGCCGTCCAAAAAGCGACGGAACAAGCACTAAAGCGTTTTTTACACCCTTTTTCTCAGCGGATGCGTGATGCTTCTGATCCGCTCAGAGCAGATTCCTTGATCGGGGCCATGAGCTTTTTAATGAATCAAAATGATGACCAAACTCCACCAACCCAAAAATCTTACAAAGGTTCCTAATGCGTTTTTCCAAAGCTTATATTCCCACTACCAAAGAATCCCCTAAAGATGCTCAGCTTCCGAGTCATATCTATCTCTCACGAGCAGGATTTGTAACACAAGTAGCGAGCGGTTTGTATAATTTTCTTCCATTAGGGAAGCGTGTTTTGCGAAAAATCGAGACAGTTATTAATGAAGAGATGGACCGTGTGGGGGCATTGGAAGTCGATTTAAGCTTTGTAACACCGGCTGAATTGTGGGAAGAGAGCGGACGTATTGAGAAATTCGGTAAAGAACTGTTGCGTTTTCGTGACCGAAAAGATAATTTATTTGTGTTAGGACCAACCCATGAAGAGATGATGGTGAGCATTGTTCGTAACCGTGTGACAAGTTATAAACAGCTTCCATTGAATGTGTATCAGGTTAAAACCAAGTTCCGTGATGAAGCGCGCCCCCGTTTTGGATTGATGCGTGCACGTGAATTTGTGATGAAAGACGGGTATAGTTTTCATTCCTCTCAGGAAGATTTGGATCGTGAATTTGATGCAATGGAAGCAGCGTATAAGCGTATCTTGGAACGTTTAGGGTTGACGTTTCGTATCGTGGAAGCGGATAGCGGTGCTATCGGTGGTACGGGTTCAAAAGAACTGATGGTCTTGGCCCAAAGCGGTGAAGATACTCTTGCTGTGTGTGATACGTGTGAATACGGAGCGAATGTTGAAGCTGCGCGTCGTGCAGCTAGAACGACGATTCCTGAAGCACCAAGCGCTGATTTTATGAAATTTAAAACGCCAAATATTAAATCAATCGAAGAGTTGAGCCAATTTTTTAAAGTCGATTCCTATTACACACTCAAAGCGGTTATCAAGCGTGCAGTTTACATCGAGGGAAGTGAACTGGTTTGTTTCTTTATTCGCGGATGCGATGAACTACAAGAAGTTAAGGCACGTAATAGTGTAGGGGCTATCGATATAGTGGATGCAAGCGAAGAGGAGTTAAAAGATCTTGGATTAGTACCAGGTTTTGTAGGGCCTCTTGATCAGGATAAGATTCGTTTCGTAATGGACAATGATACGAAAAATGCAACAACAATGATAACAGGTGCCAATGAAATCGATTACCATTTTGTGGGTGTTGATCTAAGCGTTATGAATGAAGCAGTGTTCGCAGATATTGTGGAAGTGCAAGAGGGGGATGGCTGTCCTCATTGTAACGGAAAGCTTTTGCATACTAAGGGGATCGAAGTCGGGCATATTTTTAAACTCGGTACTGTTTATTCAGCTCCGCTCAAAGCAGAGTATCTTGATGAAAATGGACGATCAACACCGTTTATCATGGGAACATACGGGATGGGTGTCAGCCGACTTGTTGCCGCAGTTATCGAACAGCACCATGACGATAGAGGATGTATCTGGACGCACGCAACGGCACCGTACATGGTGGATGTTATGGTGTCCAATATCAAAGAAGAAACACATATGGCATATGCAGAAGCACTGTATGAATCTTTAGGCAAAGCGGGAATTGAGACGATTTTTGATGACCGTAAAGAGCGTTTTGGATTTAAAATGTCTGATGCTGAGCTTATTGGTTTTCCATTTACCGTGATTATCGGTAAAGAGATGGAAAACAGTCAAGTACAAATCATGATCCGAAATACGCGTGAGATGCTGACCGTGAATGCGGATGATGTACTTTCAAAAATCAAGGAACTCATCGGATGATCTATTTTCTGATTTACCTGTTTTTAGAGGTAATCATTACCGTAGAAGTGGCCTCTCGCATTGGCGGCTTGATGATGTTTACCGAGATTATGGCCAGTGCCATGATCGGGATAGCAATTCTTTTTAATTTTCGTTCAACCTTGATTCTTAATATTATGGAACTTAAAGAACGCCGTATTAGTGCTAACGGTTTTTATAAACGTAATCTTCTTTCTCTTTTAGGGGCTATATTACTGATATTACCGGGGATTTTTACGGATATTATTGCTGTCTTAATGCATATTATTTTGGTGGGTTCACTCATCATTAGCCGTTTTATGCCAAAATACCCAGAATCAAATCAACCATACCAACCAAAGGATGACAATGTTATTGACGCAGAAATTATCAGCGATTCTCCTGCTTTGCGCTAATGTATTTGCCGCTAGCGACGCAGAAGTATTAGCGTTTTTGAAAAAAGGGATCGCAGCAAACCCCAATGTTTCGAATGTTGAACTTAATATTAATGGAAAAAAACCGGTACCGCGGATGAGCGGATGGCAAGCTTATTTTGTGGCTATTGAAGCCGATGTAAAACAAGGCAATGAAAATCGTCATATCAATCAAAACGGCACCTATTTTATTAATGGAGATATGTTGGCAACCGAGTTGGTCAATGTTAAGACGGGTGAACGTTATAATGATACCCTTGCTCCTGATTTTCCGGCTAAATTTTACACCAAAAGCAATCTCATCAGCGGCAGTGCAAATGCAAAATACAAAGTGGCAATTTTTTCCGATCCTTTATGCCCTTTTTGCCGTCGTTATGTTCCTGAAACCCTTTCTTATATGACAAAATATCCGGCTATATTTGGGGTTTATTATTTTCATTATCCACTGCCGACTTTACACCCTGCTGCGGTGACCTTGACAAAAGCCGCCATCGCAGCAGAGCAAGGCGGTATGGACAATGTAACGATGCGCCTCTATACCGTTGATGTAAATGCCAATGAGAAAGATGAAGGTAAAATTTTAGATGCGTTTAACAAAACATTCAAAACAAAATTCGGCCTTGCCGATATTCGACGTCCTTCGGTTCTAAAACAGTATGAATCGGATCAAAAAGTAGCTCAAATGGCAATGGTATCGGGAACACCAACGGTATTTTTTGATGGAAAAAAAGATGCCACTAAAAACAAGTACAAAGAAATAAAGGTTAAATAATTGATGAAAAAGCTCACCATTGCAACCCGCGGCAGTAAACTCGCTCTTTGGCAGTCCAAATATATCAAATCGGTTATTGAGTCCAATCACAGTGATGTCGAAGTAGAACTCAAAATCATTATTACCTCTGGAGATAAAATTTTGGATGTGCCGTTGGCAAAAATCGGGGGTAAAGGACTTTTTCTTAAAGAGATTGAAGAAGCGATGCTTGCGGGCGAGGCGCAAATGGCGGTTCACTCACTCAAAGACGTTCCTACCGTAATGCCTGAAGGACTTTTGCTTTCGGCTATTACGAAACGAGAAGATGTCCGCGATGCAATGTTGAGCGAAAAATACGCGGATATTGATAATTTACCTCAAGGTGCCGTTGTGGGGACCTCCTCCCTTCGCCGCCGTATGCAGTTGCTTCAAGAGCGTCCTGATTTGGTGATCAAAGATTTACGCGGTAATGTAGATACCCGCATCCGAAAACTTAAAGAGGGTGAATTTGATGCAATCATTTTGGCAGCTGCAGGGATAAACCGCCTTGGATTAAATGAGAGCGTAGCGCATTTTTACCCGATTTCGATGGATGAGATGCTCCCCGCAATGGGTCAGGGTGCTTTGGGTATTGAGACGGTCAATGAGCCGTGGGTACTTGAGATTGCACGTGGGCTTGAAGATGCCGACAGCCGATTGGAGACAACCATTGAGCGTGGATTTGTCGATACATTGCAAGGCGGTTGTCAGGTTCCCATCGGTGTGAGTGCGCGAGTACAATCCGATGGTACAGTCAATGTTCGAAGCATCTTGGGTCTTCCAGATGGAAGCGAAATGATGGGTGAAGAGATGAGTGTTTCTCGTGATGCAATTGTAGGTGTGGGTGAAGCCATGGCGCAACGTTTGATCGATCAAGGGGCTATGGAACTTTTAAGCCGTGCCGAAGCTATGGCTGATGGGCACAAAGCATGACATTAGCTAAAACGTTAGAATTGCTGAAAGGGCGCGGTGAATTGCGCGTGATTGATACTCCGCTTGATATCAATCTCGAAATTCCTCATTTAGCTTATGCTGAAGTCAAAAAAGAGGGTGGAGGAAAAGCGCTTTTGTTTACGCATCCTCTTGATTCTAAAAATAACAAAGCGTTTACGACACCGGTGGTAATGAACCTTTTTGGCTCGTATGCACGAACGGAATTTTTGTTCGGGCGTGATGTTGAGGGAGTTGCTTTAGAGATAGAGAAGCTTTTGCACATGAAACCGCCCCAAAGCTTTAAAGAAAAAGTGGGAATGTTAGGGGATCTTTTCAACATGAAAGATATTTTCCCCAAAAAACTCAAAACGCGTGGTGCTTGCCAAGAGATCATTATTCAAGGTGATGAGATCAATTTATACGACTTGCCGATTCTCACGACATGGGAAGAAGATGGCGGACCTTTTATTACGATGGGACAGGTTTATACACAGAGTTTGGACGGTGAAGTCGTTAATTTGGGGATGTACCGTTTGCAGGTTTATGATAAAAATCATTTGGGAATGCATTGGCAAATCCACAAAGACTCTTCCCACTTTTTTGACCAGTATCAACGTGCAGGTAAAAAAATGCCCGTTTCCATCGGCATCGGAGGAGATCCTCTTTACACGTGGTGTGCGACGGCGCCGCTTCCCTATGGTGTGAATGAACTTCTTCTATACGGTCTTATTAAAAAAGAGACGGTTAAGCTTGTGAAGTCCATCACGACTCCCTTGTATGTTCCAGAGGATCTTGATTTTGTAATAGAGGGATGGGTTGATCCGGAAAAAATGATACTCGAGGGTCCATTTGGAGATCATACCGGCTACTACACATTGGCCGAACATTATCCGGCGCTCGAAGTCAGTGCTATCACCAGTCGTAAAAAACCACTTTATCTCGCAACGGTTGTCGGTAAACCGCCATTGGAAGATAAGTATATGGGCTGGGCTACCGAGCGTGTATTCTTACCATTATTGCAAACCAATGCTTCGGATTTAATTGATTATCATATGCCTGAAAACGGGGTATTCCATAATTTGATTTTGGCAAAAATGAGGACGCTGTATAAAGGGCATGCGAAACAGTTTATGCATATTTTTTGGGGATCAGGACAGATGAGTTTTGTAAAACATGCACTGTTCTTTGGCGAAGATGCTCCGAAACTGACCAACTATGAAGCATTAGCGGCCTATGCGCTCAATCGTTTTTTACCAAAATGCATTTTTATCTCCGAGGGGATTACGGATGCTTTGGATCACTCCAGTCCAGAGGCCTTAATCGGTGGTAAGCTGGGTATTGATTTGACAGCTTCATATTGCGTAGAGAAGCCTAAAGTGGTTGAGAGCAGTGACCTTCTCACGATGATTCTTCCCTTTATGAGTGAAGCACAAGAAGTGACTCAATACATGCGCCACACGGCCAACCCTATTACTATTATCAGTGTCACAAAAAATCGCTCTCTTGCACGCACCGCTGAGATTCTCTCTTCTTTACAGACTCATTTACGAATAGTGATTGTGGTCGATGAACAAAACAATGACATCCATAACCCCTATATGCTGTTATGGCGTGTGACGAATAATATGGATGCTGGACGTGATATTGCGATTAACGGTTCCATAGTCTCTATTGATGGAACGTCGAAGAACCATTTTGATGGATTTGAGCGCCAATGGCCTGGTGATGTTAACTGTACACCTGCTGTCATTGAGAAACTTAAATCTCTCTCCCTTTGGGATTTAGACGCTTCTTTAGCGAAAAAATATCAACTTTAGGTCGTTTTTACAACCTAAGTATATTTTCAAAAGGATGGATGTGGTTATTAAGCAATCTATTAGAATTGCTAATGTAACATTGATCAATATTTTTTCTAATAGGAACTACTATTTTGATGACTAAATTAAATCAATTCATTGCGATTTCTTTTTTATTGGCCGCTTCAGTGCTTAATGCCGCAACGTATAAAGGGCAAAAATTTTACATTGAAAGTTGTAAAGAGTGTCACGGCGGTGGACAAGAGCTTGCGGCTTCTAAAAATACGAGAACGTGGGAAAAAATTATGGATAAAAAAGGCGAGAAATTGGCCGATATCCATATAGCTTCTAAAAAAGCACAAGCCTCATGGGGATACTTTGAAAGCCGTAAATTCACCAAAGATGCTAAACATCTTGAAGATTTTTTGACCGAGTATGCTAGAGACAGCGGCAACGTACCTGCGTGTAACTAATACATCACTCTGCTCTACGGCAGACATCCTTATGGGTGATGCTTTTTTCTCAACCAAATTCCGCTAAAATCCCTTAACTTTTTATACGATACGGAGAGATCATGGAAAAAATGTGGTCCGGACGGTTTGCACAGGATGCATCGTCATTATTAGAACACTTTAATGCATCCATTATGTTTGATCAAAAATTGTACCGTGAGGACATTGAGGGATCGATTGCTCATGCACAAATGCTGTGTGAACAGGGAATATTAACACAAGCTGAATTAACCTCTATCGAAGAAGGGATGGCACAGGTTTTGTGCGAGATAGAATCAGGCCAATTTGAGTGGAAAATTGGGGATGAAGATCTGCACATGGCAATCGAGAAGCGTCTTACAAATATCATCGGCGATGCAGGAAAAAAACTTCACACGGCCCGCAGTCGAAACGATCAGGTAGCCCTTGATTTTCGACGGTATGTCTTACGTAAAAATGGTGAAATTGTGGAGCTAATTAAAACGGTGATGAGTGTCATCGTTGATGTTGCCCGTGAACATGTGACGACGCTTTTGCCGGGGATGACCCATCTACAGCATGCACAGCCGATAAATTTCGGATTTCACATGCTCGCCTACGCGACGATGCTAAAGCGTGATATTGAGCGTTTTGAGAGTTCGTATGCTCGTAATAATGTCTCTCCGATCGGATGTGCAGCGCTTGCAGGTACACCGCATAATATTAATCGGGATATGACGGCTAAGTTGTTAGATTTTGACAGCGTCAGCATTAACTGCCTTGACACGGTCAGTGACCGTGATTTCGCACTGGAAATTCTTTTTAATATTTCAACATTGATGATGCACATCTCCCGCCTCTCCGAGGAAATTATCCTCTGGTCGAGTTATGAGTTTCGTTTTGTAGAGCTGTCGGATGAGTATTCGACGGGCTCATCGATCATGCCTCAAAAGAAAAATCCGGATGTACCAGAGTTACTACGTGGGAAAACAGGGCGTGTATATGGTAATTTGATGGGACTTATGACGGTTATGAAAGGGCTTCCACTGGCCTATAACAAAGATACCCAAGAAGATAAAGAAGGGGTATTCGACAGTGTTGAAACCGCAGAAATTTCTCTTGAGATCTTACGTGAAGCACTTAAAACGATGACCGTCAAAAAAGAGAATATGGCAAGTGCTTGTAAGCTGGGTCACTTGAGCGCGACTGATTTAGCGGACTATTTGGTTGAACATTGCGGTGTCCCTTTCCGTGAAGCCCACTTTATCACCGGCAAAGCCGTAGCGCGCGCCGAGACATTGGGGATTGATCTCAGTGAAATCGCCTACGAAGAGCTTCATGCGATTGATGAGCGTATCAATGAGAATGTCATCCGCTATTTGAGCATTGAACATTCGATGAATGCGCGCACATCCCAAGGCGGTACGGCAGAAGTACGTACTTTGGAACAAATTATCTATTTTGATCATTATTTACAGGAGACTAAATGAAAATCACCGTATCTCATCAAGATGCAATGCGTTTTGAGGCAAAAACCGAAAAAAGCAGTTTTATTATCGATTGTCCGCAAATTTCCCCGATTGAGTATTTTTTAAGCGGGATTATTACGTGCAGTGCGACTGATGTCGTGATGTTGCCAAAACAGCAAGGGTATGAGGTTACGAATTTACAAGTAGACGGAGAAGTAGTACGCAACGAAGAAGCTCCGAAAAAGTTCAATTCGCTTCATCTGGAATACCGTTTTGACTCTAATGCGGATGATACTCTCGCTGCACGCTGGGTTATGGCGAGTCTGGAGACGTATTGTTCAACGATCAATACTATCCGAGATACAACGGCAATAACGTATACGATCAAGCATAACGGCAATATAATACGTGAAAATGAGACAATGATCAGCGGCGGCGGAAGCAATGTGGATTTTGGCACCCTTCAAGGATGCAACGCCTAATTAAAAAAAGTCTTTACTATCCGCATCGGTAAAGTGACCCCAGTGCAAGTGAGTACCACCTAGAAGATGAAAATGCAGGTGTTTGACTTCTTGCGCGCCGTCTTCCCCTATATTGCTGATGATACGGTATCCGCTTTCATCAATACCAACTTCTTTAGCCACCTCTTGTATAAAGGTAGTCATTTTTCCCATCACTTCACCCGAAACATCATTAAAACTGTCGTAGTGGGCTTTTGGAATAATGAGGACATGTACGGGTGCTTTTGGATTGATATCATGAAACGCGTAAAAGTTTTCATTTTCAGCAACCATGTTTGAAGGGATTTCTTTCGCTACGATTTTACAAAAAATACACATACTAAACCTTTTTTTACCCTCATTGTAGCATACAGACAAAGGCTTGAAGCTTATTGTAAAAGAGATTTGATTACAATTGCCTAACTATAATGAATGATGGAGATTTAGCTTTGGAAGAGTGGTACAACGCTATAAAATCGGCCGATACAATTGATAAAATTGAAGAGATTCGTATTTCTGTCTTTGGCAAAAAAGGGATAATGAACGCTGAGTTCGCCCGTATGAAAGATGTTCCCGACGCCGAAAAAGGGATGTTCGCAAAAGAACTCAATATTCATAAAGAGGGGTTAAACGCGTTGCTTTTGGAGCGCAAACTTGTTTTAGCTCTTGCGCATCTTGAGCAGACGATGAAAGCCGAAGCAATTGACGTAAGTCTTTATTCTGCTTCCAGTGAGCGAGGGAGTCTGCATCCGGTCTTGGAAACTATGGACCGTATTGTTGAATATTTTACGGCAATGAACTTTTCGGTTCAAACAGGGCCTATGGTAGAAGATGATTTTCATAACTTCGAGGCCTTGAATCTTCCTAAATACCATCCGGCACGTGATATGCAGGACACCTTTTATTTTAAAGACGCGATGTTGTTACGCACTCATACGTCACCTGTGCAAATCCGTACGATGTTAAGCACACAGCCGCCGATTCGTATGATCGCACCGGGTGCTGTATTTCGTCGTGATTATGATTTGACACATACCCCTATGTTTCATCAAGTAGAGGGACTGGTCGTAGAAGAAGCGGATAAAGTTTCTTTCTCAAATCTAAAATACATTCTAGAAGATTTTTTAAAAACGATGTTCGGAGATATTGATGTTCGTTTCCGTCCGAGCTTTTTTCCCTTCACGGAACCGTCAGCCGAAGTTGATATTAGCTGTATTTTCTGTGCAGGCGAGGGATGCCGCGTTTGTTCAAAAACGGGCTGGTTAGAAGTTTTAGGATGCGGTATCGTCGATCCGAACGTCTTTAAAGCAGTGGGTTATGAAAATGTCAGCGGTTACGCATTTGGCCTTGGGGTTGAACGTTTCGCAATGCTGATACATCGTATTGGAGATTTGAGATCTCTATTCGAGGGTGATGTTAGATTATTGGAGCAGTTTAGATGATCGTTACTAAAAATTGGCTAGATGAGTGGATTGATCTAAGCGGGGTTGAAACTCAACTGCTTCTTAAAACATTAAATTCAATTGGATTGGAAGTTGATCGTCATGATACGATTTGCGTACCAGAAAAAATAGTTGTCGGTTTTGTTGAGAGTTGTGAGCGTCATCCTGATGCAGACAAACTTAACGTATGTCAAGTAAATACAGGCAATGATGTACGTCAAATCGTTTGTGGCGCATCCAATGTACGTGCCGGCATTTATGTTGCGGTTGCGATGGTGGATGCACAGCTTCCTGATGGATTGAAAATTAAAGCGGCAAAATTACGCGGAGTAGAGTCACTGGGGATGATCTGTTCGTCAAAAGAGATCGGACTGCCTCCTATGGGCGAGGGGATTATGATTCTCGATGAGAGCATCGGAAAGCTTGTTATTGGTCAAGAGCTTAATACGTATCCGTTATTTTGTGATGATATCATTGAAATCGAGCTGACTGCCAATCGCGGCGACTGTTTAAGTATTCATGGTATCGCACGTGATCTGAGTGCTGCTTTTAACAAAGATCTCAAAGAAGTACGTAAAAAAGAGGATCAAGAGGGACGATTAGGGATAGGGCGTATTTTACAGCTTCAACACGCAGATACCTTTGATACAGAACTTCTTTTTGGGGCTGTGGATATCAAAGAAATGACGGTGCCGTTTTTAATAGCACTGCGTATGGCGATTATTGAAGAGAGTTACGAGACAGTCCTTGATACGTTTTTGCAATACACGACCCATAATACAGGCGTTATCCTGCGAGCGTATCCTTTTGCAATGTTAGAAGAGACTCCTAATGCAAAATCCATTATATCTCTTGCAAAAGATGAGAATGGTTATGCCTCATTGTATGGCAAAGAAAAACTCTCAGTGATTGGGGTTTCGCAACAAAAAGAAGCGCGTTTTATTGCGAATGAAGGGCTTGCAATAATCGAAGCGAGTTACATACCTCCTGAAACCATTTCACAAATGATGGGTGAGCGAAAGATTGTAAGCTGTCCACATTTTTACCGCACGTCCAGGGGCAGTGAGCCAAAGCTTGATTCTGGGATACGCTATGCTATGGAGTTGTTTGAAAAATATTCAGAATCGACTATTTATGCCGGTCATTTAGAGCTTCAAACCCCTAGAGAAGCACGTGTCATCACGATGTGTGAAAGCGAATTTGAATCATTTATCGGAATGAAGGTTGACAAGACGACGTTAACACATATTTTGAAAAATTTGGGGATGCTTATCAGCAAGCCTAAGGCATCTATTTTTGCGATCACCATACCTCATTTTAGACATGATATCATTAATCGTCAAGACATTATCGAAGAAATCGTTCGTATCGTCGGTATTGATAATATTCCGTCAAAGCCTCTTGTTTTTGCAGAGAACAACCAAAATACGGCAGATTTTGAGGAATACCGTAAAACACGAATGTACCGACAGCGTGCAGCACAAAGCGGTTTTTTTGAGAGTGTCCATTTTGTGTTTAATGAGCGTGCTACTTTAGAGCGTTTTGGATTTGATTGTACCGATGAGAGCAAAGAATTGCTTAATCCGATCACGGCAACGATGGATACTCTTCGTCCAACGTTACTGATGGGATTATTACTTTCAGCAAGTGCCAATGTCAAAGTAAATCAGAAAAAAATTGCCTTATTCGAGTGCGGAATGGTTTTCGATACGAACCGTCATGAAAGTAAGCGTATTGCTTTTATCATCAGCGGCGCATCCGAGATGGATAAGCTTTCCAATGCAGGAAAAGCACCAGCCATAGATTTTACGACTTTTACTCAGCGTATTAGTGATATTGCAGGGAGCTTTGAGTTGACCACTCACGCAACAACGCATGCACTCGCTCATCCGTATATGTGTGCTAAAGTCATAATAGCAGGTCGCGAAGCAGGAGAGCTGTTTAGAGTTCATCCGCACGTGGAAGAGGAACTTGATCTTGGACATACGTATGTATGCGAACTTGATATGGACTCTCTTCCCTGTGGATTGGTTCAAGCCAAACCGTTTTCAAAATACCAGGCATCTTTTAGGGATTTAAGTATTTTGATCCCAAAATCATTGACGTATGAAGCGATCAAAGAGGTCATGGCCAAACATGCAAGTCCCGATGTGAAGCGTTTTTATCCGGTAGACCGCTATGCATCCGAAAGTTTGGGAGATCAAGTGAGCCTTAGTTTGCGTTTTGTTTTGCAATCCGAAGATAAGACACTTGAAGAAGAAGAAATAACAGCAGCGATCGAGTGGATATTGACGGCTCTAAAAGAAGAGTTGGGAGTTAGTTTGCGATGATACGTGCACGTGTTGATGCCGCAGAGTCATTTACTTTTAGGAGCGATGCAATAGCTCCCGATAAATCGATTTCTCACCGGGCAGCCATGTTCGCCGTCCTTGCAGAGGGGGAAAGCCGTATTGAAAATTTCCTACGTGCGGAAGATACGCTCAACACACTCAAAATTGTGGGACAGTTAGGCGCACAGATTCACGATGACGGATCAGTCATTACTATTAAATCCCATGGAATACAAGAGAGCAGTGAAATTTTAGACTGCGGTAACTCGGGAACGGGGATGCGTCTTTTTTGCGGACTTCTCTCCTCAGCAGATGGGCATTTTGTTCTTACGGGTGATGAATATCTCAAACATCGTCCGATGAAACGGGTCACTCAGCCGCTGCGTAATATTGGAGCACAACTCGACGGACGTAAGAATGGGGATTTAGCCCCTCTCTCGATTCGAGGAGCATCGCTTAAAGCATTCAAATACCACTCTCTTATCGCGTCGGCGCAAGTAAAAAGTGCGATGATTTTGGCGGCGTTGCGGTCAGATGGCATTTGTACCTATTATGAGCCGGAACTTAGCCGTGACCATACGGAGCGGATGCTAAAGGGGATGGGTGCCCGTATCGAAGTAGAGGGTTTGACGACGAAAATATGGCCGATGCTGAAACTGCTTAACCCGTTGAATATTCGTGTCCCTGCAGACCCTTCCAGTGCTTTTTTCTTTGCCGTTGCCGCAGCCATTACCCCAAATGCAAGTGCCGTATTGGAGGGTGTGACCCTTAATCCGACCCGTATTGAAGCGTTTAAAGTACTTGAAAAAATGGGTACAGATATCACTTATGATATCACGGATGAACGGTATGAACCTATTGGTACGATTACGGTTAAGTATGCTCCACTCAAAGCGGTAGTCGTGGAGGAAAACATTTCATGGCTCATTGATGAACTGCCCGCCCTTTCCATTGCTATGGCGTGTGCTCAAGGGAAGAGTGTCATTAAAAATGCCGAAGAGTTACGGGTAAAAGAGTCTGATCGTATTAAAACCGTCGTCGATAATCTCAATCTTTGCGGTATTACTACCGAAGAATATCCCGATGGATATGCCGTAAACGGCGGTGTCCTTACCAAGGCATGTGTAAAGAGTTTCGGAGATCATCGAATTGCTATGAGTTTTTTGATTGCAGGGCTTCGTTGCGGGATGGAAGTTGAAGATGTGGAGTGTATCAATACCTCTTTTCCGAATTTTTTTGAACTCTTGGGACAATGCACCAAGGTGACACGATGAAAATACAATTAGCAGAGAATTACGGATTTTGTTTCGGTGTTAAAAGAGCCATTAAAATTGCGGAAGAGAATCGTAATTCGGCAACCTATGGACCGTTGATCCATAATGCAAATGAAATAGATCGTCTTAAACGTGATTTCAATGTTGCATTGAGTGAAAATCTAGAAAGTTTTCGTGCCGGCGACACGGCAGTCATCCGTACCCATGGAATTCCAAAAGAGGAACTTTCTATTCTGAATGAGCGACAAGTGAACGTTATTGATGCCACCTGTCCTTACGTTACAAAACCACAGCAAATTTGTGAAGAGATGAGTGAACAGGGGTATGATATCTTGATTTTCGGGGATGAATCCCATCCTGAGATCAAAGGGGTTAAAAGCTACGCAACCGGAAAAGCGTATGTGGTGAATTCCGTTGAAGAGGTTGAGCAGCTGCATTTGCGTGAAAAAGTAGCAGTAGTGGCTCAAACTACCCGAAAAATTGAAGATTATCAGCAGATTGTCGCAAAATTGATGACGACCCACAAAGAGGTGAGGGTTTTCAATACGATTTGCAATGCAACGTTGGAAAACCAAGATGCCATTTACAAACTGGCAGGTGAAGCGGATGTGATGATTGTGATCGGGGGAAAGAACTCTTCCAATACCAAACAGCTTCACTCCATTGCGCTGAATGAATGTCCTGATAGTTATTATATTGAGAGTGACGTCGATTTAAAGAGCGAATGGTTTGCAAATAAAAATCTTTGTGGTATCAGCGCCGGAGCTTCTACTCCTGATTGGATTATTCAGGGCGTTATTAAAAAAATTCAAGACTTGACTCACGCTTAAAACACTAGCCTCTAATCAAAAAAAAAGCATTTTTACGCTATAATCAGCCAATTTTAGTTACAAGGGAATAGGCATGGCTTTCGATAACGAAGCATTTGAAGAAGAAAATTTTGCTGAAATGCTGGAGGCATCGTTCAAAGAGCAAGAATCCACACGCATTACAGAAGGTGAAGTAGTAGAGATCCAAGAGAGTGATAACCGTGCGTTGGTAGGCGTCGGCGAGAAACTTGAGGGTATCCTTTCATTGGATGAAATTCGTGATGCAGCAGGCAATCTTCTTTTTAACGTTGGCGATAAAATTACCGTTATGGTAATCGGACACTACAATGAGCGTCCAAAAATTTCGTACAAAAAAGTACTTGAGCAAGAGAAAACATTGGCATTTATCAATGCCCACAAAGAAGACTTTGAGTCTGTTGTAATCGAAGCATTGGTTACGAAAAAGAACAAAGGCGGCTATCTTCTTGAAGCGGACGATGTTCATTTCTTCCTTCCACGTTCATTGGCAGCGTTCAAAGATACCGATCAAGTTGTCGGAAAAACGATTAAAGCACAAGTGGTAAAAGTTGATGCAGCAGAGGCTTCAATCGTTGTCTCTCGACGTAAGCTTTTCAATGATGAACGTAAGCGTAAAAAAGAGGTGATTGACGCATTGATGGAAGAGGGTAAAGTTATCCAAGGTACCATCAAGAAGATCACAAGCTACGGTATGTTTGTCGATGCTGGCGGGATTGACGGGTTGGTTCATTACAATGAAATCAGCTACAAAGGTCCTGTTAACCCATCAAAACTTTACAAAGAGGGTGATATCGTTAATGTAAAAGCAATCGCTTATGACAAAGAAAAACGTCACCTTTCCCTCTCCATCAAAGCGGTTCAATCCGATCCATGGAAAGAAGTAGAAGAAGCATTGGACGAGGGCGATACCATTACGGTTACTGTCAGCAATATTGAGCCATACGGTGTTTTTGTTGATTTGGGTAATGATATCGAAGGCTTTTTGCACATCTCTGAAATCACATGGGATAAAAACATCAAGCATCCAAAAGATTACCTTACTATGGGTCAAGAAATTGACGTAGAAGTTATCGAAATCAATTCTAATACCCATAAATTGCGTGTATCCTACAAGCGTCTTCAGCCGAAGCCTTTTGAAGAATTTATGAAAAAAACCAGAGAAGGTGATGTTGTTCATGGAACAGTAACCTCATTGACTGATTTTGGGGCATTTATCAAAATCAACGGCGTTGAGGGATTGTTGCACAATCAAGATCTTTCATGGGATAAAAATGCAAAATGCAAAGAGACTCTAAAAGTCGGCGATGAAATCGAAGTCAAAATTGCAAAAATAAACGTTGAAGATGAAAAAATTTCATTAAACCGTAAATCTTTGGAAGAGAGCCCGATCGATAAATTTGCTGTGAATCATAAAATGAACGAGGTTGTGAGTGCAACAATTCGTGATATTAAAGACTTTGGTGTATTTGTTTCATTAGAGGGCGGTGTTGATGCACTGATTCGTAATGAAGATCTTTCGCCAATGGAGCCGGAAGAGCTTCAAATCGGTCAAGTTATTGATGCTGTGATTATGGTTATTGATCCTAAGCGTGATCGTATTCGTCTTTCAGTACGCAAGCTAGAGCGTATCAAAGATCAAGAGATGCTTGACGAAATTAATGACAATGATTCGCACAGTCTTGGTGATTTGATCAAAGATAAATTTAAATAATTTTTGATGCGACGATTCGCTTATTGGCTCTTTCCGACGATAGCCATACTCGTAGCGGTTTTTATCGTCGTATTGATGATTGATATTAATCCTGCTTTACCTGCAAAAGGTGAGGCTGCTCCGCTGGATAAAACTTCTGAACCGCTACTATCGGAGGAAGAATTACCGGGATGGATTAAACATCTTAATATAAGTAATGACAAAGAGTATTTTTACCCTGTCAATGAAGTGACCATTGCGTTAGATGACAATGAGAGTCATAATAAAGCTCAACAATATCATCTAGTAATTCCTTTGAAAGATTCTTATGAGTTTTTTTGCTTTAAACAAGAACTCAAAAACAGTAATCTTCCTTACCTTTTGAATCAAGAGGGAGAAACAATGACCGCGTTGATTGACTCATCTGACAGCAATAAGCTAACTGCTCTTGTAACAAAACTAAAAACCTATCAAATTTCGGCGACCTTATCGTCGTTCAAAGAGGATTAAACCTATGGAAAAATTTAAAATCGTCGTTTGTGATCATATTCATGAAGAAGGTCTCAATCTCCTGCGTTCGGACGACCAAATTGAGATGATTTTTGCGGCTGATATGGATAAAACAGCTTTATTGGATGTTATTGCAACGGCAGATGTTGCTATTACTCGAAGTTCAACGGATGTTGATGAGAAGTTTATTCAAGCCGCGCGTGGAAAGCTCAAGGCAGTTGTGCGCGCAGGTGTAGGTGTCGATAATGTCGATATTCCTGGATGTTCAAAAGAGGGTATTATTGTCATGAATGTCCCTACTGCCAATACGATTGCTGCGGTGGAGTTAACCATGACCCACATGCTTTCTTGTATGCGTATGTTTCCCTATTCTCACGATCACTTGAAAAATCAGCGTATTTGGAAGCGTGAAAAATGGTACGGGTATGAGCTCAAGGGTAAAAAGCTGGGCGTAATCGGTTTTGGTAACATCGGGAGCCGTGTGGGTATCCGCTCCAAAGCATTTGAAATGGAAGTTATTGCCTATGACCCCTATATCCATTCATCAAAAGCAACGGATTTAGGTGCTAAATACACGACTAATTTTCAAGATATTTTAGACTGTGACATCATTACGATCCATACCCCTAAAAATAAAGAAACAGTCGGGATGATTGGCGCAGATGAGATTGCCAAGATGAAAGACGGCGTTGTTCTCATCAATTGTGCCCGCGGCGGTTTGTATGATGAAGAGGCTCTTTATGAAGGTCTTAAATCACGTAAAATCCGTTTTGCAGGGATTGATGTTTTCAACAAAGAACCGGCAACGGATCATAAATTGCTTGATTTAGACAACATCTGTGTTTCTCCTCATTTGGGTGCCAATACCTTTGAATCTCAGCTTAATATCGGGTTAGAAGCGGCACAGCAAGCGATTGAAGCGGCAAAAGGGATTGCGTATCCTCATGCATTGAACCTTCCGATTGATGAAACGAAGATCCCTTCATTTGTTAAACCGTTTTTGGAAATGAGTCAAAAAATCGGATTTTTAGCATCTCAAATGAACAAAGCACCGATCATTTCGATTAAAATCAGCGGTCGTGGAGATATTGCACAGTATGTCAGCTCTCTTGCAACCTTTGTAACAGTCGGTGCATTAGCTGAGATGTCAGGTGAAACGATCAACTACGTCAATGCAGATTTTGTAGCTGCAGAGCGCGGTATCAAGATCGAAACTGAAGAGCTTCCTGGCAGCCCTGTATATAAAAACTTGGTTACCGTTAGACTGACTACCGATAAAGATGTCATTGAACTTAGTGCTACGATGTTTAACGATGACGTACAGCGTATCGTAGACATTAATGGATTTGGTGTCGATGTTGAGCCAAAAGGGAACATGATCCTGTTCAAAAATACCGATGTACCGGGTGTCATCGGTCACGTAGGAACTACTTTGGCAGCACATGCTGTCAATATCGCCGATTTCCGTTTGGGCCGTAACAAAAGCGGTCAGGCATTGGCGGTTATCATTGTTGATTCTGCTGTAAGCGAGAAGACACTCAAAGAGCTGGCTTCTCTCGAAGCGTGTATCAGCGTCTCTTACGTCCGTTTATAATACTTTTTCTTCTTGATTTCCTGCGTTTATAGCGCAGGAGTCTCTTCTTTATACTTTCTTTATACTTTTTGCTATCATCTTGACATTTCACTGATGTTAAACCTTCTATAATGTACATCCTAAAATCCTATTTTAAAGGGAAATGATGACGTTAAAAGAACGTATTAAAAGTGAGATGATGGTTATCAAATCACTGGGTGTGGTGTATGGGGATATTGGAACCAGTCCGATCTATACCTTTGCCGTTATTTTGTTGTTGGTACAACCGACAACCGAGACAATTTTTCAAATTTTGTCGATGGTATTTTGGACAATGTTGATGCTGGTCACTGTCCAATATGCATGGTTGGCAACGAGCCTTTCCAAAAGGGGTGAAGGGGGAACAGTCGTGTTAGTACAGCTGTTACTACCGTATCTAAAAGGGGCAAAAATTACCGCATTAGTCGGGGTATTAGGTTTTATCGGGATATCACTGATGATCGGGGATGGGGTTATCACTCCTGCTATCAGTATTCTGAGTTCGGTTGAAGGTATTGCGCTGATTCCAGGTTATGAGGATACTCCTAAACTGACCTTGCTTGTCATCGCGTCTGGAATTGCATTTGCTCTTTTTGCCGTTCAAAAAAAAGGGGTTGAAAAAGTAGCCAGTGCGTTTGGCCCGATTATGGTCGTATGGTTTTTTGCCCTTGCATTAGGAGGCGGTTACTATCTTCTCCAATCACCGGAAGTATTAAAAGCGATTTCACCGCTTTATGCAATTGAATTTATTGCTCAACATCCGTATATCGCTTTTGTTGTATTAGCCGACGTGTTGCTCTGTGCGACGGGTGGTGAAGCGTTATACGCCGATATGGGGCATTTGGGTCGTCTACCGATTCTCAAAGGATGGTTGTTCGCTTCGATAGCATTACTCATCTCCTATTACGGTCAAGGTGCTTTTTTACTCTCCCATCCAGAAGCGGCAAAAGCACCCTTTTTCGAACTCTATCATACCCTCGTCCCTGATTTGTATGTTCCAATGCTACTGCTAACGGTAATGGCAACGATTATCGCATCTCAAGCAATGATTAGCGGGATTTTTTCAGTACTCTATCAAGCAATGACAACCCGTATTTTCCCTCATTTTAATGTCAATTACACCTCCAATGAATTGCGCAGTCAAATTTATGTTGGTTCCATCAACTGGTTTTTGTTTATCTGCGTTGTCGCGATGCTCTTTATTTTTGGAGAGTCTGGAAAATTGGCAGCGGCTTACGGTCTTTCGGTTGCGGGAGCGATGAGCATCACAGGCGTACTGATGAGCATGATTTTTATGTATAAACGCCAATATTTCAAGATGAGTGTATCCATCATTGCGGGATTGACCAGTTTGGTTTTCTTTGTCTCTTGCTGGCTCAAAATCCCGCATGGCGGCTATTGGTCACTCATTATTGCATCGGTTCCTCTTTTTATTGTCATACTCTATACTCAAGGTCAAAAACGTCTCTATGCTTCATTAATACCTATTGATAAAGATCTTTTCTTGAGCGAATACCTCAAACGCTATGCGCAAGGGTTCCTTGTAGAAGGGACGGCACTCTTTTTTGCGCGAAATGCTGATACTATCCCTGCCTATATTTCCAAGACAATGTTTCAAAACGGGATCATGTACGAGCGCAATATTATTGTGATCGTTCACCCCTCGTATGAGCCTCATGGGGTTATGAGTGAACTCTCCCCAATCGGAGAGGGGCTTGATCTGCTTAGTATCCGACCGGGATATATGGAGACGCTGAACGTTGAAGCAATTTTGCGTGAAAAAAATATCGATGAGCGTACAATTTTTTACGGGGATGAAGAGATCGTTTCTGATAATTTCTTTTGGAAAATATTTGCCTTTATTAAAGATGTCTCCCCCAATTTTGTCAGTTTCTACCATTTTCCGCATGAGAAACTCATCGGGGTTTCCCGTAGGGCAGAGATTTAACAATGGATGGTTTATAATTTAATTATGCACCCGATTATCCCCCCATTTTTGCTCTTGATCGCTCTAGCCCTGATCTCCAAACTCTTTAGTGAGGAGCTTCAATTAGTGAATATCGGGATGATCCATCTCATTCCGATCCTCTATGCGGCAATGCGGCTTGGGCGTAGAGATACATTGATCGTCTCGCTAGCTTCTGTCCTTTCATTCAATTTCTTTTTTATCCCCCCAACGTTTACATTTACCGTACATGATATTCGTTATGTTTTCAGCTTTGCCATTATGATCACTGTCGGGCAGATTGTTGCATGGTTGAGCGAACGGGCGGCGATTGCTAAAGAGCTAGAAACATCCGAGAAGCTCCAAGAGACTCTCTTGGGATCTCTCTCTCATGAGCTGCGTACACCCCTTGCAGCTATCATGGGTGCATCATCGGGACTGCTTACTGAAGAGCTTAACCTCAATACAGAGCAAAAAAAAGAGCTTTATGATACGATAGATCATGGTGCTCATCGTATGCAGCGGCTGATCGACAATCTCCTCGATACCGCGCGTCTCCAAAGCGGTATGTTAAAACTTAAAATGCAAGAGTGTGATGTTCGTGAACTTTTGGGAAGTGCTTTATTAAAAACAGAGCATACTTTCGCTGCAACATTAACGATTAATGATGAGATTACATCCATTCAAGGCGACGCCGTTTTGATCGAACAGGCACTTTTTAATTTACTGGAAAATGCTTTTAAATACGGTGATGCAGTCAATGTTACAGTAGAAAATGATCCTATGGGGGTTAAAATCCGTATCTGCAACACGGGCTCTATACCATCGGAGAGTGAAGCCTCAATGGCATGGAAGCCATTTTCGAGATTGAGTAATGTTCGCGGAGAAGAGGGGATCGGATTGGGATTGTATGTAGCGTATCGAATCGCCAAAATGCACGGCGGGAGTATTGAGACGATGAGTGATGGCGTACAGTTTTGCGCAATACTGCGACTTCCACATAGGGGAGAGGAATGAAAGAGACGATTTTAATCATCGATGATGACAGTGCGATTCGTAAACTGCTTGAAGTGGCATTGGGTGCGGCGGGGTATCATGTTATTGCCATGGCAACGGGGAAAGAGGGATTAAACCGTGCCGCCATAGATGCTCCAGCATTAGTACTGTTAGATTTAGGACTACCCGATATGGATGGGAAAGAGTTTCTTAGTCGCTTTCGTGAATGGAGCCAAGCACCTGTAATCATTCTTTCTGCCCGTTGTGGCGAGAGCGAAAAAATAGCGGCGTTGGAGGGGGGATGTGATGATTATCTCACCAAACCCTTCGGTACGGGAGAACTCCTTGCTCGGATCAAAGCGGCACTTCGCAGGCGTGGTTTTGGTATGGGTGATTCAACTTCAGGTCTGATCAGCGGCAATCTCTCCTTGGACATAGTATCGCATACGGTGATGTTGGATAATGATGAGTTAAAGTTGACACCTAAAGAGTTTGACCTACTCAAAATTTTGATGCAAAATAGCGGAAAGGTTCTTACTCATCCATGGCTGCTCAAAGAGATTTGGGGGATCGGGTATCAAAATGAAACCCACTATCTACGGGTTTTTATCAATCAACTGCGTCAAAAGATCGAAACCGATTCCGCCCGTCCCAAACGTATCATTACAGAAACGGGGATCGGATATCGGTTTGTGGGATAAGAGAAATTCTTCTTTTAGCCCCTCTTCGTTATAATCTTTTACTTTTATAACTGTGGAGTAGGGATGAACATCGAAGAGATAGGAGCGCTGTTACAAAACAAAAACAAGCTCCTCTCTGAAGTGTATTTTGAACTTCAAGCGGCCTGTGAAGCCAAATACGGTCCTGATGCACTCGTCATCATCGAGATAGGGTCGTTTTTTGAGGTATATGAGGTCAATAATGCTGAGCTTAAGATTGGAAAAGCCAAGGAAGTGGCTGAGTTTTTGAACATTCAGCTCACCCGTAAAAACAAAACGATTCTCGAAAACTCTGTCCAAAATCCCCTTTTAGCAGGGGTTCCTACTGTCTCCATTGAACGTTATCTCAGCCGTTTGGTGCAATCCAAAAAATATACCATTGTTCTCGTACGCCAGCAGGGAGAGCCTCCTCATATCAAGCGTTATATTTCCAATATCATCTCTCCGGGTACCAATTTTGATTACATTGCCGAGGTGAGTGAAAACTACATTGTCTCTCTTTTAATCGATCAAAACAATGGGGTTTATTCCGTAGGGTATGCCGCCATCGATGTAGGGACAGGAAAAACCCTCATCAATGAGATTCACGGCACGCGTGAAGACAAAACGTATGCCCTCGATGAGATCTTTACACTTCTGCAAAGTTATCAAACCTCTGAAGTGGTGGTGACGTTTTGCGGCAGTGAGATTGATATCGAAGAGGTGAATCGCTATTTGGAGCTCAAAAGCCATCATCGTAGTAACCGTAATGAAAAGCGTCTTCGTATTGATTACCAAAATGAGTTGTTTGAACGGATTTATCAAATACGCTCTCTTCTAAGTCCTATCGAGTATTTGGATTTGGAGCGTTTTGCGTATGCTTCGGAATCGTTGGCACTGCTGATCCATACCATCATCGATCATGATGCTGCGATCATTGAAAAAATGAATCGTCCAACCTTCTTGGGAACTAACCGTTATATGTATTTGGGGAACAATGCGGCGGAACAGCTGGGGATCATCTCCAGAGATCATGATGAGATGACGTTGTTGAAGCTGATCGATAAAACCTCCACAGCGATGGGGAAACGGCTGTTGCGCGAACGCCTGCTCAATCCTATCTGTGATCCTAAATTGCTCAATGAGCGGTATGATCTCATTGAAAAAATAGAAGATCACATTGCCCCCTTGGAGACAAAGCTCAAAGAGGTTTACGATCTGGAACGGATTTTACGCCGTCTGAAACTTGGTAAGTTACACCCCTTCGAACTCGCTTATTTTCATGCATCATTGAGTGCGGCGGAGAGTTTGTTTGGTGATGCGAAGCGTTTGGGCATCGCGTACGATACCAGTAGTGCGGTAGAAGCAGGGTTATGCGCCAGTGAGTTGAAACGGATTTTTAATATCGATGCCTGTGCAAAATACCGCCGTGATCAAGTCAACGAAAACCTGTTTAACGAGGGGATAGACCCTGCCATCGATGCGTTGGAAAAGTTGCAAGAGACCAATGAGTCGAAGCTGCAGCTGATCATTGATCATATCGATAAACATTTTGAGGGGGGAAGCGGTCCGTATGCCTCGATCGGGTGGTTGGAGAGCGAGGGGTATCATCTGCTCATGACCCGTAATCGCTATGTCAATGTTGAGGAAGTATTGCATAACAGCTTTTTCACCATTGAGGGGAGCCACTATTTTTTCCGTGATTTCCAGGTTCGTAAACTTAAAACGACGGTAAAGCTCACCTCGGCACTTTTGGATGAACTTTCCATCGAAAATGCAGGGGCAAAATCGCGCATGCTTGCTATGGTCAAAGAACAGTATCGCCAGCACATGGAAGCCATCGAAAAACGGTTTTCCCATGCGATAGAGCATCTGATCTCTTTTTTAGCCGTTGTTGATGTATCGCTTAGCGCGGCAAAGGTGGCGAAGCAATACCGCTATGTCCGTCCTATGCTCGTTGCCAATGAATCCAAAACGTTTATCGAAGCGGTGGGATTGCGTCATCCGTTGATCGAATCGCGCGAAGAAAACGGTATTTTCATCCCCAATGATCTGTTTTTAGGGGATGGGGCGAACCACACCTATACGGAACACGCTACGCTCGAAGATGCCAAAGAGGTCAACGGCGTATTACTGTACGGGATCAACTCTAGCGGTAAGTCCTCACTGATGAAAAGTATCGGGATTGCGGTCGTGATGGCGCAGGCGGGATTTTTTGTCCCCTGTGCGATGCTGCGGTTTTCTCCCGTGGATAAGTTGCTCACCCGCATCGTTTCCAAAGACAACCTCTACAAAGGGCTCTCGACGTTTGCCGTAGAGATGCTGGAGTTGCGCAATATTTTCAACCGTGCAACGCCTAACAGTCTGATTTTGGGCGATGAGATCAGTCACGGTACGGAGACCGAATCGGCATTGGCGATTGTGGCGAGTGCGATTTTAAAATTGCGGGAGATTGGCAGTTTGTTCATCTTCGCAACACACTTGCATCAGCTCTCTAGTTTGAGTGAAATCCAAAAAGCGCAAAACATCGTATTGCTGCATTTGGGCGTTTACTACGATGAGGCTACGGACAAGCTCGTCTATGACCGTAAGCTCAAAAATGGGAGCGGAAGCACCCTGTACGGATTGGAGTTTGCCAAATCGCTTCACATGGATGAGACCTTCATCCAAAAAGCGTATGAGATACGAGGACGTATCGGGGATACCAAGGGTGAAGTTGCACAGCTCAAGCGTGAGAAAAAAAGCCGCTATAACAGCAAGCTGTATCTGACGAAATGCGCGTTGTGCGATGAAGCGGTGGACGAGGTGCATCATATTATTCCACAGGCAAATGCGGATGAGGGGGGATCGATCGGACACTTTGGGATGAACCACCGCTACAATTTGATCCCTCTTTGTTCAAAGCACCACAGGCTCGTGCATGAGGGCAAAATCGCTGTTCATGGGTTTGTTATGAGCGAAGATGGCTTGAGATTGAGCTACTCGGAAGCCTAAATGAAACGGAACGAACAATCATGAAAATTTTAATTGTTGATGACAGTTTGACCGTTCGCAAGATTGTCATCCGTTATTTATTGAAACATGGTTATGATCAAATCGACGAAGCAGTTAATGGTGAAGAAGCGATTGCATTGCTGAAACAGTATAAATATGGGTGTATTTTTTTAGATATTAATATGCCGGTAATGGACGGTTTTGCGGTTTTAAAATGGCTGAACGTCGTGTCGTGGCGTAATGATGTTCATGTGGTTGTGATGTCTACGGAAGTGGCGTTGTACTCCCCTGAAAAAATACGTGATATGGGGATTAATACGGCTATTGCAAAGCCATTTACGGGAAATGAATTTGAAAAAATTGCGGTTTCCTTATTGAATGTGATTGATTCCAAAGAAGACTCGATAACGTTGGTTTATGACGGTCCGATATTGATCATTGACGACAGTATGGCCATGCGTAATATCATCCGCAAGCAGCTTTCAAACCTGAATTGCTTGAATGTCACTGAAGCGGTTGATGGAAAAGATGGATTAGAAAAAATCAGTGAATGGGCTATGCTGTATGAGGAAGAGGAGAAAATGGGAATTGTTTTCCTTGACCTTATTATGCCTAATATGGATGGGCTTGAACTGATCGAAGTATTAGAAGAAAAAGGTCTTCTCTCAAAGTTGCAGATTGTATTGCTTTCGGGAAACATCGAGATGGCGTTGGATATGATCGATGGGATCTCTATTAAAGCTGCATTGCCAAAACCTTTTGAACATACCGCATTCGTTAATGCTTTACGACCGTTGATCGAAGATACAAAAGAGATATTAACACAGGGAAGTATTCCTGATATCCAGCTTTTTTTTGATACAGAGCAACCAAAAGCAATGGTGTTTTCATTGATGTCGATTCACCCTGAAAGTATTGATGAACTGGATGACTATCTTTGCTCACAATTTGAATCGATTGCATTGGGAACATCCTTTCCTAAAGAACGGTTTCGGGAAATCAATGGAGAAAAGTTTGGATCATGGATATCTTCGGTATATCGTCCAGTGCTTTTGATAGACCCTAAAATCAGCACCTATTCAGAGTTGGAATTTCTATATGGTCGCATTGAAGAATCTGCTCAACATGAAACGGCTATCGGTAGCATTGGGAATGAAGAGATTGAAGAATATTGTAAAACAGTTTTTATTCCAATGGATAAAGATTATATCGGTTTAACAACAGAAATCGGTCGTTATAAATTGGCAGTAAATACACGTATCGAAGGGAAAAACAAATTACTACAGCAGTATAAAAGTGCACCCTCTATTGAAATCAAAGAAGCCTATGAAAAACAAGGACATGATCTTCTAAATTACCGAAAAGCGTTGGAAAACCATGAAAAACTCCGTGAGGAATTGGTCGATTCTCTTAAAATCGAGTATAAAGGCAAGGTAGAGACGATACTGAAGCTTCAGTGCAACCGTATGGCTTTACTCTCAAATCAGATGCGAGCTGCTTTTGATCGTGCATTATGGCGCGGAATGTCTAGTTCGATTCGCTTTCGAGCGTATTGTAACACTCATAGCAGACACGTAGCCTTATCGACACAAAACTGGCTTGAAAATGAGGCTAATAAAAAATTTACCGATGAAAGAGCATATTTTGAAAATAATTTTTGCACCTCTATTTTGATTGTTGGTTTTAAAGATAGTGAGAGTGGTCGGCTTCGAGAAGAGTTAAAGAAAATATTCCCTGTTTACAATGTGCAAGCTTTTTCTACATGGACGATTAAAAATTATTCACTTCCGTATGAACCGAGTCTTTTAATTTTCAACCGTGAATCCAAAGAGCTAAATATCGAAAACTATGTGAAAGAGATTGCAGACTATTATGAGACTGTACCGAATGCGCTAAATACTCTTATTATTTATGAGGGCTCTATCAAAAGCGAAGAGCTTTTGGGTAATAACAGTTTGTATAATCTCAAACTTAAAAACTATATGAAAATTCCAAAAAATAGCAATGAATTTGGATTAATGGAGATAAAAATAAAATCGCTTATTTTTTAGTTAAGATAATTGAGTTGAACCGAAACCTAAAGGAAGCGACAATGAGAGAATCGCACATTTATGATCTACTTGGAAGTTATGATTTCAAGATAACTCCCTATATTTCTTTTGCAATCGACGAAACACCGCTTATTGATTTTTTTCCTGTCGTTGTTAAACTGGAATCCCAAAAGGTTGTCCACAAAAGTGACTTTGGCGCGGTGCAACTTAACATCAATTCATACGATGAGCTCAAAAATGCCAAGCAGACCATCATAACCAATGTTTCTGCAAAAGGAATACTCTTAGACTCTGATGATAGGTTTATAGCAGCCCAAATGCTTAGTGGCATTGAACTGTATGCAGGACTGGTGGATGATCCTATCTTTGGCAAGACGATACTCTTTGGAAAAGGCGGTATCGAACTGGAGTTGTATAAAGATGTCTGTTACATCGATATCTATGCCGATGAGGAAGAGATCAAGCGGGCTATCAATCTTACCACCATATCAAAAATATTTAACGGATTTCGCGGATTTGAGTATTCGATTGAGATGGCGGTTGATCTGATACGTTCGGTGCAAAAGCTTTCATTTAGCAATCCAGACATTATTGAACTCGATTTTAATCCTGTAATTTTGACCAACGAGGGTCTTAAAATTGTTGATGCACGGATCAAAAAGGGAGAAGCTACGTTTGAAAAACTGGGGAGCTTACGGAAAAATAGACCCCATTTTTTTACCAATGAACGTGTGGCTTTGATCGGGGTATCCTCAGACCCTACCAAAGTCGGATATGCGATTGCACGCAATGCTCTTGAATTTACGGGGGAACTGTTTTTTGTGAATTCAAAAGGGGGTGAGCTTTTTGGTCATCGACTTTATAAAGACATTTGCGAGATTGAGGGGGACATAGATACGGCGGCTATTATGATCCCCTCGCACTTTGTTGTTGACGCCATCAAGGCATTGATCCCCAAAAATATCAAAAATATTATCATTATCTCGGCAGGATTTAAAGAGTCGGGAGATACCAAGAGTGAAAATATCATCGCTGATTTGGCTAAAACGCACAATTTTAATGTCATTGGTCCCAATTGTCTAGGCTATTTAGAGAGTTCCAAAAAACTCAATGCGACTTTCGGAATTGGGGGATTGCGTAGCGGAGAGTTGGCATTGCTCTCACAATCAGGCGCAGTACTCTCCGCGCTTATGGATAAAGCGTACGATGCAGGGATAGGATTTTCGCATCTTGTGTCGTGCGGGAATATGGTGGATCTGGATTTTGCCGAGATGATCGACATGCTCAATCGTGAAGCGTCGTGCAAATACATCTCTATCTACGCAGAAGGGGTTCAAAACGGCAAAGAATTCTTGCGAGCGATACGAGAGAGCAAGAAAAAAATCTACATTTTTAAAACAGGAAAATCGGCACAGAGCAAGAAAGCGGCATTTTCCCATACGGGTAATCTCAGCGGAAATTATGCAATGTTTAAGGGGTTGATGGAGTCGGTGGGTGCGAAAATAGAGGACAATATCGAAGCACTGCTCTTTAACCCGTTTAATGAAGTCAAAAATATTTTGGTGGTGACCAACGCGGGCGGCCCTGCGAGTATTTTAATCGATTACATCGTGGATCATGGCGGAATACTGCACACGTTAACCCCACAAGAGACCGAAGCCTTTAATGCCGTTCTCCCAGCCAACTGGTCGAAAAACAACCCTGTTGATATCATAGGAGATGCCATGGCGGATCGTTATGAGAAGACCCTTGATATTGTGGGCAAAATTCAAGAGGTTGATTTGGTGTACGTGATTATCACCCCTCAATGCATGACCGATACACTCAACATCGTCAAACTGTGCGAGAGAGCAGGAACCCAAAAAATCTATCCGATTCTCTTGGGTGGACATGAAATGGAAGAGGCGCAGCGTTATTTGAGAGGTAAACAAATTCCTTTTTTCAAAACACTGCAATCCGCAACCTCGTTTTTATAAATCGTTATGCCCTCACTTTGTGCAAGGGGCGCGGGTAGGGCTGGATTAATTGTGTATAAATTTTGAGAATGTCGAGAATGGAAATCATTTCATTTCCAAAATCTTCGGCACGATCAGGAATAATCACGGCTTTGGTCAATGAGTTTTCATTTTTTAAGACATTGCTGTAATGGCTGATGGAACGCAGTGGAATTTCAGGGCTGCTGTAGATCCCATCGACTGCCAATCCGAGATAAACGATTTGTTCATCGATTTTTGCGGTTACAATGATAATTGTATCACGCTCTTTGTCGTATTTTTTCTCCATTCCCAGCAATTTCCCCAGCGATATGATACTCACCATGCGTTTATCATAACCGATAACTCCCAGATTGTATTCACTCGCGTGCAAAATTGCAGTGAGTTCCTGATGGGTCAAAGAGCACACTACGCTTTTTGATTCGATTGCGAAAACGGAACCGCCAATGAAGAAGGTTGAAATTTCACACGTCTCTTCGGCGCCTGTAGCTTTTGGATAGAGATAGGTCCGTTTTGTCTCCGTTGCGTTCATCAATGCATTGCATTCGCCGATGGGGCGGTAAAGAATGGCGATAACGTCGTTTTGGTATCCATCGCTTTGTTTGTATTCACGGTAACCGCTGGAACAGGTTGCACCTACAGTGTAATAGATGCCATTGTATTCAATCATCTGCGCATCGCTTTGCCCGTTAGATAGCTGTAGGATTGATTCAGGCACCGTGACGGTAGACCCGATCATAATCTCATCTGTAGTGGATGAGAGGACACGACCAAAGCGATCGATGAAAAGGGCAAACATTGCGTCTTTGATTTCATGACTCTCATTTTTTGGGAGTATATCTTCGAGCATTGAGCGAAATTGAGGCTCCGCGTCAAAAACGATCCCAATGCCACCAACAGCATTGCTGTTAAAATCCTGGATACATGCATTGTAAATATAGGTTGAACGGTTGTCATAGAAGAGGCTAGGCTCAAACGGTGAAACCACATATTCTTGGGTGGTTTCCAGCCGTAGGGTTTGGGCTGCCCAGTTGTATCCGACCCGTTTTCCTACATAATGGCTTTCATTTGGATTGGAAACAGCGACAATAAATCCGTTTCGATCGTAAATAAACATGGTGGTATAGACGGTGTACAGACCGTTTATCGTTTCCAGTATTGCATTCATCTTTTCCCGATCGGTTTCATTGATATGGTCTTGGGACAAAATTTTTCGGAAGGTAGTAGTGAGTGCCCACCATCGACAGTCGTTTGAGCGTTCATAGAGATTTCGGTCCATGATATCGATGGCTAAAGATGACTGAAATTTTTGATCTTCTAAATAGCGTATCAGCATGGCGGTATTGAGATTGGCAACGGTATCGTCAAAAACGAGTTTGGTCTCTTCCCCTGTTTTGGAAATTTCGTTTAGTAGCGCTTTGGTAAAGGGATTTTCTTTATTGGATGTGTTGGCGATTTGGACATTCCCGTTCCAGACGGTGATATCGAGTTCGGTTTGTATTTTTTTTGCTTTTTCCAAAATATCGGTCAGATCTTTTGGAAAATAAGCGGTTGCATTGGCCACCGTATTAAAAAGATCATTTTTCAAAAATGAGTTTCGTGCGGAAGAACGAAATGCCAAATGCAGCGGAACCATCGCATGCCCAATCCAACCCGGACCAAAATAGCCTTGATACCCTCCCGTGGTTACGGCTTTATAAAGATACTCAAATCCTGCATAATAGGTTTGGTGTGTTTCGCTGTTACGTGATTCCAAATAAGAACCAATGGGTACGTGGTGAGAAGAGGAAGAAGCAATGACCTGTTGGGATGGGTTAAGAAGTTCCAATGCGATGTAAGGATTTTCACGGGTGAGTTTATGAAAAATACTTTTGAGCTCATCTTCAAATTTAAACATCAAACACAAAACGCCTAACGGCTCTTCTGTTTGAGGATGACTGATACGGTAAGAGTAGATGAGTGAGGGCTTGTTATGATTCAGATCGCTGGTACGGAAGGTTTCTACGTAGGCTTGATGGGTTCTAAGGGATTCTTGGAGCAATGGATCTTTTGAGATGGTGACAGGGTTCGTTTCATCCAGCTGGACGAGGACTTTACCTTTGGTATCGAGTAAAATGATATTGTCATATACGCTGTATTTGGCAACGTATTCGCGGAAGTGTTGAGAAAGAGCCTCTTTTTTGGTTAGTTTAATGTGCCGCATCTCTTCTGAAGCGGATAGATCGGTTGTGGTAAGAAACATTAGATAGTTGCAAATGTCGTCATCGGTTGCCAAAAAACCGATATCGGCAGTTCGTTCAAACAGATTGCGGATTAGAATATCGATGGCCGATTGCGCTTTGGATTCGAGTTCGTCGAGACTTTTACGAAAGGTTTCTTGAGTGAGGCGCAAGAGCGGTTCATCAAGGAGATCTTCAAAAGCTTTGCGGGTTTCACTGGTGTCCATTCCGATATTGGACATTGAACCAAGCAGGGTCAGAAGATTCCATTTATCGGAAAGTGAACTCATGTTTTTTTCAAAATTTTGCACATCGGACATGTAACCGATGAGATGGTCATAATGCATTGATACTCCTCATACATAAAACGTTTGATTAAATTATGATGAGAGTATAGGCAAAAGCCGAGTATAGAATATGCATCTAGTGATTAATATTTAGGCAAATAATAAGAGTTAAAACTCTTATTATGATGAGCAACTCAGTTTTAGATTGGTGTGTTGAGTAGGTGTGGTAAGTGCATAACGTTCAAATTCCGGATGCTCTGCGTAGGGATTTTTGGCAATATGAAGAAGATCATTAACGAGGGTGAAATCGTTTTTTTGCGCCAGATCAATGGCTTCTTGCAAAATGTAGTTTTTGAGAACGTATTTTGGATTGCAGTTGAGCATTGTGATATGGCGCTCTTGCGTAGATGAGGTGTTGTTTTTTAAACACGCATCGTAAGTGTCCAACCACTCGCCCAGTTGATTAGGAGCGAGAGTGAGGGCTAGTAGATTTGAACGATCTTGATCATAGTGACTTAGAGTACGAAAGAATGGGGTCATATCGATGCGTCCGTTTTCCATGGTGGTGAAGAGGGAACGAAATAGGGTGCTCTCCTCATCGGGCAGGGTATCAAGCCCCAGTTTGTTTTTGAGTAACTCCAAAAGCTTGGTAGTGAAATAATTGCCGTATTTTTCCAATTCATGGGCAATTTTTTCTTCGGATATAAGCGGTGAGAGGGCACGCCCTAGCTGGGCAAGATTCCAATGCCCGATACGGGGCTGATTGTCATAGCTGTATCGTCCCTCATGATCGGTATGGTTGCAGATGTATCCGGAATCAAAGGTGTCTAGGAACGCGTAGGGGCCGTAATCGATCGTGATGCCGATGGCAGACATGTTATCGGTGTTCATAACGCCGTGATTGAATCCTACGCTTTGCCAATGAGCGATCATGTGCGCCGTACGTTTGACAATCTCACCGTACATCTTTGCATACGCGTCCTCAACCCCTGCAAGTTCGGGAAACGATTCTGCAATCAAGAAATCGGCGAGTTTCTCAAGCTGTGCGTGTTTATTGGAGTGAAAAAAATACTCAAAACTGCCAAAGCGTATCCATGAGGGGGCGAGGCGTAGAACAATGGCACCCCGTTCCCAGCTCTCACGTGCTACTTTTTCATCGGAACTGATGAGGGCAAGGGCGCGTGAAGTAGGGATGCCAAGGGCATGCATCGCTTCGCTCATGAGGTATTCTCGGATCGAAGAGCGCAATACGGCACGTCCGTCCCCTTGGCGGGAATACAGCGTTTGTCCTGAGCCTTTGAGCTGAAGGTTCCATCCATTGTGCAAGCCTAGATTGATGGCGCGTCCATCACCGAGTCTGGGAACATAATAGCCGAATTGATGCCCTGCATAGCACATGGCATACGGGCGTGACCCATTAAGTAAATGAGTGCCGTTGAGTATGTTGGTCAAAATCTCGGGAGAAATGTGATCGGGATTCAGACTCAGCAGTTTTACCGCATCTGCGTTGTAGCTGACAAGCTGTGGATTTTTCAAAGGGGTAGGCTGAACTTCATGATAAAAGATCGGGTCAAGATCCAAGTAGGGGGTAGCAAGGGTAATGTTTTCTATTTTCATAAGAGAGTTTTACCCCAAAAAACTGAAACGCACAGGGGAGAGTAAAATCAGCTCTCTTTTTTAAACTCTGCTCTAGGATTCGAAAAAGAATTTTTTTTCATCGCCTTCTTTATGCAGTTTAATATAAGTGACCTTTCCTACAGGAGAAACGGCATAAACTTTGTGTGTTTTTGGATCAATAAACTGAATACGGGTATGCCCGTCATAGGCTTTATGATGCGTTACAACGGCATGCAAATCAGCTTCATAAAGTTTGTCGAGTTTTTCTTCAAATGCGTGTATTACATCTTCGTGTGCTTTGATCATGACTTCTTCGTTTTTGAGAGATGCAACGGCATTTTTGTATTGCATTACACGTACCTGATCAGCTTTGAGGGGAGTACGATTTTCACTGAGGGCTTGATTGATATTTTCCATAGTACGTTTAATGCGTACGTGCTGTTCTTGGAGTGTAGCCTCTTTTTGGAGATATTCTTTTCCTTTTTGCTGTAACTCAAACTGTTTGCTCGCCAATTCGATTTCTAAAACGTTTATTTGGTCAAAATAACTCGGGATTGCTCGTGGATTGATGATGAGCTCGTTGCCGTTTCCCTCAATGCTTTTGATTTCTATGGATTCAAGGGCAGTAATTTTGGCATTGGAATAAAGAACATCTATGATAACGCGCTGGGCAATAATCTCGCCGCCGGACATGTTTTTGACATAGACAGTTTCGGCTTCTATGGTTCCTGCCTCGAGTATCTCTATCGTGGCATTTTTGGCCTTTAGATTTCCGCGATGGAGATGAATTGTGGCATTTTCTTGCACTTCGATCAATGTTTTTTTGTGGGTTTGTGCTCCAATGGTTACTTCACATGCTTGAATTTTTGTATTGCTTCCAACAGTACCTTTGACATCAAGGGTTTGTACATCGATATTCACGCCCGATCCTATGGCATCATCACCATCTTCTCCATCCCCGATTTTGATATTAATCTCTTTTTCCTGACCGGCTTCGAGGGCACCGGTTCCTTTGAAACTGGCGCTTTTTAAATAAAGATCCTGACTGACGGTAAAACTGCCGCTCTTACGCTCAACAAATCCTGATCTAGTAGCATAGAAACGTATGGAGCGGTGATCTTCTTCAGCTCGAATGGTCTGAGGATCGATGCTAATGGCATTTTGATAGCGAATGAGCGGTTCACCGACGTGAATATGCTCGCCTGAACAGCTGCGTCCATCCAGACCATCAATGGCAAAAATATATTCAAAAATAAGATCATCTACTTCTACTCCGTCTACGAGATTGTTTTCGCGCTGTATTTTTTTGTAGTGCAAAATTATGTTGTCATTGGATGGGGGAACAGGTGAAAAAAACGTGGCAATAGGCAAATGATAGGGGGCGCTTAGCGGTCCCTCTTTTTGTATTTTTAGAAGCATTGCATTGATCTCTTGATCCAAAGTTCTGTCGGTGATCCCAATCATATAGCCATTGCGCATTTTTTTACGATAGATGCTCTCCTTTAAATACTCTTTTATCCCTTTTTTAAGAGGTATTTTGGATGCAGGGTTAACAACAGCAACGATTTTTGTTCTGTATTTATTAAAAGCAAAGCTGAAACGAAGATCAAAATGAGGGTGTGGAACAGCTGGGTGTACAGTTATTTGGTACTCTTGGCGCAGTAGAAATATCTTGGATCTAATTTCTACTTCAGTGGTTGCTTGTTCGAGGTTATCCCCTTCAAGCACTTGCCAGTCTTCATCAAGGATACCCTTGTACTGCGTTTGGTAAGAGAGCAAATCAAAGTCAACGCCATCAAGCGGAAGATGCCACTGCTGTGCTATGTTTTTCAATTCATCCGCTACATTGAAAGTTGATATTGTAATGGGATCCATTGAGACTCTTTGTTATCTTCCAAAATTATTACATCAATTTTATCCAAAAATTTTGGAATTCAAAGCTGTTTCGGGTAAAATTCGCTTAAACAGTCTTTTGAAGGAATAAAGCATGGCAACAATCGGCATGGGTGATATCAAAAAAGGGGTACGCCTCGAAATTACAGGTGTCCCGTACAAAGTAGTAGATTTTCAACACGTTAAACCGGGCAAAGGGGCAGCTTTTGTCCGTTGTAAAGTCAAAAGCTTTATGAACGGAAAAGTAATTGAAAAAACGATTCACGCCGGCGATAAATTTGAAGTGCCAAATATTGAGCACAAAACAATGCAGTTTTTGTACGATGATGGCGATATGCTTCAGTTTATGGACAACGACAGTTATGAGCAGTTGGGTCTGTCGTATGAGCAGTGTGATGATGCGATGAAATGGATCAAAGACGGCACGAATCTCGATATGATCTTCCACAATGGCAAAGCGATCAGCGTAGAGGCTCCTGAAATTATGGAACTCAAAATCGTTGAAACCCCTCCTAACTTCAAGGGCGACACGTCAAGCAGCTCTAAAAAACCGGCAACACTTGAAACGGGTGCTGTTGTACAAGTTCCTTACCACGTACTTGAGGGTGATATCATTCGTGTTAACACTGTCGAGGGTGAATACATGGAAAAAGTTAAATAACTTTCCCTTCTTTTTTACCCCGTTCGCCCTGAGCTTTTCGAAGGGTGACATCTCCGTCATACCCTATAGGGCACGAGGACCTCTTTGAGGTTCCGTGCTCCGACACGGAATCCAGCTTTTCCCCTCTTCTTTAGTCGCCTTGAAGCCGTAATTCACTATTATTTTTAACAAAATAGGCAAAGATTATTTAAAAAAGCAAATAGATATTTAGAATAAAAATGTTTCACGCTGCCATATTTTTTCTCCCTATTAGTGGACGGGGTAAAATGAAGTAAAAGGCAAATGACCATTTTCACCATGTGGGAAAAATGGTTGGAAGGAAATTTCAATGAATGAACTCACCGCCTCCATCGACGACAGCATCAAAAATAAAATTTACACTATTCGCGGATTGCAAGTGATGTTGGATAGTGATTTGGCAGAGCTTTATGATGTTAAACCTATAAGATTAAGAGAACAAGTAAAAAGAAATAGTGACAGGTTTCCTGATGATTTTATGTTTCAACTAAACGATAATGAGGTTGAGATTATGGTATCGCAAAATGCGATACCTTCAAAACAACATCTTGGAGGTAGTTTGCCTTATGTATTTACTGAGCAAGGGGTAGCAAGTATATCGGGTGTATTGACAAACAAAATTGCTATTGAAATAAATATAAAAATTATGAGAGCATTTGTGGAGATGCGGAGATTTATTACTAACAATGCTCTTATTTTCCAACGACTTGATATTTTAGAGCAAAAACAGTTCAAAACAGATGATAAAGTAGAAGCGATACTCAATGCCATCGAAGATAAATCTATCAAACCGAAACAGGGAATTTTTTACGATGGGCAAGTGTATGATGCGTATGTTTTTGTATCGGATCTCATCAAAAGTGCCAAAGCGAGTATTATTCTTATCGATAACTATGTCGATGATACGGTTTTAACATTATTGTCTAAACGAGAAGCAAAAGTTAAAGCCACTATTTACACCAAAAATATCACCAAACAGCTCGAACTTGATTTGGAAAAATACAATGCCCAATATCCAAAAATAGAGCTAAAAAAGTTTGATTCTTCACATGACCGCTTTTTGTTGATCGATGAAAATGAAATGTATCACATTGGTGCAAGTCTAAAAGATTTAGGCAAAAAATGGTTTGCATTTTCGAAGTTTGATAAAAGTGCATTAACTATTTTAGAAAAGTTGAAAAAATGATTTTTGTCAGTGTACAATACACGTAACAAATAATACTATTTTAAAAGGAGCCACTATGCCACGAGTTTTAGTCCCAATAGCAACAGGTTTTGAAGAGATCGAAGCGGTGTGCATCATCGATGTGATGCGTCGTGGTGGGATCGAAGTGATTATGGGTTCATTGGATGATAACTTGCTTGTTAAAGGTGCTCATGGCATTGTAGTACAAGCTGACCGTCCAATTTCAGGGCTCAGTGCCGATGATCTGGATATGATCGTTTTGCCTGGTGGCGGGGAGGGTACGAAAGCTTTAATGGATGATCAAGCCGTTCAATCGCTGCTCAAAACAATGGACGCTAAAGGGAAAGATATCGGTGCGATCTGTGCCGCTCCACTTGCCCTTTACACCGCAGGAGTTCTCAAAGAGGGGTACACCTGTTACCCAGGCATCGAAGAACAGATTGATTTGGCAGGGTTCTCGGGAGATAAGGAGGGTGTTGTTCAAAGCGGCAACGTAATGACCTCTCGTGGTCCGGGAACGGCAATCTGTTTCGGATTGGCCATTGTTAAAAAACTTGTGGGTGAAAAAGCTTATGAAGGGTTACGCAGCGGACTGCTTGCCGAGTATTGCGCACCGCTTTGATTACTTTAAAGAGAAGTTGCAGTACCATAGGGTAATTTACTTTTTGGAGAACCCTTGTGAATCAAGACAATACCCTCAATGAAGAAGCGCTGAAATATCATGAGTTCCCACAACCGGGAAAAATAGCAACCCAAATTACCAAATCTTTTTCTTCGCAGCATGATTTGAGCATGGCCTACACTCCGGGTGTTGCCGCGCCGTGTCTAGCAATCCAATCCAATCCTCTTGATGCCTATCGCTATACTTCCAAAGGCAATCTCGTGGCGGTAATTTCCAATGGAACTGCTGTATTGGGTCTGGGCAATTTGGGTGCATTGGCCTCTAAGCCTGTCATGGAAGGAAAAGCAATCCTCTTTAAAAAATTCAGCGGTCTGGACTCGTATGATATCGAAGTGGATGCGACGGATATTGATCTTTTTTGCGATACGGTTGCGGCGATTGCTCCGACCTTTGGGGGGATTAATCTCGAGGATATCAAAGCGCCTGAGTGTTTTGAGATTGAACGCCGTCTTGTTAAACGGCTGGATATTCCTGTGATGCATGACGATCAGCACGGTACGGCCGTAATCTCATCGGCTGCTATTATGAATGGCTGCCAAATCACTGGCAGATCGCTGGAAAAGATTAAAATTGTGATTGTCGGAGCGGGGGCTGCCGCGATTAGCTGTGGACGAATTTATCGATTTATGGGAGCGCGTGAGATTTATATGTGCGACTCAAAAGGGCTGATTCATTCAGGGCGTAATGATCTAAATGCACACAAGCAAGAGTTTGCAGCAGATGAGGGAATGACGATGGAAATGGCATTTGAGAATGCGGATGTCGTAGTTGGGCTTTCAAAGCCGGGGAGTTTTACCATTGAACATATTATGCGTATGGCTCCTAATCCCATCATATTCACCCTCGCCAATCCGACTCCTGAACTTTATCCCCAAGATGTTAAAGCTGCTCGTTCTGATGCAATTATCGCGACAGGACGCAGCGATTTTCCCAATCAGGTGAACAATGTGCTAGGGTTTCCGTTTATTTTTCGCGGAGCGATGGACGTAAGGGCTAAAACGATCAACATGGAGATGAAAGTAGCCGCATCCATGGCATTGGCCGCATTGGCACAAGCCGAAGTACCGGAATATTTAAATGAAATTTATGGGACCAAGCTGGTATTTGGGAAAGAATACATTATCCCTAAACCGTTTGATAAACGGCTTATTGTCGAAGTTTCCAGCAGTGTTGCGCAAGCGGCGGTCAAAAGTGGGGTGGCCCGTATCGAGTCGTTTGATCTGGAAAGTTACAAGGGTGAATTAGCACAGCGATTGAGTTAAATTTCGCTATAATGCGGCTATCAAAACGGAAATATCCGTAAGCCGCTCAATATCTGCACATTTGGTTTTCACTTCCTCTGCATTGTTTGTCTGCTTGAACCACCCAAAGGAATGTTACCAATGTTATTTACAGACTTAAAACTTTCAGAGCCGATTTTAAAAGCGATTACTGATCAAGGCTACACAACCCCATCTCCTGTCCAAGCGCAAGCAATTCCGTTTATCTTGGAGGGTCGCGATATGCTCGCAGGCGCTCAAACGGGTACCGGGAAAACCGCAGGATTTACACTGCCAATGTTGGAAATCCTAACACGAACCAAAAATACAAAAGGGCCACGTCACATACGTGTTCTCATTTTAACCCCCACACGTGAACTTGCGGCTCAAGTGGGTGAGAGTGTGAAAACGTACGGTAAATATTTGCCGTATAAAAGTGCGGTTGTTTTTGGCGGTGTCGGTATTCAGCCTCAAATTACGACATTGCGCAATGGTGTTGATATTTTGATCGCCACTCCGGGTCGATTGCTCGATCATATGTCACAGGGAACAGTCGATTTACGCAATGTTGAGATGTTGATCCTCGATGAAGCAGACCGTATGTTGGACATGGGATTTATCAAAGATATTCGCCGTGTTATCTCAATTTTGCCACAAAAACGACAAAATCTTCTCTTTTCAGCGACCTATTCGGATGAAATCAAGACGTTGTGTGAATCAATTTTACGTAATCCTGCCATCGTTGAAGTAGCACGTCGTAACACCTCTAGCGAGCTTGTGACGCAAAAAGTCATCTTGGTAGACTGTGCCAAAAAGAGTGCTCTTTTCGGTCATTTGGTCAAGGAAAACAAATGGGAGCAGGTGCTCGTATTTACCCGTACCAAACACCAAGCGAACAAGCTCTCCGATTATCTTCAAAAAATCGGAGTCAGTTCGGCGGCCATTCACGGTAATAAGAGTCAGGCAGCACGTACGAAAGCGCTTGCTGATTTCAAAAATGGTTCGGTCAAGATTCTCGTAGCCACGGACATTGCAGCACGCGGTCTTGATATCGATCAGCTTCCACATGTTGTCAATCTCGAACTCCCAAACATAGCAGAAGACTACGTTCACCGTATCGGACGTACCGGACGTGCGGGTAATGAAGGTGAAGCGATTTCTCTTGTGTGTGTCGATGAATATGATTACCTTAAAGGGATTGAACGTCTGATCAACCGCAAGCTTGATCGTGATGTTATTGCCGGATTTGAGCCAGACCCATCTATCATGGCAATGCCGATCATGCAAGGACGTGGCGGCGGAGGCGGACGTGGTAACAGTGGCGGAGGACAGTCACCAAGCGGTAAGCCACAAGGGCAAAAGCGTGACAGTTCAAGCCGCAGAGCTGAAGGAAACCGTAGCGAAGGGCGTAGTAACAGCCAGCGTCGCGAAGGTAGCAGAGGGCGCTAATGTCTTGGATCATCATTAAGTATTTGCTTACTGCGGGAGTGGTTGTTCTCGTATCCGAATTTGCGAAGCGCAGTGATAAGTTGGGCGGATTAGTGGCTGCCTTGCCGATGATCACTTTTTTAACGCTGATATGGCTGTATGCAGAGAATCAATCGACCGAAAAAATAGCCAATCATGCGTGGTATACCTTTTGGTATGTTGTACCGACATTGCCGATGTTTTTGGCATTTCCTTTTTTACTTCCACGAATCGGATTTTGGCCGACGATGGGTGCTTCGGTTATTATAACGCTGGTCTGTTTCGTCCTCTTTGCACTGGTTGTCAGACGTTTCGGGATTGAGCTTTTATAAAAAGGTTGAGAAGATGACATGGCTGATTGTTAAGTACTTACTGACTGCAGGATTTATTGTAGCAGTCTCAGAAGTAGCCAAGCAGAGTGAAAAAATGGGCGGTTTGATTACCGCTTTGCCGTTAGTCACCTTCTCGGTTTTGATGTGGCTTTACATGGAAGGTCAGTCGAGTGATAGAATGGGCAGCTACGTTGAGTATGTTTTTTGGTATTCCGTGCCGACATTGCCAATGTTTTTAACCTTCTGGCCATTGCTAAAAAAGATTGGATTCTGGCCAACTATGGGAGTTTCTGCTCTCATAACGATAGGGTGCTTTTTCCTAACGGTGGTTGTTCTCAGACGATTCGGTATTGAGCTTCTGTAACCCATGAAAATTCTTGTTGATGCCGATGCGTTTCCCAACGCACTCAAAGAAATATTAATGCGCGCCGTACTTAAGCGTAAAATTACCACCATCTTCGTAGCCAATAAAAACATAGCCATCCCCAATGTCCCTTTTGTTTCCATGCAAGTAGTGGAGCAGGGGCCCGATGAAGCGGATCATCGCATCGCCGAGCTGTGTGAAGCGGAAGATTTAGTGATTACCGCTGATATCCCTCTCGCGGATCGCATTGTCACCATAGGTGCTGTGGCACTTGATCCCAGAGGGACGATTTACGATGAAAATAACATTAAACATCTGTTGGCAATGCGTAATTTGATGGAAGAGTTACGTAACTCGGGAGAGATAACCGGTGGACCTGCCGCTATCGGAGCTAAAACTGTCCGAGAGTTTGCGGATGGGCTCAATAAATTATTGTCAAAACGTCTCTAACAAAGCTCCTCTTTACCCGCTAAACACTATAATCTTTTCATATTTTTCCAAGGTTTTTTTATGAGCGTTCCTCCGTTTACCCATCTCCATTTGCATACCGAATACTCACTGCTTGATGGTGCCAATAAAATCTCTGCATTGGCAGCACGGGTCAAAGAGTTGGGTATGACGTCGGTGGCGATGAGCGATCATGGAAACATGTTCGGAGCGATTGATTTCTACCATCAGATGCGCGATGCAGGGATAAAGCCGATTATCGGGATGGAAGCGTACATTCACAATGGTGCAGAGTTGGGGGACAAGAGTATCAAACAGCGTTTTCATGTCTGTTTGTTTGCTAAAAACGAAGTGGGTTATAAAAATCTCATGTATCTCTCTTCGCAAGCGTACATCAACGGTTTTTACTACTTTCCCCGTATTAACAAACAGCTTTTGAGAGAAAATTGTGAAGGAATCATCTGTACTTCTGCATGTTTGCAAGGTGAGGTTAACTGGCACCTTAATACCTACAGCGAGCGCAATGTAAAAAACGGCGCTCTAGGGTACGATGAAGCCAAGCGTATCGCGCTGGAGTACAAAGAGATGTTCGGAGATGATTTTTATCTCGAGATAATGCGTCACGGGATTGCCGATCAGCTGTTTATCGATGAACAGGTGATCCGTATCTCTCAAGAGACGGGGATCAAGCTTGTAGCAACCAATGACACCCACTATACGTTCCCAGGTGACGCGCAGTATCACGAGGCGTTTATGTGTATTGGGATGAATAAACTTTATGATGATCCCAAACGTATGCGTCACTCAGTCCATGAGTTTTACGTTAAATCGCCTGAGCAGATGGCACTCTTGTTCGCCGATATTCCCGAAGCGCTTTATCATACACAGGAGATTGTGGAGAAGTGTCAACTGGAACTCAAACTCGGAAATCCTACCCCTCCAAATTTTAAATTTACAACCGAATATGCCCTAGAAGAGGGTTTGGTCATCGAAGAAGATTCCGAGTATTTTATCCACCGTTGCCGTATCGGTTTGGAAGAGCGACTGAAACATGTCCCGCAAGCGCGATTCCAAGAGTACCGTGATCGGCTCGAATTTGAGATAGGGGTCATCAATCAGATGAAATTCCCGGGCTACATGCTCATCGTTTGGGATTTCGTCCGTGAAGCCAAACGGATGGGAATCGCTGTGGGTCCTGGACGGGGATCGGCAGCGGGGAGTCTGGTAGCGTACAGTTTGGAGATTACTGATATCGACCCGATGAAATACGATTTGCTATTCGAGCGTTTTCTCAATCCTGAGCGTGTATCGATGCCCGATATCGATATGGACTTCATGCAAGCGCGCCGTGGTGAGATCATCGACTATGTGGTGCGCAAATACGGACGTGAACAAGTAGCGCAGATTATCACCTTTGGTTCGCTATTAGCGAAGGGAGTTATCCGCGATGTCGCACGTGTTTTGGACATGCCGCTCTCTCAAGCCGACATTATGGCCAAACTGATCCCAGATGAGTTGGGCATTACCCTCAACGGCAAAACCAAAGGGGGCAAAACCGAAGACGGTGCCTACCAAAAAGAGCCGAAAATTCGAGAGCTCATCGAGGGTGATGCGTCTGCGATGCGCGTTTGGGAATTTGCCAAAAAACTTGAGGGTCTAAAGCGCAATGCGGGGATGCACGCGGCGGGTGTTGTTATCTCTAACGAGCCACTGTGGAAAAAAACACCGATTTATAAACCATCTGGGGAAGAAAACTACATAACGCAGTACTCGTTGAACTATCTCGAAGACGTTGATTTGATCAAGTTCGACTTCTTGGGACTTAAAACCCTCGACGTGATCGACAGCGCTATCAAGCTGATTAAAAACCGATACGAAAAAGAGGTCGATTGGCACGCTATTGATGAAAATGATCCTGAAGTGTACAAGGTAATCCAAAGCGGTGACACGATCGGAATGTTCCAGATCGAGAGTTCAGGTATGCAAGACCTTAATAAACGGCTTAAGCCCAGTTCCTTCGAGGACTTGATTGCGGTTTTGGCACTGTATCGTCCGGGACCGATGGAGTCTGGGATGCTGGATGACTTTATCGAGCGTAAGCACGGGCGTCAGGCGATCACCTATACGTTCCCTGCGATGGAAGCGATTCTCAAACCAACCTACGGGGTTATCGTTTACCAAGAGCAGGTCATGCAGATCGTTCAGACGATCGGCGGATTCAGTCTGGGGTACTCGGATATTATTCGTCGTGCGATGGGTAAGAAAAAAGACCTCTCGGCGTACAACGATGAGTTTAGCCAAGGGGCGGCAAAACAGAGCTTGGATTACAAAAAAGCCTCCGAACTCTTTGACCTGATTGAGAAATTTGCGGGATACGGGTTTAACAAATCGCATTCCGCTGCGTATGCGATGATCACGTTTCAAACAGCATGGCTCAAAACTTACTATCCACAGGAGTTTATGGCGGCATTATTAACGAGTGAAAAAGATAACACCGACAAAGTGGTCAAATACATCGATGAAGCCAAACGGATGAAGATCTTTTTGGGGGCACCCGATATCAACCACTCACAGCTCGAATTCTCAGCCATCAACAAAGACGGTCAAGATCAGATACTTTTCGGTCTAGGGGCAATCAAGGGTGTTGGAGAAGCGGCAGTGGAATCAATCCTTGAAGCCAGAGTTGAGGGTGAATTCAAAGACATACAGGATTTCATCAACCGCATAGAACCGCAAAAAGTAAACAAGCGGGTGATCGAATGCATCATCAAAGCAGGGGGGTTGGACAGTTTTGGCTACTCACGCCGTGCGCTCTTGGAGCAGGTCGAGATGATGGTAGAAACCGCCAAAAAAAGTTCCACTCTGCAAAAAGATGCGCAATTTAGCCTTTTCGGGGATGATGATGAGGTCATGACGGTTGAGTTAAGCCTCAAAAATTATGAGGAATACGATCTCAAAGCGCTCTTGGAATTTGAAAAGGAAACTTTGGGCTTTTACGTCTCCGGTCATCCTCTCGATAATTTCCGAGAAGCCATTGACAGTATCAACTACACCCTCTCATCTGAGTTGGAAAACATCGCGGACGGTTCGAGTGCCATTTTCATCGGAAAAGTCGAAGAGATCAAGGTGAAAATGTCGAAAAAGGGATCACAGTTTGGACTGGTCAGTCTCATGGACTTTCACGGCAATATCGAGATGATGCTCTTTACGGACAAGCTCGAACAGCTTGAGAAGATGGATCAGGACGAACCCATCGCGTTCAAGGTCAAAGTCACCCACACAGAGATGTTCACCCGTATCAGTGTCACGAAGATTATGACTCTCTCTGAAGCGAAAAAAGAGGCCAAAAAAGTCGAGACGAAAATCGTAGAAGCACCGCAGGAGCCGTTGGTATTACGTATCCGATTAAGTGATAACTTAGAGCCGCTTGAGAAGCTTTATACACTTGTACGTCGTAATCCTGGACGTCGAGCGATCAAACTGATCATTGTCTCAAAACTCGCCGATGTTGTGATCGATTCAGCGATAAGGGTCGATAACAAGGTGCTTGAAGAATTGAGTGCTTTAGAAGATGTGGATGTGATATGATGTTGCCATTACATTCATTTTAAATTCAATAGGCACATGGGATGAACAATGTTAAAGTTGATATAAAATTAAGACCTATAAGATTTGTTTTTCTTGTAAAGCCTAATGACAAAAAAAATATTCTTAAAATTTTTCAAATCAACACTTTTTTATGGGGTGGGAAATTTAATCCTATTGTGCCATTTTTTAAACAAGTTCCAAAATGGTGGTCTAAACATGAGCATCTCAAAAATAATGCACAACAGATTATAAATGATTACTTAGATTTTTTTGAGCCAGATTTTATTGTCGAGGCAGAAAAAGGACTTGCGGATGATATCGATTTTGATAAGGAGAGAATATTATCGTTAGATAACCTACTTCATAAAGATAAATATAGGAGTTTGAATGAATATGGATTAAATATTAATGATCTGTATATCCATTTATACGAAAAAAAATATCAATTTGAAAGAAGACATAAGGTTGATATAGTAAATGTTACATCAAAAGAGAAATCTTTAAAAATTTTTACTTCTTGTATTTTTGGTTCTTTCCCAGAAGATGAAGACTTTTCTTATATTGAAAAGAATTATATAGATATTTTCGAACCTGCTACCATAAAATTAGATGCTCAATCACTTTTGGAACTCTATTCATCTCAATATTTCGCACCTATAGATATTGGACATGCACGAATAGATATTAGTTTTTCTGAAAGAACGCCTGAACCTAGACTTTTTATTCTAGATATAGAAGAAACTAGAGATTTAATAGATTTTTGGAATTTAAGAATTATTTATCGAGAAGTTATAGCGATACCAAAACAATGGATAAAAGAACTTTTTCCTTTTTGTAAAGAGTTTATTTTAAAACATCATCGTCCCTCTCCTTGGCAACCAGACTATATGTTGAGTTCTACCACTATATTTTCTCGTTCAATATCAGAATATGAAGCGAAAAATATTTATAGTCAATATATTCAAATTGATATAGTAGGAGCGAACCATATACAATTTTGGTATCCCGATATTAAGGTAGAGCGATCTAATCAGATTCATGGATTACGTCGGCCTATTTTGACTTATCAACAAGATAGTAAAGAAATTAATTTATCAAATGATGAAGATAGCCGAATGTCTTTTAATACATTAGCACCTGATTTTGCAGAAAAATATGGCAATAAAGTTCGTTGGGCAAACGTTATAAATATTAATGATTGGAGTTTTGAAAATAAAATAACAACTGTTTTTCCGACTAACTACAGAAACCCTATATTTCCAAAATTTGGAATTTTCAATAAACATTTATTGTCTACAACGGAAGGCCTGATTATCTTCCCTGAATATAAAGATCATGGCGAGAGTTGGAGATTAGAAAATGGCACCGTTGCTATAAATCAATGGCTAAAAGAATATGGAATATCAGCTACAGTCTCTGATGCTGGAAAATCTACACAGCAAATTATAGAAACTCTAGGCGGTGTAACTCAAGTTTGGAGTATCGTTAATAAAAATATTATTGAAACACTTGATAAAATGGCAAAAACACCCCTCACAAGAAGTTTTCAAATAAATAAGTTTGAGAACATGATAAATAAGGATATTAAGAAGAAAGAATGGTCTGCGTCTCGCTCAGAGGTTTTAGCTAGTCAAAAAATAGTAGAACTTGGGCTCGAAGTAAAATGTTCCAAGTGTGATAGTTGGAGCTGGTATACACTCAAAGAACTAGATTACACTCTTACTTGTAGTCGATGTTTGAAACTTTTTGATTTTCCCATTACAAAACCATCTAAATCTGAATATTCTCGATGGTCATATCGGGTGATAGGACCATTCGCAATACCTGATTATTCTAGAGGAGGGTATGCTTCTGCTTTGGCTATACACTTTTTTGAGAGAAATATTGATAATGCAAATAGACTAAAAATGACTTGGTCAGCAGGACAAGAACTAACGCTAAAATCAGGTGAAAAAGCCGAAGCGGATTTTATTCTTTGGACTCAAAAACAAGAAGTTTTAGGATTAAACAACGCTTCTAATATTGTATTTGGCGAAGCTAAAAGTTTTGCACAAGATGCTTTTAAAGATTTAGATATTGCAAAAATGAAATTACTTGGAGAAACATTCCCAAAATCTATACTTGTATTTGCTACGATGAAAGAATATGAGGACTTCTCAATAGATGAAATTAATCGTCTCAAAAAATTTGCAGAATGGGGCAGAGGATATAATTCGAAAAATAAAGAGATAAGAGCACATATCATGATTTTAACAGGATTGGAACTTTTTATAGAAGATTATGCAGGATTATCAAGTGCTTGGGAAAAGAAAGGTGGTAAACATCAGGGGTTAATTTCTTCACATACGATTAAATACAATTTAAATAACTTGGAACTCTTAGCGGAGTTAACACAACAAGTTTATTTAGATATGCCATCATATTGGGAAGATAGAAGAAAATCATGAACCAATCATCATGACGGAAAAACGAAATAAGGTTGTTATGGTTTCTCAGGAGGATTGGAATGTAATTCAAGATATGCTTAATCAAAAAATTTCAAATCAGAACTTTAATGCTCTAAGCCAATAAATAGAAAAGTCCGCAAAGTACCTATAAATAGTGTGTGGGAAAGTATCACGAAATATTTGTTATAATGTTTTAACTTTCCATGAGGAAACATTATGGCTGAATACCAATCCATCATCACCATCAACCCGCAAATCCGTTCCGGCAAACCAACAATTAGGGGTATGCGCATCACTGTGTACGACATCCTCGATATGCTTGCCAATAAGATGAGTTTTACCAATATCATCGAAGATTTCCCCGAACTGAATGAAGAGGATATTCTCGCGGCACTTTCCTATGCGGCGGATAAAGAACACAAAGTTTCCATCTGCGCATGAAGCTTTTGTTTGATCAGAATCTCTCCTATAGATTGGTCGCGAAAGTGAGTGATGCTTTCCCAAAATCGGCACATGTTGCCGCTTTAAATCTTGATAAAGCTTCCGATTACGACGTTTGGGAATTTGCCAAAACCAATGGCTTTGTCATTGTGACCAAAGATTCCGATTTCAACGATCTCACTACCTATCACGGATTTCCCCCTCATATTATTTGGCTTCGTTCAGGAAATAGTTCTGTTGATAAAAACGCGGAGCTTCTCCTACGGCATGCAACACAGATTCAAACGATGATTTCGAGTAACGAGACGGGGATTGTAGAAGTTATCGGGTAATCAAAAAATAAATTATTATGAGAAAGCAAAACCATGCGCGAATTTAACGAAAAACTGATCCAATTTATCGACGCTTCACCGACACCGTTTCATGCAGTGGAACAGATGAGTGTTACGCTAGAAGCCGCAGGGTACCAAAAGCTGGATGAGTGCGATAAGTGGCAATTAAAAGAGGGGATGGGGTACTACGTGACGCGTAACGACTCTTCGATCGTAGCTTTTACTTACCCGCCATCAGCGGAAAAAGGGTATACCATCGTGGGGGCACATACCGATTCTCCTCATCTGCGTTTGAAGCCCAATCCTGTGACGAAAAGTGCGGGGACGATTCGCTTCGGTGTGGAGCCGTATGGCGGCGTATTGCTTAACCCGTGGTTTGATCGTGATTTGAGTTTAGCAGGACGGATTGTCTATTTAGACGGTCAGGGTGTGCGTTGTGAAAAACTCATAGACATCAAACGCCCTATCGGTGTGGTCTCGTCACTCGCGATTCATCTCGATCGTGAGGCAAATTCCAACCGCTCTATCAATGCACAGACGGATATTGTTCCGATGATGGCATGCGGTGAGGAATTTGATTTTGAGTCGTGGATACTGAGTGAAGCGGGAGAGAGCAGCGGAAGACTGCTTGCACATGAACTGAGTTTTTACGATGTGCAAAAGGGGTCATTCCTCGGGATTAATGAAGAGTTTGTCACCTCTGCGCGTCTGGATAATCTGCTGAGTTGTTATGTGGGACTTCAAGGACTGATCCATACCAAAAATCCGATGTTTTTAGCGTGCATGGATCATGAGGAAGTTGGTAGTGACTCACATGTAGGGGCAGGAGGGACGTTTGTCGAAGAGGTGCTTCGCCGTATCGCGGGTGAAAACTTTTCCACCCTTATGCGTCAATCGCTTATGGTATCGTGTGACAATGCTCATGCACAGCATCCTAATTTCCCTGCTAAACATGAGAGCGAACATGCCCCGTTGTTGAATAAAGGGGTCGCAATTAAAATCAACTCCAATCAGCGTTACGCAACCAGTTCACGGACGATGGGGCGATTTGTGCAATGCGCTCAAAAGATAACTGCTGCAACACAAACCTTCGTAACACGCAGTGACATGGGGTGTGGTTCGACCATCGGCCCCATCACGTCAACCCGACTGGGCGTTGAGACAATTGATGTGGGTGTGCCGACACTGGCGATGCACTCGATTCGGGAGTTGGCGGGAACAGAGGATGCTTACGGTCTTTATCAAATTCTAGTACATATCGGTGAAGTATAATGTCTGAAACGATTTCACCCGAAGAGCTCAAGGCCCTCATTGACCAAACCTACAAAGTTGAAGAAGAATACGTAGCACTTCGTCAGTCATACGATCATTTACAATCAACAATCGAGCAGGTTATCGAGTTTTTGCCCAACGCGATATGGATTGTTGAAGAAGACGGTTCGATTTTTCTGCAAAATTCGCAAGGAAAAGCACTGGAAGGGTTATTCGAAACACTGCGCTGGGATGAGCAGGATTATGAGGTGATGTTTCAGGAGCGCTCGTATTTGATTAAATCAGCACTGCATAATGAAAAACAACTTTTTAGTGCAACGGATATTACGGAGCAAAAGCGCAAAGAAAATTTGGCAACGATGGGTCAGATGGCGGCGCATTTGAGCCACGAAATTCGTAATCCTATCGGTTCCATCGCACTTTTGGCTTCAACACTGATGAAGCGGGTCAAAGAGGAAAACAAACCAATCGTGAGTGAAATACAAAAATCACTCTACCGTATCGAGCGGATTATCAAAGCGACGCTGATGTTTTCCAAGGGGATTAGTACCCAAAAAGCCTCTTTGCAATGGAGTGTGATTCGTAACGAACTCAAAAATGCTATTGGCTATTACAGTTATGCCAAAGAGATCCATTTTGTATTCCCTGAAGAAGATTTTGAACTGCAAGGGGATTTGGATTTGTTAGGGATGCTTTTCTCCAATTTCATTTTCAATGCGATCGATGCGATAGAGCTGGACGATGAGCATGATGAGGGAAGTGTAGAGATAGTGTACACGCATGAAGAGGGTTTTCACCGTTTTGCTATCTACGACAGTGGTATACCGATTGTGAATGAAAAACTTCTCTTTGAAGCGTTTAAAAGTACCAAAGAAAAGGGAAATGGTTTGGGCTTGGTATTGGCCAAAAACATCGCCGCAGCGCACGGAGGGAATGTTGAACTGTGCACCAGTGGACGCAAAGGGTTTATTATAACCCTTCGATAAGCTCACTTCTTGGCATTTTCTAATTCCAAGACGAGCTTCCATGTCTTGACGATCGAATCGGGATTCAAAGAAATTGAATCGATTCCCGCTTCCACTAAAAAGCGGGTGATTTCAGGGTAATCTGAGGGGGCTTGGCCGCAGATACCGATGTATTTTCCCTCTTTTTTACAGGCATCAATCGCCATTTTCAGCATCCGTTTCACGGCTTCATTGCGCTCATCAAAGATGGAAGCAACAAGGGCACTGTCACGGTCAACACCCAATGTGAGTTGCGTCAAATCATTGGAGCCGATGCTGTAGCCGTCAAAAATCTTCAAAAACTCATCGGCCAAGATAACGTTGCTTGGAATTTCACACATGGCGTATATTTTCAGACCGTTTACCCCTTGAATCAGCCCTTGCGTATTCATAATGGCAATGGCATTGCGTCCCTCTTGCGGTGTACGGACAAAAGGGAGCATCAACTGCATGTTGGTTAATCCCATTTCATCGCGAACTCTACGCAGCGCTTCACATTCCCATTCAAATGCTTTTTTGTAGAGTTCAGAGTTGTATCGAGAAGCTCCACGAAATCCTATCATTGGATTTTCTTCCTCTGACTCATAGGCTTCGCCACCGATCATGTGACGGTATTCATTGCTTTTAAAATCACTCGTTCGGACAATGACGGGTTTTGGATAAAATGCGGCGCAGATTGTTCCGATCCCTTCCATGATCTTATCTTGAAAAAATTGTTTTGAATCTTCATATCCTCGCATAAGGATACGGATTTCATCCTCATTAGATGGTGTTTTACCCTCCATCATATCGATGAGTGCAAGTGGATGCGCTTTGATGGTGTTATTGATTACAAATTCCATACGGGCAAGTCCCACACCATGATTGGGTAATTGTGCGTAATGAAAAGCACTTTGAGGATCACCTATATTGAGATAAAGATGCGTATGCGGTTCACCGCTGCCACTAAGGTCAAGGGTGTCTATGTGATAGGGAAGAATCCCGTCATAGACAGACCCAACTTCTCCCTGGGCACAGCTAATTGTCACATCTTGACCATTATGCAATTGTGCAGTGGCATCCGTCGTCCCAACAATGGCACCCACCCCAATTTCACGAGCAACAATGGCCGCATGACAGGTCCGCCCGCCACGGTTTGTAATAAGGGCGGAGGCTTTTTTCATAATGGGTTCCCAATCTGGATCGGTATTATCTGTCACAAGGACTTCACCTTTTTGAAATAAATGAAATTCACTGCTATCACGGATGATTCTTACTCTTCCGCTGGCAATCTTTTCACCTACTGCAGTGCCGGTAAGCAGTTTCTTTTTACTTGGTATGCCATCAAAAGCATAGGTGATAAGAGCAAAACTTTTTTCTTTAAGACTTTGTACGGTTTCCGGGCGTGCTTGAACAATATACAGCTTTCCATCGAGTCCGTCTTTGGCCCATTCGATGTCCATGGGAACTTTGTGACCCGCAAGAGAGGAATAGTGCTGTTCAATGGTAAATGCGTTTTGCGCAAGAGTCATAATGTCGTTATCCGTAAGACTAAACTGATGCTGAAGCGTATCGGGAGTCTCAATGTTAAGAGTATGTGTCGGATCATTGGGATCATAAATCATTTGCAAGCGTTTAGTCCCCATCTTACGTTTTAGAATACAACGGTGTGTCTTTAATGTGGGTTTGAAAACCGTAAACTCATCCGGATTTATTTTCCCTCCAACGATATTCTCTCCTAACCCCCAGGTTGAATTGATAATGATGAGAGAATCTGATCCAGAATCGGGATCGATAGTAAAGATGATACCACTGGATGAAAGATCACTACGAACCATTTTCTGGACACCTACGCACAAACTGATGCTCATATGATCAAATCCGTTATGGTGACGGTAACTGATCGCACGATCGGTAAAAAGCGATGCGTAGCATTTGCGAACATGCTCTAAGAGCCGCGCATCACCGGAGATATTTAAAAAACTCTCCTGTTGTCCTGCAAAACTTGCATTGGGAAGGTCTTCAGCTGTTGCGGAAGAACGAATTGCTACATCAATTATTGGAAGATTGTAGTGTGTGCATAATGTAGAATAGGCATTAAGGATAGCTTGCGAAAGTGATGTGGGTAGTGGTGTCTTAACGATAAGGTCTCGAATTTTTTGTCCGACATCACGGAGGGAGTCAACATCATCGGCATTAAGAGTGTCAAGGAGTTGCATAAGAGGTGTTTTAATCCCCGTCTCGGTTAGAAAGGTGCGATAAGCTTCAGCTGTAGTGGCAAAACCAAAAGGGACATGTATACCCTGTTCTGAGAGGTTACGGTACATCTCACCCAAGCTGGCATTTTTACCGCCTACTAGAGTGACATCATTATTAGAAATTTGATCAAAAAATCGGACAAACGGCATAGTGACTCCTTTATGCAATAGGGTAGCATAATGAAGGCGAAAAAGGGGTAAAAGAAAGTTAGTAGGCGTTAATGTCTGTTATAGGCTTGGGTTCGCTTAGGTAATACCCTTGGATATAATCTATTCCCAAATCTAGACACTCGTCATAGATGTCTTTTGTAGAGACAAATTCAGCAACCGTTTTGATATTTAAACGGTGTGCAAACTCGACAATAGTACGAACGATATCTTGAGCACTAAAGTCAAGATCAAGACGCTTGATGAGGGAACCGTCAATTTTGATGAAATCAACATTGAGCTTCATGATGTGAGCGAAGTTTGAATAGCCTGTACCAAAGTCATCAATAGCAATCTTGCAACCATGCTCTTTTACCAGGGTAATAAATGTCGAAACTTCTTGATAATTTTCAATTCCCTCACCCTCAAGAAGCTCAAAAGTAAGTCGATCGCCTACTGAATGTTCAGCGAGAAGTTCATAGATCAGATTCTGAATTTTTGGGTTAAGAATGTCATCTATAGAAAGATTGATTGAATAGCAGTGAGGCGATGCAATCAATTGTTTAAAAATTTGGTGAATAACAAAATCTGTAATATGGCTATAAAGACGTGATTTTTTGGCAATATCTAAAAATTTAGCCGGTGCTATGACCGTACCGTCTTCGTCTATGATACGTATAAGTGCTTCATACTCAAAGATATTTTTTGTAGAAGCTTCATGGATTCCTTGATAATAAAGGGCAAATCGATGATTATTTATGGCATCTTTGAGTTTTTTACTCCACAATATATTATTATGATATTCCTCTTTTATCTGGAGAGAATCATGATATTTTACAAATACAAAGCCTTTCTTTTTTGCAGTTTTTAGTGCCATATCAGCACGTCCGACCAAATCACAACCATCTTCGAAACAGATATCCGCTCCCATACTAAAAGTAATAAAAATAGTGATATCGTCAATTTCGTAGTTTAGGGTATGAAGGCGATCAATGATCATTTGGCACATAACGTTAAACTCTTCAACCTTGACATATTTATCAAGGGCCAAGGCATATTCATCTGAATGCATTTTATAGAGGTGGAGGGAATAGTCTTCAATTATGAGTTTGATTGCTTCACCGACTTCTTGTAAAATCTTATCTCCTACTTCATGGCCATACAAGTCATTGGTTTCTTTGAAGTTGTCTATATTGAGAAGCAAAACAGCAACGTACTTTTTCTTTTCGATATGCTCGAGCAATGATTTTCGATTTGGCAGTCCGGTTAGGGCGTCGGTATGAAGCTGAGTGTCCAATCGTTTTGTTAATTGGATAGACAGTGCGCGTATTCGGTCAATAAGCTTTTTAAAACCAAGATGTAAGATGATGCCCAATAACGCGATTACGGCTAAACTGATAATTATCATATTGTTGATTTCACGTTCGTAAGCGAGTTCATCATTGGTAATATCAAGAGCACATATCATGCGTGCTAATGGTTGATTAGCATAGGTGGTCAACTCTCTGGATGCGATGATATAGGTTGTATTGGAAATAGTGTAACGTATAGAATCAAGAAAGGAATAACTTTTCGGCAACTGTTCAAACAAGGGATCATTGGAAGAGATGAGCGAATAGGCCCCATATGTTTTTGAGTGATCATCTGGCAACATTTTCTGCAGTGCCTTGGTATCAAAAGCCAGAGCACTCTTGATCCCAGAATGGGCATTAAGACGCTCTTGTATACGTTGAATTTTGGAAATGACTTGGAGTACGCCTAAAAATTTATGATCTTTAAAAATTGGAATAATACTGACAAGGGAAACATCGTATTTGGTAACATCCAGAGAGACTAACGGTTGTTGGGTTTTAATGGCAAGGGCAAGCATGGGACGTTTATCGGTGATATTGTCACCAAATTTCTTCGGTTCCTGCATTCGCAAGAAATGTAAACCGTCGCTTTGAACAAATCCAGTTAAATCTACATCCCCGCGTGCATGAGCCTCATTAAAATAAGGAAGTGCCAATGCATAGAGGGCATCACGGTCACGTGCCGCAAAAGCATCTATGAGATTGTGATCGGACATCATTTTACAGGCAAAGTGATTGAGCCCTTTTTCAGTATCCAAGATAGAGAGCTCGTAGGCATTTTTAAGAAGAACACGATGAGAGTGGGTCTTCTCATCGAGTACACGCTTTTTATCTTGAAAAATTGTGTAAATAAAATAGCCCATCAGAGCTAGGACAATCCCCATTGCAAACAGTGTCGCTCTAATCCGAATTTTGTCCACTCGCTGCCTTATCAAAGAATTGTTATATTATATCAAAAAAATTAATTTTCCAAAGGTGATTTTACAAAATCACGGTTGTTTAAAAAGAATTGATCCTAATCGTATCAAATTAGACCCGCACTCTATGGCGAGTTCAAAATCACTGCTCATCCCCATTGAACAGGTAGTGGCATTAGGGAGCTGTTCAAATAAAGATCGCGTCGTCTCAAAACTTTTTTTGACAATGTTTTGATCATCGGTATGCGCTCCGATACTCATTATCCCTTGAAGCTGTAGGTTGGGGCACTCATTGGCAATTTGGTCATAAGATCTGAGGAATTCGAGGGGTGTGAACCCTGACTTTGTCTCTTCTTGCGCAGAGTTTACCTGGACGAGTGCGCGCAGTGTTTGATTCTCTCTTGAAAGGCGTTCCTGAAGTGCATGGGCAAGGTCGATGGAATCGATGGAATGTATCATATGCGGATGGACGCTAAGAAGCTGATTGATCTTGTTTTTTTGTAACGTCCCGATGAAATGCCATTCAAGAGGCAATTCTTCGAGTAAATCTGCTTTTGTTTTTAAATCCTGTACTTTGTTCTCACCAAAAGCGCGCTGACCGATGGAATACAAGTCACGAATGGCATCTGCATCCACATATTTACTCGCGGCAACAATCTTCACAATATGGTGTTCGCTTACACGGATACGAGCCCGTTCTATTCGCTCAATTACAGCATCAAAATGACGCTTTTGCTCTAGGGTATTCATTGCATGAGTCTCGTGATATCGTTGTATAAACCCAAACACATAAGTCCAAGTAATATTACCCAGCCACCAATGGTGAGTTGTGTAATAACCGCTTCGCTAGGTGCTTTACGACGAATTATTTCATAGAGATTGAAGACGATGTGCCCCCCATCAAGTGCGGGGATAGGAAGAAGATTTAGAACACCGAGGTTAACAGATATGAGTGCTGCAAAGAAAAAGAGACTCATCCACCCATACTGGGTAGCATCTGCTGTAATTTGTACGATGCTGACCACTCCACCGAGTTCTTTGGTTGGGACAGCTCCTGTAATGAGTTTTTGAACGCTTTGGAAAATCATCAAGGAAGCATCAACCGTCTCTTTTGACGCGTATTTTATGGCTTGGATGGGATCCAAATGCAATACATGAGTATCACCCGACGGTGCAATGCCCACCATTCGTTTGTAAATTTTTTCTTTGAACATATTTTGGGATTCGCTGATACGAGGGGAGAGGGTGACAAACTGAAGTGTATTGCCGCGTTGTACTTGAAGTGTCAGATTTTCCGTAGAAGAAACAATGGCATTAGAGAGTTCATCCCACTGCGTAATTGCTTCCCCGTTAATAGATAAAATTCGATCATTTTTAAGAAGACCCGCGATCTGTGCCGGTGAGTTTGGCGATACCATGCCGATAACCGGAGAGAGAGCTTTTGGGCCGCCAAGAGCAATTGCATACAATAAAAACCAAGCGAGTACAAAGTTGGCAGCGGGCCCTGCAAGGAGGATAATGATACGTTGCCATGGTTTTTTAGAATTGTAGCTATCGTTATCGAGGCTTAGTGCAGTCGGATCAAGATCGTCCTGACCCTTCATCTTGACATAGCCCCCTAGAGGGATAGCCGATATTTGCCATTTCGTCCCAAGCCAGTTAAAAGAGAGTAGTTTTTTACCAAATCCGATACTGAAAACTTCAACAAAGACACCAAAAAACTTAGCGGCGCTGTAGTGCCCCAATTCATGAAAAAAGATAAGAGCGGATAAAATAAGAAGAGCGATAATCCAACTCATACTGTTTCCTTTGTGCGGTACGCTCTTGCAAAGCCTACGAGATATTCACCACCGGAATACAGCGTAAGGGCTACGGCTATCCAAAGGAGGAACTCTCCTCCCATCCAATGCATCAGTAAAAATCCGATGGCGATCATCTGTGCAACGGTTTTGACTTTTCCCGCCCATGAAGCACTGATGTCGATCCCCTCAGAGAGTGATAGGGTTCGAAGCCCCGTGATGAAAAGCTCACGGCCTATAATGATGTAGATAGCCCAAGCCGAAGCTTCACCGCTCATCATCAAACCCAAAAAAGCAGCCAATGTGAGCATCTTATCGGCCAAAGGATCGAGGATCTGTCCGACGATGGTGATTTGATTGAGTTCGCGTGCGATGTAGCCGTCAAAAAAATCGGTAACGCTTGCAAGTACAAAAAGCAGGGATGCAGCGTAATAGCTCCAGCTGATATGCCAGCCATTATTGGTAAAAATCTGCGGATTGAGAATGACCCAAAACATCACCGGAGCGATGAGAAGGCGTGAGAGTGCGAGGAGATTGGGGAGATTGATCATCTAAATGTAGTTCCGCCATCAACGACGATCGTTTGACCTGTAATCCAGCTCGCTTCATCGGTACAAAGGAAATAAACGGCACCTGCGATATCATTTGGTGAACCCATACGATTCATGGCAGAGCGTCGGATAGTCTCGGCTTTTACCTCTTCGTAGTTGGTAAATGCTTTGAGGGCATCGGTATCAATAGGACCGCCTGAAACGGCATTGACACGTATGTTCATCTCTCCAAGCTCAACGGCAGCATAGCGGCTCATGGCCTCTACGGCTGCTTTGTTGGTTCCGTGACCTGCGTAGTTTTCGATGTAGATGAGATTGCCCGTACTGGACATGGTGACGACGGCACCGCCTCCCACTTTTTCCATCCGTTTTGCAGCTTCTTGAGTTCCCACGACAAATGCATTGACGGTTGCGGTATAGATATTGTTAAGACCTCTCGGTTTAAGACGCATAAATTTACCGTATCCGCCGACAACAGGACGGCCGTAAATCATGGCATTACTGACAAAAAAGTCAACACGGTCAAAATCAGCATCAATCGCTTCAAAAAGAGGTTTGAATTCATCGGTTTCCAAGATGTTAAGAGGGTAGGCGCGTGCTTTGATACCATATTTAGACTCTAATTCATTGGCTAAAACTTGAGCAATTTCTCCGTTGCTGTTGTACGTAAAGGCGATATTAACACCATTTTGAGCAAATTTTTCGGCGATGGCTTGACCGATACCCTTAGTGGCTCCGGTAATTACCAGTGTTTTGCCTTTCATATTTGTCATTCTTTATGCTCCTTGAATAGTATAATTTTTCATGATCTCTTCGATCGCTTTTAGGTTGGCCGCACTTGGCGCTACGAGGGGAAGGCGATATTCCAGTGTATCAATCAGTCCTGCAATGTACATAGCGGCTTTGATCATAACAGGGTTTGATTCTAAAAAGAGGGCTTTGTTTATAGGATAAAGAGCATCATTGATCGCTTTAGAACCCGTAAAATCACCGGCTAATGCTTTGGCGACCAATTGACTTTTCAAATCAGGCAAGAGATTGGATGTTACCGAAGTGATTCCCGCACCGCCGCAAGCCAGGATAGCATAGTCAATGGCATCATCACCGCTAAATACTTTAAGTTCAGGTCTGCGAGAAAGGAGTTCGATGGTTCGCTCGATGCTTCCTGTTGCCTCTTTGATACCGTAAATATTGGTCACATCGTCAAAGAGTCTGATAACGGTATCGGCACTAATATCAACAACGGTACGTCCAGGAACGTTGTAGAGCATAAAAGGAAGGTCACTGACGGACTGGGCAATCGCTTTATAGTGTTGATAAAGTCCCTCTTGAGAAGGTTTATTATAATAAGGAGCAACGGAAAATATGGCATCAACACCGCATTTTTGAGCTGTTTTTGCGGCTTCTATCGCTTCGGATGTTGAATTGCTCCCTGCACCTGCAAGGACTTTGGTATTGGTTCCCTTACACACAGCTACGGCAATTTCCATACAGATGCGGTCTTCATCATAAGTGAGGGTTGCGCTCTCCCCGGTAGTACCAACAGGGCAAACGGCATTTATCCCATGCTGTATTTGTCGTTTAATGAGATCGGCGTATTTTTGCTCATCTAATTTTCCATTTTTAAACGGAGTGATCAGGGCGGTTGTTGAGCCTGTTACTAGATTCATTTTTGACCTTTACGTAAAATGAGTGTGGTTGATTTGTTAATATCAAAATAGCGCTTAGCCATTTCTTGAATATCGTTTGGCGTGAGAGCGTTGATCGAAGATTCATAGCGTTCCAGCGGAGCAATATCACCCCGCGCGAGATAACTTCCGAAGAGTTCAGCCACAGAGGTGGAACTCTCGAGAGAGTAGATGAAATCGGCACGGGTATTGATTTTTATTTTGTCCAATTCCGCTTTTTTGACCGGTTTTGTTTGAAGCGCTTTGATCTCTTTCCAAAGCTCTTTTTCTATTTTCTCAGCGGTGACACCTTTGTTGGCAATGGCTAAAAATAAAAAGACTCCCGGATCAATGGTTTCCATATTGTAGGCGTGAATTTGATTGACAAGTCGTTTCTCATCGACGAGTTTACGGTACAGGCGTGAACTTTTACCGGAACTGAGCAGTTCGCTGATAGCTGAGAGCTTCGGTTGATCTAAATGTTGAAAATTGGGAATCGGAAATGAGATGGCCAGCATCTCTACTTCACTGTCTTTGTGAACAATGACACGTCGTGCGCCGTCTTGTTCAGGTTCAACGATTTTTATTGCAGGGATATCAACGGTATTGGGAACACTCTCAAAGTGTTTTTGTGCTTCGGCAAAGACTGTTTGCGGTTTGATGTCACCCGTTACGACGAGGATCGCATTTTTTGGCTGATAATAGGTCTTGTGGAAATCTTGTATGTCTTTGAGGCTCCATGTTTGAATATCATTCATGAATCCAATTGGAGTCCAGTGATAGGAGTGATAAACATAGGCACTGTTAAAGAGGCGAAAATAGAGGTAACCCATTGGGTTGTTATCGGTTCTCCATCGACGCTCTTCGGCAACTACGTTGCGTTCTGGCTGGAACTCTTCGTCTTTGAGATTGAGATTTTGCATCAGTTCTGAAAAAAGACCCAGAGATTTTCCGAGATTTTCACTGCTTGATTTGATATAGTAATGGGTATGGTCAAAACCGGTAGATGCATTGTTGAGTCCGCCGATGCTTTTGACCTCTTCATCAAACTCACCTGCTTTGAGATTTTTGGTCGATTTGAAATTCATATGCTCGAGCATATGAGCAATACCACTTTTACCCATAACCTCGTTGCGGCTTCCCACTTTGTAAAAAATATCGGTAGAAATAACAGCTGAATGGTTGTCCATAGGGATAGCAACGACTTGCAATCCATTGGTAAGCGTTTTAGTTTCGTAATAAGGTAAAGATGAAGCCATTAAAGTTCCTAGCGTAAAAAATAATACCGTGAGAGATTTCATTGGCGATCGGCGCCGATAGCTTCAGTGATAGAGTTATAACCATCTTGGGCGAGTAAATCGATAAGGCCGCTGTTGATCTCCTCAACTACTTCAGGACCTTGAAATATAAGCGAACTGTACAATTGAACGAGTGAGGCTCCGGCGCGGATACGACGATATGCTTCTTCAGGGGTTGAAATACCACCCACACTGATGAGGATCGTCTTTCCATAAAGTTCACGCGCGATGGCATCAAAAATGTAAAAACTTCGTTCTCTCAGTACTTCACCGCTGATCCCGCCAATGTCTTCAGGATCGGTAAGGAGTGAATAGTCAACGGTTGTATTCGTCGCGATGATCCCATCGGCACCACTTTGGACGGCATGGACACAGAGTGCTACGGCTTGGTCCTCTGACATGTCAGGGGCAATTTTAAGAAGAATCGGCTTAGAAGTGATCTCTTTGGCTGAACGGAAAAGTTGAGCAATAAATTCTTCATTCTGTAAATCACGTAATCCCGGTGTGTTGGGTGAAGAGATATTGATAACCATGTAATCGGCATAAGGGTGAAGGGCTTTGATAAGCGTTGTGTAATCTTTGAGAGCATTTTCTTCGGAAGTGAGCTTGTTTTTTCCGATATTGACACCGATCGGGCTGCTGAAAGGATAAATATTTTTCAAGCGATGCGATATTCGGAACAATCCATCATTATTGAATCCCATCGCATTTTGCAAGCTTTCTTCTTCGATATGACGCCAAAGTCTCGGACGTGGATTTCCCTCTTGAGGCTTAGGGGTAAGGGTACCGATCTCAGTAAAACCGAAGCCCATAGCCAAAGTGCCCTCGATCATAGTGGCATTTTTGTCAAAACCTGCAGCAAGTCCTACGGGATTGAGAAATGAGCGTCCAAAGAGTTCTTGGGTCAGTGAGGGGTGGGTGATAAAATGTTTGTTAATAAAACTGTTTAAAAGAGGTGGACAGAAGCCGGCACCGCGTAAAACAAAAGCACCTAGCGTATGAGCAGTTTCGGGCTGAAGCTTGAATAACCACGGTTTTAATGATTCGTAATCGATCATAGGGTCTTGCCTTCTTGTGATAAATTGATGCGATTATACTCTAAAATGGTTTAAGGGTAAAAATTAAACCATCTCACCGGCTAAGCGACGGTATGCTTCGGAGGTTTCTAAGAGCTCTTGGTGGGACCCTCGTGCAATGATTTTTCCCGCTTCAAAATACAAAATTATATCAGCATCAGTGATGGTGCTAAGACGGTGAGCAATGGTAAGCGTGATTTTGTCTTTAGAATACTCATGGAGGGCATTTTGAATCCGTTTTTCACTCTCATTGTCCAATGCGCTGGTTGCTTCATCTAAAATAAGTAGGGATGCGTGTTTATAAATGGCTCTTGCAATGGCGATCCGCTGTCGCTGTCCTCCAGAGAGGTTGGCTCCAAACTCTTGCATCATCGTGTGAATCCCCTCTGGAAGGCTCATAGCAAATTCTAAGGCATCCGCCATTTTAAGGGCTTCTATGACCTTTGATTCATCAACAGCACTTCCGTACGCAACATTGGCAGCCAGGGTATTTTGAAAGATGTAGACCCGCTGGGATACACTGGCTATTTGGTGGCGTAGGGAGTTTTGGGTGTATTCTTGGATGTTATGGTTATTGACGCTAATCAAACCTTCATCAGCATCATAGAAGCGTAACAAGAGATTAACCAGCGAGCTTTTTCCACCGCCGCTTTGCCCGACTAGGGCAATGTTTTGCCCTGCGTAAATAATAAGATTCAAATCTTCAAGCGCTTTTTTGTCTCCAAACTTCAAGGTTACATGCTGAAACTGCACGTGGTTTATAGGTTCTGACAACTCTTTTGGCCCGTCTTTGATCGCATTGTCTATATCAAAAATATGAAATACCCGTTCACTTGCCGCAAGGGCATCTTGAATCTTTCCGTAGATAGAACTGACACGGCGAAGCGGTTGGAATACCAAACCTACAGCTGTGAGAAATGCGGTAAACTCTCCAACGCTCATTTTGTCCGCATAGACCTCGCGTCCACCGACATAGATAACCGCTGCCAAACCGATGGCGGCTATGATCTCCATGAGGGGAGAAACCAGCTCGTTGGTATAGGTTGATTTCATGTTGATGTTGAAAAAGTATTCGTTGTCTTCTTTGAAACGTTCCAACTCATAGCTCTCTGTTGCATTGGCTTTGATGATCTCACTGTTGTTGAATACTTCGGTCAATCGGGTCATGACATCAGCATTTTTTTCTTGTGAGCGATGCGATAACTTTTTGAGTCGCTTGGTGATGGAGATCAATGGAACAATAATCACTGGCATGACAATGAGGGACCAAAATGCCAACATAGGATTCAGCCAGATAACATAACCAACCAAAGCAACAACAGTAATACTCTCACGTATGAGTTCAGGAAGCATGGAAGAGACAAAATATTGAACACGTGCAAGGTCATTGGTGATGCGGGAGATCAGTTCACCGCTGCGGTTGATGTACAAAAACTGCATGTCCATGTGCATGATTTTCTCTAACAAATCTTCACGAAGGCGCGAAATGATATGCAAACCGATGTAGTTGGTGTAGACAGATTGTAAATATCTCCCCAATGACTTTAAAACATAAATCCCGATGAGTAACAGGGGAATGATGGTGAGCATTTTCGGATCTTTTTTAATAAACATATTGTCCATAATCGGCTGCATAATGTGTGCAGTTCCTGCGGTTGCGGTAACAGTGAGCAAGATTCCGATGAGAACCATCAAGTAGTGAAATTTATACCCTTTGATATAGGGCCAGTAGCGTTGATAAATCGATTTCAATTGCTGATCTCCCAAAATGTTCCATTGACTGTATCCATGATAGAGACATTCATCCTGGAGAGTTCATCTCTAATCGCATCGGAAGCGGAAAAATCTTTGAGCGCTTTGGCCTGGGAGCGTTGTATGATTAGCGCGTCTATTTTTATTTTGGTGGATTCATCAAGACCGAATTGAAAATATTCATAAGGATTTTGTCCGCCAAATCCCAACACCGTTTCAATCTTTGATAGAGAAGAGAGCAACATTTGGCGGAATGTTTTGTCTTTTGGGTTAGTATCCAGTGCGTCATTGGCCGAAGCGATCAGCTCATCAATGAGGGCATAGGCTTTGGAAATATTTAAATCGTCGTTTAGCACGTCGAGTAATGCAGTTTGAAACTCAGTATTGATAATTTCAGCGGTGAGTCCAAAAACACGCTTTTTAAGTCGATAAAGTCGATCAAGCCGCTTCTTGGAAGCTATAAGATCTTCTTCGTTAAAATTAAAATCACCTCGATAGTGAGTACTGAGGAGATAAAAACGCAGCACCTCGCCATTATAGGCTTTGAGAGCATCTTTGAGAAAAAAGCTGTTCCCCAAACTTTTGGACATTTTTTCGCCATCCACGTTGATGAAACCGTTATGTACCCAGTATTTTGCTAATGCATGGTTGGTTGCACATCGTGTTTGGGCAGCTTCATTTTCATGGTGAGGAAACAGAAGGTCGGCTCCTCCTCCATGGATGTCAATCGCATAGGGGAGGTCTTTGGTGACCTTATGCTGTTCGATCATCGCTGAGCATTCCAAATGCCACCCTGGACGTCCAGGACCAAAGGGAGATTTAAAAGAAATACTCCTGTTATGTACCGCTTTCCAGAGGGCGAAATCAGCTTCGTTACGTTTCTCAGAGATCTTTTCAACACGGCTGATGTTTTCTTGGCTTTGACGGTTTGAGAGGCTTAGATAGCTTTTATCACTGGCGGTATCAAAATAAATATCGCCGTTACTAATCTTATAGGCGTGTTTTTTGTCAATCAGTTTTTGTATCATCTCAACCATGGCATCTATGGATTCGGTCGCTTTGGGTTCGAAGCTCGGCGGACGCACTCCAATAGCATTCATATCTTTATGATATCTATTGGAATAATGCTTGGCAATATAAGAAGTGCTTTTTTTCCATTTTCGTGCTTTATTAATAATTTTATCGTCAATATCGGTGATGTTTCGGGTAAATAAGACATCGTAGCCGTTTGCTTCGAGTACACGTGTCAAGAGATCAAATGCCAAGGCACTTTTAGCGTGTCCCAAGTGGGCATCATCATAGACCGTTGGTCCGCAGACATAGAGAGAGACTTTGCCCTCAATAAGAGATTCAAATTTGCATTTAACTTTTTGTACACTGTCATATAAAAACATCATCGCTCTTTTATCGTATTAAGTTGAGTAAGAAATGGTTTAGAGTATAAAATAATACTCCAAAAATCCCAACTCCGAGAATAAAGTAGAAACTGTATTTGGTTTTGAGAAGATTTAAAACGATTCCAAATCCTATCTCTCTTGCAGTGAGAATGAGTTGCACAATACCTCCGATACTCCCGGCCAGTGCTAGTCCTGCAGCCCCCATAGGCTTCATAAGGAGTAAGGAAAAAATGAGATTTATAATGAGTGATACTCCCGCTATTTTAGCGGCTTTAATGTGTTTGTGCATGGCGTACAAGTAAAGCGAAAAAAGTTTAGCAAGTCCGAAAGGGATGAGCCCTACCATATACATCATCAGAACATCAGCTGTGTTATGGGTGTCTTGTATCGTGAAATTTCCTCTCTCAAACAAAAGCCAAATTATAGGTTCAGCCAGAAGCATCCCCCCCAGCACCGATAGACCCAGCAATGCGCTTAATAGCCAAAAGGATTTATGAAGGTTTCGGTAGGCGAGAGTATGGTTTTCATTTTTGATTGCTTTGGCGATAGAGGGGAACAATGCGGTGGTGATGGCCAGCGCGATAATGGCAAAAGGGAGTTGAAAAATACGGTTCGCGTAAAAAAGATACGATACGGAACCTGCGGCTAAAAACGATGCCAAACTCGTATCGATAAAGGACGCTACCTGTGCCGTAGAATTTCCCAAAAGCGAGGGGAAAAAGAGGGATGCAAATTTAGATTCTTCTTCTTTCACATCTTTGGTTTTTCGATATTTCCAGCCACCTACGAGAAGTTTTAAAAGCCCTTTGTCGCGAATCGAATAGAGATGAGTGACGACTTGCAGCAAGCCACCGATGAGAATGGAGAAACTTAAAGCATAAACAATGGTCTTAGGGTCACTGTGACTGAAGAGAAGCAAGGCGGTTACCATCGCGATATTGAGCCATACGGTGGAAAATGCTGTGGTGAAAAAATGCTCTTTGTGCTGTAACAGCGTTCCTAAAAACGTGACGATGAAGATAAGGTCTAGATACCAAAAATTGATCATAGTGAGAGGAGCAGTTTTGGCAATTAAATCAGGACTCCAATCCCATGCTAACAGTTTTGTAGAAAATTGAGGGAAAAGGGTAACGAGTAAAGATAAGACGACAATAAACGCCATAAATCGGATAAAGATAGCAACGGCAAAGACACTTTTTTGTTTTGAGGCGATGTAAGAGGGCATAAAGCTTTGAGTAAAGGACCCTTCCGCAAAAATACGTCGAAAGAGATTGGGAAATTTAAAAGCCATTAAAAAAATATCGCTCCACATGTTGGCACCTAAAACGGAGGTCATCAAGATGTCCCGCGCCAGACCGCTGACCCGCGAGATAAGGATACCAAAAGAGTTGGAGAATATCGATTTAAACATAGATAGACAAGACCATTCGTTAAGTTTTACGTGAGTTTAACCGATATGTGATTAAAATAGTTCATTCATACTCATGAAGGGGGGCACAAAAATATGGTATCTGCAGCGCATAATGTCACTGTAGTTGACGAATCATTGTCTATTCCTCCCTTTATTGTGCGCACGAGCAACATTGCAAAAGAGCTGATGCAAGCCGCGTCAAATCACAAAGTATCGGTTCATTCGCTCGATTTTAGACTTCTGGAAGTTCAAACACTTAGTTTGCTAATGGGTGAGAATAAATCAGATCCCAGCGAATGGACTGAACTCTCAGTGTCGGATATTAATGAAATATCTGATGAACTGTATTTAAACCCAAAGTTTGAGCTTAAGCAGGTGTATGAGGTAGAAATTTTTTCAATCACAAAAATTGCTAAACTTGATCATGTAGATTTGTCAATCGCTGGCAATGCATCTTTGTGTAAAATTTATTTGACTATTAAAGCCGGCAGTGAGTTGGTTTGTAACAGTAGCTTTGAAGAAGATTTTTTTGAACTTATAAAAAAGAAAAAACTTCGGGCGAATCTCTTAATTGGGATTTTTGATTCGATGATGCGTAGTAATTTGTCTGAATTTTTAGCAAAACTAAAGATAAATGGAACTTACCATGTTGAGACTCAGGAACGTTTTCTTGTAGCGCAAGGGTTAGAGCCCGTAGCAACGATTGATGACCAATTGATACTGCATTATGATAAAAATCAAAATGGCCTCGATGAAGCGGGGCGTGTTGATTATGCACAGCGCGGCTATGTTATGAGTGTGGTTGCCAATGATTTGCTTATAGAATACATCAAGCCGCAAAAGGGGGCTAGCGGTCGTAATTGCAGGGGAGAATTTATTGCCTCTAGAGAACCGATTGTACGTTATGAGCCTACGTTTACTACGGGTGAAAACATTTTACGTGACGAAAATGACGTCAGAATTGAATTTCGGGCCAAGACAGGTGGTTATGTCACCTTTGAGGGTGGAATGTATGACATTAAAACGGAAATGGATGTTACCGAAATAAGTTTTCGTTCCACTGGCTCGATTGACACACAGCTGGATGCAGATGTATCGATTAATGTCAAAGAAAAAGACCCGCTTAAAGATGCCATCGGCATAGGGATGGAAGTGACGGTCAATGCAATCAATATCGATGGAAATGTGGGACAAGATGCAAAAGTAACCGCACATAAAGCCGTCGTGGAAGGACAAGTTCATAACAGTGCAATCATCACTGCGGATGATTTAACCATTAATGTCCACAAAGGAAAAGCCTATGGAAAACAGATTAAAATAACACGCCTTGAGCATGGAACGGTGGACGGTGATCAGGTAACGATCACTCAGGCAACCGGTGGAATTGTGAATGCAAAAGAAATTGATGTCGAATTATTGGGATCACATACTAAATTAACGGCGTCAAAGCGAATAGAAATCAAGAAACTGCAGGGTGGAGAAAATGTATTAACTATTGACCCGCTTTTAAATGAGTCAAGAGAGTTTTTAGATGACGAGATGAGTCTTATGCTTGAAGTCAAAAAAGTAATCCATGAGGTTGAAAAAGAGCTTGCAGGCTATGAAGCAACCATGAAAGAGAATGCTTCAGCCTATGAAGAAATCAAGCGAAAGTTGATTAATTACAAAAACAATGGCATTAAAATTCCAGCTGCATATGCAGAAAAATATCAGCAGTTTCAACATTTCAGACAAAAGCTGGAGACGTTGAGAAAAGAATATCAAGACAAGCTTGACCATTATGCTTTTATCAGCGGACGTCATAGGGCATTGCAAGATGAGATATTTGATGCCCGCATTATTAATCATGACCGCTGGCATAATTACAATGAACTTGTTTTTAAATTGATTGACCCGCCCATTAACGTTACGTATTCTCCTAGCGATAACAGTGAGGGCGGAATTTTTGGTTTGCACGTAGACGATGACGGAAAATTTTCAATTAGGATCTTGCCAAAATGATTATCGGATTAGAAGGAAACATCGTTTATAAAGAGCCATCAGCAGTGCATTTGGATGTGAATGGGGTTGTTTATGAGGTATTTATTTCCTTGCACACGTATAGTGCATTAACTGCACAGCGCGTAAGAGTACATACCACCCACATTATTCGTGAAGATGCACAGCAGTTGTACGGTTTTACCCAAAAAGGGGAAAAAACGCTGTTTGACGGGATGCTGAAAATCAACGGAATAGGTCCAAAAGCAGCCCTTGCGATCTGCAGCACCTTTACGCCGGAGCAGTTTGCGGGTATTATTACGTCTAAAGATGTCAATGCATTAAAAAAAGTTCCCGGAATCGGGCCGAAAAGTGCCGGACGGATTATGGTAGAGCTGGCTGGCTTTGATGCAGTGCTTCTTGGAGGTGATACAGTAGTTAGCAGTGCATCTTCAGAAGCCTCTCTGGCACTTGAATCACTTGGTTTCAAGCGTGAACAGATTGCCAAGGCATTGAGCGCGTCAAGTGCCACTGATACCGCCTCGTTGGTTAAAGAGGCTCTAAAACAATTACAAAAACTTTAAAAGGAAAACTTTGAAATTAGCAATTTTATTCGGCGGAGCCAGTTATGAACATGAGATCAGCATTGTCAGTGCGATTACAGTCAAAGGAAAACTCTCCAATTTTGATCTAAGTTTTATTTTTTGTGATCAGGATCACCGTTTTTATCTGATAGATGACGCGAAAATGAAAGCGACCACGTTTTCTCGGTCAGAACATCTAAAGATGCCTCAATTGACATTGGTCAAAGGCGGATTTGAACAGAGCGGATTCTTTGGCTCAAAAATGCACGATATGCCAGTTCTCAATCTGATTCACGGCGGTGATGGTGAAGATGGTTCTATCGCTGCACTTTTCGACTTTTTTGGAATCTCTTTTATCGGACCGCGAAAAGAAGCATCGATGCTTAGTTTTGACAAACACTATACCAAGTGGTTTGCACAATCACTTGGTGTACAAACGCTACCGTATCAGGTGATTACGAGAGAGACGGTTAATACGATTAACACGCCTTATCCGTTTATTATCAAGCCCTCATGCCTTGGAAGCTCCATTGGAGTGAGCATTGTGCGCCAGGAAAGTGAACTTGCCTATGCACTCGATGTTGCTTTTGAATTTGACCATGTACTGCTTATTGAACCGTTTATCTCTGGTGTCAAAGAGTACAATCTTGCCGGCTTCAGTGCACATGGAGAAATTACGTATTCAATAGTGGAAGAGCCGCAAAAAGTAGAATTTTTAGATTTTGAAAAAAAATACCTCGACTTTTCACGATCAGCCAAAGTAGCGGAAGCAGCTGTTAGTGATACTCTAGTATCTCAATTGCGAAATGCATTCAAAACACTTTATACGCCATTGTTTGAGGGAGCGCTTATTCGATGTGACTTCTTTGAAATCGATGGTGTTGTGTATCTCAATGAGATTAATCCGATTCCAGGATCGATGGCAAACTACCTCTTTGAAGATTTTAGCGGTGCGATCAATGGACTTTTAGGCTCTTTGCCCTCAAAAAAAGAGATTCGTATCCAGTATGACTACATCCATTCTATTTCTCAAGCAAAAGGGAAATAAGAGTGGCAGTAAAAACGGTTCACTATCAGGGCGCTACGTTTTCTATCAGTTACGAAATTCTAAATCCCAATCAATCCTCTGATGTTATTTTTTTGCATGGGTGGGGTTCGAATAAAAACCTCATGAAGCAAGCCTTTGGTAAAACACTTCCCTCTTTTCGCCACATTTACATTGATATGCCGGGTTTTGGCGCAAGTAATTGTGATGTTACTCTTGAAACGACCGATTATGCAGCGATTATGGAACTGTTTTTAGAAGAGACAGGTGTCCATAAAAACGTTATTTTGGGCCATTCATTCGGCGGAAAAGTGGCCACTTTATTGAATCCAGATTTATTGGTTTTGGTAGCTTCTGCGGGAATCATTATTCCAAAATCGCTGAAGGTACGTGCAAAAATTGGACTTTTTAAACTTTTGAAATTCACAGGGCTTTCTCGTTTTAGATTCTTGTTCGTTGCACCCGATGCTCAAGGATTGTCGGAGTGTATGTATCAGACCTTCAAAAATGTCATTAATGAAGATTTTAGCGACTTTTTTAGAGCCTATAAGGGCAAAGCGTTATTGTGCTTTGGAGAACGTGATACAGCGACGCCTTTGTGGAGCGGAAAAATAATGGCAGGATTGATTTCTGATTCACGATTAGTGCAATTCTCAGGAGATCACTATTTTCTTTTGCAAGAGAGTAGCGCTATAGCCCATGAGATAGAAAAAAGTATAAATGAAAAGGATAGCTAAATGGAATTAACACAAATGATAGCTCTCGGGGCCAATTTTCTTTTTGTTTTTGCATTGGGATGGTATCTTATTACCAATTTGCAATGGTACGATTATCGCATCGAGCGTGTAGTACTGCGTCATCATAAAACATGGTGGCATCTCCTTTATTTTGTTATTCCGTTTATCCTTTATTATGTGCTGGGTGTTTATGGACCATTTGTTCTCGTGGCGTATATGCCATTTTTGTATCTTTGGGATCGAAAGTTAGATAAAAAACTGGTTCTGACATGGCGTGTGAAACGATTTTTGATTCTTTTGCTCTTTATTACCATTATTTTGAATACTCTTTGGACGGTGAGACATATCAGTGAGACGTACAGTCTCTTTCTACCATTGGCCCTGACGTATATAGCTTCTTGGGGAGTCGAAAAGTTTCTCTTTTTGATGTATATGCGTGAAGCAAAGGGCAAAATAGCATCGATGAACGATTTGAGCATCATCTGTGTCACCGGAAGCTATGGCAAGACGTCGATGAAAAACTTCATCACACAGATTTTATCAGCTAAATTTAACGTATATGCGACGCCGCGCAGTGTGAATACCTTGGGTGGTATTATTAGAGATATCAATGAATCGCTTCCTGTTAATACTCAAGTGTATGTCTGTGAAGCTGGGGCTCGCGAGATAGGGGATATTTACGCGATTACTCAACTGTTAAACCCTCAGATTGTGGTGGTGGGCAAAGTTGGACCGCAGCATTTGGAGTATTTTAAAACACTGGAACGCATACAGCAAACGAAGCTTGAAATTATCCATTCAACCCGACTTCAAAAGGCATTTATCCATACGTCAGTGACCGATGTGCCGCATGAAAAAGTGACGTTTTTCGGCGACGATATCCACAATCTCAATGCTACCTTGGAGGGGACCGATTTTGATCTCTTTTTAGACACAGTCGAACACCATTTTCACACTTCTGTATTGGGCGGATTTCAAACGATGAACATCAATGCGGCGATTTTGATAGCGCATGAGTTGGGAATGAGCGCCGATGAGATCGAGAAAGCCGTTTATCATCTAAAAAGTGTTGAACATCGACTCCAGCGTATAGATGCTGGCGGAAAAATCATTTTGGATGATGGTTATAACGGTAACATAGATGGAATGCTTGAGGGAATACGATTGTGTTCATTGCACACAGGACGTAAGGTTATTGTGACACCAGGATTGGTAGAAAGCACGGTTGAACTCAATCATGAGTTGATTATGGCGATCAATGATGTCTTTGATATTGCTATTATTACAGGACAGCTGAATGCCGTACAATTCGAATCTGAGTTGAAGGTTAATGAAGTCATCATGCTCTCAGATAAGTCTGGGTTGGTTAAAACTTTAGGTGAAGTGACGAGAGCGGGAGACATTATCCTCTTTGCTAACGATGCACCGAATTTTATTTGATGAATGATATTTTATATGCCCCATGGCGAAATGAGTACGTGGCAGGAGTAAAATGCGACGGATGTGTATTTTGTCACATCAGCGAGAATGCACCCATGGATGAAGAGCATCATGTTCTTTATCGAGATGAGCATTGTTTTGTAGTAATGAACCGTTATCCCTATACTCCAGGTCATTTTATGATTATCCCTCATCATCATACGGATGCACTTGAGGCACTTGATTCAGACGTTTGGCTTCATATAGCTGCATTGGCACAAAAAGGGGTACGTATGCTCAAAGAGGGGTTTGGTGCACATGGTGTTAATATTGGAATGAATCTTGGCCGTGAAGCAGGGGCAGGAATAGCAGAACACATACATATGCATCTTGTACCTCGCTGGGAGCGCGATACAAACTTTATTACTTCCATAGCGCAAACGCGTGTTTATTCTACGGATTTTGAGAAGATATATTTTCGTCTTAAACAACATTCAAAAAATTATTTTTAAAGAAGGTCCCCAAAAAAGGGGATTAGCGAAGTAGTTTGTTATTGCAGTTCAACGTGGATACGACGATTTAAAGCACGTCCTTCACGGGTACTGTTAGTAGCGATAGGCTCTTTTTCCCCTTTTCCTGAAGTCGTGATTCGATCGGCTGCAATGCCATCTTTGATCAATCTATCCCCAAGCGCTTTACTGCGTCGTTCAGAGAGCCCTTGATTGTAAGCATCCGTTCCAGTATAATCAGTGTGCCCTACTATTATGGCTTTTGCAGGAGGGTTTTCCTTCATGATTCTTGCCAATTTTTCAACTTCAGGATAATCTGAGGCGGGTATAACACTTGAATTAAATGGAAAGTGGAGGCGAAGGTTTACGCTGACCGGACAGCCGGCTGGATCGACTTTATAGCCATGAGGGGTATCGGGACACTTATCAACTGAATCGATAATACCATCTGCATCCGTATCTCCTTCAATTGCTACCGGTACCGGAGTTGGTTGTGGCGCCGGAACAACAACGGGGATTACAGCTGGTTTGGCAGTACATTCAGGATGTGATGGTGCATAACTCTCTGTACCGGCTTGGGCATAACTGCCAACACTTATCGCTAGTATTAGCGCGAGTACCGGATTTGCAACCGGAAATTTAGAGGTAAAAGTTTTCATACCAATGTCCCTTTATTATCGTAATTGTTTTTGTATGGAAAAATTATACAATAAAAAGTGATAAATAGTGTATAAAAGTTACTAATTTGGCTTGTTCTGATATGACAATGATAATTTGTTTATTAATATTTTAAAAAATATAGTACAATGTTGGCATTTCGACTAAAATAAAGTGACTTTAACATTCTAAAAGTGTAAACTTGTGATGCATGTTTTTAGATTTATTCAATCTTTATTTTAAGCATCATTAATTAAAGAAAATACGAAAGTAGGAAAATTGTCATGTCTAATACAAAACTACCATTTGCTAAAGTCGCCGTAACCTTGTCTTTGTGTGCCATTACGGCATTGAATGCGTTTACATTGCAAGAAGGTGTTGATGAAGTTCTCTCGACTCATCCTGTTGTTCAAGAACGTTTGCATAATTATCGTTCTACCTTGGAAGATTTGAGAACAACGGAAGCTCAATATTTACCGACACTTGATTATTCGGGAACACTGGCTCGTGAAAAAACAAAATCACCAAGCACTAATTTTCAAAGCCGTACGTTAAACAGTTATGAGCACTCGTTACTGTTAACGCAGAATCTTTTTAACGGTTTTGGTACTGTTTATGAGGCAGATTATAATAAGGCCCGTATTTTGGCAGCAGCAAATCATTACATTGAAAACGCAAATGATGCTGCTTATCGATATGTCGATATGTATATTGCTGCCCTAAAAAATCGTGATTTATTATGCATTGCCAAAGCGAATGTCTCATTCAATGAGGATATATTTTCAAAAGTCAACAAACTTTTTCAAGGAGGGATGACGACACGCTCAGAATCTGAAAAAGCGGATACCTCACTATCTCTTGCGAAGGCCAATTATGTTGTTGCTAAAAACAACATGGATGATTCTTTATACAATCTCGAACGCGTACTGGGACGTTTGCTTAAGACGGAAGAACTTGAAAATACAAGTTTTTCGGGCGAAATGCCGGCTTCATTAGAAGAAGTGCAATCCTATGCGAAAACACATAATCCTTCTATGCTGGTAAGCGAGTACAATATTAAAGCGGCAAAAGCTCAAAAGAGTGCAGCGTATAAAAATTATTATCCAAAAATTGATGCGTTCGCACGTCAGAGCTGGGCAAACGATGTGAGTGGGCTAGAGGGTAAAGACGATCGCTTTAAAGCGGGTGTTACTTTGAGTTATAACCTCTACCGTGGCGGCGCTGATGAATCTGCAATTCAAAAGAACCTAAGTAAGATTTACCAAGAGAGCGAGAATAAACGTGATGCCGTTCGCAAGTTAAACGAGCAGGGCAGTTTATCATGGGCAGCAAAAACGTATTTGACTGAGCAAGTAGCGCTTCTTAAGCGTTATGAAGTTACCAGTGCTAAGACGTTGGAACTGTATCAAAAAGAGTATGATTTGGGTCGTCGAACATTATTGGATTTATTGGTTGCTCAAAATGATCACGTATCAGCGCAAACTCAAATTATTGTTGCAGAGAACAATCTTTTATTCTCGTATTACCGTATTTTAGATTCTATGGGTTCAATGGTTCAAAATTTATTAGGTTCAAAAGCGGAAACATATACGCAAAAAGTCGGTTTGCAAGTGCTGGATGATCGTACGAATAGTGATCAGGATGTTAAAAACCTTATTTTTGCGGATCGACAAAACGATCCGTATACACGGGATAGTAAATAATTTAGATTCAATATAGTCATAATTTTTGCGATACAAAAGGTAATGTGAATGAGAGAAGAGTTAGGAGATCGCAAAATTGTTGATCATGAAGGGGCAGCTTTTGAAATTGATCCGCTACTGCAATGTTTAGTACTGTTCACTCAGCTATATCATAAGCCCTTTAGTGCGGAAGTCTTGACGGCAGGACTTCCGGTTCATCCTTCGGCGAGTACGGCGCGTCTTTACAATTTGAAGTCGTCAAAAGGTCTTTTTGCACGTGCTGCAAGCCGTGCAGGACTTAAAAGTACTTTGGTTAAGCGAAAACTTTCCGATGTATCTACTTTACAGCTTCCGATGATCTTATTGCTTGAAAACTTTCAAGCATGTATCCTCGATTCCATCTCTTATGAGCAAAATACGTGCAAAATTATCTTTCCAGGTGAAGAAGCGGTTGAAGAGACGGTCTCACTGGATGCTTTAGATCAAGAATATACCGGTTTTGCATTTTTGATAAAAAAGCCGTTTGTCTATAATGAAAGTGATTCGCTTACCCTCAACATAAAACATAAGCATTGGTTTTGGGATACGATTAAACTTTCCAAAAATATATATCGTGATGTTATTTATGCGACTGTTTTGGTAAATTTATTTGTATTGGCAAGTCCGTTGTTTACAATGAGCGTGTATGACCGTGTTATTCCCAATAATGCGACGGAAACACTTTGGGTTTTTGCAATCGGCGTTTTGGTTGTGTATACGCTTGATACGTTTTTGAAATTTACCAGAGCGATGCTTTTAGAAAGTGCCGGGAAAAAAAGCGACATTATTATGTCGTCCATTATTTTTGAAAAAGTTCTTGATCTGCAAATGGCGTCTCATCCTAAATCAGTTGGATCGTTTGCCAGTAATCTTAAAGATTTTGATTCGATACGTTCATTTTTGACCAATGCAACATTGACGGCGTTGGTGGATTTTCCTTTTGCACTGATATTTTTAGTGGTAATTGCATACATCGGTGGTTGGATGGTCCTTGTCCCAATAACGATGATGATCTTGATATTGGCCTACGCATTGTTTATACGCAATCCTCTGCGTGAAAGTATCGAAGAGACACACAAAGCGTCTGCGGCAAAAAGTTCTATCTTGATTGAAGCGTTGCAAAATATTGAAACATTGAAGACGTTAGGTACAACGGGACACGTCCAATGGGCATGGGAAGAAGCGACCGGAGAGATTGCTCAAAAGAGTCTTAAATCACGTCTTCTTTCTACCTCTATATCGACGGTAACAGGGTTTTTGATGCAGCTAACGACGGTACTCTCTGTCATTGTCGGTGTTTATCTGATAGGGGAACATGAGCTCTCTATGGGAGGGTTGATCGCTATAATTATTATATCATCGCGTACGGTAGCTCCCATGGGCCAAGCGGCGGCATTAATCGCTAACTATTCCGATGCAAAATCAGCGTATGATGTCATTGACGGGATTATTTCTCAGCCCGCAGAGCGTCCTCACGGTCAAAAATTTATCACCCGTCCTCGATTAAAAGGGGAGATTGAGTTTAAAGATGTCAGTTTTTCTTATGATGATTCAGAGCACAGCGCGATAAGTGATATCAACTTTAAGATCAAGCCGGGAGAAAAAGTAGCTATTATCGGTCGTATTGGCTCGGGAAAAAGTACTGTATCCAAGCTATTACTCAACCTTTATCAGTCAAAAAAGGGGTCTATTCTGGTCGATGGAATAGACATTGGGCAAATAGATCCAGCCGATTTACGTAGAAATATTGCGTATGTTTCTCAAGATATTACGTTATTTAAGGGAACTGCAAAAGATAATATTGCATACCGCTTTGCGCGTGTCAGTGATGAACAGATGATTCGTGCTTCTGTTATTTCTGGCGCGGACGAATTTATCCGTAAACATCCTAAAGGGTATGAAATGCCTATCGGTGAACGTGGGATGGGGCTCTCGGGTGGTCAGCGTCAGAGTATCGGCATAGCCCGTGCATTATTGCTCGATTGTCCGATTGTAATATTGGATGAACCGACGAATGCAATGGATCAACTGAGTGAAAATCGTCTCATTGCTAATCTAAAAGAGTATTTAGCAGATAAAACGGTCATTATGATCACACAAAAAAATACAGTCTTACCTCTTGTTGATCGGATTATTGTGATGAATGAAGGAAAGATCTATTTAGACGGGCCAAAAGATGAAGTGTTGGTAAAACTTTCAAAAGGTGCAGCATGATGCCTAAAAAACAATTTTCATTTGATGCAAAAGACTATAAATTCATGCGAAGTCTCTCTGCAGCTGTTTTGGAAGATACACCAAGCAAGTTGCGATCGGTTCTTCTTTTTTGGATTATAACAGTTGTTTTTCTTTTGTTGTGGGCGGGATTTTCATCGATTGATGAGCTTGTTCGCGGTGATGGACAGGTTATCCCGGGTGGTGAAAATCAAATGATTCAGCACCTAGAGGGCGGTATCGTCAGTGCTATTATGGTTAAAGAAGGACAACGGGTTAAAGCGGATGATGTACTGTTAAAAGTTGAAAATATTAAATCCTCTTCAACGTATGAAAGCTCCCAGTATAAATCAGCAGAAGTACGTGCCAAGATCCTCCGCCTTCGAGCTGAAGCACTTGGGGTGTCATTTAATCCGACCGAAGCCGATTTAAGAGAAATTCCTGAGCAAATAGCGCAGGAAAGAAGTGCCTATATGGCGAATCAGGAGGCCATTAATTCACAGATTAGTTCTCTCAATGATTTGTATCACCAAAAACAAAGTGAACTGGCAGAAGCAAAAAGCCGAATTTCGGAGTCAAAACGTTCTTTGGCTTTCATAAAAGAAGAGATTGCGATGACGGAACCTATGGTGGCTCAGGGGATCAAGCCAAAGGTTGAGTTTCTTCAGCTGCAACGTCAAGCAAGCGACATACAAGAGCGATACAATGCTGTGGTGACCTCAATACCACGCTTAAATGCAGCGATGAATGAGATTACGAATAAAATTCGTCAGGCACGCGGCGAGTTTATGTCAAAAGCCAGAATTGAGTTGGCCGGTGCCCAAACAGAAATCAAACGCGTGGGTGCAGAGAGTTCTGCATTGGCGGATGAAGTGACACGTACGGCGATCAAATCCCCGATCAACGGCATAGTACAAAAACTTTACGTTAACACGGTCGGAGGGGTGATTAAGCCCGGAGACAATTTGGTGGAGATCGTTCCCACAGAGGGCGGACTGCTCGCAGAAGCCAAAATTAAGCCTGCAGATATTGCCTTTATCTATCCTGGGCAAGACGCTATTGTAAAAGTAACGGCATACGATTATTCGATTTACGGTTCATTACGTGGAAAAGTTGTGACAATCAGCCCTGATACCGTCACCGATAAAAAAGACAATGTTTATTATGTGGTGAAAATACAAACGAATAAGAAGTACTTGGGTTCAAAAGAAAAGCCTCTTAAAATCATTCCTGGGATGATGATCAATGTTGATATCGTAACCGGTAAAAAGACTATTCTTCAATATATTTTAAAGCCAATTATAAAAGCAAAACAGTACACATTTACGGAACGATAAATGAAATTTTATTTGATTTCTGATAATGTAATGGTGAAAGAAAAATGGGGTAAAGGTCTAGTTAGCTTGAATCCTGTGTTGCTTTTTGAATTTGTACCTGAGAGTCAATATAATAGCATCATCTTTATTACCGATACGATAATTTCCAATTTATCTGCGGATGATATCACCAATTTATTTTTGCGCAGGGTTATGGTTTTTTCAATACATCCAGATTTTACTGAAGCTCAAAAGTTTTTACAAATGGGGGCAATGGGGTACGGCAATGCTATGATGCATGAGACCCATCTCCATTCTGCCTATCAGGCTTTGGAGGAGGGGAAAGTTTGGCTTCATCCCGATTTTATTACGCTGATGATTTCTCAAATCCGCGATCATAACGGTAACAAAGAAAAGTCACTCACTGCTTTGGATATATTAAGTAATCGTGAGCGGGAAGTTGCTGTGATGCTCGGTGATGGGGCATCACATCAAGAAATTGCCGATGGTCTTGATATCACCATTCGTACGGTCAAAGCGCATGCAACTGCTATTTATCAGAAACTCGATGTAAAAGATCGTTTAGCTCTCTCTTTACTTCTTCACTCTTAAAAACATCATAGTACTTTGCTACAATAGATTTTTCTTATTATTTAGTGCTACAATAGTCGCATTATAGAAATTCTCATAAAAGGATTTATCATGGCGCAGGTGCTTGGAAATGTAAAGTCGTTCGAGGCAGGGACTTTTTTTGTTAAAGAGAATAATGGGCAGATTCGCCAGCTAAAAAATGGTGATCTGATTTATGAGGGTGATAATGTATACGGTGTTCCTGGTAATTCGCCAGCTGCGAAGATCCTCATTGATGTGATACTTCCGGGTATGGGTGATGTTGTTCTTGCTGGAAACGGTGCGTTGACGTTTGATACTTCAGTGCTTACCGGGATATTCAGTCATCATGATGCAGTTGTTTATATTGATTCCGTTCAGGATGCATTAGCATCGGCTGAGCCAAAAGATGCTGCGAATACGGATGTAACCGATGCAGGAGAGACAGCTGCGGGCAGTTCAGTGAGTGATACAGAGCGTATGGGTGACATTTTTGCCGCCCGTACGGGACTCGTAGGGGATGTCAGCACATCGTTGAGATCAGCTGAAAATACGTCGTTGCTCGGAGTACAGGTAAGTGCTGATAATCCCGTCATCTTGGATACTGCTACTCCAACTGCGCAAGTCAATAATCCTCCAGCGGCAAATAATGACAACTCAACAGAAGCGGTTAATGATATATTAACCACACAAGAGGACACTGCATTAAGTATTTCAGCTGATACGCTTTTGGCGAATGATGTTGATCTTGATGGGGATACAATCATAATTACGGGTGTGCAAGGGGCTGTCAATGGGATTGTTACTCTTGAAGACGGGAATATTGTCTTTACCCCGTCGCCTGATTATAACGGTCCGGCTTCTTTTGATTATACAATCAGTGACGGGCACGGAGGAACGGATACGGCGACAGTGTATTTGAATGTCTTACCGGTCAATGATGCTCCAATAGCACAGTGGGGGGATATTGAAACCAATGAAGACACCCCTATCACCTTCATTCCTGGCGGTAGCGACGTTGAGGGAGATGAGATTGCCTATAGTGTTACAAGTGATCCGGAACATGGGGATTTGCAAGAAAATGATGACGGAACCTATACCTACCTACCGAATGAAAACTATAGCGGTAGTGATAGTTTTGAGTATACGGTCAGTGACGCGCAGGGAGGCAGCAATACTTATCAGGTCAATATAACCGTAAATCCGATCAGTGACGCACCGAGTCTGGAAGTGTCACTTGATTTAAGCGATGAGAATTTAGCGTTGGTGTATTCTGATAAAACGAACTATAACTTGCATACGAACAATTCTACTACGGGTGTAATTGAACTTGGCGAAGATGCGACATCCGCTTTGATCTCATTGAAAAGTTATAAAGTAGATGTGGATGACGGAACGATAATTTTACTACGTGACGGAGAGCCTGTTGCCAGTATTTCAATTGATGAGGCTTATGCAGATTTACACAATGAAGATACGATTCTTTCTGTTGATGCGGGAGGGCTGCTCTTTGATTCTATTATGGTTAATAACTATGTAACCGGTGAAGACATAAACAGCGAGTTTAAAATTAAAAGTATCAATGCTTCAGTGGCCAGTTATGAATACACGTTGAATATTAATGATGCATATCTAACCGATGATGACGGCAGTGAACTTTTGGGGGACAGTGTAAGTGTTAAGGGTCTTCCGGCTTGGACCGTGCTTACTAACAGTGATGACTCTAGTATTGTGACTGCAGATGAGAACGGAGTCGCTCTCTTGGACCCTGAACCGGCTTCATGGACAATGACGTTTAATCATGAATTGCCAAGTGATACGAGCATCGTCACAACATTAACTTCTACGGATGGTGATACGGTAAGTGCAATTACTTCTGTTGGTGTTTATGGAGACAATGAGATTGTCGGAGGAGACGGCAATGATATTCTCATCGGCGGCGATGGCAATGATGTCCTCATGAGTGATCTTCATACAATAGGAGACACTGTGTACGGAGATACTCAGGCTGGCGCAATAGACGGCGGGGATGGGACAGATACTTTAGTACTGACAAGTGGATCAAATATTGATTTTGGAGTGCTGGAGAGTGATAATAATCCTATTATGGGTGTAGAGGTGATTGACCTCTCTCAAAACGGAGATCATCAGCTGCAAAACATTTCACATCAAGATGTCGTGGATATGACAGGGGGCGGTAATATCTTGACTATATTGGGAGACAGTGCCACAGAAACTGTCTCTGTGGATCTTAATACGATGCAATATGATGGAACTTCGATTGAAACAATCAATGGGGTAGACTATAACTTTGATATTTATTCCAGTATAAGCACTATCGATCCTACAGTAACCCTTCGCGTTGAAAGTATTATCACTGATGTAATTGTTTAAACAAATACTTTATCCTCTTGTATTCGTGGCGTGTAATTGCGCCACACCTTTACTGCATTAAAATTGATATTTCTACTAATAAAAAATAACAAAGAAAATTTAAATTAGTACCTAAGTACAATAGACATCCTTTTCTTCTTTCGCTAAAATCTGTGTATTAAAATTTCGAATATTAAAGGAATTACTATGGCACAGATTATTGGATACGTAAAATCAGTTGAGGGCGGTAGCTTTTTTGTCAAAGATGCAAAAGGGCATATTCGTCAATTAAAAGAAGGTGAAGCGATTCATAATGGAGAACTGGTTTACGGTGCTTCCAATAATATTCAAAGTGCTCAAATTATTGTCGATGTAACGCTCAAGGGAGCAGGTGATATAGTCATTGGAGGAAATGGTGCGTTAGCATTTGATACCTCGTTGCTCGAAGGAATATTTACGCATCATGATGCAGTTGTCTATGTCAATTCCGTTCACGATGCTGTAGCTGCTATTGCACCAAAAGAGGCACCTGCAGCAAGTGCAGATAATGGTGAAACAACGGCAGGTGAGACGGCTGCTGGTGATACTGTGACCAATACTGAAACTCCTACAGATACTTTTGCAGCCCGTACAGGTGCAGTAGCTGATGTCAGTACAGGTTTGAGCAGTGTTGTAAATGGTGGAGTAAGCGCTACATTTAACGGAACCAATACACCGGATGTCAATGATCAGCCAGTTGTCGCTAATGTAGCAGGAATAGTTAATGAAGCACTTGATGGTCTGAATATTATTTCAGGTCAATTGCTTGCATCCGATGCAGACATCACTGATACTCAGACATTTTTTGCAGTAGACAGCTCACTGCTTGTTAATGGCATCCCTGCAGCAGGTGTTACCTTTACCTTGAACCCAGATGGTACTTATCAAGTAAGCGGTGATTTTAATCGTTTGGCTGTAGGTGAAAACGCAACTGTTTCATTCCAATATTATGCAGTCGATAATGGTTTACCTATAGGCGCACCTCATGCTTCATTGCCTGCAACCGTTACTATAACGGTAATGGGTACCAATGATCAGCCGGTCGTGAGCGATATCAACGTGAATACAAATGGAAAAGAACAGGTTGTTAAGGATGCTCTTCCGGGAGATACTTATCAAACTATTGTCTTTGAATCACATGACGCAACCGATGCTATCGGCGAAGACGATACGAAAGAGGATATTACAACGACATTCGGGGGCAGCCTCGCAACCGTGATGGATGACGATGTAAGCGATACTCATACCTATCGTTTGGTAGAGGAGAGTGCGAGAGTAAGTTCAGAGAATGTTAGAGGCCTGGGCGTTACGGTCGATCCAAGTACAGGAGATTACACGGTTAGCGGTAATTTCAATGCATTGGCGGCAGGTGAAACGGCTACCGTGACATTCCGATACGTTGCCGATGACGGCCGCGGTTTTGACGGAACAGACGGTATCAACGAAAAATCACTTAGCGAACCTAAAACCGTCACCCTCACCATCACAGGAACCAACGATCAGCCCGTTGTGAGTGACGTGGTTGTTGCTGAACCTATTGTAGAAGTGTTAGAAGGAAGTAACCTTAATCTCTTAAGAGGTCTTGCAACCGCGACAGATGATGATCTCAGTGATACCCACAAATATTATGGTGTCACAGATGGAGAAATGGTTATCATCAAGGTTATCGAGGCACCGAAAAATGTCATAATCGACCCAAGGGTATGGGTAAATACTGACGGTACTTACAGTGTAAAAGGTGATTTCAATGCTCTTGCCGAGGGAGAGAAGGCAATCATTAGCTTCCAATACTATGCGGTAGACAGCAGTGTTACTCAGCTAAACGGGGAGTCCAATACTTCAGAGCTTAAAACGGTTACCTTGACGGTCACCGGAACGAACGATCAGCCGATTGTTTCAGATGTAACAACAACTGCTACAGAAACAAATGGAACACAAACATTTAGTGGTCAATTGGCTCTAACAACTGATCTTGACACTACCGATACCCATACCTTCCAACAAACAGGGACTGCATCCGTAATGGCAAGTAATGAAGTAGTCTCAGTAACAGACTTTTCAGTAGCTGTAGCTGCAAACGGTACCTATACAGTAAACGGAAACTTCGATCACTTGGCAGCTGGAGAGACAGCAACGGTAACTTTCCAATACACTGTAACGGATGATTCAGGTACTTCAAACGCAATAAGTGCCCCTAAGACAGTAACATTGACCGTAACGGGTACAAATGATCAACCGATTGTTTCAGATGTAAATGTGAATGGAACTGGTGAAGTTGTTGGATTAGATACACTTAATGATAGTGGATATTCTTTACTTTTAGCTCCACAAGAACAATTATTTACTGCGTTAGAAAATAATTTGAATCAAATAGATTTAAATTTTACGGCATCTTCAGTAGGTACCTTTAACATACAGATTGTTGATGCAATAGGTCATGTTGTTTATACTAGTGATGTAATTAATGTGTTGGGTGGTGGTGAAAATATTATTTCAGCGCCTATATCTGCAGTGTTAACACCAGGTGAAAACTACAGAATACAGTTTACAAATATCACAGGTTCCCTAAATGCAGAGCTGACTAATCCTGCTCAGCCAGTCGATGGTCTTGGACTGATTTGGCATAATTACTTATACGATCATCAAGATATGAAAATAAAACTTACCTACGGAAGCGGTGCAATTGTAATCTTAGAAACTAATGGTGTAGAGACAATCCATGAAGGTAAATTGGTTCTTACAACAGATCTTGATACTACTGATACGCATACATACCAATTAGTAGATAAGA
>JBAZTK010000001.1:0-151507 GCA_041661985.1 Sulfuricurvum sp. | reverse complement strand
ACCTACGGAAGCGGTGCAATTGTAATCTTAGAAACTAATGGTGTAGAGACAATCCATGAAGGTAAATTGGTTCTTACAACAGATCTTGATACTACTGATACGCATACATACCAATTAGTAGATAAGAGTGCAGCTGTTGTCACTAATGGCGGAAGTACAGCAGTTGTAACAGACCTATCAGTAGTAGTGGCCGCAAACGGTACCTATACAGTAAACGGAAACTTCGATCACTTGGCAGCCGGAGAGACAGCAACGGTAACTTTCCAATACACTGCAACGGATGATTCAGGTACTTCAAACGCAATAAGTGCTCCTAAGACAGTAACATTGACCGTAACGGGTACAAATGATCAACCGATTGTTTCAGATGTAACAACAACTGCTACAGAAACAAATGGAACACAAACATTTAGTGGTCAATTGGCTCTAACAACTGATCTTGACACTACCGATACCCATACCTTCCAACAAACAGGGACTGCATCCGTAACAACAAACAGTGGAGCAGCTGTATCAGGTTTGGCAGTAGCAGTAGCAACAAACGGTACCTATACAGTAAACGGAAACTTCGATCACTTGGCAGCCGGAGAGACAGCAACGGTAACTTTCCAATACACTGCAACGGATGATTCAGGTACTTCAAACGCAATAAGTGCTCCTAAGACAGTAACATTGACCGTAACGGGTACAAATGATCAACCGATTGTTTCAGATGTAACAACAACTGCTACAGAAACAAATGGAACACAAACATTTAGTGGTCAATTGGCTCTAACAACTGATCTTGATACTACCGATACCCATGTCTTTCAACAATTTGGAACTGCAGCAGTTGTCACCAATGGCGGAAGTACAGCAGTCGTAACAGACCTTGCAGTAGCTGTAGCAGCGAATGGAGCGTACACAGTAGCAGGAAATTTCGATGCCTTGGCAGAGGGAGAGACCGCAACGGTAACCTTCCAATATGTTGCTAATGACCAGAATGGCTTTAATGGAACAGACGGTATCAACGAAAGTTCAATCAGTGAACCTAAAACGGTTACCATAACGGTTGCCGGAACCAACGAAGCGCCTGTCGCCAATCCTGACACCCTTTCTGCAACTGAAGATACGACAGTTACCTATACAGCAGCTCAGTTGCTCGGTAATGATACAGATGTTGATACAGCACATACTAGCTTGACTATAGCAAGTGTAACAAGTGGAAACAATGGGACTGTGGTTTTAAATGTAGATGGCACAGTGACCTTTACTCCAACGAAAAACTACAGTGGACAGGCCGACTTTACCTATACAACCACAGACGGTGCATTAACATCTAATTCTGCATTAGTGACTGTAAATGTTATCCCAGTTGCGGATGCTCCAATATTGACACTTGACCCCATTAAACCGTTCACAGTAACTGAGAATTTTGAAGAGCTTTCAGTAGGAGCGTACTCGCAAACTGTGGTTCCTACTGATCTTACGGGTACCATTTGGTATACTGACAATGCTAGTGGACAAATTGAAATTGGACAAGAAAAGACTTATTTGGCCAATGGTACCGTTAACAATGTTATAGAATTAGAACGAGATATTGGAGAAGTTTCCAACCTGTATACGGAGATACAAGCTAGTCTGGGTGATACATATACGCTTTCTTTCGATTATTCACCTCGAGTTACCTTAAATGGTTTAAATAGTTCTGTTGTCAATGTGGTTTTGGATGGAGTCACTGTTAAAACACTTGATACAAGCACGCCAGGTTTCATAAACTATACATTGATATTGCCTATTTTAACTGATTCAGTTAATGGTAAGTACAAACTTGAGTTCATAGCGGCAGATAAAAATAGTATAGGAGGGCTTCTTGATAATATTACTTTATCTGAAATGATGAATACGGGTATGGCAGGTTCTCCTATCCATTTATCTTCCATCAGTTCTTCAGCTATTCACTATGCACTGACTGATACGGATGGTTCAGAAACACTATCTCTCACTATCGGTGGCCTTCCTACCGGATTTATCCTTTCAGATGGAACAAATGTATTTGAGGCAAGTGCAGGTTTTTCTACAGCAACGGTTACGGGATGGAATCTTGATTCACTTACCGTCACACCACTGTCAACTGCGACGGGTACCATGGTAGACTTGACAATAACAGCAACATCAACAGAAGGTGCAAATGGTGATCAGGCATCGACATCGTTACCGCTTCATCTTACGGTTATGCCAAGTAGTGCAGATGATACAATAGTATTCGACACAATGTATACAAGTATAGACGGAGGAGCAGGTACAGATACGCTTATACTGGGTCTTGATACCAATATTGACTTTAGTGCTTTGGGCAATGTTATTCATAACATAGAAATCATCGATCTCGGGCAAAATGGTGCACATACATTGGATCACCTAACGGTTCAAGATGTCATGGATATGACAGATCCGACAACTCATAATCTAATTATCCTCGGAGGAGCGGATGACACCGTCAATCTTGATTCTACAGGCGGAGTATGGACAAAAACAGGAACAACCGATACAAGCACAATTGTCGGGCATACCTTGGATATTTATACCAATAGCGCTGATGCAACAGTAACTCTAAAGATAGAGGATACAACACACACAATCGTCTAAAATAATGTTATTATAAGGTATGAAAAACACGTTCATCCTATTCTTCATAGTGGCGGCGATCGCTGCCACGCTCTTCAGCACTCCCGAATTCAGCATATCAAAAATATTTTTAGACAAAATTGAAAAAGAGTACGGTCTGTTTGCCAAGCGGCGTGCCTTTTATTTGGTGCAGATGATGAATGAGGCCAGAGATCTCGATGATATGGGTAAAATGGAGAAAGTGAACGATTTTTTCAATCAAACCCCCTATGTTTCGGACAAAGTGAACTGGGGAGTGAGCGATTACTGGGCGACTCGGTTGGAGTTTATAGGCCGTGACAAAGCTGATTGTGAGGATTTTGTCATTGCCAAATACTTTACTCTCAAAGAGCTGGGCGTTCCTACCTCAAAGCTCTTTATGACCTATGCCAAATCAATCCGTTATAAAAGCGCACATATGGTTCTAACCTATTATGAGACACCAAAATCGGTTCCTTTGGTAATGGATAACTACAATTATAAAATCCTCCCTGCATCTGTTCGGGATGATTTGATTCCAATTTACAGTTTCAGCGGTGATGAACTGTTTAACGCTAAACAAGCCCAGATTGGGAAAATGGTTCCGGCGGCTGCTCGTCAGAAACGTCCGTGGGATGAGCTTATTATAACTCGACAAAAGGATTAGGAATGAGTTTATTTAAACAAATGGTGATTATGCTGAGCCTCTTTTTAGGGGTGATTCTCATATCGGTGATGGTACTTAACTTTAAATCTGCGACCGAGTTTGTCCAGAATCAGCTATATACGGATGCGAAAAATACAGCACATTCACTGGGGCTATCACTGTCAAAAGTGGCTGATCCCAATGATACATCAACGATGGAGACAATGATCAATGCTATTTTCGACAGTGGCTACCATCAGCGTATCATGTTGAGTGATCTTGATGGAAAAGTGATCTATAACCGTGAAAACGATGTGAAAGTAAGTGAAGTACCGCAGTGGTTTATCCATAATGTTCCCATCCATAATGTGAGCGCAAAGAGTGATATTATGATGGGATGGAGCCGTTTTGGAACACTTGAAGTCAGCGGTCATACCGGAAATGCATATCGGCAGCTCTACTCCACGTTTATCGATCTTGTCCAGACCTTTTTGATGATGGGCTTAATCGTATTTGTGGTCCTTTATCTCCTTCTTTCCTTGAGTCTGAAATCGCTTGTGCGTATTCGCAATCAGGCAAAAGCGATTATTGACAATGAGTTTATTATCGAAACTAAAATCCCTTTTACGACAGAATTTCGCTCAGTTACGGTTGCTATGAATGCGATGGTATCAAAAGTGAAAGATATTTTTGATCGGGAAAATGAGACATTGCGCCGTTACCATGAATTGCTCTACAAAGATACTGAGAGCAAATTGCACAACCGCCGATACCTAACGACAAAACTTCCAGATTACTTGCAGTCGGATGCATCGCTATCTGCAGGTGTCTATGTGATGTTCAGCTTGGATGAGATTGAGCGCTTCAAGAGGGAGCTTGGGTACGAACAGTATTTGCGTCTCATTGAAAAATTTTCTGAAGCACTGAGTTTTGAAATCGAAGTTTTTAGCAATACGCTGATCTCAAGACTCAATGAGAGTGATTTTTTTGCGATTATTCCTGCCAGCGAAGTTGCATTGGTAAGTGTTAAAGCGAAGAATGTTCTGGAAAAAATGCGAATCTTATTCCAATGGATTGATCCTGAACTGGAGGAGTATTTATTGGTAGGCTGCGCAATCGGTACCTATAGTGAAAATGATACGCTTAAATCACTCTTTTCACGTGCTGACCATGCAATCACGCAAGCTAAGCTCAAAGGCAATTTTACGATAGAAGTGAGTGTTGAAACGGATGAATCACTTGTATTGGGGCGTGAAGAATGGAGAAATGAATTGATCCAAAGCCTTGAAGAGTCACGGATGGTATTGGCTTTTCAGAGTGTTGTCGAACGGCGTGGTGACACGCTCTCTCCGATACATGAAGAGATTTTCTTACGTCTTTTGGACAAAGAGGGTGTTATCCATTCGGCCGGTTATTTTCTTCCCATTGCTACGAGTTTGGGGCTTGTTGATATATTGGATCGTTATGGAATCGAAAAAGTGCTTGGATATGTCAATGAACGGCAGTCGTTTATCCCTCCTGCAATCAATTTGAGCGGAGATTTTATCAAAAGACATGCTAATATACAGTGGTTGCGTGAGCAGCTTGAAACGTTTGCAAAACAAAGTGATCTGTTATTGTGGTTTGAAGTGAGTAATACTATTGCTGTACACGAGATTGAGTCAGTAAGAACGCTTAGTGCTATGGTTAAGACGTTTGGATACCATTTTGGAATAGACCATTTTACCATTCCCGAAGCAGGGGCAGCCTATCTTCAATCTATTCGACCTGATTATGTAAAATCAAATGCAGCATATTTACAGGATATGATGGTGGATAAAGATACCGGTAAAACAAGTGAAAGCTTTAACAATCTTGTACGCAGTTTGGGAATTTCAGTCATTGCTATGAATATTGAAGATGCCAAAGACCTTGAAAACCTTAAAGCGTTAGGAGTCAGTAGATTTCAGGGTACCTATATCGCCCCGGTATCATTGCTTAAATAAAAGTTTTCATCCTTTTTTACTCTTAAGGATGAAAAACATAACTCCTAAAATACAGAGCAGTAAAATAATATTGATGGTGCTTTCGGTGAAATTTTCCATGTGTTTATCCTTTAGCCGCAATTTTAACATAATTGTGGAACATTTTTTGCGCCCTTATGTGGGTTTTAGCTTTTATGACCTACAATTGAGACTTTAAATTAACTATTATGGATTTGTTTTGCGTATCGATAAATTTCTCAATGCCGTCAATCTAACCAAACGCAGAGCCGTTGCTCAAGACATGATTGCCGAAGGTGTTGTTCAAATAAACGGCAAAGTGGTCAAAGCTTCTAAAAACGTGGCGATTGGCGATGTGATTACCCTTGTGTACTTAGAAAAAGAGCTGCGTTATGAAGTTTTAGCGCTTCCGACGATCAAATCAACTCCCAAAAGTCAGCAGAACCTTTACGTAAAGGAACTTTCATGAATCCGACTAAAGCTGACTTTGAAGCATTGTTTGAACACCGATTGAGTGATGAACAAATGCGAGAGTTTTTGTTATCTCTCCCGCTTAATGAAGAAACTTCGTCGTCCATGATTGCTACGGCCGCTGAAGTAATGAAGCAACATGCTATCGGGCTTGAAGTCTCTTCCCAGTTACGAGAGAAACTGATTGATGTTGTTGGTACCGGAGGGGATAAAAGCGGCAGTTTTAATGTTTCTTCGAGTGTTTCTATTCTTCTATCAGCGTGCGGTGCTTATGTAGCTAAGCATGGCAATCGTTCCATCACCTCTAAATCAGGAAGTGCTGATGTTTTGGAATACATGGGTATAAAACTTGATTTAAGTTTGGAGAAAACGGCTGTTTTACTCGAAGAAACAGGATTCGCATTTTTATTCGCACAGTATCATCATCCTGCGATGAAATTTATTATGCCCATACGTCGCAGTATTCCTGAAAAAACGGTTTTTAATATTTTGGGACCCTTGACCAATCCTGTAGGTCTTTCTAAGATTTTACTGGGGGTATTTGATGAGGTATTTGTCCCTAAAATGGCCCAAGCAGCACAGTTGGGCGGGATGAAATCTGCAATAGTGGTAAGCTCCAGAGAAAAAATGGATGAAATCAGCATCAGTGATATTACCTATGCGGCACGATTAGAGGGTGCAAAGATTGATTATTTTGAGATTGATCCGCAAAGCTACGGAATAAAAAAAGCCCCTTTTGAAGCGATTTTAGGAGGTGAAGCACCTCAGAATGCGCAAATTATGTTGGATATCTTTAACAATCGTGCTACCGATGCACAGCGGGACATTGTTCTTATCAATGCTGCGTATGCGCTTATAGCCGATTCAATGGCACGAGATGTTCAAGAAGGGCTTGAGATTGCCCGTGATGGGTTATTAAGTGGTAAGGCATCCCAAAAGCTCTCTCAGATTATTGCGGTCTCTTCCAAGTTATGATGCAGCTTTCTCTTGATCAGTTACCCCAACTGTGTGAGTACATTCGTGATCAGCTTCCCGATGGGGGAGTCGTTGTACTTCAAGGAGATCTTGCGAGTGGAAAAACAACGTTTACTCAAGCTTTTTCACATTATTTAGGGATAGAAGACACGGTGACTTCTCCTACTTTTTCGCTTCAACAGCGTTATGGAGAGACATTGTTTCATTATGATTTATACAACTATGGGTTTGAGAAGTTTTTATCTATGGGGATGTTGGAGGAGTTGGAGCAGCAGGGATACCATTTGATCGAATGGGGAGATGAAGCGTTGATCGAGTGGCTTAAAAAAGCAGGATTTATGTACGTAATACTCAAGATTGCGAAATGTGACAATGAAACACGATGTTATGAGGTAGAAAATGGCTGAACAAATACATGAACTAAAAGTGAACAATCTTGTTAAAACGATCAAAAAGCATGAAATCGTTCGCGGCATCAGTCTAGAACTTCGTACAGGTGAAGTTGTAGGGCTGCTTGGACCTAATGGCGCAGGCAAAACGACGATGTTTTACATGATATGCGGTTTGGTGGAAGCAACGGCCGGAGAGGTCTATATTGATGGCGAAGAGGTGTCTAATCTTCCGTTGCATAAGCGTTCTCAAATGGGAATTGGCTATTTACCCCAAGAGGCTTCGATCTTCAAAGATTTGACGGTAGAAGAAAACCTCATTATTGCCGCAGAGGCCGGAAAACTTTCAAAGGAACTGGCGCAACAGCGGATTGAAGAGTTACTGGAAATGTTCAACATAGAACCGATTCGCAATCGTCGTGGGATTAACCTCAGTGGAGGTGAGCGACGTCGTGCTGAGATCGCAAGGGCGCTCGTGAATAAACCGCGATTTTTACTTTTGGATGAGCCATTTGCGGGGGTAGACCCGATTGCGGTAACGGACATACAAAATGTGATTGCGCAGTTAGTCGAATACGGTATTGGGGTTTTGATCACCGATCATAATGTTCGCGAGACACTGGCAGTCTGCGATCGAGCGTACGTGATTAAAAGCGGAGAACTTTTAGCTTCCGGTACCAGCGATGAAATAGCGCACAATAGTGATGTACGTGAACACTATCTTGGCGAATCGTTCAAACTGTAAACCATGGCATCACTAAGGGTCCGCACCAACGTTGAGCTAAAAAACAAGCTTTCTAACACACTGCGTAATTGGCTTCCGATTCTCCATTCAAGTCTGAGTGATTTGGGAGATGCGATGTCTCCTTTTGTGGAATCGAATCCTCTTATCGAAATTCGCTCAGGATACGAAGAGTCGTTTGATGCAAAAATACCCCGAAAAATCCAATACGGCTATGTTCAAAACTCCCATTCCGAAGCGATTGAAGCCCTCACTATTGCGTATCGAAGTCTTTATGATGTACTTGAAGAACAGATGGAGGCTCCTTTATTTCCGACACCTGTTTCGCAGGCGATTGCGCGTCATATAATAGAGAACCTTGATGAAGGGGGATATTATGAGGGAGATAGCGAGGCATTTTGTGCGAAAGAAGGGATTAGTCTTGAACAGTTTGAACAGATACGAGGGCGATTTCGTCATGTAGATCCCGTAGGTATCGGGGCACGTGATCTCAAAGAATCTTTTTTATTCCAGCTTGACCATGCGACTATCAGTGATGAGGCGTATCCATTGGCCGTAAAGATGATTGAACAGTTGGATGCGTTAAACCGTTTTCACAAAGAGCCACTATTTGCTGAAGTGATGCATGTCATAGGGAGTTTCAAAAATCCGCCCGGTATTGATTATATGGAAGAATCTGCGCAAGTTATCCCCGATCTAATGATCTACAATGATCCGGAAACGGGGATTGAAGTCACTCTTAATGAACGTTATTATCCAATGATTACGATTGATTCGCAGTATGGTGTTGACCATGCTTTTGTCCGTGACAAGATCAAAGAAGCCAAGAGTTTGATTGATGCGTTAGAGATGCGTAAGGCGACGCTGTACAAAGTAGGGTTGATGATTGTGGAATATCAGTATGATTTTTTCACAGGGGGTGCCATCAAGCCTTTGACCCTCAAAACATTGGCAGACGAATTCGGACATAATCCCTCTACCATCTCGCGTGCCATTGCCAACAAATACATTGCGTGTGATCGTGGAACACTGCCGATGAAAGACTTTTTTACGACGGCAATTGATGAAGATGTTTCCAATGCCGCCATCAAAGAGTATGTCAATGAACTGGTCAAAGGTGAATCCCATAAAAAACCGCTTAGTGATATGAAACTGCTGGAAATGATTCAAAATAAATTTAAAATTACAATGGTTCGCCGTACGATTGCAAAATACAGAGCTCAGCTTAACATCGCAGGTTCTTCTGAACGAAAAAAACTGTATCAGTTAGGACGATGAAAACACTCAAAGCACGGCTTGATGCTGAGGTGGTATTGCGTAATTGTTCCCAAGAACTGAGTACTGAAAAACCTGATCCACTGATGATCGCACGCCTAGTAAAAGATGAATGTCATGCACTGACATGTGCTTTATTCGCATATGGAAATGTGCAATCAATTGTTGCTTTTTTAAGTTCCATAGATGCACAGTGGATTGATCTGCAAGATGAAGAAATCATGCATAGGGCACAAGGAAAATATTACCGTTTTCAGACACAGGAAGACATTGCCCAATGGCTCATAACTCTGGGACGTTTAAAGGCTCAAGGAGGCGTTGAGGAGACGTTTGAGAAAGGTTATTTGAAAGATGGAGTGTTGGGGGGAATCAGCAGCGTAATCGAGACGCTTTATGACCTGAATCCTTATCGCTCACAAGGATACACATTTTTAATAGGAAAACCGATCAAACGAATCCCCGGCACCTCGGCTATGAAGCGTTGGATGATGTATTTGCGTTGGATGGTACGCTGTGATTCTCTAGATATGGGCTTATGGAACGTTATGAGCCCTAGTGAACTCATTATGCCCTTAGATACCCATACTTTTTCGGTTTCCACAAAATTGGGCTTATTACAGCGCAAGCAGTGTGATCTTAAAGCGGCACTGGAACTCACGCAAAGCCTACGGTCGTTTGATCCTCATGATCCAATCAAATATGATTTTGCACTTTATCGCCTAGGGCAAGAAGGCATTGTGATATAGAGGCCCTCATCGTGTGTCCTATAAATAATAGGGCCCCGGTTTTCCAATATGGTATCCTTGAGCAAATGCTATTTCCATATTTTGTATATGCGCTAAAATTTCAGCTGTTTCTACATTTTCTGCTATGGCTTGTGCCCCGATGGCATTAGCAAGGGAAGCAATGGTTTGAATAATTTTGGCATGTTCTTGACTGTGCATAATTTTATTGATCAATGAACCGTCAATTTTAAGATAATCAATGTCTAAATGGATAATTTTGTCAAAGTTTGAATAGCTGCTTCCAAAATTGTCGATAGCAATTCTTGCACCTAAGCTTTTCATGTGTTTCATGAACAGTGCCATAGGAATATAATGTTCATAAATATCTTCTTCAGAGAGTTCAAAAATGATTTGATGAGCGGTATCACTTGCCATCATGATTTCTTTAATAGTATTTATGGTTGTTTCGTTCATAACATCCAGGGCACAAAGGTGGATTGAAAAATCTTTATCACTTCCTTTAAATGTTTCACATGCTTGGCGTACTATCTCTTGTGTGATTTGTGGATAAAGACGCGTTTTTTGGGAAACATTCAAAAAATTATGAGGAGGTATGAGCGCCCCATTGGTGTCTATTAAGCGGGCTAACGTTTCGTACTTATCTATTTTACCGGTGAGGGTAGAAATAATTGGCTGATAGTGGCAGATGATGCGCCCAGCATGAAATGCTTCGCGTATGTTTGAGGCTGTTTGAATATTATTAAGATATTGGGCTTCTGTATCAGTGGCGCTTTCGTAAAACATAAAATCTTGAGAAAGACGAATAGATGAGTGAAGTGCTGTATCGGCATGTGCCAGTGTAAAATTATCACTGGCATCAATACCCATACGCAGGATGAGCGATACGGTTTCATTTCCAGCACTGAAGGCGTGTTTTGAAAGTTCGTCGATCGTTGTATTACAATAAGAGATGAGCTCTTCGACTGAATAATCTTGCTCAATCAGGAGTGCAAACTCATGACTGCCTAGTCGGTAGGCATTATAATGCATGTGTGTAAGCCAAAGGCCAAATTGTTGCAGTAGTGATTCTCCAATAGCATTTCCAAAAAAGTGGGTAAGTTCTTTAAAATTATAAAGTTGAATGATAATGAGTGCATGGTATTTGTAGCGATCCATATCAAAAATAAGGCGATGGCGATTGGGCAGATGGGTAAGCGAATCTCGAAAACCCTCATCTAGCAGCTCTTTTGTTTTTTCTTCCACCTTTTCTTCCAAAATCGCAGTGGTTTCATACAACCGCTCACTGGTCTCTTCCATTTCTTCCGATAAGGAATTCACTGCACGTGAAAGCATATTGCGATAGAGGATCAGAAAAGGTAATGCTCCCATCAATAGGAGCACCAATTTGGCAATAGTTTCAAAGATTGCATCGGGTGCTTCATTGTAATCATGAATTCCAATAGCAACAAGTGTTATACAAAAGATCAATGAGGCCACAAAAAATTTCTTCGTATCTACTCGCATCCCTATTCCTTGTCAATAATGTAATTGCTAGTATACCACGTTCAAAAATAGAAGTAGTATATGATTATATGGTACAATCACAGCAATATTAGGTGGTTAGCTAAGAATGAAGAAGATTTTAATCGTGATAGATGGGGTTATTGGGCGCCATTTTATTGAGCGTGTTATTGGTACGCAAACGAGCGGAAATATTTATTATGTCGTTCAGTCCAAAGATGAAAAGCCTTTTGAAGGTTACAACTTAGCACGTTTTAAATTTTTTAGTTTTGATCCTACGAGTTATTATAAAATTGCCAATGTGTTAAAAATGGATTTTTCACAGGCTATTTTAGCGATGGAAAATCCTTCTGATTTAGAACATACCATCAAAAATATCCGCCTTTTTAAACCCAATATTCGTATTATTGCGCTTGACTTATGGAATGCAAAAAGTCCAGACGATGATATTGAATGGGTTAATATGCAGCAGATTATCAGTCTGAACTTGATTGATTATCTTCCTAATATTCCCGTCCTTGCTCAAAATATAGGGTTGGGTATTGGGGAAATCATGGAGGTGCTAGTCCCGTTTGGAAGTTCCTTTGTGTACCGTCATATCGGCGCAATTGAGCAAAATAACTGGAAAATTGCAGCGATATATCGTAATCGACAGTTGATTTTACCAAATGACCAGAAAATGATTCAGCCCAACGACTTATTAGTATTGGTGGGTGAGCCAAATGTGCTTAAATCAGTATATCGTGCTATCAAGAGGGAACTTGGACAATTTCCTGCGCCATTTGGCAGTAAATTGTATGTTTACATTGATATGAAAATTGAAAAAACAAAAACAATGCATGAATTGATACGCCGAAGTATTTATATTCATAAAAAACTCAATAAACCGCTCCTGATTAAAGTGGTCAATCCTGGAGATATTGACAGTTTAAGACAAATCAAGTCTTATGTTGAAGCCGGGATAGAGTTGGAGATCGTGTACGATACGGTCATCGATGAAGAGATTATGCTTAGAGATATAAAAAAGCATCATATTGGTTTGTTCATCGTATCCCAAAAAATGTTTAGCCAAAAATCGGTTCGATTAAACCTTTATAAAAGCAACGTTCCCGTTCTAAAATTAGCTCAGCGCTCTTTTTCAACACTCCAGCAGTCTGTCGTTATATTGGGTGAAGAAAATCATGTTGACCATATCTCTACTACGGTTTTTGATGTTGCGTCGCAACTTGGATTTAATTTGGAACTCATTGATTATGTGGTCGAAGACCGGACGAATAATATGCGTGTCATCGATCATTTTAATAATCTATCGACTATTTTTTCTAAGTCAATTCATGTGACTGAGACTGAAGAGAATCCGATTCGCCTTTTGCGAGATAAAGATAATTTTTTGCAGTGTTTGCCATTTACAGAGAAAATGTTTGAAAATCCAATCAAACGTTTTTTTGCTACTGACTCGGAAGTTTTATACACAAAACTTGATACATTTCATCAGCTTTTCATTCCTACTCAGATCTAAAATTCTTAATTTTAAGAGACTTTGAAGTACACTATATCTCATTACTACACTTCACTTTTAGGCTTTGTATGACAATTAATATTGCCCTTAATCGAACCATTGATGACTCTTATCCCATTCATATTGGACCATTGAGCCAAATCGAATTTGACGGAAAAGTTGCGATTTTAACCAATCCAAAAGTTGCCGGTTTGCATTTGCAAACATTGCTGTCACGACTAAAAGCGAAAGAGGTTTATATTATTACCATTGCGGATGGTGAGCAGTATAAAAATTGGGAGAGTATAGAGTTTATCCTGGATCGAATGTTTGATCATCGTTTGAATAGAAAATCTCTTTTAATAGCATTCGGTGGAGGTGTTATCGGAGATATGGGCGGATTTGCTTCCAGCCTTTATAATCGCGGCATTGATTTCATACAAATTCCTACAACGCTTCTTGCACAGGTAGATGCCAGTGTCGGCGGCAAAACAGGAATCAACAATAAATACGGGAAAAATTTGATTGGGGCTTTTCATCAGCCTAAAGCAGTTCACATTGACCCTTCTTTTTTAGAGACATTGCCAAGCAGAGAGTTTGGGGCAGGGGTTGCTGAGATAGTCAAAATGGCAGTGATATTTAATGCAGAATTTTTTGAGTGGCTGGAACTTAATGATCTGCGTGTTGGGGATAATCTCATGAAGGCAATTACCCAAGCTGTAAAGACCAAGGCCGGAGTCGTTGAAGCTGATGAAAAAGAGCACGGTCTTCGTGCAGCACTAAACTATGGGCATACGTTTGGTCATGTGATCGAAAATGAGACGCGTTATGAAACCTATCTGCATGGAGAAAGTGTTGGAATAGGAATGATGATGGCCAATGATTTGGCATGTGAAATGGGCTTTATGAATACGGATGAAGCTGCTCGTGTCCGTGAAGTATTAGCGCGTTATGATTTACCGCTTACCTATCCAATCACGGATACGGAAAAGTTTTATCAAGCATTTTTTTTAGATAAAAAAAGTTCTGATACTGCCATTACTTTTATCCTTCCGCGATCTATTGGAGGAGTTGAAATTACAAACTTGGTTCCAGTGGACATGGTTAAACGTGTATTGAACCGTTATTAAAGGAAATAATATGAAATGGCACGGAATGCTTATTATTACTCTTTTTGTTCTCGTGAACGGTGTCTATGCCGCACCTGCAGATGATACTCAATTCATAGAAGCGGGCTCCAAAGAGGTAACGATTCAAAATGTTGAGCATGAACTGGCGCAAATTAACAAAGAGCTGACAAAAGACAGCAGTATTTGGACTAAAAGTTACAACTCGTATATGGCGTATCAAGGATCGCGCAAAAGCTTACGAGAAGTTCAACGACGTATTGTAGAGTTGCAAGATCGCAGTTCAACGACTGAGCGACGATTGGAAATCGAGGCGCTTCAGGCCAAAGCGAAAATTCTAACGGATCAAATTGACCAGTTTAGAACACAAGGGGCCTCACCATTTGTGAGTTTGTTAAAACCGGATGCAGTTGAGGATGCTCCAAAAATTACAAATCCATTTGGCATTATTACTGGATATTCATATACTAAGCGCCTTGATGGTCAGTACAAAGATTATGTTCTAAAGGCGGATGAGCTTCGAGAGCTTACAAACGTTATGGAACGCCAGGTTGCGTTATACCGACAACTGATTAAGTTGAATCCAAAAGTAGATTATGATGTAGAACTTGATGCGACACTCCTGCAAATTGAAAAGTTCAAATTAGCTCTTGATACCTTGACTTCAACGGCAGATGTTTATGGTAAACGGGTGGAATCCATTGAAGCAAAAATCAATAAAGAGATCAAGGACGAAATCTACAAATTATTGAACATAGGTTTTGTGATTGTCATACTGTTTGCGATTGCTTTTTTGATCAAACGGGTTGTCAAACGGTACATTACAGATAATGAACGTTTTTACATGGCGAATAAGATTTTGACCTTTATAACGGTTACTTTGGTAATCGTTGTTTTGCTTTTCACTTTTATGGATAATGTTGGTTATTTGGCAACGGTATTGGGATTTGCATCTGCAGGTCTTGCAATCGCTTTACGTGACTGGTTTATGTCTATTATCGGATGGTTTGTGATCGTGTTTGGTGGGTCGATTCATGTAGGCGATCGTATCCGTGTTGAAAAAGACGGGATGATTTACTTGGGCGATGTCTTGGATATTTCACTTCAAAGAATGACCATACACGAAGATGTAACACTAACGACCATCATGAATAATCGGAGGGCAGGACGGATTGTTTTTATCCCGAACAATTATATTTTTACTTCCCTTATCGCTAATTACACCCATGGTGCGCTTAGCACGGTATGGGATGGGATAGATATCACGATCACGTTTGATTCCAACCATAAAAAAGCCATGCATATTACCAAAGAAATTTGCCGTAAATATGCCAAGGGCTATATAGACATAACGCGCAAGCAGATCAATAAGCTCAGAGATCGCTACAGTTTGAAAAATGCCAATGTAGAGCCGAGAATTTTTACATTTATTGAGGCTAACGGTTTGAAAATTAGCTCATGGTATTTGACCAATGCGTATGCGACATTAACACTTCGAAGTACGATTTCTGCTGACATAATAGATGCGTTTAATGCTGAGGATGATATAGTAATCGCGTATCCTACTCAAATGATTTATCATCAGTCATCCATGCCGACAAGTCCAATCTCTCACAATTTACCACCTGCGGAGAATGTATGAAAGTCTACTTTAAAACTTTCGGATGCCGGACCAATGTCTATGACTCACAAGTTATGATGGGTGCTTTAACAGAATATGAAGTTACAGAAAATGAGCAGGAAGCCGACATTGTCGTGGTGAACTCCTGCACCGTTACCAATGGAGCCGATGTGAGTGTACGCGGCTACATCAACAGCATTGAAAAACAAGGAAAAAAGCTCTTTTTAACCGGATGCGGAGCGCATACGAAAGGGGAGAGCCTTTTTGAGGCCAACAAAGTACACGGTGTCTTCGGACAGTCCGAAAAAATGAAAATTAATACGTTGCTGTCTCAAGAAACCCGTTTTTATGAGATCGGTGATTTGAACTACATTGATGATGCTATCGTCGATGAATTTATCGGAAAGTCCAGAGCGTTTATTAAAATACAAGAGGGATGCAATTTCCGATGCAGTTACTGCATTATCCCTTTTGTGCGCGGTGATTCACGCAACATGGACGAAATGAAAATATTAGAGCAGGTTCACCGTTTGGCAGGGAACGGTTTTGGTGAATTTGTCCTTACGGGGACGAATGTTGGCAGTTACGGTCAGGGTGAGGGGAAAAGTATCGCGGAACTGATGAAAAAAATGTCCATGATCCGAGGAGTCCGCCGAATCCGTGTCGGAAGTTTGGAGCCGATCCAAATTAATGATTCGTTTCGTGAAATATTGGATGAGCCGTGGTTAGAGCGCCATTTGCACATTGCTATTCAGCACAGCTCCAATGCTATGTTGAAAATCATGAATCGCCGAAATCGTTTTGAGAGCGATGTCGAACTTTTTAACATGCTTTATTCCAAAGGGTTTGCTTTGGGTACTGATTTTATCGTAGGTCATCCGGGTGAGACTGATGAGTTGTGGGAAGAAGCGATGCGTAATGCAGCACAGCTTCATTTGACACATATTCACCCTTTTACCTATTCTAAGCGTGATGGAACACCAAGTGCCACTATGAAACCGGAAATTAATGGGGCTGTTTCGAGCACACGTATGCGCGAATTGACTGGATTGATTGATGCTAATAACCGTGCCTTTCGTCAAAATGTAAAGGTTCCGTTGGATATTTTAATTGAATCACAAAGTAATGGAGTCTACAGCGGGTTAGATCAATTTTTCAATAAAATTTTAATTCATTCGAATGAAGATTTATCTGGAAATTGGATTCAAATTGAAAACTATGAGGTACAAGATGAACATAACGTGGCCCAATTTTAATCGTAATCAACTTATTCTTCTTGTCTCCGGCGGAATTATTGTTCTTCTGTTGATGTACGCTTTGTTGCGCGATGGTACTGATACCGTCTCTTTGGCAGAGGCTTCTCATCTTATCCAAGCAGGAACAGTTGATCATGCTACCATGGATGGAGAATATGCGTATCTCTCAACGCGAGATTATGGGGTTGTCAAAATACAATCCGCGCAACTTTCCCAAGAGCTGATTGCTCAGTTAAAAATAGAGCATAAAAGCAGTTATGGTTGGATTATCTTTATGCTTATTGTTGCGGGGATCGCCACTGCATTAGGCTGGGTTTATAAAAGCAGTTTTACTTTTGACGGCAAAGAAATTCAAGAAGAACCGCTGGCGGTTAAATCACATGAACCTGAGAGTGTCAGTAATGCATCGGTCATCCCTGTCAAGTCCACTGTTCGATTTAGTGATATTGGCGGGATTAGTGATGTCAAAGAAGAACTTGAAGAGATCATTGATTTTTTACGTAATCCAAAGCGCTATTATAATTTTGGTGCTCGTATGCCACGCGGAGTTTTGCTTGTAGGTCCTCCTGGTGTTGGTAAAACGATGATTGCCAAAGCGGTTGCTGCCGAAGCCGATGTTCCATTTTTTTATCAAAGTGGTGCTTCATTTGTTCATATTTATGTAGGAATGGGGGCGAAACGTGTACATGAACTTTTTGCCGCGGCAAAGAAAAATGCCCCTTCCATTATTTTTATTGATGAAATCGATGCTGTGGGAAAAAAGCGTGACGGGGGGCGCAATGACGAGCGCGAAGGGACACTCAATCAACTGCTGACAGAAATGGACGGATTTGAAGAGACGGCAGGTATTGTCGTCATTGCAGCTACCAATAATATTGAAGTCATGGACAATGCTCTGTTACGCGCGGGAAGATTTGATCGTCGTGTATTTGTAGAGCTCCCAACGGCCAGTGAACGGGCTGCAATTTTAGAGAAATATCTTCATCATGTTCCTCATGAACTTTCGATTGACGAAATAGCAAAAATGACGGTGGGCTTCAACGGTGCCTCTCTTGCTGCACTAACCAATGAAGCGGCATTGTTGTGCTTACGTAATAGAGAATTTCAAGTCAAGATGGACCATTTTTTAGCAGTAAAAGACAAAGTGATGTTCGGTAAAAAGAAAATTGCGATGTTGTCCCAGCAGCAGCGTCACTATCAAGCCCGTTATCAAGCAGGCAAAGTGTTTGCGGCAACGTGGTCAGATTTACCCTATGAAAAAATCACACTTAGCAATGAGTCGATTACTCCACCAAGCGCTGAGCCCCTCTTAAAACATGAAATCGAATCTCAAATTCGAATTCACTTAGCCGGAATAGCCGCATGTGATCTTCGTTTTGGAGAGCATGCTTCTAATGCATCCCATGATGTCACGGCAGCACGTGAATTGGTTCATGCAATGATTTACGAATACGGTATGGGAGCTTCACTTTTTGCAAGTGACAGTGATTGCAGTGCTTTACTGGAGCGATTGTACACAGAGATCAAGACATTATTGGAACGCCATAGCAGCAGTGTTGATAAGCTTGAAGCTATCTTGAGCGAATATGAGCAGATATCCAAAGCATTGGCAAAAGAGACCATGAATGACGTTTTATAGCGGGTTTTCATTTACGAACGGTCAGCATTTTTTTGACCATTTTATACAAGAGAGTGACTATACTGTTGCCGGATTTAGCTATGGTGCGATACAAGCGGCTCAACATGCGGCTAATACGCGCAGTAGAATTGATACCTTGCAGCTTTTCTCTCCTGCTTTTTTTCAAACAAAAAAAACATCCTTTAAACGACTTCAGCTTTCAGCGTTTACGAGTGACAGTCAAAGCTATATTCAACGTTTTATAGAAAGTTGTTTCGCACCCTGTAAAGTCCAAGAGGTCGAAACAGACATCGGAACCTACGAGCAGCTTGATGAGCTTCTGAATTATGTGTGGGATGAAGAGTTTATGAAGAGGATCGTAGATAAAGGGATACGGATTGAGGTTTATTTAGGATTACAGGATGCGATAATAGACGTACCGGGGGCAAAAGATTTTTTCTTGCCGTATGCCACCGTGACATCGATTCGCAGAGGAAATCATTTTTTAGGAGAGTGTGGATGATCAAAATAGGAGTTATCACGGCGTCAGACCGTGCCAGTGCAGGTATTTATGAAGATATTTCAGGCGTAGCGATTCAAGAGACGATGAGAGATTATCTTAATAGCCCGCATGAAATTGTCTATCGCTGTATTCCTGACGATCAACACACGATTGAAAGCACGATGATTGAACTGTGCGACGTGCAAGGGTGCTGTTTGGTAGTGACGACCGGAGGCACTGGACCCGCATTACGCGATGTGACACCTGAAGCTACCGAAAACGTTTGCCAGAAGATGATGCCAGGATTCGGTGAGTTAATGCGCTCTGTGAGCTTACAGTATGTTCCTACTGCGATTTTATCCCGTCAGACAGCAGGGATTCGAGGAAAATCACTGATTATCAATCTTCCCGGTAAACCAAAGTCGATTCGAGAATGTCTGGATGCTGTTTTTCCTGCAGTTCCGTATTGTATCGATTTGATAGAAGGACCCTATTTGGAGTGTAACGAAGAAGTTATCAAGGTATTTCGCCCAAAGCAGTCATAAAAGCTGAATTATCTTAAAAATATACTTTTTCAGATGTGATGTAATCTTTGAATTGGTCGATTTTCTTCTCTATATCTGCTCTAAAAAGGTCCACTAGAGCAGAGGTCTCCTCACTCTTTTTTTTGATATGCGATTGAATGAGTTCTATCCAAACGCGTCGGTCATTGATATAACCTAAAATATTTTGCAATTCTTTGAGAGCATGTTGATGTTTGAGATCAATAGAGGGCAATAGTTGTAAAGAGTAGCGCACCTTTTTGAGAATTTTACGCATTTCGTGCAGTTGTTTTAAATCGCATGAAGTTATTGAGAGAAGGTGATTAAAATGTTCTCTCTTATTTTCGATGTATTGTTGTACATAGGGTTCAAGATCACTTTTGCTAACTCCCTTGATATGAGGTAAAAAATTACGCCCTAATGTTATCAGCTCTTGAAGTGTTTTTTCATGGGTAAGTTCTTTTAAAAATGCTTTTTTAAGTTTTTTTCTCTTCAGATTGAGTGTATGATGCAATTTAGGGGAAAGTAAAATACTATTTGCATTTATCCAATGAATGAGAACGTCAAAATTCCTGAGTTCACCTCCGATTGAATGACAATGTATCGAGTGATTATAAAGTTTTTTGACGGGATAACCAGCACTATTAATGATTTGCAGCCATGAACGAAGTTTGCGAAGATCAACGCGTAAATCATGCAGTACTTCAATCCCGTCATCGGCAAAAAAATCAAGCTCTTTTGTCGCAATTTTGGAAATAAGTTGGGAAAATTCTTGCGCTACTGTCAGTGAATTGAGAGAAGTATCATGAGTCGTATCCATAACTAAACCTCACTATCAATTGTGAGGGGAGATCCCCTCTGAAGAAAGAGCAGTGATTAAACGAAATTAACTTTGGTAACGTGATGCTGTAAGCCAAGTTCTTGGGGTGTACACCCAAGTGCAAGGCCTACCATTTGAGGCATATGAAGAACCGGAAGTTTCACCTCACGGCCAATTGCTTTGGAAGCGCCATGATGTTGGACATCGAGTTTAAGATGGCAAAGCGGACAGGGTGTTACCATCCAGTCAGCGTTTGCATCCATGGCTCCTGCGATAGCATTACCTGTTAATACTGCAGCAGTATGCGGAGACTGGAGCTCCGCATGGAATCCACAACATTTATTTTTGGCATCGTAATCAACATTGTTACCGCCACACGCGATGATAAGATCATCAAGTGACGTAGGGTTGTATGGGTTTTCACCGCCGTTTGAGAGGTTTTGAAGCTCTGATGGACGGATGTTGTGACAGCCGTAAAACGGTGCAATATTAAATTGACTCAATGGAACATTGACTTTCTTAGAGAGATTCTCCAAGCCGTAGTCTTGAATAATCGCATACAAGAAATGGGTGACTTCGGAAGTTCCTTTGTACTCAAGGCCTACTTCTGCAAGCTTGACGTTCACTTTTGCTTTGAGTTCAGGATTGGTATCGAGACGGTGCTTGGTCATGGCTGTATTGAGCTGGCACGTATTACAGATGGTGACCATCGTAAGCCCCAATTTTTCTGCATAACAAATGTTACGAGCATTGAGAACCAATGAAAGAAAATCATCATAGTCTTGCAAGTGTGAAGCACCGCAGCAGGATGCTTCATCCAATAATACAAGTTCAATTCCCAATTTCTCAGCAACCGCCAAGGTAGATTTGAGAAGTTCAGGGGTACTTTCGCGGGCAGTACAGCCGGTATAGAGTGCGTATCTAAGCTTTTGCATGGTTACTCCTAGAATTTGACGGTAGATGAAGATTTCATAAGCTTTTTAACTTCATCAAGATTTTTAGATTTTGGCATGTTCCACGGCATAACAATTTTTCCATTTTTCCACATTTCAAATGCTTCTGGCATGTGTTTTAGTACCCCGATGTTGCCCTCAGAATAACGTACGAGTTCACCCTCATCGAGCAATCCGTGTTTTTCAATAGAGTGGGCAAATCCAACAGCGTGACGTGTTGCCACATTGTCTTTTGCAATACCGGCTTGGAAAATCATGTTGTGCAATTTGGTGATCTTTTCGATTGGATTAACGTCTTTTGGACACGCTTGGGCACATTCCATACATTTAACACAATCCCAAACACCCTCAGCTTCTTCATTGACGATATGAAGACGCTCTAATGAAGCATCATCACGTACATCAGCGGCAAAACGAAACGCCGCTGCAAACGCCGCAGGTCCGATAAAGCGATCATTGATTTCAAGTGCCGGACATGAGTAGTGACAGGCTCCGCATTGAATGCAGTAGTCGGCTTCGAGCAGTTTTTCTGCATCGTGAGGGGATACAAGATTCTCAATACTAGGGTTTTCTTCAATCTCACTTACAAGAAATGGTTTGATTTGAGTGTGCTTGTCCCAGAAATCTTCTTTATCAATAATAAGGTCTTTGATCGCTCTCTTGGTACTTAACGGCTCAATAGTAAGTTCTGTGCCAAAGTCTTGGATAAGATCAAAAAGACGTGACTTACACGCTAAGATCGCTTTTCCATTCACTTTGATTGAACAAATACCGCAAATACCATGACGGCAGCTGCGACGATAGGATAGAGAGCCATCATGATCCCATTTGATACGGTTGAGGACGTCAAGTATGACCTCTTCATGGGTAATATCCATGACGTAGGTATTGTAATAGGGAATATAATCCGTGTCTTTATTAAATCTAAAAAGTTTAAAGGTCACCTGTTGTGATTTAAGTTCATCCATCCGATGCTCCTTAGTATGTTCTAGCTTTGAGTTCATGCTTGCCAAGGGTGACATTCATGTAATCAAGGGAAATATTGCCGTTTTCGTCCATGTATGCCATGGTATGTTTTAAGAAATTTTCATCATCACGGGTCGGGAAGTCTTCACGGAAATGGGCACCACGACTTTCGTTACGTGCAAGGGCGCTTGCGACGATAAAGAGTGAGTAATCCAACATGTGACCGAATTCGATCGCTTCTTGCAACTCTGTATTAAAGATTTTAGATTTGTCACTTACGCGGATATTTTTGTATCGCTTGCGCAAGTCTTCAATAATCGTCATTTGCTCGGCCAATGTTTCTTTGGTACGGAAAACGCCTGCGTTTTCTGTCATGGACTGCTGAAGCTCATCGCGAAGAGTTGGGACATGCTCTTGACCATGATTGGTCAGTGCCCAATTTACTTCATCGATCATACGCTGTGCATCCGCTTGAGTCGCGGGACGAAGTTCGATATTGTCAACATCCTCTACCATTGTTTTACCAACGAAACGGCCAAACAGCAATGCCTCTAGAACAGAGTTCGCACCAAGGCGATTGGCACCATGAACGCTTGAACATGAACACTCGCCTGCGGCGTAAAAGCCTTCGACGTATTCGGTATTATTTTTACGGACATGTCCGTGTTTGTTCATCGGAATACCACCCATAGAGTAGTGCGCCGTTGCAGAGATCAAAATAGGTTCTTTGATCATATCAAGCCCTAGGAAAGTGATGGCAAGATTGCGAAGCTCCGGAAGGCGTTCCATGATTTTTTCTGCTCCAAGGTGAACGAGGTCAATAAAGACAGCGTCTTTGCGTGGACCAACACCGCGTCCTTCACGGATTTCCTGGATGATAGCGCGTGCAACAACGTCGCGAGATGCCAGTTCCATCGCGTTAGGTGCGTATTTTTCCATAAATCGCTCGCCCAATGAGTTTAGGAGTCTTCCACCCTCACCTCGAGCCGCTTCAGAGATCAATACACCGTTTCCAGATAGCCCTGATGGATGAAACTGAACGAATTCCATGTCTTCAAGGGGAAGACCATGGCGTGCTACAAGCGAGAGACCATCACCGGTATTGGCATGAGCATTGGAGTTGATTTTGAATGCTCTTGCGTATCCGCCTGTCGCAAACATGACTGTTTTTGCATTGAAAATAGCGTATTCACTGTTTCGAATATTGTAAGCAGCAACTCCGTATACTTTTCCATCGGCATACAAAAGATCAGCAACATACCATTCGTCCCAAAACTCTACGCCAACGCGGAAAGCTTGCTCATACATAGTTTGAAGAAGAGTAAGCCCTGTACGGTCTTTTGCAAAACAAGCGCGCGGTGATGATTGTCCGCCAAATGGTCGTTGTGCGATGGTACCGTCTTCGTTACGGCTAAATACAGCACCCATACGCTCAGCCCAGCGGATTGTTTCAGGTGCTTTTTGGCACATAAACTCGACAACATCCTGATCTGCTAGGTAGTCAGATCCTTTTACGGTATCAAATTCGTGTAACTCAACGCTGTCTTGGTCACTAAATGCTGCATTGATTCCGCCTTGAGCTGCGCCTGAGTGAGAACGTAGAGGGTGAAGTTTTGTTATCACAGCCACTTTCTTACCAGCAGTTTGTAATTCGCGAGCTGCAGCACATCCTGCCAAGCCTGCTCCAACGATTATTGCATCGTAAGTATAAATGGGAATACTCATGCGCCTTCCTTTATTGTGAAAATATTTTAGATTACTAAGCCATTTTTTTGGCAATAAGTTAGTCACGATTATAGCATCCGTAATACTTGGTAAAAATTAAAAAAGCCAAGAGAGCATGTTAGAATGAATTTGAAGGAGATGTTGTCCATAATAGTAACAAAATAACGGTATACAAAGCATATAGACGTATTATTTTTTGTTAATATTATTGGACTAAAAGTGAAAATATAGCGAAATGTATCTACTCATCTAGCGTAGTTGAGCAATGCGATTACCTCCGCTTTCTTTTGCTTTTGTAAGTATTTTAGCTGCATCCAAAATGGACACTTCCAATGTGCTTACAGGTGTTTTAAGCGAAAAAGATCCGCTAAGGGTAAGTTTAATAGGTCCTTTTGTTGTGTTGAAGGATGAATCATGAACGGAGTGGAGAATCTTTTCTGCTTCAGCCAATGCGGCGTCTTTTGAAGGTCGTGACATAATGAAGATAAGATTGTTATTATCAAGATGTGCTATGACATCCATTGGTTGCTCATACATGAAGATAATATCCGCTATTTTTTTGTAAATTCCTGCCATATCCTCTTTGGAAAGTGCGTTAAACAATTTAGCGTAATTATCTATTTCAAAAAGCGTAATAAAGATAGAACCAGCCCCTTTTGTTAACCGTTTGGCGTTATAGAGGGCTAGCATCCCTTTTTCATTATTGAGTCCACTTTGGGGATGAAGCATCGATTGACTGATGTTAACCAAGGGAGATTTACGAGAGAGACGTTTAACAATAAAATTAATTTCCTGCGTTGTAACTTCTGCTTTTGTTCCGTCTGTATCAAGTGAACATGCTTTGTTGATGTCACGATATATTTGCTTTAAACGAAAACTGTACATAAAAAAGACAATCAGGCTAAATAAAAATAGAACGATGACCGTTTCTTTTATGATTGAAATTAATTGATTGATGAGCTGAATCTGATAGTTGATCATATCTGAAATATTTACGAGATAGGTGTTGCGTGCCGAAATCATCTGCGCATGCATTGTCGCACGTCCATGCGGCGTCGATTCAATCCAAAATAAAGAGGCATCTTGAAATGCTGATGAAGAAGCACGCAAGGTATTTGATAATGTCGTCTTGTCATAGTCAGATGCGAGAAATGTGTCCAAAAATGCATCATTTGTTGAATGTTTTAATGAAAGTGAAAGTTCCGCAATATGACCATTTAGAGCAATCGTTGCCATCTGCAAGTCATTTAAATTGATTGATACGATTTTTTCGATGAGAATATGCTGATTTTTTAGGGCAGTAAGACGTTCGGAGTATTGGGTGATATAAAACACTTGCACGGCAAGAAAGGAGAGTCCAAGGGCTAGAATGAAGAGAGACAGTTTAAGATTAAAAAAAATTTTTTTAATTGAGAGCAACATGTTAAGTTCCTTTTGGATAATCGAGACAATTTTAGCACATATTTCTTGGTTTAACAAAACAATAAAAACACTTTTAACCGAGCTGTAACCACATTTCGCTTATAATGATATCTTTAAGATCTCATTGATAGGGTTATCGTGAACGTTGAAAATTACTTTATCAATGCCATGAGCCACGGAAGTTCTCACATTGGTGACGATGGTGCCGTTGTTGGAGAATGGATTTACAGCAAAGACATTTTTTTCGAGAATGTTCATTTCAAACGAAAATGGCTTACTGCTTACCAAATCGGCTATAAGGCGATGATCATTAATATTTCGGATGCCATTGCCATGAATGCACAGCCGTTGTATGCACTTGTGGGTGTTGCGATGCCTAAAAGTATGACCTTGCACAGCATGGATGAATTAGCACGCGGAATGCGTGAATGCGCGGCCGAATTTGGGATTGAGATTATCGGCGGAGATACGATTGCTAACTGTAAGCTTGATCTGTCCATCACGATTATTTCTAAAAGTAAAAAGCCGTTGTTGCGCAAGGGCCTTAAACGAGGTGACATGATTGCGCATACCGGTAAGATCGGAGAATCATTGCGTCATTTACGTTATTTGATGGCGGGGGGGGCAGTCCACACTAACAGTCGGTTTGTCCGTCCTGTTTTGCGGGGTTGTTTTATCAGCAAAGCACGTCCTTTTTTACGTTGCGGTATGGATCTCTCCGATGGTCTTTACAGCGATATCGGAAAACTGTGCGCGGCTAATCGTTGTGGAATAACGTGGGAAAAGCGGTATTCAAAACACGCCGCTTGCAGCGGGGAAGAGTATGAAATGCTCATCGCTTTTAAGCCGAACCATGCCAAAGCTATTGAACGTATCGCAAAACTAACACGAACACCACTAACGATCGTTGCGACGGCTCGTCGGGGGAAATTTATTAACCGCTGTAAAGCGCACCATTTTTAGGGAGTCTACCATGAATCGACATTATTATCTACCGCATAGCCCAATCGAATTTCATTTTCGCCAATCTGCACGTGATTTCGTTGTTGATGAAATTCCTTTGTACCCTTTTAGCGGTGAGGGGGAGCATTTGGTTCTCCATGTACGCAAAAAGAATCTTACTACATGGCAGATGCTTGATATTTTTGCCAAACATTTAAATATCAAAAGCCGTGACATCGGTTATGCCGGTATGAAAGACAAAAATGCGCAAACAAAGCAGTACATTTCGATTCCGAAAAAATGCGAACCGTTGTTGGAAAATTTTGAACATGAGGGGATAAAAATCCTTGAAAAACAGTATCACAACAATAAAATTCGTATGGGTCATCTCAAAGGAAACCGCTTTTTTATCCGTTTAAAAAAAGTAAATCCGACGGCAGCCTATAAAATTCATGAAGCGCTTAAGATGATCAAGAAAAACGGAATGCCTAACTATTTTGGATTTCAACGTTTTGGCCGTGATGGTGATAATTATCTCAAAGGCAAGGCTATCATAGAGGGGACACTCAAAGAGAAGAACCGCAAATTGAACCAACTATACATAAATGCATACCAAAGCTACCTTTTTAATGCATGGCTAAGCCGTCGTATTGAAATTTCAAAATTAGTGGAAGCATTCACTCTTGATGAACTTAACGTCGCACTTGAAATGGACAAAGCGGAATTGGAAGTGATGAAGAAGCAAACACACCCGTTTAAATTGATCCATGGGGATGTGATGATGCACTATCCCTACGGAAAACTTTTCCATTACGAGAGTGAAGAGGAAATAGAGCGTTTTAACAAGCATGATATTTCGGTGAGTGGATTGCTCAGCGGTAAACGGGCAACACGCGCAACAGGGCTTGCCGGCGAAATTGAAGCCAAGTTTGACACGATAGAAAATGGAATAGATGGAGCACGCCGTTACGGTTGGGTATACCCGGAAGAAATCGAGGGCGAATACAAAGAAAATGAGGCATGGTTTGAGCTTCATTTTACCCTCCCAAAAGGGTGTTACGCGACAGTATTGATCGAAGAGATCGCCAAGCGTGAAATTCAATCAGATGAGGAACAAGAGTAGTATGAAGCAACATTTTACGTCGGCACTATCCCAAGGCTTTGGTCGTTTTGCGTCCAAACAACATAATCCTAAATTTCAAAATTTCATCAATAACACGTATGTTCGGATGATGGGATTGGACATGAGCGAATTTAGATCACCAAAAAGCTATGCAACTCTCAATGAGCTGTTTACGCGCCATTTTGTCACCATGCGCTCTTTTTCAAATGATGCCAGTGACGTAATAAGCCCATGTGATTCTCTCATTACCGAATGGGGAACAATAGAAGAGACCAGAGCCTTGCAGATTAAAGGGATGAGTTACGACGTGAATGCTTTTTTGGGAGAGGATATAGACGAAGCCTCTAAAGAGGCGATTCGTAATGGTTCTTACGTGAACTTTTACCTCTCTCCGCGTGATTACCATCGTTACCATGCCCCTCTCGATATGCAGGTTGTAAAAGCGGTTCATATCCCAGGAAAACTTTATCCCGTCAATATCCCAACGCTTAAAAATAAAGTCGATCTGTTCATAGAAAATGAGCGTGTTGTTTTGGAGTGTTTGAGTCCTGGGGGCAAGCGGTTCTTTTTGGTCTTAGTGGGGGCGCTAAATGTTGGAAAAATGGAAGTTGCTTTTGAACCTAAGATACAAACCAATACGATATCGACTCCGTCAGTTTATGAGTATGAAAATCTTCGTCTTGCAAAAGGGGATGATTTTGGATGCTTCAAAATGGGCTCAACGATCATCATGCTGTGTGAAAAAGGGATGTGTGAGTGGAGTGTTAAAATAGGAGAAAATGTCCGATTTGGTCAAGTAATCGCTAAGATTATTTAGCGGCCGACTTGGATTTTGAGTTGCACTAACAAGTGGCTTTGATCCTCATAAATCTCAATACTGCTTTCAATACTTGGATGTAATGCCCGCAAAGCTCCTTGAACCGAATGAAGAACATGAAGGAATTTCGGCTGCATCGGAGTGGTAATGTACTGGATATTATTTTGTCTGATAATAGATGCCAGAAGATTTACACCTGCATAGTAAATACTTTTATTAACGGAACGCTGAATCCGGTATGCACGTAAAATTTCAAGATTGTTCCTAAGCGCTTCACGCTCTTCAGCATTTAAAATAGGATTGTCTTTGGCTCGCTGAATGTCATCATCGATTTCTTTGGTTGTTTTTGCAATCCAAGAACTGATTTGTTCATCAAAATTTGAGGAACGCTTACGTATTGTTTCCATGAGAATATTTTCGTCAAGCGGCTTGCATCCAGCTTCAATCACATAGCACTGATCGTTAACATACTCATGATCCAAAGTATCAATAAGCTCTGCCAGGATGCTTAAATAAACAAACTTATCCTCTCTACTGTTATCAAAACTGATACCTGTTGCTGAGAATAAAGCTTTTGGACCTACATATTTAAGCGCTATATCCATCTTACGTCCTATATTATACGTTGAATCTAAAGTGCATTATATCACCATCGGCGACAATGTACTCTTTTCCCTCTAAACGCATTTTACCCGCTTCCTTGGCTTTATTTTCTCCACCGCAGGCGATGTAATCATCATAGCCGATCACTTCAGCACGGATAAACCCTTTTTCAAAGTCGTTGTGAATGACGGCAGCGGCTTTTGGCGCGGTACAGTTTTTGCGGATTGTCCATGCGCGTACCTCTTTGACACCGGCGGTAAAGTAGCTCATGAGGCCTAGTTTGTCGAATCCTTTGCGCACTATTTGCTCTAATCCTGACTCTTCCACACCCATATCGCGTAAAAATTCATTTCGTTCATCTTCTTCAAGACCTACGAGTTCCTCTTCGATTTTAGCACACAGCTTGATGACTTCGCATCCGTGTTTCTGGGCATGGGCTCTGAGTCTTGTGACGAATTCATTGTCTTCGCTCATTCCGTCTTCATCAACGTTGGCACCGTACATAATCTCTTTGGCACTGAGTAAACGTACTTCGCCATTGAGTTTTTCAAACATTTCACTGTCCGCTTTCGGAAAGTTTCGTGCGAGGTTTCCTTCGGCAAGGAATTCAGCTAACTCTTCGGCAAAAATAACCATTACGGCGGCATCTTTTTCATTTTTTGCCTGTTTCTTGAGTCGCTCTATGCGGTTGGTCAATACTTCGATATCGGCAAAAATAAGTTCGTTTTCGATGATCTCAACGTCCAATAACGGGTCAATCCGTCCCTCTGTGTGAACGATATTGTCATCTTCAAAACAACGGACGATTTGCAAGATCACTTCTGTTTCGCGGATATTGGAGAGAAATTTATTCCCCAATCCCTCGCCTTTACTTGCCCCTTTGACGAGACCTGCGATATCAACGAAATCGAGTGTTGAGTACTGAATGCGCTCAGGATTGACAATTTTAGCCAATGCATCGAGTCGAATATCCGGGACCGGAACGGTCGCTTTATTGGGTTCGATGGTACAAAATGGATAGTTGGCAGCTTCTGCATTCTGTGCTTTGGTAAGCGCGTTAAAAGTGGTTGATTTTCCGACGTTTGGTAAGCCTACGAGTCCGATTGATAATCCCATTAATGATTCCCTTGTTGTTGTAATTTTAATAGCCATTCGAGTGTCATACGCACACCCGCACCTGTACCGCCATAGGTATGAACATCCCATGCACTCTCTGTATAAGCAGAGCCTGCAATGTCGAAGTGAACCCATTTTTCTTTCATATCCTCATCGATAAAATTATCGAGGAAGAGAGCTGCTGTGATGGCTCCGCCATAGGGCTTTGAAGAGACGTTGCAGACATCGGCAAGATCACTTTTAATCAGTTTTTTAAGGTGGCGGTTGAATGGTAAAATACCACAGTATTCACCTGCATTTTCTGAGGCTGTGAGCCACGATTGTTTTAGCTCTTCATTGTGTCCCATAACGCCTGTGGTATAAGGTCCAAGAGCCACCATACAAGCACCGGTTAGGGTTGCGTAATCGAAAATGAAATCAGCTTTTACATTTTCTTGCGCATAGCCCAAAACATCAGCGAGAACCAGTCGCCCCTCGGCATCGGTATTGCGTACCTCGATGGTTTTACCATTCTTGGCTACAAGGACATCGTCGGGTTTGTAGGCATTACCACCGATCATATTTTCAACGGCGCCAACGAAAGCATGAACTTCGATATCCAATTTCAGCTCGCTGACTGCTTTGATGATTCCCATTACGGCACATCCGCCTGCCTTATCCATCTTCATAGTAACCATGGATGCTGCTGCTTTAAGGCTTAACCCGCCACTATCGTAGGTGAGTCCTTTGCCCACGAGGGTGATCACTTTTTTTGGATTTTTAGGCTTATACGCCAAATGAATGAGTCGCGGAGGATTGATGGAAGCGCGTCCGACGCTGATCATCGCATTCATTTTTTCGGCTTCAAGACCGTTGACATCGAGAATGGTGCATTTGAGATTGTTCGTTTTTGAGAGCGTATTAGCAGTAACGGCCATGCCTTGCGGTGTCATGTCATAAGGGGTTTGGTTGACCAAATCTCGAACAAAATTAGTTGCTTTTGCAATTATAAGGCTTTCTTTGAGGATTGAAGTGAGTTCATCAATATTTAAAGAGATATAATCCATATTTTCACTTGAGAAAACAACTTTTTTTAGGGTGATCTCTTTGGGATCGGATTTGTAACTGTTAAATTGATAGCTCCCCAAAATGACACCTTCAATAAGTGCCTTAAAATGCTTTTGATCGTATTGAGAGAGCTTTACTGAAGCATAAGCATAGTTCATTGCCGTTTTGATAGCAGAGCTCATAGCGCTTCTCAATGCTTCATGGCTCAGTTCACTAAGGCCACAAACTAAAAGACGGTGTTCATGCAATGCGCACACTTGCTCTTGATCAGCTTTAAAGCCTGCTTGCCCTAATAAACCCTTGAGGGAATGGGATTCCAAGAGGGCAGGTGTTAAAAATTCAATAGTAAGATCAGCTTGGATAAGCTCTAGGGGTTGATTATCGAGTGTTACGGTCACGGCGTTTCTCCAATAGATTGTTTTCGATTCGGTTGAAGGTAAAAATAATGCTTCCTATTGCAATCAAGATTATAGGGATTGAAAAATACCAGTGAGCTTTTGCCCAGTGTAAAGCGTTCAAAATTTCTGCTCCAAAATAATAAGCTGGAATAATCGTGACAGATGCCCAAAAAAGAGCACTGATGAAATTTATAAATGCAAATTTCTTGCCTGAATATTTCGTCAGGCCTATGGCCATTGGAATGGCGGTACGCATACCAATCATGTATCGTTGCACAAAAATGATAGGCCAACCATACTTTTTAATCAGTAAATGAGCGATTGCAAATTTACGACGATGTGCAAGCAGCTGTCCACGGATATATTTTTTATTGAAGCGACCGATGTAAAAATAAATCTGATCGCCAGCAAAGCCGCCTAATGCACCGACAAGCAGCGCGATTGGCAGAAACATATCCCCCGTATGAGACATAATACCGGCCATAATAAGACCAAGCTCACCCTCTAATATACTCCAGGCAAAGAGAACAATATAACCGTATTCTTTTAGCCACTCTAAAAAAAGATCTTCCACTATTAACCTTGATTAATCAAATTTGAGCAATTCTTTTGCTTGTATCATGTCTTTGTCACCGCGTCCGGAGATATTGACGATGATTGTTTTTCCTTTGATGTTATCCATCTTTTTGAGATAAGCTACGGCATGGGCAGACTCAAAAGCAGGGATGATACCCTCTGCACGGCTTAGCCATACAAAAGCATCCAGAGCCTCTTGATCGGTAATGTTGTCATAACGTACCGTTTCGTTTTCTTTGTGAAAAGCGTGTTCAGGTCCGATCCCGGGATAATCCAAGCCGGCTGATATAGAATGGGCTTCGAGTATCTGACCGTCATCGTCTTGAAGCAGATAGCTCATTTGCCCATGAAGGACACCTGGACGGCCTTTGAGCAACGAACAGCCGTGCTTATCGGTTTCAACCCCTAGACCACCTGCTTCGATACCGATACACTGAACGTCTTTATCTTCGAGAAAATGTTGAAAGGTGCCAATTGCATTAGAACCTCCGCCGATGCAGGCTATGACGTAATCGGGAAGCTTCCCTTCTTTTTCCAAAATTTGGGCACGTGCTTCACAGCCTATTATGGCTTGAAAATCACGCACCATCATAGGGTATGGGTGCGGCCCTGCAACAGTGCCAATGATATAGAAGGTGTCGCGAGCATGAGTTACCCAATGGCGTATCGCGTCATTCATAGCATCTTTGAGCGTTTTTGATCCGCTTTGCACTGCGTGAACTTTTGCCCCCAGCAATTTCATACGAAAAACATTGAGTTCTTGCCGTGCTACGTCTTTTGCACCCATGAAAACTTCACATTCTAATCCTAACAGGGCAGCAATCGTAGCCGTAGCAACACCATGCTGTCCCGCACCTGTTTCGGCGATGACTTTTTTCATCCCAAGACGTTTTGCCATGAGACCTTGCGCAATGACATTATTGACTTTGTGGGCCCCTGTATGGTTCAAATCTTCTCGTTTGAGATAGATCTTTGCACCTAACTCTTGGGAGAGATTAGCGGCATAATACAAGGGACTTGGGCGTCCAACATAATCCGTTAGGTAGCCATCCACCTCTTTCCAAAATGCTTCATCAAAACGGATTTCTTCATATGCTTTTTCAAGCTCAAGAAGCGCTGGCATAAGAGTTTCAGGAACGTAACGCCCGCCAAAAATACCAAAATGACCGTTTTGAGGATCAAATTTAGAAGGGGAAGGAATATACATCAATCGACTCCGATAACAGTGTAAACAGGAACAACTTCACTGATCTTTGATTGACCGTTTAAAAAATCAAGACCCATGATGAAGCAGGCTTCAACGCACTGTGCCCCCACTTTATTGATTAGACTTGCCGCGGCATAAGCCGTTCCACCCGTAGCGATCAAATCATCGATTAAGAGAACTTTTGGAGTTTCAACATTGGAAAATGCGTCAATATGAACTTCGACTTCATCGACTCCGTATTCGAGTGCATATTTTTCAGACACAGTGGTATACGGAAGTTTCCCTTTTTTACGGATAGGGACAAAGCCTACGTTGAGCATTTGAGCAAGTGCAGCCCCAAATATAAAACCTCGTGCATCGATCCCTGCCACGTGTGTGAGATTGTAAGTACTGTAGCGCGTATGTAAATGTTTCATCAATAAGGCATAAGCATCTTTATCGGCTAGTAAAGTTGTAATGTCTTTGAAAACGATTCCAGGTTTTGGAAAATCATTGATATCACGTATTGAATTAATAAGTATTTTTCTGTCTTGAGTGCTAAGTGTCATAAAAAATTCCTTTGTTAGATTAAGGCGTCAATACGCCCTTCGAGTTCTGCAATTTTTTGCTGAAGGCGATCGGTATCAATTCTGTATTTTGAATTACGTTGCTTCAAATTTTTGACTTCGTTACGAAGGCTGTTTAATTCTTCACTTAAAATATCTACGTTACCCAGTGCACGTTGAAGTTGGATTTGATATTTTCGTATCAAAATCTCCGCTTCTCTCAGGGTTAGCTTCATCATTTCGCTTGTCCGCTGCTCTTTGACCGTAATACTCCGGAAATAGAACATTTTAACTAAGAAGAAGAGGGCACCCAATGTAACAATGGTGAGCATTGACCACTCAAGAAACATCCATTATCCTTTAATAGCTTCAATTTTATCTACACGCCCGCAATGCCGACCTGCTTCAAATTTTCCTGCAATCCAGGCATCCAAAATAGATTCAGCAACTCCCTGACCCACGATACGTTCTCCAAAACACAGTACATTCGCGTCGTTATGCCCGCGTGCAACGCTTGCCGTATAGGCATCATGACACAGTGCTGCACGAATGCCGTGAAAACGATTGGCGGCCATAGACATCCCAATCCCGGAACCACAAATTAAAATTCCTTGGGCGGCAGTGTCTTCTAAAACGTGTTCACATACTTTTACCGCATAATCAGGATAATCAACTCTCTCTTTGTCGAAGGGACCAAGATCGATGACCTCATGCCCTTTTTTACGCAAAAGCTCAACGGTAAAGTCTTTGAGGTCAAGTCCTGCATGGTCGGTGGCGATGTAAAATTTCATTGTTTATCCTTCTATCTGAGCAATAGATTTAGTAGTGCAGACACAGGCCATATCAAGAGAGGCACTTTTAGCGGTGTCATTAAAATAAGGATGATAACAATCATTCCATAAGGTTCGGCTTTAGCGAAAAATTCGGCAACTTTGAAAATACGAAATTTCAACGCCAGATAGCTAATAAAATGAGCTCCGTCAAATCCAGGGATGGGTAAAAGATTTAACACGGCAAGTACCACATTGATTTTGACGAGTGCAATAATTAACATAAGCGAAAAGACATAGACCATGCTCTCTGATGCTTGCGGCTCATGCATGGAGGTTAAAATGACCGAGAATAGGGTTGCAAGAAACAAGTTATAGACGATTCCGGCCAAACTCACTTGCATTGCTGCGTTATAGCCTCCATTGCGTATGACGGTTTGCATATTGACAGGCACAGGTTTTGCCCATCCAAATAAAAAACCGCTTGAAGCCCCTAATAACATGGGTAAAAAATAGGTCATGAGCGGAACAAGAACGGAACCGATAGGATCGATATGGACGAGTGGATTAATACTCAGACGGCCATTTTGTTTGGCGGTCATGTCCCCATATTTATAGGCAACCCAGCCGTGCATGATCTCATGACCGATAATGGCAATAAGCAGTGCTATGATGGCTGAGGGGATGCCTAGAAGATCAATAAAGTTCATTATCTTTTGCGTCTTCTATAATCCGTGCGGCAACGGCACGGTCCAAGATCTCTTTTTGTTCTAAATCAGAGGGTGTTTTACCGATACGATCCCAGCGAACTTCGTAATTTTCATTAATGCTGAAATAGACAAACCACGGTGTCCCCTCAACCAAACCGTAAGGAACAGCACCCCAAAAACGGCTGTCATTGGAGTGGTCACGGTTATCACCCATCATGAAATATTGTCCGTCAGGAACAATAATGTGGTTGGTGTTAAAGATTTCTGCAGGGTAAACACCGTTATCGACAATGTTCTCATCATGGTGAATTCCAGGATGCTCGAGCGTGTACGGGTCTTTGACCCAAAGTTTGCCGTCAATATCTTTTAGCTCATAGTTGCTAAAGGCTTTTTTTGTATAGTCATTGCCTTCTCTTGGGTGCAGGTATAAGACTTTGTCCAACACAAACAGCTCATCGCCAGGAAGGGCAACGCATCGTTTAACATAGTGCAATTTCACATCGTTTGGATAGCGAAAAATAACGATATCCCCGCGTTTTGGCTCATCACCATGAAAAATATGTCCATCGGTGCCAGGAACGAGGGGGATCTCTAGGAATGGGAGATGCGGGGTAGGGATACCATAAGCAAATTTTTTCGCAAAAAGATGATCACCGATTAAAAGCGAATCTTTCATGGAACCGCTAGGAATACGAAACGCCTGGGCAATAAAAAAGATAACAAACAAGACGATAATAATCGTACCTGTCCAGCTGTTTGAAAAATGGTAGGTCTTTACTAAACTATCGAGAATTTTTTTCTTCATGAATGAGACTCTTTCGCATGATTTTGTGCGGCTTTTAGGGTATTGGACAGAAGCATGGCAATGGTCATTGGACCTACGCCTCCCGGTACGGGAGTAATATAGGATGTTTTAGGGGCAACCGCATCGTAATCAACATCGCCCACGAGGCGTCCGTCGCTCGTACGGTTGATCCCGATATCGATGACGATACACCCTTCTTTGACCATATCTTCTTTGATGAGATTGATGACACCGGCACCTACGAGCAAAATATCTGCTTGGAGGGTATGTGCCTTGAGATCTCTTGTCTGAATATGGGTAATGGTGACCGTAGCATGTGCGTTAAGAAGCAATGCTGCCATCGGTTTTCCAACGATATTGGAAGCACCGACGATGACGGCGTCTTTGCCTTTTGGATTGATGTTGTATTCGTTAAGCAGATGCATAACACCCAACGGGGTACAAGGAACGAAGCCATCAAGCCCGGTTGCCAAACGACCGACATTGTAGGGGTGAAAACCGTCTACATCTTTGTTGGGTGCGACAACTTCGAGGATTTTGGTGGTGTCAATATGGCTTGGGAGAGGAAGCTGGATCAAAATACCGTCAATATTTGGATTTTGGTTCATCATTTCAATGGTTTTTACAATCGCGTCTTGCGAGATATCCTCAGGCATTTCGTGGGTGACGGAATAAAATCCTGCACGGTCGCATGCTTTTTTCTTCATTCCGACATACGCTTGACTTGCCGCATCGTGGCCGACTAGGATCACGGCCAATCCAGGGACATTTCCCGTACGATTTTTAAGTTCTTTCGCCTCTAGAGCAACATTCTCTTCGATTTTCTTGGCGAGGGATTTACCGTCTAATAGCTGCATTTAGTCACCGTCAAATTGTTTTTGGGTATGATACCGACAAAAGACTAACAATTGGTTAAAGGGATGATGTTGAGAGCACTGCTGGCTTTGTTTATTGGGATACAGGTTTATGGTGCTGCGACGTTTATTACCAAAGAAGAATATGCCGCGGGTTTGTATCATAACCCACGCGGAATAGGCTGTCAAATGTGTCATGGCGAATTGGGCGAGGGGCGACGTATTGCCCAGTACAAAGACAAGGGTGAGAAAAAAGTGTTCGAGGGAAAACCAATCAATAAAATCCCGTTTTCACTGTTTTATCAAAGAGTAAACAGCAAGATTATTGGGATGCCCCGTTATTATCTCACCGATACCGAAATCCAAACCCTCTACTATTACCTCCACCGAGAAGAGTTCAAACGTGCCGCTTCACAACGAAAACCTCACTAGTCTGATCCAAGATCAGAATTTAGAGGCTTTGGATCGCTTAGCCGTTCCCGTGCCTAGAGTACAAAATTACTCCCTCTCTTTTCGCTCTTGTTTGATGCTCTCAACTCATAATCTCAAACACCTCGCAAAAATTCCCACGTTGAGTGCCGAGTGTATTATCCTCAATCTCGAAGACGGGGTGAGTGCGCAGCAAAAGCCGTATGCGCTTCGCTTATGCGCGATAGCGCTTGCCTCTTATCCTAACATAAACAAAAAATTAGTTGTACGCATCAATGCATTGGGTGAGGGAGGAATAGAAGAAATTGCCTATCTCAATGCTTTTATGCCCGATGCCGTTCGTATTCCCAAAATACGCAGTGTTGACGAAGTGCAAAAAGCGCTTGCTTTGATTGATGAAAACATCGAAGTCCATCTCTCCATCGAGACCAAAGAAGCATGGCTGGCATTGGGCGAGTTTGCAATCCATAGGCGTGTCAAAGCGTATTATCTAGGAGTGCTTGATCTCTTCGCCGATTTGGGACTTTCTCAGAGTTTGCTGACCCCTGATAATCCTACGATGCAGTATATGCTGTCCCATTTTATGATCACCACGAGAGCCTGCGGTGTAAAACCGGTATCGTTTGTCTATCAGGACTACAAAAACAGCGATGGATTTCGTAATTGGTTAGAGTTAGAAAAAACGATTGGATTGGATGCAAAAGGGTGTATTACACCTGATCAGGTTACGTTGATCCATGAGATTTTCGGACACAGCGAAGAGGAGATACAACGGTGTCGGGAAATTGTGAAGCTGTTTGAAGAACAGGAAGCCAAAGGGGTAACGGGGTTTGTGGATGAACAATACGGGTTTATTGATGAACCGATTTATAAGGGTGCGTTGGCAGTTTTAGCCTCTTCGAAGTAACAAATCACTATTATCTTTTAACAAATAATAATAAATGGTGATGTTTTGAAAAATCCGAAAGTAATTTTATTCCTGATAGTTCCCTCGCTGATCTCTATAACCCTCTCACAATGCCGCCGAAACTGCTAAAAGCGCATGAAGCACTCGACAAAGCAGTTGATAAGCTGTATCGCAAAGAGGGCTTTAAAAGTGATACGGAGCGGGTGGCGCATTTGTTTGAGCTTAATCGTCAAATGACTAGTTTGATGGGGGAAGAGACGAAAAAATCTAAGAGGATAGCAAAATCATGAGTTTAACTTTTTCTGCATTTCAATTAATAGCGAATCAACAAAAACCAACTTTAGATTTCTTTATTGAAGTTGATGAAGAGCAACATACAACAAAAGACAATACATATAAGGTTAATATTAAAAAAGTAGATAATAGATTTTTATGGATATATATAAGATATGGTGGTTCTTTGCCATGCAGTAATGAAGTAGTCGATACTTCAACAGATCAAATTATTGAAAATCCAAGACAAATGAATCATATTGAATTAAATCATCAGGTATTTTGTTTATATGATTCTGTGGAGTATCATTTTTATCTATCAAACTCGAAAAAGAAACAATTTATAGAAGAATATTTAAAACATCAATTTTCAAAAGATTTTATAATAAAAAGGTTTTTTAAAGACCCAAAAGCGTTTGTAGAACAAATTAAATCAATTGATAGAATTAGTTTTACTTCAAAACAAAATATTTTTAGTGTAAAAAGTGGACTTTTTGAAGATGTCAAAGATATTTTTGGTTTAGGGCAACCTGTAAATTTTAAAGTTGACATCAACTATAGCGGAAGTCCAATAACTGAAAAATTTCAACAAATATTTCAAAATTTTTTGACTAAAAATGATGATAGAGAAATTCAATCATTAGTGTGTATAGGTAAAGACGATAGTGAGATTGAATCAATCTTTGATGTTACAAGTTTTACTCAAACAAGAACTTTGAACTTAAAAAAAGATGATACAGGTATGTATGATGCTGAACTTGTGAAACAAAATTTACTTCATTTACTATTGGACCAAAAAAATGTATAAACGTCATATTTTATACTTGATTTTTTTTACTTTGTTATTTTTGCTAGTAAGTTATTTTATTGATTTTTCGATAAGTGAATCGTTGATGCAAAACTTTGTAACTTTTTTATCAATCACATTTGGTTTTTATATGACAAGTATTTCTGTTTTATACAACTCAAAATATTTAAAAAAATTACATGATGAAATAGATGCAGAAAAACCAATACAGCGCAAAATCCATACTTTACAAATTTATTTTACTAACAGTGCTTTATGGTCTTTATTTTCAATTGGAACGTTGATGTTCTATTCTTTGACAGTCAAAGTTAAAAATGGTATTTTGAGTATAAATCCATTTTTTGAGGATTTTTTATTACTTATAGTAATGGTGAATTTTATTTTAATGGTCTTATTGTTTAAAATTTTTATGAATGGGTTTGTTGAGGAAGCAAAATCCTGAAAATATTTTCACCTTGCCATATTTTCCCCCATTTTTGAGCGACGGGGTAAAATGAAGTAAAAGGCAATTGACCATTTTCGTGACGTCACAAAAATGGTATAAGGGGAACTTGGATGAAAGAACTTTCCACCTCCATCGACGACAGCATCAAAAACAAAATCTATACCATTCGCACAATGCAGGTGATGGTGGACAGTGATTTGGCGGAATTATATGGCATTGAGACAAAAGTTTTTAATCAAGCAGTCAAAAGAAACGAGGATAGATTTCCATCAAACTTTATGTTTCAGCTTACCTATGAGGAATATGAAAGTTTGAGGTCACAATTTGTGACCTTAGACAATGAAGAAGTCTTAAGGTCACAAATTGTGACCTTAGAAAACGGCAGAGGTAAACATAGAAAATATTTGCCTTATGTGTTTACTGAACAGGGTGTAGCCATGCTCTCGGCAGTACTGCGAAGTCAAACTGCGATACAGATGAGTATTCATATCATCAATGCTTTTGTCGAGATGCGAAAATTTATCTCAAATAATGCTTTGATTTTTCAGCGGCTTGACTCATTGGAGCAAAAACAGAGCAAAACGGATGTAAAAGTCGAAGCGATACTCAATGCCATCGAGGACAAATCGATCAAACCGAAACAGGGGATTTTTTACGATGGTCAGGTTTACGATGCGTATGTTTTTGTATCGGATCTCATCAAAAGTGCTAATAAAAGTATTGTGTTGATCGATAATTATATTGATGAGAGCGTTTTGACATTGTTATCCAAACGAGATGCTAAGGTAAAAGCGACGATTTACACCAAAAATATTACCAAACAGCTCGAACTTGATCTGCAAAAATACAATGCCCAATATCCGAAAATAGAGCTAAAAAAGTTTGATTCTTCCCACGATAGGTTTTTGCTAATTGATGCTAAAGAAATGTATCACATCGGAGCGAGTCTCAAAGATTTAGGGAAAAAGTGGTTTGCGTTTTCGAAGTTTGACATGGGCGCATTGAGTATTTTAGAGAAGCTTGAAATAAAACAGTGACAAAGTTTACCGTAAATTGTACCAAACCCGATAGCGAATGAGTGTTTTTTGTGCGGGACGAGGGTATTTGGCATAGGCCAATTCTATGGTCTCTTTGGTCGTGTCGTTGAGTATCGAAAAACGGCTGTTTTTTAGAAAATGGATATCGGATATGCTCCCATCTGGGTGTAGATAAAATTCGATGGTGTTGGTTTCGTCCACGCGGAGGTTATCGGGAATTTTGGAGCGCCCATAGCGGTCTAAAACGCCTTGTGTGATCCGACGCATCGTCTCTTGATTGTCAATAATATACTTTTGTTCTCCCTGGGAGAGTTCTCCGAATTTATCCCCATACAGCTTTTGTATATTATCGCCGACTTTGGTGATTGAATCGGATGAGGATCGCAGATTCGGATCAGCTTTTGAGAGAAAATCATACAAACCAGATTCTTTTTTTAGCTGCGGTTGATGTTCTATCGTGGCTACTTGTTTGGCAACGTGGCGTTCAAAGGCACGTTTTGGTTCAGGAGGTGTTACGGCTGTTTCAGGTATTGGAGCAACCGGCTGTGTGGTTTGCGGTTTAGGCGATGGTTTCGGATCGGGTGTTTTTTGCGATTTTTGGGTGGGGGTAAGTTTTTTGAGCTGTTCCCCTTTTGGCATAGGGAGGGCTTTTGCGATTTTTGGAATGGTATTTTTAACCAGCGCTTCTTTCGGTGATTTTGGCTGTGGTTTGAGGGAGAGTTTAAAACGTGACTCTTCGGTTTTTTCTTTTGGCTGGGGAAAGAGTTTAGGAGAGAGTGTATTGAACAATACCAACGCCAAAAAGACAATAAAATGAACCAGTAATGCAATGATAAATGCATACAAAGAAAAAGATTTGGTTCGTGGCATAAGTCTCAATCGTTTGGGTTGGTTTTGGGTAATTATAGCCAAATTAATGGCTTAATGGTTATAATTAGAGTACCTGTAAAACACGTTAATAGAGGATAATAATTCATGAATATTCAGCATTCACAAGAAGCATTTTTAAAAGCCCAAGAACTTATCCCTGGCGGTGTTAACTCTCCGGTACGTGCATTCAAAAGCGTTGGGGGGATTCCTCGCTTTATTGCAAGCGGTGAAGGTGCCTATTTGATCGATATTGATGACAACCGATATGTAGACTATGTACAAAGCTGGGGGCCGTTAATCTTCGGTCATCGTGATGAGAGTATCGAAAACGCCGTTATTGAAGCGGTCAAGCATGGGCTTAGTTTTGGAGCTCCTACCCAAGCTGAGAGTGAATTGGCCGAGCTGATCATCTCTATTTATGATTCGATCGAAAAGGTCCGTTTTGTGAGCAGCGGTACGGAAGCGGTTATGAGTGCTATACGCCTCGCACGCGGATTTACGAATCGGGATGATATTGTGAAATTTACGGGCTGTTATCACGGGCACAGCGATGCGTTATTGGTACAAGCGGGTTCAGGTGCCGCGACGTTTGGCACACCTAGCTCCCCGGGTGTACCTGCTGATTTCACCAAACATACGCTGTTAGCTGAGTATAACAACATTGACAGTGTTAGGGCGTGTTTTCAAGACAGCCCTGGGATCGCGTGTGTTATCATCGAACCCATAGCCGGGAATATGGGGCTTGTCCCTGCGGACAAAGATTTCTTGGCCCAATTGAGAGCAGTGTGTGATGAGCATGGAACGTTATTGATTTTTGATGAGGTTATGAGCGGTTTTCGTGCGTGTTTGCATGGGGCCGAAAGTATTACGGGAACAAAACCTGATTTGGTAACGCTGGGTAAAGTTATCGGCGGCGGTATGCCTGTGGGTGCTTTTGGCGGCCGACGTGATATCATGGCATGTCTTTCGCCCGAGGGCGGAGTGTATCAAGCGGGAACGCTCAGCGGTAATCCTGTCGCTATGGCCGCAGGTCTCGCTTCCATCCGTAAGCTAAAAGCCAATGCAAGGGTGTTTAGTATATTGGAGGATAGAGCAAAACGGTTGATGCAAGGGTTTGCTGCTGCGGCACAAAAGCATAATATACCGCTACAAACCGATGTCCGAGGATCGATGTTTGGATTTTTCTTTAGTGAAAGCCCTGTTGCTAATTTTGCCGATGCGCTTAAAAGTGACACGGATCGTTTTGCTAAGTTTCATGCGGCGATGTTGGAAGCTGGATTTTACTTTGCGTGTTCGCAGTTTGAAACAGGCTTTATCTCTACGGCAATAACGGATGCGATGATCGAAGAGACGATTGTTGCAGCTGAATCCATATTTGGAGTACTTTAATGGAAAATGGTGAAGAACACAAGCCTAGGCTAAAACCGATCATCGAGGGAGCAGAGAGTCTTTCTCTTGGTATTTCGATGGTTGTGGCTGTTTTGATTGGGGTTGCTATGGGCTTTGGGCTTAAAAAACTCACGGGAATAGGGTGGCTGTTTTGGATCGGTGTAGCTATCGGTATCGCCGCTGCTATCGCTAATGTTTACAAAGCTTACAGCAAACAGTACAAAGAATTTGAACAATTAGCCAAAGATCCCCGTTACAATATGGGGCAAACCATTGGTAAAGATGATGATGACGAAGATTAAAAAAACCGCTCTTTTTATCATTCTGCTGCACGTTCCGATTCTCTTGCTTCTTGTAATCTCGGATGCTGTCTTTGCCAGTTTTGAAATAGCGATGCTCTCTGGCGCTATGATAACAATGGGCTCACTCTATGCGTATCGCAACATGATCCGTTCAAAAGTGGGCGAAGCAGAGATAGGAGACCATAAAGACGCGATTGACATTATGGACGATCCGTATGATCTGTACGATGATGAGCGTGATCTAGAGATAGCAGATGTAAAAGAGATGATAAAAGCGGAAAAAAAGCTGCAAAAGCAGGCGATTCTCGAAAATACGGTCAAAAATTCTTCGGCTTGGGTATCTGCCTATCGTCTACTCCCTTATGCTTTTTTTGCGATAGGATTTATCACTTTGCAAAACAATCAGATGTTGCATTTATTGGCGTATCTTATCGGTTTGGCATATGGGATAGTCATCGGCTATTTAATAGCAAAAGAGTGGCTAGTTAAAGAAGATTAAAATGCTTCTCTAAATCGCTATTGTCCATTAAAATAGGGACAACAATCAATGAGGCAATAACCGCCGCTATTGTTCCAAATATCAAAGAAACTCCAAGCCCTCCAAAGACTGCATCGCTTGCAAGGAGTGTAGATGCCAGGATGATTGCTGCTGCAGTGAGGAAGATGGGTTTTGCTCTCGTTGCTGCGGCGTATGCGATTGCCTTTTTTCTCTCCATCCCTTTGTCCACCATAAGCGATTTGGTAAAATCGATTAACAGCAGTGAATTGCGCGAACTGATACCGATGAGGGCAATAAATCCGATAAGCGAGGTTGCGGTGAGAAAAAACGTATCGGCGGTTATCAAATTCATAATGAAATGACCAAAAAGAACCCCTATAATCGATAGAAAACTCCCCAGTAATACGATACCGCTGAGAACAAAGCTTTTGTAATAAATGACCATGAGCAAAAAGATGAGAACGAGGGCGGCGATGAAAGCACCTCCTAGATCAACAAAGGTATCCAGGGTTACTTCCATCTCTCCATCCCACAGTAATTCATAGCGCTCTTTGGATTTTTTGTCGATGAGTTCGAGGTTGAAAAGACCGATCTTATTGATCTCATACTCATTGGTAAATGACTTCAAAATGATATTTCGTGCATCCATGAGCGGATACACTTGCGAAACCATATCGGTTTCAGCCAGTACATTGGTCATTTGATGGAGGTTTTTGGTGACGATCATCGGATTGGATTTGACGGCTTTAATTTCTACCACTTCCGTCAGAGGAATCATCATCCCTAACGTATTCATAAGTTTGAGACTGGAGAGTTTCATCTGAACTTCATTCACATCTTTGGAACTGAACTTTTTTCCCTCGGATGAGAGAACCAAAAAGATGGGAATTTGCTCTGAGGCTTCGCTTGAATTTTTAACAGCTATAGGCATTCCCTCGTAAGCGAGATACAAAATATCATTGACATGTTTGATATCCAAACCGGAACGTGCGATTTTGTCACTGTTGACACGCACTTCGAGTTTATCGTAAATTTCATCTTGCATGATGTCGATGTCTACGAGCCCTGGCGTTGCAGAAAATACATTTTTGACACGAGAGCTCAGATGACGGATTCCTTGGGCATCATTTCCATAGATTTCTGCCACGATAGCCGCCATCGTCGGAGGACCCGCGGGAGGTTCGATAAATTTGATACTCGTTTGGGGGATTAGCCTTTCACACTTTTTTTGAATGATGGGACGCAAACGCTGTACCATCAGATATGAAGGCTCGCTTCGATCGTGTTTTTTGGTGAGATTGAGGACGATTTCAGCAACATTTTCATTATTTTTGAAATGGGAACCTTTGATGAGTCCCGCAAAATCCAGAGGTGATCCTGCCCCTAAAAATACTTCCATATCAAGTGCTTCAGGCTCTTTTTGAAGAATTTGGATGACACACTCACTGGTCATCCGGGTTTGTTCGATGGAACTTCCGCTGGGCAGGTCAATGTATACTGAATAAGTATCATTGTTTTTTCCTGGGAGCATTTTTGCCATGACGAGCTTAGTGGGTATCAATGCAATCGAGAGGATAAAGGCACCAAGGGTCAGCCAGAGCAGCAGCTTTTTTTTTGAGGGTGATTTCAGGACATTCAACAGATACTTTTCAAATTTTTGGTACATCAGAGAGCCTCATTATCGGGTGTATAGTGATCTGGTTTTTTGAGTAATCTTGCCGCTAGATATGGGGTAAAGATATACGCGACAAACAGTGATGCGACAAGCGCCACGGGAACGTTAGCGGGGATAGGTTTCATAAATTGCCCCATCATTTGCCCGACAAACGCCATAGGGACCATGGTTAAGATGATTGCAAGTGTCGCAATGTTCGTAGGCGCTCCGATCTCATCGGTAGCTTCAATCATAAGTTGATCCATATCCAGTTCGTGGGCATTGGGTGCATGAAAATGACGGTGTATATTTTCGATAACGATGATGGCGGCATCGACAAGAAGACCGAGGCTGAGTAAGAAGGCGAAAAGAGTGATACGATTGATTGTTTGCCCTGTAAGATAGGCGATAAAAAGGGTAATTGCCAAAATGGCGGGAACCGTGAAGGTGACGATAAGCGACTCCCTCCATCCCAAGACAAAGGCAAGTAAGAGTGCGATAATGACGATGGACAGAAGCAGGTGAAAAACCAGTTCATTAACTGCTTCATCTGCTCGTTCACCGTCATTTCGGGTAATGACATAATGAATCCCTTTGGACTCTAAAAGCGGCTTGAATTTTTCAAGTTCCGTTTTTACGGCGTCAGCAATGATTACTGAGTTGGTCCCCTGGAGCTTTGAAACGGTGAGGGTGATTTGATCTTTGAGCGGGGAAAATTCTCCGTTAGCTGCTTTGACACTCACGAGTGCAGATTTAAAGTTTTGGATGTCCCCTCCTGCGCTTACCGTAGCAACATCGCGCAAATATATGGCAGAGCCTCCGTATTGAGCAATGATAATATTACTGACATCGTCCACGCTTTCAATCGCATTTTTGACCCCGATCATCACAATCTCATTGGATTGAGTTTTTCCTTTTATTTCCGGAATATTGTAGGAGAGTGCTTGCACGGCTTGGACGATTTGACCCAGTGAGAGGTTGTAGCCTGCGAGGCGGTTAATATCGACTTGGACATTAAACTGATGTTTTTTAGCTCCCTTGATATCGGTTACGGCAACGTTGGGAAGTCCGTTAATGTGGTGCTGGATAAATTTAACCCGATCATAAAGGTTGGTCGGATCAATAGAGGGGTTATTGGAGTAAAAAGCGACGGAAACGATGGGAATATCAACATCAATATCCAAGGGTTTAATAATCGGTTGCATCGCTCCTTTTGGGAGGATACTCATATTCTGCATGATTTTGTCATAGATTTTGAGATTAGAGTTTTCTTTGGCTTCGCCGATCAAAAAAGCGGCATTGATTACAGCGACGTTATCCATGGCCATACCATGTATGTTCTCTATCCCCTTTACTTCTTTGAGTTTACGTTCCAGGGGTTTAACAATAACATTTTCTATCTCCGATGCAGTTGCACCCGGCATCGCGATAATAACGGTTGAACCACTGACTACCATCTGGGGATTTTCCTCGCGTGGCATCATCATGAGGGCAATGTAGCCTATGATAAGAAGAAAAACTCCTAAAATAGGGGTGAGGGGATTGCGTAAAAATCCGCGTGCGAGTTTACCTGCGAAATCTTGTGGCTCATAGGAAGTGTTCTGGGGCTTCATGGCAGATCCTAGTACAGCTCAACGGTAGCGTACATTCCGGGATAAACGGTTTGTTTTGCGCTAAAAGAGACTTTGATTTTAAACGTATGGGTCATAGGGTTGGAACTTGGGACGACGGAGCTGATGGTCCCGATCCCTACAAAGCCGGTTGATGGAATAGTGACTTTCACTCTTTTACCAATTTGAGCCATCTTCAAACTGCCCTCGGCCACTTCAACTTCGATTTTGAGGGTACTTAAATCAGAGAGAACGATTGCAGGCATTCCCGGCATCGCCATTTCACCTACTTTGATGTTCTTAGAGACAACAACGCCATTATTTGGAGCTACGACACGTAAATACTGGTATTGATTCGTAACCTCTTGTCGACGTGCTTTGGCTTGAGACACTTGACGTTGTGAAATTTTGATTGTGTTTTGTAGATTTTTTTCGGAAAGTTCAAGATTTTCAACTTCATATCTGCTCACCATATCCTGACTGTACAAGCGTCGATGGCGATCTAAATTCACTTTAAGATTTTCATATTGATTTTGGTACATTTGAAGGGAAAGCTCTGCTTGAGCAATCCCCATATCTACTTGAGTTTTAGCAGAATCAATTTCTCTGGAATCAATAGTGTAAAGCAGATCACCTTTACGGACACGAGAGCCTTCAGAGACGTTAACTGACGTCACAAACCCCATGTTACGGCTGGTAATCATTTTTTGGTTGTCGGATATTATGACGCCTGAGAGTATGAGCCCTGCCGCATTTAACAGTGAACCTAGGGTGAGAAGAGAAAAGAAAAATTTCATTGTTGGACTCCATAGCTTAGTTTTTCGAGGGAAAAGATACGCTCGTTACGCTGATTTTTAACCATATGAAGATTGATGATTTTTTCGATTTGAGCCGATTGCTTGATGATGAGGTCACTCATGGATGTGAGATGCTCACGATAGCGTCCCTCATAGTTTTTGGTTATTTCACTCGCGAGTTCAAGCTCTTTTTCTAGGCTATTGACCTGATAATCCAAGCTTTCGATTTCGGTTTGGATTTTATCGACTTGAAGTGCAACCCCTTTTTTGGCGAGTTCCAATTGCGTAGAAGCCTTAAGCCGATTGATCCGTGCTTTTTCCAGCGTATGCTCATCAACACCGCCATTAAAGAGATTCCAACTAAGACGTGCTCCAATGGTATAAGCAGCATGATCGTTAAAACTTCCCAAAAAGGTATTGTCGGCGCTGGATGCTTCGGCAAATACACCGAGGGCAGGGAGGAAAGGAGCGTTTGCTGCATCAACCATGGAAGAACGAACTTTCAAACCATGAGAGGCAATTTTGAGATCACTGTTGTTGGCGAGGACATCGGCTTCGCTAATAACAGTTGTGGCGCGATCATTACTTGGAGTGATAATCTCGGTTATATTTTGATTGAGAAGAAAGCTCAAGTAGTGATAGGTGAGCTTTTTGTTGGCTTTCATCTCTAAAAGCATACGGTTAACATTTGCCTTTTTAGCTTCCACTTCAAGCAAATCAACTTTTTTGGCATAACCCTCTTTGAGCATCTCTTCAGTAGTCATTTGCAATGTCGTAATGTTTTTTTGTATGGCAGTTAACTGCTCGATAGTATGATCCAGTAGTGCCATATCATAATAGCTTTTTCTAATTTGATAAATTTTTTCTGCGATAACATTCTCAGTGTCAAGTTGTTTTATTTTTTCCATCTCATGAGCTATTTTTTCATAACTGCTGAGTTTTCCACCAGTATACAGAGGGACTGCATAGGTGAGCTTACTTTGGAAATAGTTTTGATAACCAGGGTAATTCAAGTCATGTGGTTGTATGGAAAGAATATTAGGGTTGGTTGTTGAAAAATCAGCAAAACCAAAATCTCCAAAGTCAGCTTCTCTGGAACTAAGTTTAAAACCAAATACATTTCCAGCGTCATTGGATCGAACGGTATTTTGAGTGAAGTCTAGAGAACCGTAACTATGCCCTTGAGAAAGCAATACATCGTATTGGGCATTTTTTGCTTCCAAGGAAGATGTTTTGATCTCCAAATTTTGCTCTTTTAGCAAAATGATAGCTTCATCCAATGTTAATGGAGCACTGTTTAAAGTTAAAGCACTTAGGATCAATATTATGGCTAATCGTTGGAAAAGAGACACCATTGGGTAAACCATCCTTCTAATACATTTGTGATTCTTATGGTTTGTTACAATTTTGATTATACTATATCAAAAGTTTAAAAGATGTAATAAAGATAAAATTATTCTAATAATTGAGTCATAACATGATATTTTTTTGATGAGTTTGGGTTATAATGATTTTTAGAATACTTTATATAGCAGGAGGAAAAGATGGCAAGATTAGTTGTTTTAGGAGGCGGTGTTGCTGGACACACAGCTGCAACTTTCGCGGCTGATTGGTTAGGAAAAGACCACGAAGTCGTTGTTGTTACCCCAAATGCAAAATGGAATTGGATCCCCTCAAATATTTGGGTCGGTGTCGGGCAAATGTCGAAAGAAGATGTCACTTTTGATCTTGCCCCTGTGTACGCAAAAGCAGGAATTACCTATAAACAAGCCAAAGCCGTGAGCCTCAATCCGCAAGGGAGTGCTTCGAGTAGTAAACCTTTTGTGACCATTGAATATACCGGTCAGGAAAAAGAGGGAAAAAGCGAAGAGATAACGTATGACTTTCTCATTAACGCTACGGGACCTAAACTCAATTTCGGAGCAACGCCTGGCTTGGGTGAGGGCTCACTGCTTGGAGAGCATACGGTCTCCGTTTGTACGGCGGATCATGCTGTACATGCAGCTGAGGAACTTGAAAAATGTATGGACAAAATGCGCAAAGGCGAGCGTCAAAAAATCCTTGTCGGCACAGGTCACGGTATGTGTACGTGTCAAGGTGCGGCATTTGAGTATATTTTTAATATTGAACATGAAGTACGAAAAGCAGGTCTGAGAGACATGGCTGATATTAAATGGATTTCTAACGAAACGTTCATGGGTGACTTTGGAATGGGTGGATTGCATATGAAAGTAGGCGGTTATGTTGTCAGTAGCCGTATTTTTACCGAGTCACTTTTTGCCGAACGTAATGTGGATTATATTACCGGGGCACACGTCAACAAAGTCGAAAAAGGAAAAGTATCGTACGAGCTGCTCGATGGTTCGATGGGCGAAGAAACGTTTGACTTCTCAATGCTGATTCCACCGTTTGCAGGTGTTGGTCTGAAGGCATATAATCAAGTGGGCGAAGATATTACTGATACTGTATTTGCCCCTAATGGTTTCATGAAAGTTGATGCCGATTATACCCCTAAACTGTATGAAGAGTGGAAAGCAGCGGATTGGCCGCGCACCTATCAAAACCCTACGTATAAAAATCTTTTTGCTGCAGGGATTGCATTCGCTCCACCGCATATTATCTCTAAACCTGCAAAATCACCAAACGGCACGGTTATCAATCCAACTCCGCCACGTACGGGTATGCCAAGCGGTATTATCGGTAAAGCCGTTGCTCGAAGTATTTGTTCCTTGATCAAAGAGGGTGAAGGTGCTCATTTGCATGAAGCCTCTATGGCCCATATGGGTGCAGCGTGTGTTGCATCGGCTGGTAAAGGGTGGATGGATGGAACAGCGGCAGCAATGACTGTCTATCCTGTTGTACCGGATTATGAAAAATATCCAGGAACGGGACGTGACACTGATTACACATTTGGTGAGATAGGTTTAGCCGGTCACTGGATCAAACATATCCTCCACTTTTTATTCATCTATAAAGCAAAACTTAAACCGTTCTGGAAAGTAATTCCAGAATAAACCATCTATTTTAAAAAATACCAAGGAGATAATTATGGCAGTAAAACCAGAAGAATTTAATTTTGCAAGAAATGATAAATTCAACAATGCAATGATCCCGGGAAAATTTGCCCGTGCTTTAAGAACCTGCAAAATTTGGCAGTTTATTCGATTCCTGATCCTTAATATAAAGATGCTGATTGTTGTGAGCAAAAGTCACTAATAGAATAACTACTTTGTGATCATCGGGATATTGATGATCACTTTGGATTCTCTAACTTCACAATAGAGATTATTATCCTCAGCAAGACGCGTAAGTTCCGAAGCATATTTATGATTAAAATGAGGAGCGGACAGTTCAATTGCAAAGAGCGAGTATTTGTCTCCCTCATATTTAATGTGTTCACCAACTCGAAAAAAGAGACGAGTTAGCACAGACTCATTGTTCTTAAATGCCTGATACGTTTTATTCAGAAATTTAATGAAAAGCTCTGTTTGCAAGCGTATTTCAGGAATAGAGGGATCAAGTTCTTTAATATATTTGATTGTAGATCCGATAGAATTGGAACTGATGCACAGGTCAATGAGCGTATAGACATTGACCAGATTCCCTTCCGGTTTTTGTTTGGTAAATTGGAAGGAGGGGAGCTGGTAGAGACGGATGCCGATTTGCTCTTCGTCTTCATATCCTATGGTAATACCAAAAAATTTAAAACGTCCAAACTCAAGATCCATAAAGGTTGTTTTGAATCCAAATGAGGCATTGGCATTGGCCATAGCGATTTTGTAAATTACGGAAGCGTCAGCTGCACCGAGTAAATATTGCGCTTCCGTATTAAGTGAGAGTACTTTTCCATTTGCGCTAAAGAGGATAAATGGATTGAAATCGTACTCAATCCATTGCTGATCAAACGTCATTAGTCTTCGATATAGTTTTTCAATTTACGACCCACTTTTGGGTGTTTAAGCTTTTTAATCGCACTGCTTTCGATTTGACGTACACGCTCACGTGTAACGTTAAGCTCTTTTCCGATCTCTTCAAGAGTACGGTCACTTTCATCGTCCATAATTCCAAAACGCATTTTGATAACCGCTTTTTCACGTTCGTTGAGTTGCTCTAGAACACCCTCAATTTGAACTTTCAAGTCATCTTTGAGAACCGCATCTGATGGAGAGAGGGACATCTTATCTTCGATGAAATCTCCAAAACGGCCGTCTTCTTCGTTTCCGATAGGGGCTTCGAGTGATATAGGTTCTTTGGTTATCTTGATAACATTTTTGACTTTCTCAACAGAGAGACCCACTTCTTCTGCAATGGTCTCAACATCCGGTTCTTTACCATGCTCTTGGAGGTGTTTGCGCATGATTTTATTGATGCGGTTGATGGTTTCTATCATGTGAATCGGGATACGAATCGTACGTGCCTGATCGGCGATAGCACGGCTGATCGCCTGACGAATCCACCATGTCGCATAGGTCGAAAATTTATACCCTTTTTGGTATTCAAATTTATCAACCGCTTTCATCAATCCGATGTTTCCTTCTTGGATCAGATCCAAGAACGGAAGGCCGCGATTGGTGTAGCGTTTTGCAATAGAAACAACGAGACGGAGGTTACTTTTCGCCATACGTGTTTTCGACGTTTCAGAGATATTTTTTCCGCGCTTGATTTGTTCCAAAATATCAGCGAGTTTTTCCGGTTCCATATCAAAGCCGCCCTTGGACGCCTCTTTGGTTTGGATCAATTTTTTGATCTCCATATACGTGCTGACCATAGTGGCTTCAGGAACTTTTGCCGCGATCTCTTCTTTGGTTAATTCTTTGATTTTTTCAACAATAATAACGTGATTTTTTTTCAGTTGGTCATTGAAAAGCGGAAGTTTGTATTCCAAGCGCTTAAGCTCACGGTCAAACCCTTCATCACTGCGCAAAGCCGTTTCCATAGAACGGACAAGCTCATTGATGAGTTTTGAGGTTGGCCCCAAATCCATAAGTGCGTCTTTAAGTGTTTTTTTCTTAAAACTTACATTTAAGAAAAAGAGGACGTAATCAGGATCCATCTCTTCGAGTGAGCGCTCTTCGAGCATTTTTTCAGTTGCTTTTGCCCAATCTTTTTTCGCTTTTTCGAGTGCTTTGAACGAAGTGATGACTTTTTCAATCCGTTTTTTATCTTTGGCCGAAGGGGCTTTTTCTTTGCTCTCTTCATCATCAGTATCGTCTGTATCATCATCGCCAGAAGCATCGTCCTCTTCGGCATCATCTTCAAAACTTTTGAACAGTTCTTTGACGCGTCGTTCACGATTGATGAGAGGATCTTTATAGTCTAGAATGAATTCGATGAGATACGGGACAGAACAAATAGCATCAATAATGATCTCTTCACCCATTTCCATACGTTTTGAAATTTCGACCTCTTCTTCTTTGGTTAAAAGAGGAATTTGTCCCATTTCACGTAAATACATACGAACCGGAGAATCTGATCGTGACCATTCGAGCAGTTCATGTTGCTTTAGGATATCAAATTGATCGCTGCTTGCTTCTTCAATGTATTTGATTTGAGCTGCACGTTTTGCATCTGCTTCTTGCTGATTTAAAATCTTCGCATGTTCAGAAGAGGTAAAAAGGCATGTTTTGTATTTTTCCGCCAACTTTAAAATATTTTTTGCCTGAGCGAGAGTAGGCTGTTTATCAAACGCCTCAACTATTGCCTCATACGTAAGACAGTTTTTGGATTTATGTTCAGTGAAAAGTGTTTCGATGTGTTTGTTTAAGTCTTTGACGCTCATTATGAAGAAGGCTCCCTTGCGGTTATAAAAAGAATAGGATTATACCGAGATTTTATTAAATTTTCGATTGCAAGAAAATTTTTAGTGTTTATTGAATGTGGAATGGGCTTTGCTTACTTGCTCTAATATCATTTCAAGGATTTAGAAATGCAAACGGGATATTATGCTGCTACAGGCGGAATGGTTGCTCAATTTAATCGCATGGATGCGATTGCGGCAAATCTTGCAAACGTAAATACGGCCGGTTATAAGAGAGAGCAGCTTATTACAGGTGATTTTGCCCGTTTGTATAAAGAAGCCAGAGATGAACTGCCACTTAAAAATCATACCCAACAAGCAGCTCAATATTTGAACCGATCGTTATCAAGGGTTCCTCAAATCAGCGATGCTTATACTGATTTTTCACTAGGAACATTACAAGTAACGGAGAATACTTTCGATATGGCTTTGAGCAAAGAGGGACAATTTTTCGCGGTTAATACGCCGCAAGGTATCCGATTGACGCGTGATGGATCCTTTACGATGAATGCAGAGGGAAAACTGGTCAATAAGCAAGGGTATGAAGTAGTTGGAGCCGATAAACAAGGGATTGGTTTTAATCCTGGTGACAGCGTTATAACTCTCGATAAAAACGGTCAATTTTCCACGAATGTACCGGGTACGACTCAGATGGTTGCAGGTAAGAGCATGTTAGTCGTTCAACCGCAAAATCTTCGAATGCTGACCAAAGAGGGGGATAACCTTTATGTCCCCGATCCTGCTGATCCTTTAACACCTGTGGCACAAAGTGGCGGGGTTATGCAAGGCTATATTGAAAAAAGCAACGTCAATGCAGTCAATGAGATGATCTCACTCGTCGAGGCAAATCGTCTTGTTGGTATGTATCAAAAAGCGATGGATTCACAAATGAACGATCTTAACCGTGATGCGATTGAAAAAATCGCTGTTACACGACGATAATCTAAGGAGATAAAACTATGATGCAATCACTTTATACCAGTTCTACGGGAATGCTGGCAATGCAAACACAAATCGATACGACCGCGAATAATATTGCCAACGTTAACACAATGGGGTATAAAAAATCCCGTGCAGAATTTGCGGATTTGATGTACAAGGTCATGACGTATGCCGGAACATCTACGAGCGATACGACACAGTCTCCGACGGGTATCGAAGTGGGACTTGGGGTTCGACCAACAGCCATTAACAAAATATTTTCAGAAGGAAGTCTCAAGCAAACCGATAACTCTTTGGATTTGGCGATTACCGGTAAAGGCTTTTTGAAATTGCAGCTTCCTAACGGGACGGAAGTGTACACACGCAATGGGGCTTTGAAAATTGATCAAAATGGAACCTTAGTCAATTCCGATGGCTATACTGTTATTCCTGAAGTTGTTATTCCAGAAGATTCAACGAATATCAGTATCGGGACCGACGGTATCGTCAGCGTTACCCAAGCAGGGCAGGCACAAGCGACCCAAGTAGGGCAGATTTCATTGACTAACTTTATCAATCCAGCGGGCTTGCACGCAATGGGAGATAATCTTTTTGTCGAAACGGATGCTTCAGGTCAGCCCGTTGAAGGGACACCTGGGGATAATGGGCTTGGAAATATCCGCCAAGGGTTTGTAGAGTTATCAAACGTACAGCTTGTAGTTGAACTCACCGATCTTATCACGGGTCAGCGTGCCTATGATGCAAACTCCAAAGTCATCACAACCAGTGATGAAATGCTTGCAACCACCAACAGCTTGAAACGTTAATAATCTTTTGCATTAAACTCCACACAGCTTGGGGTTTAATAGAGTTTCAACTCTCTTTTGATATAATCTCCTCAATTTAGAACAGTAGGATAAAGTATGCAAAAAATGGAAGGTAAAGTTTGGAATTTCGGTAAAGATATCGATACTGATCTTATTATCGCTGCCCGATATCTGAGCACTTCAAACCCGGTAGAACTCGCAAAACATGTTATGGAAGACGCAGACCCGACCTTTGTGAGTAAAATGACTCCGGGTGATATTATCGTCGCGGGTGAGAATTTCGGATGCGGTTCTTCACGTGAACATGCCCCAATCGCTCTTAAAGCTGCCGGTGTCGCTGCAGTCATAGCACCTACGTTTGCCCGTATTTTTTACCGCAATGCTTTCAACATGGGATTGCCGATTTTGGAATTACCGCAAAGTGCTGAGATTAAAGAGGGCGAGAGAGTGAGCATCGATATGGATGCGGGGACAATCACAAACATTACAACAGGAAAAGTATATAACTTCACCCCTATCCCGCCGTTCATGCAAGAATTAATCAGTGCCGGCGGACTCATGAACTATGCTGCAGCTGAAATCGCAGCGCAAGGAAAATAATCAAATGAAAACCTATAATATTGCATTGATAAAAGGGGACGGAATCGGTCCTGAAATAATTGATGAGGCGGTAAAAGTGCTTAATGCTGTCGCATCAGATGAAAATATTGCCTTTAATTACCGTGAAGCCTTAATGGGTGGATGCGCGTATGACGTGACGGGTGATCCTCTTCCTCAAGAAACTATTGATATTGCACTTTCTAGCGATGCAGTACTGTTTGGTGCAATCGGTGGAGAAAAATGGGACACGCTTCCAAGAGAAAAACGCCCTGAAAGCGGATTGCTTCGCTTTCGTAAAGAACTGGGAGTATTTGCAAACCTTCGTCCGGCGAGTGTTTATGATGAATTGATTAATGCCAGTTCTTTAAAACCTGAGATTATCAAGGGTGTTGATCTGATGGTTGTTCGTGAGCTTATTGGCGGAATCTATTTTGGTGAGCCAAAAGGGCGTGATGAGAATAAGGGCTGGAATACCATGGTGTACACCCGCGATGAAGTCATCCGCATCGCACATGTCGCTTTTAAAATTGCTATGGAACGTTCCAAAAAAGTCTGCTCAGTGGATAAAGCTAATGTTTTGGATGTAAGTCAGCTTTGGCGTGAAGTGGTAATCGAAGTGGCGCAAGAATACCCGGAAGTAGAACTTAGTCATATGTACGTTGATAATGCCGCAATGCAGCTTATCCGTGATCCAAAACAGTTTGACGTTATTTTGACAGGAAATATTTTTGGAGATATCTTGAGTGATGAAGCGAGTATGCTCTCCGGTTCAATCGGCTTACTCCCATCAGCTTCTGTGGGGGCAGCTATCGGTGTGTACGAACCGATTCACGGTTCTGCTCCTGATATCGCAGGGCAAGGAATTGCTAATCCAATTGCTACCATCGCGAGTGCTTCCATGATGCTTCGTTACGCGTTGGGTGAGAATAATGCTGCGGACCGTATTGACTATGCTATTAAGCAAGCACTCTCACTTGGATATCGAACCCGGGACATCGCTGCATTCGATGCAAAAGAAGTCTGTACGACGAGTCAAATGGGCACAATTATCGCTGATTTCGCGGCCAAATGCAAACTTTAACCCTCGCTAATATTTATGAACTTCAAGGTCTCAAAGAAGAGGCATTGGAAATTTACAAAGAAATTTTAAAAAAAGATCCAGGAAACAGTGATGCGAAAATAGCCATTCGCCGTCTCTCCGGTATGCGAAAAAAGTTTCTTGGGGTGAATAATGAGATGAAAGCTTTTTTTGTTCAAATGGACGAAAAAGCCGAGTTTATCCAGTTTGAAAGGTGGCTATTACGCACATGGAATTAAAAGATGTTATTTTATCGACATTAGCCGAATTAGATGATATTGTTATTCAGGATGCATTGGAAAAGCCTCAGGCTGTTACTATTGTGGCTGAAGAAGAAGTCCCTTCAATATCGTTTGCAAGTGTGTTGGCGGGTGAAACCCCTACGGTTGGGTCGGATGATGAAGTGAGAATGCTGGAGGGAATACGAGAGCGGCTATTGGTTTTGTTTGAAGGATTTCAATCCCCTAACAATGTTAATATCGAAGCTAAAGTGGATCTTACACTGAATTTTTTTGAGTATTTACTGGCAACGATCGACAATCGACTGGATACGATACGCTAATGGATATTAATTTAAACGAGCAGTATCGTGTACTCATTCAGTGTAATGATGAAAAAGGTCTTGTCTATAAAGTGTCCAGTATTTTTTATCACCGAAATCTAAATATCATTTCCAATCATGAGTTTGTTGACAAAACTCATAATAAGTTTTTTATGCGAAGTGTTGTTGCCGGTGATATCGATGTGGAAGATTTGAAGCAAGAGCTTTCCAGCGTACTGCCAAAAGATACGATTTTAGAAGTGATAGCGCCGCGTAAAAAGCGTATAGTCTTGATGGCAACAAAAGAGTCTCATGCTTTAGGTGATATTTTAATTCGGTATGAAGCAGGTGAACTGGATGCAGAAATTGTAGCGGTTGTTTCCAATTATGATCTTCTCGAACCGTTAGTATCTAAATTTGATATCCCTTTTTATACGGTATCGCATGTCGGATATGAACGTGATGCACACGAAGTAAAAGTCTTAGAATGCCTTAAAAATCTTGGTGAGATCGATTACATTGTATTGGCAAAGTACATGCGTATTTTGACATCACGTTTCGTTGAGGCTTATGAAGATAAAATAATCAATATCCACCATTCGTTTCTTCCGGCATTTATTGGTGCAAACCCATATAAGCAGGCATATGAACGTGGGGTAAAAATCATTGGAGCAACTGCTCATTTTGTGAATAATAACCTTGATGAGGGGCCGATTATTGCTCAAAATGTAATTCATGTGGACCATGCGTACGGATGGGAAGACATGCAGCGCTCCGGCAAAGATGTTGAAAAAATTGTTTTATCAAAAGCTCTAAAGTTGGCTTTGGAAGATCGTATTTTTGTTCATGCGAATAAGACGGTCATCTTCTAGTCGATGTTTAATATTGTCCTTGTTAATCCACAAATCCCCAATAATACCGGAGCAATAGGTCGCTTATGTGTCAATACGGGTTCAACGCTCCATTTGATTAAACCTTTGGGATTTGATATTAGCGAAAAAGCAGTCCGAAGAGCGGGATTGGACTATTGGCACAAAATTGATTTAAAAGTATGGGAAAATCTCGAAGAGTTTTTTGATTCAATTCAAAATCATGACCGTTTCTTTTATGCGACGACAAAGACTGACAGACCTTATTTCGAGCATTCATTCCAAGCAGGAGATTATCTCTTTTTCGGGAGTGAGACAGCTGGAATACCAGCTACTGTTTTAGAGAAATACCCTGTGCAATGCATGACCATTCCGATGACAAAAGAGGGTAGAAGCCTTAATCTCGCGATCAGTACAGGAATTATTTTGTATGAAGCGATTAAGCAAAACTTCATCGGGTATAAGGAAATGATGTGATCTTTCAAATTTTTGATACACTCATGATCGTTGGATTTGTCCTCTTTCTAATTTACATTTTTAGAGGTTACCATCTTTCACGTATGGAACAATTTGACAAAGATGATTCTGCATCATCTTAAGAGATTTCTTCGTAAAATTAAAATATTCTTTTTGCCCAATTTTCCATTTTCTCTTCGAAACGTTCCATGATTGTATTTGCTTTGTTAATTACGTGTGCCATTGTGAACTCCTATGAGGTTGTTTTTTTATTGATTTGACAAATAGTAATGAATAATCTCATTGCGGTAAATAAATATGACAAATTGACATATTTATAATAGTATATGTCATAATACTTACAATTACACTATTCATTAGGATTAGGAGGTGGCATATGAAAAGTTTTAATGACATAGTTGAAACAATAAAAGATATTGTTTCGGGTGAATTTCCAGAAAAGAAAGTCTTTGATAAAGACATTGCAGAACTTTTGGAAATAACTCAGATGAATTTTGCAACAATGAAAAAGAGGAATAAAATCCCTTTCAATGAATTGCTGGATTTTTGTGCGAAACGTTCCATCGCTATAAATTGGATTCTCTATAATCAATCCCCCGAAAGTCTGATTGAGCCGACTAATCGTTTTTATATGGTACGGTATTTCTCTTCGGTTAGTGCCTCCGCTGGTGGGGGCGCTGAAAACGATGAGCTCGATTATGAACCATTAATGTTAGAAGAAAACTTTGTGATGTCATTGGGTGGTGAGGGTGAATTACGGAATATCGAGGCAATCAATGTTTCGGGTGATTCTATGGAGCCGTCCTTTAGTTACAACGATATCGTTTTTATCAATCGCAGCAAGAAAGAAGTGAGCCGAGGAGGAGTGTTTACCATACGAACCGAATATGGCTTGTTTATTAAAAGAGTACAAGTGAGAATTGATGGTAAACTTGATATTATTTCAGACAATAAAGACTACCCAACATATGTCGCACAGCGGGATGAAGTAGAGATCATTGGACGTGTAGTAGGGCGTTTTGGCGGTGTTGAATAAGTGTATCTAGTAGTAAAGTGAAATAATGAAAAATCGGATGTATCGTTTATTTCTTCTGGGGATATTGATTTTTTTACATGGATGTGGTCAAACACATCCTGAAGTGCCTTCTCTGGATTTGGGAATAAAATCTTTCCCTCCTGTGTGCAAAGAGACAAACAGTTCAGCGGATACATACGGTACCCAATTTCCACAAGACATTGAACCAGAACTCCCCTCAATTACTAAAAAAATTAATGACATAGACTACTTTCCGCAAACTCTTTTTCCTTATTTAGATCAAAACTTTACGAATCAGGAAGCTCCTTTTGAGATGCAAAAGCATTTTGAAGAGCATTATTATACGCCATGGAATTATGCAGCAGCACCTATTTGTAGCAGGGAAGCTCAATGGCCAATAAGCGCGTTTGTCAGTGGATATGGGAACAATCTAAAGCCTGTGGATTCCTTATGGATCCCTGATTTGGTGGTTCAGAGTAATTTTCAAGCATATTCGACGGTAAATAAGCCTGCAGTTACAACGAAGTGGATGAATATTCGTGTGTTTCCAACACACAAACCTCTGTATAAAAATCCCGCTTTGCCAGGAGAGGGATACCCCTTTGATTTATTGCAAAATAGCAGCGTAGCGTTTAATGAGCCTGTTTTTGTTTCTCATTATTCAAAAGATGGTTCGTGGGTGTATATCTTTACCAACAATGCATCTGGTTGGATTGAAAGTGATGGCGTTGCACATATTACAGCTGAGCAAATTGCGCTGATACATGAAAAAGAAAAAGTTTTTATAACCCAGGATAAAGTTCCTTTATACGATGACTCTAACCGATTTGTGACATATTCACGTATAGGTATGGTTTTACCATTGAAAGAAGAGACACCTGACAGCTTTAAAGTACTGTTTATGAAAAATAGCGGTACTCTAGAAGAGATGAGTATTCCAAAAGAATCGGCTCATGTGGGTGTTCATTTACTGAATAAAGAGGATATTCTTAAGATAGGAACCCATTTATTACGTAATACATATGGCTGGGGCGGGATGTTTGAAGAACGTGATTGTTCTTCGATGATACGTGATATGTTTACCTCTTTTGGGATTTGGCTTCCTCGTAATTCAGCGTCACAAGCCAAAAAAGGGGAAATTATTTCTTTTAGTGGGCTTGATAATAGTCAAAAACTTGCCTTGATTAAAGAAAAAGGAATCCCGTTTGAAACAATTTTATATAAGAAGGGGCATGTGCTTCTTTATGTTGGGATGTATGAGAACAATGTTATGGTAATGCACAATATTTGGGGCATTCGAACCATTGATTCTGCAGGTAAAAAGGGGAGAGTAATCGTAGGTAAAGCAGTGATTACTACACTGCAGCTAGGTCAAGAACTTGAAAATTTTGATGTGAACAATATGCTTTTGAGTAAATTGGTAAGTATGAACATCTTTACGCACATCCCGGTGAATGTTGTAAGCGCAAAGCCGAAAGGTAAACTTTCTAAGCTTTAAGGTCTAAGAGCGATCCAAGCATCTTATCTTGTGTGCGGATCGCTTCAACATTTGCTGCTGTCACGTTTTCAATGGTAATCTGATCGGTAATTTCTTTTACAAGATTGGTCTGCGATTTTTCACTTCCATTATCAGTTGCTCTCGTTGCAACAGCCGTGGTTGACCCTTTATTGTCGGACTCTTTTACAACGGTATCTTGAGGAACATAGCGGTCTGTATTGACATTGGCAACATTACCGGCATCATTGTTCATATAGGTTTGATGTGAGAGAATGGAAGATACATTTGAACTTATCATCGCGACACTCCTTCTTTAAATTATAAGTAGTATATGCCCTACAACCTTAATAGTTGTAAAGAAAATAGATTTAATGCAAATCGGCGTTTAGTTTAACTTCACGGGTTGAACGTCGACCGATTAGAGCCCCATTCTGAGAGTCTTGACGGAAATGAATACCATTGAGTCCTGCAAGTTCTGAACCTTTAAATACATTAGTCTCTTTTATGGACTGGGAAGGATTTGCTGATTTTATAAGGGCTAGCTGATCAGCAGAAATGAGAATTTTTGTTCCTGCCAAAATCGCAATACCGGCATCAATAATGCAACCATCACCTAATGGGATTCCGCAAACACTGTTGGCACCTAACAAACTATTTTTGCCGATGGATATTGGGTTGCCATCGGTACCGCTAAGAACTCCGAGAATGGATGCCCCGCCACCGACATCGGAACCATCACCAACGATTGCTGAACTGGAGATTCGTCCCTCAACCATACTCACACCTGTTGTACCAGCGTTAAAGTTAACATAGCTAGCGCCTGGCATGATGGTCGTACCTGCATGTAACTGTGCACCAAAACGTACTTTTGAATCATCCAATATACGTGTGTTATTAGCAGGAATAATGTGCTGTAGGAAGCGGGGAAATTTGTCGACAAAATCTATTTTTGGATATTGATTGGCAATTTTTAGTTCAATTTCATTTTCACGAAGCCACTCGAGTTCGATCGGTTGTCCATCGGACCATGCAACATTAGACAATGCACCGAACGCACCATTGAGATTTAATGAACGTAATGGAGCCTTTCCTGTAGAGAGTGCGTAAAGTTTTAGGTAAGTTCCCTCAACACTTTTACACGCTGTATCAGTAAAGACGAAAACCAAACGAAACTCTTCGTCACGCATACCATTTTCTTTGATATGATTGTACAAAGCTGAAATAACTTGAATATTTTTGTGTGCCTCTCCATACGCTTCATCCGAGTATGGCGTGAAAGCATTTAAGCATCCCTCTAAAAATTTTAGGTTTACAGGAACAATGACTTCATCTGCGTTGCAATCAATTATGTGACCTTGCTCTTGTGCATTTTTAATAAAAATAGCGGCGCTGCCAAAGTTTTCATTCCAATTCATATGTGGATAGGTTGCTTGAAGGACTTTACTGGAGTCTAATTGTCCAAAATCAACACGGCAAATTCCAAAACCTAGCGGATTTTTGTAGCCTGAAGTGCTTTGAATCTCTTCTACGCGGGCTTTAAAAGCCGATTCTGTTTCTAAAATTTCCATATATTCTCACTTGTGGTAATATTAATACGGAATTCTAGCATAAACACGACGTCTAGTGTTGAAGCTAGCATGTTATACTGTTGCAAATTATTACTAATGAGCCTTGATATGGAAAAATGGATTGAATTATTAAAAGCGAACAACTTTTTGGGTGTAAAGCACTATTTAAAAAACGGTGGTAATCCAAACGAAATTGAGGAAAATGGGGAATCAGTTCTTTGTTTTGCTTTGAGATATCATTGTGATCAAGAAATTTTTGATCTTTTGATTGAGAGTGGTGCTGACTTGTATCAAACGGATAACGAAGGAGTTAGTGTTTTTGATGTGGCTGTAACTTATAACAATTTACCTCTGATAGAGCGTTTGATTTCGGATGGTTTTGATGTAAATGTTTCTACGAGAAGAAGCGGATTTACTCCATTGATGGGTGCTGTTTGCTACGGACGGCTTGATGTGATTCAAAAACTTCTTGATATGGGTGTTAATGTGGTTGCACGTGATGGACAGGGGTTGAGCGCTCTTGATTTTGCTCGTAAAATGCGTAAAACATCGATATTAAATTTATTGACTGCTCATCTTGAAAATAAGCACAATGATTAGAGCAAGAATTACTCGTGCTCTATTTTCAAGGTAAAATGCGGTTTTACCGGACGGTCTAATTTATGCTTTTGGAAGAAATAACGCCGATAACCTATGTAGGCGATTATTATGCTTACCAATGCGATCAGTAAATAACTTATCATCTTTCTCTCCAAATATACATCTATAATCACTGCTGAAATAAACAATCTTATCACAGTATCGTCATTTTTATGAGAAATTTTAATAAATTTGCTAAATTATTTTGTAAGGTATCGATTTTTCGTTTAAGTAAGCTATAAATAAATCAAAACTTTCATCACTTAAGTGTTCATCTACAGATGCTACGGATATTTCAACACTTGGCCCCTCGGTGTTAAGCATAGGGAGGGATGAAAAATCGACATCAGGATGAAGTTGCTCCATAACAGGGATGAGTGTGTTCTCGCTTGTTTGTGCAATAAGTGTTTTACGATAAGTGGTTTGTCCAAGAGGGTAAAATCGCTCTAATATATCCAGAATCATGGGATGGGACATTTCCGGAAATCCAGGCATAAAAAAGTAGCGATTTTCCAAATAAAAACCTGACATGTTGTTGATGACGTTTGAGAGTAGATTGGCATCTTTGGGTAAATCGGCCATGTGTATGCGATTGGGAAATGCCTCATCACCGAAACGTGCAAGAATATCGGCGTAAAACTGATTGTGAGGTACAAGAATACTGTCACTAAAAACCCGTGATGCTATTTCTCTTGTTAAGTCATCTGGAGTTGATCCGATTCCTCCAAAACTAAACATCACCGCATCTGGATCATTTTTGATCATGCTAAATATTGTACGAATAAGTTCGGGATCGTCTTTGATAATAAAGGAGGCGAATAAGGTATGTCCACGATTGGATAATGCATCACGAATAAACGAAAAATGCTTATCTTCTCTTCGACCATTGAGTATTTCTGATCCGATGATAACGGCGTAAAAATGGGGTGTTTTCATTTGAGTTTTAAAATGATCTCTTTTTCAACGGTATCAATTGGCTGTGTACCGTCAATAGTGATGTATTTGACGCTATTGTCAGCAGCTGAAACGCCTTGGTAGTAATTGATTAACGGAGCAGTTTGCTCATGATATACACTTAGACGGTCAAGGACAACTTCTGCTTTATCATCATCACGCTGCACCAAGTCTTCGAGCGTTTCGTCATCTTTTCCTTCAATTTTTGAAGGATTGTAGAGGATATGGTAGGTACGTCCCGATGCTAGGTGTGCACGGCGTCCTGACATACGTTTGACGATCTCGGAATCGGGAACGTCAATTTCTATGACGGCATCGATGGCAACACCTGCTTCTTTGAGCGCGTCTGCTTGAGGAACAGTGCGTGGGAATCCATCAAGAAGAAAACCATTTTTACAATCATCTTGAGTGATACGCTCTTTGACAAGACCAATAATGATTTCATCGGTTACCAATTTACCTGAATCCATAAACGATTTTGCCAAGGTCCCAAGCTCGCTCCCAGCTTTGATTGCGGCACGCAGCATATCTCCCGTAGAAATTTGCGGAATGTCAAACGCTTTGGTCAAAAACTGTGCTTGAGTCCCTTTCCCCGCGCCTGGAGCACCCAAAAGAATGATTTTCATAATGTATTCCTATCAATTAGATTTTTGATTTGATGAATTTTTCCATCTCGGTAACAATAGCTTCGATATCACGTTCACCATCGATTTTGTAAAGAAGATCTTTTGCTGTATAAAAGTTTTGGATGTCATTTAGAGGTTCTGTGTAAACTTTCATGCGGTTATTGAAAACTTTTTCATCATCATCTGCACCTCGCGCACGGCCCAAAACACGATCGCGCGCTACTTCTTCACTGACGACTACTTCAATGACACTTTGCAGTTTAACGGATGTTTCGTTGATAAGGAATTTATCAAGCTCGTACATTTGTTCATGAGACCTTGGATAACCGTCAAAGAGAACAATATCACTTGGAGCTGCTTTGATCGCACTCACGATTGTTTCAATCGCAATTTCGATAGGGACGATTTGCCCTTTGCTGATAAAGCTGTTGATGAGCTGACCGCGTTCACTGCCGTTTGCAACTTCAGCACGCAGAAGGTCTCCCGTAGAATAATGGAGCATGGAATCGCTGTTGCGTTTGGCAATCATTTGGGCATCGGTTGTTTTTCCTGAACCGGGTGCACCGATGATTAAAAAGAGTGTTTTCATTTGACGCTTTCTCGTACACGAATATGCAGTTCACGCAATTGTGCAATGTCAACGGTGTTTGGTGCATCGGTCATGATACACGATGCTTTTTGTGTTTTTGGAAACGCAATGACGTCACGAATACTGTCTTTTTTCGATAGAAGCATCATGAAACGGTCAAATCCGAGCGCAAATCCACCATGTGGTGGTGCACCAAATTTAAGTGCATCTAGCAGGAAGCCAAATTTCTCTTGAGCTTCCTCTTCTCCGATGCCAAGAAGTTTAAATATCTGTGCTTGTAACTCTTGTTTATGGATACGGATTGATCCGCCTCCCAGCTCTACCCCGTTGAGGACGATGTCATACGCGATGGATTCGATATCATCAAGGTGCTCATGGTTGAGATCACGTGGCATGGTAAATGGATGGTGGAGCGCTTTTACACGTCCCTCTTCGATTTCAAACATTGGAAAATCGACAACCCAGATAAACTCAAAACGCTCTTGGTCAATTAGATTCATTTTCTCATGTTCAGCGATGAAGATACGAAAACGCCCCATGTAATCCCAAACGGTTTTTTTATCACCTGCACCGAAGAAGACAACATCGCCGACTTCCATTCCTGTTCGGTCTACGAGAAGCTGAAGATCTTCAGGAGCAAAGAATTTTTCCAATGGCCCTTTAAGACCGTCTTCTTTCATTTGGAAGTAGCCAAGCCCTTTTGCCCCGAATTTACGGACGTAATCTTCAAAGCTTTTCATTTCACGCTTGGAGAAAACCAAATCGGCACCCGGTACGCGTAGGGCTTTGATGCGGTTCATTTTTGGATTTGCAGCGATTCCTGTAAAAATTTCGTTGTCACAACGTGCAAAAATATCGATAACATCGACCATCTTAAGGTCATAACGCATGTCCGGTTTATCCGAACCATACCACTCCATTGCATCGCTAAATTTGATACGATTAAACGGGGTAGTGACGGTGTGTCCCGCTGAAGCAAACATAGCGACGATCAGTTCTTCTGCAACACGAATGACGTCTTCTTGATTACAAAAAGACATTTCAACGTCTATTTGGGTAAATTCAGGTTGACGATCGGCACGCAAGTCTTCATCACGAAAACATTTGGCGATTTGGAAATAACGGTCAAATCCACCTACCATGAGCAACTGTTTGAAAAGTTGTGGAGATTGGGGAAGGGCGTAGAACTCACCCTCATGAACACGGCTAGGGACGAGATAATCACGTGCTCCTTCAGGCGTTGACTTGGTTAAAATAGGGGTCTCAACTTCTAAAAATCCAAGGTTATCAAGGATATTACGAGCTGCAATGGCCGCTTTTGAACGCAGTAAAAAAGTGTTGTACATTGATGGGTTACGAAGATCCAAATACCGGTATTTGAGACGGATCTCTTCGCCGACGTTATTGTCACCGATTTGAAAAGGGACCGGTTCGCTGCGATTTTCAATAATGAGTTCATCAATAACGACTTCAATCGTCCCTGTTTTAAGGCGAGGGTTAATGAGACCTTCGCCACGTGCACGAATACGGCCATGTGCTATGAGAACAAACTCATCACGCACTTCACTGGCAATTTTGTGCGCATGAACATTGTCCGTTGGATCACAAACGAGCTGTATAAGGCCGCTTTTATCGCGAAGATCGATAAAGACGATTCCGCCATGGTCGCGGTAGCTGTTCGCCCATCCGCACAATACGACCGATTGGCCGACGTTTAGTTCACTTAAATCAGTACAAAAATGACTTCTCAAATCAAAGTCCTTAGGTTATATTTTTCGCAATTATAGCTGTTAGAAACTTTTGGTTTGATAACGCGGTAAATTGTCAAGATTTTAATGACTGCATCTAAAGTTGGATATAATAACCACTAAATGAACCATGTGAGAAAAATTTGAAATTAGATAACATCAAACGTGTCGGGATTATTTTACGTCCTTCGACGCCTGAACTCAAAGATATGTTTTTAGAGGCGAAGCGAATTTTCGAATCGCGCGGCATCGAAGTCTCGATCGATCACATAAGTGGTGGAATGATTGATGTTATGGGACAACCCTTTGACTTACTGTGCCGTAATAGTGATTTTTTAGTCACGATCGGCGGGGATGGGACATTGATATCTGCTGTGCGGAGGTCATATGAGTATCAGATCCCTGTACTGGGAATTCATGCCGGAAAATTGGGCTTTTTAGCGGATCTTGATTTTTCTGAGCTTGAATCTTTTGTGGATGATCTCATCGCCGGAGAGTACCGAATCGATGAGCGTGCGATGTTGCAAGCAACCATTACGACGAAACACGGAGAAAGCAGTGTCGTAGCATTTAATGACATTGTACTAACGCGTCCCTCGATATCAAAAATGATTCGTTTGGAGACTTACGTGGATGGACGGACATTTAATACGTATTATGGTGACGGAGTTGTTATCTCTACTCCGACGGGTTCGACGGCTTATAATCTTTCAGCAGGTGGGCCAGTGTTGTTCCCGCTTACGCATGTTTTTGCATTAACCCCGATTTGTCCGCATTCTCTGACACAGCGTCCAGTTGTTTTACCTGGGCATTTTGAGATAGAGATTAAAACACCTGATGCGAGTGCATTGGTGATTGTGGATGGGCAGGATATGGTTGAAATTACCGATAATGATACGGTTCACATTAAACTAGCCGATGGCGGGGCACACTTGATTCATCGCAAGGAATTTAATTATTTTGAAGTACTCAAGGAAAAATTGGGGTGGGGGAACTAACCAGTGATTGAGCGTTTTTATCTCAAAGAATTTTTAACCTTTAAAGAAGCGGAACTCGAATTCAAGCCGGGTCTAATCGTTTTTACGGGACCAAGCGGAAGCGGTAAATCGATATTGATGCGTTCAATATTGGCATCGGTAGGGCTTGACGGGGTTGATGCAAGCGTATGTGAATCATCGGTCTCATGGCAGATTAATGAAGACGAACACGGTATAGATAATGAAGCTACGAATGTATTTCGTCATGTAAAAAAAGAAAAAATTAATTATTTTATTAACAATCAGCGCACATCAAAATCATCGATGGAATCCATCAGTTCGACGCATTTGCGTCATTTGAGTTTAAAAGATTACAGCGATTTTGATCCAATGTCATTGATTGGACTGTTGGATGAGCGAATTGGACTTTCAAATCCAGATCATTTTAATCGTTTACAAGAGCATAAAGCGAAATTTTTAGAATATAAAAAACTTAGTGATGAGCTCAAAGTGATTGAAGAACAAGAAAAGAAGCTTACGGAGCTCAAAGAGTTCGCAGCGTATGAGATTGGTAAAATAGATGCTATTAAACCAACGATAGGTGAAGATGATGCATTGAACATCATTAAAAAACAGCTCTCTAAAAAAGAAAAAATAGAAGAATCAATTCATGCGGCAGAGGCACTGTTTGGGTATGAATCGCAGGTTAGTCACGCATTGAGTATGTTAGAAGTAGAGAGCTCATTTTTTGATGATGCTATGAATGAATTACGCTCGGTATTTGAGGGTTCGCTGGAGAAGTTAGAAGAGCTTGAAGAAGTTTCCGTAGAAGAAGTATTGGACCGTATTGAGCAGTTAAGCGAGCTGAAACGTCGATATGGCGGAATTGCAGAGGCTCTGTCTTATCGTGACCAAAAGGCTAAAGAGCTTGAATCGTACGAGATGATTGAACACTCAAAGGTGGATTTGAGTCATAAAATTGTGAAATTGATGGAAGAACTGCAACTATTGGCAAATGAACTTTCACGGATGCGTAGCGATGAAATTAGCCCTTCATTAGAGAAGCTTAACGGGTATCTGACTATGCTTTATTTACGACCTGCCAGTTTGGGTATTGAGAAGGTTGATCATCATTCGTACGGTATGGATCGTATTGTTTTGGGGCTTGAGGGAACGAAGCTTGAGAAGCTGAGCTCTGGAGAATTTAATCGTCTACGTCTGGCATTGCTGGCACTTCGGGTTGAGAGTATGCAAGAGCAAGGCGGTGTTCTGATGCTCGATGAAATTGATGCGAATTTGAGTGGTGAAGAGTCGATGAGTGTTGCAAAAGTTCTTCGACATCTCTCACGATGTTATCAAATTTTTGTCATCTCTCATCAGCCGCAACTGACTTCAATGGGGGAACAGCACTTTTTGATCTATAAAGATAATGAGAGCCGTGTACGTGAGCTTAATGATGCCGAACGGATCGAAGAGATTGCCCGCATCATCAGTGGTGAGGGGATAAGCGAAGAGGCCAAAGGGTTTGCCAAAGAACTTTTTCAACGCGTACGAACGGAGAACAAATTATGATCATTGATACCCATATTCATTTGGATGATGAACGGTACCGAGATGATTTTGAAGCGGTAATGATACGTGCTAAAGAATCAGGAGTCGAGGGATTCATCATCCCAGGTGCACACCCTGCGACGTTAGAGCGTGCGATAGAACTGTGTGAACAGCATGAAAATATTTATTTTGCAGTTGGTGTACATCCCTATGATCTAGAGGGAATGGACGGTTTGGATTTTGAACATTATGCCTCTCATCCCAAGTGTGTTGCAATCGGCGAGTGTGGGATGGACTATTTTCGTCTAGAGGGGAGTGATGAAGAAAAAAATGCTGAGAAACAGCGTCAAGAAGAAGCATTTCGCGCGCAGATACGCATGGCAAAAAAAGTAAAAAAACCGCTTATCATTCATATACGTGATGCAAGTCATGATTCAAAGATGATTTTGCTCTCAGAAGGTGCCGGAGAGGTTGGGGGCGTATTGCATTGCTACAATGCGGATGATGAACTTTTAAGTTTAGCCAATGAAGGTTTTTATTTTGGAATTGGAGGTGTTTTGACCTTTTCCAATGCGAAAAAATTGGTCAATGTCCTTGCTAAAATCCCCAAAGAAAAGCTCCTGATTGAAACGGATGGCCCTTATCTCACTCCTCATCCGCATCGAGGACAACGTAACGAGCCTGCCTATACCAAGCTGGTTGCTCAAAAGATGTCTCAACTATTAGAGTTGTCAGTAGAAGAAGTTGAAGCATTAACAACAGAAAATGCAAAGCTTCTTTTTAGGGAATTAACCAAACATTAATAACTTAGTGTTATACTCCTTTATCTATGTGTAAAAGAGTAAGGAGGTAGATTGCGCTGGTTATTGCTGATTATTTCATTCACCTTCCATGCTTATGCATTCGCATTTAATCCTAATGATGAAAAAAAGATTGCTGTATTAAGACATTTTGATATTTCCGCATCGTTTTTAAGTGATTCTTATTTGAATGATATGTATGTCGCACAGAAGCGAGATTGTACGCAGAATGGATTTGCTAATTCCATTGAAAATGCGGATATTTTGATTCCGATGCTCACCTCTTTGATTTCACAGTCTGATTTACCAAGCGAATTTTTATTTGTCGCTTTGGCAGAATCCGGATTGGATACGTTATCCACTTCTTCTCAAGGAGCCGGTGGAATATGGCAATTTATGGCAGGTACTGGAAAATTACACGGTTTGAAAATCACTCCCTATATAGATGAGCGACGTGATCATCTTAAATCGACACGAGCAGCGATTACGTACCTATCTCAGTTGCATCGTCAATTTGGTAAATGGTATCTTGCAATCATCGCGTATAACTGTGGTGACGGAAGGCTGTCCCGAGCTATCCGTAAGGCCGGAAGCGATGATTTGAGCGTATTGGCAAATCCTGCAAAAGGCTATATTCCTCCTGAAAGTCGTCGTTACATCCGCAAAATTGTTTCTTTGGCATTGCTTGCAAGTGATCAACTATTTTTGGAACAAATTCAATATGATCATTTGATCGGTGTGGCATCAGAAAATCCTATCGCTACCGTCTATCTACCTGAGGGAGAAGATATTAATCGTATTGCAGCTGTTTTAGAAATGCCCAAAAAGAAGTTACTTCTGTTAAATACACATCTCAAGCGTGGAATAACCCCTCCGAGCAAAGATATGTATCCGGTATACATTCCTGAGGATAAGCTTGAGTTATTCCGCCAAACATACCGTCCAAAAGCGTTCAAGGGTTACTTTGTAATGCATAGGACAAAAGCTGGAGAGAGTCTTGCCACGTTATCGAAACAGTACAATGTCCCAGCGGGGGTAATTCGGGTTGAAAACATGATGGGAGATCGAGATGAACTACGGACGAATCGCAGTGTTAAAATCCCGATAAATCAAGGATTTATTAGGCATGCAGCACTGGATAAGCCGCAATCAGATGAAACCCTCATTTCAGTCACAAAACTGTACAATTCGACCATTGAACAGTTAAAAGCAAAAATTCCTTTTGTACAATCTAAAGTTAAAGAAGGGGAAGAGGTTAAAGTCAGTGATTAGAGTTATTTTATTAGCCCTTCTTCTTATGATAAGTGGGTGCACCTCCTATATGGGATCATACACATACCGCCCTTCCACGCCATCTAAAAAATATCCTTCTGATGTTCTTGCGGATAAGCCTTCAACAGTTAAGAAAAAAAATGGTGAACTAACAGCATCCATGCGTCCCTATACGGTATTTGGAAAAGAGTATTGTCCTACGGTTGTGAGTGTTGGAGATACGATGAGCGGGCGTGCGAGTTGGTATGGAAGTGATTTTCACGGTAAATCGACGTGCAGTGGTGAAGCATATGATATGTATGCGATGACCGCTGCGCATAAAACTTTGCCGATGAATACGGTGGTTCGCGTCACAAATCTTGAAAACAATCAAAAAACAGTTGTTCGAATCAATGATCGAGGGCCGTTTGTAGAGAGCCGCATTATTGATCTGTCGTTTTCAGCGGCCAAAGAGATCGATTTGGTTTCTAAAGGAAGTGCGCAGGTTAGTCTCGAAGTTTTAGGCTTTGAGCCTAGTGATGCGAGATCAATTAATCTGAAAACATTGTCAAAAGGTCCAAGACAAGAAGTTTTGAATGCCTTTGCCGTCCAAATAGGGGCATTTACAAATATTAAAGGTGCTTTAGAAACACAAAAAAAGTATGCTTCTTTTCATGGATACTCCGCAATCATAAAAGATTCGCAGTATAATAACAATCAATTATACAGAGTTTGGATGCGCGGATTTAGAAGCGAAGCTGAGGCGAGAGATTTTATTTCGCAGGGTTATTTTAGCGGCCAGTTTATTACAAGGGAATAAGATGATTCAAAAAAACCGTAAAACAAAAGAGACCGATATCACTCTTGCGCTTAACGTTATGGGAACGGGACAAAGTACGATAGCAACCAATATTGGTTTTCTCGATCATATGTTGGAAAGTTTTGCCAAACATGCACTTATGGATCTCAATGTAAACTGCAAAGGTGATACCCACATCGATGACCACCACAGCGTTGAAGACATAGGGATTGTTTTAGGGCAGGCATTACGTGAAGCAATCTACCCTATAGAGAGGGTTGAGCGTTTCGGCAGTGCTGTTATTGTCATGGATGAAGCGGCAGTTAGCTGTGATTTGGATTTAAGCAATCGTCCCTTTCTCTTGTATGACGTTGCGGTTGAGGGAAAAGTAGGGCAATTTGAGGTTGAATTGGTCGAAGAGTTTTTTCGTGCAGTAGTGTTTAATGCCGGAATAACAGCCCACATAGTTTTGCAGCGCGGTAAAAACAAGCATCACATCATTGAGGCGGCATTTAAATCTTTAGCAGTGGCATTGCGCCGTGCGTTAATAGTCAATGAACGATCCGGTGTTCCTAGTACAAAAGGTGTTTTGTGATTCGACTGCTATTGCTCGATGTCGATGGATGCATGACCGATGGCCGTATCATTTATAATGATAAAGGCGAAGAGATTAAAAATTTTCATGTCAAGGACGGTTTTATTATTCGTTCATGGCTTAAAATGGGGCATCACATTGCGATTATTACAGGTCGTGAGTCGGCAATCGTAACGCATCGTGCAAAAGAGCTTCGTATCCCTTATGTATTTCAAGGGGTAGATGATAAGCTCGCTGTTGCCCAAAACTTGTGTAAAGAGCTGGGGATTCATTCGGACGAAGTTGCCGCTATCGGCGATGATCTGAATGATTACAACATGCTTCAATGGGTTGGGCATGGGTATACGCCTAGGAATGGGTCTCATCATCTGCATGCAGTGGCAACAGTTCTAGAAAATATCGGTGGTGATGCGGTTGTACGTGAAATGGTTGAAAAAGTAATCGATCATAATGGTGAACGAGACAAGTTTTTAAGTCTATGGATTTAGATGTCGATTAATTTCTTTTTTGTTTTGATTTTGACTTTATTGATAGGTATGTTTGGTTATTTTAAACCTACCATGTTTCAAGAAGAGAAACAAGAAGAAATTCCAAAGTTTGAATTGGAATCATTTGTTATTTATGAAATTAGCGTTTTAGGCATTGATCGTTTTTTTGAAGGTGTGCATGGCAAGCGTTTTGAAGATAGGTATGAGGTTTCATCAGCAAAATTCAGCAATAATTCTAAAAACCTTTTCGAATCGATTAGCGCAAACGAAGCTCTTTATAAAGATGATGTTATTACGTTAGAGGGAAATGTCCATTACGTGCGTGAAGATGGACTCCAATTTCGTTCAGCTGAGGGGAAGTACGATACACCAAATTTTTTAGTTTCAACACGCGGTAATTTTGTGATAACGCAAAATGCCAATGTCGTAAATGGAACACAATTACTATTAAACACTCAAGAACATACGGTAAGTGCCAATAGAGTTTCAGGCAGTTACCAATTAGATTAATACAAAGAACAACCATGAAAAAAGTTATGATCATTTTATCACTATGTGTCCTAAGCCTTTATGCAGAAGAATTAAAAGTACTCTCCGAAAACTTTAGATCCGATCAGCCAAGAGGGGTTTCCATCTTTACAGGCCATGTTATTGCAACCAAAGGTGCGGATGAGCTTAATGCTTCAAAAGTGACGATTTATACGGATAATAATCGTAAACCTGTCAAAATGGTTGCTGAAGGAGATGTCTCTTTTTACATTGTGACTGAATTAAAAGAGAGATACAGAGGTAAATCCCAGCGAGCTGTTTACTTGCCAAATGAGAAAAAGTACGAATTTTACACGAAAGTTGATTTGGTTCGTTTGGACGATTTTAGACGTGTAAAAGGGGATAAGGTTATTGTTGATACTGTGTATGGTCATGCCAGTGCTGACAGTGCCAATAATGAACCTGTCATGATGATATTCACATTGCAAGATAGCAATTCAACCAAAAAAGGGACGGCGAAATGATCGAAATTATTAATTCGGTTTTTATGACGTCTGCTCCCCATATCAGGCTTTCACCTGAAAATCCATTGCAAAATGAAGTAGCATTTATGGCTCGTTCCAATACAGGTAAAAGTTCAATCCTTAATACCCTGACTCAGCGAAAATCGCTCGCAAAAGTTTCTTCTACACCTGGTAAGACAAGATTGATCAATTATTTTGATGTCGAATTCATGGACCGTGAGACGGGTGCAAAACTGGAAGCTAAATTAGTAGACCTTCCAGGTTTTGGATATGCAAAAGTGGCAAAATCGCTTAAAACGGATTGGGAAAGTAATCTTACCGATTTTATCACACAGCGTCAGCAATTGCGTATTTTTGTACATTTAATTGATGCGCGTCATCCCGATTTGGAACTTGATCATTCTGTCTCCGAATATCTTGAGCAAATATGTCGCAAGGATCAGTTTATTCTCAACGTATTTACTAAGATTGATAAACTTAACCAAAAAGAGCTGAATGAACTTAAAAAGCAGTTTCCGGATGCTTTAATGGTTTCGAATACCAAAAAACGCGGTGTAGACAGGGTTGTTGCAAAAATTTACGAATTATTGACACATGTGGACTCGCATGATGATTGACTATAAAAAGCCAACACTGGCGGATATCCCTAGTATGCAGCTTCTGGTTGCTCCGGAGATTGAAAGTGGTGTGATTTTACCGCGTAACGATGATGAAATAGCGACCAATATACGTTCCTACACATTAGCAATGGATGGGGAAAAGTTGGTGGGCTTTTGCGCCTTGCACATACATTCTCCTAATCTTGCTGAAGTGAGATCGATGATTATTGACAGCAACTATAGAGGACAAAATATTGGGAGTGAATTGGTTCGTAAAGTATGTGAAGAGGGGAAACGGCTGGGGCTTAAAGAGGTATTGGCATTGACTTACCAGCAACATTTTTTTGAGCGATTGGGATTTATTGAAATTCCAAAAGAGAGTATTCCCGAGCATAAAATTTGGGCTGATTGTATTAAATGTAAACATTTTCCAGTATGCAACGAAGTATCACTTATAAAAATTCTTTAAGCGATCTCCTGTGGATCGCTGTATTTGGCATATACATTGCACTGAGCAGTATTTACCTTTTTTTGCCTCCACTTCTTGCTGTTCTTGGATTTTTTTATTATCGGGCATTGCTGCGGTATGACCTTTTTTCACTAACCTTGGCATCCATTATGCTATTAACATTTGAAGCGGAAAAAGGGTATTGGTTTGGATCTACCATTGTTTTTTTTACACTGATTAGCCATTATGTGATGCCAAAATTAGAACAAATGATGCAGTGTAAAATGTGCATAAAGGGAATTTTTGTTTTATTGTCATATTTTGGATTTTGGATTTTTATCGGAATGGTGAATGGTATCCTTATACTTCCTCTTCCTAGTATTGATTGGCATATTTTATTTTATATGGCGATTGAGTTTGCGCTGATTGCGATTGCCGGATGAAGTTTAAACTCTTATTATTCGTCTTTTCTTTGATTTGGATATCCTTGATTATACGCGTGTATCATCTTGCTGTTCAGTCAAATGCGCATTACGAAACGCTTGCGCTAAACAACAGTATAAAAACGGAGTTCTCGCCACCTGTTCGCGGTGAGATTCTTGATCGAAATCTTGAACCCATAGCGATCAATGAGCTTGGATTCAAAATAGCACTTGCGCCGCATTTATTAAAGGGAAAAGATACCCGCCTTTTAGATCATGAGATTGCCTATTTGCTGTCGATGATTCCTAATCTTGATGTTAAAAAAATGGTCAAAAGCTATAAACAGCAAGATTCTTATTACAATCATGCCTTTATTGATGTTGTTGAATTTGTTCCGCATGAGACAATGATACCGCTGTATTCACTGATGAATTTACGTGAAACGATTAAAATTTCTCCTTCCCCGAAACGTCTCTATCCTCACGGAAATGCTGCCTCTCACATTATCGGTTATGTTGCCAGGGCTAATCAAAAAGAGGTTGAAAATCAACCTGTCTTAAAGCTTTTAGGGCATGTAGGTAAGAGTGGAATAGAAAAATATTACAATAGCTACCTCCAAGGTGAGGCGGGAGAGCGACATATTAAAGTTAATGCTCATAATGTAGAGATTGAAGAGATTGGGAGAACCACCACTAAAGAGAATCGGACCTTGGTACTGAATATTGATATGCGTCTGCAAAATTATATTGGTACGATTTTTGAAAATAAGGTAGGAGCTATTGTCGTTATGGACACTAAGGGGGCTATTTATGCGGCTGGAAGCTTTCCTGAGTATGACTTAAATGCTTTTGTTGAAGGAATTAGTTCCCAGCAGTGGAGTTATTTAATCAACAGTGTGGATGCTCCTTTTACGAATAAAATAATCAATGGATTGTATCCTCCAGGATCAACGATAAAAACGGGGTTAGGGCTTCTTTATGTCTCATCCGGAGTTCTAAACGAAGACTCAAGTGTAAATTGCACAGGGACATTTCGATTGGGGAATCGATCTTTTCGATGTTGGAAAAAAACAGGTCATGGTGGGGGTGTAAGTGTTGAGAAGGCCATTAGAGAAAGCTGCGATGATTATTTTTATAAGGGAAGCTTGAGTGTTGGTATTGAGCGTATGGCACATGGATTAAATCGGATGGGAATGGGGGTCAAAACCAATATTGATCTACCAAATGAATTCATAGGTACGGTACCAAGTCGTAAGTGGAAAAAAGAGAAGTTTAAACAGCCGTGGTACCGGGGTGAAACCCTTAACACCGCGATCGGTCAAGGTGATTTTTTGGCGACTCCCATGCAAATCGCACAATATACGGCACTGATGGCAACGGGGGTTTTGCCCGTTCCTCATGTTGCGTATAAAATAGGGTCTAAACTTAATGATCCTAAAGGTCGTGATGTCCTTACTAAAATGGAGAAGCAAAAATTACCGATGATACAACGCGCGATGCGTGCGGTGTGTAATGATCCCAAGGGAACAGCAAAAGCGTATGTCTCTACACGATTTCCTATCGCGGGTAAAACAGGTACCGCACAAACGACTGGGATCGGTCAAAGTGTCAAAAATCGTCAGAGTGAATACAGCATGGAGTATTTAAAACGTTCCCATGCGTGGTTTACGACCTATGGCCCCTCGGATAATCCACAGTTTATCGTGACCGTTTTGGTAGAGCATGGGGGACATGGTGGAGAAGCAACCGGAGGGATTGTGTCTGGAATTTATAACAAGTTACAGGACTTAGGTTATATCAAATTACAAGAACCAAAAGAGACGAATCTTACGACGCCTCCGTCCGTACTATAAGACTCAGAGGAAGAGCAAACTCCCGAACGAGACGTTCCTCTTGTACACGCATTTCACCCTGATCAACTTCATGATCCATCCCCAACAGATGAAGCATCCCATGGATAAAGAGCAAAGTGAGTTCATCGTTTTCGCTGTGCCCCAACTCCTTCGCAACTTCCGCGACTTTATCGACACTGATGATAATAGTTCCCAACGGCGCACCGGGGAACGGATCAGTGGGAAAACTCAAGACGTCTGTGGGCTTATCAATGCCTCGGAACTCTTGATTAATCTCTGCAATCTCATCATTATCGGTGAGGATAAGCTCAATTTCGAGGGGTGTAAGTGATGATGCAATCGTCTCAAGCATCTCCAAATTGTAATTTTTGTCGGTTCGGTTATCTAATTCTATCATGAAGGAATTGTACCATAAGCCCACCCTTGGTACAATCACATCAAAGGGTCATGGATGAATAAAAAAGCATTATGTATAATGAGCGGCGGGATGGATTCGACGTTGGTTGCCTATACGATGAAAGAGCAAGGGTATGAAATCATTGCATTGCATTTTAATTATGGGCAGCGTACGGTTGCCAAAGAGCTTCAGTCATACCGTAAAATTTGCGATCATTTAGGCGTTTGTGAAAAGTATGAAATTGATTTGGATTTTTTTAAAACCATTGGTGCTTCGGCCCTGACGGATCACACGATTGATGTACCCGTGGATGGTGTGGAACCGGGTGTTCCGATCACCTATGTACCGTTTCGTAATGGGATCTTTTTGAGTATTGCGACGGCCATCGCTGAGAAAGAGGGATGCGGGATAATTGCTATTGGTGTTGTTGAGGAAGACAGCAGCGGTTATCCGGATTGTCGTGAATCGTTTATTGGCGCATTTCAAGAGGCTGCAAATCTTGGCACAAAAGAAATGACGAATCTTCGCATTGAGATGCCGCTTGTTCATCTGCAAAAATCACAAATCGTACAAGAAGCATACAGGTTAAAGGTCCCTTTGGAGTTAACATGGAGTTGTTACAAGAGTGATGATAAAGCGTGTGGGGTATGTGACAGCTGTCGCTTGCGATTGCGCGGATTTGAATTGGCAGGAAAAAAGGACTCTATAGCGTATGCTCTTTGATCCACTGCATTCATATTTTATTCATACCCATGTTCCTACCAATAGGAATACCTACATCTCTTTGACAAAAGAGGGTGAGGTGAGGGTGCGAACACCGCTCAAAGATGAACAGCGTATACGTCGCCTGCTTATAGAAAGATCCGATTGGATTAATGCAAAATTAAAAATCCTGCGTGAGGCTCCTCCATCGCACAGTTTAGGGGAAACGATTTTATTTCGCGGTGAAATTGTTTCCGTCGAACAACTGCCACAATTACATAAATCACTCGAAAAAAGCCGAAAAAGTAGCGATATTAAAAAATACTACGCGCGTTTTTATCATAATGAGTCATTATTGACCCTTCCCTCACGTATACGCCATTATGCGCAAAAGATGGGTCTATCTCCAAGTGAGATACGTTATAAGAACTTACGCCGTCGATGGGGAAGCTGTGATTCCAATGGGGTACTGACATTCAATGTGATGATGATGCAGTTGTCGTATCGGCATGTTGATTATATCATTGTCCACGAATTGGCTCATATGCGTCATATGAATCATTCAAAAGCGTTTCATGACTTGGTACGGACTATTTTGGAAGATGAAAAGCTTTTACGTCAGGAACTAAAAAGTATTCGGATGCACTAAAAGTCAAATCCTAATTGCGTCATAGAGGAGCGTGTAGGGTTTAGGATGCTTTTATCAGCACCTGCGACAAGTGCAAAATGAAAGTCATTGGTTTGTAATAGAGTTAGTATCTCTTCTGGATATCGGTAAAAGAGGATATTTTCAATACCTATTGTGATACTTGAGCGCATAGTATCGGGAAGAAAATAGAGAATTTTAGCCCAAGATGCTTGAACATGTAAAAAGTCTATCTGCTCATCTATGAGTTCCAGCAAGGGTTCAAAAATCACCACCCGTTCACTACTTCCAAACTCTTTCATCTCAAGCCTGGCATTGGTAAATACCGGGGTGAAATGCCCCATCTTGCCAAAGCTTTTGAGCTGAAATGGAATGCGCATAAAGGTGTAGAAAAACAGCAGATGTTCTAAATAAGGAATAAAGAAAGGGGAGAGCATTTGGCGCTCATAGAAGGTATCATTATGTATGAACGAAGTTTCGAACAAGGTTTGCTCAATGATGGTAATGGTCTTTTCCTGGGCACGTATGAGCTGTGAGGTTTCGATAAATATTTCAGAATCAGTCAGGCTCTGCGAATATAACACAATAGATTTTTTTTCTAAAGGCCATAATTTTTCCCACAACTGCTCCATGGAGCCCTCAATAGGGCAGAAATTAGCGGGCGTTGATACGGACAATGCCAAATGAAGCGTGATTGGGTCACACGCATAGACCAGAAGTTCTTTTTCAAGCAGATAAAAGCGAAGAAGACGCTTCAAAGCTTCATCGATGGATTCAACTTTTATCCAAGCGACTTCGGTATCACCCATTTGGGTAGGTTTATCAAAGAGTATTCCATAGGCACCATTGGCAAGTGCCTCTTTAATGTCACTTGGATTGTACGCGACAAAGAGTGATCCTCGTTTTACTTTGGAAATATTAAAAGCAAGATTTTCAAAGAGAGTGACGTTTGGATCACTGTAAAGCGTCCCTTTCGTCAGTGCGAGGATGTTTTCGAGTCTCATCCCACCGAACATCCGCTTTTACGGGATTTTTCAGGACGAATGAGACATAGACCATCTTCATCTTTGGCGGCTAATATCATACCCTCTGAGAGCATTCCCATGAGCTTCGCCGGTTTCAAATTGGCAACAACGCACACTTGCGTTCCGATCAGCGATTGAGTGCTGTAATACTCACGGATTCCTGCAACAATTTGGCGTGGAGATTCTTCGCCTAAATCGACTTGCAACTTGAGCAATTTAGAACTTTTTGGTACTTCTTGCGCGTCGAGAACGGTACCGATTTTGATCGATGTTTGAAAAAACTGATCGATGGTAATGAGGCCATCTTCTGGAACGGTCGTTACCTTTTTATCTTCTACTTTAGATAGGGAAACGACAGGGGCTGCTTCCATCATCGCCTTGGGTGCTTCTGGCATTAATGGCTCCTCGACTCTTGGGAAAAGAGGAGGGATTTTTTTGATGGTAAAGGCTTTTAACAATTTTTTGTTGAGGATCAACTCCTGATAGCTTTGGGTATTGATTTCAAACCCGAGGGCATCGGCGATGGTGGCCGTTGTTTTAGGCATGATGGAATGCAGCATCACAGATGCCTTGCTGAGCAAATTGGCGACCAACGCGACCGTTGCGAGTGCTTCATCGGTGCGTCCCTCTTTGATCTTGACCCATGGAGCGTGTTCTTCGATCGCTTTATTGCCGATGGTAAATATTTTCCAAAGCTCTTCGAGATAGCGGTGCAGCTGCAGGTCATTGAGATAGGTTTCCAACGTTGCAATGATGGTATGAGCATCATCAATCTCTTTGGTATGGTATTTGAGAACGTCTACACTATCAATGGTAAAGTCGGAGTATTTCTCAGACATTCCAATGACGCGATTGAGAAGATTTCCCAAATCATTGCTCAAATCAGAGTTCATACGGTCTATGAGGGCACGTTGAGAGAAATCACCGTCTTGACCAAACGGTACCTCACGCATCATAAAGTAGCGCAAATTCTCAACGCCGTAATGCTGTGCAACTTCTCTTGGGTCCACTACATTGCCTTTTGATTTTGACATCTTTTCACCATCACGGGTCCACCAGCCGTGTGCACCGATGCGTTTTGGGAGTGGAAGATCAAGGCTCATCAAAAATGCGGGCCAGTAGATCGCGTGAAAACGCAAAATGTCTTTTCCTACAAGCTGAGTAGTCGCAGGCCAGAATCCCATATTGGCTTCGTCGTTTCCGTATCCCAGTGCTGTGATGTAATTTAGAAGAGCATCGAGCCAAACGTACATGACATGCTTGTCGTCATTGAGAGATGCAGGTACGGGAACACCCCAGCTAAAACTGGTACGCGTAACCGAAAGATCGTGCAATCCCCCTTTGACAAAACTCATTACTTCATTGCGACGTGATTTTGGGAGGATGAAGTCGGTGTGTGCTTCGTAATACTCCATGAGAGGTTTCTCATATTTGGATAGGCGGAAGAAATAGCTCTCCTCTTTGACGATGGTGGTGGCACGTCCGCAATCAGGGCAGCAACCTCCGTCCATGAGTTGCGATTCAGGAAAGAAGGTTTCGCAGCTAACGCAGTAGTTCCCCTCATAAAAATCTTTGTAAATATCACCCTTAGCCATCATTTTTTCAAAAGCTACTTGCACACCGATTTTGTGTTTTGCATCGGTGGTGCGGATAAACTGATCGTTACTTATATCAAACTCGTTCCATAAATTTTTGAATGACGCACTTATTTCATCCGCAAATTCTTGGGTCGGTTTTCCTAGTTTTTTCGCAGCTTCTTCGATCTTTTGACCGTGTTCATCCGTACCGGTTAAAAAATAAGTTTCATTTCCAACCAGACGAGAATGTCGTGCAAGAGTATCGGCAATAAAAGTTGTATAGGCATGTCCGATATGTGCTTCGCCATTGACGTAATAAATCGGAGTAGTGATATAGTTTTTCATGTTGTATTCCTTAGGTATTAAAAATCAAATCCGCCGGTTTCACCCTTGGACATGCTCTCGTACACAGTGCGGACATACGCGGTGCGAACAGGGCATCCAATCAGCGATGGGCAGTTCAAGCAGCTTTCCAGCGTCTTGGACGTTTGGCACTCTTGGAGGGCTTTTTTGGCTTCCTCCAGCTTGGCTTCGTAGAGAGTGTTAGTTTCGTCCATAAACATCCACTACAACAGAAATCTCATATTTGGAACCAAAGAAACACGGACTTGTATCGTGGACGTGTGCGGTGACTTTGTCGAGAACTCTATTTTTTCCGTCAATCGCTTGACCGCCCGCCATCTCGAAGATCATCGCAAAAGGGAATACTTCAAAGAGTTGGCGCAGTTTACCCTCCGGTTTATCCGAAGCACCCGGATAACTGAACAATCCGCCACCCTTGAGAAGAATCTGATGCAAATCGGGAACCATTCCCCCAGAGTAGCGCAAACGATACCCAGTTGTAAAAAAGGAATCAATCATTGCTTTGTGATACGGCGCCCAAAACTGCTGTGTACCACCCGGTGCCATGATTTTGCCTTTTTCATTCAAATGGATCTCTTTGACGTATTCAAATTCACCTTCTTGAAGCAAATAAAGTTTAACTTTTCCCTCGTAGGCAAAAACAAGCTCAACACGCGGTCCATACACAACGTAACACGAAGCGATCAATTTACTGCCTACGAATTCACCCTCATAGATACCAAAGATTGACCCTACGCTCAAGTTGACGTCCACAAGGGATGATCCATCGAGCGGATCAAAAGCGATGTAGTAATGCCCCGCTTCATTGAGAAGCATCGGAAGTTCTTTTTCCTCACTGGCAATGGTGTGGACGGTAGAAACGCGGCTTAGCTCTTCTTCGATGATGAGATCGCTTTGAATGTCCAGCTGAAGCTGTGTTTCCCCAGAACTGTTTTGTTCTTGCGAATAACCGATGTCTTTGACGTCAATAGCGTGTTTAATTCGAATGGCACTTCGCTCAATCGCTTCTAAAATTTGTTTCATTCAATTACCTTTGCGTGTGTTAAAATCCAATCAAGGACCATGTCAGCATCGTTAAGATCGAGTAGGTCTACTGAAGAGGGAAGAGAATAGTCTGTGGTCATAATGGTGTGATCAATTGCCAATGCGTTCATGTACGGAAAATAGTCTTCATCAATTGTGTTGCGAAAAATACTGATACGGGGAAGGGGAAGATTTTTAAGTCCCTCTACGAGAAGGACATCAAATTCGCCGAACATATTGATCATATCATCAAGTTCATTATGTCGTTTGGAAAAATAAGTAGTGCGTGTAGGCGAAGTAACGATAACTTCGGCTCCTGTGTCACTAAACTTATAGCTATCTTTCCCTGGAACATCTACAACAGCTTTATCTTTGGGGTCATTTTTTATGATAGCAACTTTCAATCCCAGTTCATGGATCATCTTGCGCGCCACTTTTAGAATCAGGGTTGTTTTACCACTATTGGAAGGACCTGTGAATGCAACTGCTAAACGTTTTTTCAAAAAGTGCCTCATGACTTAAATATGTCATATTATAGTCAACTATCATTGAAATTTCGTTAAGATGGTGAATATGAACCTAAATAAAGGATACCTATGCGATTTTCTGTGCTTGGCCTGATTGCACTTTTAACCATGAGCGGATGCGCTGATAAGGGGGCGTTTGATCTTTTCACGATGGATAAAGCCCATGAACGTTCAGTCGAAGAGCTGCGTACCGGCAGTATTGTACTTTCACTTGAGACTAAAGCTATTATTTCTGCGCTTTATTTGAATCCTGTTTATCCTGAACAATATAAAGACGGCGAGTATTTTATCGCAGCGATCTATTTTGAAAATGATATGAGAAGCGTTAAAAAAAGAAATATCAACGATATTGGTTACCACTTGAGACTTAATGGGCAGGAACCCGTTGAAATGGAAGAGCTTGCAGAAAAAGATCTTCGACGGGATCTCATACCGGTTCGCAATACATGGAACCGGTTTTATTTAATCCGTTATAAGAGTTTTAGTGAGGGAACGTTAACGCTTGGGCTCGAAAATAATCAGACTGGCTCGGTTGTATTAAATTATCAAAAAGGGAAGTGATTTTCACTTCTTCTCCTAGAATCTTTTTATAGATGACATAGTTGGCGAGTACCCGTTTCCCGTATTCTCTGTTCTCATCGTTCCCCATTAGCTCCATACTCAAAAATGGCTCATACGTACCGCTTAAGAATCTGTCACCATCGGTTAAAAGACGTTTTGTAGAGCCCAGTCCTGCATTGTATCCGTATGCAATCAACGTAGGATTGTAGAGTCTGTCTTCTAGATGTTTCAAATGGGAAATCGCGTATGCGATACTCAATTCTGGTTCCAGCATATCAAAATAGGTGGTGGGTTTAAGAGGATGTACCTTACTGATGGTGTCCACATTAAAGGGCATGATTTGCATTAGACCAAGGGCAAATGAACGTGAGATTAATCCGGGAATAAATCGGGTTTCTTGACGCATAAGGGCATAAAGAAGGGCTTTTTTATCATTACTAAGTGTCGTCATGTATTGATCATACGCCATGGTGAAATTGTGAATGTACGGTTCATAAGTGCGTTCCAAAACGTATCCCTGAATCGCCATTGACTCATTCCCGTCACTACGATTGATGAGGTCGATTATTGTTTCAGGTGTAGAAGCCATGATCTCTTGAGAAAAGCTTCTCCATTCGAAGGGATCGATCCCTTTTATACTATCGGCATTTTCAGTAGTAGGTAAGGTAGTAAAATAATTTTCGGTTGGAAGGTTCAGCAATTCTCTGGAATAAAGGACATACATATTGATGTCAAGACTCTGTGAGAGTTCTTTCAGATAGTTTTCATCCTTGGTGATCTGATACATCCAAAACAGTGTTTTGTCATTATCAATAGGAGTGTAATAGCGAGATTTTGCTTCTTTCAAATGATCGAGAGCGATGTTGAGTTTTCCGTATTTGATAGCATTCATCGCCAAAAAGAAATGGGTTTGCGGATTAAATTTTCCACCTGTAAAATCTGATAAAGATTGCTGAAGCTGATCCATTTTTGGATCAGTTACTGTTAAAAAGACAATCGATCCAAAAGTATTCATTGCGGATAACGCACCAAGTACTTCGGGTGTTAGAGTATGATTGAAATGTTCATAACGGTATGATGTTCCTGCAAGACGAAAAAGAGTTGTTTCATTACTTAGGTTTTGGGTTGAGGTATAAAAAGCTTCTTGATTCATTGCGTGTAGCCATTGTGTATTGCCGAATTTATTATTAAGGCGTGCCGCTATAGTCTCCCGTTCTTCATTTTTTAGTGCCGACGCTTTTGCCGGGGTAAGGGCAAGCATTAAGCAGTCATCTTCAGGGATTAACGGAAGATTGCAGGCAGGTTCACGCATACAATTGACAGTATATTTGATCTCTGCTTCATCGGTTTTTGCCGCATAATCAAAAAGAAATCTTTCATTGACGTATTCTACTTGATAAAACGCATCACTGGCTTGTGATGCATTGATATCCTGATGCATAAATTGCCAGATTAAAAAATTCTTTTGGCGAGATGCAGGTTTGTCGTTAATATCGTTGAGTGTTATTCCCCAACTGGAGGAAAGAAGCAGAAGACTTAAAAGAATTGAATATTTCATAGTAGAACCAGTCTGTTGAAGACTACTTCTAAAATAATCTCCAGTAATTTTAAAAGGAGAATAATAATGATAGGCGCAATATCCAATCCATTAAATACGGTCGGCATTATACGGCGAACAAGACGATAAGCCGGTTCCGTGAGACGATAAATGATTTGAACAATCGGATTATAAGGGTCAGGACGAACCCATGTTAAGAGCGCACCGATAATAATTATCCATGTATAAGCAGTTAACAGGGGAGAAAGTATGTATAAATATATTTTAATAAGAATTTCCATAATCATTTGACAACCTCTTTTAAATAATTTTTTAGATGCTCGTACAGATCACCCAGCTCAGGTCCATGCTCTGAACCGCCAATGAGTATACGAAGCGGTTTAAAGAGATTTTTACCCTTGAGGCCACTGTGTTGAATCAGATAGGCTTTATAGGATTCATAGTCATCGTAATGGGGGGCTTTGAGTGTCAAATCGCGTAATATGTCAAAACCTTCTTTGTACTCGTCAGGGACATTTTTAGGGGAGAAAATAGCACTGATTTTGGCACGTAGCTCTTTGAGCGTTCCGGCTTCATCGATAAACACTTTTGCCAATCTTCCGATCTCTTCATCGGCAAATCCAACGTAGCGAGATAGCTCTTTTGGGTCCATCATCTTGAGATGTTCACGGTTGACAAATGTGAGTTTGTCGATGTCAAAATGGGCAGGTGATTTTGATATGGTAGCAAGATCAAACCAGCCAATGGCATTTTCAACGGTAAAAATTTCATTGGGTGTTTTGTTGCCGATCAAAATCAAATAGTTGCAAATGGCTTCGGGTAAAAATCCCTCTTCGAGGAGCCATTTTACGCTCGAAGCATCATCACGCTTCGACATTTTTTTACCTTCGCTGTTAAGAATAATCGGTAAGTGAGCGTACTCGACTTTCTTATCATACCCAAGTGCTTGATGAACGGCAATTTGTTTAGGGGTATTGCTGACGTGATCTTCTCCACGGATAATGAGGGAAACATCGCTGAGCATATCATCCACGGCACAGGCAAAATTGTAGGTTGGGTATTTGTCGGTACGCATTAAGATAAAACTGTCGATTTCATCGGGGGTAAAGGTTGATTCCCCTTTGATAATATCCGATACAACGATTGAATGAGTCGGTTTTTTGAGTCGAATGGTAAAAGGAGCCATATTGTCGATGACCTCTTCGGCATGAAGGTTTTCGCATGTGCCATCATAGCGATACGCTATTTTTGCTTCTTTGGCAGCATCACGTTTGGCATCAAGCGTTTCGGCGGTGCAAAAGCAATTAAAGGCTTTTTTGTCCTGTAAAAGCTGCAGTGCCATAGCACGGTGAAATCGTAAATTATTGCTTTGAAGCTGGTGTTCTTGATATTCAATGCCGAAAAGGGACAAAATTTCTAAAATTTCAGTCTCTTTTCCAGGAATGTTACGCTCTTTATCGGTATCTTCGATACGGACAAGAAGAGGTTCCTCACGCTTTTTGGACATGATATGGTTAAATAAAGCGACTCGAAGATTGCCAATGTGCATATCTCCGGTCGGACTAGGGGCAAAACGAAGCATCAAAATTCCTGCGAAATGTTTTTGAAATTTTACCCTAAAGTGTTTTACATGCAGGTTATTAATAATAGTTTTTGCGAGAGTATCGAAAGAACACGATACAATTAAACTATTATTTCACAAAAGAGTCTCTGTATGTCAATAGATAAAATTAGCAAATATACCAAATTTTTTGATTTATTGGTCATTGGTGAGGAGAATGGCTGCGGTATTTTATGCGAATATGGAAGAGATTATTTTCGCACTATGCACCGTATCTCATTTACCGATACTGCCAAAGAACCGCTGTCATGTCATATACTTATCCTCAATGGCTCATTAGCTGATATTTCGTCACCAAATGCGCGTGCCCTAAGTGCACAAATACAACGAGTTGAAACGTTTATACTCTCGGATGATGCAAATATTGCTTTGTATAAAGAGGCGCTGCACTTTAGAGCAGGGTATGTGGGGAAATACATTACAAATGAGCATGAATTTTCCACAATGATGCTTTCCACTTTGCCCAATATTATTAAAAGACATAATGAATCTTTGTCAACATTAAATTATAAACAAGTTGTAGACAATACTACGCATCTTTATTGGATTTATCGTGGAAACAAAGGGGTATTTGCCAACGATGCATTTAAACATTTTTATGACTTCTCGGCTTTGAATGAATTTGATACATCAGATCAAGCACGCATGCTAAAACAGGTTTCTGTGCCTGAAATACGTGAAATTACAAACAGTAGAAAGAATACGGCCTCTTTTTTAATTGGTACACAAAAAATTAATGAAGTTGAAACGCTCATAGAAATGACTCCAGTAGGAGGAACCTCTGATAAATCAGAAAAATTATTCTTGAATCGTATTAACTTTATTGAAATTCTCAAAGACGCATTTGTGGTGCATAAGCAAGAAAATGAGCCTGTTCCCGTCATCATTATGACGATTGAAAATGAAGCAAAAATTGTTGAAGAATTTGGTGAGGATGTTTATAACGGTATTTGTAAAGAGATTTTTGAATTGGCCAAAAAACATTTCAATTCGATGGCCAACATTGGACTTTGGCATAAAGATGTTTTTACTATAGTTGATGAGGGTGTATCCCTGGATGAGCTTAAAGAATGTCTGGAACGCTTACATGAAAATATTATGACGCAAGTTTCCGTTCATGGGGCAATTCCTGTGCTTGATTCATTTGTGGTGGATATGTCCAAATTAGAATTGAATAAAGCGATTACCATAATAGACCATATTAATCATCGAGAACTTAGAATGAGTGATCTGGCCCATTTGGTCTATCATGAGGTCTTTTTTGATGATAAGTCAGTTGATCTAAAAGGTCAAGCATTGCATTATCTGGAAAAAATGTTTTTGTCCAAGTCACAGGTGAAACTACTCAGTTTTTACAAAGGGATACGGATTAATACCATAGGGCAAATTATTAAAATTTCGGATGGCATGGTCTATATGGCGATTGAAAAGATACAAGGGTATGCGATGCAGCTTGAAAACAGTATCGTCATTCAGGGGACGAATCTTCCTTTTGATATTGCAGCAGAAATTAAAATTGTGGACATCGGGAAAAAAGTGGCAATTTTCCGTAATTTTGAAGCCTTAAGAGCATCTGCCAACGCTCGTCAGCACATCCGAGTCCAAAGTGACCATCGTATGCACATCACGATCAAGGCTGTCAAAAATGTGATTTCTGCTTCGATATTGGATATTTCAATAAAATCGATTGCCTGCAGAGTTAATAATGCCAAGGGCATTCCGCCGAAGGGAACCATGGTGACATTGAACTTTCATCTTCCTTCAAAACGGACTGAAGAAGGGGTTGTAAGCATGTTTGTTACAGGCCGTATTGAGTTTATCAAAGAGATGGATGATTATATAAAAGTGGTGTTAGCTCTCGATTTGGAAGAGCCATATGAAAGCTTTTTGATAGAGTACCTCTATACTAGACAACAAGAACTTATCAGCGAAATCAAATCGATTGTCCAAAAGCTGTAAACAATCTCTTAATGATGGATGAAAGATTTCTTTAAATTTTATGTTTTGCCAAGAATTTTTTAAGAGCTTCGGTCGTAAATCCCCCGATATGACGATCAATCTCACGCCCCTTGGCATCATAGATAATCTGGGTAGGGATCATTTGGATTTTCATCGCACGCGCCGCATCACGTTCTTCGCCGACGTTGACAAAAAAGATTTTTCGATTGGGATTGAGTATCATCTCATTGTAAAGCAACTCCCCCATTTCTTTGCACGCATTGCACATGGTGGAACCCGCTTCGACCATTACCGTCTGGCCTTTGCCAATCTCTTGTTTGACAAGGGCGTATGGACGGGATTGTAATTCGGCACTGTATAGAGAGCTGCACAGTGCAGCTAAAGCAATATATTTAAACATGAGACTCCTTTATAGTTGTTGATACGCTAAGGTGAAAAAATAGACTCCAATGGCAATCAGGGCAAAAGAAAATAGTTTCGTCATCCATCCGGAGATAAAGGCTATTTTATCACTATTAGCGACTCCTTGGGCGAATCCGATCGAAATTCCTGCCGCGAGCAGTAGCAACGAGTGTCCCAGAGCAAAAGTGAGAACAAGGGCATAGGCATACCCTTGGGGGGCATTAGCAGCGACCGAGATGATCGCTACGAGTGGAGCAGAAGCACACGGTGTAGAGACAAGCCCGAACAGCATTCCGATTAAAAATGCTCCTGCGTAGCGCAGGGTAATGAGGCGGCTCATCCAGCGCGATTTGTCAATCACTTCAGGAAGAACACCCAGCGAATACAAACCGATAGCAATGGCGGCGATCCCCCCTGCGATATACGCCTCCAACGGTGCAATGGAGAAAAAATACCCCATTTTTGCCACCATATAGGCGAGGATCGAAAAGCTCACTGCTACCCCTAATGCAAACAGTGAGGCGAAGATATAGGTAAATCGTACCCGCTCTTTGGGGCTTAAATGTGAACTCATACCTAATGCGCTTCCTACTAGCAGTGGTATGGAGACAATAGAACAGGGTGCAAGTGATGTAAGCGCTCCTATCACGAACGCAGCAGCAAAAACGATAAGGCCATGCGTTTCAAGCAGGGAGATAAAAAAAGCTTCCACTAGTGCGCTTTAATATACGCTACAATTTCATTAACACTGAGGAGTTTTCCAGTACTGATTACTTTACCGTCGATGACAAGCGCTGGTGTACTTATAACACCGTATTCCATAATCTTCATGATGTCTTCAACTTTTTCAATTTGTGCATATATACCACTTTCAGCAACTGCCTTTTTAGTTGCCTCTTCGAGGGTTTTGCATTTGGAACACCCTGTCCCTAAAATTTCTATTTTCATCAGTGTCTCCAAGATTTATTTTTGCCTCGAAAGAGGCAAGCTTTAGTGCCATAGCGGCTAGCGTAGGTAACGGGGTTTTACTCCGTTATCATTCTCATAATAGTGCGTTAAATATATACCCGACACAGATTATGCCAAGTGTCACGGTACCGAAAAAGATGCTGATGAGCTTGAGACTCATTATACGCTTTAGAATCATTGCTTCCGGTAAGCTTAGAGCTGTAATTGCCATCATAAATGACAGGGCAGTCCCCATCAGCATCCCTTTGGAAGTCAGCACTTCGATGAGCGGCATGACGCCTGCCGCATTCGAGTACATTGGTATACCTACTAGTGTTGCGATAGGGACGGCAAATGGATTGTCACTACCAGCAATTGAAGTGATAAACTCTGTCGGGACATAGCCATGAATAAATGCTCCCACACCAACACCAATCACGACATACAACCAAATCTTTTGAAGAATGTCAATCGTGTAATCGCACGCATCTTTGAGCCTCGTTTTAAAAGCGATGTGTTGTTCATCAACTCTGAGCTCGCCTTCAATCGGTTTAATCTCAATCAGAATCTCTTTTTCAAGCCCCATTCGGCCAATAATTATACCACCCACAATGGCAACCAGCAGGCCAAAACCAATATACAAAGCGGCCACTTTCCAGCCGAACATCGTTAAGAGCATTGCTATGGCTATTTCATTGTTAAGCGGAGCGGAGATAAGATAGCTAAAGGTCACTCCCAGCGGTATTCGCGCTTGTAAAAAACCTAAAAACAACGGTATAGCCGAACATGAACAAAATGGAGTGATGATACCAAACAATGCCGCAAGGACATTACCGGTGAATTCATGCTTTTTACTCAAATAAACACGAACTTTTTCCGTCGAAAAATAAGAGCGTAATATTGTGACGGCGAAGATAATGGTTGTGAGTAAAAAGAGTATTTTGATTGTGTCGTAGATAAAAAAGTTGAGAGCATCGGAAAGTTTTTCCCCGTGAGGCATTTTCAGCCATTCATAGACGAAAACATTGACACTCTCCTGCCACATTAGTCGCACAGTTCCGATTGTATGATTGGAAGAAGTGTAGCTTCAATGAGTGCTAATGTTTTTGCGTACTCTGTTATTTCTTTGCCGCTGGGGTCTTCAAACGCGATATGGATGGTTTTGACCGCTTTTGGAAACATGGGACACGTTTCATGGGCGTGATCGCAGACAGTGATGACGAGATCAAAGGGAGTGTTAATCACGGTGTCGATTACTTTGGAGTGGTATTGCTCTCTCCAGTACCCTTTTGCTTCCAACAGTGCTTGGGCATGAGGATTGACCTTGCCGCTGGCTTTGACGCCGGAACTTTGTGCAAACACACAATCGGAGAGTTTGGCATTGATAAGCGCTTCGGCCATGATCGATCGGCAGCTGTTTCCCGTGCAGAGGATTAACACATTTTTCATAGTTTACATTCTCCTGTTTGTGATGACTTGATAAGAGGGGGAAGATCAATCCCCAATGTCTCTATTTCTGCTAATGCTTGGAGTCGAAAACGGTCAAGGGGTGAACGTATCGAATAATAGGCCCATGTACCCTGACGATCAACGCGCAACAAACCTGCCTCTTTGAGAATTTTGAGGTGGCGTGAGAGGCGTGACTGAATCATACCGAAACTCTCTTGCAAATCACAGACGCATAAAGGGCCGTGAAGATTCAAAAAGGCGAGCAGACGTACACGGGTTTCGTCATTGAGTGCCGCAGCGGTTTGTAAAAAAATTTCCATGATTTACGAGCATCCGCCGGTTGACCATTGGCCGTTTTTGGAAAAGGTAGGTTGGCAACAACCTATTCCACCCGTAAACTCGTCACCGCCAAATACTTCGATCTGTTCCATCGTATGGTAGTTTTCCCAGATGATGTTTTGCGGATCTTCTACCCAGTATTTTTTGCTCGAAGCGTAACAGCACTGTGCCTCTTCCTGCTTCTCACCCATGATATTACCCTCGATGAGACGCTGTTCGATCACCTCTAGTGCTTCGTCGCTGTCCACTTGGATTCCCAAATGATTGAGCCCGATTTTATCACGGCCGCTTGAGATGGCAAAGTTAATATAGGGATCATCGAGAAGCCATTGGATGTAATCCTCTTTGATTTTGGTCGGTTCACTGCCAAACAAAGTGGTGTAAAACTGACGATTTTTTTCGAGGTCTTTGACGCTGATATGTAAATGCAAACGTTTCATAAGGACTCCTTGGTTTTGTGAAAGTGTAACGAAATAAAAATAATATATCAAGATATATTGATATTATGATACAATTTCCCCAATTAAGACTTGGAGAATGATGATGGCATTGGCAATAGGGGTGTTTTTAGCAACGCTTATTTTAGTAATATGGCAGCCTAGAGGTTTGCAAATCGGCACTACGGCGGTTGGGGGAGCAGTTTTGGCTCTTATATTGGGTGTGGTGAGTTTTGCGGATGTCATCACCGTAACCTCCATCGTGTGGGATGCGACGCTTGCTTTTATCGGAATTATCATCCTCTCAATGGTACTTGATGAGATTGGGTTTTTCGAGTGGGCGGCGCTGAAAATGGCACGTTTGTCGGGTGGTAACGGACATTGGATGTTCGTCTATATCCTCATACTGGGGGCATTGGTATCGGCGTTTTTTGCCAATGACGGCGCGGCATTGATACTCACCCCCATCGTACTGGCAAAAATGAAATATCTGAAGATGAAACCGCTTGCTATGTTCGCATTTTTGATGGCGGGGGGATTTATCGGGGACAGTGCTTCCAATCCATTGGTCATTTCAAACCTCACCAACATCGTGACCGCAGGGTACTTTCACATCGGCTTTTGGGAATATGCTAAAACGATGTTTTTACCCAATCTGCTAAGTATCATCGCCTCGATAGCCGTATTGTGGATCTACTTTCGCAAAGATATTCCAACGCATATCGATATCACTCAACTCGCAACCCCTGAGTCGGCAATCAAGAACATGACAATGTTCCGACTCAGCTGGTGGTTCTTGAGTTTATTGATGGTGGGATATTTCATCGGGGATGCGTATCACCTGCCAATCTCGGTATTTGCGCTGGGCGGTGCATTGGTCTTTTTGGGCATCGCAACGTACTTTAAAGCAACAAAACCGATCATGACGATCAAAGCGGCACCATGGCAAGTCGTGTGGTTTAGTATAGGTCTTTACGTCGTCGTGTACGGTCTTAAAAACGGTGGACTTACCACGTATCTCGCAGATATTATCGTACAGCTTCAAGGGATGGGAAATGTGTACGCCGTTATTGGAACAGGTTTTCTCTCCGCTATTCTCAGCTCCGTAATGAACAATATGCCAACCATTATGATTATGGACATCGCGATTGCTGAGGCGGGGAATCATGCCTTAGCCTATGCCAATATCATCGGGTGCAACCTAGGACCTAAGATGACCCCGATCGGATCGCTTGCGACTTTGTTATGGCTGCATGTCTTGGCACAAAAAGGGGTCAAGATCGGATGGGGAGAGTATATGAAAGTGGGGCTTGTGATTACGCCTCCGGTATTGTTCGTAGCATTATTGGGATTATTGTAAAACGATACTAAAACAATTTGACCCTGAAGCATAATGATAGTCGAGTTTAAATCCATGCTTTTGTACTATAGAATAGGTGATATATAAACCTAATCCAAGCCCTGTCAAAGAACTCTCATACGTGCGGTTAAACGGTTTGGTAAAAATACGATTCTCATCGCTGAGAGGTTCTCCCACACTGCATATCTGAATGGAATGGGAGAGTATGATTAACGTAGGCTTTTCATTGGAATATTTAAAAGCGTTGTCGAGTAAGTTTTTCAATGCGATTGCAAAAAGTTCAAAATCGGCTTTAACCATCAGAGCCGAACCTTCCCCTTTAATCGTTAGGTTTTTTTTATCGCATAACAAAATATCGCATGTATGATCGAGCAGATCGACAAAACGGTACTCTCGAATATTTAGATGCCATTCACCGCTGCTAAATTGCTCCATTTTTGAAAACTCATCCAACAGATAACTCATCCGATTAAAAATTCGTTTTAGGCGCGCTTGATCGGCTGATTCACTGAGGCAGTCGGCGGTGAGAGAGCCTTTCATAATTGGGGTTTTAAGTTCATGCAAGATATTGCGTAAAAACAGGGCTCGTGCCTCTCTCATGGCAGCTATTTTTTCCAAAACCAGATTGAATTCACGAGTGATTTGTGAGATCTCATCATTTCCTTCTATGGGTACTTTGAGATGGTTGTCTCCCTCTTTGAAATGGATGATTGCATCTTTCAGACGATGCAGAGGGAGAAGTTTGCGTAAAAGATAGGCAAAAAAGAGCAAAATTAGCGTATCAATCGTGCCAAATAAACTCCACATTTGCCATGAGGAATAACCTTTTAAATCTTCCAGTACGATAGGATTATACAGAGGAGGTGGGGGAAAGAATCCTCTTTTCTCCATCATTGGAGGCAATGGTATTCGTGCGAATTTAAACTCAGGGGGAGGGGATTTAACCAAATAGATACGGTTTGCATACTCGATAATCGTGCCAAAAGGGAACCTCATGACGCTTTTTCCCTTGGAATGTAAAAATTCAGGAGAGAGTGAGGACGTTTGGATCATCAGGTGTTGCAATTCCAAATCAAAATTGCCGTTTTGATGGTGAATCAGTCTCTCAGCCAGAGCAAACCGTTCCATCCGATTGGCTTGTTGCTCTTTTTTGAAATGTTGTTGTGCAATCCAAAACAGTCCGTTGATAATCACGAAAATAAAAAAGAAAAAGATACCGATTAGGTGAACGATAGAGTGCTTATTGATTGACAAATTTATATCCTATTCCTCGTACCGAGACTATATAACGGGGATTTTTAGGGTCATCGCCGATCTTTTGGCGGATTCGTCCCATTATGACATCAATGCTTTTGAGACTGCTCTCATATTTGATCGAGCCGATGTTGAGGAGTAACTCTTCGCGTGAGATAACGGAACGATCTTTTTGTATCATATACGAAACGATTTCGTATTCGGCTTGGGTGAGGCGCAATGGTATACCGTGCCGTGTAATCTCATGATGCTCATCATCGACTTCGAATACCGTGAGTGTTTTAGGCATGTTTGGATGAAGACGTCGCAAAATTGCATCGATCCTAAAAACAAGTTCTTGCGGATCGTAGGGCTTGGGGAGGTAGTCGTCTGCGCCACGTGAGAATCCCATCATCTTATCTTGTATATCGGATCGTGCGGATGAAATGATAATCGGAATAGGGCTCTCTTGGCGAATCAAACGACAAATCTCCATGCCATCCATCTGCGGTAATGAGAGATCCAGCACCAGTAAATCAAACGGATGGGTTTGAAAAATAGTTAACCCTTCCAAAGGTGTTGCTGCTGTGGTGACTGCAATATTATCTTTAAAGAGGCGTGCTTTTAATAATTGCGCTAGTTCAACATCATCTTCAATCATCAGTACATTAATCATAAAACGATTATAACAAGGGAAAAGTAACAAGTCAGTAACACATACCCGCAATGGGGTATGCCATATTAAGCGCTAAGACTTAAAAGTGACTTAGTATTTGCTGTGGAGTTATCATTTCCATAATAGGAGAGGATATTTTTGAGCATAACGTCGCTAAATTTTTGAGAAGTATTCTCTGTTTGAGACGTTGAGGAAGCCGTTGAAGCATTAGTGGTTGATGCCGTAGCATCCTTTTTATTGGATGAATCCGTTTTTGAGTTCCCTAATGCTGCCAATAATTCATCGATACTGACCGTTCCATCTTTATTGGTGTCCATGGCATCTTTAATAGCACTACTGCTTGAAGCACTCGAACTATCAGATGTTGAGGATGAATCACTTGGCGGTGGTGGAGGCATTGCGCCTTGTGGTGGAGGTGGCATTGAACCCTCAGATGCTTGCGGTGGTTTCATGTTTTTGAGTGCCGTTACTAACTCTTCAGTACTCATGCTCCCATCGCTATTGGTATCAAGAGTATTAAAAACATCGGTTGCAGATGAACTGCCAGTGGTACTTGTATTGCTCGATGAACTTGATGCGAGAGCTTGTGCTGCGGCACTAAATTCGGCTTTATCGACTGAACCACTTTTATCCGTATCCATTGAACTCAAAAATTCCTGAGCTATTTTTTCAAAATCAGGTTTTCCGTTTTGCGAAGCAGATGAGACGCTGGAATAACTATTAGACGAATACGCACTGTAGTTAGAATTAACTGTCATGGTAAACTCCTTAATGGGGTGTAGCAAGAAAAATTCTTACTCACCTGCAAGCATAAGATGGCATTGGTAACTATTGGGTAACAATTGCCATCTTGTTTTTTCTTGGGATTATTGTAAGTTTTTTTACCTCTAAATATTACGGTAGCCGTAAGAGGTTTAACCGTACAATGCGTCTATGCAAACAAGCCCTTCTGAAACTTTTCGATTTTTACCGACTACCCGTGCCGAAATGGATGCACGAGGCTGGGATCAGTGTGACGTGATCCTCATCAACGGTGATGCCTATATCGATTCCCCTTTTATCGGCATCGCGGCTGTCGGACGGATTTTAGAGCGTGAGGGGTATCGTGTTGGGATTATCGGTCAGCCCGATATTGACAGTGATGTGGATATTAAACGTTTAGGTGAGCCTCGTATTTTTTGGGGTGTGAGCGGGGGAAGTGTCGATTCGATGGTTTCCAACTACACGGCAACCAAAAAATTCCGCAACAGCGATGATTATACCCCAGGTGGTGTCAACAACAAACGTCCAGACCGTGCGGTTTTAGTTTATACCAATCTTATCCGCCAGCATTTTAAAAATACGGTTCCCATCGTTCTAGGGGGCATAGAAGCAAGCTTGCGCCGTGTGACACATTATGACTATTGGACGAACAAACTACGCAAACCCATCCTCTTTGATGCTAAAGCTGATTTTTTAATCTACGGTATGGGCGAAGGTGCGATTATCGCTTTGCCCAAGGCGCTGGAGCGGGGAGAATCACCCCATAACATACGTGGAGTGTGTTACATCTCAAAAGAGCCAAAAGAAGGTTATCTGACCTTGCCATCGCACAAAGAGTGTTTGGATGACAAAGAGAAATACATTGACCTTTTTGACAGTTTTTACGATCACAATGACCCGATTTCGGCAAAGGGGCTGTGTCAAGAGGTGGACGGCAGGTACAGTATCCAAAATCCCCCTGCTGATTATCTCGATGAGAACGAGATGGACGCCGTATCCGCACTCCCTTTTACCCGCGAGCTTCATCCGTATCACCGACCGCAAGGGGATGTGAAGTGTTTGGAAACGATTAAGTTTTCGATCATGACCCATCAAGGATGTTGGGGAGAGTGTAACTTTTGCGCCATCGGAGTGCATCAAGGGCGCACCATCCGTACTCGTAGCGAAGAGTCGATTTTAAAAGAAGCGACACAATTCACCGAGTACAAAGATTTCAAAGGGATTATCAGCGATGTGGGCGGACCAACGGCCAATATGTACGGCTATGAGTGCAACAAAAAACTCAAACACGGTACGTGTGATCATCAGCGCTGTGTGGACGATACCCATCTGTGCAAATCGATGAAAGTGGACCATACCCGCATCATCAATCTTTTGCGCCGTATGCGTGAAGTACGGGGAATCAAAAAAGCGTTCGTAGCTTCAGGGGTACGCTATGATCTCATCAATGAAGATAAAAAACAGGGTTATGAGTATCTCAAAGAGATGGTAAAACACCACATCTCAGGACAGATGAAAGTCGCACCCGAACACACCTCGGATCATGTGCTTCATTTGATGAACAAACCGGGGAAACAAACCCTCGTCGATTTTAAAAAGCTTTACGATCAGCTCAACCGTGAAGAGGGAAAAAAGCAGTTTTTGACCTATTACCTCATTGCGGCTCATCCGGGGTGTACCGAAAAAGACATGCATGATCTAAAACGTTTTACGAGCGATGAGCTCAAGATGAACCCTGAACAAGCGCAGGTCTTTACGCCGACACCGGGTACATATTCAGCGGTGATGTATTACACCGAGATGGATCCAAAAACGAGAGAAAAAATCTTTGTCGAAAAAGATACCGCCCGCAAAGAAAAACAAAAGCAAATAGTCGTTGCCAAAGACAATTTTAAAAGCGGATTTGGGAGTTAAAAGGTTTATCGCTGGTTGCTCATAATGTTACTCTAATAAGAAACTTTGTTTTTACCACTGTTCTTAGATTTGTAAAGTAACTCATCTGCTCTTTTAAAAATTGTTTCTTCACTATCGCTTTCATTAACTTCTGACAGTCCAATACTAATCGTAATAGGATTATTTGTAATATGTATTAAATTTTCTTCGACACTTTTACAAATTTTTGTTGCCGCTGGAATGGCACTTTCTAAATTTGTCTCAGTTAATAAAATGATAAACTCCTCACCACCAATTCTAAAAATGTAATCAGTTTCCCTTAGAAGTGATTTTATCAATTCACTCATTTTTAGTAATACATTATCCCCAACTTTATGACCATAGGTATCGTTAACTGATTTGAAATTATCAATATCATACATAATCATTGAGAAAGGAGTTCCGTAACGTTTCTTAAGTGATACTAATTCTTCAATGCGTTCATTGTAAGATTTACGATTGTGCAGTTTTGTTAATTCATCAATATATGATTGTGCTTTTATTTTTTGTTGCGATAAATGAAGCTCAGTTATATCTCTACTAATTCCTAAAATACCGATATCTTCTTCGTTATAGTGAAATGGAATTTTTTTAGTTATTAGATATTTTTCTTCACCATTAGGATATTTTATCCATTCGCAGTTAGAAGAAATTTCATTTTTTTCTAACATCTTAGTATCCATCTCTCTAAAGAGTGAAGCCAAATCTTCGCTAAAGAGTTCAAAGTCATTATGATTAAGCATATCTTCTTTTGTTTTTCCAACAAATTTTAAAAATGCTTCATTGCAACCTAAATAATTGAAATCTTTATCTTTGAAAAATAAAAGATCATCAGTAGCATTTATAATAGAGTTTAGTGTGAATTCAGACTTTTTTATTTTATCTAAATGCTCTACATCTTTTGTAATATCTGTAACTATACCTATTGAAATTAAAGGGTTGCCATCTGCATCGAAATCTGTTTCACACTCTTCTTTAACCCATTTAATACGCCCATCATTGAGTAGCAGTCTGTGTTCAAGTTTATAACTTTCTTTATTTTCTAATGATTTTGTATAAGTATCATTGACTAAATTTCTATCATCAGGATGAACGGCATTTAGAAATTCTTCATAAGATGGTTTAAATTTTTTAGGATCAATCTCAAATATATCAAATATTTCATCTGACCAAAATAGTGAGTTTTGAGTTAAATCTAATGACCAAAAACCTATTTTAGATATTTTTTCTGCTTTTATAAGTTTTTTTATCATTTGTTCCGTATTTGTTTTTAAATGAAATAGGTATGCCGTGACTATTGAAAAAGCAATAATGAAAATAATTTTTTCAAAGTTAGAGAATGAGTATTCTGTTAATAATACCACTGATAAAATAATGAAGGTTGTGATAGTTATAAGAATTGAAGGTATGTATTTTTTCATCTTATTATTTTATATTAAATAGATTGAATAGCAGTTAAATTGGTATTAATGCAATGTCAGTTTGGAATGACCTCTGAACTTAGAAAACAACTTCATTGAACAAAAGACGAATCTGTTCCATCTCAACGGCTGTAAGCTCTCCTACCGTCATCGAGTGTCCCGTCAAAAATGCGGTTTTCAGTTTTATCCGCGTCTTTCGTTTTGGCAACTGCTTTTAACATACGACTTTTTTTGCTGTTTTGAATGCTGTCTGCATAATAGGAGATAGCATCACGGATTATGTCGCTCTTTTTTTTATGGAGCGTTTGAGAAATGAAATCAAGCTTATCTTCCAATGATTTATCGAGGCGTACCGTAGCAGTCATTGGTAATCTCCTAATGCTGTATTTTTGTAATGCAGTATTATAGTTTGGAATTATAAAAATTTTATTTTGGCTTTAATTCAAGCCTTCGGTATATATTGATCTATCAAATAGTGAGAGTAATTTGGGTGGTTTTAGAGAGAGTGAAATTTTTTAGTCTATTTATAGGGATTTCACATGGTCGGAGCGACCTGACTCGAACAGGCGACCTCTACAACCCCAATGTAGTGCGCTAGCCAAACTGCGCTACGCCCCGATCTGCGAAACGCATTATAGCAAAACGGAAGCTGAAAATTTGTTTATACCTCTACCGAAAATACCCTAGTTTTTAAGGACATCAAATCCAGCAGGAATAGTAGGCACAAAACGAGAAGACGGGATCGCCGTATTATGTACAGGTTTTAAAAACTGGATGGTGACTTTGTTATCGTAAGCATCATTGTATTGAATCGCACTTAATACGTCGTTTTTAAACGTAATCGTATAAGCTTGTCCGTTGACGGTTGCTTTATAGTGATCATTGTTGATTTTTTTGGCTTTTTTGATGATTTCTAAAAAGTCAATTTCATCTCCCAATGAGCGGATAGTGGCTTGTTCGAGTTGCGGTTCTAAAATCACCAAACGTTTGGCATTGATGTAGACACTTTTTTGGATGGGTTTTTGATACGACCACAGAGCATTTTGCGGTTTTGCGGCCCATAGCTCACCACGGTAAACGATTGCTTTGCCATGTTCATCGACAATACGCTGTTCAAAAGGGGAATTAAAAGAGTTAATATCCTGCGGCGAAGCAAAGAGTGTGATAGTGAATAAAAGAGATAAGGGTAAAAAACGCACATTTTTCCTTGTAATAGATAGATGACGAATTGTACCCAATACCCATTAACCAAAACAATAGCATTCGTGTGTTAAAATCAGCGACTTTTTACATACAGCTCATGAAGGTAATCAATGCTCCAATCATTTATCGGAAAACTATTTGGCACTAAAAACGATCGCGAAGTTAAAAAATATCTTTCACGTGTTGAGCAAATCAATGCACGAGAAGAACACTTTTCAAATTTGGATGATGAGTCACTTCAAAAAGCGTTCGCTCTTTTAAAAGAATCTGTACTCAATGGAAATAGTTCATTAGAGGATGTTTTAGTTGATTCTTTCGCTATAACCCGTGAGGCGAGTAAGCGTGTGTTGGGTATGCGCCATTTTGATGTTCAATTGATCGGCGGTATGGTACTGCATGATGGACGTATCGCAGAGATGAAGACGGGGGAGGGTAAGACCCTTGTTGCTACTTTGGCGGTTATTCTTAATGCTATGAGCGGTAAGGGCGTTCACGTTGTTACGGTGAATGATTACCTAGCATCACGCGATGGGACGCAAATGTCCGCTCTCTATGCATTTTTAGGTTTTGAGACAGGGATTTTGTTGGAGGGGGAATATAACCCTGCCAACAAGCGTTTGCAATACAGCGCTCATATTACCTACGGTACCAATAACGAATTTGGATTTGATTATCTGCGTGATAATATGACCTATTCCAAAGAGCATATGGTTCAGCGCAATCATGCCTTTGTTATCGTCGATGAGGTTGACTCCATTCTGATCGATGAAGCACGTACACCATTGATTATTTCAGGTCCTACGAATCGTGCATTGGAAAACTATACCCGTGCGGATCTTGTGGCCAAAGCATTGGTCAAAGACGAACATTTCACGGTCGATGAAAAAGATCGTCTTATTCTAACGACAGAAGAAGGGATTATCAAAGCGGAAGAGTTGTTTGGTGTGGACAATCTTTACAGCATTGAAAATTCTTCTCTTTCTCACCACTTGGACCAAGCGCTCAAAGCCAACTATTTGTTTGAAGCGGATGTTGACTATGTATTGCAAGACGATCAAGTGGTTATCGTCGATGAATTTACAGGGCGTCTATCCGAAGGGCGTCGATTCTCAGAAGGATTGCACCAAGCACTTGAGGCCAAAGAGGGTGTTATCATCAAAGAAGAGACACAAACGCTTGCTGACATTACTTTCCAGAACTATTTTCGTATGTACAACAAAATCGGAGGGATGACCGGTACGGCACAGACCGAAGCGACCGAGTTCTCCCAAATCTATAATCTTGATGTTATCTCTATCCCTACAAATGTTCCCGTTATCCGTAAAGATTTCAATGATCTGATTTACAAAACTGAAATGGAAAAGTTCAGTGCCGTGATTGAGAAGATCAAAGAGCTTCATGCCAAAGGTCAACCGGTACTAATCGGTACGGCATCGATCGAAAAATCAGAAAAATTGCACCTTTTGATCAAAGCGGAAAAAATCCCTCATACGGTATTGAATGCTAAGAATCACACACAAGAGGGTGAGATTATTAAAAATGCCGGTGCAAAGGGTGCGATTACGATTGCAACGAACATGGCGGGACGCGGTGTTGACATCAAAGTGAGTGATGAGATAAAAGAACTGGGCGGTTTGTATATCATCGGAACAGAACGACATGAAAATCGCCGTATTGACAATCAGCTGCGCGGACGTGCAGGGCGACAGGGTGATCCGGGAACGACACAGTTTTATTTGAGTCTTGAAGACAATCTTCTCCGTATCTTCGGTTCGGACAAGATCAAGTCGATTATGGAGCGTTTAGGGGTTGAAGACGGTGAGTACATCGAATCGTCTATGGTAACCCGTGCTGTCGAAAAAGCGCAGAAAAAAGTGGAAAATATGCATTTCGAGGGACGTAAACATATCGTTGAATACGATGATGTTGCCAATGAGCAGCGCAAGATTGTCTATAAATTCCGTGGTGAACTGCTAGATTCTAACTACGATGTTGCTACGAAGATCGATGTGATACGCGAAGAATATGTTGCTCGTACACTTTCCCTTAGCGGAATTTATGAGGGTATATCGCAAGAAGAGATCCATCTTGATAAATTGGTGCTGCTGTTTCAAGAAGAGCTCAATTCAATCGTAGATATGGCTCTTTATAGCGAGAAAACATACAGTGCTATTTTAAATAAATCGATTGAAGTTTTAAAAGAGCAATACGATGTAAAAATGTCGGTTATTGATGCTTCAACGCGTTCAAATATAGAGCGTGAAATTTATCTCAAAACACTTGATACCGCATGGCGTGAGCACTTGTATCAAATGGACAGCATGAAAACGGGCATACGCTTGCGTGCCTATAACCAAAAGGATCCGTTGGTAGAGTACAAAAAAGAGAGTTATAACCTCTTTAGCGAGCTTGTAGGTACGATTAAATACGATACGATCAAGACACTCCATGTCATTCAGTTTCGAGTTGATAATGTCGAGGAAGATGCCCAAGCGTTAGCCAAACAAATGGAAATCGAAAAACATCAAGAAGAAATGCAAATGTCACTCAATCATGCGGCCAGTGAGCTTGAAACTTCTAAAATTGCGCGTAACGATGATTGCCCATGCGGAAGTGGTTTGAAATATAAAAACTGTTGTGGTAAGTCAGGACCTAAAAAAGGGGCTTTCGCCTCTTGAGTATTGTCCGCTATCTGATCAAGCGTTTTTTACGTTTTGACAAAGAACAGCCTTTCATTTTTCTCTCGGCGCTTTTAGCGTTTAGCGGAATCGCGCTTGGGGTTATGGTTTTGATCATTGCCATGGCATTGATGAACGGTTTTGATAACGAGTTTAAAAAGAAGCTCACCGTTATGAATTATCCCCTCACGATACAGCCCAAATTTTTCGGCTCCGTGAACGCAACTCTTCTTCAAGAGTTAGAACAAAAATTTCCGGAACTTTCTTTTAGTCCCTATATTACCTCTTCTATTTTATGCCGATACGATGCATTGCTGGAGGGCGGATACCTTTTTGGGGTTGATTTCAAGCGTGAAGCTAAAGTCAACGCGATTGTTGCAATGGGCTTGGAGCGTCACATCCCAGCAGGTTTTGAAGTTATGGTAGGGAAGGGTCTTCTAGAGGAGTATGCACTCCATAGCGGCGACAAATTGACCTATATTTTCACTCAGCTAGAGCCAGGCGGTATGGCAATGGCTCCAAAAATGAAGCGTTTTAGCCCTACGGCCACTTTTGATTCAGGACTAAGTGCCTATGACAAAGGGTATTCTTATACGTCAATAGAATCGTTACAAAAAATATTGGCACTTCCGCAAGGGATTTATGACGGGATTCATGTCCACTCCCTCAACCCTGAAGAAGATATTGTCAAAATGTCCGCTGCACTGCCTGACAGTGTTTCGGTTCGTGGATGGTGGGAAGATAACGGCAACTTTTTTGCCGCATTGAAAATGGAAAAAACATCTCTTTTTATCGTATTGATGCTTATCATCCTTATTGCTGCAATTAATATTATCTCGTCTCTTTTGATGACCGTAATGAACCGCCGCAGCGAAATTGCGCTACTCCTCTCCCTTGGGGCTTCTAAACAAGAGATCAAGAGGGTCTTTTTAATTTTAGGGGTTGTCATAGGAACGTTGGGTATTGTTACAGGATCACTGCTCGGATTTATTGGGATATGGGTTTTAGGAAGTTTTGATATTATCTCACTGCCTGCTGATGTTTACCCTACGTCAACGCTGCCACTTGATTTGACGGTTGTGGATTTCTTTTCTATCATAGTCGGTGCATTTGGCATTGTTCTGCTGTCGGCATGGTATCCGGCGAAGAAAGCGGCGGATGTTGATCCTTTGACTGTATTACGTAACGAATAAAGTTTATTTTTTCTTTTCGTCATCCATCATCCAAAGAAATGGATAGGTAATCGTCCGTTTTAGGATATTAAACGGTGCGCTGATTATTTCTTTGGCAATTGCGGTTTCTATAACCGGATCGCTTAGTTTGCCTTTGATATTGACTGTTGTGCTAATAGACCCGTCGTTTCCAAAGAGGATATACCCAACCAGAGGAACACGACCCAATTGCGATCCTAAATCACTTTTTAGTGTTAAAGACCCTTTGATAGTGTCTTCTTTAAAGCTTGCTTTTCCTTCACCGGTCATTTTGAGTTCAGGAGAATTAAGGGTGAAATTATCAACCGTAAATTGGTGATTACGGAAGGTATAATGACTGTATGCCTCTTTGAGAGGAAGTCCACGCGTATTGTAATTAGGGACTGAAAAAGTTGCTAATGAAGGTACGGTATTGATAAAGGATAGAACATTATTAAGAAGTTTATACTCTTTTAACGTTGCATTCTCAATACGCATTATTCCTTCAAAATCATCTGCTTTTCCGGACAGTTTAAAAGACATTTCCCCACCCTTGAAATCGCTAAAAGCAAATAAATGTTCCATGAAGATATCATTAAAATGTGCTCCTTCAACATAGTATATTTCATTTTTCATAAGCAGATCTGCAAAACCTTGTGCGTAGGTCATCCGGGCTTCTAAATTGCCTTGGTTGAGTGATGCATTGAGAGTATCAGCCATGACCTTGCGGTTCTTCATTAGGTAAAGATAGGTGTTGGTCGCATTAAGATGGATAGGAGTAGAAACTGGACTTTCTTTTGTTTGCTCTGTCTTTTGTAGAATTTCCAGCCATCGTGCCAATTCAGGTGCATTGATACCCATATTGTTGGCGCGAATGTTAATTGATTTATCGTACTCAATTTTTAGGCGGTCATTGACTCTTATGGATGATTTTCCATTTTGATAGGAACCGCTAAACGCGTAGGTGGAGAGGCTTTGATCGTTGACAACCATCAAGTGAAAGGGATAGTCTATTATTCCATTAAATGTATATCGTTGCTCGCTTGGATAATAAAAAAGATCAGCATGCCCACGGGAAATCTGATATTGGTGTAACAACGGGGAGTTACCACTCAAAAGTGATATATCAGGGATCGTAATTTTCCATCCCTGTTTCATAGTTGAAAAATCAATTCCCAATGATTGCGAATGAAGTGTTAAATGTTCTTGGGCTGCATTGATTGAAAACTTCTGACTTTTATTGAGATTAACATAACCACTGATGGTCGGGTTCAAAGCTATCATGTTATTAAGTAGAATGGAACCTTTATCAAGCTTCCAAAGATACTCTCCAGAAACTGAACCCTCAATGATGGTGTCTATTTTTACTTGAACATTATCAAATAATAATTTGTTATCACTAGCATGTATTTTAAGTGGAGAGAGCGAGAAGTTTTGCCCATTAAGCCTCCAATAAGAAGCATTATTGGATGTTACATTGACACCACTCTTATTACTTACGAGGGTGAGTGCATAGTTGCTGGTGCGTAACAAAAGATCCTTAGCATTAAATTTCTCAAGCTGCAGTTGAAACCATGATGTGTCAGATGAAATTTTTCCTGTAAAAGTCCCCTGAACTTTGTTGGGAATCTCATAATGCAATTTTGGGATGAGCGCAGAACCATTTTTGAAGTCATAAGGAATTGTGAATCCTTCTACTTTGAGTGTTTCACCCAATACTTTCCACTGTGTTGGCAATATTTGAAGTTTGTCTTGTTGAGGGTCAATATGATAGACGGCTATTGTCTTGGAAGGCTGTGTAGACAAAGCCAATACCGTAACATCGCCTGTAGGGGTACAAGAATAAGGGGAAACATTCACGCTTCCTTTTTCTGAATGAGCATCATAATGACCTTCAACTTGTGCATGTAATTTATTTTTATAGTTGGCGTCAAATCCCTGAAAAGAAACTTTATTAGTGTCAAGTGTTACGATTCCACCCAAGGTCTGAAAAATAAAGTTTTCTAATTGGAGTTCAGATTTTCCTGGGATGAATTTACCTTTTGCTGTCGTATTAAAATTATTCAAATCTATCATGAGCTTTAAATCAACATGACAGGTGCCACTGTTTTGGCGAATAGGTACAGAAATTTTGTAATAATTCAGCAAGTTTAGTATTGAATCATTTAACTGTGCGCGATCGGTTAAAATATGGGCATTAAGCAAGGTATGCTGTGGATTAAAATCAATAAAGAGATGACTTTTTTGTGTCGGCATTGCATAAAAATGCCCGTTTTGTGGAAAAATATTTAGGACACCATTTTTAAAGAGGAGATCCACTTTTGGAGCGATGATGGGTGCGATAGAAGGTGCAAAGGTATATTGAGCATCATACACACTTGCGTTTAAGACAAGGCTTTGTAAAAGTTTTTGAGGGTTGTCGTACAAAAAAGTTCCATGGCAATCCTTGATTGTAAGCCGATTTGCTTTTACATAGTCAGTAAGCCATGGTCGGGTTTGCGGATCAACTTCTAAGAAATCAACCAACTCATTAAGGGTAGAAAACGATTGATCAGCCGTTACATTAAGATGGATGTTTTTTTCATCTCCCACTGCATATGCATGAAGTGTAGGGGTATTTGGCAACTTTAGCTGTCCAGTAGCGTTTAGCTTTTGCTGCTGAAGATAAAGATTGAGATGACCGTTTATGTTCGCTTTAGAACCGTTTTTAGATGATAAAGAGAGCGTCAATAGATGAGGAGATAAAGTGAAATTTCCATCTAAGTGCTCACGTCCAATATGAACATCTAGGATGCCCTGCGTATTTTTATTATAGTGCAGTGATATGTTTGTATCTTGATATTGGAGTGTTTGTACATCAATGCAGGAGACCCAGCGCTGCATCCAGGTAATACTGTCGGTAATTTTAGCAAGAGGTTTTAAAGTGAGAGGCTCATTGATGTGATGAAGTTCATTTAAATCTATTAGAGAGGCTTTAATGGTGAGCCTATTATCCCATTTTAGATATAATCTTTCAAATTTTATATCCCCTAATTTGAGATGAGAAATGCTAAAACCTTCTAATAAAGCGACAAAAATAAAAAAGCCCGTGAGAAAAAGTAAAAGAAAAAAAGCGAGTAAATTGAAGTGGATTTTTTTAATTATTTTAATGATGATTTTATCGTTCATAACTTACCTGTTTACTACGGTCACATCACCAAAAATAGTCTATATACCGAAAGGTTCTGTTTTTAAAAGTATATCACATCTGCAGGATAAAGGTGTTAACCTTTACAAGATAGACGCCATTATCCTTAGGTTAATCGGGCACCCTCAACAAGGCTGGATTGATCTGAAAGAAGAAGAATCAACGCGTATTGGGTACTTATATAAACTGACAACTGCAAAGGCGGCAACCCATACTATTACACTTATTCCCGGAGAAACAACGGTTATATTTTTAGAACAGGTTGCTTTGCAACTGAAGTTGGATGCGAAAAAGTTAAAAGATGCCTATGCCAATATGGCTACCGTGCCGGAAGGAATGTTTGTCCCGGATACCTACAGTATCCCAAAGGAAATTAGCGAAGAAAGATTGATAGCATTTTTGTTGGATCAATCAGCACAAAAGCGTACAGCGATGGCAACAAAGCTTTTAGGCAGTTATGATGAAGTAAAGTGGTTACAATTAGTAACACTCGCATCCGTTATTCAAAAAGAGGCTGCTTCAGTTGCAGATATGCCAATAGTGAGTTCAGTGATTAAGAACAGGCTGGCAAAGAACATGAGACTTCAAATGGACGGTACCTTAAACTATGGAGAATACTCTCATAAAAAGGTAACAGCAGCACGTATACGCAGCGATAGAACAACCTTTAACACCTATAAACACCGAGGTTTACCTGCATTTCCTGTATGTAATGTAAGTTATGAAGCACTTGATGCCGCGATTCACCCAAAGAGTACAGATTACTTGTATTTTGTACGTGGGAAAGATGGAGAACATATTTATACTAGTTACTTTTCTACACACCACAAAAACATAGTAAATGCTACAAAATGAAACAAAAAAGAGCCTTTTTCTCTTCATATGCACTTCAAAGCCCAAATATGGCGAACTTAAGTGTTATGATGCTGTTACAAAAAATATAATGACAGGAGAACCTGATGTCAAAAATCATTTGGTCAGTAATCGATGAAGCTCCGGCACTGGCGACATACTCGCTACTTCCAATCGTAAATGCATTCACACAAGCAGCAGGTGTTGAAGTTGTAACAAGTGATATCTCACTTGCAGGCCGCGTTATCGCAACATTTCCAGAAAGAATGACAGACGCACAGCGCATCCCAGATAATTTGGCAGAACTTGGTGTTATCGCTACGCATCCCGATGGTAATATCATCAAACTTCCAAATATTTCAGCATCAATTCCACAGCTAAAAGCGTGTATCGAAGAACTTCAAAGTCAAGGTTATGATCTTCCTAACTACCCGGAAGAGCCTAAAACAGAAGAAGAGAAAGAAATTCAGGCTAAGTATTCAACCTGTTTGGGCTCAGCGGTTAATCCGGTTCTTCGTGAAGGTAACTCAGACCGTCGTGCGGCAGTAGCGGTTAAAAACTTTGCTAAGAAAAACCCTCACAAGCTTCGTACTTGGGATGAGGGTTCTAAAACTCACGTTGCACACATGAACAGCGGTGATTTTTTTGCAAATGAGCAATCCGTTATCAAAAAAGGCGATGGCAAAGTAACCATCGCACTGAATGGAAAAGTACTAAAAGAGATCAATGCATTTGACAGTGAAGTTCTTGACGGTACTTTTATGAGCGCTAAAGCTCTTCGTTCGTTCTTGGCTGAGTCAATTGAAGACGCTAAGAAAAACGGCATCCTTTGGTCGATTCATCTAAAAGCCACCATGATGAAGGTTTCTGACCCGATCATGTTTGGTCACGCGGTACAAGTATTTTTCAAGCCTGTATTTGATAAATATGCAGCTGATTTTAAAGAAATCGGCGTTAATCCAAATCTTGGTCTTGGTGATCTTTACAAAAAGATTGCTAAATTGCCAGCAGACAAAAAAGCCCAAATTGAAGCGGCTATTATGGCGGTTTACCCTACACAGCCAGCAATGGCAATGGTTGATTCTGACAAAGGGATCACCAACTTACACGCATCAAACGATGTCATCATTGATGCATCATTACCGGTTGTTGTACGTGATGGCGGAAAAATGTGGAATCCAGCAGGAAAAGTAGAACAGTGTGTTGTAACGATTCCTGATCGTTGTTATGCAACGATGTATTCTGCATGTATCGAAGATTGTAAGAAAAACGGTCAGTACGACGTTACGACTATGGGTTCTGTTGCTAACGTAGGTCTTATGGCACAAAAAGCAGAAGAATACGGTTCTCACCCAACGACTTTTGAAATTCAAGAAGACGGCGTTGTAAGCGTTACTGATGACAGCGGTGTATTGATGACTTTCAATGTTGAGAAGGGTGATATCTGGCGTATGTCTCGTGCTAAAGACATTCCGATCAAAGACTGGGTACGTCTTGCAGTAGAGCGTGCACGTCTTTCTAATACACCAGCAATTTTCTGGTTGGATGCTGCTCGTGCACATGATGCAAAAATGATCGAAAAAGTAGAGATGTATTTAAAAGATCACGATACATCAGGTCTTACGATTAAAATCATGTCTCCAGTTGACGCCATGAACTACTCTTTAGCGCGTGTTCGCAAAGGTGAAGATACTATTTCGGTTACCGGTAACGTTTTACGTGACTACTTGACAGACCTTTTTCCAATTCTAGAGCTTGGGACATCGGCTAAAATGCTCTCAATCGTTCCTTTGCTTGCAGGTGGAGGTTTGTTTGAAACAGGTGCGGGTGGATCAGCTCCTAAGCATGTTGAGCAATTTGTAAACGAAGGTCACCTTCGTTGGGATTCTTTGGGTGAGTTCTTGGCATTGGCTGAGTCACTTCGCCATATCAATAAAACAAAAAATGACGGTAAACTCGCAGCAGTTACTGCAGCACTTGATATTGCTAATGCAGCTTACTTGGATAACAATAAGGAGCCTTCACGCAAAGCGGGCGAGCCTGACAATAAAGCAAGCCACTTTTTCTTAGCACAGTATTGGGCAAAAGCATTGGCTGAGCAAACTGCTGATGCACAATTGGCAGCTAAATTTGCTCCTGTTGCTAAAGCACTTACAGAAAATGAAGCTAAAATTATGCAAGAACTTCTTGCTGTTGAAGGAAAAGCTCAAAATATTGGTGGCTATTATCACCCGGATGTTACAAAACTAACCGCTGCTATGCGCCCAAGTGCGACATTGAATTCAATCATCGCTTCTATCTAAATATATATTTCCGGGGAGACTCGGAGTATCGTTTTATATCTGCAGAGATTGACTCTGTAAATATAAGACGATAGGTTATCGTCTGTGTATTGACTCTCTGACCGTATGCTTATTAGTGTTTTTGTTCAAAAAATAGCGATGAGTATAGTGGATTGTAGAGAGTGATACGTATTTTCCACTGGGAGTTGTTCAAATGGTAAAAGGAAAACGTGTTGGAATTGTCGGAGCAGGGAATGTTGGTTCTACAATAGCCTATTCACTTGCTATGCTAGGGGCATGTCATGAAATTATTTTACGTGATAATAAAATTGAGATAGCAAGAGGAAAAGCACTTGATATGTCTCAAGCAGCAGCAGCTGTTCGCAGTCATACCGTTGTGAGTGTTGCGGATAAAATGTCGGATTTGACAGACTGCGACATTGTAGTAATTACTGCAGGAAGCCCACGTCTTCCAGGTATGAGCCGTGATGATCTGTTAATGATTAATGCAAACATAACTCGTGAGGTTATTGAAGGAATTGCAAAATATTCTCCAAATGCAATTGTTATAATGGTTTCAAACCCTTTGGATGTTATGACGTATGTTGCACTTAAAGAGAGTGGCTTTGATCGAAGTCGTGTTATTGGTATGGCAGGCATCTTGGACAGTGCGCGTATGGCCGCGTTTATTCAAGAGAAGCTTGGGTATGGCGGTGGACAGATTCGCGCTTCCGTAATGGGTGGTCATGGAGATGATATGGTACCGCTTCCACGGTATTCGACGGTTGCCGGTGTTCCTCTTTCTGATTTATTATCGCAAGATGAGATTGATGAAGTTGTACAGCGTACGCGTAGCGGAGGAGCCGAGATAGTTGCTCTTTTACAGACAGGTTCGGCTTATTATGCACCTGCAAAATCTACAGCGATAATGATTGATGCTATTTTAAAAGATACTAAACAAATTCATCCATGTGCCGTGTACTTGGATGGAGAATACGGATATACCGATGTCGTCAGTGGTGTCCCTGTAATGCTTGGAGCAAACGGCGTCGAAAAAATCATTGAGATAACTCTCAATGATGCTGAGAAAGCAATGTTTGCAAAGTCATGTGCTTCGGTTCAGTCTATGATTGATTCGTTGAATGCCAATAAATTTTTCCAAGGAGTGTAACAAATGCCTTTTAGAATTGAAAAAGATACGATGGGGGAGATTAAAGTCCCAAATAATACTTATTGGGGTGCGCAGACACAGCGTTCTTTAGAAAATTTTCACATTGGTGAAGAGAAGATGCCGTATGAAATCACAAGAGCATTTTCGTATTTGAAAAAAGCGGTAGCATTGGTTAACTGCGATTTAGGGAAACTTTCAAAAGAGAAGGCGGATGCGATTGCGCAAGCTGCTGATGAGATGTTGGCTGGTAAGCTTGACGAACATTATCCGCTTGTTGTTTGGCAGACGGGTTCGGGCACTCAATCGAACATGAATAACAATGAAGTATTGGCTTCACGTGCTACAGAAATCTTGGGCGGTGATTTCCGTACCGAAAAATTGGTTCACCCTAATGATGATGTTAACAAATCACAAAGTTCTAATGACACGTATCCAACCGCCTTGCACGTAGCGGCTGTTATTGCCGTAGAAACTCGTCTTTTACCTGCAATTGACCGTTTACGCAATACATTAGTCGCTAAATCAGAAGCATTTAGCGGTATCGTAAAAATCGGACGTACCCATTTACAGGATGCTACTCCACTCACTTTGGGTCAAGAGATTAGCGGTTGGGTTGAAATGCTTAATAAGTGTGAAAAGATGGCAAAAGATTCACTCGAAGCGGTTCGGGAATTGGCTCTTGGCGGAACTGCTGTCGGTACTGGACTCAATGCTCATCCTGAACTTGGCGAGCGTGTTGCTGCTAAATTGACGGAATTAACAGGTCATCAGTTCATCACAGCACCTAATAAATTTCACGCACTGACTTCTCATGATGCATTGGTTTTTGCACACGGTGCCCTCAAAGCCCTTTCTGCTGATATGATGAAAATCGCCAATGATGTCCGTTGGCTGGCATCAGGTCCTCGTTGCGGTATCGGTGAAATCACCATTCCTGAAAATGAGCCGGGTTCGTCCATTATGCCGGGTAAAGTCAATCCGACCCAGAGTGAAGCAGTTACCATGGTTACTTGTCAAGTTATGGGTAATGATGTAACTATCGGCTTTGCTGCAAGTCAAGGAAATTTTGAATTAAATGTATTTAAACCTGTCATTGCGTACAATTTTTTACAGTCTGTCCGTTTGTTAGCAGATTCGATTGTTTCTTTCAATGATAATTGTGCAGTCGGTATTGAGCCTGTACGTGATCAAATAGACCATTATTTGCACAACTCTTTGATGCTGGTTACAGCGTTGAACCCTTATATCGGATATGAAAATGCAGCAAAAATTGCTAAAACAGCGCACAAAGAAAACTCAACGTTGAAAGCAACCGCTGTTAAACTTGGATTGCTAACAGAAGAAGAGTTCGATAAATACGTCATCCCTGAAGAGATGATTGCACCAAAAGCTTAAACTAAATAAGGAGGAATTAATGAATATTCATGAATATCAAGCAAAAGAGTTATTCAAGAAGTACAATGTACCCACGCCACGTGGGCATATTGCCTTTACACCTGATGAAGCCGTAAAAGCAGCTCAGGAGTTAGGTGGAAGTATTTGGGTGGTTAAAGCTCAGATTCATGCAGGAGGCAGAGGTTTAGGTGGTGGTGTTAAATTAGCACGTTCAACGGCTGAAGTACGTGAATTAGCATCTGAAATCCTGGGGATGACCCTTGTTACTCACCAAACAGGACCCGAAGGTAAACTGGTACAAAAAGTTTACATCGAAGAGGGTGCAGATATTAAAAAAGAGTACTACTTGGGACTACTTTTGGACCGTGCATTAGAGATGCCAATCATGATGGCTTCAACAGAAGGCGGTATGGCGATTGAAGATGTTGCACATAACACCCCTGAAAAGATCATCAAGGTATCGATTGATCCATTGACCGGTTTTCAATCCTTCCATGGACGTAAATTGGCGTTTGGTTTAGGACTTCCAACCGAAGAGATTAATAATTTTATTAAATTTGCATCGGCATTGTATAAAGTCTATATGGATCACGATGCAGAGATGATTGAGATCAATCCATTGGTCAAAACAGGTGATGGCAAATTTTTGGCACTCGATGCAAAAATGGGCTTTGATAACAATGCCCTTTATCGCCAGTCACAAGTCAATGAAATGCGCGATTTTACCGAAGAAGAGCCGACAGAAGTGGAAGCGGATAAATACGGTCTTAGCTACATCAAACTAGATGGAAATGTTGGCTGTATGGTCAATGGTGCCGGTCTTGCAATGGGAACCATGGATACGATTAACTACGAAGGTGGAAAACCTGCAAACTTCTTGGACGTTGGCGGTTCAGCAAGTGCTGAGACTGTCGCAAAAGGGTTCGATATTATTCTTAAAGATCCTAATGTAAAAGCAATTTTTGTGAATATTTTTGGTGGAATCGTTCGTTGTGACCGTGTTGCAAACGGTATCATCGAAGCAACAAAAATTACCAATGTTAACGTACCGGTCATTGTACGTCTTGATGGTACGAATGCTATTGAAGCAGCAGAAATACTAAGAAATGCCGGAATCGCTAATATTATAACAGCAACAGATCTTGCAGACGGTGCGCGTAAAGCCGTAGCAGCAGCGAAGGGAGAATAAAGTATGTCGATTTTGGTTAACAAAGATACAAAAGTTATCGTTCAAGGGTTTACAGGGAAAGAGGGATCATTTCACGCTGAGCAATGTATGGCATACGGTACAAAAATTGTTGGCGGTGTTACTCCGGGCAAAGGTGGTCAAGAGCACTTAGGACAGCCTGTATTTAATACCGTTGCTGAAGCGGTTGCATGCACAGGTGCTACAGTTTCCATGATTTTTGTTCCACCAGCTTTTGTTTCAGATGCGGTTATGGAAGCAGCAGATGCCGGCATCACTCTTGCAGTTATTATTACTGAGGGTGCACCGGTAAAAGATATGATGTTTGCAAAAGCATATGCAGTTAAAAAAGACATGATGACGATCGGGCCAAACTGTCCGGGTATCATTACTGCTGATGAATGTAAAATTGGGATCATGCCAGGCTTCATTTTTAAAAAAGGGAGTATCGGTCTGATTTCTAAATCAGGGACTTTGACCTATGAATCAGCAAACCAAGTGGTTAAAGAGGGCTTTGGTATCACTACAGCGGTAGGTATCGGTGGAGACCCAATCATCGGTCTCAGCTACAAGCAATTGTTACCAATGTTTGAAGCTGATCCAGAAACAAAAGCTATTGTTATGATCGGTGAAATCGGTGGTGATCTTGAAATCCAAGCAGCAGCGTACATTAAAGAACATATTACTAAACCGGTTGTCGCGTTTATCGCGGGTCAAACGGCTCCTGCTGGAAAACGTATGGGTCATGCCGGTGCAATTATCTCTGGCGGTGCAGGTACAGCAGCAGAAAAAATGGCAGCGCTAACAGCTGCTGGAGTAACGGTTGTTGTTTCTCCTGCAGATATCGGTAAGGCAGTTGCAGAGGTTATGAAAAACTTATGATTCAGACATTTGAAGTAGAAAATATTCGTTGCGGTGGATGTGCCAATACGATTACAAAAGTACTTCAAGAAGCAGGATTTAAAGAGGTCATTGTTGATCTTTCGTGCGAGCCACGTAAAGTAACAGTTGAAGCTGTGAATGAGGCGCAATTAGCACAATTTAGTACTATATTAAGAAAATTGGGTTATCCTTTGGCTGATATAGATAATGGATTAATTGACAGTACGGTTCTCAAAGCAAAAAGCTTTGTTTCATGTGCAGTAGGGAAGTTTGGTAGTGATAATTAATTTTAAGGAGAATATATGATATCAAGTGGAATGGTAGAATTCGCAGGTGCGCCTGTTTGGATCAACAGAGACAACTGTAAGGCATGTGATATCTGTGTATCAGTATGTCCATCTGGTGTTTTAGGCATGAGATATGACTCTACATCAACTTTGGGAGCAATGATCTCTGTTGATAATCCAGATGCATGTATCGGTTGTAATGACTGTGAGCTGAACTGTCCTGATTTTGCTATCTACGTAGCAAGTAAGGAAAACCTAGCGTCAGTTGGTAAAAAGTTTGCAAAGCTTACAGATGATTCAAAAGAACGACAAGAAAAAATTATTGCAAACAATTATATGTCTTTAGACCTGCGAGGAGTTAAATAATGGCTGATACAAGAGAAGTAATATCAAGTGGTAACCACTTAGCAGCACTAGCAGCTGCAGATGCAGGATGTAGATTTATGGGTGGTTATCCAATTACCCCTTCATCAGAAGTAATCGAACAAATGTCTGACTTGTTGCCAAAGCGTGGTGGTTCTTGTATTCAGATGGAAGACGAGATTGCTGCCGTTGCTGCTGCAATTGGTGCTGGTATGGCGGGTCATAGAACATTGACAGCGACTTCTGGTCCTGGTATTTCACTCAAAGCAGAAAACCTAGGTCTTGCACAAATGTGTGAAGTTCCATTGGTTGTTGTAAACGTTATGCGTGGTGGTCCATCAACAGGTCTTCCGACACGCGTATCTCAAGGTGATGTTCGTCAAGCAAAAAATCCATCTCATGGTGATTACCGTTCAATCACTTTATGTGCTGGTAACCTATCTGAATGTTATACGGAAGTTGTACGTGCATTTAATCTTGCTGATCGTTTCATGCAGCCGGTTTTTGTTTTACTTGATGAAACAATCGGTCACATGCATGGTAAAGCAATTATTCCTACATCTGAAGCAGTTACAGCGGGTATTGTCCCACGTAAAAAGTTTACAGGTGCACCTAAAGATTACCATCCTTACGAGTGTGAGCATGATCAACCGGCAGTCCTTAACCCAATGTTTACAGGTTACCGTTACCACTTTACTGGTCTTCACCATGATAAAAATGGTTTCCCAACTGAGGAAATTGAGACATGTCGTAAACTTATCCAACGTCTTGAAGATAAGGTTATGTTGCATACAGACGAGCTTGAATTAAATGAAGAGTTTATGCTTGATGATATGACAGGTGAAGAAGGTGAAGTACTCATCATTGCTTATGGTTCTGTTTCTCTTGCTGCGAAAGAATCTATTCGTCACTTACGTGCTGCTGGTATTAAAGCAGGTCTTTTCCGTCCACTTACACTGTGGCCATCACCTGAGAAATCGATCAAAAAATATACGGATATGATTAAAAACGTACTGTGTGTTGAGTTAAATATCAGACAATATACGGAAGAAGTAGAGCGTGTTTCATCTAGACTTGATATTCAGGGTCTATTTAAAGTTAATGGTCGTCCAATTTCTCCTTATGAAATTGTTAGTAAAGTAAAAGAGGTATTCTAATGGCATTCAATTATGACCAATATTTAAGACTTGAAAAAATGCCAACACTTTGGTGTTGGGGTTGTGGTGACGGTGTTATTCTCAAAGCATTTATCCGTGCTATCGAAAAAATGGGAGTAAAGCAAGATGATGTCTGTGTTGTTTCAGGTATCGGTTGTTCAGGACGCTTCTCGTCGTATGTTGACTTTAATACCGTACACACAACTCATGGCCGTACGGTTGCATTTGCAACAGGTATTAAAATGATGCATCCAGATAAGATTGTTGTATGTGTTGCCGGTGACGGTGATGCGCTTGCTATTGGTGGTAACCATACTATCCATGGAGCTCGACGAAATATCGATATTACTTTAATCATTATCAATAACTTTATCTACGGTTTGACGAATTCACAAACATCTCCAACGACTCCGCAAGGGATGTGGACAGTTACTCAAAAAGTAGGTAATATTGATCCTACTTTTGATGCTTGTGCCCTTGGTATCGCTGCAGGTGCTTCGTTTGTTGCACGTGAGAGTATGCTTGACCCTAAGAAACTAGAGAAGGTCTTTGTTAAAGCTATGGAGCATAGAGGTTTTTCTTTCCTTGATATCCTTTCTAACTGTCACATTAACCTTGGTCGTAAGAATAAGATGCTTTCTGCAATGGAAAACCTTAGCTGGATTGATAGCATCACTATGCCTGTTAAGAAATACAATGAACTTCCAGAAGAAGAAAGACTTAACATCTTGCCAACGGGTATCTTAAAAGAAGATACAAACGTTAGAGAATACTGTGATATGTATCAAGATATTATCGATGCACACCAAGGTAAGCGTGCTAACATTACACAAGACGATTTTGCTAAAAAAATATAAGGAGAGCTGATGAGTAAGACATTAATGAGATTTACGGGTGTTGGCGGTCAAGGTGTTCTTCTCGCGGGTGAGATTTTTGCAGCTGCAAAAATTGCATCTGGCGGTGAGGGCCTAAAGACAGCAACCTATACATCACAAGTTCGTGGTGGACCGACAGTTGTTGATATTCAGCTAGATGATCAAGAAATTTATTATCCTTATGCAAATGACGGTGAAATCGGTTTCATGCTTTCAGTTGCAAACGTTTCTTATAACTCGTTCAAAGATGGTGTTCAACCGGGTGGAATCATTGTTGTTGATCCTAACCTTGTCCACCCAACGGATGAAGATCGTAAAATGTGGAAGATCTTCGAGATTCCAATTATTACTATCGCTAAAGAAGAAGTAGGGAATGTAATTACTCAATCCGTTGTTGCACTCGCTATTGCCAATACGATGATGAATGCTATTGATAAAAAAACGCTTGTTGATACAATGCTTTCAAAAGTACCTGCAAAAGTTCATGCGGCTAACTTAAAAGCGTATGATCTAGGCGAAAAATATGCCAAAGAAGCTATGGCTAAAATGGCATAATTCTTTTCCGCTTTTGCGGAAAATTATTCTTCATTCATTTCTCTGATTTTCTTCTTGATAAAACCACTATAGTAACAATATTCATCTAATTCTTAATCTTCGATTGGATACTCTTTCGTAAATGATACCAAGGAGTAAATATGAATAAGTTTGATGCTCTATTCGAGGATGAAGACGATATTTTCGGAGGCTCTCCAAAGTCGAAATATTGGGATATTTCAAACCAAATCAGTAAAGATTTGATGCAAGATGAATTTGATGATGTTATTATGCGTCTAGCTGTTATGGAAAAAATGCTTATGAAAATCCATGACGAAGAGATGCTCGACAAAATTATTAAAAATTATTACTATGAAAATGTTGATGAGATTGAAATGCTAAAAAAGAGCATGTATATGGAACTGGCAGGAAAGCTTATTTATCGGCTTGCCGACTAAATCTTAATCATATATCCTCTATAATACGGCAGGTACACAGGTGATAGCTTGGACATTATGTTCAAGAGGAAAGTCCGGGCTGCTGTAGGACACGGTTCCATCTAACTGATGGCCATGGTAACATGAGGGACAGTGCAACAGAGAGTAGACCGCCTCGTAAGAGGTGAGGGTGAAACGGCGGGGTAAGAGCCCACCAGTCTTATAGGTAACTATAAGAGCTATGTAAACCCAACCGCGCAGCAAGAAACAGATGGTTAGCGTCCTACATCGCTATTGTTTCGCTAGAGGCTCACAGTGATGTGAGCAGTAGATTAATTATCACTAATCCAGAACCCGGCTTATTGTGTGCCTAACTCGTTCAAACCGCTTATTTAAAACCTCATTTACCCTAACCCATGACTTCCTATAATACAAGGAATTGAACAGAGTTAGTTATAGTTGTCACCTGACCCCTGCATTTTGATCGTTTTTCATGCATCATCTTTCTTAATTGAAAAGGTAGTGATATATCGCTCTGAAATTGCATTAACCTTTTTCATCATTTCTTGTATTGCTTGTAAGAGATAAGTGGCTTCAAATAATACGCTTCCATTTGCTTCCTGCGGCAATGGTTTTGATTTATATGTATAAAATGCTCTGTGTAATTCGGCAAGAAAGATTTGCTGTTCTCGATTTAAATAAGAGACAACATTTTCAATGAATACGAGATCTAGTAGTCTTGACATGGCATCAATTTGAGTATTCGCATTATTTTTAAAGTTAAAAATATCACCATTGACCAAATCAGTAGGTATTGAGTCAGAGATTATATAAATTGTTTCAACCACATTAAGCACAAAAGATTCTTTGCGTTCTTTTTCTTTGGCTGCTTTTTCTTCATCTTTTTTATGTTTTATTGCTTCATTTGCTTTTGTCTCTGCGATGCTTTTCATGACGCTTGCAGAAGCAATTAGTGCGGCAATCATCATGCCTAATGGGGCAAATGCTATTGCGCGAGGTTGATTTGTTTCAATGAGGTAGATGATATAGATTGCAAATAACGCCGCAACTATCCATGATCCATAGAGAAATAGATTTACAATAATGAATTTTTTGTCTTTTTTATCGATTAAATCAGCGATGGTAAAGAAGTAACTCAATACTAGCCCGAGCATGATTGATAGTGAAAAAAACAGAGTAGGGTGCAATGGAAAATCAGACATTTAACTCCTTTCATCATTATTATTTTTTATGTAGTCATTTATTAGTGTTTTAAATTCATCATAGTCTCTTATCGCAGATTCATTTAGTTCCTGGGGGGACAAGCTCATTTTTGGCATATCGATATGTGTTGATAAAAAGTCATAAAAAAACATGTGAAGCTCTGAGATTTGATTTTGTTGTTCATCGGTCAAATATGGCAACACATTTTCAACAAAAATGGAATCAATGAGTTTTTTGACAGATTCACTATTTGATTTTAAATCTCTTCTAATTTCATCAGACATTACTTCTGTTTCTGTTCCCAACATAGGCATAGGAAGAGAAGCAACCTTGCTCTTAAATGAGGACATTGTTATCCAGATGGTATGCATAATATTGTATACATACTTCTTTTTACGTAGTATTTCTTTTTCGCTTTTTTCTTTCTCATTTTGTTTTGAAGCATGTATAGACTTCATGATACTTGCAGATGCGATACCAGCTGAGATTAGGATAGCGAAGGCAGCGATGAGTGGGGCAACGCCTTTTATGTCATAAAGTCCTATTTTAGATATTGCGATAACAAGTAATACAGCCACAAGAGATCCTATACCCCATAAGATAAGTAGTATATAATCAATTGAATTGAATGATTTTTTTTGATTCATAAAGTCGCTTTTTATAGTTTATTGTTAGTATTTTACTGTTAATTACATCATTTTTGTTTTTTTAATTCGGATATGATGAATTAAGATATTTATTTCCAGAATTAGAATGGATATTTCATCTTTTCCCCCAGAATTTCGGTGGGTTACACCCCCATCGTCTTTTCATCCGATGCGACAGGCATACCATCTCAGAAAACATGATGATGGCCATGAATATGGCATACTATTTCTGTCACACTATAGCGATAAATACGATAATTACGAGGTTTTTTTTGAATTTAACTTATTTGTGTACCTGCTTAAAATATAAAGCTTCTTTTACTGCTATCATAACAATCGAATAAATACATAAATATAATCCTTTCTAAGAAATCAAGTAAGTACCATAAAATATTAAGGTATAGTTAATATCAATACAACTATAATTAACAAATCTAAGCTATTAATAACAAACAATAGCAAAGTGATATAAAAAAAAGTTAAAGGAATGGACATGTCAAGATTTATTTTATCATTCGTATTAAGTATAACCCTGTTTACACAAGTTTCATTTGCTCAAATGGCTTCCACAGAGGCTGTTTTATCACCGTCTATGTCGGTAGCTTCGCATGAAAAAGTTACTCAATTTATCGCCCGTGAGGATGTTGCCAAAACATTTGAACAAATGGGTGTTGATTCTAAAATGGTCGAGAAAAGAATTGCTATGATGAGCGATGAAGAGGTATCGACCATTGCTTCTAAAATCGATACATTGCCTGCTGGTGGTGATTTTGGAGGTATCGTTGGTGCGATTGTTTTTGTTTTTATCGTCTTATTGATTACCGACATCCTCGGATTGACAAAAGTCTTTGGTTTCACTCGCTCTGCTCGCTAACGTGCTTATAAAGAATATCTTCTTTTTGGTGTATGCCACCGTTGCCTTGATAGTGGTAACGGGGTGTACTCCCAAAGATCCTCTCCCTTCTGGGAGCCATTACGCTTCATATACTCTAAACGTCCCTTTTATTTCTCCCCGCTCTAAACTTTGCGGTTCAACATCCATTGAGATGGTTTCATCGTATTGGCAATCCAAAACGTCTTATATTCCACTATTATCGGTTGAGGAACTCGATGGTCGGACATTGATCCCTGCCAAGGGTGGTACACTGCAAATTGAGCTGGTCTCAGCCGCACGTGCAAATGGTTTAATCGTTTATCCATTGGAACCAACTTTTGAAGCACTCTTTTCAGAATTAGGAGAACATCATCCGGTCATTGTATTGGTAAACCGAAGTTTTTCATGGCATCCGCTTTGGCACTATGCCCCTGTGACCGGTTTTGATGGGGAAAAGCGAACCGTATTGACCCATTTCTCAGATCAAGAAAATGAAGCGATAAGCATTGGAACTTTTGCGGCACTGTGGAAACGAAGCAATAATTGGGGAGTTGTTCTTCTTCCTCCGGGTGAGCTGCCCTCATCGGTTTCATCGAAAACATTTCTTCGTTCTGTGTATGAATTTGAAAAAACAGGGAAGGTCAAGGAAGCTATTGTTGCTTATAAGAGTGCTTTTGTACGTTGGCCGGAGGATCCTGATATTCTTTTTGCATTGGCCAATGCTTATTATAATTCGTCAAATCTTTCTGAAGCAGAGGAAAACTATCGCAAGCTATTAGCCATTAAGCCATCCTATTATCTTGCCGTTAATAATCTGGCGGTACTTTTATGTCATACTGGTCGATCCTCTGAAGCGTTAAGTGTGTTGGAAAAAGCTATGACCAATGATACTGAAATACAATCTATACTAAATACTACACGAGAAGAAATTAAACAAGGGTGCAATCCAATTTAAGATCACTCTCTTGAAGTCACATAATGAAGATTGCAGGAAGGAACGTGGTTGTGAATGTTAGTTAAAAAGTCTGAATGTATAAAACTCCTTCTCTTTCTTATATTGACTTTATCCAATGCCAGCCTCTGGGCGGATTGGTCTAAGCCGCAACAATCAAAATCGTCAATATCATTCTCATCATCAGTTAGCAGTGAAATTTGTCGTATGCTGAACGAAGAGACTGTCTCTGTTAGAGTTCCTTCTGGGATTGAGACGACAGAATCTGGACCTGAATTAGTGCAGTTTTATAAAGATGGGCAGTGTAATCCGGTTTGGAGCAATGAGAACATAATTAATTCCCAAGCTATTTATTTGATGTATGCGATAAAAGAGTTTGCGGCGGATGGTCTGGATATTTATGATCCTGCGTATAACTTTGAAAGTATTTTAGAGCTTATGAATTTCACTACGCCAGATTCTTTAGTCAAGAATGATCCCATTGTATTAGCACAGCTTGATATTTTACTTACAGATGCATACCTAATGTTGGGAAAACACCTTTATTATGGTTTTATGCCAAGTGAGACAGTCAGCAGCATCTGGACGAACGCAAGAAAGCGTGAACCTATTGATCTTGGGCAGAATCTTAGAAAAGCTCTTCATGATGAGAATGCCAAAGAGTCACTGAACCATCTTTTGCCTTCTTCTCATAGCTATGAAGAGTTAAGAAGAATCATGATGAAGTATCTCAAGATACAAGAGGCTGGTGGATGGAAAATGATTCAACCTGTCTCCATAAATGATAAAGGATTTGAACAATATTCCTTAGCTGACATCCAAGAACGATTGAGAGTGGAGGGTGATCTTTCTGGGGGTGATGATTCCAATGAAGGGTATGAAAATGCGATCAAAAACTTCCAAAGCAGGCATGGAATACGACCTGATGGCAAAGTTGGTATCAAGACACTATCGAAGATGAATATCCCAATTGAAGAGAAAATCGCTTCGATCCGTTTAAATATGGAAAAACTGCGATGGATACCTGAAGAGAATAAGATGTTTATTTCAGTTAATATTCCTGATTTTTCTCTCAGTGTCATTAATCATGATAGCGCTGAGTTGACAATGAAAGCTATTCTTGGGAAAGAAGCGCGGCAAACTCCAATCTTTAGCGCTTATATGAAATATATTGTGGTCAACCCCTATTGGCGTGTACCAAGTACGATTTTGAGAGAAGACATCCTTCCGAAAGTTCAAAAAGATATTCGTTATCTTAAAAGAGAGAGAATCAGAATTTTTAAAGCTGGAAATTATACGGGAAATAAAGAGATTAATCCGTGGACTATTAACTGGAAACAAGTAAATGCGAGTACGTTTCCATATATTTTCAGACAGGATTCCGGCAAGAAAAATGTGCTTGGGAAGGTTAAATTTATCTTTCCAAACCCATACGATATTTATATTCATGATACGCCTGATAAGAATCTTTTTGACAAAAACATCAGACTGTTTAGTTCAGGATGTATACGTATTCAAGAACCGCTAAAACTTGCACGTTATCTTCTGCAAAATGGTCAGTATCCCGATATCACAGATCTGATTACGAGCGGTGCTAATAAAAAGATTTTTCTACCTAGATTTGTCAAAGTGAGGATTGATTATTGGACGGTATGGGAAGATGATAATGGACTGGCAAATTTTCGTGACGATGTATATGGTTATGACAGAGAATTAATGGAGCTTCTTGGATGGATTAGGGAGTGAAATATAGGAATATTTGCGAGGTTAACCCTTTAGAGTGTATAATTGCAATGGACGTCATAGGCCATATAAAAAGAAAAAGAGTAAAATTGGATCAAAACAATCTTCTAAATCGTCGAAATTTTTTAAAAATAGCCACAATAGCATCTGCTTTCTCACTTTTTCCGAGCATAATACTTGGAAAGACAGATGTGCCCTATAAAAAATCACTTTCCCTTTATAATATCCACACCGGTGAAAATATTAACACGACCTTCTGGGCAGACGGTTCCTATATTCCCGAAGCGTTATCTCAGATGAATCATCTACTTCGGGATTACAGAACGGGTACCGCTACTGAGATGGATATTGAACTTTTTGATCTGCTTTATTCCATCCGCACGAATCTCGATAGCACCAAACCGTTTAACGTTATCTCAGGCTATCGCTCACCAACAACCAATGCAATGCTTAACGGCCATTCCTCGGGAGTTGCCAAAAAAAGTCTTCATATGCAAGGCAAAGCGATGGACATCAATTTACCCGGTAGAGACCTTTGTGAGCTAAAGAAGATCGCGATAAATCTGAGGCAGGGAGGAGTAGGATACTATCCAACTTCTGATTTCGTTCATGTTGATGTTGGAAGTGTTCGATACTGGTAAACTCCCAACTCTATTGTCTTATATGAATTTATACTTTACGACTCCACAAACTGTGCGGTTTTGTCCAAAATGATTCATGAGGCTTTCCTTCATGCACATCTCGATAATACTCAGCATCATGCTTGTGAATTTCATCACGGATTCGATTGACGGATCGTTTTTGTTCTTCGATAGGTTCTGGCAAGATACAGCATTCTCCATCCGTTAATTCACCATTAAATCGATCTTCATTAAATGTTTTTCCCAAATATTGAACAATGTAACGTAAATCTCGTTCTGCATTGCCCAAACAGCTTGTAGCGCCAGGTGAGGGTGTCATATTGAAGATAATTCCATCTCCCGTATTGATTGATGCTTCACCGAGTATGAGTTTACGTTCGTTTTTATCGATCACTTGCGGACGTACGCCTCCGAATCCTGTTGCGTATTTAAATTCTGACAGTTGGAGAGAAGGGACGATTTTTTGGGCATCATGGAGAAATAATCGCTTGTTTATAAAAGGAACTTCAAATAAAAAATTGCGAAAAATGTAATTACGGATATCCGAATCTTTGAGTAATTTCCATAGGGCGAAAATAACTCTGCCATCGAGTTTGAGTGTTTTCAAAAAGTCCAGATAGGTACCGCTTTTATACCGCTCTAGCTTTGGCAAAACGAGAGCTGTTGGACCAAAACGGGTGTTACCCTGTGCCAACACATCGGGATCTCCATGGAGTGCGGCAAACGGCAATTTTGGATTTTGGATCATGTACACTTTTCCATTGAGCATTTTTTGATTCGTTATGTAAAAACTTCCGGCCATCGGCAAACATGCATAGTTAAGACCGTGTCCCATCTTGTGCGCTAAAAATAAACTGTGCGCTCCGGCATCGACCACCACAAAGTCTGCGTCATAAGAAGAATCGGCGGTGGTTACGGTATATCCTCTGGTGGAACTTTTTTCGATTTTAAGTACTTGGGAATTTAAAAACAGTTCAACGGAGGTATTAGGCTCTTTCATTGCATTTTCGATCAAGGATTTGGACATTTTTCCATAATCGACTGTTGTCCATTGCCCTTTTGCACCAATGCCCACAATGTTCTCAGGTCGTTCATTCCCATACACATCGTAAACGACACGCGGTTCTAGCTTTTTGAGCTTTTCTTTGTCCCATACTTCTAAATAGGGGAATAACTCCGAAAACTCTTCATAGCGGTGCAATAAAAACTCAACTTCTTCATCCCCGATGCCTAATGCCATTTTTTGATGCGAAAAAATGATTTCATTTTGATAACCATGGGATAGGCAGTACTTCTCTACCATTTTTGCGGTACGTTTGGTAATAGCAGCTTTAGGAAGGGTGTAATTGGTTTCGATGTCTCCGACATGGATCGTTTGTGAATTACTCGTACCTTTGGAGTTTAATGTGGCAATGCCATCGTATTTTTCAACAATAGCTATTTTCTCAATATTGGTATAGCGTGCTAGCTCATAGGCTAAGGCGGCACCTGAGATACCTGCTCCTATAATTAATACATCATAATGGTGTTTTGTCATTAGGTTCCTTTTAATCCTGCGATTGAATAGTGTAAACATAAAACGGTATATTTAATGTTAAAAAACAAATATTTACCATTTTTATTGGATGAATTTTATAGATTGCTTAAGCTAGATAATACTACTATCTACCTAACTTTCATTACTTATGTATCTAGGAGATGCCCATTATGAAGACCGTTACTTTAACTGACAATCGTACCGGAAAAAGCTATGAACTTCCGATTCTTAGTCCAACACTCGGACCTGATGTTATTGATGTACGGGCTTTGTATAAAGAGACAGGGATGTTTACCTATGATCCTGGGTTTACCTCTACAGCCAGTTGCAGTTCAAGTATCACGTACATTGATGGTGACAAAGGAGAGCTGCTTTATCGTGGCTATGATATTTCAGACTTGGCAACCAAGAAAACCTATATAGATGTATGTCATTTACTGCTGACAGGAAAACTGCCATGTGAGAGAGAACGTGCGGCATTGGATATGGAACTGCGAAAACGTGCGTTTGTTCACGAAGGATTAAAAGGGCTGATAAACTCATTTCCCGATCGTGCTCATCCAATGGCAATGATGTCTTCTGCCGTTTCTGCACTCTCTACTTTTTATTTTGAGCATCTCAATGTTAAAACGCCAGAAGATGCTCAAGTTATGGCCAGACGTATCATTGCTAAAATCCCTACGCTTGCCGCATTTACGTATAGGCGCTCATTGGGAATCCCTTATATATATCCCGATATTGAGCGTTCATTTACTGAAAATTTTCTCTATATGATGCGTGCGTATCCTGGTGAAAATCTTGAAATACGTGATGTGGAAATACGCGCTTTGGATACGATATTTTCCCTGCATGCAGATCATGAACAAAATGCGTCGACCTCAACCGTGCGTGCTGTTGCATCTACGGGTGCTCATCCATATGCCGCGATATCTGCAGGAATCGATGCCTTGTGGGGAAGAGCACATGGTGGTGCCAATGAATCGGTTATTGCACAGTTAGAGTTAATAGGACATGAAGACAATGTAGACGCATTTATCAAGAGGGCTAAAGATCCAGAGGATGATTTTAAATTGATGGGATTTGGACATCGAGTTTACAAAAATTTTGATCCTCGATCAAGGATTTTGAAAAAATTGTTAGATGAACTTAAAGATGAGTTAGGCATTGATAACAATTTGCTTAAAATAGCAATGCGGGTCGAAGAAATTGCACTGACGGATGAGTACTTCATTCAACGCAAATTGTATCCGAATATTGATTTTTACTCAGGGCTTATTTTGACTGCCTTAAAAATACCAAAATCGATGTTTACCATTATTTTTGTCATCGGACGCTCTGTAGGCTGGATTACTCAATGGATAGAACTTAAAAATGATACTGAAATGAAAATTTCCCGTCCAAGACAGCGCTATACCGGTGAAAGCAAGAAAACGTTATAATAACTTAACATGAATAGACAAGAATAAGGAGAGTTATATGGAATGCGAATTCCCAACAGTTAATGCAAATAATGATGAAATACAAACTATTTTTTCCGAAGTTAAGACAATCGCTGTATTAGGTTTATCCCCTGATGCTACAAAAGACAGTTATCGTGTTGCACAGTACCTGCAGAGTGCAGGCTATAAGATTATCCCTGTATATCCAAAAGAGGATGAAATATTAGGGGAAAAAGTATATCGTTCACTTGAAGAGATTCCCTTTCCTGTTGATATGGTTAATATATTCCGTAAACCTGATGCTCTTGATGCGATTGTGAATTCATGTCAGACACGCGGTGATGTGAAAGTTTTTTGGGCACAAATCGGGATTGTTAATAATGAAGCTGCCAAACGAGCGCAAGATGGCGGTATGAAAGTCGTTCAAAATCATTGCAGTATGGTTGAACATCGCCGTATTCATGGATAAAGGGAACCGTTGATTGATTTAGAAACGATATATCAAGCCCGTGATCGGATTAAGGGAACGATAGTTGAAACACCCTTTTCTTATGCTCCGCGCTTAAGCGAGCAAGCAGGATGTGAGATCTATCTTAAAAATGAAAATTTGCAAGTAACCGGTGCTTTTAAAATACGTGGTGCTTATAATAAAATTGCAACGTTAAGCGCTGAGGAACGCTCTCTTGGAGTTATTGCCGCAAGTGCCGGAAATCATGCGCAAGGTGTTGCTATGGCTGCACAAATGTTCAAGATAAATGCACTTATTGTTATGCCTGAGGCAACACCATTGACCAAAATTGATGGTGTCCGTTATTACGGTGCTGAGGTTATCTTAGCCGGGAGTAATTATGATGAAGCTTATGCATATGCGTCAGCTTATGGAAAAGAACATTCCATGGTCTTTGTTCATCCTTTTGCGGATGAAGCAGTCATTGCAGGGCAGGGTACTATTGCGTTAGAGATGCTTGAATCCATGATCGATTTGGATGCCATTGTTATTCCAGTAGGTGGCGGGGGGTTGATTTCCGGTATGGCATCGGTCATCAAGCAACTGGCACCAAGTATTGAAGTTATAGGAATAAGTGCATTGGGTGCACCTGCTATGAAAGAATCATTTGATGCAAAAAATGCGATTGACAGTACAACAGTACGGACTATTGCTGATGGAATAGCTGTACGTGATACATCGCCGCTTACCCTTTCGCATATATTAGAAACAGTTGACCGCATGATATGTGTGGATGATGAAGAGATTGCCAATGCTATTTTATTTTTACTTGAGCGTCAAAAACTCGTTGTAGAGGGGGCAGGCGCAGCAGGAGTTGCCGCATTATTGCATGATAAGCTTCCCCATCTTAAAGGTAAAAAAGTAGGTGTTGTTCTAAGCGGTGGGAACATGGATGTTACTTTGTTGTCGATTATCATCGAAAAAGGTCTCATAAAATCAGGAAGAAAGATGAAGTTGACTGTGACGCTCATTGATAAGCCCGGGGCTCTGATGCAATTGACGCACATGCTTCAAGAACTCAATGCAAATATTGTCCATATCGACTATGACCGTACCTCTACCTCATTGGCTTACGGAGATGCAAACGTCACGATTCATCTAGAAACAAAAGGTGAAGAGCATCAGCAGCAAATTCGCTCGCTCCTTCGAGAAAACCATTATCTTAACAGTGAAGAACATTAGAAATCAGTAATATGGATCCATTGAAATTAATTAATATTAGAACCCCTGTCATTCGGTTGAAAGGGCTTGATAATGGCCAATTGGCTGTGGTTGATGATAATACAGCTATGCGTATTATTGATACCAGATATTTTAATATTTTGGATGGATTTAAAAGCAATGTAGTGCATACTAATCTTTTAGAGCGCCAAGTAGCGGTTTCTACCGATGGATTATATTGTATATCGATTGTACCTGGAAGTGATAAAGCAGCCTTATTTGATGTAAAAAATAAAAAGCTTCTCTATCGTGTCGGCCATCATAAAGGTGAAATTGAGTCTGTCGGGATAAATCCAAACGGTCGTTATTGCGTGACGGGTGGTCAAGATGGAAAAGTATTTGTATGGCTTTTGCAAACCGGTCTATTAGTCTTTACCACACCGCATCATGCTGATTTCGTTACATCAATTGCCTTTAGTCAAAATGGACAATGGATCGCAACTGGAAGCTATGATCGTACGATAAACGTAATGAACCTTTCGACCATGAAACAACATGTTAAGCTTATGGGGCATAGCAGCGTCATTGTGAGTATACTTTTTATTTCAGGTTTGCGACTGCTGAGCGCTGATCGAGATGGAGGACTTGTTATCTGGGATCTTAATCATGGAAAAATTCTCAAACGTTTGCCTAAATTAGGTGATGAGATCATTTCTATGTGTCTTAGTTCTGATAGACGATTTGCTTTTATTGCTACGCGTCTTGGATATGTGGCTTTGTATGATTTAGATACTTTTACACAGGTTCGTCAGCGTTATTTAAAACTGCCAGAAATGATTACGTCAATCGCTTTTATAGATGAGAAATTTTGTTTAGCAATAGGAACCAAGGAAGGAAATATTTATTTTTATTCTCTTTTTGGAAACGAGCAAGATTATCAAGAATTAATAAAAAATAAAAACTTTAGAACTTTCTACCAGATGGTGGATGAAAATCCAATGCTTATTTATTCTAAAGCCTACGAAGAAGTAGAATTATTATGGATTAGGTATATTCAAACGGCCAAGCGCTATTTGGAACAAGGTGAAAAAGTCAAAGCAAAAGAACTTCTAGAACCTTTCATCGGTATTGCTTCAAAAATGACATTTATTCAACAACTCCTGCGTGATTATGAACACTATGCGCTTTTTTTGACGTATACGGAAGATAAACGGTATGCACTGGCGTATTCATTGGTGAAACAATATCCATTATTTAAAGACTCAGAATCCTATCGCAAGATGGAGTCTTCGTGGAAAAAATATTTTTTAAAAGCGCAAGAAATTATTATGACCCAAAACGGAGAAGAATTAGCACGTCAGATGTTAGCCCCTTTCCGTGGGATTACGGAAAAAGCGCCATTAATACAAGCAATGTTCAAGGAACGTCGAATTTACGAGTATTTTAAAAAGGTTATTGCATCACGTAATTTTGTGAAGTTTGTTGAACTGATAAAAATGCACCCATTTCTCAAAGAATTTGCTGAATACGATGAAATAATGCTTTATATTGATCAACTGTATATCAAAACACACAAAGAGTTTAGAAGCGGAGATTATATCAATGCGCGTAATGGATGTGAAATATTGATTCTTTTTTCAGATTATGCACCAGAAGCACGGGAAATGGCTGAAGCGATAAAAATCAAGAAATTGTTTCTTGATGCGCTGTTAAAGAATAATTTGATCAGCGCTTTTTCCTATATCAGTGTGTATCCGCTTCTTTATGAAATGCCTGAAGCACAACAGTTAGAGTCCAAATGGAATAAAACAGTGGATCAAGCGCTGCGTCAAGTAGTCATTGGCGATCCGATTGAACTGCGTAATATCTTTTCGAATTACTTATCTATCAATGCCAAATTTTCAGCTATTGGCAGTATTTTTGCACAATGTTATGCACTTCAGTTGGATCGAAAAATAGGCGAGTATGTTCCATTAAATGAATTGGAAAATGGTATTCGCAACTATGTTGGTATGTTTGGATTGGATGATAGAATCGTTGAAGTTTTTGATATTTTTAAAGAACATTACAAAACGAAAACGGATTTAAAAATGCTAAAACAAGGCTCTTTGGATTCTTGGACTCCTGCCATGATCATGAGTGATATAACAGCAAAAAAATTATGATTGCTATTGATTTAGGTTCTAATACCATCCGCTTTATAGAGTATGATGGGTATAAATGGGGCACAAGTTATGAAAAAATAGTGCGTGCTGCCCAATCCTTGCACGCTACAAATAGGATTTGTGACAGTGCGATATCACGTATCTGTGTCGCCATTGAGGAAGCAAAGACTCATCTTGATTTTTTTGAGCATGAGGTTGTGGCAGTAGCAACTGCAGCACTTCGCATGGCGGTCAATGGTCATGATGTTATCTTCGAAATATTGCAGCGCACCGGCATCGAATTTACGATTATAGATGGGACAAAAGAAGCACAATTGACCCTGTTGGCGGTAAAAAATCGTTTAACAAAACTTAAAATAAATACTGAGCAGTTCGTGTTGGTCGATATCGGTGGGGGTTCTACTGAACTAATATATTGCAATCATACGGATACGAACACCGTAAGCTTACCTATCGGTATTGTCACCATGAGTGAAAAAGCGATGAATACAACTATGTTGAAACAGTTACTCAATGATTTTGAAGAAAAGGTACGTCCATTCTATCTCTCATTAGAACGAAAAGAAAAAAAATGCATGCTTGTATTTACATCAGGTACCCCAACAACGATTGCGGCTTTTCGTATGGGGATGAATTATACTAACTACGATCCACAAAAAATTAACGGTTCATTTCTAACTCTAATGGATTGCCGCCAAACGTATCATGAATTAATGGCTATGGATGAACCCATACGGGCAACGTACGTTGGAGTAGGGCGGGAACTTTTAATTGCTACAGGTATTTTAATGGTGGAATCCATTTTTAAAAGTATGAATATGGAAGAGGCGGTTATTGTTGATGATGGTCTTCGAGAAGGGGTTGCTCTGGATTATTTTAGAGTAATCAAATAGTAATAATACTTAAGCTGCTCTTGGTGTATAATCTCCCCACTATTTTTTAATCAAGGTCACTCAATGAATTCCCCATCTTCGTTATCTAAAATTCAACATGCGAATATCATTTCCCTGTGTGTATTTACTATTGGGCTTGGTGTAGAAGTCTATCACTATGGTTTTGATATTATGCGTATCATTAACATTGCTAATTTTGCGCTTGCTTGGTATATGTTTATAAATATTCGCAATGTACAAAAAACCATTCAGAAAGTGACAACGATTCTTACCGAGGCAGATTCAGGTACGTTTTCACATCGTCTAGATTATAAAGATGCCGGTGAACTCGAGCAGATGCGTGTTAGTTTTAACAATTTTGCAAACCAGCTTTCTCAATACATGGAAGAGATTTCAACCTCAATCGAAGAAGCGAGTCAAAAAACTTCGTATCGTCAAATTGATGCATCTGGATTCAAAGGTGATTTTAAAACAAACATCAATACGACCAATCGTGCCATTGCAAATATGCAAACGGATACACAAAGTATTATTGCTACGGAAATTAATGATGCCATTGGTAAAATTGGAACGGGTGTCATTGGAGAACTTGAGCTTTTGCATGAAGATCTAAATCGTTCCATCCATTACATTGACAAAATTGTAGATATTAGTAAGGTGACTGAATCGAATGCGGATGAAAGTATCGATGTAATTGGCGAAATCACCCAACGATTGCATGCGCTTATTATAAGTGCGGATACCTCTAGTCAAAGCATTACGGTCCTTAATGACAAAACAAGAGAGATTAATTCAATCGTCGATTTGATCAAAGAAATTGCGGAACAAACCAATCTATTGGCGCTAAATGCTGCGATCGAGGCTGCCCGCGCAGGTGAGCACGGTCGAGGCTTTGCGGTTGTTGCAGATGAGGTTCGTAAACTTGCAGAACGTACTCAAAAAGCGACCAGTGAAATCGCTATTTCTATTCAAACACTGCAACAAGATGCCTCTGACTTACAAGAGAGTTCAGAGTCTACAAATGAGATTGCACAACAATCACTCAGTACGATAGAAAAATTTACTCTTACCTTTAATGATTTTAGCCACGGTGCGAAACAGGCCTCGGCATATGCAAGCTCTATAGAAAATATGGTTTATGTTTTACTGGCTAAAATTGATCATACTATTTACAAATCAAACGCGTATACTTCCATTATCCGCCGTACTAAACGACTTGAAAGCATAACTCATACACAGTGCCATTTAGGGAAATGGTATGTCGGAACTGCAAAAGAAAAATTCTCTAAAACGAATGGGTATGCTAAAGTAGAAACGCCTCATTCTGAGATACATCGTCTTGTTAATCTTAACCTTGCATTTGTTTATCCAATAGACACAGTCATAGAAAACCACAAACAGATTATTGAAAATTTCACAAAAATAGAAGAGAACAGCCTCAAGATGTATGACTATTTGGAAGCAATGATTAAAGAATCAGAACCGGTGCTTATGTAATCTCTCGCATGAGAGATTAAAAAGTTTTGCCTTCATATCGGTCGTAGACCCATTCGGCTACGGCTTGTTTTTGTGCTTCATTGAGTTTCCCTTTTAAAGAGGGCATGACACCAAATTTTTCCAACGCCATTGGCTCACACATACTGTACTGAATACTCGGATTGTCAATGTAGTCTTTTACAAACGCAATGATTACGCGGCGTTTAACATCATTGTCTTCATCCATAATACGTATATTGTTTTTAAGCTTATTGGATACTTCGACCATAGGCGGTGCTTTGAGCGAATGAAAAGATTTTAGTACTTCTGCTTTAGTCATCATTTCTGCATGGCATTTCATACAGTTGTTTTGATAAACCTTATATCCATCAGCTCCTAGCAAAGTCATAGCAGTGATGGCGAATAGAACGATTGACTTCATATCAATTTCCTTTATATTTTTGTAATTTTAACTGTTTTTCTTCAATTCAACATTGATGAATATCAATTTTTTCTCAAGGCTAGCAACGTCTTCGCCTATTTAACGTATTTCATAGTTTGTTTACATTACAATGGGCAAATTTTTTAAAGCACTATTCACTATTTTTACATAAAGGAGACGACATGCAAATCAGCGGTGCACAGATGGTTATCGAAGCACTTATCGCCGAAGAAGTCGAAGTAATATTCGGTTATCCAGGCGGTGCAATCATGAACGTCTATGATGAAATTTACAAGCAAAATTCGTTTCAACACGTTTTGACACGGCACGAGCAAGCTGCTGTCCATGCAGCAGAAGGGTATTCCAAGGCATCTGGAAAAGTAGGCGTTGCCATGATCACATCAGGTCCTGGTTTCACCAATGCTATTACCGGTATAGCCGATGCTTATATGGATTCGATTCCTCTTGTCGTCATTAGCGGACAAGTCCCGATGTCTCTCATCGGTACGGATGCATTTCAAGAGATTGATGCGGTTGGAATCAGCCGACCATGTACAAAACATAATTATCTCGTTACGGATGCAGCGGACCTTGCACGTGTATTAAAAGAAGCTTTTTATTTAGCAAGAACGGGTCGCCCAGGTCCAGTACATGTCGATATTCCAAAAGATGTTACGGCACAAATTGCCAATTTTGACTATTCCAAAGACGTTGAACTTGAAACCTATAAGCCGACGGTAAAAGGAAATGTTCGCCAGATTAAAAAAGCGATTGAAGCGATTGCCACTGCAAAACGTCCATTGCTTTATCTTGGCGGCGGTATTATCAATGCTAATGCGGCTGAATTGGTCAGAGAATTTTCTAAAATGACACAAATACCTGCGGTAGAGACGTTTATGGCAAGGGGGACGCTTCATCATGCAGATCCTCTGCTGATTTCCATGCTCGGGATGCACGGTTCGTATGCGGCGAATATGGCAATGTCTGAAACTGATCTCGTTATTGGCCTGGGTGCGCGTTTTGACGACCGTGTAACAGGAAAGCTTTCGGAATTTGCTAAACATGCGCAAATCATCCACGTTGATATTGATCCGGCGAGTATTTCCAAGCTCGTTAATGCTCACTTTCCTATCGTTGGGGATGTCAAAAATGTTTTAGAAATGATGATCCCTTTGGCGAAAGAGCAAGTTGATCCATCACGTTACGAGTCATGGCATAAAACGATTGCAAATTTCAATAAACTGCATCCGCTAAGCTATACAGAAGAGGGCGACCGTATAAAACCGCAATGGGTTGTTGAGCGTATCGGACAGCTTTTGGGTGATGATGCCAATATCTCAACGGATGTGGGACAACACCAAATGTGGACAGCGCAATTTTATCCATTCAGTCGTCCACGCCAATGGATCAGTTCGGGCGGATTGGGAACAATGGGCTTTGGTTTTCCTGCTGCATTGGGTGTCAAGCGTGCTGATCCAAAGCGCGTGAGTATTAACATTACCGGTGATGGTTCGATTTTGATGAATATTCAGGAACTTATGACTGCGGTTGAATACCAATTGCCTGTTATCAACGTTATTTTGAACAATAACTTTTTAGGAATGGTTCGCCAGTGGCAGACAATGTTTTACGATAAAAGGCATTCTTCAACCGATCTTTCCATTCAGCCTGATTTTGTGAAATTATCGGAGAGCTTTGGCGGTATCGGTTACCGTGTAACTACCAAAGAAGAGTTTGATTTTGCACTCAAAGATGCGGTTGAAAAAAATGTAGTTGCTATTATTGACGTAGCAGTTAACCGATTTGAAAATGTTTTACCTATGGTACCGGCGGGTGGTTCACTCTTTAACATGATGTTAGAATACAAGGAGAAATAATGGAAGAAGCTCGACGCGTTATTTCTGTTATCGTTTTAAATGAAGCAAGTGTTTTATCACGTATTTCCGGGTTATTCTCGGGACGGGGTTATAATATTGATTCTCTCACCGTAGCTCCGATACCGGATTCAAAGTATTCAAGAATTACAATCGTTACAGCGGGATCAGTACGGGTGATTGAGCAGATTATTAAACAACTGCATAAATTAATACCGGTCTTGAAAGTTTATGAACATGCAGATTTGGTTGAAAAAGAGATGGCTATGGTCAAGATTCCACTGGGTGAATCGATCAGTGATATTGAAGCTCTAGCCCATGCTTACAATGGGCGTATCGTCAATGTCAGCCATGATACATTGATTGTTATGGTTGCGGATGAGCCTCTGAGAGTAGGTCATTTTTTAGATGCGATTAAGCGGTTCCATCCAAAAGAGATCGTGCGCAGCGGTTCTGTGGCTTTGGAACGTTAAGTATGACCATTTCTGATATTGCACAATTACTGCAACTGGAGTGTTCGTCTCTCTGTGAACGTCAGATTACAGGAATTAATACATTAAAGGATGCGAAGGAAGGTGATATTTCCTTTCTTTCGGATTCTAAATACGAAAAAGAACTTTCTGCTACAAGTGCTTCTGCTGTCATTCTTCCTTCGGCTAAAGCGCATTTATTACCGGATGGTGTTGTTGCATTGATAAGTGAAGAGACCTATTTGATGGTGGCTAAACTTTCTAAATCTTTTGCAAAGCCTATTCAAAGCAGTGATATTCAGCCGATTATAGGTAATGGCTCTATTGTTTATCCAACTGCTCATATCGAGAATGGTGCAAAGGTTGGATCGGGATGCACGATTATGAGCGGTGTTTATATAGGGACGGATACGGTTATTGGGGACAATGTAATCCTCTATCCTAATGTATCGGTTTACCGCAATTGTGTCATTGGCAATCATGTCATGATACATGCGGGATCGGTCATAGGGAGCGATGGATTTGGATACGCACATACCAAAATGGGTGAACACATCAAGCTGTATCAAAATGGAAATGTGATTATAGAGGATGATGTTGAGATAGGTGCCAACACAACGATTGATTGTGCTGTATTTGGTTCGACCGTGATCAAACAAGGGTCTAAAATTGATAATTTAATACAGATCGGTCATAACTGTGTTGTCGGTGAACATTGTATCATGGTATCGCAATCAGGGCTTGCGGGTTCCACAACATTGGGTCGAAATGTTGTAATGGGGGGTCAAAGTGCTACAGCCGGGCACCTCACTATTGCCCCTTTTACGACTCTCGCAGCTCGTTCTGGTGTTACAAAAAGTATCACAAAAGGAGGAGTTTATAGTGGGTTCCCCCTAATGGAACATAAATTATGGCTCAAACTTCAAGCTAAATTGGCTAAAATATTATAATTCTAGTTAAAGGAAACGTATGAAAAAACTAGGCATATTGACGGCTTTTACTGTACAACTTATGTGCGCTGATACCGATATGTCTAGTATGCGTATGCCTGATACCGTATTGGATGCCATTCGCCATTGTGAATGCTTAAAAGAGGCAGATGGTACATGCAATCCAAATGTCATCCGTATTAACGCAACTGAAGATGCTCAAAGAGCACAATCAGCCGGTTTTGCGGTTCAAGGGCACATTATCCGATGTAATTCTACCGAGGAATGCAGTGCTCAAGCTCAAGCGCTTATCAACGGCGGTATCACAAACTTGGATTTGGGGCCATATCAAATTAACTATAAATATCATCCAAAGCCGATGCTTCATGAATATTTTGTTGACGCGACAGAGCGTGAGCATGCGAATAAAATAATAACGGGCTTAGTAAAAAGTTTTGGTTATTCTTGGGAAACACTAGGGCGTTATCACCATTTTTGTGCAACTGATCGAACTCGCAATGAAACGTATTATCGTAAGATGTACGCATATATCTATAGTAATCAGCCGCAAATTCAACCTTGACCGCATTGAGATAACTTTTTTTAAGGTTGCTTTATTCAAAATCAGATAAACTCTTAATATATCAATTAATTAGGAGAATTTATGAATTCATCTGCAACTATCATCAAAGAAATACCATTAAATGGAACCAAAAAGGGGCTTATAGCGGTGAGTAAGGTTGATGCCCCATACGGCGAGGGAAGCGACAGTGTAGCGAGTATTGGTATTTCATTAAGCGGAGATGCCAAAAATCCGGAATGGAAAGTACATATTCCCCTTGGAAATATTGACGACGTAATAGCGGCATTGCAATTGATTAAATAATCAATTGCTTCTTCCTCTTTATTTGCTTTGTACAGCTACGTAAGCTGCTATACGTTTGATTCCTTTACGAATACTTTCGATATCTGTAGCAAAACTAAAACGGAAATACCCTTCAGATCCAAATCCCAATCCAGGAATGACAGCGACCCCTTGGTCTTCTAGTAGTCCTTTACAAAATTCCATAGAGTCATTGCTGATCGCTTTAATGTTGACAAAAAGGTAAAATGCTCCGGCAGGTGAGAGAACAGAAAGGCCCTCTATTTCATTAAATAATTTTACAGCTTCATCTCTACGTGCTTTGAAGGCTTGACGCATGGATTCGATATCTGCATCTGCTTCCCCATTTAACCCTACGATAGCGGCTTTTTGAGTAATACTGTTGATATTTGAGGTGCTTTGGCTTTGGAGCTTTTTGGTTGCTTGAATAATCTCTGTATGAGCAGAAGCCATATAGCCAAAACGCCATCCTGTCATGGCTACTGATTTGCTTAATCCATTAATCGTAATTGTACGCCCAAACATGTCATCGCTCACAGAAGCTGCAGAGACGAATTCGCCATCATAGATAAGTTTTTCATACATCTCATCACTGGCGACAAGGACATTTGTCCCTTCAAGAACTTTACCCAATGCTACCAATTCATCACGTGAATAGATAGCACCTGTTGGATTAGAAGGGGAAGTCAGGATTAGCATTTTAGTATTAGGCGTCAGCGCATTTTTTAATTGTTCCGGTGTTATCTTAAAACCGCTGTTATCATCAGTCATGATCTCAACAACGGTTCCGCCGCAGTACTGAACAAGTTCAGGATAGGTGACCCAATACGGTGCTGGTATAATGACTTCGTCACCTGCTTGAATGGTTGTTGCAAAAAGATTATAAAGGGAGTGTTTTGCCCCATTGTTTACAATAATTTGGTTCGGTTTGTAGGACAGACCATTGTCACGCAGAAGCTTATGGGCAATAGCAGCTTTTAATTCGGGGATACCGTCAACAGCTGTATATTTTGTAAATCCCTCATTGATTGCACGAATGGCTGCATCTTTGATCACTTGAGGGGTATCGAAATCAGGTTCGCCGGCTGAAAAGCTAATAATGTCTTTGCCTTGAGCCTTGAGCTCTTGAGCAAGGGTAGAAATAGCGATGGTAATCGATTCTGAGAGGGTATTAACGCGATCGGTTAGCATGTACAGCCTTTAAATTTTTTTGAAATTATAACACAACCAAGTTTATCTATTTCTTTCCAATATACGATGCAATTTTTACTTTTTCACCGTACATATTTCGATCATCGCGTTCTTCGTAGAACAGCACTTTTAAGTCACAGAAGACATTGGGAAGTTCGTTTGATCGTAATAGAAAATCGGGATTGCTGGGGTTATGATATCCCTCTTCGTGAGCCGTGATAAACGTTTCAAAAATCAAAACTCCTCCACTTTTGAGTCCTGCCATGATCGAGGGGAAAAGTTTCCGCTCTAAATAGTTGATATTGAGGATCAAATCATAACGGTTCGGTGTAATGATATATTGCGTTAAATCCGTTTCAATGGTATGTATCATTGTTGAGTGCTCAATTTGGGAGAGGGCATAGTCTGATACATCCACTGCATCTATCTCATATCCAAGCTTTGCCAAATAGTGCGTATTTCGTCCAGCTCCGCAAGCAATGTCCAACGCTCTTTTATCCACGGCGGGTTTAACATGCTCAGTGACAATCGCCGATGGGGTCATGGGCATGGGGACATTTTTATGCTTGTTGTTCCAGCGTGTTTTATCGTCCATATAGCCCTCATGCTTTATAATATAGGCAAATTTTACCATACAAGAGGTATATATGTTTTCAGAAGTTGGATTTTTGGGTACTCGTGCACTCTTTTTTATGGATGTCGTAACACTGTATTTTGCAATACTGCCTTTTTTGCTTGGAATGTCGATTCGTCAGGCCGTCATTGGAAAGATAACATGGCATTACCGTTCTCAGATTGCTATTTTATTGTTGACCATAGTGATGGTTATTATTTTTGAACTTGGCGTTCGTATTAGCGGCGGCTTTATCGAATATGTGAAATTTTCTTCCATATCGTATGATTTTTTTCTGATCTATTTGGCCATTCATATTTTTGTTGCATTAATGTCGGTAGGGGGCTGGATATACCTTATTATTACATCCTATAAGACGTATAAAAAAGAAGGATTGGAAGGTATGAAGCAACATCGCCGTATGGGAAAATGGATTTTCGCGGCAATGACTTTGACGTCGGTGATGGGATGGAGTATTTACCTTTTCTTATTTGTAGGATAATTAATCATTACGCTTTAAAACGTTATTACAAAGTCTTTCTGTTAGAATAGTTCTATTCAAACAGGTGGAGAGGCGTAATGTGCAAACTATTTTTTCTTTTGATCTTTTCAATCCCTCTTATGGCACTGTCCCCCGATGTAATTATCAAAAATGTCGAGCATAATCTTCAAAGTGATAGTGGCTATTCCAAAATTACGATGTCAGTGACAACGGCACGGGGCGAGCGGACGATGAAGATGGAAAGCTGGAACCGTGGGCATGAGAAAAGTTTTATCAAAGTACTCTATCCCAAACAAGACCGCGGTATCACTTTTTTGAAAATTGATACGACAATGTGGCAGTATGTTCCAAAAATCGAAAAAACGATCAAGATCCCGAGTTCCATGATGATGCAAAGCTGGATGGGCAGCGATTTTACCAACGACGATATGGCAAAAGAGAGCTCCATCGTAGATGATTATCATGCACAGCTTACATCTGAAGAGAGGGAAAAATACACGCTGACGCTGATCCCTAAAGAGGATGCTGCCGTGGTATGGGGAAAGATAGTTATGGAAGTAGCGAAGGAACATTTTGTACCGCTACGCGCAATCTATTATAATGAGGATGGAGCGCAGCAGCGTATCCTCTATTACAGTGAGGTCAAAGTGTATGGGACCCGTTACCTTCCGACAGTGATGACGCTGATACCTCAGGATAAAAAGAGTAACAAGACCGTCGTAATTATGGATGAGGTCAATTTTGATGTGAAGATCGAGGATGAGCGTTTTACGAAAAATGCCCTTATAAGATACAGCCAATGATCCTCTTTACAATGGCATGGCGAGAGCTGATAACTCATAAAAAACGCTCCATCGTCACCCTTTTGCTCAGTGCCTTTTCAACGGCTCTCTTTATCTTCGTCAATGCCCTGAACAATGGAAGCCACAATCAGCTGATTCGCTCAAGTGTCGAGGTTTATCCGGGGTATATGCAGGTGACTGAGGGTGAATTTGAAGATAATCCTAATTTTGACAATCTGATATTTGATCTGGCAAAAGTAAAGAGTGCATTGAAAAGTGTTGAGGGAATTAAAAGCTATGCAGCGCGTTTTGAATCCTATGCCCTCTATTCGACGAATGAACAATCGATTGGTGGAATGTTTGCCGCCATTGAACCGGAGAATGAAGCCAAAGTATCGCGGTTGAAGAGGTCGCTTGTAGAAGGAGCGTATTTGACGAGTGGCGATACCAATGCTCTGTATCTGGGGGTAGAGTTGGCAAAACGGCTGAAAGTCGGTGTAGGTGACACTCTTTCTTTTATTTCCACAGGGGCCGATTACTCTTTTGCGGCAGACAATCTCATCGTAAAGGGGCTGTTCAAAACAAAACTTTATGAGTTTGATAACAGTTCGGGGTTTGTGAACAAACGTTATTTTGATAAGGTGATGCACAGTGATAACATTGCGACTCATATTGTGATGAGCCCTGAGGATATTAAGCAGATCGATGAGGTGACGGTGAGGGCTCAACAAATAGTCGGAAAAGATTTTATGGTCAAAAACTATAAGAAAACCCTTGAAGATCTTATATTGGCTATGGAGATCGATACAATTTTCGGCTACATCACACTGGGAATATTTTTCATCGTCATCTTCTTTGTTATTGGTATTTTCGCTTTTCTCTCTGTCTATTCACGAATCCGTCAAATAGGGGTATTACGCGCACTTGGGACGACCCCATTTCAGGTGATACGGATGCTGCTGATTGAAGCGCTTATTTTAGGGTTTTTTAGTGTCGGTGTCGGAGGGATAGCGGGCGGCTACGCCAGCAGTCACTATGAAAAACATCCCATTGAGTTTAGTTCTTTGGTGGACATCGATACCGAGGAGTATTCCAAGCAGTACAACATGGTCGCCGAAGTGACGATTCCGACAGAATTTGATCTGCAGAAAATATGCATTGAGATGCTCATCATGATATTGCTGAACTTTCTTACCGTGATTTACCCAATTGTGATGATCAACCGATTTACCCCGACAGAAGCGATACGCTATGTTTAGTTCTGTAGAAACACTTTATTTTAAAATGGCCCTTCTCCATATTTCGCGCCGTAAGGGACGTGCCGCTTTGATCTCTCTAATGATCGCCATATCCCTGATCGGATTGCTTCTGATGGAGGGGATGTATGAGGGGATGATGATGCAGATTACCCAAAACTCTATCAAGACGGGGAGCGGTACCATCTCTATTCAGCATAGAGGTTTCCGTGCGGATAACAATATTAAATACCATCTTAGTGAGTCACAGAAAATCATACCGTTACTGGATGGTCAAGAGGGAATCCGAAGTTATGTTTCCAGGGTAAACCAAAGAGGGCTTATTGCAACGGCGGGCTACTCACAGGGGGTAAATGTCACTGGAATAGATTTGGAACGTGAAGCATCGCATTCTCAGCTTGAAAATTTTCTTATCAAAGGGAAATACAGTTTTGATAAGCGTGAAGGAGGGGCTCTTATCGGCTACCGCTTGGCAAAAAAGCTCAAGGTGGATATTGGGAAAAAAGTGATTATTACCATGCAAGATGTTGACAATGAAGTGGTCTCTGTTGCCCTAAAGGTAAACGGCATACTCAAAACAAACAATATCGCCATTGATAGTAACGGCCTGCTCATAGATATTGACAGACTGCAGAGTCTGACAGGTATCAAAGGTTTCACAGAGATAGCAATATTGCTTGACGATCAAAATGATGATTATCGGATCAAAAATGCTATCATCTCCAAGTTAGACGATCCTAGTATCGCCGTTTATACCTACCGTGATCTTTATCCTTCACTCTATGAAGGGGAGGCAATGATGAAAACCTATAACCGTATCAGTTCTGCCTTTATCTTTATCGTAGCGACACTGGGTATTTTTGGTGTTGTCCTCGTCTCAGTACTGGAGCGAATAAGGGAATTCGGCATCATGATGGCCATCGGGACACAGTTTCGTGATATCGCTCGCCTCATCTTGTACGAATCGTTGCTGATCACGATAACCGGCTATATTGCTGGGGCTGTGATTGGTGGCGGGTTACTGTGGTATTTTAAATACTTCGGGCTCGATCTCTCAGGCCTAAGCGACGCCTTTGCTATCTTTGGAATGGATTCGAGTATCCACGCAATTATCAAGACAGAGTATTTCACCAGCGCTTTTGTAAGCGTCTTGTTAGCGACATTGGCTGCAACGATTATTCCGATTCGCACCCTTAAAAAGCGCAATCCAATCCAATCCATAAACGAGCAAATATGATGAATTTTCTAACCGTACAAAATGTTAAAAAAGTGTTTCATGCCGGGAGTGAAAGTGAAAGTGATGCTCTCAAAGGGATCAATCTTTCCATCGGAAAAGAGGAGTTTATCGTTATCTCCGGTCCAAGCGGGAGCGGAAAGAGCACACTGCTGAATATCATAGGTGGACTCGATGCCCCAAGCGAGGGGAATGTGGTACTTGAAGGTACAGAGATTACGGCGTTGAGCGAAAACGATCTGGCCTTGTTTCGCAGAGAGAATATCGGATTTGTTTTTCAAGCCTATAATCTTATCCCTGTATTGACCGTCAAAGAAAATATCGAGTATGTAATGCGTCTGATGGGAACAGAGCAAAGTGTTTGTGATGCGCGTGTTATGGAAGTGGCACAAGAGCTGGATATTCACGCCTATTTGAACAAACTTCCTGATCACCTTAGCGGAGGGCAACAACAGCGTGTTGCAGTGGCTAGGGCGGTGGCAAGCAAGCCAAAATTAATCCTCGCCGATGAGCCTACCGCCAATTTGGATACAAAAAATGGCGAAAAATTGATGGAGTTGATGCGCCGTCTCAATGAAGAGGAGAAGGTGACGATTATTTTTTCCTCCCATGATCCGATGGTCATTTCAAAAGCGCGCCGTTCCATCATTTTACGTGACGGGGAGATTATTGAGGATACTGTCCGGCCATGATCAGAGGAGTGTGGGTTGCGATTTTTTTAACGTTAACCGCTCAGGCAATAGAATCAGAGACGATGTTTGAAAACAGTAATTTCACCCTCTCATCACCGATTGATGGCACTGGAAAGTCAACACTCTATAATATCAATCGATTTCGTCTTACCGAACATCTTCGCCAGGAGAATTGGTTTGCAACTGCGATCGGAGATATTAAAAATACGCTGGGGCATGATGTCTTAAATTCCATCTCCTACAAAGCTGCGAGCTTGGTCCGATCCGATACCCCATTTTCAACTCAAACAAATATGTATGATTATTATGAGGGGCAACTTTACGCACAGCTTTACCGTCTGTACGGCGGATATGGTGATGATAAGCAGCGGATCAGCTTTGGATTGCAAAAGATCAGCATGGGGGTAGGACGCATCTGGAATCCTACGGACCTGTTTAATCCGAAAAATCCGCTTGCGCTGGAACCGGATGAAGTGTACGGCGTAATGGCATTGGCGTATACCTATGCGCCATCCAGCCTGAGTCAGATCACAGCTGTATCGGCGCAGCGTGCAGATAAAAGTTTTAAATACGCCGGACGTGTCAAAGGATATCTTGGCTTTGCCGATGCGGCGCTGGATGTCGTGAGTGCAAACGATGTTACCATGATCGGTTATGAGCTCGAGGGAGAGCTATTAGATACAGGGGTTGAACTTCGCTCTGAGGGGGGATGGTTCGAGGATAAATTGCTCAATAAAAAATTCTTTCAGGGACTTGTTGGGGCAGACTATGCTTTTGAAAACTCCCTAAATCTTGCATGCGAGTGGCTACACTCCTCTAAAACGTTTGAAAAGGAAATAGTATTAAGGACTCCATCAGGAGCAATAAATAATTTAGTACGGTCACATGATTATTTTGGAATGAGTCTGGGATATGAGTTGGATTCTCTTCTTTACGGTGCGCTATCAGGGATTATGAGCGCCAAGGACGGTAGTTTTTATGTGGGACCTGTATTGAGATATTCACTTAGTGACGATATGAGTATGGGAGTAGGGACCATGCTATTTGAGGGAAAGCGTAACAGTGAATTTACAGACAACGGCCAAACGTATTATCTAAATTTCAAGTTAACGTTTTAACCAGTCAATATTTGTTATCTAGAGGTGTCAAATTTATCAGCCATGGACCGGGCTTCGTCTGCCATTTCAGTATCTCCGGAATCTTTGTAAATGACCGATGCTCTTAAGAGGTAATCAGGATCATGAATTCCGTTTATATTCAGCATGTTAATCGCTTCATCAAACTCATTTTTATGTGCATAACACTCGGCTATTTCTATTGCATGTGCTTGTCTGGCATGAGTGTCTAGACTGTAGTATAATCCCATTTTAGATATTTTATCTCTGGTTTTTTTTGCACGTAAATATTCATTTTTTGCATCAGTACAATTTTCACTTATTAGTAATGTTTCGATTTTTTTAATCTGTGATTCATAAAGATCTTGTACTTCTTTCATATTTCTACGATCTAACTCTCCATAGATCAATACTCCTATAAAAATAAGTAAACTGCCAATCAAGACAACTGGCAGTAGAGTTTTAGGAGGTTTTTTTGGTACATGATGTGTTTGCTCATGCAGTGAGCTATGACTTGAGGTAGGATGAACTTCTGAAGAGATGACATAGATTTCTGTTGCCTTATCTCCATGCGGTTCAAAATTTACTTCTGAGTCAATATTTGGCGGTATTATTGATCTACAATCTACGATCGATATAGTGTAGTTTTTCGCATCTTCACCGCTGATTATCCCTATTTCTGTTTCACTGTCATAATTGATTATTTTTCCATGCATGGATGATACACTCCTGTCATTCTATGTTGCATTATAACTGCTAATTTGATTATTTATTCTATAATACGCTTTTACTAGGAGATGTTTAGAAATGAAGAGTTTAAAAGATAAATTGACCGATTTTGGGTGCAGCAGCAAATTTGTAGAGATCGCTGTAGGATATACACAGTTTTATAAGCCAGATATGGATACTGAGGCATTTATTGAGTTTGTCGAAGAAGAACACGCAAAAGTCGAAGAAGCTGAGGCCTTGAAAGAAATAGAAGGACAAAGAACGGATGCTTCGGCTGTTTTAGCTGAATTTGTTGATGAAATTGAATAGATTAACAATACGAGTCTATTCAATCTAGTCATACTATATTATTACCCTCACCAAACTTTCCATACAAGCCCTACTTACACTCACTTATATGTTGCAGTAACTCTTGAATGAGTTTTTCTAGTTATATCTGCATCTCTGGGTAGTGATTTTTTTGTGACTATTTCTAAATATGATTTGAAAATTAAATTTAGAAATAGGAAAAACAGTATGAAAATTTCAATCATAACATCAACACTACTTATCACAGCACTGTGTGCTCAAGCAGCTGATGATGTTGCCAGTGCATTTAAAGAGGGTAAGCTGGATGGACGGATCCGCATGCACATGATCTCCACCGACTGGGATCATAATGAACAATGGCTGCTTAACGGTTCAAAGCCGGATGAAGACAGCCTTGGAACGGCTATAGGCGGGAGTCTGATTTATAAAACGGCGCCATTAAAAGGGATAAGTACTGGTGTGGGTTTCTATACAACACGAGGTATGGGATTCGCAACCAATGACAACAATGGTATTACAGCAGGTCATCCGAAGAACACAACAGCATCCGATTTATTTTCACGCGGACCAGGGGCTGTGACTGATTTTGGAAGAGGGTACAGTGCTTTAGCCCAGTCGTATCTCCAGTATGATATTGCTAAAACGGCGGTTAAAGGGGGACGATTTTTGATGACGAATCCATTTATCAATCCCAATGATACAAAAATAATCCCCATAGCAATCGAAGGGGCGAGTATTATTTCCAATGATATTACCAATACAACATTTGAACTCGATTATGCTGATAAAATCAAAGAGCGAGGGATGAATTATTTTGGATCAATGGCCGATACTGGAGATACTCCCGATGCCATTAAAAACTATTACAATACCCATTATACGGTTAGTGAAGGGATTGCCGCAGGCGATCTTATCCAATATGGGCATAACGCTACTCCAGGCGTAGTAATAGCAGGGATTAAAAACAAATCGATCGATTCTTTGGACCTCCAAGGGTGGTACATGACATGGCCCGATATCATCGATCAGATGATGGTAGAGGGAAATTATAAACTGAGAGCCGGGGATATTTCATTGACTTTCGGTGCGCGTTATGTGCAGCAGTTTGACCATGGTGCCGGGGACATCATCACTCCGATGGACGGATCATCACCGTACGCGACCGGAGCGGTAACCGGCACGTCTCCGACAGGGGGAACATCAAAAGTACAGCTAAAAGGGGATGATGACAATCGTATTGATACCTATATGGTTGCACTGCGGGCAATCGCCAACTATAAGGCGGCACGGTTCCTTTTGGCCTATTCGCATACCGATAACGGCGGTGATCTAATCGCTGCATGGCGTGGATTCCCGACGGAAGGGTACACGCGCTCAATGACAGTTACCGACTGGAATGCTAATACGAGTGCGTATAAGGGACAGTTTGATTACGATTTTAACAGTTTGGTTCCAGGTCTAAGTGCATTGGTGAGCTACAGTTTCTATAACCGTGACCCTTCCAAAGTTGGATACCAAGGGCAAACAAACCGTTATTACGGAAATGGCGATACTCGCCAGTGGAACTGTGACGTGAAATACGCGATGGAAAGCGTAAAAGGGCTGGAATTCAAACTTCGAACTATGATTCAAGAGAATGCTGTGGTTCAGAATATTCCTGGTGGAACGATACCTAATAGTGGCGGAGCATCGGATGGAATCGGAAACGATACGTCAAACAAAGAAGTTCGCGCTGAAGTAAACTATTTGTTTTAAACAAAATATTTTTACAAATTGAGATTTTGAGATTTTTTTGTGACTATTTATACATATGATACTTGAATGAAACAGTGTCAGTGTGTGAATGTAATGAATATTATTATTCACTAACTTAAAAAGGGAGAAAAATTGGCAAAAAGAGTAATTATAGTAGACGATTCGAGAGCCGTTATCGCAACAGCAGAGTTAGCGCTTGATGAGATGATCGGTAGCGGGACAATCGAATTTAAATCGTATTTGAATCCAGCGGAACTGCTAGGTGCTCTGCAAGCGGGTCGTGAGAATTTTGATCTTTTGATCAGCGATGTGAATATGCCTGAGATGAACGGATTGGATTTGGCGCGTGCGATCAAAGCCGACGATCGGTATAAAA